>DASTAS010000023.1:0-195007 GCA_035712465.1 Candidatus Angelobacter sp.
GGCATGAGTTGCATCAGCCCTGCGGCCCCTTTGCTGGAAATCGCGCATCTCCGCCATGCGGACTCCTGCTGGACTAGGGCGCGAACGAACTCCACTGGAACGCGGTAGTGCTGGGAGTAAGCGGCGACGTAGTATTCCGCTTCCGGCCTGTCGCCACTACCCGATGCTGCCCAACAGGGAGTTGCCAAGGCCAGAATCACCAGCCACGTGAGCACTTTCATGGCTCGATTGCCTCCTGGCTGTACTGCTGCGCATCATGGACAAGGCTGGCCCATCCATCGCGCAGTAAGAGCTTTCGTCGGTCGGCCTCGGTCTTGGCCAGGAGCGGCAACAGAATGTCCCGCATCTCCGGCGTAATTTCCTGTTTTCCAAGCACTTCCAGCGCCTGGGCCAAGTCCAGCATCTCGGAAATGGATGGAGGTTTCTCCAGGCTCCAGCCGCGAAGTGCCTTCGCCAGTCCGGCCATGCTGCGATGGAGCTCAGGCTTTTGGTTGGGCATTCTCAGCTCAAGAATCCTGGCTTCGCGCTCCGGCGTGGGGTGGTCAATGCGAAGGTAGAAGCTACGGCGCCTGAGGGGATCTGAAATTCGCCTTTCCTCATTCGAAGTGAGCAAGACGAAGGGAATGCTCTTGGCCTCGATGGTGCCCAGTTTTGGAATGCTGAGCCGAAAAACGCTCAATATTTCCAATAACATGGCCTCGAATTCCGGGTCCACTTTATCGATCTCGTCGATCAACAACACGCAGGGCTTGGGACATTGGAGGGCTCGCAGGAGTGGACCTGCTGCGAAGAAGTCGAGACTGTGTAGCTCCTGCTTGAGCGGCTCCCATTCAACCCGCCCAGATTTTGACTGCATTTCAACTGCGAGCCGCTGCAGAGATTCATCGAATTTTCCGATGGCCTTCTCTTCATTGATTCCCTCAAAGCACTGCAATCGCTCGACTTCTGTATTGGAGGCTCTGGCGACCGCGTAGGCGAGTTCAGTCTTTCCGCTGCCTGGCGGTCCTTCTAGGAGGATGGGTTTATTCAATTTGGTAGCGAGATACACAACTGTCGCGGTTATGTCATCGCTGATGTAGCCCATTCGATGCAATGCCGTCTGAGTGTCTTGAGCAGATGAGAACACAAATTTCCTCTCCGTTTCCCCAGGCGCGATCAAAGGCGCTTGGAGTGGAGAGAACTTAAGCCCGGTTCAAAATTCAGTCAAATTTCCAAGGAAAGACTGCACCGAAGTCCTTCATCGGCATCTTGAACACAGCCGCGCGCCCGTTTTTTTGACCGAGTCTCAGGAATGGGTTAGAAGAACGTCAAGATTGCCCGCTCAAGAGGACGGGTTAGGAGGTCATGTGAGCTCGCCAGCCCAACCAAACGCCAGCCTTGCTAACAGCTCAAACAGGATCATAGACAACGATAGGGCCCTAGAGGCGAAAAGTAAGTGTGAACCGCTGATTGATGCTGATCAAGCCGCCGAACTCCTGGAACTCCACCCGAAGACCGTGAAGCGATTGGCTGCCAAAGGGATCCTCCCCGGCATGCGAATCGGAAAGTTGTGGCGCTTTCGTGCTTCTTTACTGGACGCATGGCTGAAATCTCAATTACATTTGTCTCGCCACCCGTGCACTGACACGAAAGGAGAGGAATGAGTCAGGCACGGTATCAAAACGGAAGTGTCGTTTTGGACAAGAAAACGAACACATGGCTGTTTCGCTGGCGCGAAAAAGCCCAAGGCCGCATCATCCGGCGTTCTGTCACAATCGGTAGCAAGAAACAGTTTCCCAGCAAGGGGGCTGCGCGAAAGTCTCCCGCAGCCGAGCAGATGCGGCTCAAGATCAACCACGAGCAGGAGCCAGCCAAGGAATTGCTCTTTGGTACGGTAATTGGACGGTATAAGCAGGAAGAAATGCCAAGGAGATTTTCGACCCGTCACAGTTACGAGGCTTATATCGACAACCACATCCTCCCGAAATGGCGGGACGTTGAAACTACAAAACTCACCCCAGAGATGATTCAAATGTGGTTGAATGCCAAAACCCGGAAGGACAATGGTCAGCCCCTTTCCGGCAAAACGAAAGCGCACATCCGGGCCCTCATGCAGATCCTGTTTGATCGTGCGATGTTTTGGGGATATCTCCCCATCGCACGAAACCCAATGGAGTTGGTTAAGATCAAAGGTGGGACGCGCAGGAGCGTTCGGCCGAACGTCTTGGCTCCTGAGCAACTGGAACTGCTTCTTGACCACATCCAGGAAGACTACGTCCGGCTCATCGTTGTGACCGCGATCTGTCTGGGACTGCGATTCTCTGAGGTGCTTGCACTCAAGTGGATGGACATCGACTGGGACGCGTTGACGATCTACGTACGTCGCGCAATTGTTCTGGGCAGAGTGGACGAGACAAAAACGGAATACTCGGAGGCTCCAGCCCCGCTTGATCCAGCGTTGATGGAAGCCCTGCTGGACTGGAGGCGCAAGAGTGAATTTTCGCAGAGGGAAGACTGGATTTTTGCTTCGCCCTACAGCGCTGGAGAGAATCCCTATTTTCAAACCACGGTTCGAAAGAAGGTTTTCGCAGCGGCGCAGAGAGCGGGGATAGCGCACTTGCTGCGAGGAGAGCCAACCAAAATCCTCCGGCACTCTTACCGGTCATGGCTGGGGACGACCAACGCCCCCGTGGCCGTAATCAAGGACCTGATGCGCCATGCCGACATTCGGACCACATTCAACGAATATGGCAATGGCCTACCGGCCCCGATGCGGGAAGCCAACAGCAAAGTCGTGCGCATGGTTTTGCGCTGAAAAATCGGGTTGTTTGGCAACGTATTTGCGCAATTGGACGGTATTGGACGGTACGATTTTCGCTAACTCACTGATTTCGAAAGAGAAGGTTGGGGTGGGTAGTGGGGGTCGAACCCACGACATCCAGAGCCACAGTCTGGCGTTCTGCCACTGAACTATACCCACCGTAAAGGTAGGTCTCTATTTTACACGATCATCAATTCATCGAGCAGGCGCCGGGACCGCGCGGATCGCCGCATGCGCAGCATGGGCCGGGTGCTTGAGCAGTGGCTGATGGGGCATCAGTGGAGACAGCGAACTTGGAGATTTGTTGCTCCAGCCGCTTGCTTTCGCACTTGGGACACCGCGGTTTTTGCCGCCCAAGCACAATGGTCTCAAACTTGTGATCGCATTCCCGGCAAACATATTCAAAAATCGGCATAAGAACCAGCTCGGTTAAAATAACAAGTATCCATTATATATAGGCCTTGTGCTCCGCCCTTATGCCCCAGCTTTCTGACCACCCGGATTTTGAACCGTTTGTGCCCCGGCGGTTTCTCCGCAATAGGCACGCACAGACGCTGGTCGGTAATTTTCTGCCGCGCACAAACTGGCTGCCCGTGCCCGAGGAGCAGCTTTTCCAGGTGGAAGAAGGGGTGCAGGTGCTCTGCCACTGCCATTGGCAGCCGGAACCGGAGCGCCACATGACGGCCATCATTGTTCATGGGCTGGAAGGCTCAAGCTTGTCGCAGTATGTGATTGGCACGGGAAGCAAGGCCTGGCTCGCCGGCATGAATGTGGTCCGGATGAACATGCGCAACTGCGGCGATACTGAGCGCCTGACGCCCACGTTGTATCACTCCGGCCTGTCGAGCGATGTTGCCGCCGTTGTTCGGACCCTGATCGAACAGAGGCGACTGCCGGAAATTGTGGCGATAGGTTATTCCATGGGCGGCAACCTCGTTTTGAAAATGGCGGGTGATTGGGGTGACCAGGCGCCGCCTGAACTAAGAGCTGTTGCGGCCATTTCTCCAGCCGCTGATCTCGGCCCTTCGGCGGACGCGATGCACCAGCCCGGCAACCTGATCTATGAATGGAAGTTTCTGCTGAGCTTGATGCGCCGCTATAAACGCAAGGCAGCATTGTTCCCGACCATATATAAAGAGCTTGCTCGGTTTCCGCGGAGCATCCGAGAGTTCGACGACGTGATTACCGCGCCCTATTGCGGCTTCGCCGGCGCGCAGGATTATTACGCACGAGCGGCGGCAGCGCGCGTGATTGATCGCATCAGCGTTCCCACGCTGATCATCCACGCCCAGGATGACCCTTTTATTCGCATTCTGCCTGAAACCCGGTCCAAGATACTTGCGAATCCGAACATCACATTTGTTGAACCCGCTCATGGGGGGCATTGCGCTTTTCTTGCCTCTCCCAACGGACACGACGGCCGTTGGGCTGAGTTGCAGATTGTTTCTTTTTGCCGCAGCCACCGGCTTGGCTAGATGCAGCCTGACTCGGAGCTTTTAACGGCAGCGGCAATGAACTGTGCAATGGAACCATGACGCTCAGCGGGTTGGGGCCGAAGTATGGGTGAGGAAAGGCCGTAGCCTTGCGATATCTATGATGATTCTCGGTAGAAAGGTGGCCGGAAACGCCGCATCACTGAGCTTGAGGACCATCGATGTGCAAGACGGGTACGGTAAACTGGCTGGGAGTGGGAGCATCCAGTGGAATTACCAGGCGACTTCGAATCTGTGGTGAGTCATGCATGGCAGCGGGCCAGTGCTGTGCCAGGGTTCCTTGCAGAGCTGGAATTTCGCACCCTGGCGTTGCTGGCGTATTGTGCGCCCAGGGACGGCGTGATTGTAGAGATTGGAAGTTTTAAGGTCAAGTCCACCCTTGCGCTTGCGTCAGTGGCTCGTCGCTATGGACTGGGCCCCGGTTATCAGTATTGATCCTCATTCGGCGCCTTCCGTCACAGACCCTGATCTTCAGGGAAAAGCTTCCTCTTTTGATGATTTTCTAACCACGATACGCTCCGCCGATCTTGAGGAACAGGTAGAAATCCATCGTGCATTTTCTGGGGAAGTTGCGGCAAAGTGGAACCGCAAGATCCGAATGCTTTGGATCGATGGCGATCACACATACAATGGCGCCAAAGCGGATTCGATTTTTTCTCTCCGTACCTGGCCGAGGGTGCAACGGTTGCGCTTCACGATACCCTCGGTAAGAACTTTGACGGTCCTATTCGGGTCTTTGTGGAAGATATTCTCCGATCAGATAACTTTGGACCAGCAGGCTTCAGTTACTCGCTGGGATGGTCGCAGTACCGCCCCCGGACGGGGAGAACTTCAGGAAACAACGGAAAAGTCTGGCGCGAAGAGCGGCGCGATTGATTCCATTCGTAACCAGCGGAAGGAGGATGCAAGGAATCAATAAGTTGCAATACAAGGTACTGCGAAGCCTCATTCCTCACTCGAAATTGCCAGTGCCCCGGGCCTTGAAATCACCGGGAATTTAGCAATTTCCAGTGAGTTTTTTCGCGCTTATGGCGCTCGCATCGTTTTCCCCGTTTTGCGCTTCATAGCTCGTTCAACTCTTTTCTAGAGTGATTCAGTCTGGTGCATCAGGCCGCCATCGATGACCACCGTGGTGCCAGTGATGTACGCAGCATCCTCAGAGGCGAGGTAGCACACCAGTTTCGCAACTTCAGATGGCTCTCCCACGCGGCCCAGTGGTATTTCACGTTTCAGCGCAAGCACCTTCTCCGGGTTCTTCATGGTCCGCTCGTTAATGGGAGTGTTGATCGCTCCCGGCGCGACGTTCACCACGTTGATGTGGTGCTTCGCCAGTTCAAGCGCTAGATCGCGGCACAACATGCGCAGCCCACCCTTAGAAGCGCAGTAGGCAGCGTATCCCGGAAACGGCAGGTCTTCATGAACGGATGAAATATTGATGATGGTTCCTCCACCGTTCTTTGTCATCTCGCGCGCTGCAAGTTGTGTACACAGGAACGGGCCCTTTAAGTTGACGGCAATCACCCGATCCCACTCTTCTTCCGATTTTTCCAGGAATGGAGTTTCTTTCTCGATGCCGGCATTGTTCACCAGTACGTCAAGGCGGCCGAATTTGGCTACCGTGTCGCTGATCATTTTTGCTACGTCGGCCTGCTTTGACACGTCCGCTTCCAGAGCAATGGCTGAGCCGTTCTCGCCCGCGATGCTGTTCACCACCTCATTGGCAGCGTCGGGTTTTCCGATGTAGTTAATTACGACCGATGCACCACGCCGGCCCATCTCGATGGCGATTGCTTTTCCAATCCCCGTGGATGATCCGGTAACCAGCGCCACCTTGCCCGCCAATGCTTTGTGCGGTGGCGTCGATGGGGTCTGCATCTTCAAAACGTTGCTGCTCATTCGTCCTCCTAAATGCCCGCTTCGGGGCTGTAGAACTGGTAGTCTTCGCGCCAGCCGCCTTGCCCCCGGCCAACGCTGCGGTAATCGGCGATGAACTCGATGCGCTGGATATATTTGACCATCATGAAGCCGAGCTGAGTCTCAACCCGCAGGCGAAGCGGCGCGCCGTGTGGTACCGGCAATGGTACGCCATTCATTTCATAAGCAAGTATCGTCTGCGGATCGCGCGCGAGGTCAATATGAATGGTGCCATAAAAATGGCCGGGCCCATCCGGATTCGGCTCTGTTTCGGATTTGTTGTCAAAAGCGTAAAAAGCGATGTACTGTGCCGAAGGAAGTGGCTGAACCAGAGCGACAATGTCACGCAGCCGCACTCCGGCCCACTGCGCCACTGCCGACCAGCCTTGAATGCAGCAGTGCTTGGTAATTTGCTCCTGTTTTGGCATTCGCCGGAGTTCTTCCAGCGACAATCGAAGAGGCTGTTGAACCAAACCACCGATCTGGAGCTCATATTGGATAAATCCGGACTCCGCCAACATGTTGAAGAGAGCATCGACGGGAGGGCGACCGTTCACCCGAAAAAAAGGCGCGACATCGGCGCTGGCATAGTTCTGGCGTGAGATGCTGTGGCCGAACAGGACCCGTCGCGCTCCGTCGATCATAGTTCCAATTGTGTCCTGCACAAATCGAGGTTTTCTGAGCGATGCTTCAGTCGCCGCTACATGCAGAATGAATACCGCCGCCAATCCTGACCACCCGATCAGCAAGGCAAGCTTAATATTCTGATGCGCTGTTTGCCCCAGCACAATGAGCGCCAGCTCGTGCCCAAAGCCGTGCGCGATCACCATGGCTACGTGCACGATGAGAAAGGCGGTGAACGCAAGCATACAGAGGAAGTGAATGCTGCGCGCCGCCTGGCGTCCGTGGAACAGCCGCAAATACCAGGGCAATCGCGCGGTGATGGAGGGCGACATGGCAATGCCCGTGGCGATTGTGATGGGAGCAACTATAAACACGGTGGAGAAGTAGGCAAGCTGCTGCAGCGGATTGTAAGCGCCGGGCGTCTCCACGAGGTGAAGGCTTGCGTATTGCAGCAGCGAATGCCATGCGCCCGGAACAATGGACCATGATTGCGGCACGAGCCTCCGCCACTCACCTGTGGCGAACAGCAATACGTAGTAGGCGATGCCCGTGAGCAGCCAGCCGCCGTCGCACAGAAAGTGCCAGTGCCGAGCAATGCCAAGGTTTTTCTTTCCTGGCAGACCGATCCAGGGCGAAAGGGAAATCTCCTCGTCGCGTGACGTCCACAAAAGTTCGGGCCTGGGCTCTGCGCGTGGTACCACGAACATGATAAGAAGCAGGTAAAAAATGGCGAGCAGGACCGCAGCTATCGTGCCCAGAACTGAACTGTCTGGGGCGGCAATTCCCGCCACTGCCGACGCCCTGCCGAAGTGCGGTGTAGGCGCGAGCTGTCGATTCGGTGGAATGCCGCGACCCAGATTCAGCCATTCCGAGCCCGGCGTACAGTTGTCGTTCCAATAAAGCTTGGGATGAGCGCTCAGGATTTCTAATCCACTGCGGATCAGCAGCGTCACGAACAGGAGATTACAGAAATGCAACGCGCGGAGCCAAAGAGGGAAGTCCAGGGAATGCACAACTATGCTGCTTTCGGCTGCACCTGCTCGACCACTTCGACTTGAATGCGACCCTGTGTGGCCACATCAACGCCTACCCCTCCGTCGCGCATCCGTTTAAAATGCAGGTCCACGCTGTCACTTCCGATCTTTATGCGGCGGAACTCCAGTTCGGTTACACCGTTCGGCAATACTGGACGCAGCACGCGAAGCTGGTTGGTGAATGCGTCCGCCTCGAGGCCCAAAAGCGCAGTCAACAGAAACGGGACTGACCCCGCGGCCCATGCTTGGGGATGACATGCCACCGGATAGCGCACCGGTATAGCGAACTCGCTTCGAGTGAAGCCGGCAAATACCTCGGGCAGACGGTTGTGCTCGAAGTGGCGCGCCGCTTGCAATACACCGTCGAGCACGCGAGCCGCTTCATCAGTGAATCCATGCCGGCTGAACCCTGCGCCGATGATGGAGTTATCGTGCGGCCAAACGGTCCCCAGGTGATATCCGATCGGGTTGTAGCGCTTCTCATGGTGCGACAGCGTGCGAATGCCCCAGCCGCTGAACATGTCCCCGGCGGTCAGGCGGCGTACAAGCGTTTCTACTCGATTTTGGTCGACAATGCCGGTCCACAGCGCCTGGCCTGGGTTGGAGCTGATGACATCAGCGGGCCGTCCTCCCTTCTGGAGAGCGATGGCGTAGAAGCTTTTATCTGCGTCCCAGAAATCATGATTAAAACGCTCCTTCAGATCGCCCGCCTGTTGCCGTAGTCGAGCGGCCGACCTGTCGTCGCCACTGTGGGCATACAGGTCGGCAATCAGCAGCTTGGCTCGATAGACATATCCCTGCACTTCCACCAACGCGATGGGAGGTGTGGCGAGCGACCCGTCGGCATTCATGATTGAATCGCCTGAGTCCTTCCATCCCTGATTACCCAAGCCTTTGCTCGATTTACTCGCATATGCCAAATAGCCAAGCTGCGGGTCTGTACCAAAGTCGTCAATCCACTTCAGCGCACGTTCTACGTTGGAACGAACGTTGTTAAACAGGTTGAGGTCGCCCGTCCAGTTCACGTATTCGCCCAGCAAGATCAAAAACAGCGGGGTTGAATCGACAGAGCCGTAATAGGGCGTCTGTGGGATTTCGTTCAAGTTGGCCAGTTCGCCACGGCGCAGCTCGTGCAAAATCTTTCCGGGTTGTTCATCGCGCCACTCGTCTTCCTTGTCGCCCTGGTACTTCGCGAGCAGCCGAATCGTCTGTTCCGCGACGCTCGGATGAAATGCGAGCGTCTGGAGAGCTGCGATGATGCTGTCGCGCCCGAACAAAGTTCCGTACCAGGGCAGGCCAGCGGAAAAGAAGGAGCGGCCATCCAGCGAGCCTTTAAGCACCAGCAGATCGAGCAAACAGCGGCGCATCACGCTATTCAGCAGAGGATTGTCACTTCGCACATCGGCGTGCTCGGCCAGCCACTGGCTCGAACCCTGGTCTATTGCGTCAGCAAGCGGTTGCGGATCAGAGGCATGCTGATGCGACTGCGGCTTGTTGTCGCTGGCCTCAATAAGGCGCAGAGAGAACTTAATCTGCTTACGATCGCCAGGCGCGAGTTTCAGGACGTATTCAAGCCCGGCATCTGTGGTGTGGTTCGGCTTTGGATCAGGATGGACCTCGAGCCTGCGGTCCACTCCATCGGCGCCGTTGTAGCTCAGGACGAGTACTCCGTCCTGGCACTGTGGCTTGTTCTCGCGGCCCACTTTCTTTGTGTGCAAACCGCGAATTACGAAAATGTCTTCGAAAGAAGAATGGAAGCAGAACGAGAGCGGCAGTTCATGCGACTCGACCGCGTAGTTCTCAATGGTGAAGACATCATGGACCGCGCGTCCCGCACTGTCTATGACGCGCTGCAGGCCTATGCCGAATGTCTGCTCCGCAACGGAGCGACCGTCCGGCATCTGTAACTTCTCATTGGTGAGCTCGAACTCGGCGATGGAGCCACGATGAGACGTGGACACCAGTGCATTCGGCTCTGTTCCGGCGATGCGGATTTCATAACCGTCCAGATACCGGCAATCGTGAAAGTACAGGCCGAAACCGTCCTGGTTGCCGGTTGGAATGCCGCCATCGTGCTCTGCAAGAAAAAAGATGTCTTCATGCTTAATGACGATTGCGCGCGCAACGCTGCGGGGGACCGTGGTTTTGGCCGATCGAGTAGACATATCGCGCCTCGATATAAGCCGTCTGATGCAGCGGCCGGAAGGAACGTGGTACACCGGGCACTATGCAGTCAGATCTGGCCTGCATTGCGAGGTCGTGGGCGGCGAAGAGGAGGCCGTTGCGGCGACGCAATTCCGGCGTGTTCACGAACATGCTGATTTGCTTCGTGGTCACACGATCCCGTGAAGATGGAGCGATAGCGATGGTCGTGAAATAACTTGCCCGTGTTTGCATGACGTCGTGCGCCGAAGCGATGCAGTGCCGCTGCTACCAAAGCACCGGAACAGGGGCCGAGGATGTAAATCCAATACAAGTGCCAGATTCCGGTAACCAGGACAGGGCCGAAGCTTCGGGCAGGGTTGAGGCTGGCGCCCGAATAATTTCCATCAAGCCACACAATGAGAGCAACAACTCCCACTACCGCAAGTGGAGTCCAGCGCATTACAGATCGCCGGCTCAGCATTTCGAAGATTACGAACGCGAGTGCCAAGGTCGCGAGCGCTTCGGCTCCGAGCGCCAGCGGCAGGGTCGCGTCGTTCCCAGGCTGGTTCAGCGCATCGCGGACGCCCGCGGCGAGACGAGAGAACGCGAATCGCCCGCCCCAGGCGCCAAGAGCAGCGCCTGCCATCTGGGCTGTCATATAGGCCAGCAAGTCGTGGCAATGCATTTTGCCCTCGGCAAAGAAGCCGAGGGACATGGCAGGGTTCAGGTGTGCCCCTGAAAGACGGCCCAGCGGTGTGACTGCCACCAGGCTGCCGGCTCCGCCGAGCACAAGTCCGGTGAGAAACAGGCGCAAACCGACAGATGGAACGAAGTGTGTTGCAGGAGAATGCGGCGCGAACATCAACCCAACGGCTCCCACAACACAGAACATTAGAAAGGCGGTGCCAAGGAACTCCGCTCCATATTCCGGAGCATGACTCCAAAGTTCTCTCTGCCAGGGCTCAGCACGTCCTGGCTTGGCTTGATGCGATTCCGTGAACGCTGCGAGACGGTTCATGTTCTGGTAAATGTTGGCTGTATCGCCATGTTGATCATGTTCATTGCCGCAATTGCGATGTTTCTGGTTTAGTGAACATATCAATGCCGGCGTCTTTTCATTTTATGGCAGCGGATGATTCGGCAGCGGGCAATCGAATCCGGTTGGGCATCGCTTCGTAATGATCTGACTCCGAATCCATTGTGGGCGTTCAATTTCCACCGAAGCGGCTCATTGTGTATCCCACCCTTTGGGCCTGAACGAATCTCGCGCACCAGCGACACGAGATTCAACGGGGTCCCCGACAGGCGCGGCTTTCGACTGACGGAGTCGGAGTTCCAAAGGTTGGGGCGCCCGAGACTTTTTGAGCGACAGGAAAAACGGCTGAAAGCCTGGGCCACCCGCCAAGCAGAAAACAGCGCAGACGCTTGATTAGGTGTAATATCGAGCGGACCTTCCCACATCCAACTATTTATGATCGTAAAGGGCTGCCACCGCCGGGCCAATCTGTTTGCCCCGCGTTTGCTGGAATCTTATTGCGACGCGTGCGGATTGCTGGTTGCAGCAAGCCCCTGGCCAAGACTGCTTGAAATAGCCGAGAGCGTTCACATCTGTCCGGTGCAGGGCCATTACGAGGCAGGCAGTTCTCCGCCAAAGCCTCCGCAATCGGTTCGGGAAGCTCTACAACGCAGCCGTAAGAAAATGTGAGCAATAAGTCATGTTATGGCGCATGGTTCGAACTGGGTTGGTGGGGGTTGCCGGCTCCTCGTGAAAGGGCTTTGCATAAGCCTTGCGTGCAGCGCGCTGACAGACTGCGCCGCTGGATGCAACCGTCGGCGTGACAGGGAACTAAGACTCGTCCTCAAGAACCGGCAATTCATACAGACAAATGCGCAGATGCCCGTGGTCAGGGGCGAAAGCCGCAGGCGCCGCCTGAACGAGCCGGAAGCGTACGCCGTCGTCGCAATTGGCACACCGAGGAAACTGTTGCCCCTGTAATAGTGTGACTTCGTCAGGGAGACGGTGCTGGTTATGATGCACTCGATATACACCGCTTTCCTTGATCGTCTCCCCCGTTCCAAAAAGACGCACGGGGCCACGCTCTACAGGTGACGTTTCGCTTGGGGGCGATTTCGGGCGGGTGGCGCGCATTCGTATCAAGTAGGATGGCTCAATCACGACGAGCGGTTGTGGCTGTTTTCCCGCATTGTCAGCTACTCTCGCAACCAGCGGCACTGGCGAGAGAATCACAAGATGAGAAGTTACGAAGATTACTTTCGGAAGCGACAACAGGATCGTAATCAGGCGCGACTCGGATAAGGTTTATCGTGCGACGAGGTATCCGCGCATGTCCAAGGAAATGAGGCCGAACATCGGCTCCGGTTGGAATTCATTCTAAGCCATCGAGCAGAAAATGCAACACATTCGAGCGCCTGACTTAAGTCGTTCTACGATCTTTGCCAATATCAACGCCGCACTACTGACCTCATGGGGCGAAAGGCTTCTTCGGTCAAGGGTTGGGTGGGAGGCCTTTCTAGTGCAGAGTTGCGGGCGCGATGCCGTGCACAGGCTGACGGCTTTGCCTTTAAGGAGCACGCGGCGGTTGTATCCGCCTTGCTCTTCTTCATTACGAGGGTAACTTTAGTTCTATTCCCTTCCGGTGCAAAATGGCAGTAGTAAGTTCCATGCGGGTGCAGTTGCCACGAGCGCACCCGGCCGTAGTTGAGGAGCCTGCCGGAAATGCAGACAACAGTTGACAATACCGCGCCCTTGAAGCCGAAACGCAACAATCGCCGTTCGCCTCGAGCCAAGATCAACATGCATGTAAAGGTCTGGCGTCGCGTCGATGGGACGAAGAAGCTAGTGCCGGGATATTCCAGAAACATCAGCCGCGATGGGATCGCAGTTTTTATTCCGGCGCAAATTCCGGTAGATGAAAAAGTGGAGCTGCAATTCAGGCTGCCAGGCCTGTCTACGGAGGTCACAGTGCACGCTGTCGTCCGCGGAGTTGAGAAGCTCCAGTATGGAATGGAATTTACCAGCCTTGAGGGATCCATGAAGCGCTTGCTGGCTGCCGTGGCCGTGGCGTGAAAACCTCCGAGTATTGCAGTCGGAATACTTGCTCTGGAAGCCGCTCGGCAACATCACCACAGCAGAAAACCAAGGTTGTGTCCTCGGTCCATGTCACACTTACTGCTCTCGGGTGGGTAGCCCAGCCTTTACACGCTTGGCGCAGAAGGCCCGGAGATTTCGGCAGAGCCCATTCGTGGGCGAAGTTCGTTCATCTAAACAATAGCTGTGGCTAGCATACTGTCAATTTCGTATGACGCGCACCTGCTGTTGACCCGAGAGCTGCTGCTTCAGCAACTTGGACATAAAGTTGTTTCCTCTGAAGGCTTCGCCCAAGCTTACGAGGAATGCTCAAGGGAAGACGCGAAATTCGATCTCATCATACTTGGGCACTCAATACCCAGGAAAGACAAAGAGGCGATAATCGCTCATTGCAGCGCCGCGTGTAATTGCCCTGTTTTGGCATTATTACGACCTCATCAGCCGCCTATTGAAGGAGCAACTCTCTCCATTGAGTCAGATGATCCGGCGGCGTTTATGAACGGCATCAGAAAGCTGCTCCTGGAGCGACGGCGGCTGCATCCTCGCGCCTATTGAACGGTGGTCGACGCTTTGGCTCTCGTTTGCTCGGGCTCTCGCATGCCGTTCGCGAGCTTTGCTCAGGCGCAAAGGGTGGGAGATAATGACTCGCCGATCTTCACCGTTAGTGACGCCGAAAGCTGCTCACGGCCCCGATCTGAGGTAGCAACCGGCGCTCACCAGGTAGAAAGCATCAAGAAGTGTCAGTGCCCTCCCGTAAACGCGGCTGAGTCCTTTAGGCAAAGGCCAATTTTATATCCCACCCTTTGGAGCTTAACGAATCCCGCGCAAAAAACGGCGCACGATTCAGCACCAAAGGGTGGGGCACCCAAGATTATTTTCAGGGACAGCGAAGCGGTGAAAGCCTGGGCCATCCGCCAGATCATCAGAACGAAACACATGCAAGCAACTCCTTAAGTTCTCAGCATCAATAAGGAAACCCTAGCCTTGGGCTGATCTTGCTGCATTTCGCTGAGCTACTGGACCGTACGTGCGGTTCAGAGCTTCAACCTCTCGAGAATCATCCCCATGATTTTGTACGATAAGGAATCTCCCCACCAAAAGAAGGATGCAAGTAGTCACAGTTGTGGTCACTTCAAAAATCTCACCATCGCGGTAGGACGGCCCAACATTGTCGTCTGTAAATCGACGGCCCAGTTGCAGCAAACCAGTATGAGTGTAACTGCATAGTCCAGCCCAACCGCGATTCTTTAGGTCTGTGAAAAATCCCTGGGCTTGATGAAGCTCGTCAATTGCCCGAGCCATTTGCGTCATGTTGACTGGCAATTCGTCGTCCTGCTCAAATGCTGCGATCTGTTCGTTAGTCGCGCAGGCGTTTATCCAAAGCCCACGGTACATGCTTTCAAAAACACTTCGCGCTAGGGCAAAGGCAGAACCAACTTTTTCGTTACGCACCAGCAGCAACATCGCCTCATGATGTTCGATCATTTGAGTTATGAAGCCGATGACCATGACGGTTCTCAAGTCGTCGGGAAATCCATGCCTCGCAAGAACCCCTTTTGTCTGCTCAATGACCTGTTCCACTCTGTTTAGGTGCCTGATCGTCTCTTCTGTCACAACATCTGCCTCCGGCGCTGCGCTTTCTGACTTGTTCACCTTCTGCCACCACTTGTCTGCGTCCATTTCATAGGGAGCAAGCAAGGCACAAAGCTGTTTTGAGGGTCTGGTGGTTGAATATCCGGGTTTGCCTTTGCTTCCGCCGTGAGCCATGATGCTGTCCCTGTCCACTGCATCTCTTGAGCCACGCTCAGCGCTTCTTCATACGTCAGTGCGAAGCATTTGGTTTTAGATGAGTCAGCAATGTTCCAAACATAGGCGAGAATCAACCCCGGAAACTTCGCATATTTTGGATCGAGGCTGAACACTTTATCTGTTGCTGCTTTCATCTGTGTTGGGCAGGCTGTGAAGTCTCCAATTCTGTCGTCGAGGTCAACATAAGCAATCAGATTGATCAATTTCACGGTCACGCTCTGGTCGGGCCACTTCAATGCCAGCCCGCATTAGCTCACTTGCGAGCCAGTTCCTACCCGCCAGTTCCACAAGTTGAGTGTCTGGCTTATTTTTTCGCAGTGATTCTGCCATGTTTCAATTGACAGTGTACCGCAGCCAGAATACGTTTGTGCCCCCTACCCCCTTTTGGAGGCATTCCCGATGTTCTTCTTCAATTTTTCACCGTGTGTGTACTAAAAAATATCTACGTTAGACTGTGTCCATGCTTCGCCTGCCCACAATTCCGTTTACTGTGCCCAATTTGATCACAGTTGCGATCTCCCTCACGGCCTTGTTCTTGACCGCCCGTAATTATCTGCGCAAGGCGGGAATCTATGTTCGGGGTGTGTTCACCACCGCTTCCAGCAGGGACTGCGACGACCAATATGTCGCGGAATTCATACTGGAGAATCTAAAAGACAGAGCTGTAACGATTTTCGCTATCTATCTGAAAATAGGGCATCACTGTTATCTGGAGCTGGAAAATCTCGAGGACAAGCCCTTAATCCTAAAAGCGTTTGAGACTTATCAAAAGCACTGTGGGCCAATCGAGTTCTACAGTGTGAATATGCACAGGGTTGATCTCAATGAGCTATTTGCCGATCGCAAAATCAAGAAACGTATCATACTTTCCACGTCAGACGGCAAATATACGGTTCCCTCGAACATGCGCCGATGGAGCCCTGTCCATAATTATTTTCAAAATTACATGACCATCTTGCCTCATCCGGTTCGCACAAGCCTCAAAGGCACGGACCTGGGCGGAAATGTCAAATTTGTTGTGGAGTTCATTCCAGAGAAAGGAAAGGAGGAAATTGTTCCAATTCATGCGCGAGATTATGAGTTGAAAATATTTCGGAATTTTTCACTCACGCGAGAGGCTCTTAGCAGCAAAGAAGCGCTCGAGCAGTTTTTCGAGGCGAAAAAGAAGGAAAGCAAGTTACAATCAGGCACAATTGTCGTCCACGATATGCAGGAGTGGCGCGAAAAGAAGCATGACTCATATAAGATGGAACCGTTCAAAATTCAATACGTTGGCGCATTTGAATATCACGTAGTTGGCCGGATTTACAGCAAGTACTCAAATTGGAAAACAGATCGAGAAAACCGGCGGCTACGGCTCAAGAATCAACAACCTAAGAAATAGAAGACGGAGGTGATGGCCGGGTGCCCCAGGCTTCAAACTCCTCCTTTCTGCCCCTAAGAACAATGCTGGGTGCCCCATCCTTGCGACTCAAGTTCGCGCCGGTTTTGCGCGAGCTTCGTTCAGTCGCAAAGCGTGGGAGATAATCAGTCTCCAACCTTCACCGGAACTCCTTCGCCGTGGTCTTAAACGTTCACTAAACCAGAAACATGGCAATTGCGGCAACGAACATGATCAAGGTGGCTAACCCGACAACAGCTCGTCCGAGCCTGGAGCTGGTTTGGCCTCCGCATAGCTTCGCGTCGCAAGCCACGATGAGAATTCCGACGAGGAGAAACGGCGCCAGAACTCCATTGATAACCGCTGTCCAGAAGAGCGCTTTCACGGGGTTTATGTTGGCGAAATCCATGATGACTCCCGCCGCTGTGGAGAGCAGGATGATCAGGTAAAACGAACGCGCCTTTTGCGTCCTCTCGCTGGGTCGCCGCCTGCTTACTCGTTTCAATGTTCGTGAGGCCGTGCCCGTCGGTCCGGCTGTCTGCATTCGTACACGTCTGCAAAGCCAGCCTGCCACGATGTACCATTTCGCGCGTGACTTGAGGCGAACAAAATGCTAACATAAGTAGATTTTAGGCTGGCCTGTTCCGAGCAATGGGCTGTGGTAGCCGCGCGCTCTTTGACAATTTAGCTGCTAGCTATTAGCTGCTAGCTTCTAGTGACAGCAACCCCGGGGTGCCGAGGCGTAAGTCCTTTAGATTCGGGGTGGGGCGGGCGAGGTACCCCCCGGGAATCGCCGAGATCGCGCGGAATCCAACCCCAGCAAACCAAAACCGGGTTTGCCGGGGGCCCGGTCGCGCATAATCGGGAAAGGCAAAAACCTTACCGCTGATAAACGCTGATCGCACGGATTAGTACTGAATCAAAAAGCAGCGCAACGATGGACGGCTTTCCTCCGCGTCTCCGTGGTGAATTTTCTGCCAAAGATCAGGAAGGTGTTTTCAGGATCATATATCCGCCGGTGAGGCCGAAGATTATGTCCGGGGCCCAGGCGGCGATGAGCGGTGGGAGCTGGCTGACGTTGCCCATGGCTTCGAAGAGGTTCGACGTGACCCAGTAAACCACGGCGATGATGAGCGCGGTGGCGATGCCGCTGAGCGCGCCTTTGCGTCCCATGGAGAGCGCGAAAGGCACGGCCAGCACGGCCATGACGAGCGTGATCAGCGGAAAGGCGATCTTCTTCTGCAGCGCGACTTTGAGGCGGACAACGTCAAAGCCGGCTTCCTGCAGGTCGCTGATGTATTTGCGCAGCTCTTCGTAGCTCATCTCCTGCGACTGGCGAACCTCTTTCTTGAAATAATTTGGAGGCTCGTCGAGTTCGGCGAAGGTGCTTACTTCAAACGGCTGGTAGGAGGTTACGCTGTCGCCGTTGAAGGTGCGTTCCCAGCCTTTCTCGAAGACCCACTTCTGCAGGTCCTCGGACCAGTGGGCGCGAGAGGCGTAGATTCGCCTGGAGATCTGGAAGGTGTGCGGATCAAGCTCAAACGAGGAAATGTTGCCGAAGACGTCGCGGTCGGGCTCGTAGAACTCATAGTAGTAGATTTTGCGGTTGGCTTCGGCGCTGCCGTGTTTTTTGCTGTTCTGGCCGAAGATCCACTTGCGGTCAGGACGCGAGTAGGTTTGCGCTGGGCGGCCTTTGATCAGGTTGCGCAACGTTTCCACGCGCTTGTTGGCGTACGGCACGTACCACTGGTCGAGCAGAAAGAGCCCGCCGGCCAGGCAGATGGAAATCACGAGAATGGGAACGATAGCCCGGTAGATGCTGATGCCGGTGGCCTTCATGGCCGTGATCTCGTTGGATTTCTGCATGAGCCCAAAGGTGACCAGCACGCCCAGCAGCACACTGAGCGGCGTCACCAGATACAGCAGTGACGGCACCTGGTTGATCAGGTATTCGCCCACCGTGAGCATGTGGATTTTGTTATGGACGATGTCACTGATGAGCTCGAAGAACGTGAAGACAATGGTCAGCACCAGAAAGCTGGCGAGGATCAGCACCAGGTTGGTGAGGAAGTTGCGCAGCACGTAGTCGTCCAGCAGAAGCGGGAAGCCCGGGCTGAAGCGGCGCTTGCGCGAGCCGTTACGGGCGCCGTTGATGTGCTCGGCGTCGCGACGGCGGCTGAAGGCGGCAACGAGGTTTTTGAAGCGGATGCTCAGCGCCTGTCCCAGGCCGATTTCAACCGGCAGCTTGTCCGTGCGCCAGAGGAACGCGGCGCCAACCAGGCCGAAGATGATATTGGCCAGCCAGACGCCGAGCACGGCAGGCATTTTGCCGTTGCGCGCGAACGAAAGGCCGGTGCCGTAAAGAAAGTAGTAGATGAAGACCAGAACAATGGTGAGAACAAATCCCGCGCCTTTGCCGCCTTTGCGCGCCGAGAGGCCGAGCGGGATCCCGATGAGCACCAGCACCAGGCAGGCGGTCGCCAGAGCAATGCGGCGGTTGAACTCCACCCAGCTCAGGCGAGCTTGTTCTTTATCGGCGCTGGAGCGCTCGCGCAGAAGGTCGCGCATGCTCATCTGCGAGACGGGAACAATTTCCTGTGCGGCAGCGGGAGCGGGCGGCAGAGAAAGCGAGGTGTCAATCTCTTTGAAGGTCTGGATGGTGTACTGGTCAGGGCTGCGGATGTTGCTGTTGTGCTCTTCACCATCCATGAGGTGCAGGCGAATTGTGTTGGCGCCTCCGCTGGTTACAACGGCCTCTTTGGCGATGGTGATCTTGGGCGCGCCGGGATTGCTGATGTCGGCGAGGAACACATTTTTCCAAATCGCGCCGCCGGATGCAGTGGAGACGTCTTCAACATAGAGCACGTAATTTTTGAAATCTTCGTAGAAGACGCGGGGCTGCACCTCAAACGAGACCTGGGAACTGGCCATGCTCTTTTGCAGTTTGACCAGAGCGGCAGCGGATCGGGGGGCGAGTATGGCTGTATTGACCAGAGCAACAATCCAGGCGGCGAAGCCGAAGATGGAGACAATCTTCAAAAACGTGCGGACGCTTACCCCGGATGCGCGCATGGCGGTGACTTCACTGTCCGCGGCCATGCGGCTGAGGCCAATGAGAATGCCAACCAGGACGCCCATGGGAATAGTGACGGTGAGCGCGGTGGGCATGATGAGGAAGAAAATTTCCGCCACGCTGGGCACCGGCGCGCTGTTGCGCACCACGAGTTCCAGCAGGCGGCCCACGTCGCGCATGAAGATCACAAAGGTGAAAACGGCAGCCCCGATGAGCCCGTGTGAGAGCACTTCCTTAAGGATGTATCGGGTAAAAATGCGCACGTGTTTCCGCCAGAATCTCCCCGTCCGTTTGGATTGGCTGATTAGAGTCTAGCAGATGGACGAAAGCCGGATATGTTATTAATGGTTAACGGATATGCCCACCATTCGACTGCTGTTCCTCTGGCACATGCACCAGCCTTATTACAAGAATCTGGTTACAGGCGAATACCGCCTGCCATGGGTGCGGCTGCATGCGCTGAAGGATTATTACGGCATGGTCAAGCTGCTCGACGAGTTTCCCAACGTGCACCAGACCTTCAACCTGGTACCGTCACTGGTGGCGCAGATACAGGATTATGTCGCGAGGAACGCGAACGATCCTTTCCTCGAGATTGCCGCGCGTCCGGCATACGAACTGAACTTTCCGGAAAAGCTGTTCGCCATCCAGTACTTGTTCCAGGCGAATCTGGACAAGATGATTGGACGTTATCCGCGATACAGGGAGCTGTGGCAGAGGTTCAGGTCGCGTCCGGAAGATGCGGCGCGGCTGGTGCTGCAGCTTTCGAACAGTGACGTGACTGACCTGCAGGTGCTTTCGCAGATTGCATGGATGGACGAGTTCTTTCTGCAAGACCCCGACATCCGCGAACTGGTAAAGAAGGGAAGAGCTTTTACGCTGGAAGACCAGGAACTGGTAATGAAAAAAGAGCGCGAGTTTCTGGCCAGAGTATTGCCGGCATATGCGGCGGCAGCGAAGCGGGGAACGATTGAGATTTCCACGTCGCCCTACTATCACCCGATTCTGCCGCTGGTGTGTGATACGGATATGGGCGCGGCATCGCACCACGGCGTCCCGCTTCCGGTGCAGCGCTTCCAGCATCCGGAAGACGCGCGCGAGCAGATTGTCCGCGGCTTGGATCTGCATGAGAAGGTGTTTGGGATTCGGCCGCAAGGCATGTGGCCGTCGGAGGGCAGCGTTTCCGACCAGGTTTTGAAGCTGGCCTATGATGCCGGCCTGAAATGGGTGGCGACGGACGAAGGCGTGCTGGGCTGTTCGCAAGGTTTCCTGTTTGAGCGCAATAGTCGCGGAAAGTTGCTGCCGGAAGCGGCTGAAAAACTCTACCGCATCTACCGCTGGGAGCAGGATGATGCGGCAGTCAATATGCTCTTTCGCGACCATTCGCTTTCCGATTTGATCGGCTTTGTATATTCAGGCATGCCGGCCAGGGATGCTGCCGAGGACTTTATCCATCGGATTAAGGACAGCGCGGAGCCGGTTTTGCAGCAGGGCAAAAATGCGGTTGTCTCGGTGATTCTGGATGGCGAAAACGCCTGGGAGACGTACCCGCAGTCGGGAAGGGAATTCCTGCGCCGGCTGTACGACGCAATAGAATCAGATTCGGCTTTCGAGGCGCTGACAATCTCAGAAGCACTGGAGCGAGAAAGATCGCCGGAGCCGCTGGAGTCGCTGGCTCCTGGTTCATGGATCAACGCGAATTTTGACGTGTGGATTGGCGCGGAGGAAGACAACGTTGCCTGGGATTATCTTTTTGATGCGCGCGAGTTTTATGCGCGGCACGCGGATAAAGCGTCCGACGCGCAAAGAACGCTGGCATACGAGGAGTTGCTGATCGCTGAAGGAAGTGACTGGAACTGGTGGTATGGGCCGGAGCATCATTCCGAAAATGATCCGGATTTTGACGATCTGTACCGAAAGCACTTGTCCAACGTGTATCACGCGCTGGGGGCTGCGCCTCCGGACGCGCTGGCCCAGCCAATTACAGCCAGGCACGCCAAGCCGCAATTCACGCCGCAGACAGCGTACATCCACCCGCGCGTGGATGGGAGAAACCTGGGATATTTTGACTGGCTCGGCGCGGCAACCCATGTGGCCGACCGGCACTCGGCGTCAATGCACGGCAAGGTTTTTCTGCTGGACACCGGCTATGCGGGAATCGACGAAGAGAACCTCTATTGCCGGATGGATTTCATGGAGGCTCCTGGCGAGTGGGCTGGCATAGAGAGCACGCTGCTGCTGACCCTTGAAACGGTCGCGCCGGACGGTCAGCCGGACCTTGTCTATCGGCTGGAAGCAATGGTCGCGGCAGGGAAGCTGGCGGAATTCCGGTTCGGTGAGACTGGAGAGCAGAAAACAGACCAGCCCGGCCTGGAGGTAGCGCTGGAGTCGATTTTTGAATGCAAAATTCCTCTGGCTTTGCTGAACGCGTCAGAAGGGACGACGCTTCGAGTGCGCTTTTCCGCGTGGCGCGACCAGCTTCCTCTCGATGCACTGCCGCAGGAAGGCGCAATCGATCTCCGCGTGGTTCCGGAGATGGAGCTGAGCGCCCTGCCGTACGCAAAGCCGTGAAGGAGCGTAATGGCGATGCGGGTTCTGCGGCCTTGCCGCGTAGCGGCCCACAAACACGACAGCCTAAGGCGGGAGGCCGAGCACGCGCCGAGCGCCGCTGTTGCAGGAGCATCCATCAAGGTTCGGCTCGGGTTTGGATGTGAGGCGGTCTTTCCGCGCAGCGGCCCACAGATAAAGGAGGCCCGCCGAAGCGGGCCTCTGTTGCTGAGAGTTGTTGTTTAGTGGTTGTCGTCCACACGAGTGGCGGTCATGGTGTAGTTCGTTCCATCGAACAACACAATCCCGCGCACACGGACGGTTCCGCCATCCACAGGCGTGGTTTTCACGTTGGCGTTGGGATCAATCGTGACGGCAACGCTGGTTGCGCCGCTCAGGCTGCCAAAAGCAGAAGTGGAGCTGGGCGCCAGAGTAAAGCCTGTGGAAGTCGCGTTCGACACGGTTCCAATCAGGGCTTGCTCACGCAGCCGCACCTTCTTTGCGACGACTGGGCTGGTTTGGCCGTCAGCATCAGCTTCAATGCGCTGGCCTTTGCCGATGTGCGTTGCGTCAAATGCACCGGTCACGGTCAGCTTGTCTGCGTGGATTTCGTACTGTGTGTTCGTGTCCACAGAGATATCCACCGTGGTCGGAGCCGACGCATTCTTGTTGGAATCAAGCTGATGCACGATGGTGATGGTGGTCAGCGGGCTGTCGAGATTCTGGATGAGCCCTTCGGTTTCCTCGCCGCCTTCGTTCTCTTCGCGCTCAACTCTGGTAGCCAGCTTGGTACCGTCGGTTTGCGTCGTGGAACGAGCTTCCACGATGTCACCCACGTTCAGATCACTGAGCTGGGTAAGGCCGTCTTTGAATCGAGTGTTGGCATCCGTGGTGAACGTGATGCTGGCGCCGGCCTGCGTCTGAATCGTGAACTGCGGGGCAGTGATGCCCGTCACGCTTCCATGGACTTCGGTGTCTCCGTCGTCGTCATCTTCGTTATTTGCATTGGCCGGAACGCTTGTAGCGGTCATGCTGAAGGCGGGATTAATCGTGGCGCTGGTTCCGCTAATGGTCACGGAGCTCGCCAGATCCATGTCGAAGTTGAGGAAGTTCGCCGTATCACTGATGGTCACTGTCGAAGTCACATTCGCTGTGCCTGAACTCGGCGATACCGTCAGCTTGGTCGGAGCTCCCGCGTTCACGGTTACGACCTCTGGATCAGACCATGTGATGGTCGCGGCAGAGTACGTGCCCGCCGGAACTTTGGACAGAGATACCGGCTCAAGGCTGCCGGCAGCGTGCGAGAATTCAAATTCCACCGGCGACACCAGCAGGTTTGTGGTATCAGGGGTGCCGCTCGCGCCCGTAAGTGTGATTGAGCTGACGGTCAGCTCAAATTTCGCGATCTGGTCGTTTGTGGCATCACCAAACTGAACGGTGGTGCTGGCTCCGGTAGCTTGGGTAGCATTATTCCCGCCGCCTGCGCAGCCTGCAACCGCTAGAGCAAAAGCAAACACAACACTGACAAGTGTTACAAAAAGAACCCGTTTCATTGGGCCTCCAAAATTTTTTGTTTTGACAAAGGAAATCAATTCGGAAGTGGCACGTGGAACTAGGTTACTACTTAGTTCGTGGGATTGGGGTGGAAACTTAGTTAATTTTCTCTAATTCATTGTCCGTTGGTACATGTCCTGGACCAGCGTCCGCTGTGTACTTGTGCGGGTCTGGAGGGGATTGCAATCCTTCTCGCGAGAGGCGATTTAGGCTCATGAAAGAGGGGGCTTTAGAACGTCAGTGGCTTTCCGCATTGCAACAGATAGCAACGCGAGCCCGCATGCGCGGGTTTCCTTGCGCACCAGTTGATTCGCCGCACTCGCGTTGCGGGCGCGGCTAAGCCAGACTGGCCGCGAGTTGCGGCTGCGGTACTTCCATTCCGGTTGCGCGTAGCGGTAGTACTGCCAGGCTCAGGTAGAAATTGTCTTCCTTCAGCATCAGATCGCGGCTGACGAACTCCTGCAGAACCTCATGGACGCGCTCGCTTTCCGCTGGATCATCGGCAGCATGGCCCAGAACCGACTCCAGGAGCGCAGATTCTGTATGCACGGAGTCCGCAGCGAGATAAATCTGGCGGGCCAAGCCGTCATAACGATAGTCGGCTTCAGGATAGCCGAAGCGGCGGTCGTGGATAGTCAAGGATGAAGAAGTCACCTCGGCAATCATCGTGCTTTGCGCATGCACCCGCTTCCAATCGCCGACGCTGCTCCACATCATGTTGATCTCACTCAAAGTTTCCGGCGAAGTGGGCGGATCGCAATCGAGGAAATAAGCGATTCTTTGCAGGGACTCTTCTTCGAAGGGATAGCAGAGACGATGTCCCGGAGATGTCCGCAAATTGACAATGCCGTACTTCTGCGGATTTTTGAACATGGGACTGAAGCGGTCCAAGCGGAAGCGTGTGACGACCAAAGGAGGCTGGAGGTGCGGGATGCGCGCCACCCATTCCGCTATCTGCCGATAGTCTTCCGGCGTCTCACCCGGGAAACCGCAGATAATGTTCCAGGAGATGTCCAGTCCCATCTCTTTGGCCCAGCGTAGAAGTTGCACGTTCTGAATTCCTTTTACTCCCTTGTCCATGAGTGTGAGCACGTGCGAACTCAGGCTTTCAATGCCGGGCTGAAATTGCGTGCTGCCGACCCGGCGAAATGCCCAGAGCTGGCTTTTTTTGAGGTTCGCTTTGGTTTCATAAAAGAGCTGGAGCTGGATGCCTTCCGCCTCAAGGCGCGGAAACAGCTCCTTGAAGTACCTCATGTCCACGATATTGTCCGTGTTGAAAAGGTCGGGGTTGCCGTAGGTGGCCAGCAGGTACCTGATTTCCTCGTATGCGCGATCCGGAGATTTGCTGCGATAGGTCATCCCGAGGCCGTTCAAGCCGCAGAAGGTGCAATGGTGCTTCTGTCCCCACCAGCAGCCACGCGAGGTTTCCATGGTGACTTCCGGCGTCACAACTTCGTGGACTCCGGAGGCATGAAAGTCGCGGAAGAAATCAGTGTGATCGGGATAAGGCAGGTCATTAAGATTGGTGACAAACGTCTGCTGAGCGGAAGAGACAACAGTCTTGCCGTTCTCGCGGAAAGTAATCCCCCCCAGATCGTGTAACGGTTCGTTGGCGCGAAGCCGGCGTACCAGTTCCGGGAACACGTGATCGGCTTCGCCCGAGCAGACAATATCGACGAAGGGGAACTTCCGGTGCAGCTCAATTCCCATTTCCCCTTCGAAGTTCGAGCCTCCACACACGGTGACGATGTGCGGCGCCCGACGTTTCAACTCCTGGGCCATCGCCAGGGTGGCTATGTTCTGCTGAAATGTGGATGACAGTCCGACGACGTCATATTGACGGAGGTCGATCTGATTGGCACATTCCTGGATGAAGAGCGGGCTCAGATTGCGCGCGCGCTGCATCTGGCGCAGGAGATCAGGAGGATACGGACGAATGTAACCAGCTACGGAATCGGTAAAGTCGGAAAACGGGCGCACCTGCTCGCCGAACAGCGCGGGCGTAAACACAAATTCGCCCGGCATCTGATGCGCCGGCGAGTTTTCCGCGATGCGTTCATAGACAGCGGCGCCGATCAGTTCCGCGAAACGGAAATTAAAATAACGGACGTCGCAATCCATGCCCTTCCTGTTCAGTCCGGCCTTCAGCAGCGCAACCCCGAGATGAGGCCGGCGCAGCGTCAGGAACGGCATGATCAAAAGAAGGACACGCTTTTCAGACATTAGACCCCTGCGAAACCTTTGTGGCTTTATCCCGCTAGCCACAAAGTGTTTGAAAAGTATGATGTCCGGACCGGGAAATCAAACCCGGCCAGGACTTGCGAAGACCTGCTTAACCGCGTTTCTTGCCCGAATCAGCGGGTTTAACTTCGCGCCGAATTTCAGCTACAACTTCCACAATGGGCGAGGCGGAAATTTGGTGACCGGCTGGCGCACTTGTTCCTTGCTGACCCCATCCTGCCGGAGTTCGCCAACTACTTCCACAATGGGACGGGCTACAGGCTTGGGCAGCGGCTGACGCGCTGGGTCGGTGCTGACCCCATCCTGCCGGAGCTCGGCTACTACTTCCACAATTGGACGGGCCACCATCTTGGGCAGCGGCTGGCGGACCTGTTCCGTGCTCGCTGCATCCTGGCGAAACTCGGCCACTACTTCCACGATTGGACGGGCAACAGGCGTGGGAAGCGGTTGGCGAACTTGCTCCGTGCTCACCGCATCCTGCCGGAACTCGGCTACTACTTCCACAATTGGACGGGCCACCATCTTGGGCAGCGGCTGGCGGACCTGTTCCGTGCTGACGGCCTCCTGCCGGAGCTCAGCTACTACTTCCACAATTGGACGGGCCACCATCTTGGGCAGCGGCTGGCGGACCTGTTCCGTGCTGGCGGCCTCCTGCCGGAGCTCAGCTACTACTTCCACAATTGGACGGGCCACCATCTTGGGCAGCGGCTGGCGAACCTGGTCAGCGCCTTTCCGATCGGGGGCGTCAACGGCAACGGCGCTCGCTCGTTCAGGGCCTTCTATAATTTCCGGGGCTAATTGCGGCCGTTTTGTATCATTCATTGCAATCTCCTTGCAGAAAGTGTGGTTAGACGGGTGTGGACGCCATAGCGTCCATTGTTAATCTCCGAGACAATCCGGAGGCTGTGGGAGAGGAAGAGCATTCGAGTACGCACGACAGAGAATGCTGAACAAAATCGACGCGAACAAAACTGCTGTCCAGGCACATGCGCAGGCCGCCGATAGCAAAATCCGTGTTCGGCAACACTGAGCCGTGGCTGGGATGGATGGTGATGTGATGGAGAAATTTCAATCCGTGGATGCATGCAGCCCAATACCGCGCGTGGCGCGCCGCATCCAATTGTTGGGCCAGAGGAAGGGCAGCGGCGATTCCTTCAAGGTAAACCGCGGATGTGTACCCTGGCGCTTCAGGCTGGTCTTCACTCAGGAACGCGCCGGTTTTCTGCTGCTGGTACTGAAGCACCCAGTCGCCGATCTCAAAAACCGTCTCGGCGAATGGCGGCTCACGGCGTAAATGCCACCAGGCGCTGAACGCCTGCATAAGCCAGCTTACCTGGCCGAAATTGCGCTGGTAACGGAAGCGATGGCGATAGTAGCGGAACGCGCGCTCCAGCGCGGGTTCATCAACTTCAGTCAGGTCTTCGCGCGTTGCCGCGGCCAGTGCGAGTAAAACCTGTCCGGGCAGATAGTCCTGGAAACTTTCATCCACCTGCTCAGCAGTGAAGTGGGTTGCGATTCGCCCGTGGCGGTTGATTGAATACCACAATACGTCCGACAGCCCTCGCGCCTGTACCCGGCGATAATCTCCCCGAGGCAGCTCACAAATGGCGAGCACCAGAAACGCAATTTCCGAGACGCTGGGTTGATTGTTGCCCAACTCCAGCCAGACACCATGTTCATGCAGTCTTACGCTGCGCAGAAGCAGCTGGAGAGTACGATCGGCGGCACTCTGGAGCTTGGGGTTTTCCATGCCCCTGGCCGCACGAGCCAGCACCCAGCCGCCATGCGCGAGACGGGGCAGATGGTCGCCCGCCCGCAACCGGTTCCGGAAAGGTTCGTAGCTCTCGTAAAAGGTTCCATCTTCGCGATGGTGCCGCAGCAGATAATTCGAATAGAGATTCGCCAATTCGCGCAGAAGTTCATTTTCATCGCGCGGCGCCGCAACCGGGCGGAACGCTCCTTCGAGTTGACCTGTCCCTTCGGAATCAGCCAGCCATGTTGCGTAGTCGAATCGCTGCCAGTGATATGGCGGCCGCGTGATACCTGCCTTGTCGACCACTTCCAAGGCGTATTCTTCCGGTGTGAAGCTGTGCATGGCTGCGAAGAAAGGAAGCACCAGCCCGGAGCGCTGTCCCTGGCTGACCTGCAGAGCCTGTCTGCCGGTCACGACATAGCGGACGATCTCTTCAGGCAAGGCGTCAGCCAGAGCTGTGCCATTGTGGAGGAAGCTGACGCTCACCGCCAGGCTGTCTGCGGAGCTGCATTCCACATTTTTAAATCTCTCATCGGCGAGCGCAGTCTGAACCAGCGTGCGCAGATCACGGTCCAGGTCGTGCACCGGCAATCCGGCGCAGCCGCGCAACTGTCCCCAGATGTAAATGGTCACAAAGAGCAGGTCTGGAGTCTGCGGTAAAAGCGTTGAACGGAGCGGAGTTTTGGTTTCAGGTGTGCCGAGGAGCTGGCTCAGAGCCAGTTCGCGCGCCCGCGCCGTAATGGGGCTGCACACGGCAGGATCTTCCCACGACGGCGGAGTCGCAGGCGCGGCCACCCCTGTGGGTTGCCATGGAGCGCCGGGCTCAACATATTTCTTGAGTTCATGGCGATGAATGACATAGGGCTCCCAGGGAAGGAGCTTGCCGTTCACGAACCGGGCGTGCCGGAACAAGCGGAATTCCCGCCCGATGCCCGGCATACGCGGCAAAGCTCCGCCCATCACGCCGGGGCGTTCGCGGCTGCCCACCACGATACCGTGGCGATCGTTGTCAAGTTCGCCTACAGTGCACTCTTCAAGAGCAGAAAAGAACGTAACCGCAATGTGGCTGGAGTCCAATAGCTCGCGATTATTTTTTCCTTCCGGAAGCTTTTGGGCGGCAAGCAATGCGGCACGCAGCACCGCCTCAGGCGCCGCATACTGTTCTTCGCCGGGGAAGTTCCAGAAACCATCGCGTGCGTGCCGGTCATAAATATTTGCCTTCGGCCGCAGGCTGACCCATGCGCCGCCGGAGGCGTCGTAATCGCGATCGAGGCGCGCGGGAGGCCGTATCAATTTTCCGCTGGCGAGATACTCGCTCAGTGCCAACCGCGCCAGCGTTGCCGGGTGCAAATCTTTCGGAGCCTGCTCCGCGGCCCACTCAAATTCCGGGAAGACTTTGGAAGGATTGTAGACCGGTTTTTCTTCCCCTTCCATATTGGCCATGAGATCTTCATGGAGATCGAAAACCGTCTCCATGTGGAATCCGCGTTCCTGCGCGTCGGAGACTCCAAACGGCCATCCGAAGCGCACAAGAAAAGCTCCGCCTTCCACGCGCAGCCCGGCTTCATGAAGGCGTTTACAGGCTTCAAAAAACGCGCGTCCGGAAACGATGGAGTCATCAATAATGATCACCGGCTCGTCGGGATCGATTTCGCCTTCGATCACGCGCATTGAGCCGTAAGGCTTGGCTTCCTTGCGGATCAGCAGCCCGCGATACTTGCCGCCGGAGAGCAGAATGCACGACTGGAGAATGGGAACGCCGATAACACCATAGGTGGCGAGTTGGCGGCCGTCAAAACGTTCCAACAATGGCAGCAGACAGCGGGCCGCGAGTTCTGCGCCGCGCGACTCGAGCGTTACTGCGAGAGAATTGAGCATCCAGCGGCCTGACTTTCCGTCAGGAGAATAAAGCGGCTGGTCGGGGGTGCGATACAGGATTCCCCTGGTCAGGAGAAGCTTGAGCAGTTCTGCGCGGTCCGCCTGAAATGACGGCGGCAAGCTCGCCAGCACCGATTTCATGTCTTCGCGCAAATCAGTCTCCCGCAACCAGTTCGGAATTTCTCTGAGAAGCACGTTCCGGACTCTGCCGTTCCGGCGGATCCGGGACTTCAAAATAGCGGTTTTCGGGAAGCGCCAGGCTCAAATATCTTCCATCAACCGCAAGCATCAGATCTTTGCTTACGAAATCATTGAGGCTTTCTTGAATCCATGGCTCATCACCGAAGCGCGCGCTGATGTCTCTCGGCGTCCGCGCTTCAGCACAATATTCATAAAGGTGCGCCGCCTCATTATGGAAACTGTAGGTTACAAGTTCAGCATGGCGGCCATCGAAAACAGAAATGCTCGACCACGCCTTGCGATACTTCAGGAAAGGACGCTCCGGTCCTTCCCACGCCGCCTGCCATGCGCCGACCTGCCCAAACAGTTCACTATAGACATCGTCATCGACCGTATTGCCCATTTCATGATCAAAGTAATAGGAAATGCGGCGAAGGTCGAAGCTGCGGTGGAAAATGTATTGATAGCACCTGGCGGGCACAAGCTTGGAAACGCATTGCGACTCCGGATCAGTGTACATAGGCGAGCCGCGGTCAGCTCGCGCTTTCACTATGCCGTAGGGCGGTTGCAAATGTGTGATTCTGGCGGCAATGTGGCTCTGTATGCGGTAGTCTTCCGGGGTCTCGCCGGGGAACCGGCACAGGATGTTGTAAAGGCTGTTGATGCCGTAGTAGGTGCACCACTTGATCAGCTCCACATTGCGCATCCCCGTGGAATGCTTGCGCATGATTTTCAGGATGTTCGTGGAGAAGCTTTCGATCCCGGGCTGCACAGAAAATAATCCGCTGCGTCGCAGCCGCCCCAGTTGCGAGCGTGAGAAATTCGGCCTGATCTCGTAATGAATGCACAGGTCGCTGTTGGCTGCGGCCAGCCTGCCGAAAAGTTTTTCCACATATTCGGGAGCCATGATGTTATCGATGGCGTTGAAATAAAACTGGCCGTAGCGGCGAGAGAGGGCTTCAAGCTGTTCAAGCACACGGTCAGGGTCCTTGGCGCGGAACTCCATGCCGGAACGGTTGAGGCCGCAGAAAGTACAGTGGTTTTTCTCACCCCACCAGCAGCCGCGCGCTGCTTCAAAGGGAACAAGCAGTTCCTGAACCACGCCGGATTGTTCGTAGCCGCTTGACTCGCGGGCGTAAAAGTATTCGTCAAAATCCGGTACAGGCGTCTGGTTCATGTTCATGAAGTTGGGCGCCCGCCCGACATACTGGATTCCGCCCGCGCTGTCGCGCCACATGATTCCGTGTAGTCCTTCCATGCTTTGCCCGCTGTACAGGCGCCTGACCATTTCAGGGAAGGAGATTTCCGCGTCGCCGCAGTGGACGTAATCAATTTGCGGGCAGTTCTTCATGATCTCGTCCGCAATGTCGTCTTCCAGGCTGGCGCCGCCCATGATGATGGGAATGTGGGGATAACGCTTCTTCAAGGCACGCGCAAGGGCCAGGCTGCCCACCAATTGCTGAAAGACCACCGTAAACCCGATCAGACCAAAGCGGTTCCAGTCCACAGCATCAAGGCAGAAATCAATGAACTGCGGAGCGCCTTCGTCGCGCAGCCTGCGAATATCCCCCAGGCTGCAGCCGCCACGGTCGCAGATGGTCTCAAACAGGTCGGCGTAAGCTGCAAAATAATTGTCATCGTCTGTGTTGGCTTGCTCGCCGAAAGCCGATTTGGACCAGATCCATTCGCCCACCAGGCACGGCCATACGTCTGCCAGAGTCTCCGCAATGCGCCAACCCACCTGATTTCCCAGATACATGAATAATGAGAACTGCTGGGCTGGAATGCCCGCTCGTTCCAAAATGGGCTTAAGCAGAGCGAGTTGGAAGGAGGGATGCCGTGCTGATAAAGACGGCATGCTGATTAAAGCCACCGGCTTGGGTTTTTCGGTCACAGTGTTACCAAAACCCAGAGACACTCACTGGCGATTGTGCCGGTCAAGGTGCTCGCTGCCACAAACAGCGGCTTCCAGTATCATTAAGATTTCTTAAAAACGCAACCGAAAAGCTTTCTTAATCCAAACTTAATTGGCACGCGTAATTGCCTGATTCCTTGTGCACTTGTAAGTTCCGTCTCGGCAGGCGGGGAGCGTGCGCAGCGCATCTCCAAGTGAATTTTGCAGACGAACCTACCTCTCTGTTTGTGGGAAACAAACGATGGATGGTGGCGATTAACTGGCTTTGGCTTTATCTATTGAGAAGCGATTCAGGAACCACACGTACTATCGCCATAATGTATCTCCAGTACCACGGGGAGTAAAGAACCTTGGAGGGCGCTCGCTCAAGGGCATAATAGATGTCCTGTGCTACGCGCTGCGGTTCACTGAACAGAATGCCTTGTTGTAAGTGGGCAGTCATTTTCGTGGCGACAGGTCCGGGCTTGAATGTAATTACAGCAACTCCGGCGGAGCGAAGACGCGTGCGCAGTCCGGCGACAAAGAATGTCAGGGCTGCTTTGGCCGTGCCATACACATAATTCGCGCGACGGGAACGGTCGCCCGCAACCGATGTGATGACACCGATCACACCCTGCTTACAGGCGGCAAAGTAATTCCCGATGCGGGTGAGCAGGGCTGCGGCGCTGATGAAATCCGTATGCAACTGCCGGACTGTGAGGTCGGCGGATACTTCTGACTCACTCTGGTTGAGCATGGAGCCGAACGCCAGCAGGACGGCGTCGAAATCGGGGAAGTTGCGCTCAGCAAATTTGAGAAGCTCTTCATGCGTGGTGAGGTCGTCAAAATCCATTGCAAAGGTGAGCACCACGGAAGCTCCACGTACCAGCAAGTCCTGGCGGAGCCGGGCAAGGCGCTCTTCAGAGCGGGCAACCAGGAGCATTTCTTTACCTGCGTGGGCGGCGATCTTCTCTACCTCCTGGGCAATGCTTGAGCAGGCGCCGAGCACGATCAGCTTCCTCATTTGGCTTCTCCGGTCACACGACGCCAGAAAGAAGAAGACAGCTTGCAGTCGACATACGATTGAAATTCCTGCCACTTGGGGAAAGATGCCGCAAACATTTCCGCGCTCATGCGTGCATCCTTGGCTGGATAAACTGCGCCTCCAGCTCTAAGCACAACAGAGTCAAGGGTATTCAGAAGTGCGAGCGTAGACTCGCCGCGCATGGGAAAATCGAGCGCCAGGGTGAGCCCCGGACGGGGAAAAGACATCAATCCCGGGCTCTTCTGCGACCCAAACTTTTTGAGCACGGCCAGGAAAGAACCCGTCTTTGAAGCGGAGACGAGTTCCAACAGATCGGCCAGAGCATCAACGGCGCTGGACGGTACGACGCACTGGTACTGAACAAACCCGCGTCGTCCGTAAGCCAGGTTCCAATGCAAAATGGAATCGAGAGGGTAGAAGAAGGGTTCGTAGTCGACAATGCGTTTGCCTCTTTTCGAGCGCTGTTGCAGGCGGTATAGAGAATTTAGAGCTTTGGTTGCTAAAGGATTTAACACCCATTCAGGAAAGGTGAAAGGAACCGTGATCCTGCGAGCTTTGCGCCGGGCCTTTGCACTCGATAAGCTGTGATTGCCGCAAAAAAAAATCCCTCTCCCCGCCCTTTCTGAGAGGCAGTCGATCCAGGCGACTGTGTACTCGTGACTTGCGTCACTCTCTTCAGTCAAATTCAGGAACTCAGTAAGAGAATTGAATTGTATCGTCTCCAAATCGATGCTTGCGCCGTGGATCGCTCGAAGTCCGATCTCACACCAAAGGATCACACCTGTAAGCCCGAGACCGCCAATTGTGGCATTAAACAATTCCGTGTTTTCGTCCGGTGAGCAGATGACGATCCCTATATCCGACCGGCAGAGGGCCAGTTTGCGAACGTGAGAACCGAATGTGCCCGCGCGATGATGGTTCTTTCCATGAACATCATTGGCGATAGCTCCGCCCACCGTTACGAAGCGGGTGCCCGGCGTTACGGGAAGAAACCAGCCCCGGGGCACGGTCAACTCCAGAATATCGGCCAGAGACACTCCGGCTTCGCAACGGATCCAGCCCGACTCGAAATCCGCGCTGATAAAGTGGTTCAGGTGCGAACAATCAATCAAGTTACGGCCGCCGTTGAGGCAGACGTCACCGTAGCTTCTGCCCAACCCATAAGGAAGGAGTGAGCCCTCCTGCTCGTTCAACAGCAGAGGCAAAACCTGGTCATCCCAATAAATTTGAAAGGCCTTCTCGCATTCGAGACGCGGATATCGGCCCCATGAAAGATATTCCGGAGTATCCATGACTGGCGGGTACTCGCGGCCCGAAGTTACCGGCGCCACTGCATTCACAGGCGGACCACTCGAAGCATGCTGATCGCCATGATGACAACACACAGAACCGCCACCGCATAGCTTTCGCGGTCACGCAAAGCGAGAGTGATGGGATCGTCATAGAGCTCGCCTCGATGGGCCTTCAGCCACAGGCGGCTCAGCCAATAGGCCAGCACAGGGGCAAGCAGGAAAAGCACCTGGGGCGTTCGATAAAGAGCGGCCACACTGGAGCTATTCACATACAGGCAAAAGATGACCACGGCCGAAAAACCGGTGGCAACGCCGAGATTCAAAATGAGATCGCGGTCAGCGGGCAAATAGCCGCGTCCTGAGTTCCCCTGCTTTACCAGTTCGCCGGCATGCAGAAGTTCTGAATAGCGTTTGGCCATGGCCAGACTCAAAAAGAAGAAGAGGGAAAATGATAAAAACCACTGCGAGAGCGGAGTGGATGTAATCACTGCGCCGGCGCAAATCCGAACTGTATAGAAGGAAGACAATATGAATACGTCAAGGATGACGACCTTCTTGAGGCGCAGCGAATACCACATTGTCAAAATGGCATAAAGGACCAGGACCGCAGCGAACTTAGGATTCACCAGCAGAGCACAAGACAGGCTTACTCCCAGAAGCACAACGCCAATCAGCAACCCCGTAACAATGGCTACATCGCCTGCGGCAAACGGCCTCTTGTGCTTCCAGGGATGCTCACGGTCAGAGTGCAAATCAAGCAGGTCATTCAGCACATAAAGTCCTGAAGCGCACATCCCGAACAGGAGAAAGCCCCAACCAACGCTAAGAAGAGAGCGGAAATCCATTTTGTGGGCCAGCAGGACAGGCAGAAAAAGAAGGAGATTTTTGAACCAGTGATGCCCTCGCAAGGCGGACACCCAGGTCCTGAAGCCGGCAGTTTTTACCGGAAAAATGCGGGCTACCTCGGCCACGCGCGCCGCCCGACGACCAAGCCGCTGTGGTCCGACCACATAGGCCGAGCGGCAGATTTTCCAGACGCTAAGATCGGCTCGCGCATCTCCCACATAGTCGAATCCACCGTGGCCGAATTCGCTTTCGAGCAGCTTGGCTTTGGCGCTGCCCTTGAGATTGCGTCCGATTTCACTTGCATGGACTGCGTCGAAGCACTTGAGAGCATCGGCGATTTCCGTGGCAAGCTCACGAATGGAAGCAGTCACGAGGACGGTTCTCGAACCTGCTTCGCGCCTCTCCCTGATCAGATCGATGATTTCCTGGCGGTAGGGCAGCCGCGCTATATCAATGGACGCGTTTTGGGCCAAACGCTGCTTGAGGCAGGCTCTCCCCTGCAATAACCACCATGGCATCCGCAGCAGCAGGAGCGGCCGGCTCTTGAGAATGGACAGAATGCATTCCCAGGCGAGATCGCTACGCAGCAGGGTTCCATCAAGGTCGACGCAAAGCGGGCAGATTGCTCTTCCTTCTTCTTTTGTCGCTTGAGCGCTGTTACGAGTTAGAACATCAGGCGGCATCCGAGCACAAATCCATCAGCAGTTTTACAATCAGTATATCGGAATCGAACCGAACCACCTTAAGGCAATTAGCCTAGGGCAGACACTTATGTACGTGCTCTGTGAGTACACTGTAGAGTGAAAAACATCTTGCCGATTGGAATGTTTGTTTGCCACAATCGGGTTCACCGTTACTACGATTGCGTTTCCCATATATGGCCGAGCCCGGCACGAAGAAATCTCCTATTTCGCCAGACATGAATCGCTCGATGTTCCGCGACGATCGCTCCCTTGCAGAACACTTTCAACGGCCGGCTTTGATGTTGTCGGTCCTGAGCGCCCTGACGCTGGCGGTCTACTGGGTGAGCGTTTCATTTCAGTTTGTCTGGGATGACACTTTTCAGATCATCGACAATCCACTGATCCGTTCCTGGCAGAACCTGCCCCAGGTTTTTCTGAGTGATCTATGGTTTCACGTGCAGAGGAGCCAGCTCTATTATCGCCCGCTGTTTACCGTATGGTCGATGCTCAACTACTGGCTCTTTCGCCTTGACCCGCGCGGCTGGCACCTGGCGGCAATTTTGCTCCACATAGGCGTAGTTTGGGCGGTTTATCTCCTCGCACGGAAGCTGCGAATGGAGTATTGGACTGCGGCTCTGGGCGCGGCGATTTTTGCGCTGCATCCGATCCACATTGAAGCGGTTTCGTGGATTTCAGCAGCATCCGACAGCATGGTCACCTTGTTCTACGTGACGGCGTTTGCAGCGTATATTGCGCAGGGAGAAGCTGAAGACCGACGGAAACGGATTCGCTTCCGCATTCTTGGCCTTTTCTTGCTGGCATGTGCCCTGCTGACCAAGGAGATGGGCGTCACTTTCTTTGTTGTCGCGGGTGTGTATACGGTTCTGTTTTCGAAGTCCTCGGCATTGACGCAACGGGTCGTTGAGGCAATTAAGGGGACATGGCCGTTTGCTCTGATTACTCTGGGATATTTTGTTTTAAGGAAGGCCGCCCTGCACGCGCTGGTAGTAGTTCCACCAGACCATCACACCACAACTCAACTCGTGATGACTCTGCCCTACGTAATCGCCTTCTACGTGCGACAGTTGCTTTTTCCCAAAGGCCTGACAGGTCTCTATTACACACCGTATCTCAAGGAAAGTGACTGGTTAACGTGTGCGGCCGCCCTGGCAGTACTCGTTGCCCTCGCGGCGCTCATCTGGTACTGGAAAAAGCAAAAGCACGACAAGCTTCCGGTATTTCTTGGACTCTGGTCACTGCTGACGCTGGCTCCGGCATTGTACCTTCCGAATTTCACTAATGGCGACTTTGTGCGCGACCGATACATATACCTTCCCTCAGTAGGGTTCATTCTTCTCGCCGCAGAAGCCATTCGGTTGCTGCCGGGCGTGGCCGCTTTTGGCCGTCGCACAGTGCAGACTGTGGTGGTCGTATTGGTTCTGGCGGGCCTTTGCCTAGGATGCGAACAACAAATTTACTGGGACAACGAGCTCTCACTTTTTCAGCGGGGCCACGATCTTTATCCCAAGAGCACATATGCCAGCGTGGGGCTGGCTCGAATGCTGGAGCGCGCCAATGCCAATGATCGCGCTCTAAAAATCCTGAAACAGGCAATTGCGGAAAATCCGGGAAACCTTCGCGCCTACGTTCTGTTAGCCGAAGCGTACTCCCGAGCCGGCGATAACACAGCGGCGCGGCAGACTCTGAATACGGCCCTTGCCGGCGGTTTGCCGACAACCGGTGAACTGGACCAGGCCGACCTTGCAGGCTTGCTGGGGAGGGTTGGCGAATATGACCAGGCAATCAAAATCTGTAACGGCCTGCTGGCAAGAGCTCCCGACCTCCTGAGCGCTCTCTATAACTGCGGAAATATCCAGCTTAAGTTGGGCCATGCCAATGAGGCTGTGCAGTTGCTCTCCAAAGCTGTGACCGTTGCACCAGGCCAGTCCGATCCGCTTTACTGGCTGGGCCGAGCTTACTTGCAAGCCGGAAGGGTGCAGGAGGCAAAACAGGCTTTACTAAGAGCAATCAACCTGAACAACGCTGTCCCCGAATATCATGAATGGATGCAACGGGCCGAGCAGGCATCTGGCAATGCCGGCTCGCACAAAGAAGCGGTAACTCCCTGAAGCAAGGATCCTCGACCTCTTGGATGTTTTAGCATCAGGGTGGCTGCAGACTTATTCAGAGGCCTTAATTTCAGGGGTTAGCCGAGCGGTTCTGATCTTCATTACCCACTTATTTGTGCATACAAACGCTATGGTTGTGAGAACAACCATGGCTGATGCAATTGCGCCCAGGATCCGATTCGCCAAGGCCCATTGAGTCGCAACTCCGAGTGGAGTCCCAAACATCTTTAACGCGATCGCAAAGGTGATTTCATTCAAGCCCAGACCGCCTGGCGTAATCGATAGTGCCGTGGAAGCAACAACGAAGGGCATTGATGCTGCCAGGTGCCACACCGGAATACTCAATCCGATCGCCCTGGTGGTTTCGCCTGCCATAGCCGTAAGCACCAGAAAACGCAACGCCGATAACATCAAGAGCTTTTGCGCGAGGCCTGCGTCTAAAAGACCAGAGCGAGCCAACTCAGAGATGCCTCGGTGAAATCGATTTTGATTTGCGGGGTCTCTAAAACACAAGCGAATAATGATTCGTTGGCACAGATGCATGCCGGGACCTACCGCCAGCAATCCCGCCAGCACAGTTGAGGCGGCGATCAGCACCCAGATTTCTGCTCCTCCGTGGAGTAAGTGAACGAGAACTGTTGCTGGAATGAGAAGTGCGACGGTGACAATGTCGAAGCTCTGCTCGAAGATAGTCCCAAACACCCCCCTGCCGGCAGCTCTGTCTTCCTTATAAAGTCCGAATGATCGCGAGAGTGCCATACACACCGGTGTAGGTAGCAGTTGCCCAAGAGCTACACCCACGGTTGTCGCAGTAAAAGCGGCAAGTTTGGAGACTTCTGGCTGGCCCCTTTTGCGGACCACTGCGTCGACCAGTCGCCACTTCATGGCGGAGAGAAAGATATTGAACCCAAGGAGCAACGTCAGCAAAGCGCAAGGAACAAGTCTTACATTCCGGAGGTGATGCAGAATTTCGCGAAGTGCGATATGCGAACGTGAGAGAAGCAGTCCAATGAGAAGAGCTCCCGTGCCAAGAGAGACCAGAGCGAAGAAGAATCTTCGGGCTAGCGGCGAAGAGGCCTCTTGCAAACACGTATTTACCGCTTCCGCTCCTCCTTCAGCGGGATGTCTGCCCTGCAACATGCGTTGGGACCACGTCTTGTATTCGTCGGGGTGCAATTGAGATTTCTTTGAGGTAGTTGGAGAGAGGTTCACGCGGTTGTCCTGGACCTACGGCAATGATGCCGAAGTCTGACCCGTGCTCCGACGCGCTGCACGATCCGCGAATCTCGGAGATACCGGCGCCATCCACCGGGACCCAGAGCAAGTCCTTTTTCAACAAGCGCCCTCCAACGCACAGGTTCCCCGCGGGCGGCTGAAGAAAGGCTTGAATTCACGACCACAGACATCATTGCGGCTTTTTCAACGGCGCCCCGGCGGCTCTCGTCCAATCTGCAGCTTGAAATGTGACGGCGGAGGACGGTTGTGAGCTGTCGTTCCCACTCGCCCGCTGCCAGCTTTCTAGCCATGGTTTGTGATTCGGGATGAATTCGGAATGCGCTCATGCTTTCAGAAACGAATCTCACTGCACCCAGAGATCCAAGGCGCAGCCACAAATCCCAATCAGCAGAAAACCAGAGATTCTCATCCATGCCGCCGCTTTCAACTACCAGTTGCCTTCTGAATACAGTCGAGGGACTTGCGATGAAATTTTGTACCAGCAGGCGTTCAACGAAGGTCTCAGACGGCACAATACCCGCAGTCAGAGGACACGTCCAGGATCCCAGCGTGCTGCCATCGGGGCCGATGAACAACGTGTCATGAACAATCAGAGGCCCGGTGAAAGACTGCATCTCCTGCTGCAGAGTTGCCAACCTCTCTGGCATCCAGAGATCGTCCTGGTGAAGGAAGCAGGCCCACTCGCCCTTCGCCTCACGGAGGCCAATGTTCGTCGTGGACACCCAGTTTCCACTTCTACCGGGTTTAACCACATGAATCGGGAGTTCCCGGGCAAAACCTGCCGCGATGTCGAGTGTCGCGTCCGAAGAGCCGTCATCCACGATGATAAGCTCAATGCCGGTGGCGGCTTGAACGCGTACACTCTCGAGCGCCGCAGCAATGAACCTCTCGCCGTTATAGGTTGGCATAATGATCGAGAGGAGAGGCCGCCGGTTGATGACATTCGCCATAGTGAATCAAACAAAGATGCGAGAGCCTGTAACCGGAGGTGGATTCAATCTCTGGCCATCCGCAAAAGGCTCAGGAAAAAACTTGAGAGTATGGTCTGCGCGCCTAGCGCGAGTGCGAGACCGGATGGAATCGCAAAACGCATCACCTGGCCAGGGGCTAACGTGCCAAAACCATGTCTTCCCCAAACCACAACGCTGTAGAGTACCCCCCCGAACCCCGCAATGGCCAGCAAGCTTCCAAGCAGCAGCCACAACTCCATGTTAAATAGGCGAGAGATGGTATCCATGCCTCGGTTACGCGGAATCAATCCTTCGCTCACGGCGAACGTGTTCGCGAATATCGCAAACAGAATTGCCTGGAAACCAACCACCACTGCTATTGCGCAATAGAAGAGGGTGTGGATGTCCAGCCCAATGGAGCCGATGCGGCGCGGTTCCGGCAAGAGCCAAGTTCCGAAGACGAGGCCGGCGAGCGCCAGCAGCAGGCCGGGATAAAAAAACAGCCAGCGCGGACTGTACAGGAGCATGAATCTGAGATGCCTCCAACCATCCCGCCATGGGCGAAGGTGAGGATCGCGGGAGCGGCCATCAGGACTCAAAGTGATTGGGACTTCGCCAATCTGCATTTTCAAGAGTGTCGCCTTCACGATCATTTCGGAGGCGAATTCCATGCCGGTAGTGCGGAGCTTCATTTCTTGAAAGGCAGCTTTTGAATAGCCGCGCAGGCCACAATTGAAATCACCAACAGGACAGTGGAAAAACAATTGCCCTATGGCAGAGAGAGCGGGCGTGCCGATCCAGCGGTTTTTCCACGGCATCGCGCCTGGTTTGATTTCACCCCTCAGACGATTTCCCATCACCAGGTCACAACCAGCACGCAGCCTCTCAACAAACGGCAGTAGATCAGAGAAATCATAACTGTCGTCGGAGTCGCCCATAATAATGTAGTCGCCGCGAGCCTGCTCGCTGCCGTGCAGCAAAGCCGCTCCATAACCCCGAACCGGAACATCAATCACTCTTGCCCCGCATCGCCACGCGATTTCCTGAGATCCATCGGTTGATCCATTATCACTGACAAGAACCTCGCCACGAATGTGGTTGGCATCCAGGAAGTACTGGGCCTTGCGAATACAGATCTCGAGCGTCTCGCTCTCGTTCAGGCACGGCAGCAGGATGGTCAGTTCGATTCGTTCCTGTTCCTCATCCCGGACCCACACGTCAGCTTGACCAGCGGTCAAATCTCCACGAAAAACACTCATCGGCACTCCGTCTCCTGCTCAAACTTGTACTGGCGCACATCCTGTGTCTCACGCGACCGAATTCCGTGGTATATGAAGCCCGAACCGAGGGCTGCCAGACTAAAGAGCGCAGTAACCCACGCCTGGAGGTTGATCGGCCGAAGAGCAGGCTTGACCCACGACATCCAGAGGGGCCAGGGTCGCGGCAGATAGTAAATTTTGAAAAATTGCATCCATTGCGGCGCCAGAGCGCGAGGAACATTGGGAGGGGGACCGAGTATGGAGTAAGTAGTCCAATCTGGTTTGGGAACTGAATTGAAAAAACGTGCAGTCGCTGGCAGCGGGTGACTCAAGGAGAGGACCTCTCCGATTCGTGCGAATAAGGCGCTATGTTTGAAATAAAACCACGGGTCTTCCGCCCAGAAAAAGTCCCTTAATCCTCTCTCGAAAAAGAACCTCTGATTCTCGACGCTGAGCGCAAGCACCTGAACCAGGACACCTACTGCTACGATAGCCACCACACTCTCGCGTTTTAATTTATGGCCCAGCACAAACGGGAACGCCAGGGACCATAAAGGCAGAACGGATACAAGATACCGCGGCCCCCAGCACCAGTCCCCTCCGGCAAAAGCGATAAAAGAGATGAAGGCAACCAGGATCGCGCTGGCGGCAGCAGTCGCGACTGCAATTTCATGCCGGGCGCTTCTGAGATAGCGGAGGCCAAGAATACCCAGGATGATCGGTGGACTATAAAGAAAGATGCTCTTGCCAGGACTCAACAGAAGGGTACCCAAACCGGATATGGGGTTTCCGAACAGCGGCGGGAAGGGTGTAAGCGGCTTTTTGCCGTCCTGCCAAATAGATCCAAAGCGAAGATGGTTATAGGCCATGCAAAGGAGAACCCCTATGACTGTTGCGGTTCCAAAGCAAATAAGGAAACGCGTGAGGGACCGACGGGCATTGCCGGGTTCAGAAAGGGCTGCACGGACCAAAGACATTAAATCTTTGAGATCGTCGCGGATGGCCGAGAATATGCGGAAAGATCCGTTTGGAACATCCACCCTTTGCTGGGATACACTCCATTGCACTGTGCAGAGTGCGATTGCCGGAATCAGCAGCAAAAAATATTCCTGATACGCAATCAGCACCGCGCCGGCCAAGCCGGCAGCGAAAGCGAGAATTTTTGAGTTCCTCCGCGCTGCGACCACTCCAAGATAGGCGGCAAGAATTACGAAAAACGCGTGCTGCGCATTATCAAAAGTCGATGTAGAGGCGGGCCAAAGAAGGGTTGCGAAAGTGCTCACCAGCGTCCAGGCAAGCGCATGCGAAGATGGTAAGCCGAGATCAAGATAGAAAAGGAAAAGAATGAAAGCGATGCCGGCACCGAAAATCGCCGAGGTCAGAGAGAAGAGGAAACGACTTGTCTCATGAGCCGGTCCATCGTGCATGAGACCGACCCGGACGAGGGGCATCGCGAAAACAGAGGCTGGGGCGCCGTAAGAAGAATACCGAAGACCATGGCGTCCAGGTCGACCCATAAACCCAATCCACGGGTCGCGGAGAACTGGGCGTCCTTCAACGATCCAGCGGTAAGCTACTTCATAGCGGGCCTGACCGTCGATAATGTCGATGCGTCCTGCGCTTGAAAGGAAATAAACCGCCAGCGTGACGAGGAAGATTCCAGCCGCAATCCACCACTTTCCTTTGTGGGCAGCCGTCACCGGTAGTGGATCGGAAATCTGGGGAGTCATTTGGAGTTTGTTTAGTATATACAGCTTGTCACAACTCTCTTGTTATCTGAATGATACCCAGCAATATCGAAAGTTCTAATACCTCCACAGGGTGCCTTGGCGGGAAACACGGCGCTGCGCGCTAAAAGCGCAGGAACAAAAAACGAAGGAGAGCGGCTTGTAGCCGCCATATTTGGCAGATTCTGAATTGAGCTCAATTCTTACCGTGAGGACTTTAGGAGGAACGACCTGGACGAAGTGAAGGAGGAGCCTGCCTGCTGAAATGCTTGCGCAAACAGAGTCGCAAACGAGTGGTGCGAAAGGGGGGACTCGAACCCCCACGGTTTTACCCGCCAGATCCTAAGTCTGGTGCGTCTGCCAATTCCGCCACTTTCGCACGAAACGGTGTAAGTGCAATCGCGCACAACACCGTGTGACTGCAAGCAGAAGTTGTACTTCAGTGTAGCGAAACGGAGAATGTCATTCAAATGGCCAGATAAGGGAGGAGCGCAAGCGCCGGGGCGGGATGCATTCAAACTGTGTGATGCGCGTTGCCTTTGCCGGCTTCCCTGGATTTGGTGAGCTTCATCAGGAGCAGACGCCACGATTTTCGCCAGTCGAGACCGACACGCAGGACCGGCGCGGACACCTGGCCTCGGGGAGTGCTTTGTGGGCTGTTTGCGGCCGTGCTGCGTTGAGTCGGGCCGTGCGAGGGTTCACACTCCGGAAACCCATTCTCAAGGGCTTTTTGAATCGCCATCAGACTTTCCAGCGCGTAACTGCATGCATGGCTCTCATGATTTAGTGTCTTATTCTTGTCGTTATTTGGTTCGGTTGCATGCATTGTGACGCGTCCTCCGGATTAGTAAGCCTTTCACGTGCTTCGCCGCGCGGGTTCGACCTGCGTCTGGGCTGGGCTCGAATGTGGTAGCGAAATCCAAGACTCAGCTTTGCTGGCTGGGTTCTTAATCACTATTAATAAGGAAGCCCTACGTCATCGGTCCGTTGCCTTCCCTCGGTGGCAATATATATCGCAACGCGATACGTAGCTCGCCGTCTCCGAGTAAGCTCTCCTGGTAACACCGCTGAGTCATCTCTCCGTAACCGGCCGGGAAACGCGGTGAACAGCTTTTTCGCGTACGTTATAGAAGTGCCTGATAGAAATGATGCACCGCCATGCGCTCAGGATGCCGTTGCCTCAAAGCGGTCTCTGGTTCTCAAGATGCCGCAGCAGCTTGGCAGGCAGCCGTTTCGCCGGCTGAAACCGCAGACAGGTCCATGCAATCCCGAATGCAAAATCAGCATCTTGAAATGATGGAGTGGATACACCACCAAAGATTATGAAAACCAAACTGCTGCACAATGACAATGGCTTAAAAACGTTTGCGCTGGTCTTTGAAAAGAACGAAGATGTACGCGAACCATTGCTGCTTTTTGCCCGCGAGCACGGCATCTCAGGCGCGCAGGTGTCCGCGATTGGCGCTTTCAGTGAAGTCACTCTGGGATATTTCGACCGTCATAAAAAAGCCTACCAGGAGATTCCGGTGCATGAGCAGGTTGAGGTGCTTGCATTCAACGGCAATCTGGCCCGGCATGACGGCAACTGCATTCTGCATGCTCACGCAGTGGTGGGCAAGGCAGACGGAAGCACAATGGGAGGTCACTTTCTTGGCGGAAAAGTCTGGCCGACCCTGGAGATGGTGGTGGTCGAGACCCCGCAGTCGCTCCATCGCGTTCGCGATGAGGAAACGGGACTACCTTTGATCGATTTGAGCGCATGAAAATGATCGATTTGAGCGCATGAAAAAAACGAGCCGAAACGCCTGCGGCGTGATTCCGGCCGCAGGCTGGACTCGGCATTGAACCGGCGGGCGCTAGCGTGTCAAGTTCGTGTAGAGAAACATCCCACCAATGAGCATGATGAGCGCCACGGAACACGTGCCCAGAATGCGGACCCATGGCGTAATCTTGTCCATTCGGAGAATCAAATCCTGCTGCTCTTTTTGTATATGGGCTTCTGAACTGTCGAGGAAAAGCTGATCGTCTTCATGCATCGTGAGGGTGCCGCGATAGATCAGCAGAACGATTAGAACCAGTGTCAAACCGCCCCAAAGGATAAGCAGTGCCTGCATCATAGAACACCACCTCAGATCATCTTGGAAGCGGTCCCGCTTACACGACGCCGCGACCGGACGTTGCGGCCGGCGGTATGTGGAACCTTAAAGTGAATTATAGTCCCGCGTTTTCCAGGATTTTGCAGGATTTTTTCAGGTACGCTGCTTCCGGTACGCGACCCCAAGCCGCCCTGTTTCATCCAAATTAGTAATTCCGTGTGAATTTATACTATAATGGTCTTGATTCGAAAGGACCGATTCCAAGGAGATTTGAATGGCTTCCACAACAACTCCCAACGTTGAGACGACTCCTAAGACCCCGATTAGCCTGACTGCGACGGCCGTTTCCAAGGTCAAAGAGATTATGAAGCAGCAAGATCCGGTCCCGGCCGGGCTGCGCATTGGAGTGGTGGGCGGCGGCTGCTCCGGCTTTTCCTATTCCATGTCTTTCGAAAACGCTCCTGGGGTGATGGACAAAGTTTTTAACTTTGAGGGTCTCAAGGTATATGTCGACGCTACCTCAGCGATGTATCTGAACGGCTGCACGGTCGATTATGTCGAGACGCTGGAAGCTGCGGGTTTCAAGTTCGAGAATCCCAATGTGAAGAGCACCTGCGGCTGCGGATCATCCTTCAACGTCTAGCAGATTTCAAGTTTGCAGTCAGAGCCTCGCTGATGCAGCGAGGCTTTATCTTTCCGTTGCTAAAAATTGGGGGTAGGGCTTGGAGTCGGCGCCGACGCGGGGCCGCTGCCGGGAGCAGAACCCGGAGCAGGCGTGGGACTGCCTGACGGAGTTGCGCCGCCTTGACCGGGTGCGGTGGGAGAAGCAACAGTAACACCCGCGTCCGCGGAGCCGCCGAAGGTCGCGGCTGCCCCTTCCAGCCGCTGATCATAGACAAACAGCCACTGGTCGTACTCGCTGGTGTCATTGAATTCCTTGATGCCGGTTTGTTTGCTCACACTGGCCACGCCGATAATCCCGCCCCCGCCAATCTGCGGGCCGTTTCCTATATTCGAGGTTGTCAAACTTCCCTCAGAGCTGCTACTCCCCTGGGAACCTTGGGGAGAGGTACCACCAGTGGGTGTCTGGCCAAAACCGGTCGACCTCTGACTGAAGCTTCCCGAACCCAAGCCTCCAGAACTGCCTAAGCCCCCCGAACTTTGACTGAACGAACTCTGGCCAGGACCTCCTGCAGCCTGAGTTCCTCCGGAATTTGTACTGCCCTGCAGTCCCGGATTGCTGCTGCCAGGAAGGCCAGGGTTGCGGTTTTGTGGGATTTTGATTTGCGCCTCACCCACATGAATCAACTTCCAGTTAGCTTTGCCCGTCATGGGGTCAACGTACTGCTTGCGCAGGAAGCGGATATGGTTGGTATCTTCAAGTTGCTGAAGAGATGTCGGGTAGGTGCCGTTTTTATGAACAAATTTTCTGATCGCGATGGCGTACTGTTCGCCGCGATTGATCAACTCCTGCTCTTTGGCGCGTTTGATTTGCTGCCGTATCCGAGGCGCCTCTGCGGCGAGCATGATCAGCATGATTGTGATCAGAAGCATGATGGAAAGGAGCAGGTACCCTTTCTCATTCCGGTTTGTAGATCGGCGTTGTTTCAAGTTGGCTGGCCCTTACAGACTTAGCGCGCGGTCAACGGGATTCTCTGCTTATGATTGTAGAGCACATCCTCAATCTCAACTGACGTGGCCGCAATCTGCGTCACGCGATAGCGGCGGTCCACAATATCTCCCTGCCTGGCAATAAACACGGTTGAGTTCTGCGGGTCACCTTCAGCCAGGAAAATCCGTTTCGCTTCACCCGGTTTATTCGCAAATCCATAAAACTTCAGCGGAATCGGGGGAGGCGGCGGCGTAGGCGTCGGCGTAGGCGGTCCGGGCGGGGGACCAAGCTGGCGAACGGTGGTAATCGGCGTCGGCATCGGAGCTGCCTCCATCTCAAAGATGTTCCGCCCCGGCTCGTATTTGACCCTGCGGCTGGCTTCGAGCGTCGCAAGGTGTACCGTAGGATCCAAATCGTTCTGTAACGCCGTTGTTGTATTCCGTTCTGCCGACGTTCGAGCAGGGGGAGCAGCTGAACTGGTACCAAACCCGGCATAGTCATAAATCACCACGGCTGCAAGAACGGCCAGCAGGGCGGCCATGATGATTAGCTGTTTCTTGTTTGCAGCTCCAATTCTCACTCTGCCAGTTCCTCTTCTCAGCTTTGCGGTACGACCGCGGGGTTTTCTTTCAAGAATGTCTCAAACTTGATCTGCAGTGTCACCATTCCAGCCTCGCGACCGGACAACGTGATCTCCTGGATGATAAACAATAGCTTGTCCTGCTCCAGGGAGTTTACAAATCGGGCTACCTTGCCGTATTCGCCCGTTACTGAAGTTTGAATGCCGATGGGTTGCACTCCGGGCAGGGAATTTTTGTCTTCTGATTGCGTGACCGTGTTGTACTGGATGGATTGTGGAACCACGCCAGCCTCTTGGGTCAATTTGTCCAGTTGAGTTGAGATTACGGACCAGCGATCCGGAATCCTTTCTCGATCCAGGGTAGCAATATCGGCACGGGCTTGAATTAGTTTATGGTCGATATCCTTGAGAGGTCCCACCTCACGCGCCAGACTGCGTTCCTGTTGTTTCAGAGACTCCTCTCGAGCCCTTCGGCTGGCATTGCTGTACCCCGGCCACACAAGATATACGATCAACAGAAGATCGATTACCGCAAGCACGGTAAGGACGGCAAAAAACCGCTTCTTGATTTTTCCCAGGTTGGTCATCAGAGTCCCTCCCTGGATGCACTTCGCGTCGACCCGTTCCTGCCTGGAGTATAAAAAGTTTCAATATCAAACTTGTGGAGCGAGGAAGCACCTGGCGTGGATGACGTTTGTGTTGACTGGCTGATTAACGAGGTACGCTGAAATTTATGCGAGCCTTCCATCCTTTTTACCAACGCGTTCAGGTCGTCGTTTTTCTCTCCTCCAATGGTCAGCCTCAGCTTGAGCTGATTGTCCTTTGTGAACTCCGGCGCAACAGAAATCACAAAGACGCGGCTGGGCATGATCTTTTGCAGATCATTAAAGAGTTGCGTCCAGGAAAAGGCCTTGCGCGCGATCTGCCGGTTCCAGTAATTCTTCTGCTGGGTCAGATCGCGATTCTCGGGTAGATTTTCCACGGCGCTGGCCCGGGCGCGTTGCTCCTGCAACATGTCAATTTTCTGTTCCAGTTGTCTGACGCGTGCATTGGAATTGGTGGAGCTTGAATAATTAAACCAAGCCAGTACGGCCAGAACCACGGTGAAGATGGCCATTCCAGCGGTGGCGGCCCCGGCGCGCGAAACGAATGTCCGCACATCTTCATACTTCTGAGAGGCGAGATTGATATTAAGACGCATTATCCGAGCAGCGCTCCTGCAATGCCGGCCATCAACGATGACGAAAGGCCCTCCCCGCCAAGGTTCTGCTCCAGGGAGATGTCCGGCGCCAGTTCCTCAACCCGGGCGCCCGTATGTTCATGAAGGAGCGGCCCAAGTCGATCCATACCGTCAACGCCACCGACATAGATCTGTTCCACGTGGGCGGCGAAAGTATCTTCAAAAAAAACGATAGAGGGAAGCACACCTTCCGCCAATTCCTCGGCGCTCACATCGGCTCCGTTCGGATTATCCAGCGTACGCACCAGGCGCAATTCCTGATGTTCCGCTGCAGCAATCATGATGTTGCTTGGATCCACCTTCAGCAGCAGCGTGGGGCGTTCTCCTTCCACCGTCCCCAGCGCAGCCAGGGAAGAGGGAAGCACCACGCCGGGAGCATAGCCGGAATCGCGGAATGCCGATTCGTACTCCTCAATGATGGCATGTGGAGAAACCGCCGCGACAACCCGTACGCCATCTGTCCCGCGCTTGAGTTCGTATGACACCGCAGCTTGGTCCACGTCAAAAGGAAGCGATTTTTTCAAACGGAAACGGATGACTGCCTCAATTTCCTGAGCTTTGTCGGGAAGAGCTTCAAAATCCAGCAGCAGAACTCGAATGGCAGCATCCGGCACGATCACGATTACATCGCGAAGATTACCGCTCACCGTGCTCAGCGCACCCTTGATCGCGGCGCGCAGGGCTTCGCCGTTCAGCACATTCGGCGATGCGAGCCCCGGTGCGAGCGTGCCGGGCGGAACTTGCCGGGAACTGAACATCTCGAGCCGTGCCAGCCGGTCAGACGCTCTGGCCGCAATCACACGGTCCAGCGTGATTTCGCAGGCAACGCGAGGGCGCAGAGATTTTTGTTTTTTTGCAACTGTCATCAATCAATCTACCGGGTAGTCTCGATAAACGTTACTTTGTTGATCTCTTTCATCGTGGTGACTCCTGACCGTACTTTGGCCAGAGCTGATTCGCGCAGAAAGCGCATGCCTTCATCGTGGGCCGCCTTGCGAATTTCAGAGGACGGACGCTTCTCCAGAATCAGTTCGCGAACCCGATCGGAAAGGTCGAGAAGCTCATGAATGGCGGTCCGCCCATGGTAGCCGGTGCCGGCGCACTCAATGCATCCGGGTCCATCAAAGAACGTGACATCGCGCCATTGTTGCGGATCCAGGCCGTTGTCTTCAAGTTCCTTTTCCGAGTACTTAGGCATGGGAGTCTTGCAATGCTCGCAGATGGTCCTGACCAGTCGCTGCGCCAGCACGCAGTTCAGAGCAGAGACAAAGTTATAGGGTTCCACACCCATGTTCAGGAAGCGGCCCAGCACGTCCACCACGTTGTTCGCGTGCACTGTCGTAAACACGAGGTGGCCGGTAAGCGCCGATTGGATGGCGATCTGGGCCGTCTCGGTGTCGCGGATTTCCCCAACCATGATCTTGTCCGGGTCGTGGCGCAGAATTGAGCGCAGCCCTCGCGCAAAGGTAAGGCCCTTCTTTTCGTTTACAGGAATCTGAGTGATGCCGTGGATCTGGTATTCAACCGGATCTTCAATGGTAATGATTTTGTCTTCGTCCGTCTTAATCTCGTTCAGCGCGGCATAGAGCGTTGTGGTCTTGCCGCTGCCGGTAGGGCCGGTGACCAGCACCATTCCGTATGGTTCAGCAATGTAGCGGCGGAACTTGCGCACGTCTTCTTCATCAAAGCCGACGACGTCCAGCACAAGGTTGCGGAACTTTTCGCTCATCGACTCTTTGTCGAGGACGCGGAGCACGGCGTTTTCGCCGTGAATGGTGGGCATGATGGAGACGCGGAAATCAATCAGGCGGCCGTTATACTTCACACGGAAACGCCCGTCCTGGGGAACCCGGCGCTCTGAGATATCAAGTTCGCTCATGACCTTGATGCGAGTGATGATCGTTGAGTGGTGCTCCTTCGCCATCGGCTGCATGGCCTGTTGCAGCACGCCGTCAATACGATACTTCACCAGCACCGAATCGCTCTCTGTCTCAATGTGGATGTCGCTGGCGCGCTTCTGCAGCGCGGTGAAGATGGTAGTATCCACCAGACGGATGATGGGACTCACATCTTCTTCTCTAGTCCCCGTGATCTTGTCGATGGTGAGGCTTTCTTCGCCGGTGGCCTCGTCTTCCCGCACCACGTCGAGCACGAAACTTTCGCTCGCTTCTTCGAGCACGCGCTGGGACTGTTCCGTCTTCTTGAGGATGTCGCTGATCTGGGCCAGCGTGGCAACCTTTGTCTTAATACGCCGGTTCAGCATCCATCCGATCTCGTCGATCATCATCAGCTTGCTGGGATCGGCGATGGCGATCCAAAGCGTGCTCTCATGCTCTTCAAGCGGGACAAAGTTGTACCGGAACATCAGGTCCACCGGCACCGACTTGAAAAGCTCCGCATCCAGGTGATAATCGCGCAGGTCTACAAATTCGCAGCGGTAGCGCGCCGCCATTTCGCGGGCGCGCTGCTCAGGCGTTCCCGCCTGTCCGGCAGCCTGCGCCGCAAGTTCTACTATCGTGCTCAGATTCCGTTGTTCCATAACTTCCCAGATTTAATAGTTTCCTATTGCTGTATCTGCGCTCCAAGTGAAAAGATGGGCAAATAGAGCGAGATCAGCACGAATGCCACTGTAATGCCCATGAAGATCAGAATGAAGGGCTCAATAAGCTGCATGGCCGCCGACAGGGCGTTTTGCACGTCTTCCTCGTAAAATTCGGCCACTGAGTTCAACATGGCGGGCAGCGCCCCCGTGGACTCTCCGACCTCAATCATCTCGATGGCTAATGCGGGGAAGAACTTTGTCTCTTCCAGGCTGAAAGAGAGCGCACGTCCTTCACGGACGCGCCTGGCCGCGTGCTCAACGCTGTCAGAGATTTTGAAGCTATTAATCGACTGGCTCGCTGTTTCCAGGGAGGGCACCAGCGGCAATCCTCCTGATAGCAGGGTCGAAAGCGTTCTGCTGAACATGGCTACCTGGTATTTCATCCATATCGTGCCAATCATGGGCACGCGATAACGTATTGAGTCCAGGAAACGTGCGCCTTGTCGAGAACGCGCCCACAAAATAGTGCCGCCCACCACGGACACGAGAGCGAGCAAAATCACGTAATAATAGTGCCGGATTCCCGTACCGATGTTCAGCATGAAAACTGTCATGGACGGCAGTTTGGCGTTCAGGGATGAATAAAGATCGGCAAATTGTGGAACAACATAGGTCATCAGGAATGTCAGCATGACCGCAAGCGCGGTAAACAGCAGCCCCGGGTACCACAATGACGAAACCAGCTTTTTCCTGAAGCTCATTGACATCCGCTGGAAGGCAATAAACCGGCCAAGCACTTCTTCCAGATTGCCGCTTCGCTCGCCGGCAAGCAGCGTGGTGGTGTAAATCTTGGAAACGGATCCCTCAGCAGCAAACGCATCCGAGAGCAGTTCACCGCTTTTCACACGCTGCTCGATGTTTTGCAGCATTACCTTGAAATTCGGGTTTCTCTGGCGCTTGCTCAAAAGGTCCAGCGACTTCAAAATGGGCAGACCGGCTTTGATCAAGGTAAGGAATTGCTGGTTGAAAATGATGAATTCGTCATTTCCTACCCTCTTACGCCCTTTCCCAAATCGAATTGACAGCAGTCCCTGTCGTCCTTTGACGGAGTACACCAGGAAGCCCTGCTGGGCCATACGATCGCGGATTTCCTGCTCGGAAATGCCGCTTTCGAGCTGTTCGAGCACATGACCGCGCTCGTCTGCCATTTTGATCAGGAATTCAGCCATGGATGGAACTGTGGGGAAGTCACTCCTTAATACAAGTCTAGCATTTTACGGGCCTTGTGCCCGTCCTTTCATAGAATGGGGGGAAGCTCTATTATTGCGCAAAACACAGATTAATTCCCCTAATTCTTTGACCGTAACCAGAGAGTCAATTATCGGGTTACGTGTTCATCCTCAATGGTTTCAACGCCCGGCGGCGGCGTAAAGCGGAAAAGGCTGTTCTGGATGGGGATGTTTTCCTCGATGTTCGAAAAGCGGAAATCCGTGCTTGTGCCGTCCACCTGATGAATGACAATCCTGACGATCTGATGGGCGGGAGAAATCTCCAGGAGTACGTCCGAAAACTGGTCTTCCATGGACTTCGGCACGCCACGCAGGACCGTGTCCCCCGCGTTAAGAGGAGCGACATCAGGCGCCAAGGAGAGACCGGTCAGCTCTTTTTCTAATTTGGTCTTCCCGAGAAGATATCGCAGAGGCGAACGAATGTCGTTGAGGTTCTTTATGTCCGTTTTCCTGGCCTGCTGCTCGCCGGGAACGTAGAAGTATGCTGTATGGGAATTTGTGAGGAACAGCTTCTCACGCGGCACGCGGTATTCCCATCTCATCCGGCCCGGCTTCTTCAGCCACAGTGTCCCGCTCTCTGTCCGGGAAATCCCTGGCCCCTGATAAATCTCGGTGAATGAACACTTCAAGGTTTTTAGCGCGTTGTAGCGCTGATCCACCGCGTGGGCCAGGCTTTTAGCGTTGTTGATCGGTGCTCCGGCGTGCCCTGTTGCAAGCGACAGGAGAACACCGAGGGTGACGTACAAACAAAATTGCATGTGAGAAGTTCAGAATGGCCTAATGTTGGTTCTGTCGCCACTCCCCAAGGTAAGGATACTTCTTGGCGTTCAGAACTTCCACCCTACCGCCAGGCTGCAGTTGGTAGGGGACGCCACCGGGATCGAGAGGAATTCCTCGCAACAGGCCGGCGCGCTCGAGATCAGCCCATGCCGAAGGGAAACTGCCGGTCCGCTGCTGGTAGGTTTGAACCCGGCGTTCCAGTTCATCGATCGCGATGTCGGCCTGAATCGAGGCAAGATGAAGCTGAGCAGTATGCTTAATCTCCTTGTCGGAGGCCATCTGGTATACAGCCCCCCACAGTGCTGTAGCCGTCCCGATATCCTTGCCGCGTTCAGCCATGCGTGCAGCCATGACTTTCATCCAGGGGAGGGCGCCGGGAATTTCTGAGCCCTTTTCGAACGCCTCCTGTGCGGCATGATAATCGTGCCGGTTCTGGTACTGGATAAACCCCAGCGTGAAGTAAAGTCTCCAGTAAGCCGGGTTTTCCCGGATGCCTTTCTCCACCAGGGCGACAGCTTTGTCCGGCTGCCCGGCTCCTTGCGGGGGCTGCTCCGAAAGAAAAATCGAGCCGTAGTCGTATGCCGCAATGAGCTGCGGATCAAGGTCTGTGGTGATATCCAGTAGAGGATACAGCAGGTCATAATGCATGGACTGTGCAATATGCTTCGAGCCGAAGTACTGTACAGCTCGCGTCCAATAGATATCGGCGAGCAAGCCGGAATATCCCAAGCTCATTCGCTTGATGAGCTTGCCCGACGGCATGTACAAAACGTCCTGCAACGTGGCCTGGCTGCCGCGAAGGGAATTGATTTTAGCAAGGGCCAGCACCGATCCGGCAAAGAGAAGCATCAGCACCAGAGTAAGAACGAACGTCTTTTTGGCGCTTGGCTTCATTTGAGGTTGCGGCGCTCAAAAATCAGAACAGCAATCAGGATCACGGTCGCTGAATACAAAAGCGCGTAAGCAGTGTTGAACAGAACCATCGCCCCGGCCACAGGCTGCTTGTGGGCTACCTGGGAAATGACATTCAGCGAAGCAAAATTCGGAACAATCCAGCTCGCTGCGTAAGCCCCCCATTTTCCGACGCCATGAGAGTAAGCGGCAAAGTTTCTCAGATCCTCAGAGAACGTTCCAATGACAAACAGAGCAAACGAAAACAGCGCAGAAAAGATTGGCGACGAAAACGACGAGAAAAGAAGAGTGACCGCTGTGATTATCAGGAATTCGAGAACGATGAAATATATTCCAATGAGCAAACGAGCATCGGCGGCCGAGAGTGGCCGAGTGTAGAGGTACAACGCGGCATAGAAGCCGATGGTCATGAATACCGCGTTCGTGAGCAAAGTGAGCACCAGTCCAAGATACTTGCCCACAATGAACTCCCAGCGGCGCACCGGGCGCGAGAGGATGGTGTAAAGCGTTTTTTTATCGATTTCTTTCGAAACCAGTCCGATACCGATAAAAATGGCGATGATGACACCGAAAATAGAAATCGCGCTCAGGCCGAGATTTACCAGCATCAGCCGCTCAATATCAATTGAAATCTGGCTGAAAAGTGGGGCGCTAGCCAGCAGGATCAGCACAAAAATAATCAGGTTGTAGAGCACCCGGTCGCGCACAGCCTCGCGAAATGTGTTGGAGGTGATTGCGGAGAGGCGGGGAATCATGGCTGCACCGCCTCAGCCTGGGAAGTCTTCGCCAGGAAATATTCCTCCAGCGTGCCATGCAGAGGCGTTACGGAAATCAGCACCGCGCCTTGCTGCCGCAGCTTTTCGAGAACTCGATCTTGTTGTTCACGGGCAACAGTTGCTCGCACGAGCTCTCCGGTCACATGCGGTTCTGTGACGTCTCTGACGACGGCCGACAACGCATTCGCTCCCTGCCAGATGATTTCTGAGTTGGTTCCGGCGGCGCTTCGCAGCTCGTTCATTACGCCGATTCCCCGCAACTGACCTTTGTGAATCACCGCCACGCGATCGCAAAGCGCTTCAGCATCGGAAAGGATGTGCGTTGAGAAGAAGATGGTCTTGCCGGCGTCCTTGAGCTTTTGAATCAGTTCACGCACTTCATGGCGGCCCAACGGGTCCAGGCCAGACATCGGCTCGTCGAGGAAAAGGATTTCCCGATCATGAATTATCGCTTGGGCTATTCCAACTCGCTGCAGCATGCCTTTGGAAAATTTACGAAGCTGCGTGTTGCCCGCATCATTGAGGCCAACAGACTCTAGAGTGGCAGGAATCTTGCGTTGCCTCTCCTCAGCAGAAACGCCTGAGAGCCTGCCGTAGTAGTCAAGCAATTCGGGTGCGCTGAGATAGTCGTAGAAATAGGGCTGCTCAGGCAGAAAGCCGATTTTTTTCTTGATCTCGGGATCCTGAAAATGCCTGCCCAAAATTTTTGCCGTTCCGGATGAAGGAAAGGTGATCCCCATGAGCAGCTTTAGGGTTGTGGTCTTACCGGCGCCATTTGGGCCCAGGAAGCCGAAGGTTTCCCCACGTTCGACGCACAGGCTTAAATTCTTGAGAGCCGGTCGCAGCCCCTTTTTCCAGAAGCCAACCTGATAACTTTTGGAAAGATTTTGGATCTCGATGGCGTACATGCCGTTATAAGAATTCTATTCGAAGCACGCTGCTGTTTCCAATATCGTCAATTAGAGATGGCGGGGTACTGGGACCGATCGGCACATTCCTTGTGCGTCAGCCCGGCGGCGAGACTGCTTGACGCAGTTGTCTGGTGGCGGAGAACACCGTCTTCAATTCCGCAGTAGTTTTGCGATCCGGTGGTAGCCCAAGCTCGTGGCGTAGCGGTGATGACATAGGTGCTGAAGGGTGCTGTGGAGTCAGCAGTGCCCAGAAAATACTCGTATCCGCTCTTCAGACACGGTTGGGTGGTGCAGGCCAGCACATCATCGATGAGGCAGGCATGTGTAGCATCACAGGTAGATCCCGGCCCTAACTTCAGCAGGGAATCAGCATATCCGGTCGTGGCGTACTCCACCAGGTATGTTGCTTCAGAATTATGAATATTGCGGACCGTCGCCGCGGCCGCAGATTCCTGCGCTGACATTCGCGAGCGCAGAAGGTTTGGGATCGAGATGGCGCAGATGACCAGGATGATCGCCACCACGATCAATAGTTCGATAAGTGAAAAGCCTTTTGAGGTTTTCATGGCTGTGCAACTAATCAAATAGTTTGAATGCGATACACATAATGGGTTGCAATTGGTGGGCCATTCTCGCCTTCGTTTGCGTTGTGGCAATGGGCTCCAAGTTGTTGAAAATACAACTTGGAAATATAACTTTCAAAGACGTTGAGGAGAGACTCCGGTGACACCCTGTCTCACTTTGCAAAGATGGGTATTCAGGGCGACAGAAATTGTCACTTCGAGATCGGGATTAAAATAAAAGGGACGTGGCTTGCGCCACGTCCCCTGGCTCATACCCTCCCCCAGGTACTTGCCAAAATCAAACTAGTTGGATAACGCAGTCATTGTCTTACACGCGGCGGCATCCACTGCGGCTGTGGGATCTTTTGGGCTGTCAGTTCTGACAACGGCATCCGCTAGAGAACAGAATCTCTTCTGTCCTCCGGACGCGGAGAGCGGTTGCGCGCCGGCAAAATAGTCTGCGCCAATAGCTGTTACATCACCCAGCACGTACTTGTAGGCACCCTTGACGCACGGTTGACTGGCGCAACCCAGAACTCCGTCGATCAAACATGCAGTCGTCGAACTGACCGTGGTCGGATCGGTGCAGTCAGTGCTTGGTCCCAATATTTTAAGGTCATTGGCGTATCCCGCGGTGGGGTACGTGGTCGAGTAGCTGACTTCGGCCGTATTCAATGTACGGATGGTCTGAGCGGCTGCTGACTCGTTGGCGGCCATGCGGGACCGCAGCAGGTTCGGAATAGCGATGGCTGCGATGATCAGGATGATTGCGACCACGATCAGCAGCTCGATGAGCGAAAAACCCTTTTGTTTGCGCATTTTACAAATCTCCTCTGGAATCCTCGGTTCCCCGCATACATGAAGCCTCGGGACGTGGAACTCACCCTCCTTGTTGCATCTTGGACGCCAGTTGGCTATGGGCAAAACGCCTTACCTCCACTTTTGCCCACAAATGAATAAAAGCATTGGGGTTTTGGCGTCACAGGATTTACAACGAAGCTGGTTGATTACGCCAATTATAGCGGCAAATTGACAAAAAATGTCAGAAAAACTGACACCAAATGCCAACAGCCAAGGCCCGGCACGGAAGCTCGGTTTTGTCGTCGACTCTGCCAAGAGCCTCCGACGCAGCATCCCCTGAGTTGACTCGTAGAGTAGGCCACTGATTTGAAGTGATCTCCTCAGCGGCCCCTCGTCAAACCGTGCGTGCAGTTTTCCCGCACACGGCTTTCCGACTGCCTTCATTCGGCAGCTTTATGGCGTGGCAAGACGGCCGTACCGTGTGTGGCTATCACCGACTGCCGACAGGCTGTACAGCTTGAAGAGCCCGTGATAGTCGTAAAACCACGACGGTGGATGGTCTCTCCATCCTTTAGACCGCTTCTTGTGTTTCTTCCGCAGCATGATGCAGAGTGTGTAAGTCGTGTAATTCGCGATGCTCAAGAAATGCATTCTTGAGTTGCCGGTCTTGAAGTAGTTGCCCCATCCCCTGAGAATCGGGTTTATCCGTTCTCGTATGAGATGTGGGAGATCCCAATGCTGTCCAGTTTGAACAACCTCGCGGATCTTACTCTTGACCGCCTGCATCGCTTTGGGCCTTGGATAGTAGTACGTCTTTACCGCCCCTGTGCGCTTCGAAGGTCGCACAGCGAATCGGTGACCAAGGAAATCAAATGTCTCCTCCTTGACGTTTACTACCCGCGTTTTCTTTGCGTTCAGCGTGAGGCCGAGCCGATCAAGAATCTTCTTAGCCTCAGCCAGATAAAAATCCGGCTGCCGATTGCAGAGAATCACAAAGTCATCGGCATAGCGGACGATGTGAGCATCGTGCTTTCGCTCGCCGTACCCTCTGCGCTCCCAATAATTGTCCAACCAGTGGAGGTACAGATTGGCCAGCAAGGGAGAGATGACCCCACCCTGTGGCGTTCCGGTCGTTTCCTTCCGAACCTGCATATCCTCCATGACTCCAGCTTTCAGCCACAGCTCGATCAGTTTGACCACCGACCGATCAATGACTTTTGACCGTACTGACAGCAGAAGGCGGTCATGCGGAATCGTGTCAAAGTACGACTTCAAATCCGCATCAACAACCCAGTGACAGCCGAAGTTCAGCCACTTATAGACCTCCCGCAGGGCCTTGTGGGCGCTCTTCCGTGGCCGGAAGCCATACGAGAAATCCTTGAAGCTCGCTTCGAACAGGGGTTCGATCACGATCTTCACTGCTGCCTGCACGACACGATCTGTGATGACAGGAATGCCCAGCGGTCTTTGCGTCCCATCAGCCTTCGGGATGTAAACCCGTCGCACCGGCAGGGGCTTGTACCGCTTCTTTATCAAACGCTCCTTGATGCTGCGCAGAAATTCATCAAGGCCAATTTCCTTCTCGATGACCTCGAAGGTTTGCTGGTCGATGCCAGGGGCACCGCCGTTGGCTTTGACTTGTCGGTACGCAGTTCTCAGAACGTCGTCTCGGCACACCTTGTCATACAACACTCCGAACTTCCGCGTCGGATTCGCCTTGGCTGCCCGGTATAGCGTCCGTTGCAATACTCGCACCTTGTCTAACGGCATGTTTTGAGCTTTCGCAATCATGCAGTGCCTCTCACATCGTTTCGCTTGGCAGAAGCAGAGGCAGAGGCCCTTCCCTCCGGTGAGGTTTTGTTGTCCTCCCCATCATCAGTACTATGGCCTCCTCCGACTCCTCTATCCCGCTTTTCTCTGGATTTCGGCGAACAACCTTATTCCATCGATTACGCGGCAGGTTAAGCCGCGACAGGCAGAGGTCTCAACTGTTCCGCTCAGTTCTTTCCACACATCCCATCCTCTATACCCCGAGTCCCATCCCCGGCTTCAAATGGTTAGTTCATCCACCAAGGATCACTGGCCTTCGTCCCCATTCTAAGGACTCAGCGGGACCACTTTAGGCCATGCTCTCCCAGCATTCCTGCATGGCTGACATTAACGAGGCTTATTAAGGTTCACTTGCGTTACGGGCTGTGCAGTTGCGCGCGCCCACGGTCTGGGTCTGGGGCCACGTTTATCCGGCGTTGCTCCTGTGTTTCGGTCACCCTCCACACATACGCCATAGCTACGCAGTCAACTAACCTCCTTCTGCGGCAGGACTTTCACCTGCAAGAAACTGAGTGATTTAACAGTTCGCTCAGAAAGGAATGTCTTCGTCGGTGATTTCCGCTCCATGGGCGGCGTCATCATGCTGAGGTTGGCGCTGGTCGAACGAGGAATTGGCCGCCGCCCCGCGCGAAACCCTGCTTTCAGAATCGCTCTCGCCACGGCCGCTCAACAGCACCAAATCATTGGCAACAATCTCAGTCTTATATTTCTTCTCGCCGCTTTGTTTGTCTTCCCAGCTCGAGGTTTGCAGACGGCCTTCTATATAGAGCTTGGAGCCCTTTTTTACGTACTCGCCCACGATTTCGGCCAGGCGCTGCCAGGCAACAATATTGTGCCACTCGGTGCGTTCCTGCCATTCGCCGGATTTGTCTTTATAGCGCTCATTCGTGGCGAGACTGAACCTCGCCACGGGTGTACCGCTGGGGGTGTATTTGATCTCAGGGTCTTTGCCCAGATTTCCGAGGAGGATCACTTTATTCACGCTCTTTGGCATAGGGAGGCATGTCCTTGATGAATTTTTTGCAAAAAACCGCCAGGCAGCTTTTTATTAGACTACAAATCCGGCAATCTGTCGACTTTTGTTCGCTCGCCGGAGCGGCTTTTTCGCGAGCAGATAGCTTTTTCAGTAATGTGCGCCGTAGATCTGGTAAAGCATCAGATAAACAATAACACCAGTCACTGACACATACAGCCATACCGGATAGGTCCAGCGCGCGATGCGACGGTGTTTCTCAAATTTGCTGCGTAGCGCAAGGGTAAGAGTCACCACCACAAGCACAGGCACGGTGGCTGCGAACAACGTATGAGAGATCAGAACGGTGAAATACAGCGCTTTTGGCCACCCGTGTCCGGGAAAATGCACGGAGCCGACATGGGCGTGGTAATAAAGGTAGGAAGCCAGGAATACCGCAGAAGCACTGACTGCGCCCAGCATGCATGCCCGATGCAGATGGACCTTTCCGCGACGGATGAACGCACGACCCGTCACGATCAATACGGCGCTGGCGCCGTTCAAACTGGCGTTCAGGGCGGGGAAGAGGCTGTAATCAGGCATCTCAGGCGGAGGGAACGGTCCTGCGCCGGTTCACCAGGATGAACCCTGCCAGGAAAACAACGCCTGCAAACACGGCCAATACCGCAATCGACGGCCAAAGCGCAAGCGTGGTGCGCGGCGCGGTCGCCGGAAACATTGTGAGCAGCAGCGAGTCCATGCCGTAGGTGAGAGGATTGATGCGCATCAGCACTTTGAGCCATCCGCTTGCTCCGCTCACCGGGAACAAAGCTCCGGAGAGCATCCATAGCGGAATCAGGAAAAGATTGATGATGGCGTGAAATCCCTGAGTTGATTCCATCTTCCATGCAATCGCAAAGCCCAGGGCCGTCAACGCAAAGGCCACCAGAAAGGTGACTAAGGCAACAATCAGGATTTGTTCCAGCCCAAGGCGTATGCCCACGGTTGGCGCGAACACCAGAAACACAAGCCCCTGAATGGCGGAGAGCGTGGTGCCGCCCAGGACTTTGCCCAGCACAATCCCTGACCGGTGCACTGGCGCAACCATTACGGAAAGCAAAAAGCCTTCATTCCTGTCTTCGATTACGGACATCATGGTGAAAATCGAAGTGAACAGAACGATCATGATCAGCGCGCCGGGAAAGAAATACTCCAGGAAACTGCCGGTGCCGGTGGCTCCAGCATGCACTGAACTGCCGAAGCCCGCGCCAATCACCACCCAGAAAAGAAGAGGAGACAAAATCACGCCGACAACGCGTGCCGGCTGGCGATAGAAGCGCACAACCTCCCGCCACCACAGAGTGTAGGCGGGAAGAAATGGATTTACCGTAGGCGTGGCGACTGCCGCCGGGGTTACTGCTGCCTGCGCCATTTACTTCTTTTTCTCCTTTTCACTTTGCTCGCCGTCACTTTGTTCGTCTGGTTCCGTCCAGAAGCGGTGCCCTGTGCGGTCGATAAATACGTCTTCCAAGGTGGGCTTGCTTACCGATATCGACTGAATCTCGCCGGGGAAAGCCTCCACCAGGTCAGGCACAAAGCGGTGTCCGTCTTTGCGTTCCATACGAACTTTGCCGTCCAACACCGTGGCGTCAGCATGGAACTTCTGTTCAATGCGCGCGGCCAGAGATTCCGGATTTTCCGCTTCCAGCAAAATGACGTCGCCGCCAATCTGGCTGCGTAGTTCCAGTGGGGTGCCTAAGGCAACAACCTGCCCAGCGTTCAGGATTGCCAACCGGTCGCAGCGCTCGGCTTCTTCCATCAGGTGGGTGGTAACAATGACTGATACCTGCTCCTGCGTGCGCAACTGCTGCAAGTATTGCCAGAGGTCGCGGCGCGCGCCGGGATCAAGACCAGTTGTTGGCTCATCCAGCAGCAGAACGCTGGGATAATGCATGAGTCCCTTGGCTAGTTCGACGCGGCGCTGCATCCCGCCGGAGAAGGTTTCCACGCGCTCATTGGCCCGGTCCGCGAGCGCCACCCTGCCCAGAATGGCCGCGATCCGCTGTTTCAATTCGGCCCCGTGCAGTCCGTACAGGTGTCCCTGATGCCATAAATTCTCCGCCGCGGTCAGCTTTATATCCACGCTTTGTGCCTGGAACACCACGCCAATGCGTCTGCGGACCTCATCGGGCTGCCTAGCCGCGTCAAAGCCACCAACCAGCGCGCGTCCGCTTGAGGGCAGCATGAGAGTAGAAAGGATTCGGAAGAGCGTTGTTTTGCCGCTGCCGTTGGGGCCAAGCAGGGCAAAGATTTCACCTGTCTCTACCGCGAAGGAAACGCCATTGAGAGCCGCACGTTTTCCGTACGTGTGTCGAAGGTCTTCCACCTGGATCACCGCGGTCGTGCTGCCCTGTTGTGGAATTGTTGTTTCTCGATTTTCCAGCACGGTAGCCATTTATCGCCCCACCACGTTTAACATCATGAACGCAAACAGAAGAGGCAAATATAAAATCGAGGCCTGCAGAAGCTGACGGGCCAGCCTGCGCGAACTGGGCGAAGTCGGCGGCAGCTTGGTCCGTGCCAGTCGAAATACACAATAGAGAAATCCGATGCCGAGGAGGAGGGCGCTAATCAGGTAAACGCGTCCCGCCATATGCAGCAGGGCCGGCATTAAACTTACCGGCAGCAGTGCCGAGCAATAGGAGAGCATCTGCCTTATCACGCTTCGACCACCCTTATCGACCACCGGCAACATTTTGATTCCAGCGGCTTCGTACTCATCGCGATACATCCACGCAATCGCCTGGAAGTGAGGGAACTGCCAGAAGAAAACGATCAGGAAAAGGATGATGGCTTCAGGTTCCACTTGTCCGCGCATCGCGGTCCAGCCAAGCAGGGGCGGCATGGCGCCGGGAAAGGCGCCCACGAAAGTTGATATCGGGGAAATCCGTTTTAATGGCGTGTAGAGTGCAAGATAGGTTGCTGCCGTCGAGAAAGCCAGTACACCCGTCAATACGTTGGTGGTCAATGCCAGGGAAACCGATCCAATAATGGTGGCGGCTATACCTGCAATCAACGCTGTGGTGACGTCCATGCGGCCACCGGGAAGGGGGCGATTGCGGGTGCGCTTCATCCGGGCGTCAATACGGCGTTCCAGAACTTCATTCAGAGCCGCTGAACCTGCGCATGTCAGGCCGATCCCCCATAACGCGTTGAGCAGAGTCCATGAGAGGCTGGGAATCCCACTCTTGGAAGCGGCCATGTAATAGCCGGCCCAAGCCGTGATGACGATCAATGCCGTGACCCGGACCTTAAAGAGTTGCGCGTAATCGCTTAAAAAAGAAGGCTTTGGGATTGCTACAGGCGGCTCGGGCGCAACCTGTACCTCCGCGCTGCGCGTTTCTGCCGAGACCAGTGGCTGGGCTGAGACGCTCATGCGTTGGCTACCTCATGATCGATGGGCGCCCGTTCGGCAATCGGCTCGCGATGCCGATATGCCTGGATGGTGAAGATCATTGCTAAAGCCAGTATCAAGGCGCCTGTGGCCAGGTGAGCCACCGTCACAGTAACCAGGCTGAGCGTTGGTTGCACTTCATCGATTCCCTGAATCACGCGAACAAAGTAGGCACTGACTCCTAAAGCAAGTTGCACAACCAGCAGCACCAACATCAAAATTGCCGGCCTGCTCAACTGGGGAATCCCGGCATGTTTCTTCAAAGTGTGTATGCTCAAGTAAAGGATGAGACCTGCCACAAGAAGCGCATTCAGCATATGGGGATAGAGGAACGCATGAATGATTTTGTGCGCCGGCCAGCGGTTTGCTGCTGTCGGACCCCATTTGGTCCAAACGTGGCGGAATGCTGCGCCGAGAATGAGCTGCAAATACAGGAAGCCGATCAACATCCAGGCATGCCGTATTAGAGGCGCGGATTCTCTTTGTGAAATGGTGTGCGCTGGTTCGTCCAGCCAGCTCCTGCTCGTGAACACTGCAATGGCCGCCAGCACACAGAACATGGTCTGGCCGACCGTAGCGTGCGCCGTTGAAATCAATGGGGGGGTGAATTCCAGAACAGTCAAACCACCCAGGATGCCCTGAAAGATCACACCCAGAACCGCGCCGATGCTCAGCAGCCGCATCCACCGCCGCCTGTCTACCTTCCATGTCCAAATGGCCGCGATGATGGTCAGCAGTCCGACGAGTTCCGCGATGAGCCGGTGCCCATGCTCGAACTTTACACCGCCAACCATTTTATGGAGCGGCAGCCACCATAGGCCTTCGCTCGTAGGCCAATCGGGCACGGAAAGCCCGGCATTGTTGCTGGTAACCAGGCCACCCGCGATGAGCAGCAAAAAAGCCAGAACGGCGACTAATACGGTAAAACGATGATGGGCGGCATTGTACCTGGTGCGGGTCAGAACAGCTCCTTAAAACTTTTCATTTTATCATCTGCTCGCGTCGTGCGCATCGAAACAGTTCGGCTGTTCCACGCCGGGTAGCATTAATTTGCAGCGAGCAGAGACCTCAATTGGGGCTGGCAACCATAGAAGTCAGAAATCATTTTAAGATGATCGAGGATCTCGTCGTCATAGCGCTGCTTCAACTGTGGTGTCAGAACATCATGTGTTCCCAGGGGATCAGTAGCCAAATCATAAAGATAGCTCTTCACCGGGGAGTCGTAAGTGGCGTAGAAGTAGCGGCCATCGCCATCCAGGATTCCATAGACCGCGCGCACGTCAGAGGCCATGAAGAGGCTGTGCCGGCGGGACTGTTCAAGTTCTTTTGCGGTTTGGAAAAATAATGGCCGTCCGAACATAGGATTCGACAGAACCGGCCTGTGTCCCAGCAGGTAATACAAAGAAGGCGTTACATCGGTAAGAGCTACCAACGCATTCACGTCGTGGTGCAGCGATTCCATACCTTTAGGCAGATGAATGATCAACGGAACGTGCATTACTTCCGGATAAATGATTTCCGAGTGGAGAGAGCGGCCAAGTTCTCCCGTTGCGTCTCCGTGATCCGAGGTCAGGACGATAATGCTGTTTTCATAAAGGCCGCGCTTCTTGAGGTTGGCCAGAAAGTTGCCCATGCATTCGTCCACCTGATGCACGGCAAGGGAGATGCGTGCGTTGAAGCCGTCCCGGTGCCAGCCGATTTGTCGCGCCGAGGGATGGCTGTTGTTCGCGAACTGGTGAACGTTCAATGGCTGGGTGTAAAAGAATATTGGCCCTGAATTTGCGGCACGCTCATCGTGACGCCGGAAGAACTCGTCAGTGGTGTTGCAGACATCATAATGGTTCCACAGAGTGTTCGCGTCCAGCTTGATGAGATTATCTTTTGGGGAGAGCAACTGGCGAAGCACAGTGTCATCGCTGACGTACATTTGGTAATGATCGACCGTCGCCAGCTTCTCCAGGCTGTTCACGTTCGAGAAAGGCTGCAGATAATGAGCATGCAGCAGAAGCGCGCCCGCCCATATCGCCGGTTCTGACAGGGTGGTTCCCGCATATTGCGTGTAGGCATGGCGGAAAACGACGCTGTCGCGAGCGAATGCATCGATGTTAGGAGTGAAATCCACTTTCGGGTTGTATGCTCCCAGGTAATCCGGGCGCATGGAATCGATCACGAAAATAAAGATGTTGGGTCTTGCTGCGTGAGTCGGGAGTAGAGGTTCAACCAGGTTCACCTGCGCGTTGGTGTGGGCATTGCGCATATTTGTGTACTGGCGCAGCACCCGGCATAGTTGCCCGCACTTCTTTTGCGGTGGCGCATTGCCAAGCGCATCATCGGCCAACTGGAAGGAGGCGTCGCGCGTGGCGTATTGCTGCAGCGACAACTGGATTTCGCCGTCAGAGATGCCGAGCGGACGGCTCCAGAATATTTCTGTAGCCCGCAGGCTCTCGTAGGCGAATACAGTAATTACAAGTACACCCAGGAGAGCTGGTACGGAATAGCTGCAAGAGCGCGGCCGCAGCTTGTACACACAAAGCGTGATTCCAGCCCAGAAGAGGATCGTAAACGTGTGAAGGAAAACGCCGTTCCAATCCCACAATCCGATAAATGCAGGCAACGAAAGTTCCAGGGCAGCCAGCACGATGACGGCCGCGAAGATGAGTCCCTGCTGCACGCGTGACCTGCCAAAGTCAGTTGCAGAAAGCGGCAGGGCGACGGCCATTCCAGTCAGGGTGAGCCCTGCGGCGAACAGAGCTGCGTAGACCAGAGATGGCCATCCCCGAAAACTGAGTACGCCGGCAAAAGAATGTGCCAGGGCGTAAAAAAGCGCGCAAAAACATCCGCCCGTCAACAATACCAATCGAGTTTGCCGCGGGCGCTGAGTTCGAGAGATTGCCATGATCAGCAGGTTGAGTACGGCAACCGCCGTAACCGCCAGTGCTGCGTGTGTCAACAAGCTCCAGAAAGAGAACTCGAGAAGATGAGGCTCAACCGCAGAAGAGCGCGTCGCGGCAAACAACCTGATCTGCGTTCCCGCAATCGCCAGCAGCGCAATTAGAACCGCGGCGATCACCGGGCTTGAGAAATTGATCGCCGGCAAATCTGTTCCAGGTTCACTTGTGGGCCAGGCGGTGACAACTCTGGGCAGGGCCGTAACAATAAGGAGGAGAATCGCCGATGCGCCCCAGGCCAATGACGCACCCGTATTTTCGATTGACTGCAAGAAGGGATGCAGCGTCCAGGTTAGGCCAATCAGCAGCATCACAATCGTAGCGGCAGAAAACATGCGGGTTTTCCGCAGCGGCCAATTGGCAAACAGGAAGCATGCTGCCACTGCCCAGAAGAGCAGCACATGATGAGAAGCAAACCAGGGAATCCATGCTTCGGGTGGAGCTTTTATCAGGGCGTAGTACGTATACGGTTCAAATGCCAGCAGGCAATAAAGCGCCGTCAGGACGAAGAAGAAGGCCGACGCGATAGTTATGACTGCTGCAACCAGAATCTTCATGTGGTGTTGCTTGCGAGGCTGATTTCGGTGATTGTGCCGCCGATAAGCCTCCGTCGCAAGTACCGAGGGTGAATATTTGCCCGTAACTTATGTGAATCAAAAGCCCGAAATCGAGGAACCACTTGCTTTATCACAAAAGAGGGGCGGCGCCTCCAGCGAAAGCTGAAATGAACTTAGTCTCGACCCTTCTTCCGTGCGCATCGGGCGCTCACATGCAGCGCTACTTCGAAGCCGAGAACGCGAACTCTGCCCTGGCCACCTGTTTCGGCTTCACCGTGACTTTCATGTCCTTCTCGCCGAATTTTTCGTGGACAGCTGCCAGCGTGTACTCGCCGGGTGGCAGGTTCTTGATTTCAAAGCTTCCATCCGGGCCGCTCACCGCGTAATAAGGATTCGACATTACGTTTACATAGGAGCGCATCCAGGGGTGTTGGTTGCACTGCAGCACAATCATCATCTCCGGGTTAGGGAAGCTCTTCACAATCGGCTTGTCCGTAGGCATCTGGGTTTCATTCCACGCCGGATTGTTTTTTGGCATGTCATGAATGTTGTGGTCGGCCTGATCGGTGTTGGTGATTTTGAACGGTTGTTTTGCCATTATGCCCATCATGTGGGGGAAATAACGGCAGCTTTTCTGAGTGAGTACCACGGGCTCGGATGGAACCGGGTACTGCCCGGCGGGCAGGCCATCTTTGACATAAACAATGACGTTTGCCAGCTTGCCGTTATTCACAACCACGGTTTCCGCAGGCTGCGGGGTCTGCGGGCACATTGGATCTGTCGTCATATCGATGGAGGGCTGGTGAGGTACTGCGCCTTTGAAGTCAATCACGCCTTTGATGCTGCCGGCCTTGCCTGGGTCCGGGGTGGAAACGGGAACAGGGGCCGCCGGCGCGGCTGGTGAAGCCGCTGCTACGGTTGAATTGAAATGTTGCGACGGCTGCGAGTTGCAGCCAAAGAATGCACACAAGAAGAATAGCGGAAATATTTTTTTCATTGTGAATGCCTGCAGGTTATTCCCAGTAGCGCCTCAAATCACAAGCTGAGTCTGCGAGAACTGGTGACAAAATTATGCTAACTCCACTCCCCTGGTCTCTGCAGGCCTTGAGGTCTTTCACTTAGGTGGCTGCGACAGCAGCGGCTTCCATGTTTGCGATCAACGCTTCAGTAAACTCGGTTGTGCCCGAGGTCCCACCGACATCACGCGTGATGTGCTGCTTCTCTTTGTAGGTGCGCTCCAGGGCTGCGTATATTTTGTCCGCCGCTTCAACTTCGCGCAGGTGGCGGAGCATGAGAATCGCCGATTGCACAACTGCCGTGGGATTGGCGAGGTCTTTGCCCGCAATATCCGGCGCCGACCCGTGGACAGCTTCAAAAATGGCGCAACCATCACCCAGGTTTGCTCCCGGGACCAGGCCCAGCCCGCCGACAAATGCGGCGCAGAGATCGGAAACGATATCCCCATATAAGTTTTCCATCACCAGGACGTCATACTGGTATGGGTTCATGACCAGTTGCATGCACGCATTGTCGATAATGTGCTCAGCGTAGGGGATCTCAGGGTATTCCTTCGCGATCTTGCGACAACAACTGAGGAAAAGGCCATCGCTCATTTTCATGATGTTGGCCTTGTGAATAGCGTGCATCTTCCTGCGTTTCTCACGCCGGGCAAATTCAAAAGCAAATCGGGCAATACGGGTGGAAGCTTTTTCCGTAATGATTTTCAGGGCTTCCACGACGCCCGGCACAACCTGATGCTCAATCCCGGAATACTCACCTTCTGTGTTCTCGCGCACAATGACCAGGTCCACGGAAGGATAGCGAGTGGCAAGCGACGGCAGGCTGCGCACAGGACGAAAATTGGCGTAGAGCTCGAACTTGCGCCGCAATGCAACGTTGATGCTGGAGAAGCCGCCCCCAATAGGTGTGGTGATCGGCCCCTTGAGCGCCACTCCCGTGCGCTCAATGGATTCGGTGAGCTCTTTGGGGATGTATTCGCCCGTTTTTTCGTATGCCGATGCCCCGGCGTTCACGGTCTCCCAGTCGATCCTGACTCCGGCAGCTTCCAGAATTCGCACGGTTGCGCCGGTAACTTCCGGGCCAATGCCATCGCCTGGTATCAGAGTCACCTTATGAGCCATATCACCTGCTTACCAGTGAGTCTGTTGTTCATTTGGCGGGAGCCTTCGCTTTCGCCGGCTTTTGCTTTTCGGGACTGTTGTTGAGAAGCAGCTCAAGTTCGGAGTGGAATTCGCTTACATCCTGGAAGTCCCGATACACAGAAGCAAAGCGGATATAGGCGACCTTGTCAATCTGCTTGAGGCGGTCCATGATCAACTCGCCGATGTCGCTGGCGGTGCGCTCGCGCTCGGGCGAATCGACCACGAACTGCTCTACTTCATTGACAATTTGTTCCATCTTTCCCATGGAGACGGGGCGCTTTTCACAGGCGCGAAGCACACCGGAAAGGACTTTTTGTCGTTCAAACTTCTCCCTCCGGCCATCCTTCTTTACCACCATGTAGGGAATTTCATCGATCCGTTCGTAGGTGGTGAAGCGCTTCTCACACTTCAGGCACTCGCGCCGGCGCCGGATTGATTCGCCTTCCTTGCTTTCACGCGAGTCCACGACTTTATCGTTCTCGAACCCGCAAAAAGGACATTTCATGGGTGCTATATAGAGCTTTCCAGGGATGTTGTACTTCTGATTGTATCAGGCGGTAAAGAACAGGTGTTATGGGCATATGCGGTTTGGGTAATGAAAATCAGCCTTCTTCCACTGCCTGCTCTTCTTCCCGCTGGCTCTCGCGTTCCAGGCGCAGGATGGAGACCCGCTCAAAATGGGCGATGATCAACCCGGCGGGAATGACCGACATGAAGGTGATGAGCCAGAGCATGATGCCGCAACTGGTGGCAATTTCCGGCGAGACATGAAATATCTCGCGCAACGTACCGATGGTAGCCAGTTGCGAGCCGCCGCCGACTACCGGAAGCTGAAGAACTCCTCCCATCACGCTTGCCGCGGTTAACAGCAGGACGCTGGAAAGGGTCAAGTGCGATAACCGGGGATGGATGGCATAAGCATGGGTCACGCAAACGTAAGCGAAGCCGATCACAACCCACACCAGCAGAGACAGCGCCGTAAGCTTCAGAAAGGCTCTGAAATCTTTGATTGTATTCAGGCCCTCTCCGAAGGCATGAACGCGATGGTAAGCGCCTTCACCCGTTTTAGGCGAGATCGCGCTGAAGATCCCGCGGAAGAAAGCCGAGGCCTTGGCCGGATTCTTGCGTATCCAGAAAGCAACAGCAGCAATGACGGCTACAATCAGCAATAGAAGCAGTCCGGAAAGCTGAAACAATCCGAACGTAGTCACATGAAACCCCAGCAGAGACTTCCGAGTGCCTCCCGCGAAACCGGGAAGTTGCCGCAATGAATCGGCATACCAGAGCACATTGATCGCCATAATGATCCCAAAGCCGGCCATATCGAAGATTCTTTCTACAGTCCACACAGCCAGTTGCGAAGACATGGTCAAGTTTTCTTTGCGGGCAATTAGATATGGGCGAATGAATTCTCCGGGGCGGCCAAAGAGCGCCAGGCCGGTGAACCCGACCATGGTAGGAGCGATAAGACGGGAGGCCTTGGTTTCGCAAACCGGCTCCAGAAGGATCTTCCAGCGCCAGGCGCGCAGAAAATAATCCGAGTAGATCAGAGCAATCCCGCCGGCAAGCCACGCCTTATTGGTATCGCCGGTGGCCGCGAAGAATCGCTCCCAATCAAATTTTCGCCACGTCCTTATCTGCAGGTAAACCAAGCCTGCTAGGATTACCAACACGGCTGTCGTGACGATTACGCGTTTGTTTTTCTTCATTGGCAGACGCGAGCTGCAGGCGCAAACAAAAAACAACGCGCCAAGCCACGGCGCGCTCTCTCTGTATTGTACCGTTTAGGTAGCGAAGATCAGGCGGGACTTGCCGTTTTAGTCAACGCTGGCTTGCTCCTGTTGGCCGCCAGCCACCTTGCTTGCAGCTTTTGCATTGGGCATGGTCTTACCCACGCCAGAACTGGCCTTTTTCCCGGCTGCAGCAGACGCTTTCAATTCTGCGCGTTTCCGGGCGTTGAAGTCGCGCACGATGCGGGCAACGTAGGCGCGAGTCTCGCGATAAGGAGGCACTCCGTGATACTGCTGCACGCGGTGGGAGCCAGCGTTGTAGGCCGCGAGCGCCTTGATGGGGTCATTATGGTACTGATTCAGCAGCGCGTTGAGGTGCGCCGTTCCCGCCTCGACATTGGATTGAGGATCAAAAGCGTCCTTCACGCCGAGCCGGATGGCAGTTTGCGGCATCAACTGCATCAGTCCCTGAGCGCCCTTACGCGAGATGGCATGCGGATTGTAGTTGCTTTCCGCGTCGATCACACTGGCCACAAAATCGGGATCAAGCTGATATTTGGTCGCGGCGTCGCGCACGAACTGGTTGATTTCATCTTTACTCAGCTTGTGATTCGGAACCGCAGCCGCCGCGGGCGTAGAACTTAATTTCGGCAGCATTACCATTTTTGGGACTGCAGGAGCAGGCGCAGCGGCTGCCGGAGTGTCCGGCGTTACATAGTCCAAAGGTGAATTATCTTTATCAAAAGAGGCAATCTGGGAGGTGGGGATATCCATGTACCCGCCCGGAATGTAGAGCCGGGTGACGGAGCCCGCCTGCTCCTTCCGTAAGAAGGGAATCGTGGCCCCGTTCTTCAAAACCGCGATGTCGGCCGCCGAAGCGCAAAGCTGGCCGGCGACCAGAAGCAGGGCAGCCCAGAATACCTTGGAAAACGACATAATAATCCAGCAGTTATTTTCCCTGAATTTGTTCCTGAAAGCCAGCCCCAAATACCTCTTCCAGGGCCTGGGCCACGCCGCTCTCGGCGTTACTGGCCGTCAGCTTCCAGCCATTCTGTTTCAGTTCCTCTGATGCATTTCCCATGATCACAGGAAGCCCAGCAAATTGAAGCATTTCCAGATCATTGTAGTTGTCGCCGATGGCCATGATATGGGAACGGGAGATGCCGTGATGTTCCGCCCATCTGCGCAGAGCGTGGCCCTTGGAACAGTCGCGGTTCAGGACATCGAGGATGCAGAGGTCCCTGTGGTCATACTGCGTACGTAGAATGGTGAGTTCACCGAGAAAGTCGGCTTGGGCAAGCCGGAGCTGGGCTTGCTGCATCCGGCCGACGCGCCCGCAATACATCGCCTGGATGGGATCTTCGTGGGTCAGGGCGTCTTCCAGCGGCGAGATATAGCGTATGTAGCGCTCATTGTTCTGAATCCAGCGGGCGATCGTCTGGTTCAGCTCTTGCACCCGCTCAAGAATCAAGGCATCGTGGCCAGGACGGTCGAACGTAAGGACGGCGTTACCCCGGAAGTCATCCATGTGGCGGATAAGCTTGATGGCTGATGACCGGGGCAGACGGTCAAGATAAAAGGTCTCGCCTTGCGTGGAGCGAATCAGGGCTCCGTTCGAGCTGATCAGCCAGACAGGGAAGCCAAGTTCCTGCGCGATAGGCAGCGCATAATCGTGCCGCCGCCCGGTGGCGAGAAGGATCTGTGCACCGGCTTCATGCGCCGATCGCAATGCTGCCAAATTCTGTGCTGAAACCTGGAAGTGCGGGTCGAGCAGCGTGCCGTCAATATCGATGGCGATGAGCCGGATGGAAGAAGTCACTGGACATATTTTAAGCGAGAATGGAAGCCAGACACACGGGTTGAAATAATGTTGCGACTGGAACGTGGCGTTCAAAGATCAAGCCGCATGGATTCAGTGACATGAACCAGCCGGTTTATCTGGAGAGCGCGGCAACCAGGGAGGGAAGATCAGCAGCATCGAAATGAGCGCCAGCTTGAAGTACGGAAGTAGAAGACCAGCATTTGCGGACTATAATTGTGCACCTCACAAGGAGACTTGATGAATCGCAGAATGCTGAGGACGGTTATTGTTCTTTTTCTCGGGTCTGCCTTTGCTGCCTCGAGCGAAAGCCAACAAAAAAGCCAGGACCAATCCTCCGCTGGCAACATACCGTCCCGAGTTTCTGTGGGATCCAATATGGTGTTAGTTCCCGTCGTCGTGGCGGGTAAACATGGCAAGCATATCGTCGGTTTGACGGCGAACGACTTCGAGCTTCGGGAAGACGGCAAAATCCGGAAGATTAGCAATTTTGAGGAGGTTGTGGCTGATGTCACTCCGGTAAAGAGTGCTGCCCCAGCGCCGGGATCCTTTACAAACGAAATCTCTGCTGCTCATCCTAAAAAGCTGGAAATTATTCTTGTAGATCTGTTGAATACACCATTTTCGGAGCGCGCCGAAGCACGCAAAGGGTTGCTCAAGTTTCTGTCGCAGTCGGCCGACCCGGATACGTTAATGGCTCTGATGGTCTTGAGTTCCAATCAGCTCACGATGGTCCATAACTTCAGCGAGAGCCCCTCTGTGCTTGTGGACGCCATACAGAAGCTGCAAGCGCCAGTGGGATCGCATGACAGCCCCACCCTGAATACTAACGGCGGCAATGTAAATGCTGAGGCAAAGCAGCTTTCTACTATATTGGCCGGCGAAGCTGCCAATCCGGAACTCCCCAGTTTTGGCATCCTTAAGCTCCACGAGGATCAGGCCAAGGCCGATGTGTCACAACAGGATCAGGAAGGGCTCATGACCTTGGAAGCGATGCAGCAGATTGCCCAGTACTTTACTGCTCTTCCCGGCCGAAAATCATTGTTGTGGGCCTCGACTGGATTTCGCTTCAACAGTGTCACACCCTGGATGTCGCGATCTTCGAATCCGTATGATTGGCAGCATACCGTACGCATGTTGCAGAATGCTAACATAGCCGTTTACCCGGTAGATCTTTCGGGCGTCGGCTTGGCAGGGCAAGGCGATTTGACTTCCCATGGAAAGATTCGCATGACCACAATGGGCCAGCTTTCGGATCCACTTGTGGCGAATCATCAAACCATGGAATTTGCTGCCGACAGCACCGGAGGCAAGGCTCTGTATAACTCCAACAACACTGCCGAGCTTTTGCAGGAGGCACGCCAGGATTCCGCCGAGTACTACATGCTTTCCTTTTACGCGGGCAGCAAGGAAAAAGATGGATGGCACAAGTTGAGCGTCCGGGTTGATCAGGAGGGTGCGCGGGTTCGGGCGCGCTCGGGATATCTTTTCGTACGGCCTGACCACGTTGCCAAATCGAGCCGTCAGGCGGATGAGTTGATGGCCCTGGCTTCCGCGCTACCTTCGACCGCACTTCCGCTGCGAGGGCAATGGCAACAGGTTGAGCGTGCCGGCGATAAGCGCAAAGCGCATTTCTCGGTTTTCCTGCTGCCGGGCGGTGTAGCCATAGAGAACGGGCAGATCAATGTCGATTTCCTGATCGCAGCTTTTAACTTGAAAGGGAAAGAAGTGGCCAGGATAGGCCAGAATGTTGAACGCAATCTTGCTGCGGATGCAGTTGCCCAGATTAAGTCCGAGGGGATCGGCTACGCCAACGCCCTGTCCCTTGCGCCGGGAGAGTATGATGTCCATTTTGTGGTCAGGGACAATCTCACCGGCAGACTTGGAAGCATATCCACGCTTGTAGCGGTGCGGTAGAGATACTGGCTCCTGATTCTCTATCTCGGCCCCCGGGTCAACTCATTGAAGCCGGTCGAGTCCTGCATCTTTATTTTATTCGTGAGTGGAAGATTGGAGTTGGGGACCGCCGCGCCGCCTCTCAGATGCCTAGATACGCCGCCCGCACCATCTCATTGCTCAGCAGATTCTTAGCTGTGTCCTGCATCAGCACGGAGCCGTGCTGGATTACGTAGCCTCGATCAGAGATGCTGAGTCCGCTGACCACATTCTGCTCGACGATAAGCATCGTAATTCCGGTGTTGCGGATATCCTGAATTTTTTCGAACACTTCGTCCACAACCTTCGGAGCGAGACCGAGCGAAGGCTCATCCAGCAGAAGTAACTTTGGGCGCGCCATGAGTCCACGCGCGATGGCCACCATCTGCTGCTCGCCGCCGGAAAGCGTTCCTGCAAACTGGTCCAGGCGTTCAGCAAGCCTTGGAAAGAGCGTCAGCTGTTCCTGCATGGATTCTTTTGCCCGCGCACGCGCACGCGGCGTGTACGCGCCCAGAGAGAGATTCTCTCGAACCGTCATAAAAGGGAAGACCTGCCGGCCTTCCGGAACATGGCTGATACCAAGAGCAACCATCTGATCTGCGCGGACGCGCGACACATCTTGGCCGCCCAGGCGCAACGATCCTCCCGATGGGTGCTTGATCCCGGAAATAACGCGAAGTGTGGTAGTTTTGCCCGCGCCGTTGGCGCCGATAAGAGTCACAATCTCGCCCGGAAATACGCGCAAGGTGACGCCGAAGAGAGCCTGCAGATCGCCGTAATGGGCGGCAATGTTTTCGAGCTCAAGAAGCGGAGCAGCCGCCGCGCCGTTGCCGCGAGTCATCGTGCTATCTCCTTATACCTGGGGCCGAGATAGGCTTCGATCACGGCAGGGTTCCTGACCACCTCTTCGGGCTTGCCCTCCGCGATTTTTGCGCCGTAGTCGAGCACCACAATGCGATCGGCAATTTTCATCACTACCTGCATCACGTGTTCCACGCCGCCCACCACGCTAACGCCCCACTCAGGCAGACGTTTTACCAGAGCGGCCAGGGCCAGCGCTTCCGCCGTCGTGAGCCCGGAGACGACTTCATCAAGGAGAATCAGTTTGGGTTTGGTCGCGAGGGCGCGCGCAATCTCGAGTCTTTTCAGGGAAGCCAAAGGTAATCCGCGGGCAAGAAAATCCTTGACTTGTGACATCTGCAGAAACTCCAGAATCCTGCCTGCTTCTTCCTCTGCCCTCCGCACGTTGCCGGTATGCATGAAGGCGCCCAGCATCACGTTTTGAAGGACCGTGAGGCTGGGCAGAGGCTTGACGATCTGGAAAGTGCGGCCGATGCCGAGCCAGGCCGCGTCATGCGGCGGCATGCGGGTGATGTCGTGGCCATTGAATGTGATGGAGCCCTCGTCGGGATGAAGAAAGCCGCTGATCAGGTTGAATACGGTGGTTTTGCCCGCTCCGTTCGGCCCGATGACAAACAGAATCTCGCCCGCGTGCATAGCAAGGGAGACATCCTTTACAGCACGCAGCCCGCCGAATCGTTTAGAGACGTTCTTAACTTCAAGGAGCGGATTCATTGCCTCACCACCCCCTGAGCCTCAGCTTTCATCGCAAGCGGATTTGCAGGTGGTCTTCTGCCGTGTCGCAGGAGCTGCTGCACTCCGCCCATGATTCCTTCCGGCAGGAAAAGAACCACCACAACAATCAGGCCGCCGTAAATCAGAAGGTGTCGTTCTCCAAAGTGATTTTTGAAAATCTCAGATGCGCCGGTCAGCAGAATTGCGCCAACCACCGGACCCAACAGCGTGCCGGCTCCGCCCAGCATGGCGATGATCGCCATCTGCACGGAGATGTCGATGGTCAGCACGCTATCGGGAACAATGAACTGGAATGCGCTGCCGTAAAAAGCGCCCGCCAGCGAGGTGAGAAAAGCGCTGAGAATCAATGACCGCAGCTTGTAATTCGCCGTGTCGATTCCGACGGCGCTGGCCGTGTCCTCATCTTCGCGAATCGCCATCAGGTAATAGCCGAAGCGGGATCGCGATGTCCAATAGTTGGTCAGGAAACTGAGGACAGCGAGAATCACGGCCGAAAGATAGAACAGCTTCCAGAATGACTCGCCCGTGAACAGCGAAGGAGTGCTCAGGCCGATGGCGCCGCCGGTGATATCAAGATTGGCCGCGCCCAGCCGCAGCACCTCGGCAAAGGCGATGGTGGCCAGCGCAAAGTAGGGACCGCGCAGCCGGAAGACAATTTTTCCAATTACACCGCCCACCAGCGTGGAAATGAGTACGGCCAAAAACAATGAAATCCACATGGGGACGTGATGTGCCGCAAAAATGGCGAGCCCGTAAGCCCCCATGCCGAAAAAGGCCGCGTGCCCCAGCGAGAGCTGCCCCGCATAGCCGCCGACCAGATTCCAGGCCAGGCCGAGCGCGGCAAACAAGGCAATGCGGAAGAACACTTGCAGCAGATAGTTGTTGCTCGACAGCAATGGCAGACAGCTCACGGCACAGCCGGCGGCGAGAAGCACCCAGAATTTCCATCCGCTCATGCGCGCTGCCTCCCGAAAATGCCGCTCGGTTTCAGCGACAGCACAAGAAGGAAGAGCACAAAGTCAATTGCCAGAGCCCATTGATTGCCGATGTACGTGCTGGTAATGCTCTCCGCCACGCCGAGCACCAGGCCACCAATGGCAGCGCCTTCAATCGAACCCATTCCGCCGAGGACGACAATTACGAAAGCCTTGAGCGTGTAATCCTCGCCCACGCTGGGGAACAGGTAGAGAGCCGGCAGGAGCAAGCCGCCGGCAATCCCGGCGAAGGCGATGCCGAGGGCAAAGCTCAAGCCCTGGATGCGGACCACGTTGATTCCCATCAGCGGCGCGACATCGCGGTTCTGTGTGGTGGCCCGCGAGGCCTGGCCGGGGCGGCTGTGCATCACGAACATCTGCAGGCCGATGATGAATGCCGCGGCAATGCCGAACGACAGCAAAGACGCTGCATTGATGGTGAATCGCCCGGCATGCAGGGTGCGATTTACCAGATCAATGTTGGCCTGGTGATAGTCGGCGCCAAAGGTGAGCTGCGCCAGATCGATCAGGATCAGGTCGATGCCGATCGTCATCAGGATCTGCATGAACTCAGAACGCTCACGGATAGGCTGAATCAGCAGCTTATAAACTACATAACCAAACACAAAAAGAAGAATTCCAGCGGGAACAAATCCGTAATACGGATTGATGTTGAACCTGTCAAACAGCAGGAAGGTCGCATACATCCCAAGCATAAGAAAGGCGCCATGCGCAAAGTTGACAATGCGCATGACGCCGAAAATCAGAGCCAGGCCCATGCCGATGAGAGCGTACAGAGCTCCGATCAGCAGGCCGTCCAGGCAGGCTTGAAAAAACGTGGTCAACTAAAGCGTCCCCGCGTTACTTGCGTTCTGACCATTTCGGAGCGGGGATGATCGGCTTGGAATCGGCCACGTCCGGTGGGTAAACCAGGTGGTATTTTCCGCCCTGCACCTGGGTGATCAGCACCGTATGCTGGTTCTGGCCGGTGGCATCGAATTTCACCGGGCCGAACGCGCTGGTCTTCAGGTTTGTGGCCCGGATGGCATCGCGGATCTTTGCCGGCGCAAGCGACTTGGCACTGTTGATGGCATCCGCGACCACCAGCAACGATTCATAGGCCTGCATTGCGTGGTAAGCGGGGTGCGATCCAAAGCGCTTTGCGTACTCAGCGTCAAACTCTTTTGAGCCCGGCCAGGGTGCATCCGCGAGCCATTGCGAGACCGAGAAAGTGTACTCAGCGTCTTTGCCCGCGCCTTTGGATGTGGGAAATTCCGCCGCCGCAAAGCCGGTTCCGGACGATGTGTAGTATCTGGGATTCAGGTCCACTTCGCGCGACTGGCGCATCAACGTGGTAGCGTCCAGCAGGTAGGAGCAGAAATAGATAACGTCAGGATTCGCCGCCTTCACGCGCCGCAGCACCGCTCTGTAGTCCGGCGTTTTGGCTTCATACTGTTCAATGGCCACCAGCTTGATGCCTGCCTTGGTTGCGGCTTCTTTCATTGCCTGCATGTTGGCCTGACCGAAGTTCGTTTTCTCATACACAATGGCCATGGTCTTGGGCGAGCCATTGTGCTGCAGGAACTCAATGGTTTTCTTCGCGTAATCATTCGCGCCCGCGCAGATACGGAAAATCCACGGCGACTTGGAATCCATCACGTTATCTGCGGTGGCGGTGGGAATCAGCAACGGCACCCGGTGCTGGATCACGGGATTGATGATGGCCTTGGCGTTCTCGCTGGAGTAAGGGCCGATCAGTACGGGGACGTGGTCCTCATCCACGAGTTTGGAAACGCCTTGCACGGCCTGGTCCGGCTTGCTCTGATCGTCATAAAAATCGAGCTCCAGTTTCTTGCCCAGTACGCCGCCCTTTGCGTTGATCTGGTCGAGCGCAATGGCGTAGCCGTTCTTGTGCGCTTCGCCAAAGGCAGCCTGGCTGCCCGTGAGTGAAGTGATAATGCCGATCTTGATGGTGTTCTGGCCGGCACAGAAGGTTGCGCAGCAAAGAACTGCAAGCGCGGCAAGGATCCTGGATCGCATTCTGCCTCCCACTGAGTGGAGAAAAGATTGTTTCGAGCGGCTGCATTATACCGCGCTTAAACAGGACCGGCAGCACAGGGGAAAGTAGCTCTATAGCGGTTCGCGCCCAGATGGCCTGTGCTATTTCTGCGCGAGCAAAGTTCGGGCTTTGGTCAACTCGACGCGATCGGATTGCACTCCATGACAATTTTTCAGCAACTGAGCGTAATACGCTTGCGCTTTGTCTTTGTGCTGAATCATTTCTGCTGCCTGAGCTGCGCCATAGAGGCCGTTGAATCGGTTGGGATCAGTCTTGAGTGAAACTTGGTATTCGGCCAGGGCTTCTTTGGGACGGTTCATTTCCAGCAGCATGTCGGCCAGCATTTCGCGTGCGGGCAGTTCCGATTCGCCCTTGCCAACCTTATCTTGGCGATCAGCGACCGAACGGAGCAGGCCCAGCGCTTCATCGTTCCTGCCCTGTGCATAAGCCGACCAGGCGTGAGCTTCATCCTGGCCATTCTTGAAACTGTCAGCGAAGTACGCCTTTGGACCCTTCTTCAATTCTTCCATGTTGTGGTCGAACTTCGCCATGGCATCGCGAGCTGCCGCAGCATCGTGCAGATGCCCGGCAGCAACGGCGTGTGCCCACAAGGTTTGAAGTTGAATTTCGGGCGGCGCTCCAGCGGCTGGTTCCAATTGCATGGCTTCCTTCCACTGCCTCCGCTCGATGGCATAGCGGTCTGAGAAGATGGCCACCATCTCATCATGGTAGCCTTTGAACTCATTGCCCATCTGGTCACGAGAGATCCCGGCGAGAGCATCAATCTGCGCTTTGGCATTGTGGTCATCGCCAATCTGCAGGTACGCATACTCAAGGAAATCCATGGAGTGCAGGCGATGATGCATTACGTCCATCTTCATGGCAGCCATTTTATCTGCTGCGACGAGAGCGGCCTGGTTGGATGAGATGTCATCCCTCCATAGGCCGAGCCGGGCAAAGATGTGTGACGGCATGTGCACAGCGTGAGGGGACGATGGCGCTATGGACGCGTACTTGCGCGCCGCGGCCAGCCCGAGAGATGCCATCTGCGGATTATCACAACTGTGAATGATGTAATGGGCAATGCCGGGATGATCGGGCTCTTCAGCAAAGATCTTGTTCAGAATGGCGACCGCGTCGTGTTCATTCGCGTGCGTGGCGTCAGCGCCGCCGGAAGCAAGCAGTGAGAGCGCGTAAAATGCGGCGGCCTCATGGTCCTGGGGATTGTGCTGATAAACGCCTTCCATGGCTTTGGAGTAGGCGTCCGCGCGCCGGCCGTGGTTAAGTTTATCGGAGTCACCATAAAAGACCGTCAGCGCGTCAATGTATTCACGTTCGCGCGCAGTTTTGGGTTTCAGATCGGCGGCTTTCTTCAGCAGATCCGCGCCCTGCTTCAGATCGTCTTTGCTGGGACGATCCCAGAGCTGGTGATAAAAGCTCATTGCCTGGCCCCAGTACGCCATTGCGCACTGCGGATCGTGCTCGGCGACCGCTTTGAATTCATTGTCCGCCATTTCATATTCGAATGAATGCAGCAGCGCCACGCCGTGTTCAAATTGCTTCTGCACCGCCGGAGCGCAGGATGTGGGAAATGACACCGTGCCCACAGTATCGCCGGGCATGAGGTGATGATGGCCGCTCTGGGCGAGAGCAGGCAAAGAGGTGAGGAGCAGGGCAAAGCAGAAGCAGCCAACCCGTGTATTCATGAACGACTCCAGTGGGCCGAGAGTACTCAAGCAAGACGCGGCATGTCAATCAATTTGCGATTTGGCGGAGCGAGGGAAACATGTTCCTGCTCCGCCACCAATCGCAATAACAGAAAAGCTATTCTTCGTCTTTGTCTCTTGCGCTCACAACAGCGCGAGCATTCGGATTTAATGCGGCAAGGGTCAGTTCGGGCTGGCCTGCGCTCTTAAGTTTCTGATTGGCCGCCGGCAGGTCTCTGGTTTTGAGCTCCTGCCATTGCCGCAGCAGCGGAGGCAGTTGCTTTTCAATTTGCGCCAGCGCGATCTTAGCTTCGGTGGTCGGCGCCACATCCGCTTCCTGCAGCATGCCAAAGAGCGCTCCATACTTTGCCCGCAGTGCGGAGAGGCTGGGCGCATTGCTTGGCGGCGCGAAACGCTGCCTCGGCGGACCAAGCACGGCGTTCAGGCGATTGTTGAGTTGCGTGAGTGCAGCGGCTGCTTCACTGCCTTCAGGAGCTACCTTCAACCGGTCTTCCACCTGCTTGCGCAATTGTGTCCCCTGATCGACCGCCGGAACCAGCGTGAGCAGACGATTATAAGCCTGGTCGGACATGGCGAACTGCTGCTGCAGGCCCGCCGTTGGCGTCTTGACCCGCGGATCCATTTTGACCGTCAGCGGCTGCGAATAGCTCTTACCATCCACGGTCAGCACCACGGTGTAGTTGCCTGGCATTACCCACGGCCCGGTGGGCTGAGGCGCGGTGTTATGCGGGACTGCGGCAATGGGGTACTGCTTTTCCGCGCCGGGAACGTCAGGGTAGTGCATGTCCCACAGGAAGCGATGCATGCCGGCTTCGGCTGAAAGCACCTGCGGAGGACGCACCCAGTAGGTAGGAATGTTCAGCATGGGATCAATGGGCTGAGGCTTGTCGGCGCTCGAATACTTGCGCACCATCTTGCCGGTCCGATCTTTGATTTCCAGCGTAACCGGGCCGCTGGGCGCGGATTGCAGGTAGTAGTCGATGATGGCGCCGTCAGGGGGATTCTGTCCGGCAGGGAAGTCGGGTGGTAGCGGCGTGTCAGTATTCGTGTCCCAGCGGACGCGCATGGCTGTTTGCGGCTTGAAGAGATGCGCTTGCGACGACAGAACTTTCTGGTCAATCTGCCGCAAAGGCGTGATGTCATCCAGAATCCAGAAGCCGCGGCCGTGGGTCCCGGCGGCGAGATCGTCATTTTTGACAATGACGTCGCGCACGGAACTGGCGGGCATGTTCAGGCGCAGCGACTGCCAGTGATCGCCGTCATCGAAAGAGACGTAAACCGCGCGCTCGGTGGAGGCAAAGAGCAGCCCGCGGCGCACGGGATCCTCGCGAACGGCATTCACGTTTTCATCCGACGGAATGCCGCTGACGATCTCCATCCATGTCTTGCCGCCGTCGCGGGTGCGCAGGATGTGCGGACGAAGATCGTCAAGGCGAAGCGTGTTGATGGCCGCGTAAGCGGTCTGCGGGTCAAAGTGGCTGGCCTCAATGATGGAGACCTTCTGGAATGCTGTCATGTTCGCGGGCGTAACGTTGCTCCAGTGTTTGCCACCATCGCGCGTGACCTGGATCTGGCCATCATCGGTGCCTGCCCAAATAAGGTTGATATCTCTGGGCGAAGGCGCGACCGCATAAATCACACCGCGCTGTATCACCTTGGCAGTGGGCTGGTTGCTGAATATCCCGATGCTGGCCGGCAGCGGGTAACTCTTGCGCGTGAGGTCAGGCGAAATCTGCTGCCAGTCTTTGCCGCCATCCGTCGTCTTCCACAGAACATTGGAGGCGAAGAACAGCATCTCCGGATCGATGGGAGAAAAGACGATGGGCTCGGTGCGCAGCACGCGGAAATCCTGAGACCGGAAAGCCTTGGGAATCACGTTCTGGGCCTGGCCGGTGCGGCGATCATACCGCGTGAGCTTGCCGCCATAGACAATGTCAGGATTGAGCGGATCAGGGACAACATAGCCGTATTCTTCCGCCGCTACGGGGTGCCACTCGCGGATGGTGACCTCGCCGTCATTGCCGCGGCTGGAAACGCAGGCTGAGCCGCTTTCCTGCTGTCCGCTGCACAGCCGGTACGGAAATGCGTTGTCGGCATTCACGTGGTACATCTGCGCCGTGGACTGGTTGTACCAGGAACTCCAGCTCTGGCCGCCGTTCACGGTGATAATGGCGCCCTGGTCGCTGGCGAGAAGAATGATGCGGGGATCATTGGGATTGATCCAGATGTTCTGGTAGTCGTCGCCTCCGGGCGCTCCGCGCAGTCCGGTCCAGGTTTTCCCGCCGTCGCTGGATTTCCAGGTGACGATGCTGGTCATGTAAATGACATCAGGATTTTTTGGATCGATGCCGGGCTCAGGCAGATCGCCGCCGCCAATGCGGCCCGCGGGTCGCGGATCACTGGTGGCCACAGTCCAGTTCGCGCCGCCATCGTCCGTGCGATAGAGCTTCACGCCCTGTTTGGTGGCAACCGACGCGAACAGCATCTGCGGATTGCTCTGGGAGATGGCGAGGTGCGCCTGAATGATGCCCTGCGGCAGCCCGCCGCTCAGCTCCGTAAAAGTTGCGCCGCCGTCGGTGGATTTGAAGATGCCGCCGTTTGGCCCGTCCCACGCGGCGTTCTCCCACGGGCCTTCGCGGGATTCCCAAAGCGTGGCGTAAACAATATTGGAGTTGCCGGGATCAATCAGAACATCATCGCCGCCGATGTTTTCATCGTTTGCTTTCTCTCCGCTGGGCAGAACCTTCTGCCAGTTCTGGCCGCCATCGGTGGAGCGGTAAATGCCGCGCTCCGGATTCGGACCGTACGGATGGCCGGCCACGGCAGCGAAGACCTTATTGGGATCCTGCGGATCGACGGCCAGTTCGGGGATCTGCTGGCCGTTGCGCAGGCCGAGATGCGTCCAAGTCTTACCCGCGTCAGTGGATTTGTAAATGCCGTCGCCTACGGAGAGATCAGGGCGGTGCAGGCCTTCACCGCTGCCGACGTAAACAATGTTGGGATCAGAAGGTGAGACGGCGACCGCGCCAATGGAGCCTGTGGGCTCCTTATCAAAAATGGGCTGCCACGTGCGGCCAAAATCGTTGGTCTTCCACACTCCGCCGTTGCAGACGCCTATGTAAAAGACGTTGGGCTCACTGGGTACGCCGCTGATCGCGCGCGTGCGTCCGCCGCGGTAAGGCCCAATGTTGCGCCATCTCAATGATTCAAGCAGCGCAGGATCAAGCTGCGTTAGTGGCCCGGGTTGGGGCTGCGCTTGCCCGGCATGCTGGCCGTTATGGTTGACACGGCCTTTCAGTGGTATTTGCGGCTCGCGCGCCGGTGGCGCCATCTGCACCTTGGGCTTAGGGCTGGGGGTGGTCTGCGGCGCCTGTTGCGCGTGCACGTTGCTTGCAGGGCTGAAAAATACGAGCGTACCGAGAGTGCCGATGACAGCCGGCAGCATAAGCCGGCGCGTAAATGAAAGCACGGTATCCTCCAGAATGACAGAGGAGGATACCGCAAAGGGGCTGTGGTTGAAAAATACAGAGCAACACTATGGTTATCCGCCCCCAATCATCCCCCCAAGTTTGCAGTCAACATCGAGGGATCGCGGGTGACGTGGATTGATCACCTTCAGCTTCCTCCAACTTGCGGTGGGAAAACACGTTGAAATGACATCATTATAGAAGTGGAGCGCATGCTGCTCTGACATGTTGCCGAATTGCGAAATGCCTACTTGAAAGAGGAATGGGCTATCGGAGGCTAGACAAAAGCTTTTGTTGATTTCCTTGCTGGCGATTGCAATGCCAGTGTTGGACGGATCCACCTCGTATTCGCAAATATGGTTTAAAGGCATCAATCCATCGCTACCGTCCTCGAACCTCACGTTTACAGGTTTTTCGCTAAGCCAGATACTTTTTGGGCGCGGTATAGAGATTTTGACGAAATAATCTTGACACTTACACGGCTGTTGAACACGGAAGTCATTGAATCTTGGATCTACTTTCGTAGGGCAAGCATTTACTTTGATTCCGCAGTATCCCTGATCGTTCGTCACCATACTAAAGTCATACTGCTGCGAACCATCATCGCAGCCCACAAGCTTGCGCTCAACAAAAAGATAATGGCGCGGCATGCGTTCCCTCATTGGATCCCGAGGAACGAATGCGACTATTTCGTTCGCGTCCGTGGCGTCGCTGTAGTCTTGCGTGAAAGCGAGCACGAATGGACCGTCAAATCGAATGTTGCAAGTGGGCGCGATCACTGGATCGCAAATAGCAATTTCCATTATTGTCACACCTCCGGATGATTAAACGTAAGAACTCGGGCTTTCCCTCCGAGGAAGGTGAAGTTCTCGGATGGCGAGTTATCCAGGCCACCACGTTCTGAGTACTCGAATGGCAGCAGCTCGGACCGGCCCAAATCACAAGGAAAGAGCTAGCTTGCTCGCCCGCTCAGAGCAAAAGCGGCCCAATAGTAGGGATGGGGATGGTTCGCAATCATTTTTTGGCGCGCCCTTTTTAGCGATTGGGTTAGAGGTTCACCTTCATCCAGATCATCGTAAAATTCTGCCATCAGTTCAGCTGCTGAGAGCGAATCAACATTCCAGCGGGTGGCGATAACAAGCGGAACTCCGAGATTGAGTAAAGCGGCCACCAGATTGTCCTGGTCGAGGGCGCCGTCTTCCGTGCCTAATGACGATGAGCATGCTGACAGTACCACTAATTCCGCCTTTTCAAGCGCCCAGGAACCAAAATTGCGAGCGGTTAATTTCTGATTGCCGAAGATCAGAGCGGAGCCGCTTCCTTCCTGCACCGCGTGGCCGGTAAAATGAACGATCCGCGAACTTGCGATGCTACGGTCAGCCTGGGCCGGCGTTACTCTCGAACCCTCCATAACAACAGCACGCGGAAAGGCATGCAAAATGGCACGCTCCTCAATGTCTACGCCGGGAAGCTCAGCAATCCCGGGTCCCTTCGAGCCATCCAAAATCGTTACAGAATCAGACCTCTTGAGCGGGAAAAAATCCCGTAGCAGATGATCTTCTCCTTCCGCTCGGGAGTAAATGAAGGAGTATTTTTCACCTGCGAACCCTTCCTGCGACCACATAGCTTCGAAAGGCAAGCCGTCAAGATCCGAGTCAGGCTCCACAACAACGGTTTCTATTCCGGTGAGTTGTGGGATCAGGGGCTCCAACAGGAGTGAAAACAGCTTGCGCCCTTCTTGTTGGACTGAAGAAAGGGATGATGTCGGCGTGGAGCAATCCCGCTCAAAGTTGTGCGCAAGGCTTACAAAGTCCTGCTTTGCTATCTCAGACCAGACCGAACTGACGCCGTGTTGAGTACTCAGCCATATCTGTATGCCATCATCAAAGCTTGCGTATATAACGCGCGCTATGTGGGGATCGTTCGGTTTAAGCAGCGTGCCACCGTTCAGCAGCGCTAATGGGTGAAAGCTGGCATTACGAGGCGTGGGGATTCTGGGCAGCATCAGCATACGGCCACGATAGGTTTCCCATACTCGCAGAGCATCAAGGCTCATCCCTTGACTTAAAAGTACCCGTGTCAGTCCGCAATACGCCCCCCGAACCTCATTCATCCACTTTACGCGCGCCTGTTCTTGTGTAACGGTCGGCAGAGCTGCCTCAGCAACATTCACCGCGGATTCATAATCTATCTTTGCCGGAGTGATGTTTCCGAGCTTGAGCTGCGTATCGCCCTCCACAACAAAGAAATTCAGCGCGACCGCATACGCCTGCACAGTCGGAACGAGTGCTTTGACACTCTGAAGCAGCTTAAGAGCGGCCCGTGGGTGATTTTCTTGTAGCCGAAACCGGGCAAGCCGGGTGTTTCCCGTAATTTTGTAAGTGTTGGCGGTTGGTTCCTTGGGAGTGCTGGCGAAAAGCGCGTCAGCTTTTTCTACTTCCGCCTCTGCTTCCTGCTGGTTGTTCTCTGCTGCGAGAAAATCAGCGAGCAGCAGGCGAGCAGCTCCAAGCTCAATGCTGTCAGATTCGTGTTTCACAACTGCAATGGCTTGCCTTTGCAGGACTTCAGCCAGCGCGTAATGACCTCGACCTTCCGACGTGAGCGCCATCACAACGTAGAACTGGAACAATCTTTCTTTGGGGTAGCTGGATTCCCAATAGAGGCGCAGACCCTCATTTGCAAGCTCCCACGCCTTCTGGTTTTGCCCCTGCTGCCTCGCAATGCCAGCGCTAATGCCTATGGCGCGCAGTTCAGTCACGGGAAAGTTGGCACGTTCCGAGATGAGCCGCGCCTCATGGATCATGGTTTGCGAGTCTTGCAGGTTTCCAGCCAGGTTGTGGCAGATCGCGCGTTCAATGAGTACTTGGGCCAAAAGCCACTCGTAATGGGTCTCAGATACGTCTCGCCACAGAGCATCCGCCTTGGCAGCACACTGGGTTCCGCGCAATGCCCGCTGGAAGGCATAGACATTTTCGTAGCGGGCGCGTAACGCGCCTGAGCGGTTGCCCTCTGATGCGAATTTTTCAGCGGCCACCTTGGAGGCGGCCAGGGCTCGAGCATATCGACCATCGTGATTTGCTTCAACAGCGTTACTCAGCTCGCGTATTGCCTCCGGATTGACGCCATCGCGCAACAGATCATGCAGCCATGTATCGCCGTGCTGCTTTTGCAAAACGTCAGCCAGAACGTACGTGTCTCGTCGTAATGAACGGTCCGTGCTGTCCTTACGCCATTTCGGGAATGAACTAATCATCAATGCCAAATCTGTCTCTATCCGTTCAGGGGCAAACTCAGAGCGAGACTTAGGAGCGATGCCGGATCGGCTTCGCAGCATGTCCAAGTGCCTCTTCGCTTCCTCCTTCCAGCCGGGACTTTTCTCAATTTGTAATACTAAGTTCCAGTCCGACGCCGCCCGATCAAGTACGTGCATTCGTTCGAGGACGAGCGCGCGGTTGTAGAGGGCCGTACTGTTACGCGGATCAAGGTTAAGAATTTTGCTGAGCAGATCGGCCGCCCGTATGTACTGCTGATCATCCTTGGATAGTTCGGCTAATTGGAAATACGCGATTGCTGAATCCAGCATCAGCGGCGTTGAGCCGGGATGATTCTGAAGAGCTTTGTCCAGCGTTGCAATGGCAGCCTGGGGCTGATGTTCAAGTATCTCGGCCCGAGCCTCAGCCTGAAGCCATTGCACGTCGTCAGATCGGTCTGGCTGCTTACGACTGATAATTCCTTCAGCTTCCAGTAGGGGAGCAGGCTTATTGAAGCGCGAATCTTCGGGGCCGCGTGTCACTCGCATTGGAGAATAGTCAGCTCCTGGCCAGCGCATCTCCATCGTGCGCTGTTCCGTATATGCCTGAGCGAGGAGTTTTTCCACCTTTTCGGGTGTTTCACGTTGGGCGTTCCAGATGAAGAAGGCGATAAGGGCGCAGGCGATGGCGGTGACTGGAACGAGCAGCCATTTGAGGGAAGGCAGACGGAAAATCGAACGCTTCCCGGATGGAATGCCAGATTTCTGCACAGCCGAGGGATGCTGTGCCACACCATCCGGTTTACGTGCTGAGGGTTCAAGTACTGGCGAAACTGACGAGGATGCGCCTTCTGTTGACGCAGCCATCCGGGCAGCTATCTTCTTCTGCCATGAAGGCGATGCGCTGTTGAGCTGGTTAAGCAGGCTCTGGTCCTCGGGGCTGAGGTCGTCAGAAAAATCTTCAGTGTAGGCGCGCAGGATGGGGCCGCAGTGGTCGCACTGGGCGGCGTGCTGGGTGAGGCGAGCCGCCTCTTCATTGGAAGATACACCGGCGGCGAGATCGCGGAGCGAGTCTTCATTCGGGCAATCGGGAGAGCGCCGGGAAAAAACAGATGGAGCAGAGGATGCGCCGTTGGGATTCGTGTGGGTCGCGGTTAAGCTGCCGGTATCTCTGGATGTGCTGCTCGCGCCATTCGAAGTTGCTCTGCCGGGAGCTGACGCCGCACTGGGTAAGCGGTCATCCATGAGCGCCAAGCGGGCGCGGTGGAACTCGAGCACACGAATGCGGCAGCCTGCGCACGCGGCGAGATGCGTTTCAATAGCCTGATCGAGCGCGTGATCAGGCTGGCTTCGCCCCGCACCTGTTCGGTCCCCGTAGTTCTCGATTTGAGCATCGCTCAAATGGTCAAACTGCTGGTCCACTTTGCCCACAACTCCTTTTTTAGTAAACGTAATCCGGGTTAGTTTCCCTTCAAATATCGCAAAACGATGGTAATGCTGCTGTTTAGGCCGCCAATCGTACCGCTATGCCGTACCTTACAGGACTTGAAAATCCGTTACACAGCCGTCAAGGCGCAGCAGCGTTGAAAAGCCGGGGCGCCGGACATCAGTAATCATGCGCGTCCGACTCGCGAAGACCTCAGGGCCTGAAGGCCGAAAAACAGTAGTCTTATCGCAGGCTCCAGCTCGCTGTGCCAATGCCGTGGCACTGAAGGCCTGCTCCACCGCTATGCCACGGCCGCGGCACTGAAACCAGCCTTGTTCGATTACGAACAGACTGAAATCCAGCAACGAACTTCCACCGACACGGTCTTAAATAATATCGTGGCCATATTACGGTGAATCCAGTCAAGGAACCATTCGTCTCATGCGAGCTTCGCTTGGCCGGAGCGCGTTTTCATATCGAACACGGCCTCATCCGCGCGAGGCCATACTAGGTCCAGGTTTTTCGGTCAGTTTGGCTCGAACCAACCGGGTTAGACGAAGCAGTGTGCTCTCCACGCCTTTCACTGTCAACCCTATCGCAGGAATCTGGGAGATGGCTTTCGCGGTGAGGCCGTGACGATAGTAAAGCCAGAAGATGGCCGAATCACGCCGGAAATTAGGCTCTTCCGCCGCCTCCTCGTTCAGGCAATTCTTGATCTCGGAAATCAGAATGCGCCGGTGAGCGTCATCGGCGAAGCTGTTGCCGGATGCTACAGTGGCGCTGACGCTATCCAGATCTTCTTCTTCGCGTCCGCTACCGCGCTTCTGGCTGTAAGTGGTACGAACGTGGTCCTGGACCACATTGGACGCGACCGTCTTCAGGAAACCGAACAGCGAGTTCTCATGCTCGTAATCAAAAGTTCGGAGCGCACGAAAGTTATTGGCGCAGAGCTTAAAGAACGTTTCCTGGATCAAGTCGTCCACCATGGCGCGATCAGGGATAGTCCAGCGGCGCAAAGACTTTACCACCACGCCAAAGATCAGCGGACGAAAGCGGCGAACGAACTCGAACCACGGCATCTGGTCTTGCGAAGCGAGACAAAGCTGCACAAGTTCTTGAGCGGACAGCTTTTGAGGGTCCATGGAAAGTAGTTGGGGAATTTTAACTTAAGTTTTACGGAGAACAAGGAGATTTTTCAAAGTGGTTGCTTAGTTGTGCATCAAAGGCGCATGGGCAGAATAGTAAGATGAGGGAAATTTAATTCTTTTCGCATCGTAGCTGATCCAAGCTGATTTCCCACTAGATAGCTCATGAGAATTTTCTTGCTTATGGGGCGAATATCTGGTAAAGTGATTTGCGGTTTTGGATCTTGCGGCACATAGCATGTGGAGCGATCCGGAAGTATAGGCGCAATGGCGAGAATGCCGTTGCGCTGTTCGTGTTTTTGGAGGTGGCGCGATGAAGGTAACCCCGGGGTGACGAGGCGTAAGTCTTTTATTTTCGGGGTTGAACCGGGGAGGGGGGAACTCTAAATCGGGTGATCTGGTCATCGGGTGACCCGATGATCGGGAAGAGCAGCCGGGAAATTGAGCAGCAAGGCCGGCCGGAATCACCGATGGCGGGAGGCAACGTAACGAGGGTCTTGGGGCTCGCAGGAGCAGCAAGAGGTTTTTGGGACAGGGGAATGCGGCTACCTTTGTCCTCAGGTGAACGGCTGGTGCGGAGGATTCAGCGCGGCCGAAGCATAGTAACATCCGGAAAGGATCGGATGATCCGGTGATCGGCATAAGGGTTAAGGGTTAATGAGGCAGTGGTGGTCAGACGAGAAAAGGCAGGCAAGACAGAGATTCGCGTAACACAGCGATCCGAGGATAAGGATTTGGACGAAACCACGATTTTCGATATCGGCGTAAGCACCCCGGCCAGCCCAGGGCCGGAGATCAAGCCCAACGGCAGCGCTTCCAAACTGGACGGCAGCGCCGAGGCGTTACGGGTGGTGTCACTGGTGCGGCATTACCAGATGGGCAAAAACACCATACCGGCGGTGGATGGCGTGAGCATGGCGGCCGACCGCGGAGAGTTTATCTGCCTTCTCGGGACATCCGGATCAGGAAAATCCACACTGCTGAACCTGATTGCCGGGCTGGATCGGCCGCAGTCGGGCGCGATTGTGGTGGATGGCCACGACCTGGCCACGATGACGCCTGAGCAACTGGCGCAGTACCGGCGGCACACCATCGGCATGGTGTTCCAGTCTTTCAACCTGGTTCCCACCATGACGCTGTATGGAAACGTTGAACTGCCCATGCGCTTTGCCGAGGTGCGGCGACGCGACCGCAAATCGCGCGTAACGGAGGCGCTGGAGAGAGTGGGGCTGGCGGACCGTATGAACCATCGTCCCAGCGAGCTTTCCGGCGGCGAGCAGCAAAGGGCCGCGCTGGCCCGGGCCCTGGTGAACCAACCCAAGATTCTGCTGGCCGATGAGCCCACGGGCAATCTGGACTCGAAGACCGGAACCGAAATCATGGATTTGATCAGCGAACTGAACAAATCACTGGAGATGACTGTGATCATGGTCACCCATGAGCGCGCGCTGGCTGACCGCTATGCCGATCGCATGATCTTCCTGGGCGACGGAAGAGTGCTGGGCGAAACCAAAAATAGCAGCAGGAAGGGAGCGCGGGCATGAAGATCTATGACTTGGTGGAGCTTGCCGGACGCAACCTGCACGAAGCTGTGCTGCGAAATTCGCTGACCACGCTGGGAATTGGCGTGGGAGTGGCGTCACTGGTGGCGATGCTCTCCCTGGGGCTGGGCTTACAGAAACTATTCAACCGTCAACTGGGGCGCTCCGGGCTGTTTGATTCCATCTATGTGACCTCGCGGCACGATGTCCGCGGCACCACTGAGGCGCAACGCGAAGCCGGCCTGATTCCGCCCAAGGTGCTGGATGATGCGGCGCGTAAAACTTTTGAGAGCATGGCGGATGTTTCCGAGGTGTACCCCAACTTGACGGCGGTGGGCGATTTCCGTTTGCCGGACGGGAAGCCCGAGGATACACACTTCAGCGTGGTTGGCGGTTTGCCGCCTTCCGCGCGCAATAGTGAAGTGTTTGATGATTTCCAGGGACGGTACTTCAGCGGGCCGGACGCGGCAGAAGTCATCATCCTTGCCGACTTTGGCCGTGAGCTGCTCGGCTTGCCGGCGCAGCCGCGCAATTCAGAAGTCAAGCTGACGCCGGATCAGGCAAATCAGCTTCTGGGGCACGACTTGATCCTGCGCTATGCGCAACGGCAGGTGAGCGGCGACGCGGCAACGCCGCAATCGAGCCAGGCAGCGGCATCTTCGGATGATTCTCAGGACCAAGACAGTTCCGCCGATGATGATGCCGGCGCGTTCAGCGTGGTGCGTCGCGAACAGCGGCTGAAAATCGTGGGCATTGTAACGAGGGAGCCGTACCGCGGAATGCGCCAGGGCAGAACGTCAGCGCTGCTGCCGATCGATTTTGCCGAGTCGCTGAACATGATGCAGCCGGCGGATGTCAGCGGAATTGTGCGGCCCGGAGAAGGGAAGACCTATGCCGGGCTGGTGGTGCGCGTGCGCAAGAACTCAGAGGTTACGCGGGTGGAAGAGGCCATCCAGAAACAGGGATTTCATACCTTCTCCATCGTGGATGCTTCGCGTGGGTTGCAGAAGGCATTTTTGTTTCTGGATATGTTTCTTGGCGTGTTTGGCAGCTTGGCGCTGGCCGTGGCGTCCCTGGGCATTATTAATACGCTGGTGATGGCGATCCTGGAGCGGCGGCGCGAGATCGGCATTATGAAGGCGCTGGGCGCGAGCGACGGCGACGTGAAGAGGATCTTTTTTGTCGAAGCCGGCTCCATGGGCGCGTTGGGCGGGCTGCTGGGCGTGGCGCTGGGCTGGATGATTGGTCGCGTCATCAATCTGGGAACGAACTGGTACATGATCCGGCAGGACTTCAAACCGGAAAATTTCTGGTACGTTTCGCCGGCGCTGATCATTTTTGGCCTGGCCTTTGCAGTGGTGGTGAGCTTGTGCGCGGGCTTGTATCCGGCGTCGCGGGCGGCAAGACTTGATCCGGTGCAGGCGCTGAGGCATGAGTGAGCAAGGAGCGGTCAGCATTCAGCCGTCAGCACTCAGCCTGATCCTCGCGATGTTGAGCATTCGATCCCGAGTCATTCATAGCGTCGTTTTGTTGCTGGTGTTGTCAGCAGCCAGCGCGTGCTTTGCCGTGGAGCGCGTGGACTGCGGCACGATGCGGAGCCGGTTTGTTCCGCGTCCGGTGGGCTACTGCGCCATGCTGCCGCCGAGTTATGACGCGCAACCCCACAGGAAGTTTCCCGTCCTCTACTTTCTTCACGGGCTGGGAGAAAACCAGGGCTTCCTGGTTTCCAGCGGCGGCTGGCAGATGATTGAAGATTTGTGGGAGCAAAAGCAGCTCGGCGAATTTGTCATCATCACGCCGCAGGCGTGGAAATCTTTTTATATCAACTCAAGAGACGGCAAGGTGAAGTACGAGGATTTCTTCATCCACGACTTTATGCCGGAGATGGAGAAGAAGTTCCGGATCATGGACACGCGCAGCGGGCGGGCGATTGGCGGCGTTTCCATGGGCGGTTACGGCGCGTTGCGATTTGCGTTCAAGTATCCGGAGCTGTTTGTGTCTGTCGCGGTGCTCATGCCGGCATTGCGAGAGACTCTGCCGCGCGGTTTCGGTGACACGGGATTCGTGGAGTTCTTCGGGAGTGCATTCGGCGATCCGGCGGATGAAGCTTACTGGAAGGCGAATTCGCCGTTTGTATATGCGCGACGGAACAATCTGCATGGCCTGAAAATCTACGCAGTTTGCGGCGATCAAGATGATTACGGATTCAATGCCGGTACACGGCAGCTCGACAAGCTGTTGAAGCGGCGGCGCATTGAGCACCTGATTGAAATTTATCCGGGGCGGCATGACTGGCAATTTGTAGCCAGGCATCTGGTATCGTCACTGGAATTTCAGGCGAGGGCCTTGGGAGTGGGGAAGTGAGGCGCTCGCGTCAGCTCGTCAGCAGAACAAATTGTTGCTCGACCTTGCTCCAGATAGAGGACGAGGGATCGACGGCTTCGAAATGGCCCATCTCCGGCACGGTTATGAGCTCGGCGTTTTCGCCGGCGGCGCTTTTTTGTTCAGCATAGTTTTTGCTGAGCTCGTACGGAACGTCGACGTCGGCGGCGCCGTGGATCAGGATTTGCTTCGCCCTGATGCGTTGTCCCGCGGGCGACGCTTCGCGGTAGCGATCCGGAACTTCGGTTGGCGAGCCGCCGAGAAAGCCCGCAACAGCATCGTTGCTCAGGTGCAACTCCCATGCGCGACGCAGGTCAAGCACGCCGGCCAGCGAGAGCACGCGAGTAATCGCTGGTTCATGCGCAGCAAGGCAGAGAGCGAGCTGGCCACCGGCGGAATGTCCGGCGACGCAGAGGCGATTGAGGTCGAAATGAAGGAATTTATCGTGATCACCATGAAGCAGCCGAAATGCGCTGCGAATGTCGGCGAAGCTTCCCGGCCACCCGCCGCCCGGATTGCCAACACGGCGGTATTCGACGTTGCATGTAGCGATGCCTGCTTGTTTCAAAGCGTGGCAGAGATGGCCTGCATAGGTGAGGTCGTATTTCGCGCGCCAGTAGCCGCCGTGGATGAAAAGCACGACTGCGTGAGGGCCGCTACCGCGAGGCACACGCATCTCGACAAACTGGTTGGGATCTTTGCCGTAAGCGAGGCGCAGATCGGGTTCGGGGGGCGATGTGGTGAGTATGTCCTCGCTCGGCACGGCAGAGCAGTATAGAACAGCTCGGATTGGCTGTCCTGAATTAGCTCTGAACACAAAGTGCACAACTCCTTGCCAGCACTCGAATTACCTTCATAACGGGGTTGGATGGCATTCACGGGAGGGCAAAATTTTTCTGAGCGGCGAGACAGGAACGCACTACAATACGGGGATTCAAGCCAGACAGCTTCCAGGACTATGTTGCGTTACGCCGCTGCCAGTGTGCGGCATTCCGGAATTTTTAGGAAAGGCGGGCAATGGCCGGACCGATCAACAACCGGAATGCATCCCCGCGCGAGCGCATTATTGCGGCCGCCAAAAACATGATGAGCGCTGTCGGCTATGAAAACACCACCACCGAAGCCATCTGCCGCCAGGCCAGCGTCAGTGAAGCACAACTGACCAAGTATTTCGGAACAAAGGAAGCTCTGCTGGAAGCAATCTTCGAGCAAGGATGGGCCAAATTGCGCATGCAGATGCCTGTCCTGCAGACCGCGCAATCTCCACGCCGGCGTGTCAAAATGCTGTTTCATCTTTTGATCCAGCTCTTCAGTGAAGACAAGCAGTTGCGGGACCTCATGCTGCTGGAAGGGCGGCGCATTCGCCGCGAAAACAGGATGGTCCTGCTGACAGAGAGCTATACGGAACTGGTGTCCCTCCTTGATTCGCTGATTGAGGCGGAATTCAAAGGCTCGGCCCCAGTCCACCAGGTGCAACTCGTTCGTTCATCCCTGATCGGGCTGTTTGAGGGCCTCCTTCGTGACGTGGTATTGCACGAGCGGTTCGGATTTGCGGCGGAGTTTTCTGTCAGCGAAGTAGAACACTACATTGCCGAAATAGTCGATCGTCTTGTAATGCCGCTCAAAACTTAGAGGGCGAGCGGCTCGGTTGCAGCTACACCAATGCCACACACTGGTATTTCCATATGGACAGTTGAGCGGCAATTGTTCACTACTCGATCAGCGGAGAAGATGTCCGTAAACTACGATTGCGATGCCAATTGCGGTGCTGATGAAAGACAGGCGCCAGTAGAGACGATTTTCCGCCAGCAGAGCAATAGAGCAAAGAACAATGGAAATTTCCAAAAACAGTTCCGATGAGTCAAAGCGGTCAGCGCGTCGCGTAATCACTTTGGTTTCCTGATCCATCTCTTTCGCCTGCTCCTGAATTTTTTTTGCGCCATCTCCGCTCGCACTTTGCTGGTCCGCTTTCTCATGCGGCGCATCCGTTCTCGGAGCCTCGCTCTCTTTTGCAGGAACTTCTTTTGGAGCGGCCGTGCCCGGTTCTTTCAAGCCGGCCACAAGCTGCCGGAGTACGGGTGATTTTCCGGCACGCGGAGCAGCGCAATTATCTTCAACGGGAGTTCCGCATTCCTCATCGATTGAGGCGCGCATGAATTCCAGCGCCAGATCGTGGTGGCCCGCGGCTTCCGCGTTCTCTGCGTCAATGCCATAGATGTGAGCTCGCAGGTGCTTGGCCTGGTAAAAGTTCCATTGGTCCACAGCCCTGGTCTGCAGCTTGATTTCTTCCGTGTGAGCGCGATGCGCCAGCAGGGTTGCCACTGCGAGCAGGACGGCGGTGATTGCCGTGGTGAGTCCGATCGCTTTTTGCCCGCTGTGATGCGCATGTTCTGTCTGTTCACTCAGCTCTTCTGGATTCATCTCTTTGCTCCGCATTGCAAGTCTTGTCTGAGGACCAGCCCTGTTCGACAACCGCGGCCGGTCAATGGCGTTGCAGGAATTTGAGCCGGCGATGCGGCTTGAGATGGTCGGGAACGTCATCGTATTTGAGGACGCTGATGGAACCATCCACTTCCAATACTGCCAGGGCGACGTCCTTGGTGCTACTCACCCCATGCTCGCGCAGCGCTCGTTCTATTTCATCTGTGGAGACGTGCTCTTTCGCGGCATGCGATGTAATGAGCTCGCCGTTGTGAATCAGCAGAGTGGGCGAACCTTGAACGAAGCGGCGAAATCGACGGTTCAATCCTGAAACTTCAGCCAGCAGATAGTTGAGGATAAGGAGCACCAGCGCCGCGACAATACCACCGATCAGCGACGTGTCCGGACCAGTCATTGCATTTTGCACTGAATTGCTCAGCAGAAGCAGCAGGGTGAGGTCAAAAGGGGTCATCTGCCCGACCTCGCGTTTGCCGGTCAGCCGTATCCCCAGGAGAACAACCACATAAATCGCCGTGGTGCGCAGGGCGATCCCCAGCGCAGCATGTCCGCTTGTCAGCATGGTTGAATGAGTTTACGCGGAGATTTTAGATTTGAAATTTAAAATTTCAAATCACAAATCTGGGATTCCGGATCTGGCGGGCGCACGGCATCCGTGGAGCACGATTTCCGAGGTTCCGCATGCTAAAATGAAGTTTGTTGTTCCCACCCAGGGCTGCGCGCCCTTAGCTCAGCTGGATAGAGCGTCTGACTACGAATCAGAAGGCCGGGAGTTCGAATCTCTCAGGGCGCGCCATAAAATTGACATTCGCTGAGTTCCTGGTTGCGACGCTAGTCGTATTCTGCCGTGGAATTATTGAATTTATCATCTGTGTTGTCTTCAGCGCATCCCTTTCGTCTCGCACACCCAACTCCAGTTTCAGCTAATGGAAAATTCGAGATGCTATTTCAGGCGAAGCATTTGGTGATTTGAGCTGCAAGTCTCACGATGAGATCGCGGAGTTCCAAAATGGGAAATCGTTAGAGAATTTTCACTTATGGCGCAAGTTGGCGCACTGTACTTCGATTCGGTTACGTCTATCCTGCAAGTCTCTGGCCCGGCCTCAGTCGCCTTCACCTGAGTATTTATTAATGTGACTTCGGTCTGACTCTGTTATTAGTAAGTACCCAGCCTCGATGTCAATAAATACAGTCTTCATGCATGCTTGGAAGTCAGGAGCACGGCAATGGAAATTCATCAGTTGAGATATTTTTATGCCATAGTTAAACAGGGTACTTTCACGCGGGCGGCGGAGTCTGAGCATGTTGCGCAGCCTTCTCTGTCGCAACAGATTCTAAAGCTCGAAGACGAGCTTGGCGGAAAGTTGTTTTACCGGCTGCCCAGAGAGGCCCGTCTTACGCCGTTGGGCAAGTGTTTTCTTCCTCATGCCCTCACCATCCTGCAGCAGATCCGTGACAGTAAGGCCGAGGCTCGCAAAATTGTCGAGCACAGGCGTTCTCGAGTTGAATTTGAGGTAACGCCTATCACGGCGGGGGAGCGGCCACAGGCAGTGAGAAATCGCCAGGAGTTGGCTGAGGAGCATTCACTGACACTGACCAAAATTGCAAAAAGTGCGTGAGTACTGAACCCTCATCAGCACTCACTCTCTCCGTTTTCGTTCCCGGCGCCCTGCTTGCCTTTCAACTGCACCGTTTTCTTTAAGCGGGAAGCCGGAGCCTTCGCCTGTCTAATTGCTAATTCCAGGGCTGCTATAGGCATTTGGGTCCATGAATCAAGAAACGACGCGACGAAACTGACGGAGTTTCCGCGATTCCCAACTGAATAGGATGAGCTGGAGGATAATCCATGCACAAATGGGTACCGCTTGCTTAAACGAGGTGAATCATGCCTTCTTCTCTACACTCTCCGCTGACATTGCGGTGAATAGTCGCAAGTTGCGCTTACTTCTTTTCATTCTCCCGGCTTCAGCGTCAGTTCATGTGTCCTGCTTTGGTTCACAGCGGAGTCGGAGTATGCCAGCGTGAAAGTGGTGCCGTAATACCAGGCAGGCCAATGGTCCATGTAATAGGGACTGAAGATCTGGCCGGATTCGCCCTGAACCACATTGAACGTGGAGGCATCAAGGTTGGAGAAGTTCACGGTCATGCGTTCCGATGGGCCAAATGTCCGCCCGACCTGCTTTACGGTGAAGCCTCCGCCTGACTGCGGATGGCGGCCCGGGCCGGCCATGGGGCCAAGAATGGGAATGGCGCCAAAGATGGGATGATTGATCACCACCGGATACTCGTCGCCGTATTTCCAAGATTTGAGGTCTCTTGGCGCGTGCTCAGTAGCTTTTGCGACTGCTGCATTGAGCAAATCATTGAAGCTGCTGTAGCCGGGCGGCAACCAGCGGTTGGGCTTGTTCTGCACAATATTTTCCAGCGCCACGGATTGCAACGACCATTCGTAGCGGTCCCAGTTCTCGCCCAGCTTGGGCTGAAGCAGCAGCTTCCACAGGGCGACGCGCGCCTTCACTTCGATGGTGGGCGCGGCCGAATCCATCACCATCTGGCCATCAAAGCCGCGCATAATGTCGGCGGCCTGGCGGGTGCGATTCGTGGCTTTGCCGCTGTGATCGATCGCGTAGACAAAACGGTCGGCAAAAAAGCGGTCGTAGTCTGAGGTGATATCCGTTTGCAGGGCGAGCATGTCTGCCGGGGAAAGCTTTTTGTCCTGCTCAAGCACGTGATAAATGCGCTGGGTGCGGTACGGCGGGAACCACTGCGTCGCCAGCAGGTAAGGGTAGCCTTTCGGAGTGATCTTGGAGTTGGCTGTGGCGATGATTCCGTTCGGCGGATTGTAAACGTCGGGTAACTTGTCAAACGGCAGATAGCCGGTCCAGTCATGTTTGCCGTCCGCGCCGGAGACAGGAACGGTGCCGTCGCCCGAGGCGCGGGTGGGGACGAACCCCATTGGCTGATAGCCAATATTGCCATCCACATCGCCATAGACAACGTTTTGTGACGGCGTAGCGAACGAGGATAGGGCCTTGCGGAACTGGTCCCAGTTCTGCGCCGAATCGAGATCAAACAGCGGAATGCTGATCTGGCGCGTATCGTAGAGGACCCACTGCAGTGCGATGTGGCGGGTCTCGCCGGGGAAGAGGCTGCTGATGATAGGCCCGTGGCGCGTAATCACCACGTCAAAATGCACGTCCGACTTGCCTTTTACGTGGATTACTTCATGCACTCGCTCGGGCTGCTGCCAGCCGGTTGGAGTCTGGTACTCGCCCTGAGAGTTGAAGTTTTCCACGAACAGGTCCTGTACATCTGGATTCAGGTTGGTGAATCCCCAGGCGATGCGCTGGTTATGGCCGACAATCACAAAGGGGACGCCGGGGAGGGTGAACCCTTCAACATTGAAGTTGCCGGATTCAAGATGCGCTTCATACCACACGCCGGGCACACGATGCGGCAGATGCATGTCATTCGACAATAGCGGCTTGCCCGAGACAGTGTGCGCGCCGGAAACAACCCAGTCATTGGAGCCTGGCAGGCAGGCTTCGCAGATGGGATTGGACGGCGGTAGCAAGCAGAGGGAAGCTGCGGCGCGGAGGGCCAGCGCAGTTTGCAACTTCAAGCATGCTGCACTCGTGCAGGTGAGGGCACCCGAGCCACGCTTCAAATTTCGTTGATTTTGTTTTCGCGCTGTCTTGTTTTCAGCTTCGCCGGAATCGTCTGCCGGAGCATGGTCCCTCCATGAGCCTGTGGGATACAAGTCGGCCATGAGCTCAGGGGAGAGGATTTCAGCCATCTTCTCCCGGCGATACTCCATTTCGTACTGCGGATTGAGCAATTGGCTCATGCCGATACCAACCAGCACCGAGTCGGAAACGGTCCAAGGACGGGGAGCGTAGTTGAGCACGTGGAACTCGATGGGCAGATTGTTTTCGTGCCGGATGATGTATGCGTTCACGCCGGCGGCATACGCGTCAAAGAAGCTGCGGTCGCGCGGGGAAAGCTGAGCAGCCACGCGGTCAGCCACAGAGCGCAGGCGCAGAATCCGCTGCTGCTTGTCATAATCCACCCAAGTTACGATCGGGGAGGGCGGCCCGCTGGCGCGCGAAGGCCGAGCCGGTGCAGGGCCTCCGGGAAACACCTCCGCCATCTCGCCGGCCACGGCGCGCCGCGTCAGGTCCATCTGCCACAGACGGTCCTGCGCGGTCACGTAGCCCTGGGCGAAAAAGAGATCTTGAAGGCTTTGGGCTTTCAGGTGCGGGACTCCATGTGCATCGCGCACCACTTGCACTGGCGCCTGCAAACCGCTGACGGTGACTGTGCCGTCTATTTGTGCCAGTGATGCTAGAGCGGTATGCCGAAACCACACAACCAGAAGGATGATGCCCGCCACGAGCAACGTGAGTAAAAACGAGATGACTTTGAGAATGCGGCGCGCGGCGCTTCTACGCGGAGCGGGCGCTGTGAGGGTACTGGCCATGCTCTGGCGATTTTAAAGGCAGAAAGCTGGAACAACAATCTCGCGTTACGCCCACTTCCACGACGTCAAGGCATGCGGCTCCCGCCTTTTGGCCGGAGGGCGCAGGGGTGCACATGCTTCACAAAATTCTGCGGGCGGGCCGGTTGCGGCTATAATGAAAATGAATTTCATTTTCATTTGGGGGAAATCAAGCTCGTTTTATCGGCCAATATGCTGCAGAGAAGGATTGACGATCATGCGCCGCCTACCCGCGAGGCCATGCGCGAAGCCCAGGACATCTTTTATCGGCATCTGAAACGAGTTGGATTGAAACATACAGAACAGCGGGACGCGATTCTACGCACGTTCCTGGAGACGCGCGATCATCTTTCCACGGACGAGCTGTTCCGCCTGGTGCGGAAGAAAGACGCCAAGATCGGATTCACTACGGTATATCGCACGCTCAAGCTGCTGGCGGAATGCGGGCTGGCCAGCATGGTTCCTTTCCCGGATGGAACCACTCGCTTTGAGCACCAATTCAACCGCCGCAGCCACCATCACATGGTATGTACCGAGTGCGGCGCTTCCGTTGAGTTCTTTTCCCCTGAAGTCACGAAGATCGAAGAAGAGATCGGGCACAAGTATCGCTTTGACGCGACGCGGCATAACTTCCAGATTTATGGGGTCTGCGAAGACTGTCGCAAATGTCCGCGAAAGATTGTCTGAACGCGCCTGCGTTCCAGAATCACCCTGCGCGTTCCGGCGAAGAGCGCAGCCTTTCAGGTACCACCCGGTCCACCGCCTTTTCCGCTGCCTGCCTCCCGGCGTTGGCGCCCATCTCACCGGCTTTTTCGCGTACATTGCTAACGGCTTCGCGCGCCAGTTCTTCCGGATCGCGTACGGCCTGGGCCAGGCGCCTGCGCGTGCGCTCACCGGGAGCGGGCGCAATCAACATTCCCACCGCCGCGCCGCATAACATTCCTCCAATAAACTTAAGCATGTTGTGGCTCTCCTTGGATGCTGACTTCAATCACCACAATTGGAGATGCGCCAGAAATTAGCGCGGTTTTACTGTTTTGAAGAGCATGTCCGGTCCGGGGCTGCCGGTATTCTGCTTCCATTGCTGGAAGAGTTCGCTGTACGAAGCCTTGATGTACTGTTTTTCGTCTACGCCGATATTTCCGGCCACGCGGTCAATCCACTCCGGCTCGCCTTCGATCTCGCCAAAATCTCCGATGGGCGTTTCGTCCATGACCACGTGTCCCTGTTGGTCGGTCCACTCGGTGCGGAATTTTTCATAGGAGAACACCGGCTCGAAGCCCAAAGATCGCAGAATCTGGTCCATCGCCGGACCATTTTCCACCCGAGTTTCAATTTCCAGGCGTGATTTGTGCTTTCCGCCGCTTGCTCCTTTATCTTTATAAGTGAGAGTCCATTTTTCACCGTATTGGCGGAGCCGAAGCAGAGCCCCCCGAGCCCGCAGCGTGCGCCCGGGAAGGTCGTAAAGAGTGTTCATCTCATGGGTTCTTGGCGTGACCAGATCAAATCCGGCAGACTTGAGGGTTTCGGTCACTTGCGCCAGGTCGGCAATAGGAAACTTGATCTCAACCTCATGTCCGGAGCTCATAACGGCTAGACTCGCTCAAGCGCCAAGGCCATTCCCATTCCTCCGCTGACGCACAGGGTAGCTACGCCGCGGTTCGCTTTGCGCTTCATCATTTCATGCAGCAGGGTCACAGATATCCGAGTGCCCGTACACCCAATGGGATGCCCCAGCGCAATCGCCCCGCCGTTCACATTGAGTTTCTCGGGATCGAGATGAAGCTCGCGGTCGCACGCGATGACCTGGGCGGCAAAAGCCTCATTGAGCTCGACCAAATCGAAATCCTTGAGCTTCAGCCCGGTCTTCTTTTCCAGCTTGGCGATCGCTGGTACCGGACCGATCCCCATGGTGCGCGGGTCTACTCCGGCTGAGGTTGCGGCGATGATCCGGGCGAGCGGCTTCAGGCTGTTCTTTTTTACAAACTCTTCCCCAGCCAAAACCATGGCCGAGGCGCCATCCGTGATGCCGGATGAGTTTGCCGCGGTTACCGTGCCGGTTTTGGAGAAGACAGGAGCCAGCTTGGCCATCTTTTCCAGCGTCGCTCCCAGAAACGGGTGCTCATCCTGGGCGAAAACCTCTTCGCCCTTTTTTGTTTGCAGCTTGACGGGCACAATCTCGTCCTTGAAGCGGCTGGTCTTGATCGCATTCTCAGCCCGCTGCTGCGAACGAAGAGCGAACTTGTCCTGCTCGTCGCGTCCGATTTTGTACTGGTCGGCTAGAATCTCGGCGGTATCGCCCATGACCAGGTTGCAGAGCTGGCACACGAACCCGTCGCGGTACATGCCGTCCACCAGTTCCTGGTTCCCGAGGCGGTATCCCCACCGGCCTCCGTCCAGGTAGTAAGGGACCCGGGACATTGATTCTGTCCCGCCGGCCAGGACGCAGTCCATGTTGCCGAACCCGATCTCCTGAAACCCGAGCGCGATGGCCTTCATCCCGGAGGCGCAGGCCTGGTTGACCGTGTAGGCTGGCGATTCCTTGGGCACACCGCTGCGAACTGAAATCTGGCGGGCTGGGTTGGGCCCGTTACCAGCTTGGCGGGCGCTGCCGAAGATTGTCTCCTCTATATGGCTGCCTTGCACCCCGGCCCGCTCCAGGGCGGCGGTTGCGGCTACCACGCCCAAATCCGGCGAGCTCAAGCCAGCCAATTTCCCGCCAAACTTGCCAATCGGGGTTCGTACAGCCGACAAAATGTATACGTCCTGCACCAGTCGGATCCTCCTAAATGACAGTGTAACAGGGGATAAGCTCGGTTGATGAGGCGGCGGCGTGAGACGCAACTGGGTGCATATGCATAAATTTTCTGCATTTTTCCAGTAAGGCTGGCTAACGGAGTAGCACCTGCTTACATCCAAGCACAAACCGCGCATGGTTGGCGGCATGGGATCGGGCAGTTTCGACTAGCATGAATGTGTCTAAAAAGCAACACTAAATGTTTTGGTGAATACAAGGCGATTGCTATTTTATTGAGCAAAATCATAGAATTACAGCAACATGACGAGTAGTAGGGGGACCCTGAAAAATCCGAAGTTAAGGAGTGTGCATGACTCGAGTACTGTCCATTCTGGCGGTAGCTGGTTATCTGGCTACCAACGTGGGGGCTGCTCCCGTTCACGACCACCTGACGCCCCAGATCAAAACGCCGACCAACCCCAAGGTCATAACCAGCTCTAACCCAACAAGGAGCACGCAACCCTCAAGAGCAGCAGTAAGAAAGATTCGGAAGCCGGAAAACAAGCCCTACCAGGTCGGGCTCGCCTCTTGGTACGGCAAGCAGTTTCATGGCAGGACTACGGCCAGCGGCGAGGATTTCGACATGTTCGAGCTGACCGCGGCGCACAAGACGCTTCCGCTGGGAACCTACGTCAAGGTGACCAACCTTAGAAATGGAAGGTGGATCATTGTCCGGGTTAATGATCGTGGTCCGTACGTGGGTCACAGAATCATGGATCTTAGTTACAGCGCGGCCCGAATGCTGCACTTCCGCTCAGGAGTGGAGAAGATTCGAATAGATTTGATCGATCAACCTGCTGTCGCATCCGCCGCAAGCGAGGGAATGGGCGCGAACTAGAGAAATCGTACTATACTGTCGCGGATGTTCCCCAAGATTCCCGACATAATGACTCCCTACGCGCGTGTCTGCGCGCGGGACCGCCTGATTCTCGTTCGACGCAGGTCGTGGCGCCCCGGCCGATCACCGAAGCCGCCGGGGCGATCACAGGCGAGATTGAGCGGATCCAGGCGAGTAGTGAATACCTGGACGCATCTCAAGTCGACCCTTTCGAACCCCAACTTATTGCCGAACAGCGGAGAGCCTTCATGCGCATCCTGATTGCTTTGTTTGTGTCTGCATTTCTGACCGTGGCTGCGGCTGGCCAGGCCACTGCGCCTGTTGATTCGGCGTCGAAGGATGCGACCCAGCCGTCTCAGCCCGCGCCGGCAAAGAATTCCTCTCGTACAGTTACCATTCCGGCAGGCACAAGGGTTCTGCTCTATCTCAAGAGCCCCATCGATACCAAAAGCGCGCGCGTGGGCGATGGGGTCTATTGCCAGACCTCATTTCCGGTCACGCAGGACAATGTCGTGGTCATTCCGGCGGGAACGTACGTAAAGGGCGAAATCGCCCATGTGGAACGGGCAGGCCGCATCAAGGGCCGGGCCCAGATCCTGTTCCATTTCAATACCATGATCTTCCCCAATGGCTACACTGTGGACCTGCCCGGAGCGCTCAAAAGCGAACCCGGCGCCACCAACTCCAGCATCAGCGATGAGGAAGGAACTGTCAGGGCCAATGGGCAAAAGGGAAAAGACGCCGGTACCGTGGCTAAAACCGGAGCGACCGGCGCAGTTGTAGGAACCGTTGCCACAGGAACCGCCAAAGGCGCGGGTATCGGGGGCTTAGCGGGAGCGGCGGCGGGCCTGGGGCAAGTGTTGTTCACGCGTGGCCAGGATGTTCGTATTGCGCAGGGGACTTCGCTGGAGATGGTGCTGCAGCGCCCGCTGACAGTTGATGTGATCCATGCCGAACCGGCCGAAGCGGTGGATGGCAACATCCGTCCTCATCTGACCAACGACCGTCGACTGCCGAGACCCAGGCGAACGCCAGAGTAGAGAACTTTCTGTTAGAAAACTTCGGTCAACTTTATGAAACTAAAGTTGACGAGCCGAGCGTTGCTTTCTAAGTGAGTCCTTAATTCGGAAATGGCGCTGTTCGTTTCTTCCAAGTTTCATAGATCATCCTCTCGTCTGACCTGCTAAGTACTTCATTTCAATTGCACTCTGTTGCTCTTAAATCTGGAAGGCTGAGTGCAACTACATATGCCCAAGCTGCCGACGACCTGTTTCGCTGCTTAATGAAAAACACTGAGATTGTTTGATTCTTTCGCCGGAAAGCAGCCACTTTGCCTTACATTCTGCAATGTTTTTAGGAGGAGTGAGAGATGAAAAAGGTAGCCTTTTCCCCCTGGCTGCTGCTACTCGTGTTGCTCGCGTTCACGGTTGCGGCATTCGGGCAAAACACGGCCAGTATCAAAGGCACGGTCACTGATTCAAGCGGGGCAGCCGTCGTGGGTGCCAATATAACCGTTAAGAACGCTGATCTAGGTTTTGTGCGTACGACCCAGAGCAATGCCGCGGGCGACTACGAAGTTCCAGCGTTGAAGCCGGGAAGGTACAGCGTTGAAGTTCAAATGAAGGGCTTCCAGCCGCAGCAGGCCAAGAACGTCATCCTGGAAGTCAGTAAGAATTCGGTGCAGAACTTTAAGCTTGGAGTGGCAGCGGCAAGCGAAACAGTCACCGTCGAAGCTACGGCGCCAGTGATCGAGAGCACCACCATGACGGTCGGACAGACCATCGATCAACGGACAGTGCAGGAGATTCCGCTCAATGGCCGGCATTTTGTAGATTTGGCGCTGCTCATCCCGGGTACCGTCACTCCACCTCAAAACGGCTTTTTGACGGCTCCTCTACGCGGCCAGGGTTCTTTCGCGTTCAATACTGCCGGAAACCGCGAGGATTCCGTAAACTTCATGATCAACGGCATCAATCTGAACGACATGGTGCAGAACCAGGTTACGTTCCAGCCGACGATCAACACCGTCTCAGAATTCAAGGTTGACAACTCAACATACAGTGCAGAATACGGTCGCAACTCCGGTGCAATCGTGAACATCGCCACCCGCTCGGGAACCAACGAGTTCCACGGTGAAGCATACGACTATCTGCGCAACGATTTCTTTGATGCGCGGAATGCCTTCAACCCGAAGACAGTCACAGACAGCAATACGGGATTGACGGTTGCTAACCCGATGGCGTCATTTAAGCGGAACCAGTTTGGCGGCGACTTCGGCGGGCCGATCATCCACGACAAAACTTTCTTCTTCCTCAGCTATGAAGGTTTGCGGCAGCGCCAGGGATTGCCTTTTGCAGCCAACGTTTTGGACGACCCCACTCGCGCTGCCATCCAGTCCGGCACCAATCCTGTTGCAAAGGCCCTGTTGAATCTAATTCCGCAGGCAAACGGAAGTTTGAACAACGCTCCTGCATTTCTTGGCTCTGGCGTTGCTCCGGTAGATATTGATCAGGGTACGGCGGACATATTCCATAAGATCAGCGACAAGGACACGCTGCATGGCTACTATGTCTACCAGCGCGATCACCGCATTGAAGCGGCGGCCGGCACCAGCCTCCCTGGATTTGGCGATACACGGGACGGCCATCGCCAGGTGCTGACCTTGAATGAGTCTCACATCGTAAGTTCCACAGTTGTTAACGAGGCCAGGATTGGAGCTAACCGCATTCTTATTAACTTCACTCCTAACAACACCACCGACCCCGCCTCACTCGGGTTGGCCAGCGCCCTGGGTCCGAATGAGACGTTCATGCCCACCATCGTGCTGAATTTTTTCAGCAATCCCACGACGTTCGGGGCTGAGACGGGCTTTCCCCAGGGCCGTGGAGATACTACGTTCGTACTTGCTGATACGGTGAGCTGGATCAATGGCCGGCATTCGTGGAAATTCGGCACAGAATGGCGCGATTTCCGTAATGACAACTTCAATGGCGACCCAGGATCCCTCACCTTTAACTCTATAACCAGCTTTGAAAACGACACACCTGATAATGCGGCCAGAACGGTGGGCAATGTTGCGAACCGAATCAACCAGGCCGCGCTGGACTTCTTTGCTCAGGACAGCTTCAAGTTTAAGCCGTACCTGACTCTTGAACTCGGATTGCGGTATGCCTGGAATATGACTCCGTCAGAAGCGCAGGACCGTTTTGTGAACTTTGATGCGACCACGGTCTCTCTGATTCCGGTGAGCCAGCCATACGCACAGAACAGCAAGAATTTTCAGCCCCGCGTCGGTTTTTCCTATGATGTCTTTCGCAATGGGAACACGATTCTGCGCGGAGGTTACGCTTATCAGGTTGATCAGCCTATTACCGGCTTTGTGACCGGCTTGAACTCAAATCCGCCGTTTGCTCTGCCAATCAGCGTTACCGCCACTTCGACCATAGCAGCTCTGACGAGCGCATTTAACGGCACGCCGTCCACTATCTCGCCAATTGCGGTCAACCCAAATTTCAGGAACGCTGATGTTCAATCATGGAATTTGAACGTCCAGCAGCAGATCGGCCGTAACACGGCGCTGATGGTCGGTTATTTTGGAACCAAGGGAACTCACCTTGAGATCGACAGAAATATCAACCAATTCACTATCTTCGGGAACTCAGGGTCAAGGCCGTTCGGAGAACTTTCAGCGAGTAGCCCGATTCTGCCAGCAACTGGATTGGGAAACATCACAGAGATCGACAGCAGCTCCAATTCAAACTACAACGCGCTGTGGGTGACACTCGATAAACATTTGTCCAAAAATTTACAATTCAACGCGTCCTACACATGGTCGCATTCCATTGACGATGTCTCTCGTGATCGCAATGGAATCGTGGTGCCGGATAGTTTCGATATTGCAAGCGGGCGTGGCAGTTCCGATTTCGACGCCCGTCACCGTTTTGTGGTAAATGCCATTTACAACCTGCCGTTCACAGGAAATCGTGCAGTCAGTGGATGGGAAGTTGCTACGATCGTGAGCGCTCAGAGCGGAAATCCGTTTACCATCGTCATCCCGAGCTCAGGCATTACCGGCGTCCGCAACACGGTTACGCCGATTGTGCTGGGGGCGATTAATGTCAGCGGCAACCCCCTTGGACAGTGGATCGTGCCAACAGGAGTTGACGCTAGCGGCAATCCATCTTTTGCTAACACCTTCCAAATTCCAACCACCACACTTGGCAATCTCGGCAGGAACAGCATCTACGGCCCGGGATTTGAGGATGCTGATCTATCGCTGGTGAAGAACACGAAGGTTACAGAGAAGATGAACGTCCAGTTCCGTGTGGACGCTTTCGACCTGCTGAACCATCCTAACTACGGGCAGCCAGGCCGGGTACTCAGTCGTGTTACGGGTACTCCAACCCAGATCGGCTCGTTGTTTACCATTAACAGCACCCGCTTCCCAACGGGTGACTCGGGCTCCTCACGACAATTACAACTGGCGCTGAAACTGCAGTTCTAGCCACAGCTCCGCTGCACACTCAAAGCGCACCGGCTTCGCCGGTGCGCTTTTTCCATCTGCAGAAATGGCGATCAGTTATTCTGTGGCGCGCAGGTTTTGTTTGTGCTCGTAAATTGAGACGCTTTTCACATTCACGAACTCACGGATGCCGTGATAACTCAGTTCGCGCCCGTAACCGGATTGTTTGACTCCGCCAAATGGGATGCGGGGATCGGAAGCCACCATGCCGTTGATGAACGCCAGCCCCGCCTGAATGTCATTGATGAACATCTCGCGCTCAGCTTCGTCATTGGTCCAGGCGGAAGCGCCCAGGCCGAACTTGCTGTCATTGGCAATGCGGATCGCATCCGCCATACCATCGGCATAGAAAAGGGAAGCAACAGGGCCAAAGAGTTCATCCTGGTACGCCGGAGAGCCGGCGGGAATATCCGCCAGGGCGGTTGGTTCAAAGAAGTTTCCCTTGCGGTTCAGGCGCTGGCCCCCCAGCAATACGCGGGCGCCCATCTTTACTGTTTTCTGGACCTGCTCTTCAAGTGTTTTCAGCCCACCCTCGCTAGCCAGAGGTCCGACGTCAACAGCAGGATCCATGGGATCGCCGACCTTTAGAGATTTCATGCGTTCGACAAACTTGTGTTCGAACTCGGCGGCAATCCGGCGATCAATAATGAAACGTTTTGCTGCAATGCATGATTGGCCATTGTTGATCACACGCGCCTGCACTGCCGTTTCAACGGCTTTTTTGAGATTTGCGCTGGGCATCACGATGAAGGGATCACTGCCGCCCAATTCCAGTACGGTCTTCTTGATCTCCCTTCCGGCTGCCTCCGCAACGCTACTTCCAGCACGCACGCTGCCGGTCAGAGTGACAGCGGCAACTCGCGGATCGGCAATCACCTTGGATACTCGGCTGGGATCGATCATCAAGGCCTGAAAAGCGCCTTCCGGAAACCCTGCGTTACGGAAAATTTCCTCAATGGCAAGGGCGCATTGGGGAACATTCGACGCATGCTTGAGCAGCCCGACGTTCCCCGCCATCAGGGCCGGAGCGGCAAAACGAAAAACCTGCCAGAACGGGAAGTTCCATGGCATCACGGCCAGAACGGGACCAAGCGGCTGATATCTCACAAAACTGCGATTCGCATTTGTGGTAGCCGGTTCTTCAGCCAGGAACCGCTCAGCATTCTCAGCGTAATAGCGGCAGCCAGAGGCGGACTTCTCGGCTTCCTGAATCGCTGATGCCAGGGTCTTGCCCATTTCCTGCGTCATTAGACGGCCAAAGGTCTGTTTTTCCTGCTCCAATATCCCGGCGACCCGGATCATCATCTCAGCCCGCTTCTTGAATCCCAGTTTGCGAAGAGAAGGGAACGTGTCATGGGCAAGCTGGAGTTTCTTCTCGACTGCCTGGTCACTATCTTCTTCGTATTCCCGCAGCACCTCTCCCGTTGCTGGATTGATGCTGGCCAGGACGGGTTTTGGGAACTTTACTGCTCGGTCTGCCGTCATTAGGACCCTCCTGCGTCGCCTTATTCGGTCGTCATTTTAAGTCTATCGCTAAAGTTGGATGAGCTAAACCCATGCGCAGTGTCCCGCTCGCTTACAGAGCAATCTCTGGTTGAAACGACGGCGCCTTTGCTCGCGGCCCGAGCGCGCAAACCACAAAGAGCACGAAGAATCACCAAGGTGCAGCACTTTTCGATTTGCGTGAGTTCACACTGCATGGAACGCCGCGTGACGTTGGTTCGCTGATGTGCTTGCCCGTGCTTACATGATGCAAACTATCGCCTAATCGTCAATTGACTTGCAAAGGTAGCGAACATAGGCCAACATCTCAGTTGCTCAATTCGCTCTTTCAGGAACGTCCCATGCCGAACGCTGCGCACGCATTTCCTCATGCATCCAAAAAGCCCCTGTACTCGCAAGACTTCCGTTCTCTTGGCGTCAAAGACTTGCTTGACGCTCGCGATCAGTTCCATGTCCATTTTGCGCACAAGCCCAACGTATTTGCGACGGCGATAGGTCTGTATCTCATCCGCGATCGCGATCCGGATGATAAGGAAGCGATTGAACCTGCCCGTTCCGGCGGGCGCAGCTCGCGGGCCAAGGCGCGCACGCTTGTGAACTCCACGGTGAAGCCATGGTCGTATCCCTGCATTCTCGTCTTCGTCACCCAATGGCAGACGCTTGAAGAACTCAGGTCCAAACCTGAAGAAGTGGTGCCTCCATTCATTTATATGACTGACGGGCGCATCGTTCCGGTATGCGTGGTACTGGTGGAGTCAGGCACATTGCCTCCGCGTACCGTGTCTGCGCCACAGGTAGCCGCCAGTTGCCTGGGCATAGGCTCGCCGATCTATGTGGACGCTCAAGGAATGCGCCGCATGGGCACAACTGCGTCCATGGTTTCCGACGGCAGCGACTTCTACGTGCTTACGAATAACCACCTGGCGGGCGAAATCGGAAGGCCCGTACACGCGCTGCTACGTGGCGTTCCTCAGCTTGTCGGCACAACGCTGGGTACGCGCAACCTGACGGAAAAGACCTTCTCTGACATCTATCCGGAGCTGCCAGGCCGGGATTCCGTGGTCAACATAGATGCCGCCATCGTGCGCCTGGAAAACGTTGCCGACTGGAACCCCAGCGCGCTTTCCATGCCTCTGGGGCCAGTAGCTGATTTCAGCGCGCAGACTGCATCACTTTCCTGGATCGGCCGCCCGGTGGTCGCGCAAGGCGCTGCCAGCGGTGAGATGGATGGAGAAATCAAAGCGCTTTTTTACCGCTATAAGTCGGTTGGGGGGCGTGATTACGTGGCCGACTTTCTGATTGGGTCCAGGTCTGGCAGCAAAGAGCCGCTGGTCACCCAGCCAGGCGATTCCGGCTCAATGTGGTGTCTTGATTCAGTTCTGGAGCGTGACACGCTTTCGCCCCTTGCCATGGAGTGGGGAGGGCAGCGCATCTTAAGCGGGAAGGGTCAGAACGAGTTCCTGCAGCTTTCTCTGGCGACCTCCATGGCGGTAATCCTGCGTGAGCTCAGCCTCGATGTCATTCAGGATCCGACGGCCGAGCGTGTTCAATACTGGGGGCCGGTGGGCCATTTCAAGATCGGCCAGCAGGCATGCTTCCTGATCAAAAACAAAGGCTTGCAGGATTTCTTTACCGCCAATATCAACAACCTGAGCTTCAGCAGCGATGCTCAGCTCAAGCTGGCCACCGGGCTGAAGGCGTCTGCTTTTGTTCCCTTGAGTGATGTCCCGGATGTGGTTTGGAAGACGAACATCAACAGGGTGAAGCCTTCGGTTGCCAGAAGCCAGGAGAACTGGAACCACTATGCGGATATCGATCTGCCTGGGTCAGACGGCGAAACTCTCATGGAGAAATATGCGGCAAACAATAATTCACTGAATTACGGAACATGGCTCACTTTTTATGAGAATGTGGCGGCCCCATCCGCTGCGACAAGCAAGACCGTGAACAATGGCGCACTGCCGTTCCGGGTGTGGCAGATATTTGCCAAACTGGTCGATTTTGCAAAGCAGCCGGATGGGGCGAACTTCCTTACCGCGGCAGGCTGTCTCGCCCACTATATCGGAGATTCCTGCCAGCCCCTCCACTCCTCACAACACTCTGACGGACTTAACGGCGCCAGCACCGGTGTGCACTCTACGTACGAAGACAACATGGTGGATGCCTATGCGGACCAAATTGCCGCCGGAATCGGGAATGCGATCACTACCCTCACGTTCAAGCCACGCGCCATTTCTACGGCGCGTGATGCCGCCATGGCCGCCATGGACCTCATGCAGTTCTGCCAGGAGACGTTGCCGCCGGAAACCATATGCCAGGTCTACAATGACGCGCGCCATAAGCCCGGCAAGAGCGCAACCAAGGATCCTGTCCTCAAGGCGCTCTGGGACAATTGCGGCCAGGCCACGATAGAGGTCATTGCCGCCGGTGCAGTCACTCTTGGCGCTATCTGGGAGGCCGCATGGATTGCATCCGGCGTCTCTTCGGCCCCTTGGCTCAACACTACTTATGACGGAACCAAAGAATTGATGCTGGTCTACGAAAAGCAGGATTTCCTTCGCTCTCTCCACCTTAAATATCTTGGCCAGGCTGACTTGCCGGGATCCGACGCGCCGGAGAATCCTCCCCCTCCGCCTGGCGAAAAGACGTCTGCAACGAAGGGCAGAACTCGGCCTGGTCGAAAAACAGCCAAGAAGATTACCAGCACATCGAAGCGAACGGCGAAACGGACGGCCCGCAGAGCCTGAGGTCGATTTGGGGGATCCGGCATTCCTGCGTAGCGGTGCGCCAGCGACCTGTTTGAGCAGAAAACGTTCTTAAATGACTCTCTGCGGCGGGTTACTATGCGGGTCGCTTATGAGAAAAGACAACAGAGCAGCCGTCGTTCTTACGGCTTTATTTTCAGTCGCAACAGTCGCGATCCTGACTGCTGGATCGCAGCCAATGGCAACGATCGTAAAGCCAAAGCCGCGCACGGTTACAGGCGGCTTCTGCCGTCTAATAAGCAACGGGACATTGTCCGGTAACTGGGGACCGAGCAACCTGCCAACGCTTGCGTTCACCATCGGTCCAAGTTCCACCATGGCTGATGCCATGCATGCAAACAACGCGAAATTCACCGGTCCGGGGACTTACAAGAACGAGATTATTGCCGTTTATCTGGGCAAAACCGCGCTTCAGGACAGCTACGGAGGATTGGGAACCGTTGTCATCAACGCCGACGGGCACACTGGAACCTTCGTATTGAATGACGGTTCCGCGACCGGACACTTTGATTGCGGCGTGCCGCCACACGCTAACTGACGGGACGTTTAGGGGGTGCTACGAGCACTCGGACAATTAAGGGGTCGTTGCCCCGCAGCGCGGGAAAGCTCAGCAAAGCAGTTCGTCGCGGGAGAGTTTCAGCCCATCGATATTCCCGAGGACGGTGATTGCAATACGGTCCTGGTGGAACAATGATGCAGCCATCTTGGCTACTTCATCTGCTGTTACCATCTCAATCTGTTCAATCGTTTCATCCAGGCTGAAGAAGCGATCGAAATACATCTCCTGCCGGGCCAGGTTGGACATGCGTGAGGTGCTTGATTCCAGGCTCAGCATCAGGCTGCCCTTGAGCTGGTCTTTGGCCCGTCGCAGTTCGTCTTCCGGAATGGCATCTGATTTCAGTTGGCGGAACTCGGCCAGAATTGAATTAACCACGTTGGGCGTGGATTCGACGGAAGTGCCCGCATAAACTGAAAGGCAGCCGGTATCGCGATAAGGATTCAGGTCACTGTAAATTGAATAGACCAGTCCCTGTTCTTCACGGATCTTCTGGAAAAGCCGCGAACTCATTCCTCCTCCCAGAATGGTGTTGAGTACATAAGAAACGTACCGCTTTGCGTGGGAGATGGGATGCGAAGCCACGCCCAGGCAGAGTTGTACTTGCTCCAGGCTCTTCTTATTCCGGGTGATGATTCGCGGTGTAACAGCGGGAGCGGGCTGGTGGAACCCGTTGGGCACGCTCTTGAGTCCTAGAAATTTCTCGTGGACCAAGCCCATAAAGCGCGCGTGGTTCAAGTTTCCCGCCGCCGAAATGATCATATTGTTAGGCACAAAGCGATGCCGGTAAAAATCAAACAACTTCTCTTGTTTGAAAGAGCGGACCGTGTCTTTAGTTCCCAGAATCGGTTTGCCCAGCGGATGGTCCTTCCAGAAATTCTGGGTGAAAATCTCATGGACGAGGTAGTCAGGATTGTCCTCATCCATTTTGATTTCTTCCAGGATGACGCCTTTTTCGCGGTCGATGTCTTTCTCCGCAAAAATCGGGTTCAATACCAGGTCGCTCAGGATCTCGATCGCAATGGGCAAATGCTCGTCGAGGACCTTGATGTTGAAGCAGATGGTTTCTTTCCCGGTGAAGGCGTCCATGTTGCCGCCAATCGAATCCACCTGCCGGGCGATTTCGGCGGCCGATCGGGTAGTCGTCCCCTTGAACACCATGTGTTCCGTAAAGTGAGAGATACCGTTGAGTTCCGGTATCTCATCACGGGAGCCGGTCTTCATCCAGATTCCAATGGAGATCGACCGGATGTGTGACATCTCTTCGCTGAGGACGATCAGCCCGTTGGGCAGGATCTCACGGTGAATATTCCGGACTTCAGTGACGGTGCGCGGCTGGACTGCGGTTTCCATATTCGGCTGTGTATATGATTCTCACATGCCGCAAATGGTCGCTCAGGTTTTTATATGTCTTTTATTTTCAAGTGATTGGGAAGACTGCGCCAAACAGCTCCTCCTCCCGTGTAAAATCAGCATCAGACGCCAGAGCCATGTCGGCTACTTCGCAAAATCCGCTTCTTGGGCTTGATTTTCAACAACTTAGCAGCTTTGTGCAGCAACATAAGGAGCCTGAATATCGAGCTCGCCAGCTTTTTGACGCCATCTACTTGCAACGCCTCCCCAGTCTCGACCTGATCTCAACTCTGCCCAAGAGATTCCGTGCGGAGTTGCGGGACCAAGGCATCGAGGTCGGTCAGCCAAGCATTCAGAAAAGCTTTCGTTCCGTAGATGGAACCATCCGATACCTGACCGCCATGTCCGACGGCGAGACTGTGGAAACCGTCTGGATGCCCGAAGGCGACGGGGGCGAAGCCGCGGATGGAAGCGAGGCGGGCGACGAAAGCAGCGAAACAGGTTTTGACCGCGCGACCATCTGCGTTTCCAGCCAGGTCGGCTGTGCGGTGAACTGCCAGTTCTGTCTGACTGCGCAATTAGGCATAAAGCGCAATCTCACGGCAGGTGAGATCGTTGGCCAAGTCATTTCGGTCCTGAATGACCGGACTGTGGAGATGGAGCGGCAACGCATCAACATCGTGTTTATGGGCATGGGCGAGCCGTTTCTCAATTACTCCGAATTTATGAAGGCCGTGCGCCTGCTGGTCGAAGGCGTAGGCTTCTCCGAATTGCGCATGACTGTTTCCACCTCCGGTATTGTGCCGCGCATTTATGACTTCGGCGCCGAATCGGTTCGCCCCAAACTAGCCATTTCACTGAATGCTTCCAATGACCAGCTTCGCGAACGCATCATGCCACTCAACCGCAAGTGGAACCTGGAAATGCTGATGCAGGCCGCGCGTGATTTTCCCCTGCGCAATCGCGAGCGCATCACCTTTGAATACGTCCTTTTGCGCGACTTCAACGATCAGCGGGAACACGCGCGCCAGATGGTCGAGCTTCTGCGTGGGATTCGCTGCAAGGTGAATCTTATTGCGCTCAACCCTGGCCCGGGAGTTTCCTTTGCGACGCCAGAAGAGCAGCAGGTCCATGATTTCCAGCAACAGCTAATCACGGCGGGGATACCAGCGTTTATCCGGCGCCCGAGGGGCCGGGACATCTACGCGGCTTGCGGCCAACTCAAACGCACTGTTACCTGACGAATTGGAAGCTTTGGGCAGGGCAGCAATGGGGGCAAACTGCAGCCAGTATTCTCCCTTGACAGCCGCTTTTCCTTGATCTTACAACAACCGTGCTATGGCTAAACGCATACTCTCAGTCTCCTATGATGTGAGTTTGCTCGCGACCCGCGGCATGTTGCTGGAACAAAGGGGTTACAGCGTCACCTCCGCTCTTGGTTTTTCTCAGGCAATCGCGAATTGCCGCGACTCTGGTTTTGATCTGTTCATACTGGGCCATTCGATACCAAAGTCGGACAAACTCGAGTTGATAAAAGCCTTCCGCGAAAACTGTCCAGCGACTATTCTTTCGCTTGAGCGCCACGGGGAGGATCTTGTACCGTCTGATTTTCACGCTTCACCCGACGATCCGGAAGAACTAATGAAAACAGTCGATCGGATTTTGGCCGAGAACCCAAATTGCACGCAGGCTGGCGAAAGCCACAATGGGAAAAGACTATTCATGTAGCATTGCTCCGAGTGAGAATGGCCCATGGCGTCGAGCATCAATCGGCTTCGACAACAGCTTTACGCAACTCCCTTGCCCAATCGGCCCCGACCGACTATGATTAAGTTCTTTTCATGCCGCACCCTGCCCGCGGCGAGCGACTGTGGCTGAACCTATCTCAGAAATCGATATTCTTTGGATTACTGCCGCCCTCGGCTGTGACGGCGACACCATTTCCATGACCGCGGCCAGCCAGCCGTCTATTGAAGATGTTCTGAATGGCGGCATCCCAGGGATTCCGCATATAAGATTACATAATCCCGTTCTCGCTTATGAGGTGGGGGACGACTTCTTGCGACCATTTAGACTGGCTGCAGAAGGGAAACTCGGCCCTTTCATCCTTGTCATTGAAGGTTCTATCCCAGACGAAACCAACAAGGCAGAGGGAGTTTGGGCCGCCTTGGGCGCGGATCCGGCCACTGGACAGCCTATTCCCACGTGTAACTGGATTAACCAGCTTGCGCCTCTTGCCTGGGCCGTTGTTGCGGCCGGAACATGTGCCGCTTATGGGGGGATTCACGCGATGCAGGGTAATCCGACAGGCTGTACCGGCCTGCCGCAATATCTAGGCGAAGGTTGGACGTCCGCCGCCAGGCATCCCAGTGGTGTGTATTCCCGGCTGTCCGGTTCAGCCTGATAACATGATGCAGACCCTCCTGTATTTGCTGCGGCAGGCCGCAGGTACCGCGCCCCCAATTATGCTTGACCAGTCTCTTCGACCAACATGGCTTTTTCCGCAGACGCTGCACGAGTGTTGTGATCGCGGCGGGTATTACGAACAGGCCGATTTTGCCGAGGAATACGGGGCTCCTGCCTGCATTGTGAAGCTGGGCTGCTGGGGGCCCGTGGTGCAATGCAATGTCGGCAAACGGGGATGGATGAATGGAATTGGAGGCTGTCCCAATGTGGGGGGCATCTGCATTGGTTGTACCATGCCCGGATTTCCTGACAAATTCATGCCCTTCATGGACCAACCACCGGGCTCTCTGCTCTCGTCTCAAGCTGTAGGCGCTTATGGGCGAATGATTCGCGCCCTACGCCGGTTTACGCTGGGATCTTTGAATAAGGTTCCGGCGTGGCGGCGTTCGTCTGCTCAGGGACACGGGGAAGGCCTTCAGGATGCGATTGCTGAAAATGCCGGCGAGAGACCCTAATCCAAAGCACCCGCCAACGCAGGCCCAGCCCCGGCGTGACGCCCAGCCTTTGCCCGGCGCTACTGAAGCAGGTGGATCGCGCCAGGAGTTAGGTCCCGAGGAAGCTTTTCTCCATTTGGCACACGCCATTGGCCAGTTGGCTTTCCCACAAGGCGGTGAAAGTGGCCCAGTCAGCAAGGCGCCGCTGGATGAAACGGAAGGAGTTCCCAGTGTTCAGGAGCGGTATCGGGTTCTGGTTGAACAGATTCCCGCCGTCGTGTTCATGGCATACATCGACGGGGGCGTGAGCGAAGCTTACGTCAGCCCGCAAATAGAGCACGTACTCGGTTTCACACGAGAAGAGTGGTTGGATGACCCCGTCCGCTGGTACCACCAGATTCATCCCGATGATCGCAAGCGATGGAGCCTTGAGGCCGCCGATATGTTCCTTACCGGCCGTCCTCTCAAGTCTGTTTATCGTGTGCTTGCCCACGATGGCCGCGTAGTCTGGTTCCAGTGCGAAGCTCGTCTGGTGCGGCGAAAGGACGGACAGCCCTGGTTCATTCACGGCGTTGGAGTTGATGTTTCCGAACTGAAGGAAACCGAACAACGCCTGCAGTCCGCGATGGCCGAGCGTGAGCGCCTCCAGGAACTCGAACTTGAGCGCCAGATCGCCCGCACCGAGCAGACCGAATCCAGGCTTGCCGCAATCGTGGAGTCCTCTGAAGATGCAATCATCGGCAAGACTCTTGAAGGCGAAATCACCACCTGGAACGCCGCAGCCACGCGCCTTTTTGGCTATGCTTCACAAGAGATCATCGGCAAATCAGTGCTCCTGATTGTTCCGCCAGAGTTGCATGACGAGGAGTTGGAGATTTTTCGCAAGCTCCGGGCAGGTGAAAGGATTCATCGCCGGGAGACTCAGCGTTTGACCAAAGACGGCAGGAAGCTTGACGTTTCGCTCACGATTTCTCCTATCAGGGATGGCGCGGGAAATGTGATTGGCGCGTCCAGCATCAGCCGTGACATCACCGCCCGCAAGCAGGAAGAGGAGAGGCTTCGGGTTGCGGAAAAACTCGCCACCGCCGGCCGGTTTGTTGCGACCATCGCGCATGAAATCAACAATCCCCTGGCTGCTGTTACCAATCTAGTTTATCTCGCCAGGACGAGTACTGCTTCCGAGCCGGCGCGAACATTTCTTGCACAAGCGGAGCAGGAACTCACGCGCGTAGCCCATCTGACGAAGCAAACGCTGGGATTTTATCGCGAAACCTCCGGGCCCTCCTGGATCACAATCGGTTCACTGTTGCCCAGTCTGCTCGCTGTGTTTTCCAGCAAGACGAGTAACAAAGGAATCCAGATAACTTCGGAAATCCGACAGGACCCTTCTGTGTTTGTTGTACCCGGTGAAATTCGCCAGGTGCTCGCAAATGTCCTCAGCAACAGTATCGATGTGGTACAAGGTGGCGGGCGCATACGGGTCCGAATCTCGAATGCGAAGGTGCGCACCGGCGGCAAGGATGGGGTTCTGATCACCATCGCCGACTCAGGTTCCGGCATTCCTTCCGCGATCCGTCCAAAACTTTTCGAGCCATTCTTTACTACCAAGAAAGACGTCGGCACGGGACTCGGCCTCTGGGTGTGCAAAAACATCGTGGAGAAACACGGTGGCAGGATTTGTCTCAAGAGCAGCGTACAGCCGGGCAGAAGCTGGACGGCATTTTCCATTTTCCTTCCTTTGCGGTCGGCCGTTGCGGCGGTGAGCCAGGACGTGAGGCAGCCAGCCTAGGACAATTTGCTTGCATCCATCGCTGATCGGGCAAGGTTCCACATTGTCGCCGGGTCGGGCATCCAAGTTAATTGGAGGATTCCCATGGCAGAAAAGCAACTATCCGGACTCAAAGTTGCCGCAATCACAACCGATGGGGTTGAGCAGGTTGAGCTGCTTGAACCCAAAAAGGCCCTGGAAGATGCCGGTGCGCAGGTGCTGGTAGTGGCTCCCAAAGCAGGGAAAATCCAGGGTTTCAAACATCACGACAAGGCTGACCAGATTCCGGTCGACCTCACGCTGGATCAGGCAGACCCCGCCGACTTCGACGCTGTTCTGTTGCCCGGAGGCGTCATCAATGCCGACGCGCTGCGGGTTGAAAAGAAAGCCCAGGAGATTGTTCGTCAGGTGGACAGGCGAGGCAGCCCCATTGCCGTAATCTGCCACGGCCCATGGCTGCTGGTTTCAGCCGGCCTGACTCGCGGACACACCATGACAAGCTGGCCCACGCTGCAGGATGATATCCGCAACAGCGGCGCCGCATGGGAAGACCGTGAGGTGATCCGAGACCGGAACTGGGTCAGCAGCCGTAAACCTGATGACATCCCTGCCTTCAACCGAGAAGCGATCAAACTCTTTTCTGAAGCGCGTGCCAAGAGACAGAGAGTGGCATAGAAGAGCGACCGATCGGCGATCACCCAGTCCGGTCTAGTAGCCCGGGAAGTCCTCTGCCCGCACGTCGTCTTCATCCACGCCGGCCTTAACCAGCATGTCCTTCATTGCGGCAACCATGGCGGGAGGTCCGGCCGTGTAAAAAATCGGCCCGGCCAATTCTGGCAGATGCCGTTTGAGCATTGCTGCGTCAATGAACCCGCGCTCCCCCGTCCAACCTTGCTGTGATTTGTCCATCTCAGCCATTGTGGGTATCAGATGGAAATTGGGATTCTGCCGCGGGATGGTCTGCAACTCGTCCATAAATGCGGCATCTTCCGGGCGGCGATTGGAGTAGAACAGATAAATCTGGTGGGGATCGTTCTGCTGCGCCGCTTCGCGAATTATGCTCCGAAAGGGAGTGATCCCAATGCCTCCAGCCAGAAAGACTGCGGGTTTGGCGGCATTTTTGTGCAGGTTGAAAGATCCCATGGGACCGTCCACCTTGATTTTGGTGCCCGGCTTCATGTTGCGCAGGCTGCGCTTGAAAGCAGTGTCGCGCAGCCGCGTGGCAAACACCAGCTCATTTTCTGTGGGCGCGCTGGCGATGGAAAATGTCCGCGTGTTGCCTTCAGAGTCCGTTTCCGGTGGATCCACCAGCGTGAGGTCTGCTGTCTGGCCCGCCTTAAAGATAAATCCGGCAGGTTTTTTCAGGCTGAAGGCGAGTGTTCCTTCAGCCACTTGTCTGCTGTTAAGGAAGTCCAATAACTGTTCTGGCATATTATTCTCGCTCCCACAGAGTCCGGAGGGATGTAATAGGTTACATTGACTGCGTGCCCTCGTACCACCGAAGTTCCTGGGTTCGTGTCTCCGGCAGTCGCTGGTGAATCGGCTGTGGCATTCCCAAAAATGTGCACCCTTCGCCGCTCTTTAGTAAGCTATTACCTGCATGGCAGCGGAAAACACATTCGACATCGTAAGCAAGGTTGATCTCCAGGAAGTGCACAATGCTATCCAGAATGCGCTCAAGGAGATTCACACCCGTTTTGACCTGAAGGATTCAAAGTCGGAGATTGCCCTGGAAGGCAAAGAAGACATCATCATGAGCTCGTCCGACGAATATAAGCTCAAGGCGGTGAATGACATTTTACAGACCAAATTAGTCAAGCGCGGCGTACCTCTCAAAGCGCTTACCTACGGACCCGTGGAGCCTGCCGCCGGCTCGCGTGCCCGGCAGAAGATCACGATGCAGCAGGGCATTCCCACGGAAAAAGCCAAAGAGATTGTCAGGGTGATCAAGGATTCCAAGAAAAAGGTCCAGGCTGCTATTCAGGGCGACACGGTGCGCGTCAGCGGCAAAGACCGTGACACCCTGCAGGAGATCATCGCCTTACTGAAAGGCCGCGACTTCGGAATTGACATGCAGTTCACCAACTATCGCAGCAACTAAGGGGCCTGCTTGAGTTCACCCGCCACCGGAAACGCCAAAGAAGTTTTTGAGTTGCTGCGCGACGATCTGGCAGCGATCGAACGGGAGTTTGGCCGCGACACAGTTTCCAATGTCCGTGCCATCTCTGACATCGGCGAATACTTGCGCGCAGGTGGTGGAAAGCGCATTCGCCCCGCTCTGCTGCTGCTTTCGGCCAAACTTTTTCCGCATAATGAGCGTTCTGCCGTGCGCCTGGGGGCGGTTGTCGAAATAATCCACACGGCCACACTGGTGCATGACGACATCATTGATGAAGCCAGGACGCGCCGGGGCCGTCCCGCGGCCAATACGCAGTGGGGCAATTCCAAATGTGTGCTCGCCGGTGACTGGCTGTACATGCAGGCCTTCAAGATCGCCGTGCAGGAACGCAACTTCAGGATTCTCGATGTCCTGATTGAGCTTACCCAGCAAATGGTGGAGGGGGAACTGCTGCAGATGGAGAAGTTGGGCAAGTGCATCTCGCTGGAGGAACACTTTGACCTGATTTTCCGCAAAACTGCCTGCCTGTTCTCCGTCTCCATGCGTATGGGCGCATTGCTTGGACAAGCCGGGGAAGAACAGGAGAGCCGGCTGGGCGAATATGGACGTAATCTCGGCCTCTCTTTTCAGATCGTCGATGACGTGCTGGACCTGACCGCTTCGGAAGCTGTTCTGGGAAAGCCCGTCGCCAGCGATCTGCGCGAAGGCAAGGTCACCATGGCCGTGATCCATGCGCTTGAGCGCTGCACACCCGCCGAGCGCAGGTTCATAGAAACCGTTCTGAAAGAACGCGCCTTCGTCAGCGTAAGTCATGAACAGATTCTGGATATGCTAAAGCGTTGCGGTTCTATCCAATACGCGTACGATGAAGCTGCTAAACATGCCGAAGCCGCCTGCAAGGCGATTTGTACTTTTCCCGATTCAGAGATCAAACGCGCACTGCTGATGATTCCGGAGTTTGTGGTGGAGAGAACCAGCTAATCGGAGATTGAGCCGCTCCCAATTCACCTTCTATACTGGAAACGGAGAAACCCGATTGCCTTTTTCCGCGGTCATTGTCGATGATGAGCAGCTTGCCCGTGACGAACTCAGCTATCTGCTTAAGTCGGTGGATGATATAACCGTCGTCGCCCAGGGAAACAACGGGCTCGAGGCAGTAACCCTTGTGAAAGAACACTCGCCGGATATCCTGTTCCTGGATGTCCAGATGCCCGGGCTTGATGGGTTTGGAGTAATCAAGAAGCTGCTCGATAAGAAGGTTTCCATGCCGCAGATTATTTTCGGCACGGCATTCGACCAGTATGCGGTCAAAGCCTTTGAGGTGAATGCCATCGATTACCTGCTCAAGCCGTTTGACAAAAAACGCGTGCTGCAGGCCATCGAAAAGGCCCGCAAGCGGCTGCATACTCCGGTTGCCGCGAACAGTGACAAGCTCGATTCATTGCTGAAGATGCTGGAGGCGCAAAGGCCGCAGAATTCCAAGCTTCTGCTGCGATCCGCCGGGCGGCTTTATCTCGTCGATCAGAAGGATGTGTGCTTCGCATCCATCGAAGACGGCATTATCAGCGTAGTCGCCACCACGCATGAGGGCCAATCCAACTGCCGCACGCTGGAAGAGCTGCTGGAAGGGCTGGATCCAGACATGTTCTGGCGGGCCCACCGTTCCTTTGTGGTAAACATCAACCGGATTAAGGAAGTTGTGCCCTGGTTCAAAAGCTCTTATCAACTCCGCATGGATGATCGGAAGCAAACGGAGATTCCTGTAAGTCGCGCCCAGACGAAACGCCTGCGGGAATTGTTTGGGTTGTAAGTCAGTTCTTCCTGGTGACAGATTTGTCCAACAATTGGGACACATTCGGTTCTAAAAGTACAAGATGGGCTGTTGGTCCTGTTGGAGGCGATCCGCCCAGCCGAGGGAAGCTGTGCTACAACTTGAGCAGGTACAGTTCTCTTTAAGAGCGTGCGATTTACAATGCCACCGTGAACGATCTCAAGGGCAAAACCGTCCTCGTCACTGGTGGCGCCCGCCGCCTTGGCCGAGCCATGGTCCTGGCCTTGGGGCGGGCGGGCGTCCAGGTAGCGTTTACGTATCTCAACTCACTGGCCGAGGCGGACGAAACCGGCAACGAACTAGGACGGCTGCAAGCCAAGTATCGGGCCATCAAATGCGACGTTCGCAGTGAAAGCAGCGTGGCCCGGGCGGTGGAGACCACGCTGGACACCTTTGGGCGGATTGACGTTCTTATTAACAACGCAGGTGTGTTTGAGACAGCGCCCCTTGAGAAGATCACGCAGGAGCAATGGGAAAACGTTTTCGCTACGAACGTGGGTGGGCCGTTCCTTACAACCAAACACTGCACGCCGGCGTTGCGGGAAAGCAAGGGGCACATCGTCAACCTGGGATCGCTGGGCGGAGAGAAACCGTGGGTAACCCATCCTCATTACTGCGCGTCGAAGGCCGCCCTGCACATGTTCACGCGTGTCAGCGCAAAGGCGCTGGCGCCCGATGTGGCGGTGAACTGTGTGGCTCCGGGAATGATCGACAGCGGAGAAGGCGAACACGAGCAATCATTATTAAAGAGACTGGCGGAGCGTGCGCCAGCAAGCCGCAACGGAACTCCCGAGGACGTGGTAAGCGCAGTGATGTACTTTGCGGCCTGCCCGCACTACATCACCGGTCAGATACTCACGGTGGATGGCGGGTTGGGGCTTGTCTGAGTTTTTGGGCTGTCGTCTGCGCGATCAGCGCTCATCAGCTTTGAGATTCTGGCTGACAAACGCCTTTACCACGATGTCGCGTGGATTCCGGCCGAGGGGAATCATCGTTTCCATGACTGGCCTATCCGGCTGTGAGTTTCCTTTGTTGTCGATTAAAGAAAGAACGGAAAGATCGCCGGTCCCGGTATTCACGACCAGCAGCATGAAATTATTGGGTGAGAATGCCAGGGCCTCGGGATGGCCCCCTACGGGAACCGAGGTGACGAATTTTCCAGTGTCGATATTGTGGACAGCGACTGAATCCGAGCCGAAATTCGCTACATAGAGCAGGGAATTGTCCGGCGATACGAGCGCGCGCACCGGATGATCGCCAATAAGGAAAGTGCTGTTCACATCGTTGCCGCTGGTGACGATTTCCGAAATCGAACTTGCCCCGTAATTGCAGACAAAGACTTCCCCGCCATCTGGTTTCACAGCAATCTGAATCGGCGTGTCGCGCACATCGAGCAGCGCCAGGAGTTTGTCTGCGTGCAGGTCCACTACTGCAACCTGCTTCGACCCGCTGCAGGCGACAAAGGCTTTGCTGGAATCGGGAAGAATTCCCAAATCCACCGGTTGGGCGCATGTCTTCACTCTGGCGCGCACGGCGAGCATCGCTGTATCGATAATCGCCACCGAATTCTCATCATGCAGGGCGACTAACACCAGCTTCCCGTCGGGTGTAACTCTGGCCAGATTGCTGCCGTTGCCGGTCGGGATGGTGCGGATCACCTTTCGCTGGTCGAGATCGATGACGGAGAGATTGGCCGACCCGGAATTCGCCACGTACGCCCGCCTTCCATCGGGCGAAACCGAAATGAAAAACGGCCGGCCATGAACCCCGATGACGGATACGACTTTGTTCGTTTCTGCATCAATCACGCTGATGTTGTTGGAATCGGAGTTAGCGACGTAAATCTCATTTTTCCGCGGATTGGTCGCCAGACCGGTCGGGCTTTTGCCAACGGGCAGAATGGCTTTGATGGCCAAAGCTCGCAGATCAATGACAGTAATGCTGTTGCTGCCGCCGTTGCTGATGTAGGCGTACTCATGGTAGTTCGCAACCGGCTCAGGCGTTGGGTGGCAGCCACACAGAGCAGCGGCCAGCATGCATGCGGTAAAGAGAAGAAATTGACCGATCCGAGCGCGCAACTTAATTGCCGGCCTTTACCACGGCTGGTTTGTTCATCGGCCCTTGTATGTTCCGATGCACCACGGGAGCAATCTGGCGAATCTCTGACATCAACTCGTCAAACTGATCAGGAAAGAGGGATTGCATGCCGTCAGAAAGTGCGCGTTCAGGCTCGTTATGGACCTCCACGATGAGTCCGTCAGCGCCTACAGCAATGGCCGCTCGCGACATAGGTACCACCTTGTCTCGTTTGCCGGTACCGTGGCTGGGATCAACAACAATCGGCAAATGACTAAGCTTCTGCACTGCGGGAACAATGCTTAAGTCCAGCGTGTTGCGCGTGTGATCAGCGAATGTGCGTACTCCGCGCTCGCACAACACAACTTCGTAGTTTCCCTCGCTCAGGATGTATTCCGCGGCCATGAGGAATTCTTCCAGGGTTGCCGACATTCCCCTCTTCAACAGCACCGGCTTCCGCATGCGCCCGGCTTTCTTGAGCAAGGAGAAGTTCTGCATGTTGCGCGCGCCAATTTGGATGCAGTCGGCATATTCGGCTACCAGATCCAGTGACTCATTATCGATTGCCTCAGTGACAATCCTCAACCCGAAGCGATCGCGGATTTCAGCCATGATCTTCAGGGCCTCTTCACCCAATCCCTGGAATGCGTATGGCGACGTGCGCGGCTTGTAGGCGCCCCCGCGGAAGAATCGCGCGCCCGCTTTGGCCACGCGCTCGGCAATAGCAAACGCCTGCTCGCGCGACTCAATCGAGCACGGTCCGGCAATGATTCCAAGATCGCGTCCGCCGAAACTACCGTCCGTCGCGGGGAAGCGCACGACTGTATCTTCTTCCTTTACGTCGCGGCTCACCAGCTTATACGGCTTGGAAACAACAATGACTTCCTGGACGCCGGACATTTCCTCCAGCGCGCCTGCCTCGACGGCTCCTTTGTTGCCGGTGATGCCGATAGCCGTGCGCTGAGCGCCGGGAATGGGATGCGCCCTATAACCGAATTGCTCAATCCGTTCACAAACGGCGCGTACCTGTTCTTCCGTGGCCTGCGCCTTCATTACAACGAGCATGATGACCTTCCCTCAATGAGTACTTCAGTTTACTTTGATTGGCGCGGCGGAGCAATGAAAACCAGTGTGTTTAGCATGTTAGAATCAATGGTTTAGCGCATGTTGGCGTCAAAAGCAGGGCCAAAGTCGAAGCTCAGCATGAAAGACGTGCTGCTGTGGTCGCAAGGCGCGCCACCGCCACCTGGTCCCAGACGGATCGGCATTCACACTTCGACAGCAGGGGGCGTGGAAATGGCCGCTGAGCGGGCATACCGCCTGGGCGCGAATTGTTTTCAGATCTTTTCATCGAGTCCGCGCCAATGGAAGCCCTACTCGCTGGCACAAGCGCAGTGCGATCAGATGACGGTGCTGCGCGAGAAATACAAGATTGCGCCTTTAGTCATTCACACCAGCTATCTTGTGAATCTGGCCAGCGCGACCCCGGAGTTCCATCGCAAGTCGGTGGAAGCATTTCGTGGAGAGCTGGAGCGCGCCCTGGCTTTATGTGCAGACTACCTCGTTTTGCATCCCGGTTCGTTCCGCGGACGCAGCCGCGAGGAGGGGCTGCAATTGGTGGCGCATTCCATCGGCGAGGCAGCACAGGGGCTCGATCTGGAAAAGTCGAATTTGATGGTGCTGATCGAGAACACTGCTGGAGCCGAATTTTCTCTTGGCGGATCGTTTGAGCAGGTGGGACATCTACTTGGATACCTGCGGCCGGTTTGTCCGGTGGGGGCTTGCATTGATACCTGCCACACCCACGTGTGTGGCTATGACATTGTGAGTGAAGCCGGTTATGAGCAGACGATGAAAGAACTGAATGAAAGAATCGGGCTTGAGAATGTTCACGTGTGGCATTGCAACGACGCGAAGGACCCGCGTGGCTCGAAACGTGATCGCCACGAGCACATAGGGAAGGGGACCATGGGGCTTGAGCCGTTCCGGCGTTTGTTAAACGACGCTCGCACCAAACACGCGGCGTTCATCGCGGAGACGCCGATTGATGCGCCCAAAGACGACTTGCAAAACATCTCTACCCTGAAATCTCTTGTCGAGCCTTGCGAAGGCCCCGGTAAAGGTTCCGGCAAACAGAAAAAGAGCTTAAGATAGAACATGGCTGAGACAAAAGACATTCCCGCCAATCCGCCTCATCGGCAGGCGCACACGGATGATCGGTACGATCCGCACCGCATAGAAGAAAAGTGGCATGCGCGCTGGCAGGCCGATCCCAGCTTGTTCGCCGCAGATCCCGCTGACAGTAAACGCAAAAAATATTACGTCCTGGAGATGCTGCCCTATCCCTCAGGCGTGCTCCACATGGGGCATGTGCGGAATTATGCCATTGGCGATGCGCTGGCCCGCTACATGTGGATGCAGGGCTACAACGTGCTTCATCCCATGGGTTGGGACTCATTTGGCCTTCCCGCCGAGAACGCAGCCATCAAGAACAAAGTTCCGCCGCGGCAGTGGACGTTGCAGAACATCGCCGCAATGAAAAAGCAGATGAACCGCATGGGCTTCAGCTATGACTGGTCGCGCGAGGTTACCACCTGCCTGCCGGAGTACTACCGCTGGAACCAGTGGTTCTTTTTGAAGCTCTATGAGAAAGGGCTTGCCTACCGCAAAAACAGCAAGGTGAACTGGTGTCCGGAGTGCGCTACCGTGCTTGCCAACGAACAGGTGGTAGGAGGGAATTGCTGGCGGCATGAAGATACGCCCGTTGTCCAGCGCGAGCTGGAACAGTGGTTTCTGCGCACAACGGCCTACGCTGAAGAATTGCTTCACGGATTAGATCGCCTTGAGGGCTGGCCGGAGAAAGTCAAGACCATGCAGCGCAACTGGATCGGCCGAAGTGAAGGCGCTCTGGTGGAGTTCAAGATCGATGGCCGGGTCGGTTCTGTGGGCAATAAGGTTGCGGTCTTTACTACTCGAATTGATACCATTTACGGCGCAACATCCATCCAGCTTGCGCCGGAGCACCCGCTCGTTTCGGATCTCATCGGCAACGATCCAAGCCTTCATGCAAAGGTTGAGGAAATGCTCGCCGAACAAAACAAGGCCAAAGAGCGCGGCGAAGTGGAATCAATGGAGAAGCACGGCGTCTTTCTTGAACGCTATGCCATCAATCCATTTAACGGGGAAAAGATCCCCATCTGGGTGGCCAATTACATCCTCATGGATTACGGCACCGGCGCCATCATGTCCGTCCCTGCGCATGATGAACGCGATTACGAATTCGCACAGAAGTACGGGCTGGACATCCGTGTGGTGATTTTGCCGCGCCGTATTGGCGAGCCGCCGGCGGAAGGCGAGCCGGAGAAACCCGTGCTGCCTTATACGCCCAAGGACAGCTTGCTCATTAATTCGGGAGAATTCAGTGAGCTCTCGAATCAAGAAGCTATTCAGAAGATGACTGCCTACGCCGAGCAGCACGGCTTCGGCAAGGCGACGGTAACCTATCGCTTGAAGGATTGGGGTATATCCCGCCAGCGCTATTGGGGCACGCCGATTCCCATGGTGTACTGCGAAAAGGATGGCGTGGTGCCGGTCCCGGAAGACCGGCTTCCGGTGCTTTTGCCCGACAACGTTGATATCACGTTGCAGGGCGGCTCTCCGTTGGCGCGCGTGCCGGAATTCGTGAACGCAAAATGTCCGAAGTGCGGAGGCGCGGCACGCCGGGAAACAGACACCATGGACACGTTTGTCGATTCGTCCTGGTACTTCTATCGCTACACCTCGCCGCAGAGCAGCGGCAAACCATTCGAGACCGCGAATATTGATTACTGGTTTCCCATCGATCAGTACATTGGCGGCGTGGAACACGCCATCTTGCACCTGATCTACTCGCGCTTCTGGACCAAATTCATGCGCGACCTTGGTCTTGTCCATAACGACGAGCCGGCAACGCGCCTGTTTACCCAGGGGATGGTCATCAAGGACGGCGCGAAGATGTCCAAGAACAAGGGCAATGTGGTTTCGCCCGACGACATGGTGGCCCGCTTCGGCGCAGACTCTACCCGCTGCTATGCGTTGTTTGCGGCGCCCCCAGATCGCGACCTCGATTGGCAGGAGGCGGGCGTCGAGGGCGTACACCGGTTCTTGAGCCGCGTATATCGCTTTATCGTGCGGAACGCTGGCGCGGCGAATGGCGCGTCGGGCAGAAATGGAAGCGGCGCGGTCACAGCAGAGCAGCTCTCACCCAAAGCGCGCCAGATACAGCGCAGGCTTCACCAGACCATCAAGCGCGTGACGGATGACTTCCAGGGACGCTGGCACTTCAACACATGCGTCGCGGCGATCATGGAATTTGTGAACGAGCTATATGGCGCGGAAGAGGAGATCAGTGCCGGCAAGTTTCCGCCTCAGTTGTTGGCCGAGGTGCAACGCAAGGTTGTCCTGTTGCTTGAGCCCTTTGCTCCGTATCTCGCCAGTGAGCTCTGGGAGATGCTGTGCGAGAAAGGTAATTTGCTCCGCCAACGCTGGCCTGAGTACGATGCGGCATTGGCCAAAGAGGACGAGATCGAGTATCCGGTGCAGATCAACGGCAAGCTCCGCAGCCGCATCACCGTTCCCGTGGACAGCCCGGAAGACCTGGTGCGGGAGCGTGCCTTGGCCGAAGAAAAAGTTAAAGCTACGGTTGAAGGAAAGCAGATCGTGAAGGTAATTGTGGTTCCGGGCAAGCTGGTGAACGTGGTAGTTCGATAACGGAAGCTGCTAGCGACTACCCAGTGGCCGCTAGTGCGGGAGTGTCATCCTGAGCCGCAGGCGAAGGATCGGCTCCGCTGCTCTTCATGCAATCCTACAGTTATTCAGTATTGAGAGCCGCAGAGCAGATTCCTCGCTGCGCTCGGAATGACACTTCTTTGAAGTTAGGCCATTATTTGGTTGCTGGCCAGCAGCTAGAAGCTAGCAGCTCCGCGGCCATGTTACGCTTTACACTCACATTCGCTTAAGGCACAATCATTCGTGGAAGCCCAATCCATAGTCATTCTCGACTTCGGTTCGCAATACACGCAGCTCATTGCGCGCCGTATCCGCGAACTGAAAGTCTTTTCCGCCGTTCTACCCTGTTCCGCGTCGCTCGCTGAGATCAAGAGTTATAAACCGGCGGGAATCATATTGAGCGGGGGCCCATCATCGGTCTACGACAAAGATGCGCCGCCCGCTGACGAGAAAGTCCTTGCGCTTGGGTTGCCGGTGCTCGGCATTTGCTATGGCCTGCACTTCATTACGCAAAAACTCGGGGGCCAGGTGGTGCCGGGTCCCAAGCGCGAATATGGCCACGCTGAAGTGACAATTTCACATGCTGAGTCGCGACTGTTTCGCGGGCTGCCGCAAACCATGAATGTCTGGATGTCTCATGGCGATGAAGCCAAAACTCTGCCTGCAGGTTTCAACGTGGTGGCACGCTCGAACAACGCGCTCGCGGCCATGGAAGACGACCAGCGCAGGATATGGGCTGTCCAATTTCATCCCGAAGTCCACCACACCAAATTAGGCATCGATCTCTTGCGCAATTTTGTGTACGAAATCTGCGGCGCGCGCGGTGATTGGACTGCGCAACACTTCATCGACGAAACCATCCGCCAGGTGCGCGAGACGGTTGGCGAGCGGGGAAGAGTCATCTGCGCTCTCTCAGGAGGCGTGGACTCTGCAGTGGCGGCCACGCTGGTTGATAAAGCCATCGGACGAAGGCTGGTCTCGATTTTCGTCAACAACGGCGTGCTGCGCAAAAATGAATTCGAAAAGGTCCAGCAGAACCTGCGCGACAAGCTGGGACTGAATCTTGACGCAGTGGACGCCACGAAGCGCTTTCTTGATAAGCTGGCCGGCGTCACTGATCCCGAAAAGAAGCGCAAAATTATCGGCAATGAGTTCATTGAAGTTTTCGATGGTGAGGCCCATCGGCTGGAAAGCACCGTTGGCAAAGTGGAATGGCTGGTGCAGGGAACCCTTTACCCGGATGTGATCGAATCGCGCAGCGTGCGCGGCCCATCGCAGACCATCAAGAGCCATCACAACGTGGGTGGCCTGCCGGAAAAGATGAACCTCAAGCTGATCGAACCTTTAAAGGATTTGTTTAAAGATGAGGTCCGCCGCATTGGCCGGGAACTGGGAATGCCGGAGGAAATTCTTCAACGGCAACCTTTTCCCGGACCAGGGCTGGCCGTGCGAATCCTGGGCGAGGTCACGCCGGAACGCATAGCGCTACTTCAAGAAGCGGATGACATCGTGGCAAGCGAAATCCGACGCGCTGGTCTTTATACGCAGATCTGGCAATCGTTTGCGGTGCTGTTGCCGGTGATGTCGGTTGGCGTTATGGGCGATCAGCGGACCTATGCTTATACTTGCGCCATCCGCGCCGTGCATTCCGAGGACGGCATGACTGCCGACTGGGTGCCGCTATCTTACGATGTGCTCAAGCGCATTTCCAGCCGCATTGTGAATGAGATTCGCGGAATCAACCGCGTGGTGTACGACGTGACGTCGAAACCGCCGGGAACGATTGAGTGGGAGTAGCAGTTCTCTTCTAAAATCCCGAGCATAGCGAGGGATCCCTATTCCCGACACTCATCCTTCGGGATTCAGCAGGTAAGGGGCTCATGTGCCGCCGGAAGTATCAAGACTTGCCCTAATGCACACAGATGAACACAGACGCACCACCCAGGAACAATCAGCGTCGATCTGTGTACATCTGTGGCAAGTTCGCTGTTATGCAGCCCAGGGAATTGCGCGCTTGTTCCAGGCGCTGTCCGGATATCTTTGCTTCAGTTCAGTGACCACGTTCCCCAGTGCATGATGGTCATGCGTTCGCTGATATTTGGAAACGCCCAACCAGTACACCGCAGCCGGAGCAACGGGCGTATTCGGGTATTTGTCCAGGACTTGTTGAAACAGCCTTTCCGCATCTGGCCACTGCTTTTTCATGACGGCCACGCGCGCCAGTCCCATCAGGAGCTGCGCAGAGAAATCATCTTTCGGAAGGTACCCTTCAACGCGATAGCGCTCTTTGCCGTTTTCATCAAGGATGATCACGGTGGGCGTCCACACGGACTCAAACCGACCGAATCCGGCGGGATTTTCCTTGATGTGAACTCCGATGGGAACGAAATTCTGTTCAATAAACGATGCGAGTTGTGAATCACCGTACGACTCGGCTTCCAGCCGAGCGCATGCTCCTCAAGCGGGAGCGGCGCTAAAGTCCACCAGAATCGGTTTATGTTCCGCTTTGGCTTTGTTCAGCCCGCTGTCGATGTCTTTGATCCAATGAACGGCCATGAGACTCTCCTTTGCCAGTTTTCTTGAACCGCAGTGGAATTGGATGCGGCTATCGCGAGCGAAGTCGCGAACCCGGTTATACTCTTGCCGTACGCCGTTGAACGCCAGAAACTCAAGTACTACTTCAATGTTTGTTTAATCGCCTGCCATTGCCGGCTCCCGGACTTCGTACAACGAGAACCACGGCGTGGCGGCTTTCAACCGCTCATTGACATTGTTGATGTTCTGCACGCCTTCGCTCTGCAACCACTTCCTGAAAGCTCCAGCGCCCTGCTTCGCGTACACAGGAATGCCATCTTTCCATGTGGCGCGTCCGCAGAGCACGCCGTTGAACTTCACGCCTGCCTCAGCGGCAAGCGCGAGAGATTCGTTGAATTCGGCATTGCTTACGCCGGCTGAAAGATAAATAAACGGCTTGGTGGCCACGGCGGCGGCGCGGCGGAAGTGCTCCATGGCTTCCTGCCTGGAGTATGCTTTCTGACCGGTAAAGGATTTTGTCCCTTCCACGAATTTCATGTTGACGGGGACTTCCACTTTCAGCACGTCAACACCGTATTTATCTTTGGTGAACTCCTCCATGGAGCCGGTGACCATGTCGGGTTTTTTCCTGGCGAAGTCGAATCCCTTTTCGTCCGCGCCTTCTTCGTAACAGACGAACTCAAGGAAGAAAGGAATATCATTGGCTCGGCATTCATCGCCGATGCGCTCGACCCAGGCATGCTTCCTATCATTGATAACGGGACCGTCCGCGGGTGTGTAATAGAGCAGGACTTTCACGCAATCTGCGCCGGCGGCTTTGATTCTCTGCACGGACCAGTTATCCAGCAGGTCAGGCAGCCGTCCGGGACCGGTTTTGTCGTAACCGGTTTTCTCATAAGCCAGCAGCAGGCCGGCGTTTTTGGCCCGGCGACGAGAAGCGGGCAACCCCCATTCCGGATCGAGCAGAATGGCACTGGCGTGCGGGGTCAACACCTCACTCACCAGGGTTTTAAATTCTTCCAGCATGGCGTCAGTGATATCGCCGCCTTTTTCTTTGGCAAGAGCTTTCTTAAGCGAGCCGCGCTGATCCATCGCAGCGGCGGCAATCACGCCCCGGGGATCGGAGACTCGTTTCATTCCAGCAAGCTTTCCGGGAGTAATTTTCACGGCTTTTGTCCTCCTGTTGACCTGGTTAGGGGGGCCGAATGTATGCCTTATAAAATGGCCAAAAACCCCAAAACCTAAGATGCTGAATGGCCGCATGGTATTGATTAAAAGGACAATCGGTCGCGGCCCATCCAATATCTTACTAAATTGCGGATTCGGGAACTTTGCTTCCTGCTTGCATCCAGAAAAATCGGCATTATAAAATTCGCTGCAAATGAAAGCGATGCACGCGAAGGCTAAAGCTATCCATCGGAGCAGGCCATTAATGCCTGTGGCCAAAAATCCTGGCGATAAAAGTGGCAAGTTTCACGGACGGAGAAGGCACGGGCAACTATTTCTGCCCGGCGTACCCGTACCGGAAACGGGGATCTATGAAGTAATCCATGATGGCGCTCATCGAGAGGCGCATGAGGCTGTAATGCACCGCGGGGACCCTTTTCCGCCCTGCGATCAGTGCGATGCGCGCGTGCGCTTCAGGCTGGTGCGCACCGCTCCATACATTTTTGACGACGAGGATTTTGTCGAAGAACCGTAATTTTCCGCATTCAGGCCAAGGGAAGCAGCGGCAGGTTCCGCAAAATTGCCTTTTGGCGTTCAATCAGGAATTCAACTCCTGTGCTCGCCAATTCAATCATGCGCTTAAGCTGAGTTTCATCAAACGGATGCTGCTCGGCTGTGGCCTGAATCTCAACAATTTTTCGCGTACCTGTCATTACGAAATTGAGGTCCACCTCGGCCTGGGAATCTTCCTCGTAGCACAAATCCAGCAGTATGGCGCCTTCCACAATGCCTGCGCTTACCGCGGCAACAAAGTCACGGATAGGAGCCTTCTTCAATGTGCCTGCTTCCACCAGCTTTTCCATCGCGAGGCCAAGAGCGATGAATGCTCCGGTGATGGACGCGGTCCGTGTGCCGCCATCAGCCTGAATCACATCACAGTCGAGCGTGATGGTCCGTTCGCCGAGCTGATTCAGGTCGACAGCAGCCCGCAACGCGCGTCCGATGAGCCTCTGGATCTCATGCGTGCGGCCGCTTTGCCGTCCTCTGCTGGCCTCACGCGGCGTACGCGTCAGCGTGGAGCGTGGCAGCATGCTGTACTCGGCGGTGATCCAACCCTTGCCGGAACCCTTCAGAAAGGCAGGCACGGATTCTTCAACTGAAGCTGTGCAGATCACACGGGTGTTGCCAACCTCGATCAAGGCCGCGCCCTCTGCCATGGATGTAAAGTTGGGGATGACGTTGACCGGTCGCATCTGGTCCGGTGCGCGATTGTCGGAACGGAAGATTACGTCTTTGCTATTTTTCAATGTCGATCAGCTCAATGTCTTCTATAGGGCAACCGAGAAACTTTTGCCCAAGCCGACGGAATTTCTCCACTGAGTCAGTAGCATAACAGTGAAGGCTGCCCGGTTGCCTGCCTGTTTCCTGATTGCCGAGCAGCGCAACAACCTTTGCTGCGGTCGATTCAGCCGAATCCACGATTTCTACGTGCGGCGGGGCTACCCGCCGCAATAGCGGCCTGATCAGGGGGTAGTGAGTGCAGCCGAGAAGCAGAACGTCAGCATTGCGAGCGCCATCGCGAAAAATTTCATCGATGTAGATGTGCGCGACTTGTTCTGTCACGGAATGCTCCACCCATCCTTCTTCCACCAGCGGGACAAACAGGGGGCAGGCCTTCTCGGTCGCCTGAAGCCGGAAGCCTTGCAGCGCACGCTGATATGCATGGCTCGATACAGTTGCTTCCGTCGCTATCACTGCGGCCTGGCGGGTTTTGGAAATTTCCGCTGCGCGCTGAGCTCCCGGCTCAATGACACCGACTACCGGGACTTTCACCGCGGCGCGAATGTCATCAAGGGCAAGAGCGGTCGCCGTGTTGCAGGCAATTACCAGCATGTTGATCCCCCGCCGCTCAAGAAACTCAGCGCTGGCAATGGCGTACTTGGCCACCGTTCGGACAGATTTGGCGCCGTAAGGAAGATGTGCGGTATCACCGAAATAGAAATAATCGGCGCCGGGCAGCGCCTTGCGGAGTTCGCGCAGCACCGTGAGGCCGCCAAAGCCGGAATCGAAGACGCCAATCACCGGGGCCACTTATTCGAACTCCCTGGCGAGTTGATGGACGGCGCTCACCTGATAAAAGGACTCCAGATCGGCATGACCGGCCAGCGTGTGCCGTTCCTTTCCGTCCACCAGAAATTTCACTCTGCTGATCCCGGGAACGTTGGCGCTGAGAGTTTCCACAAGTGATGCCAAAGTCATCTCCTCAGGCACTATGCCTGACGGGTGTGCATCAGCAAATTGCGCAGTAGTGTCGATCAATGCCGTGCCGCCGTCGAGGAGGTACACATCTTTTATATCCGCTCCCCTGGGCAGCGGGTGCGGGGAAGGATTTTGCTTGTATTGGGCAAGCACAGCGCGCAGCGCGGCCTGGGCGCGCAAATCACGTTCTTGGGGCATGAATACCCGGGTGTTGCGCCAGCGCAACGCGAGATCGTCATCGTAGGCTACGAGAATTCGTATCGTTTCCTCTTTACCGTGGGCTTCGGGCGCTTCCGGCCCGGCAAGCTCCTGCTGGGCTTTGGCTTCTTCTCCCTTCCGGAGCTCGATGATGTAAATTCCGGCAATCAGAATTGCCGCAAGAAGGAACGAAATACCAATCTGGAAATGCCTGGGGATCACCTGCTCACTCCAGAATGATCGCGGGCTTGTTCGATGGCCGACGCTATGGCCGACGCCACTGCGTCTTGCAGTTTTGGATCTTCCAATGAGCGCACATCTCCGCCGTCGGCTGCCATTTCCACTGCAATCGCCGGCGCCACAACATTATTGAGCGGGCGTAGAAAGGCCTGCATCTGGGTAGCTTTGAGATCTCTCTTTTGCAGTTCGCGTGTGATTGTCCGGGCCATGGCCTGGCTGCGTTGCAGCGACGGGGCTTGAGCGCTGCCCCAGGGAAGAAAGCGGCCCACCGGGGGGCCGGTCACGGCCAGGAATGAAGTATAGACACGCACCCCCTTCCCCGGCTCGCCGGCATGCAGCGCGACATACAGCGCCGGTCGCTGCTGGTTGCAGAGTTCCGCCCGGTGTTCGAGACTGAGGCTCACATCCGAGTCGCGCAGCATGCGGACGCCTACGCCGCGATCTTCCAGTTTCTTGCGGAGAATGCGTGCCAATGAGAGAGTAATGTCCTTTTCGAAGATCCTCGGCGCAAAAGCAGCGCCCTTGTCATTGCCGCCGTGACTGGCGTCGAGCACGACCAGGAAGCCCGGCTGCACAGGGGTAGAGGATGCTCCGGGCGCGCCCAGCGGAGTGGCAGCCGGGCCGGGTACCGACGGCGATGGAGACTGCTGCTGCTGCACACTCGCTGGAGAGAGCGAAAGCAGGCTAAGCAGCGCAGCGCAAACAGCAGCCATACTGAAACTGCGCCTATTCAAGCGCATAGATGGTCAGCCCGCTCAGGAGTTTGGGATAGAAGTCAGTCGATTTTTGCGGCAGGACTTCTCCGCTGAAGGCAATCTCGCTTACCTGTTGAATTCGCGCGGCATTCATCAGAAAAGCAACATTGGCTCCCTGCCGCACCCAGGAGATAGCTTCAAAAGCATCACGCTCGTACTTTACGTGCTCCTGATTGCGGATGGCCTCTTCCGAGATTCCTAGAATGCGCTCCAGAACAAGCTTATGAAGTTGCACAACATCGAGTTCACGCTGGCGCTCGGGAATGTCTGATAGCGCTTCCTGAACGGCCTGTTCTTTGGCTTGCATCAGATAAGGCCCCTGGCGTGTCACGGCGACGAATGCCGTTCCGTTCCCGCCGGCTTCTTCCAGCAGCGTGGTGGCGCTGCGGCTTTCAGTCCGGAGATCTATCCGCTCGATGTCAAAATACCGTTTCGCGGTTTCGAGCATGTGTTCGCGGTCGAAGCTCGCCAGCCCATGGACGATGCGGTGCGTGGGCAGAATGATCAGACCGCGGCTCTCCATAGGCACCAGGGTCATCATGACAAATTCGTAGGGTGCGCCGGAGTCTCTGGATGCTGCTTCCTTCCGCCGTTCGTCGCGATAGGCCAGTGACGTTTCATAGCGGTGGTGGCCATCGGCGATCAGGAGCTTCTTATCGCACATAATCTGCTGAACTCCGTTGACCAGCGCAGCATCAGAAATACGCCAGACACGGTGCAGAACCTCATATTCATCGAGTACGGAAATGTCGGGATCGTCGTCGGTCTTTTGTCCAAGGAGCTTTTCCATGGCCGCTTGAGGGTCACTGTAAAGCATGAAAATCTGTCCGAAATGTGCTTTCGTCGCTTTCAGCAAATTAAGCCGGTCAGCCCTGGGTTTGGCGAGCGTCTGTTCATGGCGGAAGATCACGCCGTCAGAGTAATCGTGAATCCGCCCGAGGGCGATCAGACCACGGCGCTCGGCTAAGTCACGAGTTCCGGGGACTGTAAATGTCTGCGAATACAGGTAGAAGGAGGGCTCAGCGTCCTGTTTGAGGATACCGGCAGAGCGCCAGTCGTGGAGGTATTCAGCTGCGCGTGTGTACGTATTGAAGCCCGGCGTGTCCGTTTCACCGCTTTTGCCCAGAATGATCCGCACCAGATTGTGCCCGCTCAAGTCGTAATAGCGGGACTGCATCTCGGGAGTGATTTTGTCGTAAGGCTGTGTGAGCACGTCTTCCAGTTTGACCTGCTGCGGATCGTAGCGAAGCGCTTGAAATGGAATGATTTCTGCCATCGTTCGTTTTAGGGCCTATTGCATTCTATCAAGCAGGTGAGAAAACCTGCTGAATCCGGAACACATCAAAAAGGTTTAGCTGGTGGCATTCGAGTCCGCGCGCCGCATCAAGTGCCTGTGTCCAATATTCACGCCGCTGTGGTAACATCGGCAAAAATGAGGTTCCATATGGCCCGCTTCGAATGCTGCGGGTATGGCGCATCCCGCCCCCAAATGGCTCGTTCAGAGACCTCTTATCGAATTTTAGTGCGGCGGTGCGTCATTGTCCTGGCCGTTGCTGCCAGCCTTACTGCCATTTGCAGTGCCCAGGACGACGACGTCAAGGTTCACATTCAACCCCGGCCGGAAGCTTCAAAGCTACCGGAGGCGAAACAACCTGATGCGCAGCCACCCGCCAATCTGAGTGATGATCCGGGGCTTAAAATTAATCATGGCAAGCCGTTACAGGTGGATGCGGACCTGGTACTGGTCAACGTGAGCGTTACGGACGATGGGAACCGGGTTGTGACCGGGCTGGATAAAGAGAATTTCCGGGTTATGGAAGGAAATGAGATCCAGAACGTGAGGCATTTCTCCGCTGAAGATGCTCCTATCTCACTGGGTCTGATTTTTGATATGAGCGGCAGCATGTCTGACAAGATCCAGCGGGCGCGTGCCGCTGTCATGGAGTTCTTCAAAACTGCGAATCCTATGGACGAGTTTTTCATGATCACGTTTAGCGATCGGCCGCAACTTCGTGAAGATTTCACCAAGTCGGTGGAAGACGTCCAGGGAAAGCTGGTTTACACCCTGCCGCAAGGCACCACGGCGCTGCTTGACGCGATCTACATGGGCATAAGCAAAATGAAAGATGCCCACAACGCAAAGAAGGCGCTGTTGATCATTTCCGACGGCGGAGATAATCACAGCCGGTATACCGAGAACGAGATCAAATCGATGGTTAAAGAAGCCGACGTGCAGATTTATGCCATTGGCATCTTCAGCGCTTTACCGACAGAGGCGGAAGAGATCGCCGGACCTGCTTTGCTGGGAGAAATTACGAACGCGACCGGCGGCCGGCTGTTTACCGTAAAGAGTCCCAATGAACTGGCTGATGTAGCTACAAAGATTGGAATAGAGCTGCGCAACCAATATGTGCTCGGGTATCGTCCAAACAACAAGGCCAGGGATGGCCGCTGGCGCAAAATCAAAGTGAAGCTCATTCCACCCAAGGGGCTGCCGCACCTGAATGTTTACGCCAAAACGGGATACTATGCACCTTCGCAATAATATGGTCGTCCGGGCCGTTCTTGTATCGCTGCTGATGGCGACAGGCGGCTTGCTGGCACAAACCCAGCAGCAAGCCCCGTCCAGTCCAACCAGGGTACAAGCAACGCCGCTGCCTTCTGACGTGGACCCAACGGATCCGGCAATCCCGGTTTGGGAGCGTCCGGCCACGCCCCCCAAGCCGGCCGAGCCGCCGGCAGCCGCGGCAAACACACCTTCCACAACAACTCCGGGTACGCTCCCGCCGGACCTCCAGCGGGAAGGTGGTGTGGTGGGACAGGTGACAAAAGGCGAGAAGGGCCAGTTCGTCTATCGCCAGCGCGTTGACGAGGTCACCCTGCACGCAACAGTGTTGGACCGAGATCATCACATTGTTACCGACCTCGGAGAGCGAGCTTTCACGGTCTACGAAAACGGCGAGCCGCAACAGATCAAGGATTTTCGGCGTGAGGACGTACCCGTTTCCATCGGCATCCTCGTGGATAATTCCGGGTCTATGCGGACCAAGAGGAATGCGGTTACAAAAGCGGTGGTCAATTTGGTGCAGGCGAGCAATCCGAACGACGAGGTTTTCGTCGTGAATTTCAACGATGAGCCCTATCTGGATCAGGATTTCACGGCCAGCGTCCCAAGAATGAGAGAAGCGCTGGATCGAGTAGACAGCCGCGGCGGGACCGCGCTGTACGATGCTGTGATTGCTTCCGCCGACCACTTGGCCAAAGCCGCCAAACGGCAGAAGAAGGTGCTTCTGGTCGTCACGGACGGAGAAGACAACGAGAGCCGCATGTCGCTGGAGCAGGCTATTCGGTCCGTCCAGAATGATAACGGCCCGACTATTTATACCATTGGTATCCTGGGAGATGAGGGCAAGCAACACCGGGCAAAGCGGGCGCTGGAGGCGCTTTCCGTCCAGACGGGTGGGGTGGCATTTTTCCCCAAGAATTTGGATGAAGTGGATGAGATCAGCCGCGCTGTGGCTCGTGACATCCGCAACCAATACAGCATCACCTACAAACCTACGAACCCGCAGAGCAACGGGGGATGGCGAGAAGTGAAAGTGGTGGCGCACGCTCCCGGGTACCACGACCTTGAGGTACGGACAAGGAAGGGGTACTACGCCAACGAAGAGACCAATCGGGCAAGTACCAGCAGGTGAAACGCCCAGCCGTTCAGCCTGAAAGGACCTCATTGGTGAGAGTCACGGTCCAAGTGGCGGAGAGCTCTCGCACCTTTACCATCTCGGCACTGGTCTAGAATTCTGTCGAAGCAGCCCTGCTTCAGATTCTATATTGCGGTGACACCATGTTCACTGCACCGCGAAAACCCGCTCACGTGAACCGGAAGACGGACCGCCTGATGGCCGAACTGGGCAAAGTGGAAACCCAGTTGCAGCTCTGGATCAACAGCTCCGAAGAAAATGCGGGTCTGTTTCGTAAAGATCCAGTCGCAGCGATGCGTGCTGCCGGCCTGGCCATTGACGATGAACTCATCTGCGAACTTGAAATGATCATGTGTGGGATTGCGCGCAAGTTGAAATAAATCACTCTGCTTCCAGCCACCCAAAAATCGACGGGAGCGCCCTGTTATCGCGAGGCCCGCGTCGCCATATCGCTATCCGCATCGGCAAATGAGAAATGAATGGCGATGTTGGGATACTCCTGGCCGTCCAGTTCGGCATACGGGTAAATGAAATAGTTGAGCGGCCGACCCTGCTGTTTCGGATTCAATTCAAGGTCACGTCCCACTGTGAACTGGATTCGGTTCACATCGTTAGCTCCAAAGAAATATTCCTTTTTGTCCTGCTGCCAGGCTTCGGAGATGTCCACCGGGAACCAGCCGCGATCACGCGCATAAAATTCGGCCCAGCAGTGATAGCCGGAAACTTCTGAAGCGGTCTTGTTTCCCGGGATGGCGAATCCGATCTCAAATTTGGCCGGAATGTCTTGAGAGCGGGCCATGGAAATGAAAAGCGAGTGGAAGTCGGTGCAGTTTCCGTGGTGCGAGTCACAGGCCCAGACAGCGTCGCCGCGTCCCCACCCGGAGCCGGTCTTGTCATATCGCATGTTGTTGAAGGTGTAATCGTACAGCGTGCGGGCTTTCTGCAAGTCTGACATACCGGGTTTCACCTGTGCGGCTGCGATTTCCGCTGGCTTGCCGGTTACCGGCACCAGACGGTCAGCCCGAAGATAGCGCTTCAACTCCACGGCAGATGCTGGAGAATGCAGCGATGCTGCGGCAAGATGCTCCAGGCGGACTACATCATACTTGACGCTGAAGTGGTACTCGGGTTTCTCAGCCTTCGCCGTATGCGCATAGAACATCCAGTTCCCGTATTCCGATTCGGACGTCTTCCGCAGGGGCAGATCGGCTTTCATGGAGATGGCCTTTATCTGCTGGTAGCGGTCTGAATGCGCCATAGGGAACCATACATCCAGCGGCTTGCCGGGATCGGTGACACGCACCGTGAATGAGTAATCGAAAGTAAAGTGGCGTGTTTTAGGCGACGAAGAGCTTTGAGCAGAAGTAATGGACGCCAGGGCAAGGGCAGGCAAAACGAGAGACAGTTTGCGCAGCATGGTTGATTCCTTTCAGCTTTGCATGAAGTGACACTAAGGAAACGTCCGACCGGAGTTAGGGGGACTAGCGTCAAGTAAAGCCGCGAGAGGAATGCGACATGCGAGCTTGAATGTAGTCGACCGCATCGAGAGAGTCAAGCGGCGATGGGGAACCAGGCAGCAGCGAGTCAGCCACAAAGCCAAAGAGGACGGTTACTGCAACAACGCCCTTATCTGTTGCTCAAGTTTGTCGAAATTTGTGGAGCCCACCTGACGTGCGCGAATGCGCCTTTGTTGGTCGATGATGTACGTGGTGGGCAGTCCCAGGATTCCGCCGTACGCGTCGGCAATGTTGAGATTGCCCAGCACAATGGGGTAGTTGATTCGCTGCGCTTCATAGAACTTGCGCAACTCGCTTTCGTTGTTATCAAGAGAGATGCCGATGACCTGAACCTTGTCAGCATACTTTTCCTGCAGCCTCATAAACTCAGGAATTTCGTGCCGGCAGGGGACACACCATGCAGCCCAGAAGTTCACCAGCACAATTTTGCCTTTCAGTGTATGGACGGGATTACCGTTCAGGTCTCTCAGCGCGAGATTAGGCGCGGCGGCCGGCCACTGCCGGGCTGGTTCAACCGGCTGGATAAACCGGGTGGGTCGGCGGTGCAGCAGGGAGTAGGATACCAGCGCCACCAGTGCGACCAGAACGAACAGAACCAATTTACGCATCTGCTGAGGCTAGCTGCCTTTTTCAACTGGGAAACCGCGGTCGGCCCAATTTGTGCCGAAACTGGTCTCCAGAAATAGGACACGAACTTTGCTGAAGCCCATCTTTTTGAGTTCGTTGTACGCGGGGTGAATATTGGGGCAATGCGACCAGGGGCAGCAGCCGCAATAAATCACGATGAAAGTCGCCCGCGATAGTGCTGCGGCGCGCTTGTGCAGCTTTTCGACCCCTTGCGGCATGGAGTCTGGGCCCAAAAATTCGGCGCCGGGAATGTGCGCCTGCTGGTAAAAAATTTCCGGGCCAATATAGAACACAAGCGGCTTGCGCCCTTTTGGGCTCTTCAACAATGTCGCAAGTTCCTGCGGATGAATTAATACGGGGCTGCCGGGCCGCAAGTCTTTCTCGGCCGGATTAGCTGTGCTCTGGCCGAAAGCCGGTAGCGCAAGCGTAACAAGAATTGCGCCGACAACAATGCGAACGATCAGAGATTTGCGACTCATCTGCACCTGACGTATGTTACTCGTATTAAGAGGGGCAGTGTCAATGCAGAGGCATTTTGATTCCGTCGCAAATGCCCCGGGGACCTGCCGAAAAGCATCATAAGAGGCGAAGATGCTATCGGGTCTTTACTACTTCCATTGGACGTGACATGAATAAGACCGACCCTCTCCGCGAGCACCTGATCAAGCTTCTGACCAAAGCTGAGGCGCACATCGACATTCAAGGCGCGCTCAAGGACTTTCCGCAGGATTTGCGTGGGCGCAAACCCGTGGGCGCCCCGCATACGCCCTGGCAACTGCTGGAACACATGCGGATTGCCCAGTGGGACATTCTGGAATTCAGCCTGAACGCAAAACACCAGTCGCCAAAGTGGCCGGATGGGTATTGGCCGAAAACGGATGATCCTCCAGATGAAAAGGCATGGGACAAGAGCGTACGGCAGTTCCTGGCTGATCTGGAGGGCGTTTGCGAGATGGTGAAAGACGGCAGGCGTGATCTGTTCGCCGAAATCCCCTACGGACAGGGGCAGACCTATCTCCGCGAAGTTCTGCTGGTGACCGATCACAACGCGTACCATCTGGGCCAGTTGGTGATGGTGCGGAGGATACTGGAAGGGAAGTAACCGCTTTCAAACAGGCTGCATCCGGATGTAACCATACTCTGAAGCAACCTCTATGAGCATGTACTATGTGCGTCCCTCACGTTTTTGCGCAATGCAAAGCCCGCGGGCTGTGGAAAGCAGAACCACAGACAACAGCCCTTCCTCTTCAAGACGGAGTGCGGCCTCGCGCACGACCTTGAAGTGGGAACTCGCGTCGTGAATCAGCACCAGCCCACGGGGCCTGACTTGGGGCAAAAAACGCCGAACCTCCTGTTCACGGATGTTCACGTCGCTGTCGCAATAAAGCAGATCGATGGCGCCCTTGATCGCGGTCTCCAGGCTGGACGCATTGCGGTACTCGATCCACCGGCCAAGTCCGGAGCCATCGATATTTTGCCTGGCTTTAGCAAAGACAATGGGGTCATATTCGATCGTAATGATCCGGCCAAACCCGTTGGACTGTAATGCCCGGGCCATTCGGATGGCGCTGTGGCCGATAAAAGTCCCCGTTTCCACAATCAGCTCAGGCTTTACAGCTTTGATCAGCGCTTCCAGCAGATCAAGCACTTCAACCTCAGCACTCTGCGGGTCGAGCATCTGCCAGCGTTCGGGATGAGCGCATTCCGGCGTGGGCGGAATCCATTCGGATTGAACAAACTCTCCCTGGTCGGCAATACGTTCCAGGATCCGGTGCTCCTCATGTCCTTTGATGAACGAGGGGACAACCAGGGCGATTAGCCCGCCTCCAATCGCAATGGGCAACACGGAGACAAGAATTCTGGTTGCCGTCACCGCCGGGGCGCCGTAAAAGGCAAAACCACGGGGAAGGACAAGTGCGACAATCACGAGGTAGGATCCGCCGAGGATCATGAATTCAGCGAAAACCAGTCCGGCCGGACGCTGCAACTGCACCTGACGCCGGCCTTCACGGACCAGGAAAGCGCCGACGCCAACAAAAAACACCAGTGAAGCCAGCGCCAGTGACATAGGCGGTGTAAGCCGATGCGCTGAAATCCCGGATATGAGCATCACAACCAGTCCGGCTGCGAGCGCAGCGGTGAGTGTCAGCGCGGCCACGTCCAGACCCAACAACAGATTCCATCCCGCTGTGCGGGTGAGAGAGAGCTTTCTTCGCCGCATGTCGGCTACAAAGGCGGCTCCCGCAAAAATTACAATTACGCTGGCGAATTCGTTCATGAAGGACGAGATTTCCTGAGTGTTTGTTGCAGATACTATACCAAGCGGAGCAGCTTCTCTATGGGCCGTGAGGGGTGGAAGGTGAAAGAGGATCAATCGAGGCAGGAACAAAATGCCAGATTCAGGAAAAAGGGGGCCGCAGTCTTCCGGGGATCCACGTACCCCCCTTTTAGCAGTCGACGGATGAGCCTGCTGGGTAGATAGAGTAATTTGTCGTGCAAAAGGTTTCACCGAGTTTACAGGCCCCCCTGGAACCTGCCCATCTGGTCAGTCACCGGATGAGAGACCGGCCCTAAGCCTCCTCTCGATAGGACACTCATGATTTTCATGTGAGCCCTCCTGCGTTCGCTCGTTGCCACTTCCAGTTTGACGCCGAAAGGCGGCGATTTGCTCAGCTCCAGGGAATTTCAACAGGCGCAGGGTTAAACTGCGTTTGACGTTCTTGCCCGGCTCCAATAGTCTGAAAAGTTTGGCTATGACCACGATCACTGATTTACAAGTCGCTGAGAATATTACGGAATTGGTAGGGCACACGCCCATGCTCCATTTGCGGCGAATCTCCGGCGCCGGGAGCGCAGAGATATTTGCCAAGCTTGAGTACTTGAACCCCGGCGGAAGTGTGAAGGACCGGGCCGCCATAGGCATGATTCAAAAGGCGGAGCAGCAGGGTCGACTTAAACCCGGCGCAACCATTCTGGAAGCCACCGCAGGGAACACGGGCATTGGATTGGCGCTGATTGGCGTCAACAAGGGGTATCGCGTGATCTTCTGCGTGCCCGAAAAATTTGCCGAAGAGAAGGTCAAAGTTATGCGGGCTCTCGGTGCGGAGGTAATCAGAACGCCCGACGCAGACGGTATGCAGGGCGCTATCAGCAAGGTCAAAGAACTCGCCGCTACCATTCCCGACTGCTTTACCGCTCTTCAGTTTGAAAATCCTGCCAATCCTGATTTTCACCATGACACGACAGCCGCCGAAATTTATGAGCAAATGCAGGGCCGCGTTGACGCTGTCGTATTGGGCGTAGGCACGGGCGGCACCTTCACCGGCGTGGCGCGATTCATGAAAGAAAAGAACCCAAAGATTTACTGCGTGGCGGTTGAAACCCAGGGCTCTGTCCTGCAGGGCGGCAAACCAGGGCCGCACAAGGTGGAAGGCATCGGCACCAGCTTTGTGCCAAAGACATTCGACCGTAATGTCTGTGACGAGATCATCGCGGTCAACGATCAGGACGCTTTTTCGACCGTCGCTGAATTGGCGCGGCACGAAGGAGTACTGGGCGGCTCCAGCGCCGGCGCCAACGTTTTCGCATCTCTCCAGGTGGCCCGAAAACTTGGGGCGGGAAAACATGTGGTGACCGTGATCCCGGATTCCGCAGAGCGATACATGTCCAAGAATATTTTCGAAGGCGGTCCGCAATAGATGGCAAAAGCGAAAAAAGCCGGGTTGGAGCGCAGCGATAAGAAGAAATCGACAGGCTTTGCTACCAAAGCCATCCACGTTGGCCAGGAGCCTGATCCTTCGACCGGCGCGGTTGCGGTCCCGATCTTTGCAACTTCTACCTATGTACAGGAGGAATTGGGCAGGCACAAAGGGTACGAGTATGCGCGAGTATCCAATCCTACGCGCACACGGTTGGAGCAGAACCTGGCCGCACTGGAAGGAGGCAGCTCTTCTCACGTCTTTGCCAGCGGCATGGCGGCCACTGTGGCTGTGACGCAGTGCTTCCTCAAGCAGGGAGATCACCTGCTGTGCGGCCACAACGTATATGGCGGTGTACCGAGGCTGTTTAACCAGGTCATCGCCAACTACGGCGTCGAATTCAGCTATGTAGATACATCAGACCCTGACGCGGTAAAAAAGGCTTTGCGCTGGAACACGCGCCTTGTCTGGATTGAGACTCCGACAAACCCCCTGATGGTGCTCAGCGATATCAAAGAGATCGCGGCCATTGCCCATGCCAAGAAGGCTGAACTGGTGGTGGACAACACATTCATGTCGCCGTACTTTCAACGTCCGCTCTCTTTCGGGGCTGACATGGTGGTGCATTCCACGACCAAGTTTCTCAACGGACACAGCGACGGATTGGGCGGAGTCGTAGTTGCCACCAAGCCAGTTCATGCGGAGAAACTGGCTTTTATGCAGAAGGCGGCAGGCGCAATTCTGTCCCCATTCGAGTGCTGGCTGGTGTTGCGCGGAGTAAAGACGTTGGCTGTGCGCATGGAAAAACATGACCAGAATGGCCGCGCAGTCGCCGACTTCCTGCGCAAGCACAAGAAAGTGAAAAAGGTGCTGTACCCGGGCTTTACGGATCATCCGCAGTACGCGCTGGCGAAGCAGCAAATGAGCGGCTTTGGCTCCATGATCACTTTTGAGACCGGCTCACTGAGGAATGCTAAAAAGATGCTGGCGAAGGTGCGTGTGTGCTCCCTGGGCGAATCTCTCGGCGGCGTGGAAACTCTGATCTCCCATCCAGCAACCATGACTCATGCCGCGCTGGGTGAGGCTGGGCGCAAAGAAATCGGCCTGACCGACGGAATGGTGCGCATTTCAGTGGGCATTGAAGATATCAACGACATTCTTGACGACCTCAATCAGGCGCTGGCCGCAATCTGACGATGGCCAGGGAATGGGATTCCGCCGCCTACCACCGGCTCTCTGACCCGCAGTTTGGTTGGGCGCTCAAGGTTTTGAAAAAGTTGGATTGCGTGCCTCTGCCTGAAGGAGCGCATCTTCTCGATGCCGGCTGCGGAACTGGACGGGTCACAGCAGAACTGCTGCGAAAATTTCCAAACAGCCGCGTGACTGCGGTGGACGCTTCCGAAAATATGGTTCGAGGGGCGCGCCTCACCCTGGACGAATTTGGCGACCGCGTACGGTTGGAGAATCGAGACCTGCTCGATCTTGCGTACAGCGATACCTTCGATCTGGTATTCAGCACAGCGGTATTCCACTGGATCAAAGATCACGAGCGGCTGTTCGCGGTTCTTTTGCGTGTGTTGAAGCCCGGCGGGTTTCTGGTGGCACAATGCGGCGGAGGCCCGAATTTGAAGAAAGTACGTGATCGCGCCCAGCAACTGATTGAGACTGAGAGGTTCAGGACATACTTTGAAGGATGGCAAAGAGTGTGGGAATACCCGAGCCCGGACTTGACAGCGGAGCGCCTGCGGAAAGCCGGTTTTGAAAATGTGAGCACTTCGCTGGAATCCGCGCCCGTCACCTTCAGCACCGAAGAACAATACCGCGATTTCCTGAACGCCGTAATCATTCATCCTTATCTCGAACGGCTGCCCACAGGCTTGCAGGCCGAACTCGCGGATGAGATGGTCCGGCAGGCTGCAAGAGATCATCCGCCTCTTGTGCTGGATTACTGGCGATTGAACATGCAGGGCAGGAAATCGGAATGAAACTCAGAGAGTGTTCTCCATGATCCAATCAAGGTATGGTTTGCTGCCGGACTCGATTTCAAGCATGATGCATTCGGGGAGTTCGTAGGAGTGAATTTCTTTGATGGCGTCGCGCACCGATTCGAAGGCGGCAGCCCTGGTCTTTATCAACACCAGCCATTCCGTGGCCCGCTCCACATTCCCCTGCCAGCGATACACTGATTGAATCTGCGGGATAATGTTGACGCAGGCTGACAGGCGTCGCGCAACCAGCGTTGTCGCGATTTTTTCTGCTTCCTGGGAAGAGCCTGCCGTGGTGAGCACAATCCGGGCGTCAATCATCATCTAATCTCCAGGGCCAAGTGTAGCAAGATCGCCGCTCGTGACTCTCATCATTCCAGCAACTAAGGCAGGTTTCGGCATGACCACGCAGATCAAATTCGGCACTTCCGGATGGCGGGCTATCATCGCGGACGAGTTCACGGTGGCCAACGTGCGCCGCGCGGCGACAGGCATTGCCCGTTATGTCGCTTCCAGCAAACCAAAAGGCGCTCGGGTGGTTGTGGGTCGCGATCCACGCTATATGGGCGAGCGCTTTGTGCAGATCGCGGCTGATATCCTGGCCGCATCAGGAATCCAGCCGCTGGTAATCGGGGAACCGGCGCCCACTCCGGCCATTTCTTATGAACTGATCCGGCTGAAAGCCGATGGCGCCATCAACTTTACCGCTTCGCACAATCCTCCTGAATACAGCGGGATCAAGTTCTCCACACCAGATGGAGCGCCTGCCCTGCCGGAAGTCACCAAAGCCATCGAATCGCTTGTGCCGGCTGAGGTAAACGGAGCGGACCCGAGCTCGGCGAGGCCTCCGGTCGAGAAGACTGATCCCAGGCCAGCTTATCTCGCGCGGCTGAAAGAGATGATTGATTTGCCAGTCATCCGGCAGTCCGGGCTGAAGGTGGTGTTTGATCCACTTTACGGGGCGGCCCAGCACTATTCTGACGATCTGCTGCGGGAAGCCGGGGTCGAGGTGCAAACGCTGCATGATTCCCGCGATGTGCTGTTCGGCGGCCACGCCCCTGAACCGGATGGTGAACTGCTTAATGAAACGCGCGCACAAATGAAAGCCTCTGGAGCGCAAATTGGCATTGCGACGGACGGTGACGCTGATCGCTTCGGCATTGTGGATGAAGATGGAACTTTCATTCAGCCGAACTACATTATTGGGCTGCTGTTTGATTATCTGGTAGAAACGCGCGGGTGGAAGAATGGCGTGGGGAAATCCGTGGTGACCACGAACATGGTGAACGCGCTGGCGGAACATCACCAAGTTGAGCTGCATGAGACACCGGTGGGGTTTAAGTTCGTCGGCGAACTGATCAAGCAGGACCGGATTGCGATCGGCGGTGAAGAGAGCGCAGGCCTTTCGATCCGTTATCACGTTCCGGAAAAGGACGGCATTCTTGCCGGGCTGCTGTGCTGTGAAGCGGTTGCAGCACGCAAGAAGAGCCTGAAGCAGCAAATCAGCGACATATTTAACAAAGTTGGTTCCTTTTATCCGCAAAGGGAGAACTTCCGCTTGACGCCGGAAGTGAAGCAGAAGTTTACTGAGAAGCTAACCGCCGATCCGGCCGAGATCGCCGGCAGGAAAGTGAAGCAGGTGGTGCGCACGGACGGAATGAAATTGATCTTCGACAACGGCTCGTGGGTCTGTTACCGGATGTCAGGCACGGAGCCGGTTGTTCGCATCTATTCAGAAGCAAGGATCGAATCCGATTTGAAGAGGCTGGCGGCTGCGGCCAGGGACTGGGTTTTCAGTTGAGACACATAACAGACCGAGTTGCATCCCGCCAAGTCGTATCCCTAAGAGAACTGTTGTCTGGCATCCGCCGCAAGCTCGCCATCATGCTTGTTGGACTGCTGTCACTTGCCATGGCGTACCATGTTTTGTTCGGCCACGATGGTGTCATCGCCTACCAGCACAAGCGGAAAGAGTCCCGCGAGTTGCAGCAACAAAACGAACAGTTGCGGCAGGAGAACGAAGCCCTCCAGAAGCAAATTAAAGCTTTAAAAGATGATCCCGAAGCGATTGAAAAAGAAGCACGTGAGCGGCTTCGGTATGCGCGGCCCGGAGAGGTAATTTACACTCTTCCGCAGGCCAAACCGTCGCCTTCTTCAGTGTCGGCAAAGTAAACCCGCCGCCGAAGATTATTCCTTTCTGTCTTGTGCATTTGCGCGAAATCATTTAGAACATCTTTGCCTGTAACTCAGGATGGCCGCCGGAACTCCATAGTACCGGCAATCCATCAACTCACGGCATGTGTATGCCAAAATCCCCGGAGAGATCCGCACAGGAGAGGAACTTTCAATGAAGAAACTTGCATTTGCAGTGCTTGTAATGGCGCTCACGGCGTCCATGTCGCTGGCCAAAACCAAGGACCACGCAGCAGCGCACACAGCCAAAGCGAAGACGATCAACGGCTGGATCAGTGACGCCAAGTGCGGCGCCAAGTTCAATGCTGATTGCGCCAAGAAGTGTGCTGACGCCGGCGAGAAGCTCGTCGTGCTGAGCGAGAAGGATAAAAAGGTTTATGAGGTTGACAACCAGGATGCGATTAAGGCCCATGCCGGCCATCACGTCCGCGTCACCGCCACCGATAACAATGGCACCCTCCACGTCGAGAAAGTGCAGATGCTGAAAGACAAAGCCGAAAAGGCAAAAGCAGGAATGTAGGCCGGCATTTCGATCCCGCAGAGGGTCATAAGTCAGAACTCTTAGCAAACCCCACCTCCTGGTGGGGTTTGATTTTTACCGAAACTCAGCACTGATACGGGCTTTTCGACGCAAGAGGTTACGTTGGTACCGTTCATTAACTCAGTTATCAAACGTGAGAAGTGGGTTATCATGGCCGTAACTCAATAAATCCAGAAGGCGGTATTGTGCGACGGAACCCTTTCCTTGTTTCCACTATCCTGCTGGCATGTTTTGTGGCTGCGATCAGCGGGTGCGTGATTTCACCTCGGCTTATTCCGGGGCAGGCCACTCCAACTCCCACAGCAACCCCTGCTCCGACCAGCAGCCCTACGCCTACTCCCACGCCTACCCCTACGCCAACGCCGATTCCGCCATCAACAGTCGGCAAGCTCTACGTGACGAATCAGGCCGGCAACTCAATCCTGCGCTTTGATAACGCTTTGAATGCGACGGGCAATGTTGCGCCGGGGGCGGTGATCACCGGTTCCAGCACGGGCTTGGACGCGCCTCAATTCATTGCGCTGGATACCACGGCAGATCGCCTGTACGTGGCGAATGCCGGTGGGCCGTCTGCGCCACCTTCTGTATTGATCTTCGATGCCATCAGCACCCTGAGCAATAATGCCGCACCAAACCGCACGATTGCGGGGGCCACCACCCAATTCGTTGCTCCCTCAAGCGTGGCCCTAGACCTGGGCCGCGACCTTCTGTACGTGGCTGATGGCGTGGACATCTATGTTTATCAGGCGTCCACCGCTGATGGCGATCTGGCAGCCACGCGGGACATCCAACTCGCCAACCAGATCCAGCAGATTTTCCTCGATGCAGCCAAAGACCGGCTCTATGCCAGCGATGCCGCCAATAATGCCGTCGATATTTTCGACAACGCAAGCACCTTGGCATCCGGCGTCACCGCAACGCCCACCCGCACTCTGACGGGCGCTCAAACTCAGTTGTCGCAGCCGTCGGGAATAGCGATTGATCCATCAGGTAACCTGGTGGTGACCGACAGCGGCAATGGAAGCATCACGGTTTACGCCAATGCGGCCACTGTCACAGGGAATCAAGCGCCTGTTTCGGTGATCCAGGGGGCTGCCACAACTTTGGCAACGCCTGTTGAGATCATCCAGAGCAGCACCACGAACGAAGTATATGTTGCAGATTCGAGTGCGAATGCGGTCCTGGTGTTCTCCGGAATTGCCGGATTGAATGGGAATGTTTCCCCTACGCGAAGCGTAACCGGCGGCTCAACAGGGCTGACAGGCACTCAGGCTACCGCGCGAGGTGTTGCCCTGGATCCAACGCGCTGATGGTTTAGCGCACCACTCCATGCATTGGGGAGCTTGCGGTGGCATAGAGCTTTTTTGGCATGCGGCCGGCGAGGTACGCCGCGCGGCCGGCAATTACAGCGTGCTTCATGGCTTCCGCCATCAGGATCGGATCTACTGCGTGGGCGATCCCTGAGTTCATCAGCACCGCATCTGCCCCCAGCTCCATGGCAAGGGCGGCATCAGAAGCCGTACCCACGCCGGCATCCACGATCAACGGAACGCCTGTGATCATCTCACGCAGAATCTGGATATTGGCGGCATTCTGTATCCCCAAGCCGCTGCCGATAGGCGCTCCCAAAGGCATAATGGCGCTCGCCCCTGCATCAAGCAATCTTTTTGCAACCACAATGTCATCAGAAGTATACGGCAGAACAGTGAAGCCATCCTTCACCAGCGTGCGGGTTGCTTCAATGGTGGCCTGCACATCAGGGTAGAGCGTTTTCTGGTCGCCGATTACTTCCACCTTCACCCAGTCGGAGAGTCCCACTTCACGGCCCAGGCGCGCGCTGCGAACGGCTTCTTCGGCGGTATAGCAGCCGGCCGTGTTGGGCAGAAGAAAATATTTCCCGGGATCAATGAAGTCGAGCAACGACTCCTTGCTGCGATCGAGGTTCACACGCCGCACGGCGACGGTGACAATCTCAGCGCCGCTGGCCTCAATCGCCCGTGCAGTTTCCTGCCCTGATTTGTATTTCCCTGTGCCGACGATCAGACGTGAATGAAATTGCCGTCCCGCGATGAAGAGAGGATCCATGAAGCATATTGTAATGAATCCCGGCAACGACAAGAAAGCAAGTCGCCCTGGCTGAATTTTAGCCGTTGCTCTGGTATTGCGCCTGCATGTCGCAAGACTCTCGGCATGGCCGGCAATAATACTGGCCGTCTTCGCAAAGACGAACGTCAAACTGAGCGCGGCAAAGCCAGCAATATTTTGTGCAGGTACACCGCCGCTCAATCTGGTCGCAGAGGACGCAAACAAAATCTTTCGCCATAGGCGGAGCTTATCCCGACTCAGCAGGCGCGGACAATCACCGATAGTGCTGCGACCTGAGCGTTACACTCCGTGCAGTCTCTGGCGAAGCGGCGAGGTTCAATTGACCCTTATAAAACGCCGATGATAACCTTGAAGGTTCGTCATCACTCGTCCAGGGATTCTGTGGCCTGGCGGCAGCGCTTGAAAGGGAAAATCGGCTTGTCATCTACAACGGAGACCCAGACCCTCAGGAAGACCGCCCTTAACGGCCTGCATCGCAGGCTTGGCGCCAAGATGGTGGATTTTGGCGGCTGGGACATGCCCGTGGAGTATCCCTCCAGTGGCGGCATTATGAAAGAACACATGGCCGTGCGCACTGGCGTGGGCATGTTTGATGTTTCCCACATGGGCGACATTCTGATTCGCGGGCCTGAAGCTCTGAAAGCCACACAATGGATCAGCATGAATGACGCTTCCAGGCTGCAGGAAGGGCAGGCCCAATACTCGGCTCTGCTCTATCCGGAAGGCACGTTCGTGGACGATGTGATTGTCCACAAGCTGGGCAATAACGATTATTTGCTGGTCATCAACGCCGGAACGCGCGAAAAAGATTACGGCTGGGTTAAGAAGAACGTAAGCCGCTTTCACTGTCATGCCAATGATGTCGGCGACTATTACACCCAAATCGCCATTCAAGGTCCCAGGGCGCAAGCAACGCTGCAGAAGCTCACCGATGTCGACCTTTCGCAGATCAAAAATTACTGGTTCAAGTACGGCACGGTTTGCGGCCTGCCAAACACAATGATCGCCCGCACCGGATACACCGCAGAAGACGGTTTTGAGATTTATGTCCCCTCAGACATCGCGACCAGCGAACGGGTGTGGAACGAGGTTGCTGAAGCGGGCAGGGAATTCGCGATAGTCCCCTGCGGGTTGGGCGCTCGCAATACGCTGCGTCTGGAAGGCCGAATGGCGCTTTACGGCCACGAGATATCAGACAGCATCAACGTCTGGGAGGCGGGCCTTGACCGGTTCTGCAAGATGGAGAAGGAAGATTTCATCGGGCGCACGGCGCTGGAGCAGGCCAAGGCCGCGGGGCTTAAGCGCACGTTGATTGGGATTGAGGCTGTCGACCGCGGCATTCCACGCGACGGCTACAAAGTTTTGGACGATGCAGGAAAAGAAATCGGATATGTGACCAGCGGATCATACGCGCCGTTCCTGAAAAAGAACATTGCGCTTGCCTATGTGCCGCCATCGCATGCCGAACTGGGGCATGAAGTTTTCACTGAAATTCGCGGACAGAAGGTGAAGTGCAAGGTAGTTCCAACACCGTTTTATAAGCGGCCTAAAAAAGCCTAGTCACCCGAGACAGGGGAAAAGGATACAGGACAGAGGTCTGAGAGAAATGGCATATCCCAAGGACTATAAGTACACCAAGGAACACGAATGGATCCAGGTCAGCGGCAATACCGGCCTGGTCGGGATTACTGATCACGCTCAGGAATCGCTGGGCGATATCGTCTTTGTGGAACTGCCCAAGCCCGGAGCAGTGCTCGATGCGGGAAAGAGTTTTGGCACTGTGGAGTCGGTGAAGGCTGTTTCCGAACTGTATGCGCCTGCCAGCGGTAAGGTGGTCGCCATCAATGATTCGCTCAACCAGACTCCGGAAAGCATCAACAAGGACGCACATAAGGCGTGGTTGGTGAAGATTGAGCTGGCGAACCCGGAGGAACTAAAACCGCTGTTCTCCGCAGATGATTATGAGAAGTACATTGCGGAGGAGAAATAGCAACTCCATTTGTTAATTGAGTGATTTGGTCATTGAGTAATTGGGGAACACACCACGATTGTGTCCCCTGGCTGCGCCCTTAAATTACCCAATCACCAAACTACCCAATTACAAAATCATCCATGCGCTATCTTCCCAAATCTCCTGCCGACCGCCAGCGGATGCTGCGTGAAATCGGCTGCAAGTCCATAGACGACCTGTTTGCGCCTATTCCGGCAGAGTATCGCCTAACCCGCGATCTGAAAGTGCCGCGTCAGATGGCCGAGTCCGAGATCATCGATTACTTCCGCCGGTGTGCTGAAGCCAACGCAGCGGGTTACGCCGTTTTCCTCGGCGCCGGCGCTTATCACCATTACCGGCCTGTGGTGATCGATTCGCTGATTTCTCGGGGCGAGTTTTTCACCGCCTACACTCCCTATCAGCCGGAAATTGCCCAGGGAACTCTGCAGGCCATCTTTGAATTCCAAACTATGATCTGTGAACTGACCGGAATGGAGGTGGCGAATGCCTCCATGTATGACGGTTCCACAGGCGCCGCCGAGGCCTTGCTGATGGCAGCGCGCATCACCGGGCGAAGAGCAGCCGTGGTGGCGCGCACTGTGCATCCCGAGTACCGCGAGGTCATCCGCACCTACATTCAGCACCAGAGCGTACCGGTGAGCGAATGCGGCTACCTGGAAAATGGCCGCATCGACATGGCAAGCCTGGAGAAGCAGATCACGGATGAAACCGCGTGCGTGCTGATCCAGTCGCCGAATTTCTTTGGGACAGTTGAAGACATTCCTGCCATTGCGGAGTTGGCGCACAGAAAAGGAGCCCTGCTGGCAGTTTCGATTGCTGAGGCCTTGTCGCTAGGGATTGTTAAACCTCCTGTGGAGGCGGATATTGTGTCCATGGAGACGCAGTCGTTCGGGGTGCCGCTTGGTTTCGGCGGGCCCTATGCCGGTGTGCTGGCGACCAAAGAAAAGTTCGTACGCCAGATTCCCGGCCGGCTGGTGGGCGAAGCGCGTGACAAGAACGGCAAGCGAGGCTTCGTGCTCACGCTTTCCACCCGGGAACAACACATCCGCCGCGAAAAGGCGACGTCGAATATTTGCACTAATCAGGCGCTGATCGCGACCATGGCCACCATTTACATGACTGTCTATGGGCGTGAAGGACTTAAGGAACTCGCCAGCCAGAACCTGGCCAAGGCAGCGTACGCCGCGAGCGAATTGGGCAAGCAAGGCAGGATTCTGTTCCAGGGCGCTCCGCGGTTCAATGAGTTCGTGGTGCAAACCAAAGAAGATCCTTACCAGATCAATGAGCGCCTTCTTCAGAAGAAGATGATTGGAGGATTCCCGTTGCGGAAGTTTTATCCTGAGCTTGGGAACGCCGCGCTGTGGTGCTGTACGGAGATGAACACCAGGGAGCAGATTGACGCCGCAGTGAAGGCGGTGGCCCAGTGAGCGATCAGGACATCAAGAAAGCAACGCGCCACGTCAACCAGAACGAACCGCTGATTTTCGAACGCTCATCACCCGGCAAGAAGGGCTACCGACTGCCACCGCTGGATGTCCCTGATGTGGACTATAAGAAAGCGCTGGGCGCCTGCGCCCGTGAGGACCTGGGCAGCATGCCCGAGGTGAGCGAGATGGAGATCATCCGCCACTTCACCCGCATGTCTACATGGAACTATGCCATCGACCTGGGCATGTACCCGCTCGGGTCCTGCACCATGAAGTACAACGCCCGCGTAAACGAAGTAGTAGCGCGTCTGTATGGATTGGCCGAGGCGCACCCGTACCAGCAGGAACGTATTTCGCAGGGCGCGCTGCGCATTATGAAGACGCTGGCTGACTGCCTGCTCGATATTACCGGCATGGACGCGATTACGCTCCAGCCCGCGGCGGGGGCGCATGGTGAGATGACAGGCATCCTGCTGATCCATGCCTGTTTGAGCGCCAGAGGTAATCCGCGCAAGAAGATCCTGATTCCTGATTCGGCACACGGGACGAACCCGGCCACAGCCGCCATTTGCGGATACGCGGTGGAAAACTTGAAGTCCAATGCGCACGGGATGGTTGACATAGGCGCACTCGAAGCGCAGATGAACGAAGATGTTGCCGGGTTGATGCTCACCAATCCCAATACCTTGGGCATCTTCGAGCAGGAGATCCACAAAATCGCCGAGATCCTTCACAAAAAAGGTGGTTTGCTGTACATGGACGGGGCGAACATGAATGCCCTGGTGGGCAAAACGCGCCCGGGAGATTTTGGGGTGGACGTGATGCACCTGAACCTGCACAAGACTTTCTCCACCCCCCATGGCGGCGGCGGTCCGGGATCAGGACCGGTGGCGTGCAAGAAAGAACTGGAGCCGTTTCTGCCCAAGCCGATTGTGGTGGAAAAGCCTGACGGCACACTGGGGTTCGATTATGACCGGCCAAAGTCTGTGGGACGCGTCCGCATGTTCTATGGCAACTTCGGCATGCACGTCCGCGCTCTGGCCTACATCATGGCCAATGGGCCGGACGGGCTGCGTGAAACCACCGAAGATGCCGTCCTGAATGCCAATTACATTCGCAGAAAGCTGGATGGCGAATACGAACTCCCTTACAAGAGTGCGTCGATGCATGAGGTCGTGTTCAGTGATCGCCTGCAGGCGCAAAAGGGAGTCAAAACCGGGGACATTGCCAAGCGGATCATCGATTACGGCTTCCACCCTTATACCGTCTCGTTTCCGCTTGTTGTGCCGGGCGCGCTAATGATTGAGCCTACGGAAAGCGAGTCACTGGAAGAACTGGATCTCTTTATTGACGCCATGAAGGCCATTGCCCGCGAAGCTGAAGGTGATCCCGAAATGGTTCGGAACTCTCCCCACACAACACGCGTGTCACGGCTCGACGAAACTGCTGCAGCCCGTAAGCCGGTTCTGCGCTGGAGGCCCGGCAAGGCGCAGTCTGCGGGAGAGTAGCGGCTGGACGCTTTAATCTATAAATACGCTTTAGAATCCCGGTGGCCCTAAGTGGTGTCTAATAGAAAGAGATTTGCCGTCCCGGAATGATTAAACGCCTGTCGATTGCCGCCTTTGTGTTGCTGCTGACCTGTCTGGGGTTCGCCAGCACGCCGAGCATACTCCCATCTTCCTTCAATGGATGGCAATTGGATAAGAGTTCCATCCGATCGGGTTCAGACCCTGCTTCTATCGATGGCGCGGATGCCGCCGTGCTGAACGAGTACGGGTTTAAGGATTTCGAATCCGGCACGTACCAGCGGAATGGCCGCAAGATGCAAATCAAAGTAGCGCGGTTCAAGGATGCCACCGGGGCCTTTGGCGCCTTCACATATTACGTGCAGCCCCGATGGCAGAATGAAGACATTGGCGACCGCGCTGCTTCAAACAACCGAAGAATTCTGTTTTCCCACAGCAATCTCCTCGTGGATGCCACACTTGACGAAGTGACAGCGATGTCCGCCGCAGACCTGCGCGCCTTTGCCAATGCTCTCCCTAAAATTAGAGGAAACCTGGCCGGCTTGCCTACGCTACAGAACGAACTTCCAAAGCAGTCCTCCATCCCCCGCAGTTTGCGCTACATCGAAGGCCCAGTTGCGCTGGAGCGGCTCGGCGTACCCATCCCTGCTTCTCTGGTGAACTTTACTATGGGACCGGAAGTCGTCTTTGCCCGCTATCGTACTTCGTACGGCGAAGCGTACATGACCTTAATCGGCTATCCGACGCCGCAGATAGCAGCTGACCGGCTCAAGGCTTTTCAGGCAGCCCATCTTCCGGGCGGCCCCTTCCACTTCAAGCGTAGCGGACCATTCGTAATTGCGGTTAGCGGTAACGTACCTGAAAATGAGGCGGACTCTCTGCTGGCATCTGTCAATTATGACGCTAACGTCACATGGGACCAGCCCACCAAACAGAACCCGCGCGACAACATCGGCAATCTCATTGTGGGAATTTTTATGTTGATCGGGGTCATCCTAGTCGTCGCGCTGATTTTTGGTTTCGCTTTCGGTGGAATACGTGTCCTTGCCAAGAAAATATTTCCCAACAGAGTCTTTGACCGCCCAGAGGACGCGGAAATCATTCAGTTGAACCTGAAGTAGCCATAAATTACTGAAAAATAGCCGATTAGAGTGACATAAACCGTCAAAATGACAAAATATGTCACTTTTTGACCACTGTTAACGTTTTACCTAAGTTGTTGAAAAGAAAGACATTTATTCTGGAAAAATTCCTTGACACTGCCTTTCAGCCCCCCATAAGATTTTTTCCAGAAAGTTCTGATGGTTTTGAACCTCCGTTGGAACTATTCTCCCTTGAAAGAAAAGGCCGTCCAGTTGCCGGACGGCCTTTTCGTTTTACATGTCGCTTCACTCCAAACCGCTAAAGATCTTTCCCTCTCGGAGCGTCACAATGCTCCTGTGGCGAGCCGCTCGGCGCGCGAGCCGGATTCGCGGCTTCGTTCTCGGTCGCTTTACGTGTCGCTGCGCTCCAAACCGCTGCGGAATTTTTTCCATTTCTGAGAGCGGCTCCTGTCGCACCCGGCTCGCCGAGCAAGTCGGCTCACCGAGAATGTTGCTGGTACGAATGGCGCTGTACTACTAACAATCGAACTCCTTCTTTTCCGGAAGGATTGCTCGCGCTGGGGCATCTGCGGAGCACGAACGAGACCTGGATCTGTGTGGCACAGCGCGCCCAGCCGCAATGAGCAAAACGCTACTGCGCTCCTGAAGGTGTGGCACAGCCGCCCTCGGCTGTGAGCCTTGTCCGTTTCCGCAGACGATTGCTTTTGAGCAGACATCGCTTGAGAACATCCTGCTTCCCCGGAGACTCCACAGTTATCGTCACAGTTTCCTCAGATCCTATCATCTAATGGAATCATGCTGATTCAGCACAGCCGAGGGAGGCTGTGCCACCCAGAGCCATCTAATCCGTGCTGAAAGCTTTCTCATTTTTCCTGCAGGGTACGGGCAGTGATCACTGCAATGCGCTGCTGGTGGTATTCGCGGTTGCTTCAGAATCAAAGCGGGCTCTTGCTCCCCAAGCGCAAACAACACTCAATCTCCGAGAAGCGCCGGCTTAAGCTGAGAGTCTGGCCGGAGCTTCACCGCGTCTGCCATGGCCGTCCATGTCATACGCTGTCTTGAACCAGCGCTTAACTTCCTCATCGATATCCTTCAACGAACGTATCTCGATTCTGTGAGTGATACGGTCTTTCTTGGCGAAGCCGCCGGTGTCAATCAGCCGTTTGGGAACTCTCATATCTTTCAAAGCCAGTCCCAGGTCGATGCGATCTCTGCTTGCTGGTTTGATTTGGGCAAAGACGTGATTGCGATACAGCGGAACCATCGTTTGACAAGGACACACTTTGACATCAGAACCCATGCTGCGCCCGAGTTTGAGCAACTCCGCATAGATGGGCCGCAGCGCTGCTTTGGGTCCAGCGAACATCTCTTCAACGTAGCGGTCCGCGGCGAGCAAGTAAGCTTCCGCGCTGCCGTTACTGGCTTTACCCAGCGACTGCTCTGCAATCCACAAGGAGTAGTTTGTGCCCAGCCCGTGTTTCGTCTTCAGCCACTCGCGCCTCGACTTTTCATCCTCTGGCCCCTTTTGTTTGAGCAGGAGAATCCATTCGTCAAGCGTGCGTCCGGTTTTCTGCTTCAATCCGGCGATGGTTTTCTGTGTCGTGAGCACGCTGGGATGAAGATCATACCCAGACCGGCTCTTTGCTGCCATTGCCGCCATAAGTTGCCTCGCACGAGTAGTTTACTCCGGTGGGGAACAATGCTGGATGCGTGATTGCATGAGAGGATTTTTAAAGAAAGATCTATCGCAGAGCGAAATAAAGACCCTTTTTTCTGAAACCAAACTCCTCTTCGTTGCTCAATGTCAGGGAGAGGCTTCCGGGGGCTTCTCCCCAAATCCCCATGATGCATGAGGGCCAAACCCGTGAAGAAACTCACAATCCCCGTTTCGTTCGTAATAGCGATTCTGATTGTTGTTACAGTGTATTCCGAGCAACGACATAAAGCTTTAACAGCGGTCGATCGCGCCAACCAGGAAAATGCTGAACGGCTGGCCGAACAGGGCCGCCAGATCTTTCGTTTTGACACTTTTGGCGATGAAGATTTCTGGGGCGGAACCCTGGGTCTCCATAAAGCCATTGAAGGCGCAAAATTCGGCGGCGTTGGTCCGGGCGTGTCACCCGCAACGGCGCTCGCTGTTGGCTTGAAGGTCGATCAGGACGCTCTGCCGCCCGCTCTTGTGACCGCCATTAAGGCGGGCCAGGTTGACCTGAACGACCCAGCCACCACTCTGGCGTTACTCAAGTTGAACGCTGTCGTTGGTGTCACCGGCTTTTTCAACACTGATGGATCGTTGAAGTCCATCGGCATCCAGTGCGCTCTCTGCCACTCAACAGTAGACAACTCATTCGCTCCGGGCATTGGCCATCGCCTGGATGGCTGGGCTAACCGCGATCTGAACGTGGGCGCGATTGTGGGTCTGGCGCCCAATCTTCAGCCCGTAGCTGACCTTCTTGGCGTTGACGTCGCAACCGTTCACACCGTTCTCAACAGTTGGGGACCGGGTCATTTCGATGCCGAGCTGTTCCTGGACGGCAAAGCCTTCCGTCCCGATGGTAAGACTGCGGCTGTGCTAATTCCACCCGCGTTCGGGCTTGCGGGCGTGAACCTGCACACCTGGACCGGCTGGGGCTCAGTGACCTACTGGAACGCCTTTGTTGCCAACCTGGAGATGCACGGCAAAGGCAACTTCTCGGATGCCCGTCTCGACGATCCCAATAAATTCCCGATCGCCGTAAAGTCTGGGGTCGCCCACGTTCATAATGATGTTGACCTGATCACTGCCAAACTGGGTCCGCTGCAGGTCTATCAACTGGATATCGCTGCGCCGGCGCCGCCCAAAGGCAGCTTTGATCCGGCAGCCGCGAAGCGGGGCGAAGCGCTGTTCAACGGCAAAGCCCAGTGCAGCACCTGCCACGTTCCTCCGCTTTATACAGAACCTGGCTGGAACATGCACACTGCTTCCGAGGTCTGTGTTGATGATTTCCAGGCCAGCCGTTCTCCGGACGACCGTTATCGCACATCGCCTCTGAATGGTATTTGGACTCATCAGCAGGGCGGTTTCTACCATGACGGCCGTTTCCCGACCCTGACTGCCGTGGTTGACCATTACAACAGTTGCATGAACCTTGGCTTGTCCTCTCAGGATGAAAGCGACATTGCCCAATTCCTGTTGTCTCTGCCAAATCAGAACCAAGATAGCGATCACGATCACGACCGTGACTGATTGACTCAAGGCTGAGGGGCAAGGTGAAATGCCTTGCCCCTCATTTTTTTGCTTCGCGCTTTCAGAGTTGCCTCCCAAGTTGCTGCAGAAATGTTCTAAAGTATCCATCTGTTTTGGGGATAAGAGTGACTGCGGCGCATAATGTCAGCCAGGAACTGAAGAGGTATGGCGGAGCGCTTTCACTTCGAAAATCTGCGGGAAATATTCGCCAAAGCCAATGAAGAAAAGTCGGGCGACCAGTTGGCCGGCATCGCCGCTCGCTCCGAGCAGGAACGTGTGGCCGCGAAGTTTGCGCTGGCTGACCTGACGCTTGAACATATCCTCAATCATCCTTTGATCGATCCCGACGAGGACGACGTCAGCCGCCTGATTTTGGACACACACGATCAGGCAGCGTTCTCGCAGATCAAAAGCATGACCGTGGGCGAGCTTCGCGAATTTATTCTCAGCGACGAAACAGCCGGAGATCACCTAAAAACCCTGCACTGCGCGATCACCCCGGAAATCGCGGCCGCCGTTGCCAAGTTAATGAGCAACAAGGATCTGGTTGTCGCTGCCTCCAAAATCCGTGTCATCACGCGGTGCCGCAACACCATGGGCCAGCAAGGCGTTTTGGGAATTCGTCTGCAACCAAACCATCCTGCCGATGATTTGGCGGGAATCCTGATCTCGGCCTTTGATGGTCTGCTTTACGGTTGCGGCGATGCGGTGATTGGGGTAAACCCGGCAACGGATTCTGTTGAGACCGTTTCCACCATCCTGCATGCATTGCAGAGATTGCTCGATGCATACAAAATTCCTACGCAGGCTTGCTGTCTTGCCCATATCTCCACGCAGCTCGCCGCCATGGATCGAGGAGCCCCCGTGGATCTGCTCTTTCAGTCTGTCGCTGGCACGCAGAAAGCGAATGAGAGCTTTGGGATTTCATTGACGATGCTGCGCGAGGGGCGAGACAAGATTCTGGAACATCATCGTTCGCGTGGGCTGAATGTTGGCACTCAGCAATCAGCAATCAGCACTCAGCCCCTGAACCGTCAGGAAGATACAAGTCGTTCAAAATCGGTACGTCACCCGGCTGTCGGATCACCCGATTTAAACGTGATGTACTTCGAAACCGGCCAGGGAAGCGCTCTCTCCGCAGACGCGCACCACGGAGTGGACCAGCTCACGCTGGAAGCCCGGGCATATGCAGTGGCGCGCGTGTTTGCCCCATTTCTCGTCAATAGCGTGGTTGGCTTTATCGGACCGGAATATCTCTACGACGAGCGGCAGATTATTCGCGCGGGCCTGGAAGATCATTTCATGGGAAAACTCCTGGGCTTGCCCATGGGTTGCGATGTCTGTTACACCAATCACACTGCCGCCGACCAGAACTCGGCTGATAACCTCCTCATCCTGCTTGCGGCAGCGGGCTGTAACTACTTCATGGGCGTGCCATGCGCTGACGACGTAATGCTCAATTATCAATCGACCAGCTTTCATGATGCGCTGGCCGTCCGGCGCTTGTTCAACCTGCGTCCTGCGCCTGAATTTCTGCAGTGGCTGCAGGAGATGGGTATTTACGACGGGGACGAACCGGCGCGCTTGAATTCTGCCGCACGAAAGCGTCTCACGGAAAGATTCCATACAGCCCTGGATATCTAGCTCAGCGCAACATGGGGAAGCCTGATCGGGGGATCTGGTGATCCGGTGATCGGAAAACAGAACCTTTGAAGCGCCGGAGGAACAAAGGAAACTGAGGAAGGCAGAGCAATGCCTTCGGGTCGTAGAGAACCTGCATGACTGACAAAGCCATCGCGCGCACGTGGCCTGAGATCATCGATCGAATTCGTTCGCGCACGCCTGCACGCGTGCTGGTGGACCGCGCCGGCGCAAGCTATCGCACGCCCACACAACTAGATTTGCGCGCCGCCCATGCTGCTGCTCGGGATGCCGTGAGAACAGAACTCGACATGGAACGTGATCTCGGCCCGGAAATGATCCATCAATGGCGGCTGTTTGAAGTCGCAACTCGGGCCGGGTCGAAAGATGAATATTTGCTGCGTCCCGACCTGGGACGTTTGTTCACGGAAGCCGCAGCCGCGCGGATTACTGGGGCCTGCATGCGAGAGCCCGACTTGCAGGTCGTAATTGGTGATGGTCTGTCAGTCACGGCGGTAGCGGCACAGGTTCCCGGCCTGTTTCCTTTGATTGCTGCGCAGGCAGAGAAGCACGGCTGGAAGCTGGGCCGGCCATTTGTGGTCCGGCATTGCCGCGTCGGGATCATGAACCATGTGGGAGAGTTGCTGCGGCCCGAGGTGGTTGTGCTGCTCATTGGCGAACGGCCGGGACTGGCCACGGCCGAGAGTCTGTCCGCCTATATGGCATTCCGTCCGCGCTCGGGCGATAGTGACGCCCGGCGCAACCTGATTTCCAACATCCATTCTAGAGGCGTACAACTGGAACCAGCCGCTGCTCGCATAATGAACCTGGCGAAGCAGATGAGAGGGAAGCGTCTGAGCGGCACGCAGCTCAAAGAAAACCTGACCTCGCCCAAATGGCTGACGAAAGAATGAGAATGCGAGAACAGCGTGCCTACGCGATGGACAAGCAGTTTTTATTTTGGCGATTGATACAGTCCGATCACGTTTCCGCCCGGATCTCGGAATCGCGCCGTGATTTCGGGAGCGTCAGCTCCTATGGGCTGCAGAATTTCGCAGCCATTTTCGACCACCCGCTTCAAGGTGGATTCAACGCTATCCACCATAATGTAAAAGAGCAGGCCGGGCTTGTCCGACGGCGGACGATTCAGCACCCAGGTACCGCTGACCTCGCCCACGCCATCGTCGAAAGCGATGCTGCCATTGGCGCGAGTTCGTATATTCCAGCCAAAGACTTGTCTGTAGAACTCGGATGAGAGGCGAATGTCTGTGGCGGGCATTTCGACGTAGCAGATTTTCCCGTCGGCCAATGTAGGTGGCATAAGGCAGTTCCTCGGAACCGCAATTGTAGCAGCGGTGAGGGCTCGCTTAGGGTCGAGGTTAGTGCATTGTTGGTTCGCCTCGGTCTGTCAGAGTTGCTGGCGTTCGTGTAGCGCTCGATTAGATTCCAGCAAATGATCCGCAATTCCTTGCAGTGGAATTGCGACCCAGGACGGCCGGTTGTTCAGTTCATAACCAAGCTCATAAATAGCTTTGTCCAGCATGAATGCGGCAAGATAAATCTCGGTTTCATCCGCAGTAGAGGGAAGATAGGGAGCAGCGCCAGAAGTGGTCAGATATCTTTTCACGAAAACTGCGGAGACCCAGCGTTGCCAAAAGCGAGCCCACGAATCAAGCGATTCTCTTTTTTGGTCCGTGGACATTTGCGCCAGCAACGGCGTGTGCGCCGCGTATTGAAAAGATCGCAAGATGCCTGCAACATCCTGCAAAGGCGAGCGTTTGGCTCTGCGCTCCCTGAGCGAACGGGCCGGCTCTCCTTCAAAGTCTATGAGCATGAAATCCTTGCCCGTAAATAAGATTTGGCCAAGGTGATAGTCACCATGAATCCGGCTCCGCATGCCGGACGGTCGGAGCCCGGCAATCGAGCGAAAGTATCTGCTGATGAGACCTTCCGAATTTAGCACGAACTGGGCAGAACTCTGAAGGCTGGGGGGAAGCGTATGTAGTTTTTGCCGCACCAAATCGAACGTGCGGGACAGCAGCGCGATTGCAGAATCGCAGAAATTCTCCTGATCCGATACGCGAAATGGCTCTGGGACGAAATTGGGATCGTCTCGGACGGAGTTCAAAGCCAGATGCAACTCCGCCGTCCTCTGGCCTAATAATCTCGCCGCTTCCAGGTACGGTCCAATGACTTCCTGTGCCTGAGAAGGTGGCCTCGATTCAGTCAATGAAAGAATGCCGCCACATGGAACTTCGGGAGCTTCGGCTCCAGCGTGCTCCGCGCGGCGATAGTATTCCGCCAGGGAGTCCAGCGTAAATTGCCAGGCGTCTCCCTGGTTTTCAACAAACGCCTGCAGGATCCCGAGCGTATGCAGGTGGTTCTCCCGATCCACATATTCCAGATACCCGGCAACAGCAGGTGTATTGGGGAAAAACGCTCGATCCGTCAGGAACATGCCAATTTCGAGATCCGGGCTGATTCCTTCCTCCAGCCGCCGAAACAGCTTTAAGACGAGTTTCTTGCCATAAACAATCGAGCTATTACTTTGTTCCGCCTTCATCAGAGATGACGACAGCACTCCCTCAGAGGGCTGCCAAAGAGAAGACAGCGTAGCGCTGGGGACGGCATGGATGACTCCATGCTCTCCTGCGAATGATCTGGCGTTCGCAATCGCATCCAGCAGGAACTGGAGGAATGACTCGTTCGACAGAGCATCAAGTAGCACGATCGGCTCGTGCTCACCTTCAATCTGCAATCTTATCGCGGCTGTTTCGCGCCGGCTCTCGTCACTGGTGGCTTCAACCAGTGGCACACTATACATTTCGCTCGGACCTTCAGCGTATTCAACACGGAAAAAGGCCAGAAGAACATCAAAAGTTAGCAGCCCCACAGGGATAATGTCTTGAACCTTCACGGCTCGAGTCTGCCGTGCCTTGCCGCCGAACCAGCGGCGCTGACAAAGAAATTCTGTGACAGTCTTGCTTAGACTTCCGCTCGGGTCAGACTGCAACTGTGAACACAGGTTGGGCCTCTTCATGGGCGCTCTATGCTCCCATTCCCGGGAGAGTCACATCGATTCTGATCGCAAAGAGCAGTGCGTCTCATAACGCCGAAAGCTCATCTTCCTTTGCGTCTTTGCGTTCTCGTTCAGAGAATCTCCTTTCCAGCGTACGCCTGGCAAGGTCCTGCCCTCCGAGTCCGAAAGCAATGGCCAGGCCCAACATCACTGCTCCAAACAGGATCGAAAAGGCTATCAGGATCGTGCGTTCCGCGATCCCAATTTCCTCGATAGCCATCGATACGGTGAGCAACAGAATGATTGCCCGGATCGAATAGGCTATTACGCGCGCGGATGGCAACTGCGCGTTTACCGCCGCCAGCAGGGCTGCTCGCGACAGAAAGCTGGCCGCGATCATGCCGAGGAAGAATATCAGGACGGCTACGAACAGCCGGGGCAAGAACAGCAGGAACAGGGAAATATGCTCTTGCAGTCCTATGATTCCCAGTTCGCTAAGGCCGGCCAGGATAAAAACCAGCCAGGTCACCCAGAAGACCAGACGACACATGACCTCAGTGGAAGAAGGCAAGGCTGCCTGGGTCAATAGTTGCGCAGCGCCGGCATTTTCGGAGAGCCGGTCGAACTTCACCAGGCGCAGGATCTTGCGCAGAATGAGCTTTGCAAGGTGAGCAACCACCCATCCAACCAGCACGATGATTAGCATCACCAGCAAGCGGGGAAGGAACTCCACAATACTCCTCCCAAATCCCTGCGCTGAGTGGCTGAGTTCGGTGACGATCACGCTTCGCATCATGAACCTCCTTGTCGCCTTGCCCACATTGCGGCCAGTGTGGGTTTGCACCTTTCAAATGTCCGGCAAACAGCCTCGATATCTTGCTCCACTTTTTGCGGCGAAGCTACGTTGATCTGCTCCAGGTATGTATAGACTCTTCCGCGATAGAGAGGCACCAGCGCCTGGATAATATGGTCTCGGCTGATCACCGCATGGTGATATGATCCGGCGAATTCATAGATCGTTCTGGCCCAGAGTTCATCTGAAAATGGAACACTCGCTTCCGCTGTATTGATGCACCGTTTGAGCTCTTCGAGCGTTGGCGTCGTCAGAATCGTGGCCAGGACCGGTTCGAGATCTGCCACTCCGGACCGGAACATCTCGTAGAAGCGCTTCCGATTGACGCGTACCGGCTCCAATGTTGTTTCATACTCAGCCCCCTCAGTCGGCACCGGCTGGGACTCGGAATTGTGGTTGCTCCAGGCATCATAATATTCGTCCAAAGACCAGAACAGCGCGCTTAGCGTTCGCCGCATGGCAAGGACCAGATCTGCAGAGCGGTTTTCCGCTCTGTCCTTTGTTCCAAGAAAACTCTGCTGCAAACGGTAATCACCTGCAATAGCGGCTGCAGTAAAGCAGAATTCAGCTCCTGATTCTCCAAGCTCCTGCCACCAACTCTCGCGATCCATGAGGTAAGCGCCGAATTTGCCGGAGAAGGCAAAGTCCGCTGGATTCGGCTCCCGGACCCGTCTCCCGAATAGCGCTCGCGTGACCGGGTAAAGCAAATTCGTAATCAAAATTCCGTCATAGGCATGCCTGCGGTATGTAGGCGTTACCAGGTCGAAATCGTCTTGGTAGATGGGCCGGACAAGCCGGTCAATCCACTCCGGGGTGATGCGTGTTGTCTCCGGGGAAATCACGGCGCACACTCGCGCCCGCAGCAGGTCTGCCGCCGCCACCATGGTCTGAAGCGCGGTCCCCTTCTTCTCAGTTCCCGCGAGAGTTGTAGTGATGCAGTGCATGGTTCGCAGCGATTGCGGCATCTCGGATTCTCCGGTGTCGCTGATCGCTGCCGCCGTTACCAGGCCGGGCGTTCCGTCCCTCGACCCCGCGTCGGCATCCAGAATGGCTGTCCGTGCGCGGGGAAAATACTTCAAAAGCCCGCTGCGGATTATCTGGGCAGTTTCGCCGATTGTCTTCGCATTGTTCTGTGTGGGCAGGCCCACAAGGATGTCTACTTCGCCAACACTGATCAGTTGGCGGAGAAGATCATCGGACAGAATGCTCTCTTCGGACAAGCGGCGTTTCCTCCATGAAGCTTAGTCGCGCTGCAATCAAACAGCCCCGTCGCCGGCTTTGGTCAAAGCCTGCGCAAGCGGAACCAGAAAAATTGATATGGGGCCAGGGTTAGCAAATAGGGAAGCTCCCCGATGCGCGGAAACAGATTCTTACCGAACATCTCAATCAAAATGCTGCCCTTGTAGCGGGCGAGATCCAATTCCACTGCTTGTGCGGAACCGGAGAGGTTATTCGCCACGAGGACCGTCTCCCGGCCGAGCTGCCTCACATAGGCGAGCACCCGATGGTTATTGGGATAGAGAAACTCAATGGTGCCGCGTCCGAAGACTTGAGTCGATTTGCGTACCTCGATGAGGCGGCGCATCCAGGAGAGTAATGAATGAGCGGAGCGTTTTTGCGCCTCAACATTCACGGCCTGATAGCCATATAACGGGTTCAGCACGATGGCAGAATACAGTGACTCCGGATCAGCGGATGAAAAGCCGGCGTTCCAACCGCCGCTCCACTGCATCGGAGTGCGTACGCCGTTGCGGTCGCCGAGGCGGACATTGTCTCCCATCCCGATCTCGTCTCCGTAATAGATGATCGGCGTACCTGGCAGGGACATCAGCAAACCATTCATGAGCTCCATTTTGCGGCGATCATTGTCCAGCAAGGGGGCAAGGCGGCGCCGGATGCCGACGTTGAGGCGCATCGCGCGGTCACGCGCGTACTCGTCGTACATGTAGTCGCGCTCCATATCGGTAACCATTTCCAGCGTCAGTTCGTCATGGTTGCGCAAGAACAGGCACCACTGGCAGGGGTCGGGGATTTGCGGCGTTTGCTTCAGGATTTCCGTGATCGGCTTTCGGTCCTCGAGCTTCAGGGCCATGAACATTCTGGGCATCAAGGGAAAGTGGAAGGCCATGTGGAACTCGTCGCCATTGCCAAAGTAAGGTCCCAGGTCGGTCGGCCATTGGTTGGCTTCCGCCAGCAACATCCTGCCAGGAAATTGCTGGTCGAGCTTGGCTCTTAACTCTCTGATGACCTGGTGTGTTTCCGGCAGGTTCTCACAGGAAGTTCCTTCACGTTCCACAAGGTAAGGTACGGCGTCCAGGCGGAAGCCATCCACGCCCATTTCCAGCCAGAATTTCATTACATTCCAGACCTCGTCGCGGACTTCTGGATTGTCAAAGTTCAGATCGGGCTGGTGGCTGAAGAAGCGATGCCAATAATAAGATTTTGAAACGGGGTCCCGCGCCCAGTTTGAAAGTTCCGTATCGACAAAGATGATTCTGACTCCCTGATAACGGGTATCGGTATCGCTCCACACATACCAGTTGCGGAACGGGTTATCCGCCGACTTGCGGGACTCCTGAAACCAGGGGTGCTGGTCAGACGTGTGATTCAGCACCATCTCAATGATCACGCGGATCCCGCACTGGTGCGCGGTGGTTAGGAAGCTCTTGAAATCCTCCAGCGTCCCATAGTTCGGGTGAACGGAGTAGTAATCAGAAATATCGTAGCCGTCGTCGCGCAGCGGCGAAGGAAAAAAAGGCATCAGCCACAAGGTAGTGATGCCGAGCCGCTGAAGGTAATCCAGTCTTTGCGCGAGCCCGCGAAAATCACCGATGCCGTCGCCATTGCTGTCCTGGAAGGCGCGGACATGCACCTGATAAATAACCGCGTCTTTGTACCAGTGTGCATCCGTTGCCGGTACCACAGTTCTGTTGCCTCCTCTCGTCGATTGAACCTTGGTCGCCATTAAAGAAAATAATCGAAATCGCGCTCGGTTCGCACCCGCCGCCTTACTCGGAAAATGTGCGCCGGCATGGTATGGGGATCCAGCTTCACGTAGTTGTGCGCGCCATGCCAGAGATATCGGGAATCATCGAGGAGATCATGCATCTGGTACGGCTGCGCCGGATCGAGTCCCAATGCATCCAGTCTCAAGTCCACCCATCCCGACTGGGTATAGTAGCGATCCAGGTTGACGACAACCACAATTACGCTGGAGAAATCAGGGCTGGTTTTGCTGTAAACGAGCAGCTGCTCATTGTCGTTTGGGTGGAACTGCAGACTCCAGTCCGATTGAAGCGCCAGATTCTCTTTCCGGATCCGGTTGACGCGCGCGATCAGATCCTTCAGGCTGCGGGCGTCGGCGGTGTTCCACTGCCGGAGTTGGTACTTTTCCGAGTCGAGATACTCTTCACTGCCCGCACGCAATGCGCGGTTTTCGCAGAGTTCGAAAGCGGGTCCGTAAATTCCGTAGCTGGCGCCCAGCGTAGCCGCAAGCACAAACCTGATCATGAAAGCCGGGCGTTCGCCAAACTGCAGGAACTCGGTGAGAATATCGGGCGTATTGGGCCACAAGTTCGGCCGGAAATACTCACGGACAGGAGTCCTGGTGAGCTCAGTGAAATATTCTGTCAATTCATATTTTGTGTTCCGCCACGCAAAGTACGTGTAGGACTGTGTGAACCCCAGCTTCGCCAGACGATACATGACCTTGGGCCGGGTGAACGCCTCCGACAAGAATAAAACATCCGGATACTGACTCTTGATTTCGGCGATGAGCCACTCCCAGAATTGGTAAGGTTTCGTGTGAGGATTGTCGACCCGAAAAATCCGAATCCCCTGCTCGATCCAGTACAGAGTAACCCTTTTCAGCTCCTCAAATAATTCATTGACGCTCTGGGTTTCAAAATCGAGAGGGTAAATGTCCTGATACTTCTTGGGCGGATTTTCTGCATATTGCACGCTGCCGTCAGGCAGCACACGGAACCAGTTTTTGTGTTCCTTCACATAGGGGTGGTCCGGAGTACACTGAAAGGCCAAATCCAGCGCCATTTCAAGCCCGAGTTGCTCCGCCTTGGAGCGCAGCCTCTTGAAGTCGGCCAGCGTTCCGAGTTGCGGATGAATGGCATCATGGCCGCCCTCATGTGATCCAATCGCCCATGGGCTGCCAACATCATCTTTGCTACACACTTCAGAATTGTTCTTGCCCTTGCGATTGGTCACACCAATAGGGTGGATCGGTGGAAGATACAGGACGTCAAATCCCATCTCAGCGATATACGGCAGTTTGCTTTCGCAGTCGCGAAACGTTCCATGCACTCCGCCATTCGGGCCGCACGAACGAGGGAATATCTCATACCACGCGCTAAAGCGTGCTTTCTCCCGGTCAACTGTAACCGCCAGTTCCCTGGGGTATGTGCTGGCGTTGCTGCGGTCGGCATGGCTCTGCATCAACTGGATCAACTCTGGATTTTCCGCGGCTTCCACCCCCAGCCGGGGCTCCTTCTCACCAGACATGGCGAGTTCTTCCGCCCAGCTTAGCAATCGCTTTGCGTCAGGTCCGGACGCTCGTCCGGCAGCTTGTGTGATCAGGTCTTTACCAACCAGAATGTCGAGCGCGATGTCCTGGCCGGCGCTGAATTTTTTTCCTAGATCACGATGCCAGGAGGCGAATCGGTCAGTCCATGCCGTGACGGTGTATAGATACCGTCCTTGCTCGCTAACAGGGAATGCGGCTTTCCAGGAATCGTTCACCAGTGATTCCATCTTTATCTCTTGCCACTCGGCTTGCGACGGCGAGCGATACCGAAGAACCGCAAAGACAACATCATGGCCGTCGGCGTGGATATCGGCCGTCACTTCCACTTGCTCACCGACCACGCGCTTAATCGCAAACTGACCGCAGTCAACCTCCGGGCGCACGTTCTCAATGACCACGCGAGTGAGTCGAAGCGGCGCGCGGCTTTCTTGCGTTTTGCTCACCATCGGTTTCTTACCAGCCATCGGTTTCTTAGCGAGTTCCAGATTCACTGCTCATCCTGTGGTTCAGAAAACAACTACGGCTTAACGTGGCCACGAACATTGGGGAAGTAAGGCTCCCGGGGAACCGGCTCAGCGGTTACTCCCAAAGATTTCCTTGCCACTTCCAAGATAAAGCATGCCGTCCCTTTTGAGCACCTCGGTCCAGTGCCTCATTGGGGGTATCCCCGGTGCTGCGTGTCGTCGTTGCCGCAAACCTTTTGGCCCGAAATCAAGTTCATCCGATGCCGTTCAGCCCGTAAAAGTAAGATTTTGAACCCGCTGGAGAGGGCTGCCCGCGGAATGGCAACTTCGAGTTCAATCCGGTCAAACGGATTGGGGCTGTTGCTGGACCCACGACGGCAGCAAGACCGAAACGATGCCACATGGTGCGAAAACCGGCGGCAATGAACGGATTCGGCCTGACTGAGGACGAAAGCCTTTGTACCTCAGCGTGAGCCTGTGGCTCCGGCCAGCGCGGGCGAAATGGCGGCCAGCGCCTCGTCCATGATGCGGATGGCTTCGTCCACGTCATTCTTGCTGATGTTCAACGGCGGCGACGTGCGGATCACGTTGCCGTAGAGTCCGCCTTTGCCCACCAGCAGGCCGCGCTTGCGGCACTCTTCCATGAATTGATTGGTTGCGGCGGGAGCAGGTTCCTTGCTGGCCCGGTCTTTGACGAATTCCATCGCCTGCATCAACCCCATGCCGCGGACGTCGCCCACCTGCTCGTATTTTTCCTTGAGGGATTCAAGCCCTTCGCGGAAATAGTTGCCGACGCTGTAGGCGTTGTCCATAAGGCGGTCTTCTTCAATCAGGTCGATCACCGCTTTGGCCGCAACCGACGTCACGGGATTGCCGCCGAAGGTGGAAATCTGCAGTCCCTGGAAGCTGGCGGCAATTTCCGGGCGCGTCATAGTCACACCCACGGGGGCGCCATTCGCGAGCCCCTTGGCGGAAGTGATGATGTCCGGCGTGACCTCCCAATGCTCAATGCCGAACCAGCGCTTGCCGGTGCGGCCCCACGCCGTCTGCACTTCATCGGAGATAAAGAGCCCGCCGTAGTCTTTGACGATCTTAAATACGATCTTGAAATACTCCTTCGGCGGCGTAATGAAGCCGCCCACTCCCTGAATCGGCTCGGCAAAAAACGCGGCAATCTGCCCCGAGGTGGTGGTCTGGATCACGGCCTCCACATCGCGGGCGCAGGCCACTTCACAACTGGGATAACTCTTGCCCAGCGGGCAGCGATAACAATAAGGGTTGAGCGCGTGAACAAATCCCGGCGCCGGCGCGGGCAGAGACTTGCGCCACGAGCTTTGCCCCGCGAGCGACTGCGCCAGAGCGGAGCGTCCGCTGTAACCATGGCGCAAACCGACGATTTCAAAACGCCCGGTGTACATGCGCGCGAGTTGCACGGCGGTTTCGTTCGCTTCAGTGCCGCTGTTGGATGGGAACGTCTGGCTGATCTCGCCCGGCGTGATCTGCGCCAGCTTCTCCGCCAGCGCCACAACGCCTTCATTGGGGAATACGGTGGACGCATGCTGCAACCGGTCCACTTGGGCCTTCACCTTGTTCGTGATGCGAGGATTGCAGTGACCCACAGAGATGGTCACGATCCCGCCAAAAAAATCCAGGTACCTGTTTCCCTCCGTGTCCCACAGGTATTGCATGCTGGCGTGGTCTGTAACCAGCGGGTCGGCGTAATAGGTGAAGATGGAAGGGAAGAGGTACTGTTTGTGCTTTTTCAGGATTTCGTCTTTCGTCATGATTCCAAGTCCTTACGATCAACAGACACGCGGCAGCGCACACGGGATCAAAATTTGTGGCCGGGGCCTATAGGCGATTTTATCGTGTACGCGTTGATAGCGGAGACGTATCTGCGAAACGGGACAGGAAGTTTGATCAAGATCCTATTGTGAGCGCGTCCGCGTCCGCACCACGTTGCTTGAGCCTGAAGCTGGCTCCTTCAAGGGCGAACTTTCATGATCTGCCGTAGCCGCCTCACGACTTCGCTGGGCGGTTCGGGATCGACGAAGTAACTCATCTGCGCGACTTCGGGAACACCATCCGTACTTAGCTCCACAAGAGTGGTATTGCAGCTTTCTCTGGCGGTCGCCCAGATGTGTCGCTTTTCCGCGGGATTGACTGATGCGCCTATCATCAGGATTTGCGGCCTGTGTTCCTTACAAGCCGATGGGATTTCTTCTGCGCGAGTGATGATCACAACACGCATCCCGGCCGATTGCAGCAACCGCCTGCATTCCGCCGTATTCCCACGGTCGTCGGTCACCCAAATAATAGTGTCTCGGCTCGGTTCCATATTGGCCTGCGTGAGTTCGCGATTTCCTGCCTCTTGAGCAGGTCGGGCAAATAAATATGTGTATGTATGATCGCGATGCTGGCCGGTTCACCGTAGTTCTGGATGAACTGGCAATGCCGGGCGCGGCCAGGTTTGACGCCTTCGGCCTATTGTTCCTATCGTTCCTATCGTTCTATCCAATAGCTTGGATGCCTGCATTCAGCAGCTCGCAACAAAAACGTAGCACTGGACTTGATACACACCAAGGCGCAGAGCTGCATAAGAGAAGAACCACGCTGCGCGGAAGCCATGGAGAACCTTCAAGGAGCAGATTACTTTGCAGGTTCTCCGGTTCCGGCCGGACTACCGGAATAGCCATGGTTGGAATTGTTGCCGCCGGTTACGTTCCTATGATTCTGATCGGCAGATCGATTCCAGTGGCTTCCGCCGGGTACGCCGGGCGTGCCTGACGCCGTAATGTTGCTGCCGCCCCCATCCACGCTCCCGCCGGTGGCTTCGCTTTCGTAAGGCGTTGTTGGATTGTGCGGAATCCCATTTTCTCCGCCGGCATAATTCCGCCCGGAAGCGCCGTACTCAGTCGAAGGCGTAGCCGTGGTCGACTTGGCCTGCTGGTTCCCGTTTTTGGGAGCAGCTTGTATGTTTCCGCTGCAGCCTATGGCTACAGCTCCGCTCAGCAATGCGATTGCAAATAGCTTCAACATAACATTGAGATTAGATGCGAAATTAATCGTCCTCGAGCGTAGCTGGAAACGGTTACAAATCCAGTGTAGAAGAGGATAATTGTTGAGCAATTCACGTTGGTTTATATCCAGGAGATTTCCATGCGCAAAGCGTTTTGCGTTTCCATGTCACTCAGCCTGATCCTGGCTGTGGGTATTTCATTGCGAGCGGCTTCCAGTTCGCCGGCCTCGCCCGCGGCCGCCTCGCCCGCTGAAGACGGCACCATGCCCGCTCTGGCCGCCATCGCCGGGCAGGGCATGATGACGGACGAATCCTATACCGATCTGGAACAGCTTTCTGACTACATTGGCCCGCGCGTCACCGGATCGCCGCAGGCCGCCAAGGCTGTCCAGTGGGGCATCGCCCGGATGAAAGCCATCGGCCTTGAGAATGTTCACGCGGAGAAGTGGCAGATCTCGCGCGGATGGACGCGCGTTTCCGCCAGTGCGGAATTGCTCGCCCCGGTGCAGCGGCCGCTGCTGGTGGATTCCATGGGATGGGTGGGCTCAACGCCGGCCGGCGGCGTGGAAGCCGAGGTGGTTCCGGTGAACCTGCTGCAGGCGGATGATGAGATGAAGAACAACGCCGGCAACTGGACGGGAAAAATTCTGCTTATCTTGCGCAAAGGCACCGCGCCCACCGGACCGGCAGCGCGCGCACTGTTTTTGAAATTCGGCGACATTCTCAAGAAAGCCGAGGCCGTTCACGCCTTGGCAGTGATCGGCGGGCAGGGCGGCGCGCTGGCTCAGGGCATGCGGCTCACGCACACGGGAGCGCTCGGCTACAACGCGTATTTCGATATCCCGGTGGTCAGCATGATCGCAGAAGACCAGGAGCAGCTTGAGCGCTTTATCGATCAGGGCAAGACCGTGCGCATGAAGATCAATGTGCAGAACAAAGTCACCAGCGGGCCGGTGGAGTCCGCCAACGTGGTGGGCGAGATCCGCGGCAGTGAGCATCCGGAGCAGGTTGTTGTCGTCGGCGGGCATCTTGATTCGTGGGATCTCTCCCAGGGCGCGACCGACGACGGTTGCGGCGTCGCCACCACGCTGGGCGCGGCCAAGGCCATCAAGCTGAGCGGCTTCCGGCCCAGGCGCACCATCCGCTTTGTGCTGTTCACCGGAGAAGAGCAGGGGCTGCTCGGGTCGATGGCTTACACCCGGATGCACAAGAACGAACTCCAAAACCATCTTGCCGCCCTGGTGCTCGATAACGGCCAGGGTCCGGTGGTCAGCCTGAACATGGGCGGCCACGACGATCTGATTCCCGCCATGGAAAAGTTCACGCAATCCGCGCAGGCATTCGGCGAGATCAAGGTGAATGACAACACCGTGTTCGGGACCGATGCGGGCCCATTCATTCTCGCCGGACTACCCGGCATCAACATGGGCTAGGATTCGCCCGAGTACAAATACACGCACCACTCAGCGGTGGATACGTTTGACAAAGTCAAACCTGACCTGCTGATCCGCAACGCCACCATCATGGGCTTGACCGCGTTCTGGATCGCCGACCGTCCCGAGCGCCTGGCCAGTCCGTGGCCGCCGGAAAAGACCGCCGAAATGCTCACCAAAAAACATAATGATGTCTTCCTGAAAGCTCTGGGCCTGTGGCCCTTCGGCGACATGGGAAAACAGCCGGCAGAGAGCGGGACAGGAGATAAATAGATCGGCATCGCGGATGGGATGGTTGCTAGCTTTGCCGCAGATGAACGCAGATAAACGCAGATCAAGCGCCGTAGGCGCGGAATAGTTATCCCGAGTTAGCCCAGGTGCGGAAGCCCTGGGAACCTAGTTTGAATGGATGGAGCGCCGTAGGCGCGGAAGAGTCTAGCCCACCATGGCAGGGGTGGGTCAAGATAATAGGACTAAGGAGGAGCCCCGTAGGCGGCGACACCCATCATTTAATATGACCCTCGGCCAAAACCATGCCCCACAGCTACGCACAAAACCACATCCACCTCGTATTCAGCACCAAGAACCGTGAGAAACTCCTGACCCGCGCTTTTCTCCCGCGCCTCTGGGCTTACACTGCGGCCGTCTGCCGAAACCATGATCTCTTGACGTTTGCTGTTGGCGGCATGGAAGATCACATGCACGTTCTCTTCCGCCTGCCGCCGACGATGCCGCTCTCGGACGCCGTGGCTCTGGTGAAATCCAATTCCTCAAAATGGTTGGGAGAGTTGGGAAATGATTTTGCCTGGCAGGAAGGCTACGGAGCATTTTCGGTTAGCTCATCCAATATCAATCGCGTGATCAGGTATATCCAAAACCAGGAAAAACATCACCGCAAAATCAGCTTTGAAGATGAATTCATCACACTGCTGAAGCGGCACGGCATCGACTACGACCTGAAATACGTGTTTGGCTAATCGGTTGGGTGTGTCGCCTCCTACGGGGCTCCTGCCTTGTTGGTTACGCATACCCACCGCTGCCGCGGGTGGGCTAGACTCGTTCGCGCCTACGGCGCTAGAGCATGGCAGAAGCTCGGCAGTTAGTTTGGAAGGAAACTTGCCCGACGAGGACGATACGCCCACTTCACGCCAGCGCCGCAGTCGCATACCCGTTTATGTTTCCGAAATCACAACCGCCGGGCCCCATTCGCGGCTCCCACGTTTTGCGTGAATGGCTGAGAGCCCAGGGCGTGGGTCCCCGACACGCGCGGTTTTGTGCGTGATGGGAGCGCCGTGGGCGCGGCATGAGTTAGCCCAGCGGCGGAAGCCCTGGGAAAGCTGCCCGAAATGAGGTTGAGCCTCAGCAGGGGGCGGCACGCGCGGTCTTTTGCGAGGCGGGGTGGAGGTGGGGCGGCACAGCGCTCTCGCCTACCCTCGAAGACGAATTTATCGCGCTATTAAAAAACACGGAATTCCATTGGACCCAAAACGTGTTTGATTAATGAGCCGCACCTACGGTGCTCTCCAAATCCACACAGCCTTCCCAGACCTGCTGGTCTGGGCTAACTCATTGCCGCGCCTACGGCGCTAGCGCATCGAGCCGCGCCGAGCTTGGGTGGAAGCCCCGGCCTTTACGGCCGGGGTGAGCCAAGTTCTCTTAGCTCTTGCGCTTTTAGCGCTGGTCCCTCGGCTGCGCTCGGGATTTCGCCTGCGGGCTCCCGCTCCGCTCACGCCCGCATCCCGGCTCAACTTTAGCGCTGGTCCCCCGGCTGCGCTCGGGATTTCGCCTGCGGGCTCCCGCTCCGCTCACGCCCGCATCCCGGCTCAACTTTAGCGCTGGTGGTCGTGGATCGAGATTTCGCGGCGCCGCGACGAGATCGGAGCGCCGTACCGGGCGCCAACACGCGCAATTTCCGCGTGGCGGGAGCGCCGTAGGCGCGGCATGAGTTAGCCCAGCGGCGGAAGCCCCGGGAAAGCTGCCCCAAAAGAAGTCGAGCCCCGGACCGGGTCTCCGACACGCGCGGATTTCGCGTGGCGGGGTGGAGGAGGGGCGGCACAGATGCTAAACCACCGTGGAATTTGCCAAATGCTGGGAAGCCGAGCGTGCGTCTAGCGAGCATTCCGAGGCTTCTAGTTTCGTAAAGTATTTGCTACAGGAACACGATCCAGAGTACAATGCGCTCGAGGTGATAAACGGATGAAAGACAAAGACGCTGCAATCTTGATCGCGTTCCTCGTCCTACTCTGCATTGTGATTGGATTATCTAACAGGCTCAATGAGCTGGAGCGCGGCGCGACACGTAAGGTCAATGAGCTGGACCAAAGCGTAACACGGTTGTCGGGTGAAATAAACGAGGCAAAAACTCAAATTAGCTCAATGCTGCAGCCCAAGGCGACGGCCACAGTCGGCGGGTTCGGATGCGGCTCGGCTCTATCGTAAGGCCGCCCGGATGAAAATTTATAACAAGAGCTTCTGACGAAATATTCCCGTGTTCTACCACGCCAGAGTTGTATCGAAGCCGCAGCGAGCTAAGGAGTCGGCCCAAGTCGCGTCAGAGCACGATCTCACGAGCGAGGATCTCCTCACAAAGATAGCACTCCCTTTCGTGCGAGGAATTCAGTTCTTCTGCGGCGGCGCTGTTGTTCATCCGAGCCAAGTTCAGGAAGTTAGGTTCAGCCGCACCCATCAGAGTGCAAGGGATTTGGCCCCCTTCATTCTGGCGCGAAGAAAAATGTATGCTGTTGCGTCGTTCGCATCTCCTGAGACTGACGTAATTTGGGAGGGTGAGAACATAACACGCCAGGTATTGGATGAGGCGGCGAGGTTCATGACTGATTCGGTGGAGATCAGACAAAAGAAATCTGATCGAGTATTCATCGTCCACGGGCACGATGAAAACGCCGTGGACCAGACCGAGTTGCTGGTACGAAGGTTTGGTCTAACACCTATAATTTTGAGGGAAGCTCCTAGCGGCGGACGAACTGTTATAGAAAAGTTTGAAGCGCATTCGAATGTCGGCGTCGCTATCGTCCTATTAACCCCCGACGATTTCGGTGGGAAAGATATTGGAAATCTGTTACCTAGAGCGCGGCAGAACGTGATATGGGAATGGGGCTATTTGGTCGCAAAACTAGGAAGGGAAAACGTCATTTGCCTATATAAGCAAGGTGTGGAAATGCCTTCCGATTTGCACGGGCTCGTCACAATTCATTTTGAGGGAGATGTGCGAGCGAAAGCTGAAGAAATCAGGCGGGAGCTAAACGCAGCAGGGTACGAGATTCGCTGAGGAGGCTATTGTGTCAGACCAGTTGGCAGATCGGCTAAAAAGGCTTGCTGAGCAGCATGCTAGGGGTCAGGAGGCAGAGCAGGATCAGATCGATTTTCAAAAGCGGGTCAACAGCTTTATCTCAGACCACGCCAGACCAGAGTATGACCGTCTGCTCGGATTAATCCAGAACCGTGTCAAGGAATTAAATCCACAGATCGGCGACTTGCCGCCATTCGTATTCAATGTCGGGCAACAAATCGTAGAACAAGGGAATGCTGCCGCTTACGTGATTTTTGACAAGCCGATCATCAATCAGCCAAATAATGCTTTGTTGGTGTCATTCGGGCCCCATCGGAATGCCATGTTTTTCTTCGACGATCCGCCCGCTCCCGTTCGCTATCGTCTTCAGGCAGCTGCATCGGATGCAATTGACCGCATCGTTTGGATGGGCGACCTTGGTGAACTTACGAGTGAGCAATTGGCAGACTTCATTCTCGAACATCTCACTGCGTACTATTTGGAACACAAACCAGGGCAATAGATCGTGCATAACTTCGAACCCATGCAGGGGCTTCGTGCTTGGCGCCGGCGCCGCTCGTCGCAACAGGGGGCGGCTGCGCCCCATGCTTACCCTTCGAAAAAAAGTCTTCTAAAAGTCTTCTATAGGATGTCCCGGAAACCGTTGAAATGACACAGAGTGAGCAGAGGGAGCTCGAATATTCGCAGCGTGGATCGGGAACCACCGAAGCCTGAAACTGCGGTTTACGAAGGTTTCCCTTGACTTTAGCGAACAAACAGCGTATTGTGCTGATCTGAAAGGAGCAGTGCCGGTTCCATGTCGCCGGCAGGCTGGCAGAGTAAGACTCAACGGGCCAGCCTACACCCGAACGCCCGACCCGGCTTTAAGCCGAACCTCAGGGCGTAATCGTCTGGATGCAAAGGCATGGGTACTCGCCCGGGAGCTCAGATTCTTCAATCTGGGTAGCCCGAATGCGACGAACGGCTGCAAGTCACAAGATCCAAGCCGGTCAACCTGAAGGGCGGCGGATTCGAGTGAGCCGGAGTCGCGGGCGTTTTAGCTGAACGGTCTTTGAAGGCAGAGCTTCAATTGCCCGAGGACCCCTGACGCGACCGCCGGTGTCCCGCGGTAGATGCGGTTCAGCTCTCGCACTCTACGTGTCCCCCAAGTAATCGCCGAGATCGCCCGTCATCGCAACGTGATCGCCGTAATCGGGAAAACCGAAAAGCTTACCGCTGACAACGCTGATTGAACTGATCCGCCAGGTGGTCGCTCGAAGCTCTGAGATGATGACCTTCGTCACATGCAAACTAAGTGCAGGAAGGCGTTCCATAGGCTGATGGAGCCACTCTTCCGCTTGGTTTGCAATCTGGCCGTCGCGCTGTTTCTGTTTTGTGCGGCGTATTGGCAGACGGTGTCGGCTGGTCTGACCCAGAACCCGGCATCGTCCTCAGCCGCTCCAAACTCGAATCCTCCGCAGGCCACCATCCAGATTCACGGCAGGGTGCTGGACCCGTATGGGGCCGTGGTTGGGGGAGCGACAGTGTTCTTCCGCTCGAAAGTCGCGGGGGGCTGCAATGGTAGCAATGCTTCCCCGGAATTTTCCGCCATCACGAACCAGTTCGGCGAATTTTCCGGCACGTTGCGCCCCGGCGTTTATCAGGCCTGGGTGCAGCGGTACCACGATTGTGTTGAGGTTGCGGTAACGACGAATCCGGGTCCTATAACACTCAAAGCCATTCCGGAACTGGAGATTGTGGATCCGTCATTGCCGGAGAGCCGCTTCCAGAAGGTTGCCGGTCCGGGCGCGATAGACTGCGGCCGCGTGGGCATCAGGAAAGATCGGACGCCGGCGACGGCATGCGCGATGCATGCCTATAAACATCACAAGCCTTTTTACGTCATTTACAACGAACAAGGCATTGACGCCGCTGTAGCGGACGGCGTCGCGTGGAATGTGAAGGATCTGCCTTATTCCGTCGAGTATGACAGCATGGGACTTGAGTCGGATCCACCTGAGCCCGACACGACCATGCCGGATGGCTCTCACACCGTGGTGATGCGCTGTTCCAAACCACTGCGTGTCTACATCAATGAGGAAGGCGAACTGGATTGTTTCAAGAACAGAGAAATGTGGGAGCAGAGGATTGCAAACGGTGATCACGAGACATTTCTGAGCGCCGGCCAGACCGGATACCGCGAGTTGATTCCAGCTTTGAAGAAACAACTCGCGGATCCGGAAGAAGATGACCCTGAAGAACGAGAGGCCCTGGGCATGGCTCTGGCCAAACTGGGCGACCGCCAGGAAATGCAGGCGCTGGTATGCGAGCTGCACAACGGCAGTCCGCTGGAGATGCAGAAAGTCGCGATGGACCAAGACAAAATTCCTTACGTCGGCGGCTGGTTTGCGATACGCATTTACCGCGAGATGCTGACTCCCGCTGCCCAAGATCGTTTCGACAAGGCGCGGCTGCGCGAGGAGGGCAAGCTGGGCTTCTACGAGCCGCAATGGTGGGCGCTGGCCAGTCTTTTGAATGTGGTCCCCTATCCTCAGCCGCCCGGCGTCGAGTATGCATTCAACCGCACTCAGATGCAGGAAAACTCCAAGATTTGGCTGGATTGGATCGCGAAAAATAAGAAGAGATTGAGGAGACTCGAACCCACTGGGAAAGGCGTGGATTTCTCCGGTAGGTCATGCAAACCGATCGGAAAATCAAAACCAGGTATTTAGCACTTAGGTTAGCCAAACCAGCCAAGAGCTAAGAGCCAAAAGCCAAACTACATAGATCCTTCGACTGCGCTCTCCCTCGCAGGCTCGGTCGGGCTCCGCTCACGATGACAAGGATCTAGACCCAAACAAAAAATTCAACGCTATAGAGCCACCCAGACCGGGTGGCTTTTTTATTTACGGAGAAAAATGCCATGAACCAGGAAGAAACCAACCCTCAAAAAATGAATGAGGAACAAGCCAAGAGCCACAACATGAACCAGGAAAAGCCAACCCGTCAGAAGCCGAGCCACCAAGAGACAACTCGCCAAAAGATGCAAGAGAGAAACTATCCCAGCAAAGCAGAGATGATCAACCTGATGAAGCAGCTTACGCAGCAGAACGGGGAAGCGCCCACCTTTGAAGGTTTCTGCACTGCCGCCAACGTGACGGCGCGGACTTTGCGCAAAAGTTTTGGCACCTGGAGCAGCGCGCTGCAGCAGGCGGGGCTGAAGCGAGAAGGGGCGGGACATCCGGTGCCGATGGACCAGCTCTTTCGCGACTGGGGCGGAGTGGTGCGCCGGCTAGGCAAGATTCCAACGGTTGCAGAATATGACCGGTTCGGCAAGCATTGCGCCAAGCCATTCCAGCTCCGCTTTGGAGGATGGCCGCAGGTGCCCACCGCGCTGCAGGTTTTCGCGGAAAAATCCGGCCTGGCCGGGGACTGGCAGGACGTACTGGAGGTCATCAGGGCCCATCAGGAACGGACCATGGGGCTGGCATTGACCTCCGAAACGCGACAGGCATGGAGCTCCAGACCATGCGTTCTGGAGGACCGTCCCATCTACGGAGCGCCGCTGGTTCCTCCGCCGCTGGCGCATGCTCCCACCAATGAACTGGGGGTGGTTTACATGTTCGGAATGATGGCCGAGCGGCTCAAATTTGTGGTGACGCGCATGCAGGCCGACTTTCCTGATTGCGAAGCCATGCACGAGATGGAGCCCGATCGCTGGCAGCGGCTGCGCATTGAGTTTGAGTATGAGAGCAGAAATTTTCTCAAGCACCTGCACCTGCCCAGCGGCTGCGATTTGATTGTGTGCTGGATCCATAACTGGCCGGATTGTCCGCTGCCGGTGCTGGAGCTGAGGAAGGAAGTGGAGAAGTGGATGAAAAGCAGCTACTGAGCTAATCGCCGTGATCGCCGGAATCGCAACGTGATCGCGCGTGATCGGAAAAGCAAAATCATACCGCTGATTACACTGATCGGACTGATTTGCGCTGATTGAGGAGGATAGAGCCTATCTTTTTGATCAGCGTGAATCAGATTGATCAGTGTGCATCAGCGGTGAGATTTTTTAGGTTGTCGCACGCTGCTTCTGGTTGTCGAGTGCCGCGAGCAGAGCTTCCGGCTGGGCGTTATCGCCGAAGGTTTCACTGATGTGGACGAAGCGGTCGACATTGCCGGGGCCAAAGATGAAGCTGCCGCCAAGCTGGAACGGGTCTTTGCCCAGACGGTGCTGGCGCGCGCCGATGGCCTTGGCGCGCTTGCGTGCCTGCATGTTGTCGCGGCGGAGGAGGTGAAGCAGGTTGGCTTTTTTCAAGCCGAGTTCGCGATAGGCCACGCGCTGGTCGTCGATGAGCAGCGGGAAGGTGATGTGGTTCTTCTCGCGGAACAGGCGAGCGTAATTGACGTCGCCCAGGCCAATGGCGGCAAGGCGCGCGCCGCGCTGTTGAAACTCCTGAAGGTGCTCGCGCAACTGCGCGACGTGCTCGCAGCAAAAGATTCAACCATAGTGCCGGAGAAACACGATCACCGCGGGCGCATCCGCCCACAGGGAACCGAGATGCACGGGTTTGCCATCCACGTCCGGCAGGGTGATGTCGGCGAGTCTTGCGCTGTAGCTCTCAGCCATGGCGGAACATTGTCGTGCTGCAGGAACAGTGTGTCAAGCGGGAAAGGCAAAATCTTGCCGCTGATCAACACTGATTGGACTGATTAGCGCAGATGAAACAAGACATCCAAGTGAAAAATCTTTATCTGCGATCATCAGTTTCATCATCGTTCATCAGCGGTATGGTTTAGAGTTCCGGAGAAGGTGCAGGCAAAGTCAGGAGGTCCCAATGCGTGATTTCAGCAACGACGTTGTGGTGATTACGGGCGCCGGTTCAGGGATTGGGCGGGCGCTGGCGAAGGAGTTTGCCTCGGGCGGCGCGGAACTGGCGTTGGCCGACGTGAATGCGACGAGCGTTGAGGAGACGCGCAGCCTGCTCGGCAATGTCAGGGCCGGCACTTACGTTTGCGACGCGGGCGACGCGGCCGCGGTGGAAGCATTTGCGCGCAAGGTGCGCCAGGATTTTGGGCGCGCCACGATTGTGGTGAACAATGCCGGCGTGGCGCTGTATGGGAGTTTTGAGCAGCTCACGGTGGCGGAGTTTGAGTGGCTCTTTCGCGTGAACTTCTGGGGCGTGATTCACGGCTGCAAATTCTTTCTGCCGCTGCTGCGCGAGCAGAAACAAGGGCGCATTGTGAATATGTCGAGCGTGTTTGGGCTGATTGCGCCGCCAGGGCAGACGGCCTATGGCGCCAGCAAGTACGCGGTGCGGGGATTCAGCGAAGCGTTGCGCGAGGAACTGCGGGGAAGCGGGATCGCGGTGACGTGCGTGCATCCGGCGGGGATCAGGACGAACATCGCCAACAACGGACGCGCGGGAGCGGCAACCGATCCCGCGGGGCAGGCGCAGGCAAGGGAACTGTTCAATCGCGTGGCAGTCATTTCGTCGGAAGAGGCGGCGCGGACAATTGTGCAAGGCATTGTGAGGAATAAAGATCGCGTGCTGATTGGAGCCGATGCTTGTCGCATGGACCGCATGGCGCGGATGTTTCCCACGCGCGCGGCGGCGATGTTCGCAAAGTGGATGGAAAAGCGCAGAGAGAAGATGGTCCGCGCGCTGAGCGCGGCAGGGAATTAAGCCCGTCGTCGCGGGTGGGCTGAGTTTTGCATCCCGTTGTTCAGCTCTTGTGGCCGGCGCGTGCTGTTGGAATTGTGGCGGGCCTTTCGGTTTTGCTGGATCTGAGCTGCTCCGACCATGCGCATTACCGTCTCAGCCATAAGCTGGGCAATCGCGGCCGGTGAGAGCACGCCGAGATCGCGATACCAGAGCGCGCACCAGACGAGCATCCCGCCGATGCAGCGGGCAGTGACGCGCTCATCCACCAGCTTGAACGAGCCGGAGCGGGCGCCATCCCGGAGCAGCTTCATATTCTTATGGTCAAAGTCGTTGCGTTGCTCGCGGATTTTCTGGGCGACGCGCCAGTCGAGGTTCATTTCTTCGCGCAGATAGATGATGGTATTGGCCTGATTTTCAATGATGACCTGTGTGACTTCCTCAACGATTCGGGAAAGCTTTTCCCGGATGGAAAGCTTGCTGTTCAGGATGCGCGACTGGGCCTGGAGGCACTGGCTGATGCATTGCTGCGCAATCTCATGCAGCAGCTCATTCTTGTTTTTGTAATAGGAGTAGATGAAGGGCTTGGTGACCTGGAGGCGCTCGGCGATATCGTCGAGCGTGGTGCGCTCGTAGCCCTTTTCATAGAAGAGGCGGCGAGCGGCATCGACGATGCGCTTGCGCTTGAGGGCGATAACCTCATTTTTAAGTTCAGAGGAGCGCGACGCCAAGATGGCTGGACCTCATGGGCAGGCAGGCACTGCCGGCCTGCGTAATTAGAGCGGAGATAAGTATAGCGGCAAGAGGAGCTTTGGCGAGTGTGCGAACCGGCATCTCCGGGCAGGGAAGCACAGTTTAGTGAAAGTTTACTAATGGTAAAAAAATTCTTCCTGGCAGAGAACAAAATTAACGAAGATGAAAAAATGTGTGTCTTGGCGAATGCCGGCTTGAGCTATAATTCTTGCCCGAAAATGGTTCGCGGCTGAAAAATCGCTGCGAGAAGTTAGCAAAATGATCTTTAGACAGCGACCGGACAGCGCCCAGCGATCGCCCGACATGGGGGAATTTTCGCACGCGGATGGAAAGCGTCGCGTTGGCAGATTGAGGTTGCTCCAGGATTTGGCATCGGGGACCGTGAGGCGCGGAAATTGGCCGAGAGTCGCGGGAGCGAGTTGGCGGTCCCGCAGTGAGGTTTAGCATTTTGACAAATCGGCTGGAGAGAGACATAATTCCACGCCGAAAAAATAGCCTTCAAAAAGAGCGCTTGATTTACATAGGATTAGAGTCGCTAGGTAAGGTGGCAAGCAGGGGATACGATTGGCTGCAGTCCGACAATGAATGAGGACTCATTCAGAGTGGGGATGCAGAGAAGACTTAAAACACATTAAGGGGCCGACGTCCTACGCTTCGGACGAGGAGGATCGATGAAAGTTTTCCGTCTCTCTCAGGTTTTGGTTGTGTGTGTTCTGCTGACAGGTCTGGTCTACGCGCAGGGCGTTGGTGCTTCTGGTGATATCAAAGGCACGGTGACGGACCCTTCAGGCGCGATTGTGTCCGGGGCGAATGTGACCGTCACGGACGTCGCCAAGGGCATAAAACACAACGTCACCACGGATGCCAGCGGCGTCTATCACGTGTTTGGGTTGCTGCCGTCCACGTACAGCGTGACTGTAAGCAAGCCGGGCTTCCAGAGCGAAATTGCCAAGGCTGTGCCGGTGATCATCGGACAGACGGCGACGATGAACTTTCAGTTGAAAGTGTCGCAGGTGTCAGAGTCCGTTGAGGTTACGGCGGAAGTGCCGGTGGTGGAAACGAGCAAGGGCAGTCAGGGGAACGTCATCAGTCAGCAGTTCATTCGCGACCTGCCCATCAATCGTCGCGATTACCTGACGTTTACGCTGCTGGCGCCGGGGGTGAGTGACTCGACGCGGCTTGCGTCAGACCAGGACTTCCGCGTGAAGCAGACCCCGCAGAGCGGACTCTCCTTTTATGGAAACAACGGCCGCGGCAATAGTGTAACCGTCGATGGCGGTGAAGCGAACGATGACGCCGGAGGGGTGCGGTTGACGCTGTCCCAGGATGCGGTTCAAGAGTTTCAAATTAACCGCAGCAATTATGGAGCCGACTTGGGCGGCGCGAGCGGGGCGACCGTCAACATCGTGAGCAAGTCCGGCACCAACAACGTCCATGGTTCTCTGTTTGCTTTGTTCCGCAATGACGCTCTCGACGCCGCGAATCCCTTCGCCATCAGCCAGGCGTTGCAGCCAGGGCAAGTCTTTAATCCTCTCGCGCCAGATACCAACGGCACTCATATTAAAGATTCGCTCAGCCGGCAGCAGTTCGGTGGCAGTATAGGTTTCCCGATCAAAAAAGACAAGACATTCTTCTTTGGTTCGTTTGAAGGCCTGTTGTCGGATGCGCAGAATGCGGTTCCTCTGCTGCAAAGCACATCCGTATTCCATCCAGATAACAATGCGTTTAACAACCAGCAGGCGATTATCAACGGCCTCGCTACATCTTCGGCTCCTCAAGTGCCTTGTCTTTCAAATCCGGCAAACCCGGCAAGCCCCATTTTCCTGGATCCAGCAACTTGTGCCGCAGCACTTACGAGCGCGCTAACGATAAGCCCGGTTACCGGGCTAAGTCCTGGGCAGGTTGCTCTAAACAGTTTTCTCATCAATCAGTTTGAGAACAATGGCGGCTTGTTTCCATTTAACAGCCGTCAATATCTGGCCTCAGCACGGTTGGACCATCAGTTCAGCGACAAGAACCAGATGTTCGTCCGCTACAACTTCGGTCATGATCGGGAAGAGAATCCTGACGTTCAGTCGCTGACCGGGTTCTCCCGTGGAAGCTCCATCAATCCCGCGATTGAGAACACACTGCTGGCGGGCTGGTTCCACCAGTTCGGCCCGGAGACGCAGAACGAAGCAAGAGTGCAATGGAATTACAGCAATTTCGACGTAATTCCCAATTTCCCCGGCCAGGTCGGACTCGATGTCCCAGGGTTCGGCAACTTCGGATCGAATATTTTCCTGCCCAGCAAGACCATCATGCGGCGCTATGAAGTTGCGGATAACATCAGCTTCATTCGTGGCAGGCACACCATGAAGGTGGGTGGCACATTCCTGTACCGCGGAAATCACACCGAATCTGACACGTTCTTCCCGGGCCGATTCGTGTTCGGCAATCTGCCAGGCGGCCTTCTCAGCCCCTGCTTACAAGTGCCCGCAGCTTGTGGTTTGACTACCGACCCGGCAACCGGGGCGCCAATCACACCTGCCACCATCAATTCGATCCAATCCGTTTCACTCGGTCTGCCCCAGTTCTATCAACAGGGCTTTGGCAATCCCACATACAACTACCCACGCCCGTACGGCGCAGTATATTTTGAAGATTCCTGGGCCATGCGGTCCAACTTCACGCTGAACGCAGGTCTGCGTTACGAAGTAGATGGCCAGTATGGCGCCCTGCCAACAGACAAGAACAACTTTGCTCCTCGGCTTTCCATCGCATGGGATCCATTTGGCGATCAGAAGACCGTGATCCGCGCCGGCTACGGAATTTTCTATTCGCCCATCTATGGACAGATCGCCGATGTGGTCAAAACGCTCGGTCTTGTGAACGGGGTTCGCCAGATCGCGCAAGTCTTCGTACCCTTGACCGGCGTACCAGGCTCGAACCTGAACTCGGCCGCTATTTTCCAAACGCTTTTTGCCGAGGGCGCCATCCAGTGTCCGGTGGCGACGGCCCCCAACGTTTCTTGCATTACTCCTACAGATCTGAATCAGTTTGGAATTCCTATTACTCATACCGGCCCGGTTCCTCCTTTGTCGGTTCTGTTCAGTGCCCAGCCCGGCTATCGCAGCCCCTACGCACAGCAGGCTGAAGTTGGCATCGAACGGCAGGTGGGAAACAGCATGTCAATCTCGCTGAGCGGGATCTATGTCCATACCATTGGACTACCGGTTGCAGTCGATACCAATGTTTTGCCAGCCCCATTTACTTCGGTACCGCTTGCCAACGGAGCAACCGCGACGTTCCGTAACTGGAATGCACCCGCGTGCCAGGGCGCCGGAATAGTCAACTGCTTTGCCAACCCATTGCTGCTCCAGGGCAACCAATACTCATCTCTGGGGTCAGCGCTTTATGAAGGCGGCATTCTTGAGGTGAAAAAGCGGTTCAGCGATCATCTATCTCTGCTGGGTAACTACACGCTCAGCAAAGCTTTTGATACCACCACCGATTTCAACAGCGACTTTGGCCCGGAGGACAACACGAATCTGGCAGGCGAGCATGCGCTGTCTGACTTCGATCAGCGTCACAAAGTGGTAGCCAGCGCCATCGTCGATACCGGCAACCACGGAGATACGGCACTTGGACGGCTTGGTTCCGGGTTCCAATTCGCTCCGATCTTCCGCTACAACAGCGGCCATCCGTTCAATCTGCTGGCCGGCGCCGATGTAAACGGAGATCGTCACTCAACCAACGACCGCCCTATCGGCGCGCCGCGCAACACGGGCATGGGTCCGGACTACATGTCGTTCGATATGCGCATCTCCCGCCGATTCAAGATGACGGAGAAGAGCAACATTCAGTTTGTAGCTGAAGGCTTCAACCTTTTTAACCGACTCAATTTCGCCAGCGTCAACAACGTGGTAGGCCCGAATTTCGGCTTGCCCGCAGCACTGGGCGGACAGGCCTTCCTTGGCGCCCAGAACTTTAATGTGCATGGTTCGGTCCAGCCAATCACCAATGCTCCGCTGGCCTTTACCTCTGCTTTTCCGGCCCGGCAGCTCCAGCTCGGGGTGCGCATCGGGTTCTAATCTGCTGATTTGAGGACGGCGGATTTCTCATCCGCCGTCCCCGCTGCTTTTCTCAACGGCTATTTCGTCGGTCAAAATTTTGTACGACTCAGAAGATTTCCATTGACCATGCCTCTTTCATCGCAAACGGCGGTCGTTGCGCCTAAGCTCGGCGCTCAAGCCGTTGTTGAAGGCCTACTTCGCGCCGGCATCAACTGCGGTTTCGGAATTCCCAGCATTCACAACATCGCTATTTATGAAGGACTGCGGCAGGCCCGGCAATTTCATCACTGGGTGGTTCGACATGAACAGGCTGCGGGGTTTGCCGCGGACGGGTTTTACCGCGCGAGCGGCCGAATTGCCGCGATTTTTGCGTCCACCGGCCCGGGAAATCTCTTCACGCTGACGCCGTTGCTGGAGAGCCTGCAGACCAACACGCCGGTTCTGCTGATCGGCACCAACATAGCTTCAGCTTTGCAGGCAAACCGTGGCGGCGGGCTACATGAGACTCCGCAGCAGATTGAGATCATTCGGCCGCTTACCCGCTTTGCTCGTCGTGTGAGCAGCGCGGACGAAATTCCGCAGGCATTCGCCGACGCTGCCACTATCCTTCGCGGCCCTGCGCCCGGTCCGGCATTCATTGAAATTGCCCATGACCTGCTGGCCGCTCCGTTGTCGGCCGATGTTGCTCAACCTGAGCCACGGCTACCGGAGACAATAGCGTCTACGCCGGAGCAGCTATCGCAAGCCGCCAAACTGGTTGCGCAGTGCCGCCGCCCGGTCCTCCTGATCGGCGCCGGGATTCAAGATGCTGTTGCGGAAACTCGAAAACTTGCGGAATCTCTCAACGCTCCTGTCGTGACCACGACCACGGGGAAGGGAAACTTTCCCGCGGATCATCCTCTTGCATTCGGCTGCATCTCCCGGCTTGGGGCTGTGCAGGAATTGTTCGAGCAAAGCGATCTGCTCATTTCCGTGGGGGCGCGCCTCACTGAGTTTGATACCGGCCGCTTCAGTCTGAAGCTCCCGCCAATGCATCTGCAGATCGCGGATTCTCCGGAATACCCTGGGACAAGATTCCCGGCGTCAGTTCTCCTCACCGGAAACATTGGCGCGATCACGAAGCAGTTCACAGTGCAGCCCAAGGGCCCGCGCGCTCCATGGTTTGATATTCCAGGCGCATCGGCGCGGGAAGATGCTCGCCTGCAGGCGCTCAACTCGGATGCGTATCGCGCTATACGGCTTCTGCGCGAAGCCCTTGACCGGCACGACATCGTGGCGAATGACCAGTCCATCCTGAATTACTGGGCATCGGCATTTTTCCCTGTGCTGGAGCCGCGAACATTTCTATATCCCGCCGGGTCGGGAACCCTGGGCTATGGCTTGCCGGCGGCGATCGGTGCGGCTCTCGCCATGCGGCAGAATGGCTCAAGCCACCGGGTCGTCTGCATTTCCGGCGATGGCGGCTTCCAATACACGCTGCACGAACTTGCCACTCTGAGACAGCATGATCTTCCAGTAAAGATTCTCCTGGTCAATGATCAAGCTTACGGCGTCATCGGCTTTCTGCAGCGATCGACTTTTGGTCAGACCTACGAAGTAGACCTCAAGAACCCTGATTTTTGTGCCGTGGCGCAGGCCTATGGCATCGCTGCCCAGCGTGCGACAAGCTTGGCCGAGCTCAGCCAGAAACTATCATCGTGGCTGGAGACGCCCGGCCCGGCGCTGCTCGAATGGCGCACGCAACTGCAGGCGCCATGGGAAATAGGAGCCATCATCCGGCCCGCGGGGATTTCGAGCAAGGAGCAGAAATAATCGCAATGCCATCCACATCAAAAAATGTGAAGCAGCTTTTCGATCTCAGCGGGCGCGTGGCCGTGATTACCGGAGGCTCCATCGGTCTTGGCCGCCAGATGGCCGAGGGCCTGGCCGAAATGGGAGCGAACCTGGCGCTCTCCGCGCGCAAGAAAGAGCGCTGCGAGGAAACGGCGCATGACATGGCAAAGCTTGGCGTGCGCGCTGCGGCGTTCGCCTGTGATGTAAAAGATCCTGCGAGCGTGCAACAAATGATGGATGGCGCCATGGCCCAGTTCGGCCGCATTGATATCCTCATCAATAATGCTGGGATTTCCTGGGGCGCGCCGGTAGAGGAGATGAAACTTGCCGACTGGAACAAAGTCATCGAGACGAATCTAACCGGAACTTTTCTTTGCTCGCAGGCGGCAGGCAAGCACATGATCCGGCAGAAGAGCGGCAAGATCATTAACGTGGCTTCTGTGGCGGGATTGCGCGGGGCTCCGCCGGAACATGTGATGGCAAGCGGCTACCACGCCAGCAAGGGCGGCGTCATCTCATTTACCAAAGACCTTGCCTGGAAATGGGCGCAGCACAACATTCAGGTGAATGCTTTGGCTCCCGGCTGGTTTCCAACCCATATGTCCACCTGGGTGATCGAGCACAAGAAAGAAGACCTGCTGCCGCACATACCGCTACGGCGCTTCGGCAGCGACCATGATTTGAAAGGCGCGGCCGTTTTTCTGGCGTCCGCCGCTTCGGATTACGTTACCGGGCATGTGCTGGTGGTGGACGGAGGCCAGACCGCCTGAAAGCTTGATTGCAATGAATATGATGATTATCTACTTGACAAGTTCGGCAAATGAAAGTGGGTCGGCTGTAACCATATGACGCAAAGTGTCCACAAACAGGTCAGAGTTTTTCCGGCGATTAAACCGGAACTCCATTTCCGCGAGATACCGCGAGAGATGCTTTGCGCTCACCTTATGCCAGCTTCCAACGATGCCGCGCTTGAGCAAAGAGAATGCCGATTCCACGGTGTTAGTGTGAATATCTCCGGTGACGTACTCGCCAGCGGAGTGCTTGATGGTTTTGTGTTTGCTCCGCATGTTGCCAAACAGCGGCGGGGCTGCATCGTCAAGAGCCTTGGGGTAGCTGCTGGAATCATCTGTAACGATCACTTCCACGCTACCAGAGACGTGCTCATTGACGTACTTCGCCAGTGTGCCGGACTTCACATCTTCAGCGTGGAAGAAACGGAGATCGCCACCACGTTGCCGGATGCCAAGCACGACTTCTTTCT
>DASTAS010000024.1:0-24561 GCA_035712465.1 Candidatus Angelobacter sp.
TTAGTGATCCGGTGGTTCTGTATGGAAGGGCCATCGCTCAACGGATAAAAGGTACGCCGGGGATAACAGGCTGATCGGAGCCAAGAGTTCATATCGACGCTCCGGTTTGGCACCTCGATGTCGGTTCATCGCATCCTGGAGCTGTAGAAGGTTCCAAGGGTTAGGCTGTTCGCCTATTAAAGCGGTACGTGAACTGGGTTCAGAACGTCGCGAGACAGTTCGGTCCCTATCTGGTGTGGGCGTAGGAGATTTGAGAGGGCTTGTCCTTAGTACGAGAGGACCGGGATGAACGAACCTCTTGTGTTCCAGCTGTCGTGTCAACGGCACGGCTGGGTAGCGAAGTTCGGTTGTGATAAACGCTGAATGCATATAAGCGTGAAGCACTCCTCAAGATTAGATCTCCCAACCCGTAAGGGATAAGAAGGGCACAGGAAGACCACCTGTTTGATAGGTTCGAGGTGTAAGGCCAGTAATGGCTTCAGCTTACGAATACTAATCGCCCGTTCGGCTTGACCATAAAATTTACTCGGAGCATGAGTGGTAGCCCCGGACTTTAGTCCGGGGTGAGCGACACTCCACTCGAAACCGGGGCTTCAGCCCCGGCGCTTGCTCAAGTAGAAGTCAATCTATTCAGTTGTGAGGGTTTGTCCTCACGTTCTTTGACAACCTTTGGCTCTTCCATGTGAAGGGCCCCTGCGCGGGAAAATACACGGTAGAACCTGACTGATGTCCGCGCATGGATAAAATCCAGAGGCAGAGATCCCTCGCCAAGTGGCTCGGGATTTCGGCTGAAGGCTCCCGCTCGGCTGTCGCCGCGCTCACGCCTTCAAAACGCCTCAAGTTTGCGGTGATCTTACCGCGGGGGTTCCACCCGTTCCCATCCCGAACACGGAAGTTAAGCCCCGCAGGGCCGATTGTACTGTGCGCGAAAGTGTATGGGAGAGTAGGTCGTCGCCGCATTAAATATAAAAGGCTCCGTTCAGAAATGAACGGAGCCTTTCCCGTTTCCGGTGGGAATTTCCTACCGCTGATGAATGGATTAAATGCGGATCTGCCCTGGCTGTTGAGAGCTGGTGTGGCGCTTCAGCGCAGAGAAAGGGTGGAAGCCGGGGCCTTCAAGGCCCCGGAAAGCCACCTTTCCTTTTTAGATCTTGCGCTTTAGCGCTGGCGCCAAAATCCTGGAGTTCGCTCGGGATTTTGTTTGCGCGTTCAGCCGCCGCATTCGGGTCAAATCTGGCGCTATGGGTCGTAGGTTGGGATTTTCACCAGCTAGGCGGATGAGAAAGGAAGTGCTCGGGCATAGGCGGCCCCGCCGGCGCACACAGAGCTTTCAAAAACGACCACCAGCGCTGAAGCACTGGATTCTTTCAGACACGCTCACCCCGGCCGTAAAGGCCGGGGCTTCCACCCGCAGTGTGAGGACAGGAATGGCCGCTACTTGCTTTAGCCCCTTTCTTGCTCCGGAGTCGGCTCGGCAGCGCGAAACATCACCATCTCACCGGCACGGTTTCATGTGTATGTTTGCGCTTCTCCGCGCCTTCGGATAGTCGCCCAGCCACACATGCTCCGGCTTAGTCATCATCATGCCCAGCTTCTGGGCGTTCCTTTAAGAAGCTGGATGAGCCGGAACAGACGATGCGCGCGAGCACAAATCAAGCGCGCCTGGAAATGTCCTTGCGTTTCCTTCAGCGCTGGCAGGCTGAGCTGAAAATGCAGCTTGCTGCGACTGTTTAGATTAAAGAAACTCACCGCTGATTACGCTGATCGAGCGGCGTCACGCCGATGAAGACGTGTCATTCCGAGGCGCGGAAAAGCGTTGGTTGCAGTCGAGCGTCAAAGACCTGCAGCGCCGAGGAATCTGCTCCGCTGCTGCTGTGCGTGAGCCTCGAAACCGGATTCTTATCGGACCTTCTTCCCTTGCAAATCTTCCTGCGGGCCTCGCTCCGGTGCAGGGAATCATCATAGGCCAATATCGGTTTCGTTGATTAAAAAATGCATTTGTTATTGTCGCTTCGCCGTTCGGCTCCGCTCCGATCTCCACCCCAGCAAACCAACACCGGGTTTTCACCCCATCAGGCGGAAAAGGCTGCCTGCCGGGGACCCCGGGCCTACGGCAGTGCGGATTCGATTCTGCCGTCAGCTCACCCGGCACTTGCACTCGCATCGCTCCGCTCAGCTTGCGCTGCGTACCGGGCTATTTTCAGCCGCGCCTAACGGCGCTGGCCTCTCGCTGAGTTTAGATCTTCGTTGCTCCCGGTTGCATTTTCGAGAGGGCGCAAGTGGAGTCACCAGATTGAGAGAATTGCTGGCGCTGCGCGGCGAGCCGCAAGGCGAAAAGGCTCTTCTCGCCCGAAACGTGTGGCACAGCCGCCCTCGGCTGTGCGCCTTTCCCCTTTCCTCCGACGATTGATTTTGAGCAGACATGGCTTGATGACATCCTGCTTTCCCGGACAGCCCACAGTTGTCGCCACAGCTTTCTCAGATCCCGATCATCCTAATTGGACCATGCTGATCCAGCACAGCCGAGGGCGGCTGTGCCACCCAGAGCCAGGTCTGATTCGGCGCTCAGCTTTACGTCCACAGCGGAAAATTCCTCCGCGAAAAAGGATGAATTTGATGCTCAGTAGTACAGCCGCCCCCGGCTCTGCAGGGACGGAAACAGGCTGCCTCCTTGTGGAGAAAAATCCAAGATTTGCACCTTTGACGAGGTGTCATTCCGAGGCGCGCTTCCGAGGACCGTCATTACGCCCAAATAAAAGGGCCACGTTTCAGAATGAGCGTGGCCCTTTGTGTGTCTGTGTGTAAATGATCCCGTGAACCGGCGCGCCTGCTTTTAGAGATCCCTCGCAAATGTGCTCGGGATTGCGGCTGCGGGGCTCCTCCGGTTCTTTTCGTTCAGGGTCGCGCCCGCAAAACGCCTCAACTTCAAGCCGTCTTTTTTCCAAAGATACCGGCGGCCTTGTCTTTGACGGCATCCACTCCCCCGCCCGAGATTGCCGAATCCAATTGGCTGGCCACTGGCCCGGGAAGCCGCTGCTTAAGGAATTCCACCACCGTTTGTACGGCGGAGCGCGCCTTATCGTCGTCCAGGCCTACGCGCGATTTCAGTTGTTGGATAACTTCGTCCATATGTCCAACCTCCTTCAACCGCTAGATGTCCCGTGGCCTTCATGGCGATGTCCCCTCAGCTCTCGTTTTGGCGGCAGAGAAGGTGTGAGGAACACAGAGCACTTACAATCGCGCAACAAAGGCCAAAACCTTACCGCTGATTACGCTGATTGGACTGATTTCCCGCTGATTCTTTCCACAAATCGTGGAGCGCAGCCGCCCCGGCTGCAAACAGCAAAACCTTACCGCTGAGTACACTGATTGGACTGATCCATACTGATTGGAATGTGTCATTGCGAGGCGCCGAATTTCTCAATTGCACTCGACATTTAAAAAATGGAGCGCCGAGGAACCTGCTCCGCTGCTGCTGCGCGTGAGCCTTAACAGAATTTTAATCGCATGTTTTTGTCCGACGCATACAGTACGACAACCTCGGCTGCAACGGAATCATCACAGCCATTATTGGTCCTAATCAGCGTGACATTCCTTTGATTCGCTTCGCCTTACGGCTTCGCTCCGGCTGGCATTTCCCAGTCGAGGACGCCTCCTGGTCGAATGCAATGGTTGCAGTGGCGGCGATGAAACAGATGCACATCAACAGGCGGAACGCTTTTCCGTGACTTTTCATTGACGAATCGTCTCCTTGCGTGTTCGTTTGGAACGAGTGTTCCTGGGGAAAGTTGAAAATGAGATGAGCTGCTGGATGCATCAGGTGGGCCACGTGCGCAGCTGAATTCATACCTAGATATTTTTACAATTTGTTAATAGCAGTCTCCCAATCGACCATCGAATCGTAGTTCTTCGCCGCCCGCCCAAAAGTACGACTGTCAAGTCGCCTCATTTCGAAGTAATTCCACCGACCGCAACTGCCGTTCCGACGATGCCCCCGATCGAAGCCTTAAGGTTAGGCAAAGATTTCATTACGTTAAAATAGACAGGTAACTAGGCCCAAACTCGCTTAGACAAATGCTGCTCGTTTGTTATACATTCTCTTTCTTTGAGCGGCCAATACGGACTTGCTACCTAAACGCGAAAGAGAATACAGTCGATGATTTCATTAGAAGATTTTCAGAAACAATGGCTAGAAGAGATTCTCTCAGGGAACCCAAGTACCACTGAGCTGGGGCATCGCTTCGCCGACAAAATACTTCGTGATTGGCATGACATTGATTCCGAAAGTGCGGAGCTCATTCATTGTGACGGAGCTGGTGATGGTGGCATTGATGCCGCAGTTTTCATCAAACGAGACCCTGAAGAGGGCATCGACGGCGACACTTGGATGCTCATTCAGAGTAAATACGGATCATCCTTTGCCGGAGCAGACACGATTACTTCAGAAGCTCAGAAGCTATTTGCCACTCTCGAAGGCAAACGGGAGAAACTGTCATCGCTCTCGGCAGAACTTGTTTCTCGCCTCCGCAACTTCCTAAAGAACTGTGGACCTAAAGACAGGCTGGAGTACGTTCTTGCGACCTCGCGGCGGCCAACTTCTGAAGAGCAAGAATATCTTGAAAACATTCAGACGCTTGGCCGAGCCAAATTCGGTGAATATTTTGATGTTGATTCCGTTTCAATCGAAACGATTTATAACAAGCTTAGTGAAACTGAGGCAGCCGAACCGTCCAAGCTCTGGGTAAACCTCAACACGACTGTGACCAGCTCAGGAGACATTCTTCTGATCGGCGCGACGAAGCTGATTCAGCTCTTTCGATTCATGCAGAAGTACAAAGCGTTATCAGGTGACCTGGACTTGCTCTATGAAAAAAACGTCCGTCAATTTCTTGGGAACAAACGCAAAGTGAACAGAGGGATAGAGCAGACGCTGGAAAAACACCCAGAGCGATTCGGACTTTATAACAACGGAATCACTCTTGTCGCGGAAGAGGTTCGAAATCAACCAAATGGCGAGTTGAGTTTGAAAAATCCATTCATTGTAAATGGTTGTCAAACGACTCGGACAATCTGGTTGGTTCTCCAGCGAAAGCTCAATTCAGGCGGCAGTGCTCCCTCGGAAGAACAAACTCAGTGGCACGCGCAAGTCGACAACGCAGTCGTCGTGACGAAGATAGTTGTGGTAGGCCCTGAGGGCGAGGAGTTGTTGACTGAAACGACTCGCTATACAAATTCTCAGAATGCGGTCGGAGACAAGGATTTCATTGCTCTTGAAAAAGACTTTCGGAATTGGGCGCCGGCTTTCAACGCGCGATATGGTGTTTTCCTTGAAATCCAAAGGGGCGCGTGGGAGGCAAGGCGGGCCTACCAGCGGCAACATCCCCTGTCTGTGCCTCGGTACGACGAGGCAGCAAACGCTTTTGAGTTGCTGAAAGCTTACGCCGCAGGTTGGCTCGCGGAGCCTGGCATTGCCTTTGGGAAGAATCCGCCTTTCGCTCCCGGTGGTTCTCTCTTCAAAAAGATAATCGATGACCCGGCATTTGGGGTCGACTCTCTGTTCGCCGGCTACCAGATGCAGAAGCTCGCGACAAAGTACAATTTCGGCCGGGGCGCTAAGTCGGTTACGCGTGGACAGACACGCTATCTGTTCATAATGGTTGCGGTCGATTTGATAAAGGATTTTCTCGTCAACAATGGCTTTAATTATGGCCACTCTGATATCTCTGCGGCAATCATCAGACTTGCAGAAGCCGGTCTGCTGACAGAGATCGGAGATTCCGCAATCCAGTTGGTCGATGATTACCTGACGGACGGAAACGAGGACTCCCTGTTTAACGAGCCAGAGTTTCAAAAGATCCGGGATCTGAATGCGTTTTTAAAATCTGAGCGGCTCGGCAAGAGTGAAGAGTTTTGCCCCCGATTGAGGACCCAGATTGCTCTCACGAAAAAGCTCTTTAGGCGAAGTGGGATTGTGTCCAAAATGAAAGCAGCCCTTTCGGCAGCTGCGTCGGCTAGCTAAAGAGTGTTGGCAAGCTGGACCGTGGTGCGGAGATCTGCCGCCGTTTGCCGGGTAAGCAAGTAGGTCCCCACCGCAAGCTTCAGGCCACCGTTCTGCCCAATACCAAAGCTCCGTGGCACAGCCGCCCCCGGCTGTGCAAAAATCGCATCTTCAAAGTATGAAACTGCAATATGAAATCCTGCTCCCCGAGTTCATGGAAATGGCATGGACCCGTCACCGCTCGTCTATCCGCTGGCTCGTCGGCATCTGCGTAGGGCTCATCGGGTTCGTTGTGGGCATTGCTTTTTACATTTACGCCACTCCATGGCTGGGCATTTTTTTGGTGGTACTCTCCGTGTTCTTGCTTCTGATGCAGTTCGTGATTCCCACATTCGTTTTTCGCCGTGTCTACCGCCGGAACAGCCGCATGTTCGGTCCGCGCACCGTAACCGTCAGTGGCAACGGAATCACTTCCGACCATCAACTGGGGCGTTCAGAAGCGGCCTGGAACACCTATCAGAAGTTCAAGGAAACCGAACGCTCATTCCTGCTCTACCAGTCCGCTGATCTAATCGGCATTCTGCCGAAACGCGCGTTCACCGCGCCGGAAGATCTTCAAGCATTTAAAGATATGCTTCGGGCCAAGGTCCCTCATTGCTGACTTGCGTCCCTCTCCGTTAAATCCCCGTGGGAAGCGCTGTTTCTCCACGTGATATTGAAGTTCGCTCTATATTCGCCTATACTCGTTCCGATGCGTCCCGTTACGCCCTGCCCTGAGCTTGCCCGCGAGTTGCGTCCGTACAAAAGCCTGCAGAAATTCTTTGACTCTCTTGAGCACAGCCAGAAAGAATCGATCAACCGGAGCATCATGGAAGCGGTGAAGCAAGAGACGCGCCGCCGGCGCGCGGCCCAGGCCGCTCAACTGCTGATGGAAGTGATGGAAGCCGAAGTAGAATTGCCTCCGCTGATCAGCCGGGGCTTTGCCCGCAATCCGGACGCGCGTCGCGGCTGGGAACGCATGCCTGCGTTGCTCCGCCGCAAATACCTGATGCACATCCTGCGCAGCCCATATCCCGATACGCGAGAGCGGACGCTTGGCTACGCGCTGAAGGAATTTGCCGGCGAAGCGGGCGTGCGATCGCCAAACCGCACCGCTGATTCAGGCTGATTGAACGGATTTCCGGTTTGCTGTTTCTCAAGATCGTGGAGCGCAGCCGCTGGGTCCGACAGGCGCGTTTTTCGCCTGGCGGGGTTGAGGTGCGCTCGGCTGCGCCCAGGTGCAGGAGCCACAGTCTCAAAGCCAGTCTTGTGAGCGAACGTGAAAAAATATCTTCTTTGCGCCGGGCATACGCGCATTAAGTGTGGCACATAAACCTCCAGTCGCCCGCGCCGGCAGCTCACCTCAGCAATTTCGCCATCCGTAACGCAACAAGCAGGAAGGATTGCAAACCGTCTGCCCTAGAACACTGCTGAGCAGAATCCCTTGAACTCGAACTCGGTTTGCCCCTGGGTACCCAGCACCACTATGTTGTCAAATTTATTCACGCCAAGAACGTTTGTGTCGCGAACGCCCGGAGCGTCAATTTTGGTGTACTTGCCATGATCAAAGGAAAATCCATGCTCCACACCGTCGGCCGTGGTGTACGAGCCCACAATGTCCCCCGCGTTGCTGATCTTTTTCGGCTGTGAGAGGCCAACGCTGTCTGGAGGATTCACATTGCTGAATACTCCGGCTTTCCACATAAAGCCGTGCGTACCCTGGTTATCACTAAAACTTCCAACAATCACGCCCTCATCATTGATGCTGCTGGCATCAGTCCCCTCCTGTGCTCCAGGAAATGAAAGGATGGTCACTTTTCCATTGTGCAGCAGAAAGCCAACATCAAACGGTGAACTCGCGGAAAGGATCGAGCCAACAACCTCGCCATGGTCATTCACCCCAGCGGCTGCTACAGATGCAGTGTCACTGGTAAAGCCGGGAACCTTGATTTCATGGAACGCGCCCCCGCGAACCATAAAGGGGTGACCGGAACCAGGGGTGGAAAAATTACCAACGATGATTCCATTCGCGCTGATGTCATTGGCAGTAGTATCAACAGAACCGGGAAACATAAAGGAAGTGAACTTGCCCTGAAACAGGAAAAATCCCTGGTTCCTGTGCGGAAATGCGCCGGCCTGGAACGATCCCACGATGGCGCCTTTATCATTGAGCGCCCTGGGGAAGGGACTTATGGCTGAGGCCGGGAATTTCAGTCTTTGGAAGGAGCATTTCCCAGTCGAGGACGCATCCTGGGCAAATGCAGCAGTGGCGGTGGCCATGGCGGCTGCGAAACAGACGGACATCAACAGCGAAAAAGTTTTTTCGTGACTTTTCATGACGAGTGGTCTCCTTGCGTGTCCCGTGGAACAGGTGTTCCTGGGGAAAGTTGCAAATGAGATGAGCTGCTGGATGCGTCAGGTGGGCCACGTGCGCTGCTGAATTCATACCTAGATATTTTTAGAATTCGTTAATAACAGAATGTCATCTCGCGACAACGACTTTCAAAACGCACATTTTGCACGCATGACAGCCTCAAAGAAAATGAATGACGGATTTGACCACGTATTTAGTTGCTTATGCCCTTTCCGATTTCGCTATCTAATTTTGATACTCTTTCGGCGTAGAGACGTAGCACGGGCTACGTCTCTACAGCAGGCAAAGTGCAAACCTTTCCCTAAAATACCGCTGAGCAGAATCCCTTGAACAGGATAGTTGTCGGCCCTTGAATGGCCTCTGCGAGCACATTGTCAAACTTATTCACGGCGGTGATTCCGTTGGTCTTAAGGTTTGGCACATCAATTTGGGTGAATATTCCCTTATCGAAAGAAAATCCATGTGTCATACCATCGACGGTAGAAGTGTACGTGCCCACAGCGTCACCGGCATTGCTGATCTTCGCCGGCTCCGAGTGGCCGCCGCTATCTGGAGGATTTAAATTGCTGAACACGCCGGCCTTCCACATGAAGCCGCGGAAAGTATCTGACGGGGAAAGTTTATAAGTTCCAACAATCACACCCTGATTGTTGATACTCAGGGGCGTCGTCGCATCCTGCGCTCCGGGAAATGAAAGGATAGTAAGCTTTCCATTGTGCAGAAGAAATCCCTGGCTTGTGGTGAAGTTGGTTTGAAACGCACCCACAACGTCGCCCTTGTCGTTCACTCCAGTGGCTATTGCGGGCGCGTGCGGGAAGCCGGGAAGTTTGATTTCATGAAAACCGCCGGAGTGGACCATAAAGGCGTGCTGAGGTCCATTGCGGATGGTGTATTCGCCAACTATCGTTCCCGTAGTGTTGATGTCATGCGCAATCGTATCCGTTGAACCTGGGAACATAAAGGTGGTGAACTTGCCCTGATATAACAGGAACCCATGAGGATGGGAATTTTGGACGTACGTGCCCAGAATCGCTCCTACATCATTGAGCGCCTCAGGTATGACGATCTTGTTGTCTAGCAGCGGAGGGAGATTCAATTTTTGAAACGAGCACTTCCCGGTCGGCGATCCATCCTGGGCAAATGCAGTAGAGGCGGTGGCGGCGATGAAACAAAGGCACATCAACAGAGAGAAATTTTTTCTGTGACTTTTCATGGGGACGTGGTCTCCTTGCGTGTTTCCGTGGAACAGGTGTTCCTGGGGAAAGTTGCCAATGAGATGAGCTGCTGGATGCATCAGGTGGGCCACGTGCGCTGCTGAATTCATACCTAGATCCTAGATATTGTTAGAATTTGCTAATAGCAGTCTTTCTGACAGACCTTAGAGTCGTAGTTCTTTGTGGCTAGGTACGCACCGAAGCCTCGGCTGCGTGTTAAGCGTCTGAAAAGCGGGCCGCAGACGAACGCTGATCTACGCAGATTTGAATAAAACGGATTGGCCGCGAATTAATGCGAATGAAGAATACGATTCTTATCTGTTCCTATTCCGCGTAAATCTGAGGCTAATTGGTTTTTGGCAATATTGCTTGCCGCTCCTCCGTGTCTCCGTGACTGCGTGGTGAAGAATGGAACCGATTTCCTTGGAAACGTGAAGGCGCGCAGGCTAACGCCCACAAACATTCGCTCGGTTTCTCTGGCGCCAGCTTCTATTTCGCTGAGCTATCGGCCGTGAGACCGCGGTATTTCAGCATCGGTTCCACGCTGGGCTTCTTGCCTCGCCAGGTCTCGTACATCTTTTCCAGGTCCTCGGTATTGCCGCGCGACAGCACCATCCTGCGGAAGCGATCGCCGTTCGCGCGCGTCAAGCCGCCGTGCTCCTGGAACCACTGGTTGGCGTCGTCGGCCAGCATCTGCGTCCAGAGATACGCGTAATATCCCGCCGAATAGCCGCTTCCCCAGATGTGCGCGAAATAACTCGAGCGATAGCGTGGTGGCGTGTAGCTGATCCACAGGTGCATCTGCTCCAGGGCGCTTTTCTCGAACGTATCCGGGTTCTGCAAGCCCGCACTCGCCGGAAGCGTATGCCACTTCATATCGAGCTCGGCGGCGGCGACGAGTTCCGTCATGTCATAGCCGGCATTGAACGTCTTGGACTTGCGGATCTTTTCCACCAATTCCTTCGGCATGGGCGCGCCGGTCTTGTAGTTTTTGGCATAGTGCGCGAAGACCGAAGGGTAGAGCGCCCAATGCTCGTTGAACTGTGACGGAAACTCGACAAAGTCGCGCGCCGTGGAGGTACCGGAAAGGCTGGGATATTCAGTGTTCGAGAACATGCCGTGCAGCGCGTGCCCAAATTCGTGGAACATGGTGGTCACATCATCGAAGGTAAGCAGCGCGGGCTCACCGGGCGCCGGAGGATCAAAATTGGCTACATTCACCACGACGGGCTTGGTGTTCAGCAGCCTTGATTGGTCGACGTAGTTGGTCATCCACGCGCCGCCCTGCTTATTGTCGCGCTTGAAGTAGTCGCAGTAGAACAGCGCCAGCGACTTGCCGTTGACATCGAATACCTCAAACACGCGCATACCGGGAGCGTATACAGGCAGATCTTTGCGCTCCTTGAATGTGATTCCGTAAAGCTGATTCGCGGCGTAGAACACGCCATTCTCCAGCACGTTGTTCAGCTCGAAATAGGGCTTCACCTCATCCTGGTTCAGGTCGTATTTCGCCTTGCGCACCTGCTCGGAATAGAACTCCCAGTCCCACGGCTGCAGCTTGAACCCGCCGTTCTGCTTGTCAATGACGGCCTGGATGTCTTTGGCCTCGGCGGCATCACGCGCTGTGGCGCCGGGCACAAGCTTGGCCATAAAGTTCAACGCTGCTTCGGGAGTCTTGGCCATCTGGTCAGTCAATTTCCAGGCCGCATAGTTGGGATAGCCCAACAGCTTTCCCTTCTCTGCGCGCAACTGCGCTATCTTTGCGATGGTCTCGCGCGTGTCATTGGCGTCGCCGCGCTCCGCCCGTCCCCAGGAGTTTTCAAAGATCGTTTGGCGCGTGGCCCGGTTGCTCAACGAAGTGAGAACCGGCTGCTGTGTGGTGTTCTGCAGCGGAATAACATAGCCATCTACCTTGCGAGTCTTGGCGGCTGCCTCCGCTGCATTGATCTCAGCATCGTTCAGGCCGGCAAGCGCGGCCTTGTCCGTGGTAACGTACGCGCCGGCTTTGGTAGCGGCGAGCAACTTGACGATGAAAGTCTGCGACAGGCTAGCCAGTTGCTCATTGATCTTCTTCAGTTCAGCCTTATCGGCATCGCTGAGATTGGCCCCGGCGTGTACGAACTGCTGGTAGTCATACTCCACCAGCCGCAACTGTTCCGGAGTGAGCTTCAGCGAATGGCGCTCTTTGTAGATTGCCTGCACCCGCTTGAAGAGTTTGCCGTCAAGATAGATCGCGTCATGGAGTGCGGCCAGCTTTGGAGCTACAATCTGCTGTACCTTCTGCAGCGTGGGATTGGTATTCGCGCTCACCACGGCAAAAAACGTTTCCTGGGCCCGCGTCAGAAGCTGTCCGGTCTTTTCCATGGCGACAATCGTGTTGTCGAACGTGGGCGCGGCCGGGTTGTCGGCGATGGCTCGCGTCTCCTTCAGTTGTTCGGCGATGCCGGCCTCGATCGCGGGCTGATAATCCTCGTCCTTGATCTTGTCGAACGGAGGCGCATGGAACGGCAGCGTACTGGGCGCGTAGAAGGGATTGTCCGGGCCAAACTTGGCCGGCGGCTCGGCCTGGCGGGAAGACGTGACAGCAGTGACACCAACGATAAGGGCGGTACCAAGGAGCAGGATATTCATGGATAACAGTGTAACGGGTCACGCGGAACTCAGGTCAAGTGCGCATTGCGGCGGGAGCCTTTCTTTTCACCCGCCGGATGCAAACGCCGGGGCAGTAATGCCAACGGTGATCCAACTGCCAATGCCCAAGGGACAATAACTCCGAGCATGCAAGCTGGTTTTCAATGCGCAGGGTGCGGCGAGTGGAATGAAACCAGCGTCGACTCATCGGCCGGCAGCACGCAAAGCTACGTCGAGGACTGCCAGGTCTGCTGCAAACCCAACGTGCTCCATATCTCATGGGACAAGAGCGCCGGCGAATATGCAATCTGGGCTGAACTTGAATCCTGAATAAAGACGCCGAGCATCTAGCCGACACCAGCTTGCTAAAAATTTAACTTCTTTCTCATTTCTGGCTTAAGGCGATTTGCGACCTCTTCGCTGGCAACCTGCCGTGATCTGCTGCTCTTCCAAACTATTAATCTACTGCTTCCCCGAAATCCAGGTTCTTAGGAGGGTGTTTTGCGTACGACACTTTTTGCATTTTTCTCTGCGTTGTTAATGTTTCTCTCCGGGTGCGGTTCCGTTTCCAGCAGTATGAACTCGACCCCAACTCCAACTGCAACTCCGGCGCCGAGCCCGGTGCCTTCACCGTCGCCATCGCCGAGCCCCTCACCGTCACCAAGCCCGTCAGCATCACCGACACCATCTCCAAGCCCGTCGCCCAACCCATCTCCGTCGCCTACTTCGCCGGACGCATATCTAGCCACCTGGTTCTTTACGGTGGGCAGAAACAGTTCGCCTCAAGGCACCATTACTCTAGACACGAGCGCCAATGATGGTAGCGGCAACCTGCAGGCCACTATGACGTCGAATAATTCCTCTTTTACCCTTCAGTTCTGTCCCTATCCGCAGAGTTTTGCCAACTGCATCGACGTGGCGCCCATTACCGCGGGCGCAAGCGCTTCCGTAAACGTGAACTTTACGTTTCCGGCGAAAGGAACCTTTTCCGGCGCTTTTCAGATTGTGGATTCCGCTGGCGACCAGACCGAGCTCGCGAGCACCGGAACAACTGGAACCAGCTTCAAGTCAGCGTTGTTGCCGGCCGCAACGGTGACCGGAGGAATCGGCCAGACGACAGGGAATTCGCCCGGCTCCGGCTCCGCCGCGGTGCACGGCAAAACGCCCCATATCACCCTGACCGGCGCGTTCCCGAATCACACGTTCAACGTTGCTCTGTGCAGTCTGTTTCCTCAGAACCCGTGCCAAACGCTCGGCAACATTACGACGAACGCGCTCGGCAATGCCAGTGCCGATGTCGGAACAGCGCCACCGCCCGACACGGGATTCAATGTCTTCCGTTTGAGCGATTCGAGCGGTGTGCAGTTTGTGACCGCTTTCCGGGTTGAATGATGTATTGAGTGAGCTGCTAATGGGGCTCTTTGCCGCCGTTTAGCATCGTCTGGCGAGGCTCGCGCATATCTTCTGCTTCGAAACACTCAGTTGTTCCGTTGCCCGGATTCGCCCGGCTTCGCCAGATCGTGCACGATTGCGCGCAAAAAGGCGCTCAATAACTCAGGTGAAATGAGAACTGCAGGGATCGTGCGGGCAGTTGGTTGGTGATCCCGGCCAACGGCTGCCCGAGAGTTGCCGGTATGCCTGTTCCATTTCCAACTGTGCCAATGAAGCCCACAAAATTTGGATGGTTGAAGATGTTGAAGGCTTCCACGCGAAGTCTCGCCCGCGCGTTCTCACCGAACGGGAACACTTTTTCCACAAATGGCGAAAAGTCATAGATTGGCGTGCCGCGTCCCGTGTTGCGGCCCACCACAACTCCGTTGATGACCGGGCGGTCGGCCGTTGCACCGGGGTCGCCGCTGTTATTGCTTCCGGTCACCAGATTGAATGGCAATCCTGAAGCCAGCGTGGCGATGCCGCCGGCATCAAGCCCGAAAGGCGCGTGATAGGTGCCGCTCAGAACAAAGCGATGGCGCTGGTCAAATATGGCGTTTCCTATTTCCTGCTCGTTAACAAAATTAGGATCGTTCGGATTTTGCCCGGGAACATCGGGATCGACGTTATCAGTCGCGTGGGAGTAAACGTAGCTGGCCAGCATGGCGAATCGATGCGCGAAAGAGTGGGACAGGTTGACATTCAGCGAGTTGTAACGCCCAAAGCCGTTATTCACGTCCGTGGTGATTACACCGAATGCGGGCTGCGGTATGGCAGGATTCGCTGTTACCGGACAAGCGAGTCCGGCGGCTGCATAGAAGGCGACCCAGAGCGGGCGGGTGCAGTTGGCAGCCTGGGCGCTGCGCGTCTGCCCCTGCGCGGTTCTGATGAAGGGCGCGGGTGAATCGACATCGAGCGGGCGGACTACCTTCACCGTGTGTGAGCCAACATAATCCACGCTCAGTACCCAATCGTGTCCCAGTTGCCGTTCCACACCGAGCGTCCACTGCTCCGAGTAGGGATTCAGCAGCGCATCCGGATATCCTTTAAGAACTGAGGTATCAAAGAACTGGTTATAAAACGAGGCCTGGCCGGGGCGGATGTAAATGCTGCGCACAGGCAGGACCGCGCCTGCCGGTGGGGCCGCCAGCGGCACTGCACTAAGGCTGCTGGGGAAACCAATCTGTCCTGCCTGGGCCGTGAAGTTAAAGACGCCGGTGGGGCCGCTCAAGGCATAATTCGCTTCTGAATTGTCGACCACTTGCGCGTAGTAAATGCCGAATCCGCCACGAACAATCGTGTTGTGATGCTGGAGCAGGTCGTAGGCGAAGCCAACCCGCGGGGCAAAGTTCAGGCGCGCGTCCGTGAATGTCTGCTGCTCATAGCGCAAGCCAAGATTGAGCGTTAAATCCTGGCGCACGCGAAAGTCATCCTGAGCGAACAGTGACCATAGCGTGTCATCCACGGTGTAACTGCCATTGCCAAAACTCTGGGTATAGCTCTGAACGTTGGCAATATTGTTCAAGTAGCTAGTTTCACAAATTGTGATTGAAATGGTGGCAGGGCATGGATTGAACTGAAATTGTCCTAGAAAAATCGGGCCGCCAAATTCCTTGCTGTCGCCGCCGCTATGAGCGTAGAGAACATCAGTGCCGAATTTAAGTTGGTGGTTTCCCCGAGTCAGGGCCACAGTATCACTCCCGCCAAACTGTCGGTTCATCAGCAACGCGGATTGTGATGTGCCGGTTGTAAAGGTAGGGGCGCCGGCAATCGGCACTACAAATTGCGTGCCGAAAATTACGGGATCGAATTCGGTGATGGGAGAAGCCAGTTGAAATTGTACGCGCGCGCTGTTGAGCAGCGTTGATGACAGAGTTGCCGTCTCTCCCAGCTCCAGCGAGTAAGTCCGGCGACGAAAGATGCGGTCCACTGTCGGCAATGTGGCGCCGCCCACGGTGCCGTTGGGATTTGTATCGTGAAAGCTGTCAGTATTCGCTTTCAGGAAAGCGCTGTTGTTCTCATTGATCTGATGGTCCAGGCGTAGAAACGTCATCCAGTCCGCATAGTGGCCCACAAAAACGCCGGGAGAGAGAGCGGAGGTTATCGGAGAGCCGCGGTTCTCGCGCGTGTATTCGCCGCCAAAAAAGAACTCAGTAGCTTGCGTGTGCGGTATGGGTCCGGAAAATGCGGCGCTTAGCTGTCCCATGGAATCCGACACAATTTGATTGCCATTGCTCGCATTGGCAGTGGTGAAGCCGGAAAGTTTGGCTGATGTGTCATTCGGACGCCAGACGCCGATCAGATCGCCGTGATAATGTTTCCCACCAGTTCGGGTCACCACGTTCACCACGCCTCCGGTGGTCGCGCCATACTCAGCGGAAAAGGCATTTTCCAGAACGGTCATCTCCTGCACCGCCACCCGTGGAATATTGGTGAAGATGGTTTGGCGTCCCCAACTGTCATTCCCGCTGGCGCCGTCCACCACAAATGAAGTTTGCCGCCGTCCGGAACCGCTGGTGGTAAAGAGGTTCTGGTTCATGAAGGCATCCCCCTGATTCAAGGCAGGCCGGTTGGCGGCATTGAGCAAGGGAAGATAAGTGATCCGGCTGTTCAGCAGCGGCATGTCCTGCACTTGCTGCGGGCCGAGGCGGTCGCCAAGCTGCGGCATGTCAGCGCGGACCTCGCCCGCCGCACCGGTCACCACGACCGTCGTCTTAACTTCGGAAACATTCAATTGCAGAGCTGCGGTTGCGTTGGTGCCGCCGACCAGAGTGATTTCGCGCTGGAGATCGGCAAATCCATCTTTATGAACGGTCAGGCTGTAGTCGCCGACCGGCATTCCGGAAAAAGAGAATCGCCCGGAGGCATCGGTCTGAGTAGATTTGGCAGTGGCAAGGCGGCTGTTGGTGATCTTCACCTGTGCGCCGATGACAGCGGCGTGAGTCTGATCAAGCACCTGCCCGCGGAGGCTGGCGCTGTCCGGTGTCTGGGCAGCCAGGAAAATGCTGAACAAAAAGAGAGCGAGTATCAGCAGCAGCCGGAACATGGTCGGTAGTCTCAGGGGAAACAAACCCAGAATGCTACCAGCCACAAACAGCTACTACCACCCATCGTAGCTGCAATGCCGCTACACATCGCGAATGCCGATTCTGTTAAACTGCAGGCGCGGTCGAAGGAACCAGAGTATGTGGTTGAAGCGCCATTTCGGCAGGCAAAAGCGTTCGTTTGTCCCGCTCGGCGAGCTCGAGACTGACCTGATGGAACGCGGCTGGGCGCATCAAGAAGTCAGCGTTCGCACCCTTTATCAGGAGATGAAAGGCCGGCTTGCCTACACCACGCTGATGACCACCATGGACCGCCTCTATAAGAAAGGACTGCTGCAGCGTCGGAAAGATGGGAAGGCTTACCTTTACTCGCCGGCGCTGAGCGAGCGCGAATACCAGGAGTCTCTGACGCAGCACTTCTTCGGAATGATGCTGGATGATCCCCGGAACTCAAACGCGGTGCTCTCACGCTTTGTGGACGCGGTGAGCGAGGCCGATGCCAAGATGCTGCGTGAACTGGAAGAGATTGTAAGGGCCAAGCGGCGCAACCTGCGCCGCAGCACGTAGGAAAGGTATGTTTTATCTGCTCTGTCTCAGTCTTTGTTTTGCCGTGTTCTTTATCGTGACGGCTGGAGCAAGTCTTGTGCTGCTGCCACTGCTGCGGCTGGTACTTTCCAGGAGTGATTTGCGCCGGGCAAGAGCAAGAGCAAGGTCGAGGGCAAATCTGATTTTCACCGCGCGTGTTCTGCCGGCGCTGCTTGGCTTGGTTGCGGCTCTGGGACTGGCGCTGCCCGCATTCCTGAAATTTGAGCCTTCCTCCACCCGGGAAATTCCCGGCCTGTTGCTGTTGCTGCTTGCGGGTCTCGGCGCGCTGATCGTGGGCGCAATCGTACTGCGCTGCTGGCGCATTCTGCGCACCACCCATGTAATGCAGCGAGATTGGCTGAAGAAGGCGCAGCGTTTTTCCAAGTGCGGCCGGCGCATTCCGGTTTACTGCGTGGATGAATCAGCTCCATTGCTGGCGGTGACCGGAATTTTTCGCCCCCGCATATTCATTTCGCGCGCGGTTGCCGCAGTTCTGGACAGCCCCGAATTGCATGCGGCATTGGCCCACGAATTCAGCCATGTGGCTGCTGGAGACAATCTCAAACAGTTTCTGCTGAAGATCTCCCGGCCACCAGCCTGGCTGCATTTTCCCAAACAGCTCGACTCGGCTTGGGTGAACAACTCAGAAATCGCCGCCGATGAAGGAGCCCTTGCTGGCGGAGCTTCTGCTCTTGATCTCTCTTCGGCGCTGGTGAAAGTCGGGCGGCTCTCTGTGCGGAACTTCGCTCCGTCCGGCCTGGCAGCCTCTCATCTGGTGGACGGTTGCGGGGCAGCCACCCAGGCGCGTGTCGTGCGTTTACGTGAACTGCTTGCCAATGACGCAACGCTGGGCGCTTCAGGACCGGCGGACCGGCCCAGTTATTTACCGCTGATTCTCGCCACTTCTTTCGTAATGTATTTTGCCCTGCTGAGCTCGCTGCACGCCATCCATGCGCTGCTGGAGTTCCTGGTTCGCTAGGCTCTGCAAGCAACGTGCGATTCCTGGAGCCACTCGGGTTCTAATCGAGGAAATGCAAATGCACTTCTGAAGTTCCCACCATCAAAACCGTGGAAGGCGGCTGCGTCCTGCAGCCTAATGCATAATCGGCCTAGCTGAGATAGAATGCGGCGCACGTCAACACAGGCGGAGGTGTTTGCATGTCAACCCGACTCAGCCACGTTATTGAATTTGTCGCTGACATGGATCGCGCGGTCGCGTTTTATCGCGATGTAGTCGGCCTGCCACTGAAGTTTCAATCGCAGGAATGGACCGAGTTTGCTACCGGAGAGATTACCTTCGCTCTTCATCCATCTTCCGACAAAAACGCTGCCGGCAGGATGGAACTGGGATTCAGTGTGCCTGACCTGAAAGCGTTTCACACCGAGATGCAGCGCAAAGGCGTCCGCTTCCCCATGGAACCATCGAAACAGGACTTCGGCGGGATGCTGGCCCAGTTCGTCGATAGCGAAGGCGCGCATGTAAGCGTAAGTGGAAGCTGAAGTGCTTTAGGAGCCCCCACGCTTGCCGGTCGGAAGCTACTTTGGCGGTTGCATTCCGCTGCTGACGGCTTTGGACTCATTCGTCAGGCCCATCTTGCCGCTCATGCCCATCTTGCCTGCCAGATCTTCGGCAATCCGCACGTGATCCTGCAGTACGGGCAAGGTCTTCTGCGCGAACGCTTTCAACTGCGGGTTGTGTCCTTCACTGGCTTGTTTTTCGAACAGAGCAATGGCCTTCTTATGGTCCTGGAGCTGCGATTGGATGTACTTCTGGTCGAATTGCGAGCCTGAGACCGAGGACAAGCTCGATTTCGTAGCACTGTCTTCTGAGGTCAATCCGGTGGGCAGAGTGATATTGTTTTGCGAAGCCCAACTCTTCAGTTGCTGACCTGCATTGGTGTGATCGTTCACAATCGTCGTGGCGAACTGCTTCACAGCGTCGTTCGAGGCCTTCTGCTGCGCCAGCTTGCCCATCTCAATCTCGCCGCGATTGGCCTTCGCGGCGGTATTCACAAATTCACGGTCCTGCTGATTCAATGTGGCTTGGTTACTGTTGGCCGACTGGGCAAATGCCGTCGCCGCCAAAAATACCAGCGCTGAACCAATGCTAAGCAGAGTTCTGCGCATGGAATCTCCTCTCATCTTGTCGTTTTGAAAAGTGCGATGTTTTTCGAGCAAACGTCGTTGCCACGCGGGTTACAACGATTTCCTTGAGAATTTAGGTTTTCCGCAATGAACCACGATTACCGGCTGAAGCTAAAGAGAAAGATCATTGAGAAAACGCCCTGCATCAGCAATCGCAGGCGGACACATCTTCGGGATTTCGACTCCCACCACGACGCGCGAGGAGCACGCGCGTTGTGGACCCCGGCCTCGCGCTCCCTCAGGGCGACAGCGTGGATAGGGGTCTCCAGTGTTCAACGCGAACCCTTAGAGCCCGTTGCCAGCTACGCAGATGTCGCTGTATGGTGGATAAAAGGCTTGTGACCAAACGTCCGCTGAAGTTGCAACCCATGTAAAGGGACGTCAACGACAATAATCGTTTCGTTTGACCGGACCGCGGTCCTGCAGTTACAACACCATTACTACGGAGACCGTCGATGACATCGTGCACCAGCGTAGTTCCTTCTCCCGCCCAGCAACAACCTGCTTACGATCCGCTGCTCGACGACATTGGATTCATGACCTGCATGACCCTGGTGCTGCTCGGCAATTACGCGCAAACCGGGCATCTGGGCGGGCCGCTGGCATACACACCATACAACGTTGCGGCGCACCTCGTAGGTCCGGAAAAAGGCGGGCTTCGTTACGATTACCGCCGGCCCAAGCATCCTTACTCTGACAAATTCATGATGGCGGCGGGGCACTCTGTCCCCACGTGCTACGCCCTGTGGATGATCATGGGACAAGCACTCTATCGTAAATATCAGCAGACCGGCGATCCGCGTTACCACGTTGACCCGCAGGTGGCGATGCTGCCGATCGACGCCCTGGGATTCCGGCGCGGCGCGGGCGCGTTGAAGACGCTGCTGCACGAGACGAATCTGGAAGACCATCCACTGTTTACCCAGGCGAAGGGTCGCGGCATTCGTGCGCTCTCAGGACATGCCGAAAGCACCGATTGCACCAATGACGTAAACGGCGGACCCTCGGGCATCGGCATCGCCACCGCCGCGGGCAAGGCGATGTTCTGGGATGTTGCGGGCGCAGCAGACTCGCCCAAAGTGATCGCACTGGAAGGCGAATTCGCGCTGACTGAAGGTCACGCGCAGGAGTTGAAGACGCAGGCAGTCGCACTGCAGGTGGGAAAGCGTTTGCGCGTCATGGTTTCCAACAACAACGCGGGCATTGACGATTGCCTGATTGGCGGCGTCATCGCCGAGAAGTTTGACGGCTATGATCTCGTAGACCAATGGACGTCCTATGGATGGAACGTTTTCACCCTGTCGAACGGTAACGACTATAACCAGGTGACCGCTGCCCTGAAGGCAATGGATGCGGTGGACCCCAACGACCGCCGTCCCATCGTCACGATCGGCAAAACCATCAAGGGCTACTGGCCCGCAGCCGCAAACGGGAAGCTCCCCGGCTACGGCGAGCAATTGGTGAGTTTCGCAAGCCATCCCTACGCGCTGAAGATGAACTCGGAGTATTTTCTCGCGCTGGCGCAGACCTTCGAGAAGCATTATGGCGTGGAGTTCCAGGGCATCCGCAAAGGCCCGGTCACCGACAATCGCGAACGCTTGATCCAGTTCAAGACAAACATTGACGTGGTGATGTCGTTGCTCGACCGCAATGGATTGGGTGATCGCCTGGCAGATCGTCTGCTGCAAATCGGCGACACCGTGCGCGACGATGTTAAGTTGCGTATCTCAGCCACCACCGATCCATTCCTGGACGAGCGCCTGCGCGTCAAGGCGCTGCCGGAATCCCCGCAGAAGCTCTCGATTCGCAATGCGGTTTCGGGTGCGGAAAAGCAAGCGAGCATTTCGCTCTTCAAGAAACCCGGCGAGATGGCCGGAACAAGGCGGGCGATTTCAGAAATTATCAAGTGGATGAATTACGTCACGGACGGGCGCTTCTTCACCCTGGCCGCCGACCTTTCCGAGTCAATCAACGTTGAGCATGGCAGTTTCTGGGGCCACTATAGTCCCACGACCAATCCGATGGGCACGCGGTTGAAAGCGCCCATTCAGGAAGCGGGCAACGTTTCCACTGCCATCGGCCTGGTGAGTCAAAGCGCTTCCGTCGATCCGGAAAAATTCGCCGGCGTCTGGGCCTTGAGCGGCACTTACGGAGCGTTCACGCCGCTCATGTATACCCCGGCGCGTGTCTGGAGCCAGCAGAATCAGGACAGCAAATTCCGCGTCGGCGTGCTGCATATTCTCACCGCGCACTCCGGGCCTGAAACCGCGGCCGACGGGCGCACACACTTCGGCATCTTCGCACCGCAAGTGTGGAAGCTGTTTCCGCGAGGCCAGGTGATCAATCTGAGCTTTTGGGATTACAACGACGTCGCGCCCGGCTATTTCGCGGCGGCGGAAATCGCGGCCCGCGATCCGCGCGTGGGAATCATCACCCTGGAAGTTGCGCGACCCGATTTCGCCGTCGCGGACCGCAGCCATTTCGCCGACTCCGATCTGCGCGCCGCCGCCAAGGGCCTTTACGTGATCCGCGATTTCGCGCCCAACCAGCCGCGTCACGGTTACGTGATCGCGCAGGGATCCAGTTCGACCGTGAATCTGGTGAAAGTGCTGCCGAGGCTCGAAGCCGCCGGGGTAAACGTGAAAGTGATCGCCGCCATCAGCGAGGAGTTGTTTGACCGCCAGCCGCAGGCCTATCGCGACTCCGTGCTGCCGCCCGAAGCCCGCTACGATCTGATGGTCGTCTCCACAGGCACGCGACGCATGTGGCCGCTTCGCAACCTTGGTCCTTTGACCGATGAATATTCACTCACGTCCGACTTTGACAATTGCTGGAGAACCGGCGGCCTCGAACTGGACGTGATTACGGAAGCGCATCTCGATTTCGAGTCGATCTTCTCCGGCGTGGAGCGATTCGCAAACGAACGCGAGCGGCGCGTCCGCGATCAACGCCAAATGATTGGTTAGTGAGAAGAAATTGCCGGCAAGGGTGGAGCAGGCCCTTAAGGCTGCGGTAAGCACAGCAAAACCTTTCGGCTTTAGCCCCTGAGGTCATTCTTGGCGCCCATTCACCATTGTGGTGGTCTGCAAAATTCTTCAGCTTTGACCTCAGCGGCTGAAGCCGCTTTCACGCTACGCTTTCAACCGCAGGCATACCCAGCCGCGACAGCAGCGGCTGAGGATAGCCCGGTACACACGACGCAAGCCGCGCGAGCGGATTGCGCCGAAGATGACGGAAGCGCACAGCGAATCGGTACGATTGGCTCTAAACGGATTCACAGACGGAGCGCACGGCGCAACTGCCAGCCCTCGACAATGCTGGCGACCGGCACCGTCAGGGCGATGCTTCCGGCGAATTCTGTCCGCTGTTTACTAACGTCAACTTTAAATTTCAACGGGCAAACTATAAAGGCTGTCAGCCCAGTCTTCGAGCTTGCGCTGGTCTGGCGCGTGCACGGTCGTAAACTTTATTCCCGACCGGCCGGATGTGTGAGACCAAACAACTCGTCCGGCCACACGCACCCTGCCGTAAGGAGAAGGCAGCGGCAACACAAATTCTATTTTTGCGTGTTGTGGCAGCATTTCGTTCGTCTGCATACATAACCCAGTGAGGCTTACGTTCACAATAGTAGCGCTCCGCAGGTGACGTGAGTTGTCGCCATGGTGCAATAAACACGAGACGATTTGGATATTTGCGTCATGGCGGAAGCTGGCCCGGCGATCGGCGGCAATCGGAGCAAAGGCCGCTTTCACCGCTTTGTCGAGAAGCTCGGCAGCGATCGGCTTGCGGAGAACGAAGTGCAGAGGTGCCCCTAAACTGCTGCGGACTTCCGAGAGCAGACCTATTGCTACGCGATGCAGTGATTTGTTGCTGTAGTCGGCAAGCTCGAGCGCGCCTCGAACTTCCTCATCGTAGATGGCCAGGTCGAATCGCCTCCGCTGCGATGAAGCAGCAGCAGCATTGGGCAGATACAGCACGTCAAATCCATGTGACAGCAGGATTCTCTTTGCCATAACGGCGTGATTGGCCTTTGCAAGGAGGAGGGCCGAAAAACCTGGAGACTCAGCGGGCGGATGCATGTTTAGCTCCTTTGTGCTTTCTGTTAAAGCTATCGAGAGGCTCTTGGACAGTCTTGTGATGGCGATTGATCTTCGCTTTGTCGAACGGTGTGGAAGCGAGCACAATCGCGTCGGCATCGGCAGGAGCGTTCGCCACCACGACAACGGGTTTTCCATCATGATCGAAGGCCATCGACATTGAACTCGTCACTACAGCCGTAACCGTAAGGTTGCCTGACGCACTCGCGTGGACGGTGGCCGGCGGACAGGACGGCAAGAACATCAATAAGAAAATGAGAACCTGGGCAGACATCGAAAAGAATAGGGGGAGGGTCTGGGTTATGCGGGGGCTTTCTCAAATTCCTTAAGCAACTCACGGACTTTAAGCGCAGCGGTTTTGATCTTCTTGCAGTGTTCGAGGCTCATACAGTCCTGCGAGGTGAGGGCCAACAATTCTGCGCGTCCAAGAACAACGGTCAGCTCATTTCGAAGGGTGTGAAACAACTTCTGCGACGACATCTTTCTGCTTACGGCTCCTTTTGGTTGAGTAGGGAAATTGTCGCAGAGGGATGGCGCCGTGAATCAATCAACGAGTTCTTGTTACGAAAATGGAAGCTTAGAACTATTTAATGACGACGGTAACCACCGTAAAGATCCGAGATCCAGCTTAAACATTTAGGACGGAGGCAAACAAAAGCCTCAAAAGGCTGCGATCACGTACACCGAACTCTGCGCTCTCCATGTTTTGTCATCGCGAATCATGAAGAAATTAGACAAGTAGCGCATGGTAATTGCTCGCGTGTCCGGTCTTGAAGTACTTCTCGCGAGCCATCGCCTCTCTCCTGGTCGGGAACGATTCAGAATGCACCAAGATCCACGGACCACGATTCTTGGTGGCCGTCGCGGAATCTGAATTATGTTGGGAAAAACGCCGATCAAGATCGGCTGTGCTGCCGGTATAGGACCTGCCGGTGCTCTCGCTCTGAAGAACGTATACGTAAAACATTTCAGGGTTGGTGAGCGCGGAAGGAATCGAACCTTC
>DASTAS010000025.1:0-91763 GCA_035712465.1 Candidatus Angelobacter sp.
TCCTCCGGTGTTTCACGATCCGGGCCGTTTCCTCAACAGCTATCGTGAAACTGAAATCCGGCGGAGTGGTCTAGTTTTCCTCCGCCGCATCACTCCGCTTTCGCGGCGTGACGCGGTCTATTTTTGCTCCGGCGTTTACAGAGTAACAGATTGGCATATTGCCAGAACATCTTGGGGTCTGAAAATCTGAGCGATTCGAGCAAGCGCACTTTTGTTTTAAGGATCTTATCGTTGTGGGTCGGGTCGAAGGCAATATGTGGCTTGATATAGGAGTATTGGGTGACTCCGGCCGAGTAAGTGCGGACGACCACACTCAACGAGGGCCGCTCCATATGAAAGAGTGCATGGGCAAATGAGCCGCCCGCATGAATCGTGCGAATATCTCCCTTATGCAATATCTCAGAGGAAATGGGAACTACATTCCCCACTTTAAATTCTCTCGATAGATCATTCGTAAGGTCAAATTTATATCTAGTATGGACACTTGAGCCGGAAAGCACTCCGAATGCCCCAACAAATCCATGCTCGTGAATAGCGGTTGTCGCGTCAATCCAAAAAAGAGCCTGTATGTAGAATTTTGGCGATACAAAAACATTTATCGGAGGCTGACCGAAGTCTGAAGCATCCTGCGTCGGCGGTTCTTTTGATTTGCCGAACCATTCGACGATATTTGAAAGGGTCAAAGTGGACAATACGCCGGAATCCTGAAGAGCCTTGGCCGCGATTTCAGGAAATGCTGCTGGATCTTCAGCAACTTGTTTCCAAGTAGCTGCTATAACATCTCCGAGTTCCTTGAAGGCGTTCATCTCGAGCTCCTAAACCGTTAAATCAGCGAGAAGTTGCGTGGGTGTGATCTCCACGTAAGGACAGATCCATTTTACAAGAACCAACTGCTCACCTATAAAGAGAAGCGCAACATGCACGCGGAGTAAGTTCCATTTTGGGAATGCGCCCCTCTTGACAATAGCGTTTACTATATCTCACGATTTATTATCCGTAAGTTCGAGGCACGAAAACACAACACGCGCTGCGACTTTTATGTGAATTCAGACAAGGGCTACCCAGATGGAAAGCAACGATACCGCTAGGTTTGCAGAGCTATTGCTGTTGATGATAGTTCAGTGTGCCTCAATGGCTACCTCGCAGAGCGCACCAAAGCCAGCCGGGCAGCCCGTGGCGCCTGTACGAGCTGTCACCACGGACTACTTCGGTACGAAAGTCGTGGATGCCTATAGATATATGGAAGATACGACCCGTCCGGAAGTGCAGAAATGGATGAAAGCGCAGAACGACTACACACGGGCCGTGTTGGCAGGAATTCCCGGCCGCGCAAGGCTTCTGGCGCGCATTCAGGAACTCGATCAATCTGTCCCGGATGTGTCCACACAGCGTTTACCAGGCGGTCTGTACCTAATCATGAAACGTAACTCCAACGAAAATGTTGCGAAACTTTACGTCAGACGGGGGCTCTCCGGGAAGGACAGAGTTCTGATTGATCCGGAGAAAGTTCAACTTACGCCACCCAATCGAGGCAAAGGTAGTAACGCGATCTTATATTGTTCGCCTTCGCAAGATGGCAAGTACGTTGCAGTCGGCATCGCCCCAGGCGGATCAGAGCACGATACGGAGATGCATGTTTTCGAGACCGCAACCGGCCACGAAACGGGCGATGTAATCCTTCATGCATGGGCTGCAGCCAGCGATCCGAAATGGCTACCTAGAAATAAGTCTTTTATATACAACCGGCTTCAAACTCTGCCTTCAGGCGCCCCTGTAACGGAAATTGAACAGAAAGTTCGTGCTTATTTGCATGTCTTGGGAACAAAGCCCACCGCAGACCTGGCTGTGTTCGGTTACGATGTGGTTCCCACGATTCAAGTAGATCCAACCCACTTCGCTTCGGTGCAAAGTATACCCGGATCCGATTACGCACTGGGTATCATCAGTACCGGTGTCTCGCCAAACAGCGCATTCTACATTGCACGCGCAGAGGACGTGGCTAAAATCAACACCCCATGGCGGAAAATAGCTGATTTTTCTGATGATGTAACAAATATTGCTGTTCACGGCAGCGATATCTTTATCCTGACCTACAAGGGCGCGATACGCGACAAAGTGATCCGCACCAGCGTTCTCAACCCCGATCTGACCACGGCAGAGACCGTTGTTGCGCAGAGTCAATCCGTCATCACGGGAATCAATGCCGCCGAAGATGCACTCTATGTCCAGGTGTTGGATGCGGGTATTGGCCGCCTCCTGCGCGTTCCCTATCGGCCAAAGGCTGAAATCCAAGAGGTGACGCTTCCCTTCAAGGGCAGGATCAGCGTTGACACTGATCCACGCCTGCCCGGCGCGGTGCTGAACATGACCTCTTGGACGAAGGCCTCGGCTATTTATATTTACGACCCCGCAACAAACCATGTAAAGGATACAGGGCTTCAACCGGCTGGCCCTTACGGGAATCCAAGCAACATTGAGTCAGTCGAAGTCAAGGTTCGCAGCGATGATGGAATGCTGATCCCGCTTTCGATTATTTATCCGAAGAGCATGAAGCTCGACGGATCAAATCCCACATGGCTCTCCGGCTACGGCGCATATGGAGTCTCATCCTCGCCGTTCTTCACTCAGTTGTTTCTGGCTTGGTACGAGCATGGTGGAATTTACGCAGTGTGTCACGTAAGAGGCGGAGGTGAATATGGTGAAGCGTGGCACCAAGCCGGCAAAGGACCCACCAAGTCCAATACATGGATGGACTTCATCGTTTGCGCCCAATATCTGATCCGGCACAGGTATACTTCCGCCGCACGCCTGGCTGGCAGTGGTATGAGCGCGGGCGGCATCATGATCGGCCGCGCGATTACCGCACGCCCGGATCTCTTCGCGGCAGCAATCGACTGGGTTGGATTATCCGACATGTTACGCTTCGAAGCGACGGCAAATGGCGTGCCAAACATCCCAGAATTCGGGACCGTAAAAACCAAAGCGGGGTTCGAGGCCCTCTATGCCATGAGCCCTTATGTCCACATCAAGGATAACACGCCTTATCCAGCCGTCCTCTTCATTACTGGCGCAAACGATCCGCGGGTCGATTCTTGGCAAATGGCCAAGATGGCTGCTCGCCTTCAGGCAGCAACATCGAGCGCCAAACCCGTGTTGCTAAGAATCAGCTATCAGGGCGGTCATGGTAGTATCGGAGGAAAGGAGACGGAATTTCAAGACATTCTGGCGGACATATGTAGCTTCTTGCTATGGCAATTCGGGTTGTCGGAGTTTCAGCCGGGCGGCAATGTTGCCGGGACTGTGGAGAACAAGCGATAGGTGTCAGATACACAAACGGAGTTCCCGACAGAATCTAAGGAAGGTAAAAGCTCCTTAAGTAACTTCTCCACATGGTGGTGACGAGCAGCACGATCACCTGGTGCTCTTCGGTCCGGGGATTTTCCCGAATTCTGAAGGCATGTAAGTGCTTGAAAATAAATGGTCGGGCGAGAGGATTTGAACTTCCGACCCCCAGTCCCGAACCAAATTCCAGAGCCTATAGCACTTTGGTGAAATTTATTGTTTCCAAATGATCGATATTGAACCTGTTGCAAGCCGCTCGTTGAAAGCTGTTGCGATTTGTCGAGCTCGGAGGCTTTCGCTGTCACAAATTTTTCTACAGTGAAACAACGGACTCCGTCGCTCCTGCTGTGACTTGGCACATCTTCGAGCAGTGTTTGGCGTCCTCCGCAAGGCTCAGCCTTCTTTTGAGCTCGTATCATCGGCACAAACGTGCGTTGTAGAGCCGATATTCGGATCGAGATTACCTCGCTTCGTCTGGTGTATAGATCGCTCAAAACTGTCTTTGGTCACCGCGAACTGCCCTCGCGGACCTTCCATCATCTTTAGGCGGCGAAATCCGATGGCACCCATATCGTCCACGGGCGAGAGCTGCGTCTCCAATGTTTGGCTGAAGGAGATGAGCGCCTTTTGATTTTCGTTTACGACCTTGTTTTGAGTTTCTACTGGGCTCAGCAGAGGCTGAACGAAAGGAGCAGGTGCATCGGTCCTAGCGGCAAGGAACCGATCAGCAACTGTGAGTTGAGCCACTTCGGCCATACCGAGCTTTCCTCAACAGAAACGCCTCGCGGCCTCCCTCCAAAATTCTTTCGATCTGCTCTCTGCACTCATCGACAGTACCGACCTGCTTCAGGATGGAGTGCTGGCCGTCGGAAGAGAACACAAAAACACGTTCGGCCTCTCCAAGAACTGGTATGTTCGGGTTGTGTGTCACGAAGACAACCTGGCGGCTGCTTTTGATCGCGCGCAAAGCTCGAACAATCGTTTCGTAAACAAATGCATTATCAAGGTTGTCTTCCGGTTGATCAATCAACAATGGCCTTTCACTTTGGGGCAACAAGATCGGCAAGATCGTTGTACATCTTTGTCCTGTCGACAAGTGAGTAGATTCCTTGTAGGTGTCGCCGTCGAGGAGCTCGATGCAAGGTCGATCATCCAGGCTCACCGTCTCGATCGTGTAGTGAGTACCTCCAGTGCGCAACGCGCTTAAAATCTTTTTTGAAGGCTCTTCATCAAATCCCGATCTCTGTAGGAGTGTGTGAAGATCCCCCTTTCCCACGACCTCAGCCAGTTCGCTTGGCAGAAATATCTGGCACAATCGCTCCGCCGCCGTACCCTGTTTGACGCCGGAGCCTTTGAGAGCTTCGGTCACAAGGTTTTGATATTCAGTCACGTCGGCTGCTTGAGTCACAGTGACACGAATGCTTGGAAACTGGATCGAGAGATGCTCCGCGATTTGCTTTCTCAGGGCAAAACGTTGATTCCGCAGTTCCGAGACCCGCTTCAGGAGCTCTGCACGTCCTTTATCACTCCAAGGCGCTGTTGTTCTTTGGCGGGGGGAGACAGAGCGGAAGCTGATTCCCGCTGAGCCGCTTCTCACCTTTCAAGAGAGCCTCGAACTGGAAGAACCGCTGGCACTGCTCGAACCTTTAATGTTGGTTCTGAATCGCGTGTTAGAAGCGCTCCTGGCACGCATAATGGTTAGATCATTGGCCACTGACCAACTGGCGATCACTCTGGAACTGGAAATCCACCCGGATCGTCAACTGAAATCGAGACGCGTCCTGCGACAGGATGCCGCTGTGTCCCAGAGGAGATTGAAGCTGCCGGTTCCAACACAGGACATCAAGGCGCTTCTGAAGCTGCTCCAGCTCGACCTGGCGGAGCACCCCCCGGACGCTGCAGTAAAAAAAGTAATCGTGGAAGCCATTCCCGCAAAGATCAGATCTGCACAGACCGGGCTGTTCGCGCGATGTGCTCCTGAACCGGTAAAGCTGGAACTTACGATGGCAAGGCTTAGGGCTGTCGTGGGGCAACAAGATGAATTAGGCCGTCTCCGGGTCGGATTTCCAGCAATCAAGGATTCGCTCGAGCCGGATAGATTCGAGGTACTGCAATTTTCTGATCAGAAAAGAGAGAGTGACAGCAGCTTGCCCCATCGGCCAACTCTTGGGATCCGGCTCGTGCGCCCCCCATTGCGTATTGATGTGGGCCTTTCCGGTAGTGTCCCGAGCACGGTAGTACTCAACGGCGTGAAACGAACGGTTATTCATGCTTCTGGTCCATGGCTAAGGAACAGTTCATGGTGGAGTTCACCGCATGGCTGGCGCCGCGAAGAGTGGGATGTTGAGTTGAGCACCGGTCTCAACCTGACGCTTTGCCGGCTTCTCCAGGAAAAACCGTCGGGTGATTGGTTCCTGGAAGGATTCTACGACTGAACCTCCGGTGATCGTAGCCAATTGATTCGGTGCCAGAATAGGGCGCTAGAGGCTGTTCTTGCCTGCTGCCCTGACTTTGGCCCAGCGTCTTTTGGCGGCGAAAGCGATTTTCCGGCGGGCTTCCGCTGACATCCGTCGCGGGCCTCTGCGGCCATTCCGCGGGCTCCCTCTACCCCACCCACGAACAGAATCTGTACGCTGCAAGGCTGCTATTGCCCTATCCAAACGATTCCGTTCGGCCTCAAGTTCGGTAATGATTGATTGAATACTGCAATGTTGCAGCCCTCAGTGAAATTGGACTTGTAGCAAAAAACAATTCGCAATGAATTGCGCCAACTATTCTGGATTAGCTCGCAAGAAGTCGGAGCTACACTCTATTCCAATAAACCAGCCATGACGATTGTTCACTTGAGAACGGAATACTCAAAAATCATTTCCCAACATCATGCGCTCGCCTCGCGTACCACCTCTGCGGCCACGCTCGCCATCCAGCGCACGTCATCTTCGCTCAGAGTCGGATGGACAAGGAACATCAAGCTTGTCTCTCCCAGCTCCTTCGCCACCGGCAAGCGACGCTTCGGCCGCATCTCGTCCGCGAACGCCTTCTCCAGGTAAATCTCGCTGCAACTTCCTGAAAAGCACGGCACGCCGCGCGCGTTCGTCTCCGCCACAATGCGGTCGCGGTCCCAGCTTTTCTTCAGCCGTTCCGGCCGCGCAAAAGCGTAGTACTTGTAATAGCTGTGCACCACGTCTTTCGGCGGCATCGTCACCCGCAGCGCCGGCGTCTGCAAAAACGCTTCAGTAAAGATCGCCGCATGCGTTCTCCGCCGTTTTACCCATTCCGGCAGCTTTCTCAGTTGCACTCGTCCCAGCGCGCTCTGCATCTCCGTCAGCCGCCAGTTGGTGCCAAAGCTCTCATGCAGCCAGCGGAAGCCCGGCGCGTGCTCGCGTCTGTACACCGCGTCGTAGCTCTTGCCATGGTCTTTGAACGCCCATGCGCGTTCCCGCACGGCTTCGTTATTCGTCAGCAGCATGCCGCCTTCGCCGCCCGTGGTCATGATCTTGTCCTGGCAGAAGGAAAACGCGGCCACATCGCCCATCGACCCCACCGGCCGCCCTTTGTACGTGGCTCCATGCGCCTGCGCGCAATCCTCAATCACCAGCAGCCCATGCTCGCGCGCCAGCTCCAGGATGGGATCCATATCGCAAGGCCAGCCCGCCAGGTGCACGGCGATGATCGCCTTCGTCCGCGGCGTCAGCACCGCGCGTATCGTCTCCGCCGTCACGTTTTGCGATTCGCGGTCCACATCCGCCATCACCGGCTTCATCCCGCGGATTACCGCGCAACTTGCCGACGCAATAAAGGTCCGCGACGTCGTAACCACCTCTGCCTGACCATGCTCGTGCGGCACAGCCGGGGTCCCCAGACCGCGTCGGCGTTGCGCGGGCTGGGGTGGAGGCACTCTTGCCTGTGCTGCTGTTTGGCTGAGTGCTGACTGCTGAGTGCTGACTGCTGCAAACAATGCCAGCTCAAGCGCCACGGTTCCGTTCGCCACGGCCACCGCGTACTTGCAGCCCACCGCCTCGGCAAATTCCTTCTCAAACTGCCGGCCTTCATCGCCCGTCCAGTAGTTGATCTTGCCGCTCTCCAGCACGCGCACCGCCGACTCAATCTCGTCCGGCTCGCTGTGCGGCCATCCTGGCAAGACCCGCTTTTCCAATGCGACTTTTGTTCCTGTCTCGCTCATCACTTAATCACTCAACTTACCAACTTTCCCAGTGACCAAATGGGGCGCTGGGGGTACCCCCATACCTCAATTAGGATTCTAAAGGACTTACGCCGCGTCACCCCAGACTCACCCCGGGGTTGAATCCTTCTCACCCCAGGCCCACCCCGGGGATCTCCGGGGTTAATTTTGCCTTTTTGAATTCTATCTAAACCGCTCATATACAAGGACTTACTCTACACCAGCTTACCTGAAAAATCAAGTGAAAACACGCCCTTCATCAGCGTGAATCAGTCCGGTCAGCGTCATCAGCGGTAAGCGGTTGATTTTCCTAAGCGCGCATGGCTATCGGCTAACTGCTAAGTAACCAGCAGCTCTGCTTCTGATTTACTTTCTTGCCAACAGCAACTCCGCCCGTCGCATCTACAAACCCTGTAAGCGCGAGTCCCATTGGCAATCTCCTCCCCGCCAGCTTGCCGTTCTCTCGCCAACTTTCCCTGCCGACCCCTCGACCAAGGAGAGAACCTATGCGTAGCCTTCACCTTGCCGCCGCCTGCTGCCTGCTGTTCATGGCTGTCGCTGCCCGGGCCCAAACCTCAGCCACCACGCAGGCCAACCAACTGCTGGCCAGCTCGGCACCGCATTTGAGCTCGCCTGCTGAAGCCGCCGTGCTCGCCGTGCTCTTTGGTCCCGTCTCGCTCCCGTCGGACCCGGCGCCCACCTGTCCTGTGCCGTCGTCTTCCGCATCTTCACCTTCGCGTGGTGCTGCTTCACCCAGCGCATCTTCACCGAGCACTTCTTCATCCAGCACCATGCCGGTCATCGCCGGCGCAGCTCACGGCCTGCCCTCCGCTCCTGAACCCTCTTCGTCGGCTCTGCCCAACTCCTCGGCAGAGCCCGCTCTAGTTTTCGCGCGGCCCGTCACTCCCGCGCGCCAGCCGGACTCGCTCAAGCGCGTCGCTTTCGCCAACTCCGTCATGTACGGAGCCACTTTCTTCCATGCTTTCGGACGCCGGTCTGAAGTTGACGCCTGCATCCGCGAAACCGGCGGCCTGAAGAATGGCCTGTTCGCCAAAGGACCATATAAAGGACAGGCTCCCGGCACCCAGGCAAAGTTTTATGCCATCGCTCTGCCCATCGACGCCGGCGTCTCCCTGCTTTCTCTGCTCGCCCGCCACAAGGGTTGGCATGCGTTCGAAATCGCCGCGCCGCTCTCCGCCGCCACCGCTCACGTCACAGCGGGCGCGTTCAAGCTCGCGGCTGGGTGCTACTAGCAGACTCCGCGACTTCGCGGTATCCCTCTGGATGGCCCAAATGCCACTCCCATGCCGACTTGATGATGTCGCGAATATCGGTATACCGCGGCTTCCAGCCCAGTTCACGGCGTATCTTCTCTGAACTTGCCACCAGAATGGCCGGATCACCTGCCCGCCGGCGTTCGACTTTCGCCGGAATCTCCCGTCCGGTGACCTCTCGCGCGGCTTCCACCACCTCGCGCACGCTTGCCCCTGTTCCTGTGCCCACGTTGTAGATGAGGCGAGTATTCTCCTTTAGGGCATTCAGCGCCAGCAGGTGGGCGTTTGCCAGGTCGCTCACGTGAATGTAGTCCCGCACGCAGGTCCCATCCGGTGTCGGATAGTCATTTCCGAAAATTGTTATCCGCTCCCGCTTGCCCATGGCCGTTTGCAGCACCAGGGGGATGAGGTGCGACTCCGGCTGGTGCGCCTCACCTCGCTCGCTGGTCGCGCCCGCCGCGTTAAAGTAGCGCAGCGCGCAATACCTCAGCCCATGGATCCTGTGAAACCATGCCAGCATCTGCTCCACCATCAGTTTTGATTCGCCGTAGGTATTCGTCGGTCTCAGGGGGCTCTCTTCCACAATTGGGACCCGCTCCGGATCGCCATACACAGCAGCGGTCGAGGAGAAAACCATCGCCTTTACCTTGTGCGCCAGCATCGCTTCCAGCAGTGTCAGCGTGTTTGCCGTGTTCGCGCGGAAAAACGCCTCCGGCCGCTTCATGGATTCGCCGGCTTCAATCAGCCCGGCAAAGTGCATCACGGCGTCCACGCCGCTCAGCGCTTGATCCAGCGCCTTGCTGTCGCCCACGCTCGCCTGGACAAACTCGGCCGCCTCCGGGACAGCCTGCCGGTATCCGTGGCTCAAATCGTCATACACCACCACCGGATGCCCGCCGGCAACAAGCTGCTCTGCCACGATGCTACCGATATATCCGGCTCCGCCGGTCACTAGAACTTTCATGTGAAGTAGGTTAAAACGCTGGTCTAATCCCAAGTCAAATTGCTGTAAAATTGCGCATTATCGCTGGCAATTTGGACACATTAAGCATGGAAATTCCCGCTTGGCTCGCGCCTTATGAGCCGCAGATCCCTCTCAGCTCGCTTGTCGTGGAAGTTAATAAGATTTACCACTCTTTCGACGCAAAGCATTATGACCGAGAACATCCGGAAATCCATCAGCAATTGCCCGCAATTTGGGCAGAAATGATCCAGCAATTGCCGGAAAGGCCCTCATGGCGCATTCTTGACTTCGGGTGCGGCACTGGGTTTGAAGCCCAGCAGATACTAGACAAGCTGGGTGACCAAATTGAACTCCTAATTGCCTATGACCCCTCAGACGAAATGCTCGCGCAATGCAAGCTGCGCTTACACCGGTTCCCGAAGGTGATTTTCTGTGGGCAACTCCACGAAGCTGGAGTTTTCGCACGTTTCAATCTCCTAATCACAAATTCACTACTGCACCACCTGCCTAATTTTCAGGAAACAATCTCCTCGATAGTTCCCGGGCTGACGAAAGATGCATTCTGGCTAGCTGGCCATGAGCCCTCAAGCCGCTACTACCGAAACGCCGAATGCCTAAGCTTTCTGCAAGATTATTCCAGCCACCGTGACCGGCTTAAATGGTTCGAGCCGTCTTCATATCTTGCAAAATTGAGCATGCTTCTGGGGAAGCATCCTCTAAGCGCAACGGCAAAAGTTGTCTACGACCGTGGTTTGTTCAAAAGGATTCCGAGTCCAAGCACCGTCAATAAGATCGTCGACTTTCACGTTGCTCATTCACCAGAGGAGGCATCTCAGGGCAGAGGCCTCGATTTCGAAAACATGCAAGAGCAATTTGGAAGTGTGTGGAGTCTGCGGTGGCTCAAAACCTACGGGTACTTCGGAGGCTTTAATCCAATCCATGCTCCCGAAGCGTGGAAAGATCGGAGCCGACGGCTCGCAGGATCATTCCCCAATGACGGCACGAATTTCTCCTCAGTATGGTCGCGTCAGTAGGAGCCTACTTACTTAATTCTTCATCACTTCCAGCCCATTTGCTAATCCGGGTGCCGTTCGCATGAAGTCGGCTGACAGCGGTGCCTAAAGGAATCCTCACCCCGATTCTGTTCAGCGTCGCGTAATTGCCGTACTGCGACGGCAAATCGTTCATCTGTACAATTGGCTCGTTCTCCGCTGACGACGGGATGGCATTGTTGATCAGTCTAAAGCCTTGCATTCCAGATTTTCCCGTCGAAGGGCCAAGGAAGTGGGCCGCTGTGCCAAAATCGGTGTTGTGCACGTTACAGGTCGAATCGGATATCGTCACCCCATCTACGAAGTACCCCACGCGTGCGCCGCTGCTATCGCCAAAGGCAATGCAGGGAGCCGGCCCAGGCGTAGATCTTTCCATCGTGACATTTTTAATTTGACTCCCATTGGAGAACGCCCCCAGCTGAATATTTGGTGCGAATCCGGCTATCACGTTATCAATCAGCTGCCCGTTAACGCCATTGACGTAAACGCCAACGCCTTCCTGATGCCGTGCAATGTTTTGCAGATGATTGTTCAGCAGAAACAACTGCGATTGTCCAAAATCCCCTGACACCTTGTTTGCGGGATCGGCAGCATTTTGGGCTATGCCGTTATACGTGAGTGTCCGGTTGGAGTCGGCCCACATGTAATTGTTCACGACCCTGGCGTCCCAGTTGCGTCCCTGATACCAGATGTTGAATGCGTCTACGTTACCGAAGTTGTGAAAATAATTATCGGAAATGACGCTTTCGACAACAAATTCATTGACGAAGATACCGGCCTTCATTCTCTCGCCACCGGTAAACGTACAGCCCTTTACCACATATGGATCAGGACCATAGTTCGAAGGTGTCATCCCATCACGGCCGAGCTTAACGGCATTGCCAGTACCCTTGTAGTCCAGAACCACGTCTCCATCACACTCCAGCGTCGCCGGGCGCATCATCACAATGTCGGTGGTATATAAATAATTACCGGCGGGAACATGAACCGTGCATCGGCCAGCACATGCAGCCAATTCAGCATTGAGTTTCGCGCCTATGTCTTCGGACCGATTTGATTGCACCAACACAGCCGCCCCTGTGGACAGCAGCAACGTCAAAAGCAGCCTATGCATTCTGATTTCTCGCTTTTTCAGCAATTTTGGCTGGGATTCCCACCACGGTCACGTTCGCCGGCACATCCTTTGTAACCACAGCCCCGGCCCCGACGATGGCTCCCTCTCCGATTGTGAGGTATTGCAACACCTGTGCGCCCGTCGAGACCTGAGCGCCATCACCTACTGTGACGCCCCCGGAAATCTTGGCCCCAGGATTCACCACCGACCCGCGACCTACGGTCGCCTCATGCCCCAGGGTGCAGCCGAAATTGACCAGCGCAAATTCGCGCAGCGTGATATTCACCGTTGCCACAACGCCCGCGCACAACAGGACTCCCTTTTCAATCTTCGCTGTTCTCAGGTCAATGATGGCCGTGGGATGGATCAGCGCCGGACACTCTACCCCGTTCATCATCCCTTTCAGTTCTTCCGCCACTTTCAGCCGAGCTGCCGGCGTGCCGATCCCGATCGTCACCGCATCCACCCTGGCCCGGTTCTTCGCCAGCCAATGGTAGTCGCCCAGGATATCCTCCTTCGAATCACGCGGCCCCACCTTGCTCAGATCGCTCACCACGTATCCCAGGAAATCATAACTCGGCGAGACCGAATTGATGGCCTCGATCAGCCAGCGCACCTCTCGCGCCATCCCTCCCGCCCCAATCACCACAATGTTCTTCTTCGTCATTTTTAAAAGCCCTGTCATCCTGAGTGAGCGCGCCGGACTTCCTGTTTTGGCGCACGAGTCGAAGGATCTAGATATCGCCGAAGGCGCTCCTATCCGCGTTGATCCGCGGTAAGTTTTTTCTCTTCTGTTCCCTGAAATTCCGTCATTGTCGCCCGACCTTCCTGCGAGATACCATCCCTCCTCACCACCCGCCACACCGTCAGCGCCAGGATCCTTGCGTCCAGCCAAAGGTCCCAATGGTCCACGTACCATGTGTCGAGGGCAAACTTTTCTTCCCAGCTTATGGCGTTGCGGCCGTTCACCTGCGCCCAGCCGGTGATGCCTGGCTTCACCGCGTGCCGCCGTGCCTGCTCCGGAGTGTAGCGTTCCAGATACTGCACTAGTAAAGGACGCGGCCCCACAAAGCTCAACTCGCCCCGCACCACATTCCACAACTGCGGCAGCTCATCCAGGCTCAACGACCGCAGCCATTTTCCCAGCCGGGTCAGGCGGGCCTCGTCGGGCAGAAGCCTGCCCGCCCCGTCTTGCTCATTGGTCATGGTCCGGAACTTCACCAGCTCAAAAATCTTTTCGTTTTTCCCCGGACGCCTCTGCCGGAACAGCACCGGACTTCCCAGCCGCATCCTCACCAGCAGCGCAATCACCGCCAGAACCGGCGACAGCACCACCAGCAGCCCCGCCGCCCCAACCCTATCAAAGCAAGCCTTCGCCAGCCCAGCGAATCCAGCCTGAACCTTAGGCACTTGTGTGGCGCAGGCAATGTGACCGCGCTCATCCGTAGCAAGGACCTTGTCATAAAGTTCGTCGTGAAGCTGAATGACACGTTTCAGATCGTATTGCTTTACTTGCTCTCTCCCTGCGGCTCCCATGCGACCCGCAAGATCAGGGTTGTCCAGTAGCTTCTCCATACAAAACGCAATCGATTCAACGTTGCCCACCGGAGCAAGTAAGCCGCCCCGCTCATAAACCAAGTCCCTGGTCCCCCTTATGTCTGTCCCGATCACCGGTTTCCCCATTGCCATGGCCTCCATCCCGCTCCTGGGCAAACCCTCTTGGCTTGAGACCAGCACGACGGCATTCGCAAGCTTCATCAGTTTCGGTACATCGGACCGAACACCAAGAAACCGAACGCGCTCTTTAACTCCAAGGCGTCGCGCAAGCTCTTCTAGTTGGCCTCTGAGCGGGCCATCACCGGCCAGGAGAAATACAGCTTCATTTCCAAGCTCCGAAAACGCACGCAGCGCGTCCGCATGGCGCTTGCGTGGAATCATTTCGGCAACCATTAAGAGAACTTGTTTTCCCGCTTCGAGTTGGAGCTCATTTCTGAGTGCCTCTGCTTCCTGGCTGCCGATGGAAAAAGCCGAGTATCTTTCCAAGTCGATCCCAATACCGGGCATATAAAAAAGGCGGCGCTCGTCAACTATTCCGTAGCGTTTGGCAGCGAGCTCGTCTTCACGGTTGATCACAACCAGTGCGTCCGTCCAACGCCCCGCAATCTTTTCAGCCCTGGAGAAGATCAGGTTCTTATGCCAGGCGCCTCCCTCAAAGAAATGGAAGCCATGCGCGGTGTAGATAACCTTCGTTCGTCGGCAATTTCGCAAGGCTGCCCGGGTGACGAACGAGGCGACCGGAGTATGCACGTGGACCAGATCATAACGCTGCTCGTTTACCAACTTTCGGATATATCTGCCACTGCCGAGATTGCCCGAGACGTCAAGCGGAGTTCTTGACCAGTTCGCCTCCCACACCACATCAAACGATTTTCTGCAACTCTCAGAGCCCGGCGCGCCCGCCGCGAGCGCATCAACTCTCCATCCCCTGTCTCTGTAATGTCGCGCAAAGGGCAACAGGAACGCCTCAATTGTCGTTGATACGGTGCTTACGATCAGGAGCTTTGTTGGCATAGTCAATTCTCGCTAATTTCCTTCCAGACCTCTTCCCACTGACGCCTCACCTCAACAGGCGCCGGCAGAGCACGATGACGAAGCATCTTGTATTTGAGACCGCTTGCGACCGCAGCCGCATCGAACGCCATCTTGGCAACCTGAATGGCCGCAAATACAGAAACCCGAGCGTACTCCCTGTGGCGCAGCATGTCGGACGCACCATACTTTAGAAACGCCAACCGAGCGGCCATCGTTTTTGACAGGTAAACTCCATCTTCACGGTACCCGTGAATGTATTCCTCCAGTGCAGCAAAGCGGGAATCGCGATGCGCTCTTAACAACAACTCCCGATCCTGGGCGCGGCGGCAGCTTACATTGTATGGATGTTTCAGAAACCAGCCCCGCTCACCAAACCACGTTGGATGAGACAGAGTAAACCCCGATATTAGAGAGCCACAGATCGAATCATGATCGGAAACCTGCCTAATAATTCCCAAGAACTCGCCGTCGCCTCGGAAAACTATATGCTGTCCGCCAAGTAAGTCGACGTTCGGATGATCCCTAAGAAACCGCAACTGCGACTCCAACCTGTGCGGAAACGCCACATCGTCGCCGTCCATCCTTGCAAAGAATTTTCCCCTTGCCAGGGCAACAGCCTCATTCAGCCTTTTAGCAAGACGTCGATTAGTCCCGTCAGCAATCAGTCTTATCCTGGGATCGCGGAAAGAGAGAACAACGTCTGCGGTTCTATCGCTCGAACCGTCATCAATAACAATCAGCTCCCAATCTGTAAATGTTTGCTTTTGGACGGATCTGATAGATAACGCGACGGTGCTCTCGCAGTTGTAGACCGGCATTCCAATGCTTACCACGGGAGTAGCATCTGCCATCACTTAGCTCTCACGCCACCGCATCGGGTCTTCCACGTAACCGAGGCTCGCTGTAAAAATCCGCTTTTGGCCCCGGTGCACAAATACCCATTCGAGCAGAAGACCCACTGCCGCCATCGCCCCGAAATTCTGCAACTCGGCCGGGAGGTGATATCCCAACAGCCACACTGCTCCTAGGCGTGTCGGTATCACAAGGAACGGTCGCCGCACTGATAAAAAGTCAGCCAATCTCATGACCGCTCCCCAGACCAACAACCCAGGTATGATGAACAGCTTTCCGAAATTGAGGATGATCTCGTCTATCGCGCTTATTCCCAAGCCCCAATCGAGCTCACTGGCGGGTACATTGGCCACAGCTCCGGTGTAATAAAATGCTGTCCCACTGCCCTTGAAGGGCGCAATGGATCGTGGAACGAAAAACAGCAGTCCGTAAACGTATCCCTCGCCAGGATAGCTAACCACGTTTGTTCCGAGCATTGGGGACCGTTTTAAAACGTCCACAAGGATCGGGCCGCGGACGAAGTCGACAGAAATCGTGTTCGCGATGAGAGTGCCAGCGTCGGTCTCATCGGCGTTCTGCGCTTTGTATATCGGCAATAGCATGGCAGCCGCTACGAGTCCGATGACCAAACTAGTAGCTAAACGCCCAACGCTCAATTTGCCGTAGAAGAGCAGTAAAATGAGAAATGGAAGTAGCAGGAGCGTTCTCTCACCGCTTGGGATGACTGCAACCACACTGAGAGCCGTTAGTACCAAAATGAAGAGCTTTCCAGCCCCCTTCCGCGATTCCTCGGTCGTGACATAGAACGCGAGAAGATAAATCGGCAGCAAAAGCAAAATGATGAAGGGGCCGAGTGCTTCAGTTATAAGGGCGCGGGCCTCCCACACATGTTCAGCCTTCATCCCCTCAAATAGCGACAGCGCAGCGACAGGCAGAAGGATAAGAAAGGAAACAAAATAAAATCTTTTAGAAAGCTTCCTCGCCAGTAACGGCCTAGTTCCCGCCGAGGTAGGCGTCCCGCCCGTGAGAGAATAACCCAAGCGGATCAACCAAGGGGCAACAACGATTATGATCGCTGCTTGCAGTTGAACCCAATCTCGCGCCTTCGACAGTGGAAGAAAATACAAGCTCCGATACGGCAATCCCAGCGCCTCGCTGAGAATGCCAAGGTCGTAATAAAGAAAGAATGACAGGACCGCAAACTCAACCGTGCTGGGCAGCCTGCGTTTCCGAATTGATCTCACGAATGGCACGGCAGCGGCCCCATGGGAACAGAGCACGCAGATTAGGAGAAGGAACGCGGTCACGCTATTCCTCCCCCATTTCGCCCGCCAGTGAGCAGAGCGCGCCGAAAGCCCTTCGCTGTCTGGCTGCTCATCTCATCCGAATAAAACCGGGCAAGTAATTCAGAAGAGTCTTGCGTCGACAATATTTTTAGCGGCTGAAGTGCCGTCGTACGCCGTCCACTGTTGATTCGATCCGCCCACACTTTCGCGGGCTCATCAAGGGACAACCGCGTTAATAAATTCGCTCGGGCATCAGCCTCCGGTGGAATGCGCGTTGAAACAAAACAATGCAACCCTGCAGCCTGTGCTTCGATAACCGCAAGTCCCAAACCCTCGTACAGTGACGGAAAAACGAACACGTCCATAGCTTGGAGTAGATCCGGTATATCACTCCGAACACCAGTGAAAATAAATGCGTCTGCCAAGCCCCTAGCTTCAACTAACTTCTTAATTGAATCCTGAAGAGTACCGTCGCCAATCAAAAGAAAGTGAGCATCCTTGTTTATCACCGCGAGTTCAGCAGCAATATCAACAAGAAACTGGTGATTCTTAGACTGCACAAATCGACCCACGTGGCCAACGACGAACGCGTTCGTGTTCAGGTTTAAGGAGTTCCTGACCTCAGGACGGTTGCTCCCACCTCTAAAACGCTCAACGTCTATGCCAAGGGGCTGCAGTGACCATTTCTTGTCCGAGACCCAGTTCTGCGGGAACAGTGAATCGGCTGCGGCTGCGCTAACGGCTATGCCGGCCGTACTAAAGCGGGCAATGCAGTACCTCATTGCTCGCATGTATACACGTCGGGGAAAGGCGTCCGTGTGTACCCGCGCGCTGTGGCTATGAGCTACCCGCACCCGGATTCCGGCAATGGCGGCTAGTAAGGTGACAAAGCCGTTGAAGTGATACACGTGGCTGTGCACGCAATCGTAAGGGCCATATTCGCGGAGAACACGGAGAAAATTCCTCGCATATCGAACCGGATTGGATGGTGCAAGGCAAGGAATGACTCGCGCGCCAAGGCTTTTCACTTCCTCGTCGTAAGCGCCCGGTTTCTCCGTGTGTACCAGAAAATCGAACTGGTATTTGCTGCGGTCGATATGGCGCAGCGTCTGGACGAGCCAGGTCTCAGCTCCACCCCGGTCCAACTTCCCAACAACATGCAGGATACGCATGTGTTAAGCCCTCTTGGTCGTACGGACAGCGTAGAGCAGCGCAAGGGTTGCGCTGCCCGCGTACACAATTTCTGAGCTGAGCAGCGCCAGAGCCGCCCCATTCAGCCCGAAGCGCGGAATAAGGATCACGCACATCACCAGCGTCGTAAGCGCCGTTGCGCCAATAATCACCGGCTGAATGCGGAAAGCGCGAGCCGCCGTGAGGCCGTATCCCATAAACGAGGCGATAGCAGTCAGCCCCGTGACTGCTAACAGGATCACAAGCACGGAAACATGCTCGCCGTATTCCGGACGATAAAGAAGTGTGAGCAGCCGCCGCCCGAACAGGAGCGCAATCGGTACGCCGGCCGCAGGGACCAGCAGCGCCGTGAAGAGAAGCTTTTTTATCACCCGCCAGAATCCCGCCCGGTCGCCCTCCGCAAACATCCGCGCCAGCCTCGCAGATGCCGACTGCCCCAGAGCATTGATGATCAGTATGGCTGCCACCACCAGGTAAGCCATGGAGGCGAAAATTCCCAGCTCCGCCTGCCCCATGTACTTCACCAGCAGGTAACGCGGCAGGTTGATATTGAGGGAAACCAGCGCCATCACCACGCCCAGCGGCGCGCTCAGGACCAGCAACTTCCTGACTACAGCTCCGCGCAAGCGGAAGAAAATTGCTCTGCTGCCCAGCACGCCTCGCGCGCGCCACAGGTCATAAACCGCGAACACCGCAATCCAGGTAAGCACCATTGCGGCCACTGCCAGCGTCAATCTGTGTGTGGCCAGAAATGTCCCGCCGAATGCGGCCACGGAGAGCGCGCCCCGGATCATCAGGCTGACCGCGACCTGGTCGAGCCTCTCAAACTTTTGCAGCAAGCCGGCCACCACATCGCTCAGCGATTCCACTGTTTTGGCCGCGGCTACCAGAATCACCACCAGCCGCGTGGTCAGGTCGTAGCGCAGCGTAAAAGCGATCGCCGCGACCGTGATCAGCCCCAGCGTGGATGCCAGCAAGCGCAGGGTGAAGTAATCGCAGAATTCAAACTCTGAGCGCGCGTCCGTCGCCTGCACGCCGCGCAATTGGAGGTTGGTGAACATGAAGACCGGCGCGGCAATCGCCAGTCCCAGCGCAAACTGTCCCACAATGGTGGCGCTGCCCGCTTTCGCCAGGATTGAGAGCATCCCCCACTGGCACCCCGCGTAGATCATGCTCCCCGCGAACGTCCACTTGAAATTGGTGCGCAGTGACGGGATTGCCTGAAGACTCGCCGCAAGCCCGCTGTTGGCTTGCTCGGGTTGTAGCGCCGCCGCTTCGCGCATGGGGTCCCCGGCAAGCCCGGTCTTGGCTTGCTGGGGTTGTGCTGGGTCTGTCACTGCGCTGCTCATTTTTACTTCCCCCAGGCTTACTTTCCCATTACGGCCGCGCGAAAGGCCTTGAGCTGCTCGTCGCGCTCGGGATCCAGCAGCATGCGGCGACGCCACCAGCCGGTGAGCGCCACCAGGCACGCCAGGAAGCAGCCCGCCATCGCCGAGAGAATGCAGATGACTGCCCGCTTGGGTGAGCTCTTCTGGTCCGGCGGCGTGGCCGGTTCCACCACCTGGATCAGCGCCGAATCCCGCGCCTCATCCATCTTGGCTATCTCAAATTGTTCTGATAACAGCGTAAACAGCGTTTCCTGGAACTTGAGCTCGCGCGCCGCGCGGATGTAATCCAGCTCCGCCTGGGGCACGTCCTTTAAATTCACCTCAAAGTTCGATGGGTTGCCGCTCTGGCTTTCCAGCTTCTTGAGCTGCGCCTTGAGCCCGGCGAGCTCCTGCTGCGCGATGTCCACGTCAGGGTTCTTGTCCGTGGCGAAGGAGCGCATGGCGCGCAGCTCCACCTCTTTGGCCACGATCTGCGCCCGCAGGTCGCCCACGCCCTGAATCAGCGCTTGGGCTTGCGCGCCCGGCTCGATCACGCCGGTTTTCTGTTGCGCCTGCTTCAGCCCCAGCTCGGCCTTGGCGAGGTCTTCCTTGGTCCCCTTGAGCTGCTCCTCATAGAACAGCCGCCGCTGCGAGGGCTCCGTGAGCGCCAGCCCCTTGCTCAGGTTGCGCAGCTCCTGGATATAGGCGTTGGCCATCTCCGCCGCGCGCTTCTTGTCCTTGTCTTCCACCGAGACGCTGATCATCCCGTCCTTGCCGGAGACAATGTCTGTGTGGTTGGCCAGAGCCTTGCGGGTGTCCGTCATGTCCCTGGCTTTGTAGAGCTTCTGCAGGTCGAAGCGTTGGATGATGGCGTCCGCGATGGGCCGCGTCTTGAGCATGCCGACGTAAAGATCGTTGGGATTCTTGAGCCCCAGGCTGCCGCCCGCCGCTGAAGCCAGCGCCCCCAGCCCGCCGCCTGCGCTCCCCAGCGAGTTCAGCAGCGCGGAAGCCGTGGACTCCTGCTGCTGCGGCGGCAGAATCTTGGTCTCAGCGGTGTACCAGTTGGGAAGCAGCAGCGCCACGATCACGCCGATGACTCCCGCGCCCGCGGTCATCTTCAGGATGAACCACTTGCGCTGTGCCAGCGCGGTAGCCAGCTCCAGGAAGCTGGCCGGCTCATCGTTTGCCTTCTCGGCGTTGAACAGCGCGTCGTCGTCAATGACGAACGTCAGCTTGCGTTCGTTGCGCTCTGTTTCCGTTTTTTGCCCTTCGATCATTGTCTAAGTACCTGGATGGCCGCAGCGCCCAGCGCAAACTGCGCGAATACCTGCGACCAATCCCTTATCTCTCCCAGCACCGTCGTGGTCTGGAAACGCTCCGGCACGATGACGGCGTCACCCGGCATGAGCCGCATGTTGTTGAAGCGCGAGCCGGACCAGAAGCTGCCCTGCTGTCGGCTCACCACCGAGCCGTCTGCCCGGATCACAAAGGTCTTGCCCTTGTCGCCGTCCCTTGTCGCGCCGCCGGCGTTGTTGAGGTAGTCCGTTACCTCCTTGCCCGGCTTGAAGCGGAAAGAGTTCTCATTGTAGACCGCGCCCAGCACCTGCACGGTGTCATCTTCTGCCGGGACGAAAAACTTATCGCCGTCCTCCAGCGCCATAGCGGGAACGTCCTGCAGGGTATGGTCGGTCGGCTTGAGCCCCAGGACGATCCTGCCGGTGGGCTTCACCTGCTGGAGCCTGGCCAGGAGCGCCTGCTGCTGCTGCACCTGCTTTTGCTGCGCTTGCGTCTCTTCGGGCGTATTGCCCGCTGTTCCGGCCTGCGCCACCAGTTGGCGCTGCATGCGGTCGAGCATCTCCGTCAGGCGCTGCTCGCGCTTCTCTTTGGTGGATTCGCGGGTGAGTTCGCTGGCGTAAAGATAGGCGTGCTGGCCCAGTCCTCCGGCCTTGCGCACGGCGTCACGCAGCGTCTCGCCCGGCTCCATCCGATAAACGCCCGGCGCTTTTACCTCGCCTTCAATTTCGACAAAGGTCGTCCGGTTTTCCGTGGCGACCGGCACGTCCTCCTGCGAGAAGATGGTTACCACGTCGCCTACCCTCAGCGTCTGGTTGTCCGGCGAGCTGGGATCGTCGATCGCCTTGCCAAGATCGAACGGTATGAGCTGGGTGGTCAGGTCCTTCCTGTTGAGCCGCTCGATGACGGCGTACTGCCAATTGATCTCCGACTCGCGATGCTTAATGCCCACGCGCAGTTCTTCTTGTGACTCCACGTCCTGAGCGGCGGAATCTTCAGTCTGATCTGAGAGGTCGCCGGAATTGTTTATGGTTCCATCGCTTCCGCGAATTTCATCGCGCCCGCTGATTCTATCCCGTCCGCTAATTCCACCGCGTCCGCTGATTCCACCCTCGCCGCTGATTCCCTCGCCGCCCGTTCTGTCCGGGCTCTCGCCGCTCTGTATGCTTAGGTCGGCGCCACTGATCTCCTGCTCTCGCTCGCGCCGTCTCTGGTGCAGCAGCCGCTGTTCATCGCGCGTGGTGAAAGGATCATTGTCCATCGCGGGTACCAGGAGGTTCTGCCTGTTCCAGTATTCTCGCGTGATGAGCGTCTCCCGGTTGGGAATCAGGTCTGAGATGCGCATGCCCTGATGCCACGCGTAGTGGCCCGGCTGCGCTACATTCCCACGCAAGGTCACCGCGTCTTCGATTTTCGGCGAGATCGGGAAAATGCGCACGATATCGCCGTCTTTGAGCTGCCGCTTCATGCCGTCATCATCCAGAGCAAATTCCTCAAAGCGGCGGTCTGCGTGTTGGCTGATGCGTTCCAGAGCCACTCGCTTGGTTTCCGCAATCGTCGTCAGTCCGCCGGCGATGTCCAGCGCATCGCCCAGAGTGGTGGGCTTACGCAATTCGTAAATGGCCGGCTGGTTCACACTGCCTGAGATCGCAACCAGCGGTCCCACATGCGGTATGTAGATCACGTCTCCTGACTGCAGCGGCGCATCGGCGGATTTGTTGCCCTTGAGGATTACGTCGTAGAAGTCGAGGTCCGTGACGACGGAGTTGTTGCGCTTCAATTCGATGTGCCGCATCGACCCGTTCGCCGCGGGGCCACCTGAGGCAAATACCGCATTCATGAGAGTGCTGAGCGAACTTACTGTGTATGTGCCCGGCCGCCGTGCGTACCCCAAAACGTAAACCTGAATAGAACGCAACTGCCCCATCGTTACGCTTAGGTCAAAATCCCTGAAATATTTTCCAACCTGGGAATGGAGATAGCCGGTGAGCTGTTCGTAACGAAGTCCCGCTACGCTGATTGAACCCACCTGGGGCAGATATATTTGTCCTGCGCGATCCACTACGACATGTGCGTCCAGATCGATCTTGCCCCAGGCACGGATCAGGAGCTCGTCTCCCGGGCCGATTACGTAGTCCGCGCGAACCGGGACGTGGTCGACCGGCGCAAACGTCGTTGGTACATTTTCGAAGAACTGATGTCCGAAAAGCGGCAGATCCTGGCCCAGGGATGCGCTTACAAACTTCTCAAACTCCGTCCTTCTGTATCTAGGCAAGAGGAAGGGAGTTTCGGCCGGCTCCGCACTAGGCTGTGTTGCGCCTTCCATCTGTTGCTGTTGCCGCTGCCGCTCATTGCTGGGAAACGAGCCTGCTTGTGCGGATGGTGTGAGATTGGGCCGCTGCAGTGTCGTCTGTTGCGGAATCATCTGCTGAGGGGTAGACTGCCCCGCTTCACTCGAACAGTTCATGCCCACGCACTGCGAATTGGCCGATGACGGCGTGCTCAGTCGCGTCTGTGCAATACAGCATGCCGGAACCAGTAGTGCCATTACGGCAAACGTTTTTTTAATCATGTATGCTTCAAAAGGTAGCCCAGAGGATTTCGCTAGAGGGATTTGAACGAACTTCTCCAGTCCAGCTTGAGACGTGCCTCACGTCACCGTGACATCGGGCACACCAATACGCACGTTATCAATTTGCAATTGGTGCTTGCATGATACTAGCGATGGGGCAGCATTCGCAATTCAGGTATTCACTTAGGAAGCAAGCACTTACCTGCATCCTGACAGGTGTTTCGCCTAGCTGAACAGTCGGGCCCACTTATTCCTACCAGCCATTTTTCACAATTTCTGGTCATGGCTGGCGATCCAACTTGCTAAACTGGAGGGTTGCTCTGTTGGAGTACGAATGGCCGACTATCTTGTGACCGGCGTGGCTGGATTTATTGGCAGTTCAATAGCGCGTGCCCTTGTTGCACGGCACAACAAGGTGCGTGGGGTCGACAATTTCAGCACGGGAAAACGTCAAAATCTTGTCGGTCTTGAGAGCATCGAATTGATCGAAGGCGACCTGAACGACCCTGGGCTGGCGGAGCGCGCATGCCGCGAGATCAAGTTCATCTTTCACGAGGCTGCTCTGCCTTCTGTCCCGCGCTCGATCGAAGATCCGGTGGGCTCCAACCGCGCAAATGTGGATGCCACCGTCAAATTGCTCGATGCTGCACGAAAATCGCGTGTCCGGCGCGTCATCTATGCGGGCTCATCGGCTTACGGCAATTCCCCATCATTGCCGAAAAAGGAAGACATGCTGCCTGCGCCCTTATCACCCTATGCGGTCTCCAAACTTACGGGAGAACACTACATGGCAGCTTTCTGTCGTGTGTATGGCCTTGAAACCGTCACGCTCAGGTACTTCAACGTCTTCGGACCGCACCAGGACCCCACATCTCAGTATTCCGGCGTGCTGGCCATATTTATCTCGAAGATGCTGTGCAACCAGACTCCCACCATCTACGGTGACGGCGAGCAAAGCCGCGACTTCACTTACACTGATAACGTGGTTGTGGGCAATCTCCTAGCGGCCTCTGCAGATGCCTCCAAGGTCGCGGGGCGGGTCTTCAACACGCTCAATGAGACTGTGCAAATCCTGCGCAGCCTGACATCTTACGCTGGCGATGTTTCACACGGTCCGGAGCGCCCTGGCGACGTAAAACATTCATTAGCCGATATCGCCGAAGCCAAATCGCAATTCGGCTATGAGCCAAGCGTCCTATTTGGAGAAGGACTGACGAAGACCGTGGATTGGTATCGTTCGCAGCTATAGGAGACCTTCCTTTTCCATCTACGTTCATCTGGTCTCGCTCTCAGCAGCCGAATCTAAGTTTAGATTTCTCTAATTTTTCTTTTTTTTAACACTATGGGACTATTAATCCCTTGCCATTTAGTACTGAAGTGCTAAACTTTCGGCACCAATTAAAAGAAATTTTAACCCCCTTTGAGAACCAAAAGGCATAGTGGAGCGCTGTGCCCGCTCCAAAGTTGTCGAACTACTACAGGAAGGTTACGCAGAAGTGATCCGTCGTAATTCTCAGATGGTCATAAAGATAGTTGCAAGGGCGGCCGAAGCTTCGCCACGGTGGATATTCTCCCGAGAAATTCAAATGGGCCTTGACGGGCTGGCCAGCGCTGTGGCGCTGCTAATCGCACTATATGTGCGCTTTGACTTTCACCCTTCCGAAATCTATTCGGGATTGATCTTGTGGATTCCAGTAATTGGGGTTGTGCGGCCTTTGCTGCTTTTGCGCCTACATTCGTATCGGTCCACTTGGCGGCATTTCCATTTGACCGATGGCCTCGATTTGGTCTTTAACTCAGCGCCGCTCACTGCATTTCTAATCTTGTTCCGTCTGGTCGTAGGCTTTTCACATCCGATACGGCCTTTGCCGTACAGCGCCGCAATCATGGAATGGACGTTGTTTATAGGATTTGCAGGATCGCTACGCATTCTGCGCCGGCTTACTTACGCCTTCACGCACTCTCAAAAGCACATCATTCGCCGCGCCCTCCTTGTGTCCGACGACGTTTCAATTGTTGGTGCAGTACGTCTAATGGAGCCTTATCGTGATGTGCAGTTAGTAGGGATCATCACCAAAGACGCGAGTATGCATGGACGAACCATCGCGGGTATACCCGTCATCGGCGACCCCAGCCACCTGCAGCAGGCCCTCGTTGCCCAGCGCGCCGAGTTCGTATTGATGACCAGCAGTGGCGTGCAATGCGCTCAAGAGATTGTAGCCAAAGCTGCCGAGTTTGGGTTTCAAGTACATTTGATACCCACTGCCCGCGACCTTATCTGCGAACGCGTGCGTGTCAGTCACGCTTTGGAACTCGAGGAAGTTATCAATCGGCTGCAGCCGCAGACTTTGGAGCCGCACCCAGCGGTTGTCTCATGTCTCCATGATCGTTGCGTCCTCGTCACAGGTGCCGGCGGTTCCATTGGGTCAGAAATCGCACGACAGGTAGCATTTCTGCCGGTTTCGAAATTAATTCTGCTCGACCAGGATGAAAACTCCATTTTTGAGTTGATGAACGAGTTCCAGATCACATGTGCAAGGATCGTCCCTTTAGTCGGCGATATCCGTGACGCGCGGATGCTAGATGAAATTTTTTCGCTGCATAAGCCCGACGTTGTGCTTCATGCTGCTGCATACAAGCACGTCCCGGTCATGGAAGCAAATCCCTGCGAGGCCGTGCTAAACAACGTTACAGGGACTCGACAATTGGTCGAGGCCGCTGAGATTTACGATTGCGAACGCTTTGTAATGATCTCCACAGATAAAGCGGTTCACCCGTCCAGCATCATGGGTGCAACCAAACGCACTGCAGAACTACTGGTGCAATGCCGCGCGCTGTGCTCCGGTAAATCATCTAGGACCCGTTTTGCTTGCGTCCGTTTTGGCAATGTCCTAGGCAGTCGCGGGAGTGTTGTTCCCATTTTCCTGCGGCAGATCGCTGCTGGTGGCCCAGTGACAATAACGCATGAGGAAATGACTCGCTACTTCATGACGATTCCTCAGGCGGTGCACTTGGTTTTGCAGGCAGCCACTCTTGCCTCAACGGCTGATATCTATATGCTGGATATGGGCGACCCCGTCAAAATTATCGAGTTTGCCCGGGATTTGATCCGCATGTCCGGGTTGCGGCCCGACATCGATATTCCCATTCGTATAACCGGCACCCGTCCGGGAGAAAAACTACACGAACAATTGTGGTATGAAGACTCGGAAGTTTCACAAACATCTTTCCAATCCGTATTCCGAGTACACGTACGCCCGGTGCGAGCTGATATTGCAGCTCAGATAGCGCGCTTGGAAGACGCTGCGGCCTGTCGTGCCGGCAACGAAGAAATATGCGATCTGTTGTTTTCTCTGCCTATTGGGTACAAGGCCAACAGCGAGAGACCGAGACCAAAACCGGTTCCTCGGATCCACTCAAACGATCTGCAGTTAGCAAGCAGTGGCCATGATTAGAATGCGTGATCACCGGTCCCTACTTGGGACTTCGCCGATTATTTTTCGGTACATATGCATTGCCCTCACTGGACTTTCGCTGTCGCGCAGTGCTTCGGCTTTAAAAAATCAGCGCATGATTGGCATCAATCTGGACGGGAGCTCAGGATGAAAACGCCAAGTGTGATAAAACACGCTCTATTGCGCTTGATTTCTATCCTTCATCGGCGTAGCCAGCAACCATGCGGCGAACAATAGGGCACCGATCCAGGCGGATCCGATTAGGGCAAAAAGCAATGTCATTGAGAGTGAAAGCACTCTAGCAGTGATCAGCGCCTCTTTGCAACGATAAAATTAGCCTTATGAGGTAGAAGGCGAAGTTGTGAAGATACCTCGAGTCTGACGTTACCCGCGCATTAGAGACTCCAATCTTTGGCAAATCTCCCGGAGGACAAAAAAGATAGAGCTGCCCGCATTTCCTTGACTGATGCAACTTGGCAATGTCAACAAGACAGTTCGCTCGGCTCGCTGGAACTAGATAGAAGCACAGGATAATCCCCTAGTTTCGGACTCAGTATTTATCGATTATCCGGAACTGTATTATCATGACTGGACGACTCCAAAACAGAACCGAGCATATTTTTCCATGGAAGCGTGAGTGATCGCTCAACCTCGTTCATGTCTGATCCAGAACTGGATCAGGCTCCGAAGAGCTTTTTAGAGATCCTGCTGCTCCTTGCGCAGAGGAGAGGATTCATTTTCACGTTTGTTTTCGGCGCGGTGGTGCTTGCGGCCATTGTCTCCCTGATCTGGCCCAAAAGCTACACTGCCACGGCAAAAATCATGCCTCCGCAAGAGCATGGGTCATCCATTGTCTCTGCCATTATGGGGCAGTTGGGGTCACTGGCCGGGCCGCTGGCCGAAATGGCGGGAGGCGATTTGGCTGGAGCCGCAGTTGGTAAAGACTCGGCTGACGTTTATATCTACGTTCTGCGCAGCCGCACTGTGGCCGATGCCCTGATCGACCGGTTCTCGCTGATGAAGGTTTATAGCGTCAAGATGCGCGTCTTGGCACGGGACCGCTTGCGTGCGAACACAGATATAGATTCCGGGGATGAAGGCGGGATTTCAATCTCCGTATCTGATCACGACCGCCAGCGCGCCGCTGAGATTGCCAATGCTTACGTGGACGAGCTCAAACAACTCACGCAAACGCTGGCCGTCACTGAAGCCGGGCGCCGCAGAATCTTCTACGAACACGAAGTCCAGCTTGCGAAGGACGACTTGGCAACAGCAGAGCTGGCCATGAAAAAGGTCCAGGAGAATACCGGCCTTCTGCTCCCGGAACCGCAGGCCCAGGCCATGCTGGAAGGAGTCGCGGGATTACAGGCACAGGTCGCGGTTCAGGAAGCCGAAGTGGAATCCATGCGTTCCTTTGCCACGGATGGCAACCCGGACCTGAAGCGGGCGGAAAGCCAGTTGGCGGCTTTGCGGACGGAACTCGCCCGAATGCAATCGGGGAAAGTCGGCTCATCCATTGCTGACATAGACCTGAGAAAGGTGCCTGAAAAGAGCTGGAATACCTTCGCGCGATGCGCGAATTCAAATATCGGGAAGCGGTTTATGAGGCCATGGTCAAGCAGTTTGAGATTGCCCGCGTGGACGAAGCAAAAGACGCCGAGGTGATCCAGGTTCTCGACAAGGCTCTTCCGCCGGAACTCCGCTCCTGGCCGAAGCGCGCGAATATCGTGCTGAGCGTGGCTGTGCTCGCATTTGTTCTGGCGGTGACAATCGTACTCGTCGGTGAACGAATCAAGGCTGACCCTTTGCTCGCGGCCCGTCTACAACTTCTTCGTGCGCGTTTCTTTAGCTCGGCTGGTACTCGATAAATCAGCCACAAGCACAGAACCTGATTTGCTTCCTTGAAAAAGAAAACCTGATGCCGGATCCATTCCGTGTATCAATGCATTACATTCGTGAATCGCGAATGGAGCTAAGCAGGGAAACACCTGCGAGCAAAAGGTTTGGAAATGCCATGATTCAGCGCCAATCGCCCTGGATTTCAAATGCAGCCCAATAATAAGGAGAGCTCCATTGCTTGCCTCTAAACATCTTGATCTGGGCAGCGCGCAAGGCTGCAGCCGGGCGCATATTGTCCTGCTCCATGCCTCGATAAAACTGCGCCATCAAGCGGGCGGTCCCAATATCGCTCACACTCCACAAACTCGCGACTACCCGGGTTGCTCCCGCATACATGAAGCCGCGCGTTAGCCCGATCAGCCCTTCGCCCTTAATCTGTTGTCCGAGCGCGGTTTGGCAGCCGCTGAGCACCACAAGATCAACCGGCAGCTTGAGATTGTAGATATCCTGCAGGTTAAGAAAGCCATTTTGTGCCCTTCCCTGTCCATCCACCAACGACAATACCAACCCTGAAAACTCAGGATGCTGATTGTCGAGAATTCCGTGGGTGGCGAAATTAACAATCCGATAGTGGGCCAGCGCCGCACTGGTAGCTGTTCGCCGGTTTGCCTCAAAATCGAGAGCCAGCATGCCCTTTCCGGGAGGCGTTACCGCCATAACTGCCTCTGCTTCCTTACGCGTGTACAACAAACGGCTCAGGGATGTCTTTCCATCTCTCATTAAACCGACATCATTGGCTGATCTCGTCAGGCTCTCCTGCAACACGAGAAAGTGCCAGAGAGGAATGTCTGCGCTCAGCGCCGAGACGCTCATCGTTAAGATCGAAAACAGGATCAGCCAAAATCGCCACTGTCTTGGGAGGCGTTGCACGTCCATCTGCTTGCTTCCGCAACTCGGCCAATATGGAGGCTGAGGGAAGATCGACAATCTCGTGGCTCAGAACGAGCGGTAGCGCGTGTACGGGTTTTCCCGGAGGGGGTAATGCAGCGAACGGAATATACTGCAATGCGCCGTCACTGACAATTACCAGGCGCTTTGTCCTTTTCAGCAGATCCGCTACCGGATTTAGGGTCAGATTGCTGAGCTTGCTCGACTCATAAATGTACTCACTTTCCGCAACCGCCTGCCGGCTCACCGATGAGTCGCCGGTTTCCTGATTCGGAGAACTCAAAAGCCTGTAAACGTGGCGTGACACAACCTCAATATCCGCTCGCTTTGGCAGGGCATAAACATTCAGCGAGTGATCGCTGACGGCCCAGAGCCAACTCTTCTCATCGCCGAGTGAGTATTCAAGCAAGGTTGTGTCGGAATCGAGCAGGCTTTGGATTGCTTTCAGGCTAAGAGCGGCCGGGTGCGCCAACGCTGCGTACGCAGGACTGCAAGCACAGTAAGAGTGGTTTCGTTCAAGGCAATAAAAAGAACTTCACGTTTCATGGCGTTGACCAGGTGGTGGATTGATTACAAGAAGGGCTGAATTTGAGGAGGAGTTTTAACAGGCCCGTTGATCAGACTGCTTTGCAAGATCGGAGTTTCTAATCAGTCACCCAGTTGGGAAAGGGATTGCGACTGGATTGGCGAAACGCGGTGATCAGAGCTCGTACTCATTTGCCGCCGCTGATAGAGAATTTCAATCATCTGCATCCAGCGCTTCATGGTCATGGTCGTACCACTCGGGTGGGATCGGTTCTCCGATCCGCCTTTCCTCGTTGGACGTGAGCAAGACGAAGGGAATACTGTTGGCCTCGATGGTGCCCAGTTTGGGAATGCTGAGCCGAAAAACGCTCAATATTTCCAATAACATGGCTTCGAATTCTGGATCCACTTTGTCGATCTCGTCGATCAACAGCACACAGGGCGTGGGACGTTGAAGGGCTCGTAGGAGTGGGCCGGCTGTAAAGAAGTCCAGACTGTGTAGCTCTTGTTTGAGTGGCTCCCATTCGATCTGACCCGAAATCACACGCATTTCGACTGCGAGCCTCTGCAGGGATTCGTCGAACTTGCCAATGGCCTTTTCCTCATTGATCCCCTCAAAACACTGCAATCGCTCGACTTCTGTATTGCAGGCTTTGGCGACGGCATAGGCCAGCTCTGTCTTGCCGCTTCCGGGCGGTCCTTCGAGCAGAATGGGTTTATTCAATCTCGCGGCCAGATACACGACTGTCGCGGTTATCTCATCGCTGATGTAGCCCGTTCGATGTAATGCCGTCTGAGTGACTTGAGCTGATGAGAACACAATTTCCTTTCCCTTTTGCCCAGGCGCGATTAATGGCGCATGGAGTGGAGAGAACTTAAGCCCGGTTCAAATTTCGGTCAAATTTTCACGGGAAATGCTTTTTTTGACCGAAATCTAAAACCGCAGTACAAAGCGGGCACGCTGACGATTTCCGCGCCGGAAGACAAAATCGTTGGCCGGGGAGCTGACCAGCCATGAAATCGTTACAGGAACTACGTCAGAGAAGAAACGGGATTTCGAACGAAGCCGAGCTGCCCCAGCTCGATGAGGCCGAAACCGGTGAAAAGAAGAGACCTGAAAGTGAAGAGGCTGCTTTGGAACGTCACTACACCGTAAAGGAAGTGGCGGAGATATGGCACCTCGACGAAAAGATGATTCGCAGGATATTCGGTGCTGAGCCCGGAGTTGTGAGTATTGGCTCCGACGAAAGTCGATTCCGGAGGGCTTATCGGACCCTTTGGATCCCTGAGAGCGTACTGCTTCGTGTCCATTGGAGATTGCGGCGGACTGGTTAGACCGCCCTTACTGGATCCTCTTGGGCCCTTCGCGAGGGATACATTCTGCGCGTCCTCGATTGGTTCGTGGAACCAGGCACGCTGAACGCTTGCTTCCATTTGCTCCTGTCGCGCCTTCATCCAGGGGGCGTAGTGTTTTTCTGTGATCTTGACACTGCTGTGAGCCAGCAGGATGGAAACCTGATCGATGGGAACACCCGCCAATAAGAGTTCGACCGCAAAAGTGTGTCTCGGAACATATGCGGGTGACAGCGCTTGGGCGTGTCGTCGGGATGCTTGATTCCGGCCAGCTTGAACAGTTTCCAAAAGCTCCGCTGATAACTCTTGATCGCGCTTTTCGGATCTCCATTGCCAGTCCAGAAGAAATAGCGCGGATTGTCTGACGGCACGGCTTTTAGCGACCTGTGCACTTCAGGCGGGAGAGGAACGTACACGGGAACTCCGGTTTTTGCTCTGCGCAAGAGCAGCGACCCTTTAGCGTCGACCCGGTTCCTTTCCAAAGTCACGGCGTCTTTGATCGAGAGACCGCTCCAGCGCATGAGCAGAACCAGAGCCCGCAACCGGTCCTTACGGAAGCGGCAATCATTGCCGCCGCCGTATTCGTATTTGTAGGTGGCCTCCGAGATCTTGCTGAACTTCGCGCGTGAAGTAATCGGTCGGCTTGCCCGATGGACCATCGGCTTTTTCAGAGCTTCCATCGGGTTTTTTATGATCCAGTTGTTGCTGACGCAAAAAGCAAAGAAGCTGCGCATGCGCTCGTGCTTGCGTAATGTGGTTGCGGCGCTGTTGTCCCAGCTGTTGCGGAACTCTCTCAACTCAGCCGGGCCGACCTGCTTGATCAAGTGAAGCTTTCGTCCTTTGCACCAGGAACCGAACTTTCGATCCACAAGAGCCTTGCTCTTGCGCAATGACTCAGGATCTACTTTTCTGGCCGCTTCATCGGCGAGATACTCGGTAATCGCTTTCTGAATTGTTACCGGATCGTTCGCCGTGAGGTCAGGCCCCGGTACGCGCTCCATTTCGCGCAACTTTAATTCTGCTTTTTCCCAGCTGCGTGTCCCGGCGCTGACACGAATGCATTTCCCCTCAAGCAATCCCTGTATCCATTTGGGGCAGCGACAGCGGCGATGATGCATGTCGGTGTGATCGCAGGGAGGATAGTGACGGGTATAAACCGAGAGCACTGCGGACTCCTATTTTTGCTCGAAAAATATCGACCAATCCGGCGTCCACTGTACGGCTATTGTACGATTGCCGCAAATAAGCTGAAAGTTGCTGAAAATAAAGGGGTAAAGATGGTGGCCAGGGACGGAATCGAACCGCCGACGCCAGCCTTTTCAGGGCTGCGCTCTGCGATTTCGATGAACGAGCAGATCCGAAAGCTTTTGCTCGCCGTGGTACACAACATGGTGGACAAAAAACAAAGCTTACAATGCATTCTCATGCTTTGCGGTGCCGCCCGTGCCTTTTAAGTATTTGAGAATACAAGTTAGTGTAGTTCTTCACGGCAGTACACGGGTTCAAATCCCGTCGGGGCCCTCTTTTCAAGCACTCATTCACCAAAAGCCCTCGGTACACGTCGAAGGAGGATCATCCCGACTTCTTAATTATCTCTTCCTCACCACCCGGCATCGACTCGTCCCGTACGGACCAGTTCATCGGGTGCCATCGCCGCGAGATAGTGCTCGACTGAATGCAGATCTCGATGGCCGAGTCCCTCACGAATTTCTGCAAGTGTGTACCCGTTGCGGAGCCGATTCGTTGCATGAGTGCTTCTGAAATTTTTAGGCATGAACTTTTTCACATCGAGACCGGCCTTTTGGGCGATTCGTTTGCACTTGTCCCATATGCGGAGATCAATCCGCTGGTGCCGCGTCGGAAACACGAGATTGCAGGTCCGCTCCGTCCTTTCAAGAGCCTCTGTCAAGTCGAGAGGCAGGGCAACACTTCTCACGCTCCATTTCTTCGGGCGGAACTCGATCTGGCGATCACCGTCCAGCATGATCTTGCGCCGGATGTGGACGACGCGACGTTTGAGGTCTACATCCGTCCATTCGAGGTGAGTCAGCTCTCTGCTCCGGAGTCCACACTTAAGCAGCAACGTGAAGATGATTTTGTTCCGCCCTTTGCACTGGGACAGGAACTGGTCCACTTCTTCTTTCGAATAAGTCGTGACCGTAGGTTTCCGGTTCAGGACTTCGGCGAAATCACGTTTTGATACGGGGCCTTTACCCGGTTCGAGTTTCAGGGTATCTTTGATCATTTTATTTAGCCGCAGACATTTCCAGACCGCCGTGTACTCATCGTTGCCAATCTCGCTCTCAAGATAACGTTTGAACGCGAGGATGCACGGGCGGTCAATAGCGTCGAGCAATCGTATCCGGTGTCGTCGAGACCGATTCCATTCCTGAAATGTTCTGAGTGCCGTGGTGTAGAGAGCGACCGTGTTTCCCCGTCCAGTGAGCTGTTCGAGGAATGTGTCGATGGAATCGTCGATGGTCGGTTTCACGGTGCCCACCACGGGATCCTTTACTTCAATTCCGTGCGAGATTGCGTTGAGATACGCCTGTTTTTTTTCCCGCGCTTTGATTACATCGTACAGTTGAGTAAAGAGTTCCGAGTAACGTTTCTTTCCCGACTCCATCCAGACCAGCAGAAACTTACCTTGCCGCTCATCTTTTAAGTAAAGTGTTCCGTCCAATTTCACTTTTACAGGAACCATCGTCCACTTCTCGCCCTGTTTTATCCGCTCCAGTACTCTGACTTTCATTGTTCTCCCCCTGTCGTTAAATACTGGTTCCCGCAGAAAAGATGGGATGTACCGGATAAAAACCGGATAAACACTTGCTCTTGTTTTTGTTAATGCTTCGGGAATCAGTAGCTTAGAGGAGATATGGTAGCGCTACCGGGAATCGAACCCGGGTTTTAAGATTGAGAATCTCACGTCCTAACCCCTAGACGATAGCGCCATCGAATAGCGAGACAAATTGGCGGGGACGACGAGACTCGAACTCGCGACCTCTGCCGTGACAGGGCAGCGTTCTAACCAACTGAACTACGTCCCCAATTTGTGAAACCCGCACCATTGCGGCCTTCGGAGAGCAGGCACGAATGTTCCCGCGGACCTCCCAGGCCATTTTGCGAACGCGGAGCATCTGTCGGTTTTCCGCAAATCATGCTCCGCAAATCAATAATAACAGAGAGATTTCAAACCGTCAGCCCAATCCTTCAAACCTGTCGTTAGCACATGATATGTCCGGTGGAGTTAGCAAGCGATATGTCCGCTTTTGCGGGCGGTGAGGGTAGGAGAAGATGCGGAGCATGTTCTCTTACTCGAAGGCCGCGGTGGAGCGAGCAATGAAAGTACAGGAAGTGATTTTGCGGGCGATTGCTAAGAAGATGACGTGGTGGCAAGCGGCCGAGGTATTGCGGATGAGTGGGCGGCAGCTGCGACGGCTGCGGGCACGGTACGAGAAGTATGGCTACGATGGGGTTCTGGACCGTCGCTGCGGGCGGCCATCGCGCAAGCGGGTGCCGCTGGCGACGGTGGAGAAGGTACTGGAGTTATATCGGGAGCAGTATTTCGATCTGAACGTAAGCCATTTTCACGAGAAGCTGGTGGGCCAGCATGGAATCCAGCTGAGCTACACGTGGGTGAAGAACGCATTGCAGGGAGCGGGGCTGGTGGCGCGGGAGCCGAAACGGGGAGTGCATCGCAAGCGGCGGGAGAGGCGACCCTTGCCGGGGATGCTGCTGCACATTGATGGGAGCCGGCACCAGTGGTTCCAGGACGAGCGCTGGTATGACTTGATTGTGATTCTGGACGATGCCACCACTGAGATCTATTACGCGCAGATGGTGGAGGAAGAATCCACGCTGACGGTCATGGCGGGGTTGCGCGAGGTGGTGGCCAGCAAGGGTGTGTTCTGTACCCTGTACAGCGATCGTGGCAGCCATTTCTGGCTAACGCCGCAGGTGGGAGGGCGAGTGGATCGGCAGCACCTGACGCAAGTGGGGCGAGCGATGCGGGAACTGGGGATCCAGATGATTCCGGCTTACTCGCCCCAGGCGCGGGGACGCTCGGAGCGCAACTTCGGCACCTGGCAAGGACGTTTGCCGCAGGAACTGCGTCTCCACGGAATTACCGACGTGGACGCGGCGAACCGCTTCTTGCGTGAGCACTATGTGGCCGAGTTCAACCGTAGCTTCCAGGTGCCGGCGGCACAGCGGGGCAGCGCGTTTGTGCATCGCGTGCCTCGCGCTCTGGATCTGATCTTCGCCCTGCAGTTTGAACGCACGGTCAACCGTGACAATACGGTGAGCTTTCAAAATCTGCGCTTACAGATCGAGCCGGTGGGCTGGCGTGCCACTCTGGCTGGCTGCATTGTGACCGTGCACCAGCATCTGGATGGCACCCTCACCGTGAACCATGGTCCTCGGCGTCTGGGACGTTATAACGCCGAGGGCGTGACTCTGAAAAAGACGAACACGGTCAGCGGCGAAGGCTGTGGAAAAGACGGAAAGCGGAAAAGTCAAACCCCGACTTTCCCGCCTTCCTTGGAAATCGCGCAAACAGCGCGCGATTCCCACTTTCCCACGGCCACGACTACTGCTGGCTGAATCTCTTAACAATCGGACATTTCACTTGCTACCAAAAGCGGACATTTTAATTTGCTAAGAACACCCAATCCTTCAAACCCTGAGCCCAATCCTTCCACAGCTTATAATAAGCAGTCCATCGAGCTCTGAAGGTCTGCTCCTCATTCGGCAAGTGCTTGCTTCTCGTGCCACAGTGTTCGCGCAGGCGCTCGCGATGGATGGAGCACACGGGAACAACGGCTATGTCAAAAGAGTTGCTATCAGCGGGCACGCTTTCTGCTCCACAGGGGCAGAAGCGCTACGGTGTGAACGAATTTCCGGTCGAGGGTCAGCCTTACCGGCTTCCCATGTGGCTCATCAATGGAGCCGGGGAAGGGCCGACCTTGGTTGTAACAGCCGGCGTGCATGCGGCTGAGTATGCCAGCATCGCGGCCGCGCTCGAACTCGGACGCTCTCTTGATCCGGGAAGCCTTTCCGGGCGCGTCATCGTGGTGCCGGTACTGGATATGCCGGCGTTCACTGCGCGTTCCATTTACGTCTGTCCTCTCGACGGCAAGAACCCGAATCGCGTATTTCCCGGTAATCCGCAGGGCAGCGCCTCCGAACAGATCGCGGATTGGGTGTTTCGCAACGTAATCTCGCAGGCCACCCATTACGTGGATTTACATGGCGGAGATCTGATCGAAGCGTTGGTTCCCTTTACTATCTTCTTCCGCTCGGGCGACAAGCGTGTTGACGAAGCCTCGCTGGAAATGGCCAAGGTCTTCGGCATTCCGTTTCTGGTGTGCAGTGAAACGCCTGGCTCAACGTTCTGCGCGGCATCACGCGCGGGCATTCCCTCCATCCTGACCGAAGCCGGCGGACAGGGGATCTGGACGGCGGACGACGTCCGCTGCCATACCAATGGCCTCAACCGCCTGATGCGGCACCTGAAAATGATTCCCGGCAATGCTCCGGAAACCGCGCCGTGCACACTTCTGGAACGGTTCCTCTGGTTGCGTAGCGAACATGAAGGTTTTTGGTATCCCGCCACCGCGGTGAACGATCGAGTGAAGGCCGGGCAGAACCTGGGCGTCATCAAGGATTACGAAGGGCACGTGCTGCAAACAGCCATCAGCCCAGCCGACGGAATTGTTCTTTTCATCGTCTCATCGTTAGCCATCAACCGGACTGATCCATTGTTGGCCGTCGGCGCTTGAGTCCTCAGCAAGCATGAGATTTTCAATTCTGGATCACCGCACTTTGATCAATCAAGAGCGGCCGGATGCCGTTCGCGGAAACGCTTTCGCACGTGCGTTCTCGTCGGATTCTTGATTTAAAGATTGGTCAATACCATCGCTGGGCAAGAAGAACTGAGAAACGCACAGCCGGGGGCGGCTGTGCCACACCTTCCTGAGCAAATCGATGAGGACTCAAGGTGCTGCCCGGAGTGGGCACCCGGAGGAGCCAATCCGCCATTCCGGTACAATCGATCCGCAGATCTGCAGCAGATTTTGTGAAACCGTGGATGCCGGCTTGCGTCCAATGTACTTATGCCAACGGTGGAGACCAGACCCGTGGATTTCGAGTGTCTTGCCTTTTCAAGCATTCCCCACACCAGCCGCCTTTTTCAGGATTTTCTCCACCACTTCGAACGCGTGCGGAATTTTTATGCCCGGCCGCCTCTCGACGACGCATGGTGGAGCGAGGAGAAGCAGCGGATTGAGTATCCGGCAGAGCGGCGGCAGGCCGTGGCCGCGATCCTGGAGCGGCAGAACCGGGAGTTTGGCGCGGGAGAAAAGACGCTGGCCAATATCGAGCGCCTTCGCCATGGCGCTCCGGCGGTGGTTACAGGACAGCAGGTGGGCCTGTTCGGCGGTCCTCTTTATTGCATGCTGAAGGCGGTTGCCGCGGCGGCGCAGGCGCAGAAAGCAGACGCCGTTCCCGTCTTCTGGCTGGCCACGGAAGATCACGATTTTGAAGAGATCAATTACGTCAATCTGCCGGCCGCCGATCATCTCAAGAAATTCTCAGTGAATGTTGCCCACGCGGAAGATGCGCCGGTGGGAAGGATCGTTTTTGGCGACGAGATCACGGCGGCGGTGCAGCAGGTGCAGGCGCTGTTTGGCGACTCGGAAGTGGCGGAGATGCTCGCCGGGGCCTATCGGCCGGGAGAAAACTTTGGCTCGGCGTTTGCGAAGTTTTACTCCAGAGCGTTTGCCGAGTTGGGAATCATTTTCCTGGATCCTCTGGATGCAGATTTGCACCGCGTATGCGCTCCCGTTTTCCGCAAGGCTCTGGAACAGTCGGAAAGCATCAATCAGCGGTTGCTCGCGCGCAATGAGCAACTTGAATCCGCCGGTTATCACGCGCAGGTGAAAGTCACGCCCTCGCACACGCTGTGTTTTTATTTTGAAGATGGCGCGCGCGCGCCGGTGCGGCTGGAAAACGGCGGCTTTGTGGTGGGCGCACACAGGTTTTCAGGGCAGGAGATCCTTGCAGAGGCGGAGCGATGTCCGGAACGGTTCAGCGCCAACGTGCTGCTGCGCCCCATTCTGCAGGATTATCTTTTACCCACGCTGTTCTATCTTGGCGGTCCCGCCGAGATCGCATATTTCGCCCAGATTGAAACCGTTTATCGCGCCCTTGCCGGACGCGTGACGCCGGTGCTGCCCAGATTTTTTGCCACCATCCTGGAGCCGCGCCAGGCCAAGCTGCTGGAGCGTTACCGGCTGGAACTCACAGATCTTTTTGCCGGGCCGGAAAAGCTGAAGGAGACGATTGCCGCGCGCGGGTTGCCGGAAAGCATCATACGCTCGTTTGATGTGGCCACAGATCATCTCGAAAAAGCGTTGCAGACCATTCAGGAGCCGCTGGAAAATCTGGACAAAACTCTGGTGGATGCCGCGGCGAATGCAGGCTCGAAGATGCGCCACCAGTTGCAGACGCTGCGCGAAAAGGCGGCCCGAGCGGAAGCGAGAAAAGATTCAGAGACCCAGCGCCATGCCGATGAACTCTCCACGCTGCTGTTTCCCAACAAGGAATTGCAGGAGCGGGAAATTGGCGCTGCCTATTTTCTCCTGAAGTATGGAGTCGGCGTGGTGGGGGACTTGAAGGAATCACTCAGGCAGGGCTGCACCGAACATCAGGTGGTGCGGCTGCGTGCAGGCGGCTGATCTCTGACGCACAAACACTCGGCGGGCGGCGGGCTTGGCGCGCGCGTGATCGCTGAAGGCTCTGAATGAAGGTGTGGCACAGCCCGGCGAGTTTCGAGCCCTCTGGTTTCGACGAGTGTCATCCTGAACGCCGCGCACACTTTGCAGCGAGTTCACACACAATTTCAACGCGCGGCTGAAGGATCTGCCCCGCCGCCGTGTCGCGGGAGGGCTATGGAGCCTTTTCCGTGAGTTCATCGAACATCAATACCGTGATCCGGTACATAGAGAATCAGGACAGCACCACCGGGAAATTACCTTCGAAGATGAATTCATCACGCTCCTGGAAAAACACGGCATCGACTACGACCCGAAATATGTATTCGGCTAGGTGTCGCCGCCTACACCACCCCGCCACGCGAAATTGCGCGTGTCGGGGGCCCCGGTACGGGGCTCTGCATCTTCTTTGTTACGCATACCCACTTCCGGGGGTGGGCTAGACTCGTTCGCGCCTCCGGCGCTCCAGCGTTCGCCCCAAAAGCGTAACATCGAGGGCTTCCGGAAGCAGCAGCGGAGCCGATCGCTCGCTCCGCTCAGCCTCAGCAAGCCTCGGCTTCGGGCGATTCGGGATGGTGTGTCGCGGGAGGGGGGATTTTGGGCAAGACCACGATGTTGGTCTTGAAACAACTGCAAACACCACGGCAGGCCTCCGGCCTGCCGCATGTGTCTGCAATTGATATGCGATCGACGCTCGGCGATCTACTTCGTTGCTCCGCCTTTCTTTCTGGCGCCTTTCGCACCTTTGCGCTTCGCCCGAGGCTTGGCCGTGTGGACGCCGTGCGGGTTGATCAGGTTCAGCGCGTCTTCCGCGTTGAATGGGAACTGGCGCACGGAGGTCTGTCCGGTGGTGCTCAAGGTAACGTCAACGCGGCGGCTCTGGGCAAGGGCCAGAACGGCTGCCTTGGCGGTAAGTTGTTTTTTCTGAGCAGGCGTGAGGTTGGGATCCTGGTCCACGGCCTCTTTCACCTGCGCGGCGCTCATGGGCTGCTCTGCTCCCATAGCCTGAGTATCAATGGCATCAGCCTTGACTCCCTGCTGGACGAGGAAGTCCTTGGTGCGAGCGACGCGGCGGTCAGAGAGCGCCTGGTTGAAAGCGGCGCTGCCACGCGGGTCGGCATGGCCCTGCAGAATAAGGTGAGCATCCGGCCGGAAGGTCAGGTATTTGGCGAAGTCCTCAGCCAGCGTTTTCAGGGTTTGTTGCTGGCTCGGCAGCAGTCCGCCGCTGGGATTGGCGACCGTGGGCTGCGCCGTGGGGAAATAAATGCTGTGCAGTGAGAGCCGAGTCTCCAGCTTTTTCTGCTCCACCGGAGCTTGCACATCGATGCCGGCCTGGCCTTCTGTGACGCCGCCCTTGCCGTCATCGGCCTTGCAGTTCACGGTGTAATGGCCGGGCGCGAGTCCTGTGGTATCAAGCTGCGCCTGCTCGCCTGAGCCGGTGATCTTGCCGGCGGTTGTGTTCCAGGTGTAAGTGAGCTGGTCATTATCCGGATCACTGCCGGTAGCTGTGAGATTCACGGGCTGGCCCGCGGTGACGGACTGCGGCGATGCCGCGCAACTTACAGTGGGCGGGTGATTGGGTTTGGCCGCAATCGTGACATTGGTGGAAGCGGTGGCGGTCCCGCCGCGGCCGTCATCGACCTTTGATGTCACGGTGCAGGTTCCGGGCGCCACATTGGCCGAGTTCAGACGAACCTGGGCGCCGCTGCCTTCGACCGTCCCGCAGGTGGAAGTCCATGTGTAGGTCAGCGGATCATTATCGGGATCGCTGGCCTGGGCCTGAACCATGGCGCTGTCACCCACGGTGAGTTTGTCGGGATTCGCGCTCACGCTGCTGATGGTGGGCGGATGGTTGGGCGGAGGCGGAGGAGGCCCGCCGCCGAAGCGGAAGACAATCCCTGTGGCCAGGCGAATGTTGTTCTGCTGATTGTTGTTGGTATCACGAAACTTGGTGAGAAGATACTCGGCCTGAAGCACGCGCCAGGCGAAGTGTTTGCTGAGCGTGAGATCCAGGCCTCCGCCCATCGCTGTGGCAAAGGCGTTCGCATGAAACGAGGCCGTGCTGAAGAAGTTGAAGCCGGGCGGCGGGGTGGGGACAGTCACTTTGGTGTACGCGTCGCCGAAGAGGATCTGGGCAAAAGGAGTCCAGCGATGCCCGCGCAGCGAAAACTTTGGGCCGAACATGAAGGTGTAAAAGCTGGCACTGGTGCGGGAAGGATCGGTAACTCTGTAGTCGGCGAAATCTCCGACAAAACCAAACCAGCGGTTCACGTTGCCGGCAATGGAAGCGGTGCCGCCGTGAAGATCGGAGTTGTCAGTGCCAAAGGGTGCAGGGGCTCTGAAACGGATAAAGGAGTAGCCGAGAAAAACCTCTCCGGCGGGATGAGTGTCATTGTCGCTCGACGATGATGATGATTTGGGCGCGGGGGCAGCGGTTGTGGACTGCGCGCTGAATCGGTTGTTAAAAGCGAAACTGTTGGGTGAAGCGAAGCTCTCAGCAGAAACGAAGTTGTTGCGAGCGAAGTTGTTGCCAAAAAAAGGATGCGCCGGAACGAAGTCGGCGTGAGCGGCGCTCTGAGAGACGTTGTTGTTGGGAACATCAGCAGGATTGCTGGTTTGCGCTTGAATTGTGGTTGCGAAAAAAAGACTGAGAACCAGGGTAACGAGCGCAGGCACACGCGAGACCATAATGCCTCCTGGCGGTATGATTTTTGGACATCGGAGGTATGGTAACAGAGAAGCAACGGTCTATTCTGTGCGGGACGAAACAGTTGTCGCGTATCGAAAAGAGAAATTTCGTGTTCGAGCGCTGAGTTCCATTTTAGGAAAAGAGAAAAGGGTGGAGGCTGGAAAGCGTGTGAAATCTGACGATCGTTTGGAAGAGCTTAGAGCTGTGATGACAAAAGCAGTTCCGTACTGGCGCACGCTGGGCCTGGAACTGAAACAGGTGACGCCGGGACGGGCGGTGTTCGAAGCGCAGGCACGGCCCGAGCTGATGCAGAATGCGGCGGTGGTCCATGGAGGCGTGCTGGCGTCGATAGCCGATTCGGCGTGCGCGGTGGCGGCGATCTCGCAAGTGTTCCCGGAGAATTACGCGACGACCATCAATCTGCAACTTGCATATCTCAAGCCATTGGCTGAGGGACGTTTCAGGGCGGAAGGCGAGTGCGTGAAAGCGGGCAAGACGATTCTTTTTTGCGAGGCGGTGGTCTTCGATGAGAAGGAGACTGTCATCTGCAGGGCGTCGTCACAATTGATGGTGGTGCCATGGCGGAGATAAGGAGGGATGGGAGATCGAACGGAAATTGCGTCGGCGGTGGGTACATGCACTAAGGACACATTGCTATCTGTCCTGTAGGCCAAGTTGTTTGTCGCGCAGGAGAGAAAATTGGACAAAATCAGGGAGAAACGTGGGTCGCAAAGGATTAAGAATCGTTGCGAATGGAGCCGAGTTCTGTTATGATTATGGGTTTTGGCGGTAGTTCGCAGCGCGCTCTGTAGCAGGTCGGTCCCGTAATATTTCGGTCACAACTGAAACCTAAGGCTGCTGTCGGGAATCCAACAAATAAGTTTTAATTTTGTACGCACTTTTCTATCCAAAGGCAGGACGATACAACTATGGCAAGGAGACGTGGAAATCCGAACTGGGGAAAGCCTGAGCCGATTGGGCCGGTGATCCCGGTCGTCACCTCATTTGAGCAGGCAGTGAAGGAGTTTAAACTTACGCCTGATCAGTACATTCGCTCCACCCGCCTTCGCGAATGGGCGCGACGCAACAAGAATAGCAAGTACATCCCCGAACCCCTGCTTGAGGCTTGGGGGTTTGAGATAGAAAGCACGTTGTAGTCAGTAACTCGCGTGTAATCAGTAACTCGCGTTGTATTTCAGTAACTCGGAAAATCGGTAACTCACAAAGAGTAATCAGCAACTCGCAAACAGGCCGCCGCCGCTGTGGCGGCCTTTATTTTTTAGTATGGGCCCAATCCATCAGGGTGACATTCTAACGATCGTAGCCGGAGCAAGTTTTGCTTCCGGGTTGAACGTCTATGCTACGGTCGCGACCCTCGGCCTGCTCTCGCATCTGGGATTTTTTCAGCTCCCTCCTGCGCTGCACGCCCTCAACTCCTGGCCAGTAATCATTATAGCTGGAGCGCTGTTCACCGCAGAATTTTTCGCCGACAAAATTCCTCTCTTCGACCTCCTCTGGAATGCGCTGCACACATTCATCCGCGTCCCCATCGCTGCGCTGCTCGCCTACGGCGCGACGCAAAATCTTTCTCCCGCGACGCAGCTTTTTGCCACTCTTCTCGGCGGCGCCATCGCGCTTGCCGCCCATGGCGGAAAGATGGCGGTTCGCTCCGCCGTGACGCCTTCTCCCGAGCCTTTCTCCAACATCGGATTGAGTCTCGGTGAAGACGCGCTGGCGGTTTCGCTTACATGGCTGGCGACGCAGCACCCGATAATCACGTCCGCGATTGTAGCCGTCCTGCTTCTCGCCATCGCCGTCGCCATACGGATCGTTTTCCGCGCATTCAAGCGTCTTTTCCGGCGCGCAACTGCGCGCCCCGCTCCGGCGGTTTGACCCCATCACAGTCCGCATGCGATAGTTCTAGGTTTGTTAATGCCTCGTTAGAGCCGGCAGAGCGCCGGAGGAGAAGGAGCAGCTCCCTCGCATGGTTCGTTTCATGCCGCACGACAACAAGTTCTTTGATCTTTTCGCCGAGATGGCCGGCAATCTCGGCGAGGGCGCCCGCCTGCTCAAGCACACGCTCGATGATTTCAAAGACATTGACCTCCGCGTACAGCAGCTCAAGAACATTGAACATCGCGGCGACGAAATGACTCATAACGTGTTGACCAAACTCAACCAGACCTTCATCACTCCGTTTGACCGCGAAGATATTTACCGGCTGGCCTCGTCTCTCGATGATGTACTCGACTTTGTGTACGCTGCCGGCGTTCGCCTGGTGATGTACAAGATCAACAGCGCGCCTGAAGCCGCGTCTCTTCTGGCTGAAGTGGTGGTCAAACAATGTGATCAGCTTACCGAGGCCATGAGCAAGCTCGACAAAAAAAATGAGCAGGTTCTGCAGAACTGCGTCGAAATCAACCGCCTGGAAAATGAAGCGGATCAGATTGCCCGCGCCGCCATTGCTCTGCTTTTCGAAAAAGAGAAGGATCCTATCTCACTCATCAAGCTCAAAGAACTGTATGAGGTCCTGGAAACTGCCACGGACAAAGCGGAAGACGCCGCCAACGTCCTGGAGGGCGTCGTGCTGAAGAGTGCCTGATTTCGCAAAAAAATGCGTGAGAGTTGAATTTCTGAGGGCGAGCCCAGGTGCACACAAGCTTATTACTGGTTCTCATCACCATCATCGTCGCGTTCTGCTTTGATTTCCTCAATGGTTTTCATGACGCCGCCAACAGCATCGCCACGGTGGTCTCCACCCGCGTTCTTTCCCCGCGGCTGGCGGTGGTCTGGGCTGCTGCGTTCAATTTCATCGCGGCATTTATCTTTGGCATCGCCGTGGCAAAAACCATCAGCGGCGGCCTGGTGGATCCGGCCCAGATAACACAATATGTAATTCTCTGCGCTCTGGGCGGCGCCATCATCTGGGACATCCTCACCTGGTTGTGGGGCCTTCCCACGTCTTCTTCTCACGCGCTGATCGGCGGGCTTGCAGGAGCAGGCATCGCGCGCGCCGGATGGGGCGTGCTCATCCGCCAACCCAAGCTGCATTGGCCTGTCATCGGCACAGTTCCCGGCCTGGGTGAAAAATGGATGGCAACCCTGATCTTTATCGTGCTGGCGCCCATCATCGGCCTGATCATCGGCCTGATTTTGATGATTGCCGTCTCCTGGATTTTTCGTCGCAGCGCTCCGCGCACCGTGGATAAGCTTTTTCGGAAGCTGCAAATCCTCTCCGCCGCATGTTACAGCCTGGGCCACGGCGGCAGTGACGCGCAAAAGACCATGGGCATTGTGGCAGGCGCGCTGCTGGCGGCAGGCTATATGAGTCCGGCACAATTTGCGCACGGCTGGGGACCGTACAAGTGGTACATCATTCTGGGAGCCAATGCCGCCATGGGTCTGGGAACGTATTTCGGCGGATGGCGGATTGTGCACACCATGGGCTCCAAAATCACTAAACTCAAACCGGTTGGCGGATTCTGTGCTGAATCGGCCGGCGCCGTCACTCTTTTCGTACTTGCTTACCACGGCATCCCGGTGAGCACCACGCACACCATCACCGGAGCCATCGTCGGTGTCGGTTCCACGGGCCGCCTCTCCGCCGTACGCTGGGGTGTGGCCGGCCGCATCGTTTGGGCATGGGTTCTCACCATTCCTGCCTCCGCTCTGGTCGCGGCCATCGCTTTTTATATCGTCAAGGCCTTCGTGCCCGGCGCATGATCTCCTGCGCTCACTCCGCCCTAAGTGCCTGCATGGGACTGGTGGAAGCCGCGCGGCGGGCCGGAAGCAAAGAAACACCCATTGCCAGCAGCAGCACAAACGCGGCGGCAAGCGCCAGCACCAGCGGATCGAACGGGCTCACGCCGAAGAGGAATGTCCGCAGCAGCCGCGAGGTGAACAACGCACCCGCCACGCCGAGAACGCATCCGGCAATCGCCAGTCTGGCGCCTGCCGTCATCATCAGGCGCAGAATCCCCGAGCGTTGCGAGCCCAGCGCCATGCGGATGGCCATCTCCTGGGTGCGCAATGCTGCCGTGAAAGCGATGATGCTGTAGATCCCAAGCAGCGCCAGCAGTATGCCGGCGATGGCAAACGCCGTGATCAGCCAGGTATTGAACCGGCGCGGCGCTTCCGTGGCGGAGACGGCGTGCTCCATGGTCTGCATCTGTGTGAGCGGAAGCTGGCTATCAATGGAGTGTACCGTGGAGAGCATCGCATTCTGCATGGTCTTCGGCGGAAGCGCGGTGCGCAGGACGATGAAGTCGTTATTGCCGGAGAGCGCAAAGGCGCCCGATGCGGAGGCAGCCACCGAGCCGAACGAAGCCAACGCCTGCTGCGCGGGCTGGTACACCTGCTCCCTGGTGTCCTGGTCGGGCGCGTCCTGTTTCACATCATCCACTTCGCCCACCACGGTCATCCAGGGCGTTGGCGTTTCCTGCACGCCCCAGCGGATACGCTTGCCAATGGGGTCCTGACCGGGCCAATAGTGTTCCGCGAGTTTGTGGTTGACGACGACCACAAGCTGGGAGCGCGCATTATCAGCCTCAGTAAACACACGGCCCCGCTGCAGAGCGATACCCATTGCCTGGAAATAATTGCCGACGACCTGCGGCGCCCAGGCAAGGTTCAGGCCCGCGCCTTTGGGAGGAACGTAACCATCCACTACGAAGCCCTGGGTACTGCTGCCGCCCGACTCCGGCAAAAGCGAACTCATCCCTACCGCGGTTACACCGGGAAGATGTTCCAGCCGGGTCTGAAGCTCCTTGTTGAATTCGTCCACGGCGGCCTGGGTGGGATATTGGTTCACGGGCAGAGAATAGACGGCGGTCAATGTATGATCGGGACGGAATCCAAGCTGGACTCCGCGCATTTTCTCGAAGCTTCGCAGCAGCAGGCCGGACGCGCTGACCAGCATCATGGCCACGGCAATTTCCGCGATCACCAGCGCAGACCGCAGGCGGGCATGACCGGCGCCGCTGGTGCCCGTGCGTCCGCCCTCTTTGAGGTCATGGGTGAGACTGGTGCGAATGGACGCGAAAGCGGGAGCCAGCGCGCTGACCACTCCGGTAAACACACCGAGCAGGAGCGCAAACAGCGCTACCTTCCAGTCGAGACGAATCTGGCCGATAAGAGGCAAGGTTTCCGGCAACAGAGTCCTGCCCACCTGCAAAGCGTTCGCCGCCAATGTCAGCCCGAGAACGCTCCCGGCGATACTCAGCACCAGCCCTTCGATCATTGCCTGGCCCAGCAGCGCGGAGGCGCGAGCGCCCAGCGCAAGCCGCACAGCCATTTCCCGGCGCCTGCGGATCGCCCGGATCAGAAGCAAGCCGGCGAGATTGGCGCAGGCAATCAGCAGCACTACAAGCACGGCCAGGAACAGCGTGCGGATCAGGGGACGAGCCTGCCGGACCGTATCTTCCTGCAGAGAGCGGACCACGGCGCTGATACGCAGGCTGGATATGAATGAGGGATAGTGGCGCATAATCTCCTGCGCCACGCTTTCGGCATCAGCCTGCGCCTGCTGCGGTGAAACTCCCGGTTTCAGCCTGCCCACCATCTGAAAACTCCACGAGGCCGCGCCAATGGTGAGTTCATCGTGGGTAAAGCTCATGGGCACCCACAATTCGGTGCGGTTCAGTTGGCCTGGCTGCAACGGGAATTCGAAATTTCGGGGCATGACGCCGATCACGATGTAAGGCTTGCGGTCGAGCAGAATCTTGGTTCCCAGCACCTGAGGATCGCCGTGAAACCGGCTCTGCCATGTGGCATAACTCAATACCGCCAGTTGTTGTTTCTGATCGTCATCCTGCTGCGTGAACACACGGCCCATCAGCGGCGCCACGCCCAGCGTCGGGAAAACTCCAGCAGTGAACCGGGCTGCATTGATCACCGCCGGCTCTCCCAGCCCGGTGAGCTCAAAGGTGGTTTGTGTGTATCCGCCGAGACTCTGAAAACTGTGAGTGCCGCGAGTGTAGGCAAGCACATCGGGGGCTGTCACGTTGATCCCGTCGAAGCCGGCACTTCCGCCTTGAAGAGTATCGCCAAGGGCCATCAGCCGGTTGGATTCTGGAAACGGCAGCGGACGCAGCAATACGCCTTCAACGATGGAGAAAATAGCCGTGCTGGCGCCAATGCCGAGCGCGAGCATCAGCACCGCCATGGTGGTGAATCCGGGCGATTTGCGCAGAACTCGAAAGGCGAACTTCAACTGATTCAGAAAATTCATAAGAGTGCTCAATGGGTCTGACTGATGGCTAAACCTTTATGGCTAAACCTTTAATGATAAGCAGCTTCAGGGCCGAAACTCCGAAATCAGCTAAGCTTTTGGAAAGTCAGCGCTTACAGAAATCAGGATACCTTCTGCTGTTGCCACTGGTGTGCGCTTGCGAATGTTACTGTTCGGAAACGAACAAGCACGAGCGATTTGAATAAGACCACGAAGCTGGGCCACGAGAACGGTAGAAGCTTCACCCGGAGTCGTCATAATTGGTCCGATACTCCGTTTACCCGGCACTTGCGTTGGTGGCCCCAAGGTTGTTTTTTCGAGAGAGGCTCAGCCTGTTTTCGGGAGCTGAAGCTTCGCTCTGACCTTATTGTCGAGGCTTCCGTAAGCTGCAGCGGAGCCGATCCCTCGACTTCGCCCCGACGGTGTTCTGACTTTGAGAGCAAATCGGGCTTCGTCTCGGGATGGTGTGTCGAGAGGGGGACATATGTGAAAGCCACGATTTTGTGCGAACTCAAACCTCCGCTTTCTGTTCATCTGTGTTTCAAGTATTTTCCGATTACGCGCGATCTCGGCGATTCTCCCGAATCCACCTGCCGTATTCAATCATCCAATGCTTTGATTCGTACCGGCCTTCTGCTACGCTGGTACCAGCTCTTTGACAACTTGGAATGGCTCCAAGTTTCCTGTGTTCCGTAACCGGCCGCCATTCATGCCCGCTTTTGGCGTGAATGGGCAGTGCAGTAAGGGGGCGTCACGGCTTCGACGGAAGTGCTTGCGGCCAAGAGGCATACCGGGGCGCATTCCCCCGTAAGTGGTGCAAAACCATAATTGCCAACTCTAACCAGTTAGCATACGCTGCTTAATTAAATAAGTAGCCGTCCTCCGCGGCTTCGCCTACGGGCTGGGGCAGGGCGTCACACAGTAGGCTGGTTCCGAACGCTAAGTCAGGGCGCAGGAACGAGATCCACGGGCTAGTTGCTTGCGTTTCTTGTCCGTTCTAAGCGCAAGCGGCGAATGTGGCGGGGTAATTCCCGTCGCTTGAACTGGACTAAGTATGTAGGCTCTTGACCAGTAACATTTTCGGACGTGGGTTCAACTCCCACCGCCTCCACCATTATTTTGGTCGCTTCGCGACAGCCCGCTGGCGTGCAACTCTTGAACTCGAAATGCAAGCATGCTCCTAAAGCAGCGCCGCTCGGCGCGTGGTCGGCCTCGCGGCTTGTCTCCTGCAGCTTTCTTCTGAAATCCCGAGCGCAGCGAGGGATCGCTATCGTCGCGAACATCTCATATTGTGCGGATTGAACTCGTTCCCCTGAGCTCGTCTAATGCTGCTGCCAGCACTGCGCCCCGTCTCTTAAATCAAAGCACACCGGCAGGACCTTTCAAGGGATGCTTATCCCCAGCGTGAAAATCGAGCTCTGGCAGTCTGTGAGGGCGCAAAGGCGCTGAACTCCGAAGTTGAAACAAACTGTGCTATGCCTTCTTCATTTCAGGTAATTACCTTCGACCACCTCGTAGGCCATATGCAAGGAATCGGCGTCCTTGAACTCACTCAGTTTGCTCTTTAGGAACTCCAAACAGCGGCGCTTTTGTCGCCTTGTAAATCGTCGCGCTTCAAACTCGAAGAATTGGAGAATCGTGGCAGCCACTATCGAGGATAGAACTCTCGGAGTTCCGATCAACGTGAGTAGGCGTTCAATGAGCTCGTCCGGGACCCGATCTCTTTCGTCACGAAAATCGCCCAATTTAAGCACCACATGGATCGCCGTATTTGGGTTGTCAGCGTCTATGGACCGTTCCAGCCGAGCGAACACAGCATCCATTGTCATGTTGTCTGACATGGGATAACAATATCGCAGCGTGTGTTGAGCCCTCAATGCAGAAATCCCGCGTTTTTATTACGCTCTTCAGAACCACGAAAGTCGCTTCGGGACAGACGCTCCAGGACGACGCTCTCTCGGCTCAGCAACGCTTTTCCCCTCTCGACAAACCATCCCGAGACGAAGCCCTTGTTGCTCTCACGGTCAAAATGCTCATAGGGCGAAGTCGAGGGATCTGCTCCCGCTACTGCTTCCGGAAGCGGCGAAGGTTGATTTTGCGGCTGGAAGCGGAGGGAGGAACTGCCGAGCTGTCGAGGCTTCCGCCAAACTGCAGCGGAGCCGATCCCTCACCCGGCTCAGCCTCGGCAAGCTTCGGCTTCGGGGAATTCGGGATGACGTGTTGAGAGGGGAGGGATGGAGAATGTTGATGGTGGAAGAACGGCGCTTTAGCGCCGTGAAAGGATGCTTTAGAATACAGCGCTTTAGCGCTGGTGGAGATTGCGAAAAGCGCCTCAAGAGAAACGCACATTCTTTGTAACCTCGGTCGCGCATTTCCGTGAGCCCCTGTTTAAGCACGAAAATCTCGCGCGGCTGCTTCTGGATGTGCTGTATGAAAATCGCAAGCTGGCGCGCTTCCACCTGCACGAATTCGTAATCATGCCGCACCATTTTCATCTGATCCTCACACCCGCTCCGGGTAAGTCACTTGAAAGAGCTCTGCAATATATCAAAGGGGGATACTCATTCCGGGTGAAGCGAGAACTCGGGTTCAGGGGCCTACCCTGGGAGGAAGGCTTTAAAAACCATCGCATCCGCGACTACGAGGATTACCAGACTCACCGCGAGTACATTCACCAGAACCCGGTGGAAGCGGGCCTGGTAAACACCCCTGCGGATATCCTTATTCTTCGGCGCACCCAGGCGCTGAACTCGACGCCCGCCCACCTTGGCTAAAGCCAGAGGTTTAAATTCTCGCTTTCACGGCGCTAAAGCGCCGTTCTTCCACCCTGCGCCCTACCAGCATTCTGAGTTTGAGCGGAAGAGGGCTGCGGCTCGGGATGGTGTGTCGCGGGGCGATGCGAGTACATGAAAGCCACGATCCTGTAGTCAGAAATCGCGCGCCGAGAGGGATACCGCACAGGACGGCCGCTTTCCCAATCCTCTGCCTCCTCTGTTCTTCTGCGTTTCAACGGTTTCCGATCACGCGCGATCACGGCGATGCCGGCGACCACGGCGATTCCCATCATCCCCGCATCACGCGTTCCAGCTCGCTCTTCAACTCGATCACTTCAATCCACTCCGGACATTCCGCCCAGTTATGCTCCCAGCACACGATCACATGGCACTGTTTGGGATCGTGCATGTGCAGCAGAAAGTTCCGGCTCTGGTATTCAAACTCCACCAGCAGCCGCTGCCACCTGCCGCCTTCAACCAAACGCATGACTTCACAGTCAGGAAACTCCGTCTGCATGCGGATCACGACGAATCCCAGGGCGCGCGCCAGCATGCCGAAGAGATACACCACGCCAATCTCGTTGGTGGGAGCAAACACCAGCCCGCCGGGAATCAGCGGCTGGCCATAAAATGGAGCTCCCGCCCGCATTTTGCCCGAATTTGATTTCGTGTCCGCCGCACTTGATCTTTTGTCCGCCCGCCTTTGCCGCGCTTCGTACAGCTTGATCATTTCGAGTACATCTTTCCAATCCGTTTCCAGCCCCTTTTCCCGCGCGAACTGCTGCATGCCGCGCGGGGTCTCCGTCCAGCCGCCAAACCGGGTCATCATGGGGCCCACGCTGAATTTGCCATGCGCGCCATATTCCTTGATGGTGGGCAGCCGGCTCAGTTGCCGGCACACGCGGGCCCAATCGGCAAACAGCGCATCCAGGCTGGCCGTATGTCCCTGGCCTTCAGGATCGAACCCGGCCGCGCGCACGGCTTCTCCATAGCTGCCAAACAGTCGCCGTACGCACCGCAGCCCGATTCCTTTCATCTCCTTCAGCTCGGGAACGCGCGGGCAGCGCCCCAGCTTTTCTGTGCACTCTCGAATGGCGGCAATGATCTCTTCTTTGGACATCGATTTTTCCTTTCGCAAATAAAAAAAGCCACCGTGGCGGTGGCTGAAGAAGGTTGGTTTGTGCGGCGCAGCGATCCTTGCGATCCCGCAGGGCTGAAGATGTGTCCGGTATCTCTTCCTGCGCGAGAGACACCATCCCGAGCCGGAGCGCTCGTTGCTAACAGCCGAATTCTGACGGCAAAAGCGCAGAAGAGTGTGGAGGCTCCGTGCCTTCGGGGTGGAAGCCGGGGCCTTTACGGCCCCGGTAAGCGATCTTTAGACTTTTTAGGTTTCGCGCTTTAGCGCTGGTGTTCGCGGGTCAAGACTTTCGCGATGGTTGGCGGATGAAAAGGGGTAATCCTCCGGATTTGGCGCAAGGCCGGCGCGCACCGGATTATCAAAGATGTAGTCGCGGCGCCTTTCGTAATCCTCTGCCTCGCGGATGCGATGATTGGCAGGTTTGGGCTGCCAGACTCCGCTGAGCCCCAGCTGACGTCTCGCGGAAGTCGCATACCCACCTTTGATGTATTGCACAGCTTTCTCCAGCGGAATCTGTTCCGCGAGCGTAATGATCAAATGGAAATGATCCGGCATGATCACGAACTCGTGTAGTTCGAATCGTCCCTGGATACGATAAAAGCAGAGCGTGTCAATCAAGAGCTCGGCTGCGTCTGCATTATTGAAAAATACGTGCCTTCTGTTGGTCACGGAGGTGGCGAAAGCGTCCTAATTTCCTGAGGAGCATGGGCCATGTCTATTCCGATAAAAACGACCACCAGCGCTGAAGCGCTGGATTTGATCAGACACGCTCACCCCGGCCATAAAGGCCGGGGCTTCCACCCTAAAATCACGGCTTCGTCTCGAGATCGTGTCGGGAGACGAGTACATGAAAGCTACGATCCTGGTAGTCAGAAGATGGCAAGCCGAGAGGAAACACACAGGGCACCGCTTTCCGCACCCTCTGCTTCCTGGTGTTCCTCTGCGTTTCAAGGATTTTCCGATTACGCGCGATCACGGCGATTTCGGGCGATTACGGCGATGTAGGGGCACACTTCAAGTGCGCATTGCTGACCGCATCTACCGCGGGACACCGGCGGTTGCGTCGGGCGAGCGGCCCAGCCAGCCCAAATTCTGGCTTGCTGGCGACTCGCCGGGTTTTCCAGAAGCCATGGCGGCTTGAACTGGAAGAACCGTTCAGCGGAGGGGCAACGCGACTCCGGCTCGCACTGTAGACCAGACTTGAACAACAGCGCTCAAGTTACTGCTACGGTGTGACTTCCGCCGTTCGCCGCTCCAGAGAGCAGGGACAAAACCAGCCTTCTGGTGAGAGTCAGGCATTTCACCGTTCACGGGCTTCCCCGTCCGGATGCGACTGGCCGTTGGGTCTTAATCGCCAGCCTGCAGGCGCCTGCACCGGCACTTCTCCTTCAACTTACCTTGATACACCATTGCGCCTCCCGAAGTCAATCAAAATACGAAGATATATTCACTGTGCCTTCATCGGCTTAGCCGGACAGGCGGGCGAAAAATGCGGGCCCGCGTTGCCGCAGGCCCGTCCCAGAGGAGTATGCATGGAGAGGAATTTACAACGGCAGTACGACCTTGGTCCCGTTCAACATGTATTCGAGCTGGTACTTCGCCTTTTTCTTTTGCGGAACGGAGAAATAGAGGTATCCGGAAACAGGCGACATGGTATTGCCTTCCGGCAGGCCTTTCTCGTGGAGCTCCAGCGCCATGGTCCTGCGGTCAGCGCGGCTGGCTTCCGGCTCGGGAGGACGCTGGCCGCCAATGCCAACACCAACTCCCTCGGACGTTACAACTCCTCCGCCCCGCCGCTGCCCGGTAATGGGATCAACGCCGCCGGTTTCATAGCCGACGCCCGCTGTGGGGTAAATGGTCACGTTGCGATCCAAGTCAGGCTGGTCGGATTTGGGCGGCGGTTGCAGCCGGGCCGCGATCACTTCCGGGGTTGACGGCTTGGTGGCAATGTCCTTGCCCTTCTCGCGCAGGTCGAAATCGTTGAGAGACACCTCGATCATGCCGTCTTTGCGCGGATAGATTGCCACTTCCACGGCCACGCAGCAGTGATCGATATCGGTTGAGAATTCCTTTTTGGCCTGCGAAGGTTTGACCAGTCTCGCGCCAATAGCAGTTCCCTCCTGCTCAAAATGCGCTGGATATTTTTCCGCCGAGGCGCGCGGCACGGTTCCACGCGGCCCTTCGCCGGAGAATGCCGCCACCGCAAGCAATAGCAGAACTGGAAGGCCTGCCCGCGTCATACGCTTGAAAGCTTTTCTCGCGTTCATCTCTTTTCCTCATTTTGCGGAGCGTTGTTTTGCGGAGCGGGGCCGCTCATTTTGAATTCGGGAGTGATCTTCAGCTTCTTGCCGCTCAGGACGTAAATTCGCTGATGGAAACTGCTGCCGTCGGCGCCGGTCAGCGAGAGGTCGTAGGCGCCGGAGTCAAGCCACAGATGCTTGAGTTTGCCGGCCTTGCCCGCGTAAGCATCGTCAATATAAACCGAGGCATTCTTGTTCCGGCCGAGCGATTTCAACTCCACCTCACCCTTGCCCAAAGCATAGTTCAAATCGAAGGTGCGCGGAGGATAGTAAAAAGGACCGTAGAGCATGTCTACCGCAAACGGCGTATAGAATGCCCTGACGGGAAGAACTCCGTATCCGTAATAAGGATAGTAGGGGTAGAACGGCGGGATGAAGGAGTTGCCGAAGTTGCTGTAACCGGCTCCCAGCGTGACCCCGCCAAGGCGGATGTGGGTCTTGCGTTTGGCGGGTTTGGATTCCTTATCAGTCGCGCTGGGCGCTGCATTTTGGCCTTGCTTCTGACCAGCGGTTTTGGTCGTATCCTGGTCCGTGGCCGTGCTGCCTTTCTGTTGCAGTGAATTGTCGGTTGTTTGTGCCCGGCCCGGCACACCAACACCTAGCATCAGCAAAACCAGAAACAGCATGACTTGCTTGCCCATAGGCGGCCTCTCTTAAACAAATCCTAAACTGTATCAGTGGGAAGAAAGCAAATCCTTTGCCACAAACAGATTTGCAGGATGAAACGGCTTTTCAACAGTTTAGCTCGCCCGGAGGGCATGAGACGGCGCACTCGTGGTGGATTTCAGCCATAGCTGAATTTGAGTCTCCTTGCGAACTACCGCTACCGTGTGGGATCCAGCGCTACTCCAGTAATGCCGTTGGCGGCGAGTGTCGTGGTGGTCCCGCTGAGGGTGCGTGAGGGCGTCACATTCCCGGTGGCTGTGCTGATCTGGCTGAACACCAGGATTCCACCCAGAAGATTGTCTGCAACGTAGAGTTCACCGTTGTTGGTGGCGGGATCGAGCACAATCTGATCCGGCCCGCGCAGTTGCGTACCGGTTCCGCTGATGGTCGCGCTCGGAGCAACATCGCCGCTGGCCGTGGCAGGCGTGGCATAGATGGTAATGGTTGGCCCTGCGGCGTTGGCAACAATGAGCCTGCCCGCGGCATCCATAGCCAAACCCTGGGGATGATTCAGTCCTGTATCCACGCCATTGATGGATGCAGCGATCACCGCCGTGCCGTCCTGAAGGCTGGCTCCTTCGAGGCGATCAATCGTGTTGCTGGAAGGGTCGGCTACATACAGGCGGTCATTCGCCAGGTCCAACGCCACGGCGCCGGCGGCAAAACCCAGCGTAATGTTGCGCACCGGCGGCACATCACCGTTGGTGGTAGTAGCTGATTGGAACACAAGAATCTGTGTGCCATCAGCCACATAGAGCAGATTGTTAACGGGATCGATTACCAAATCGTGAGGCGCCGCCAACAGCGTGGACGCACCGGAAATGGTCCGGGCCGGGGGGACATTTCCCGTTGCGGTGGAAGCGGGATCGAAAATCAAAATTGAACTGCCGCCGCTGTTGGCGACAAACAGCCGGTCGCCGGTGGGATCCACCAGCAGGTGCTGGGGCGACGACAAGGTAGTGCTGGAGCCGGTGATGGTGGCGGCGGGCGCGATGTCTCCGTTTGCCTGCAGGGCGTTGTTGAAGCGCAGAATGCTGGCGTTGGTCGCCACATAAAGCTGCCCCACTCCGGTACCGCCGCTCCCAGCGCCATTGATCCGGCCTCGGGAACAGCCTGAGATCGCCAGCACCGCTACTACAGCCCCGCACAGCCACTTCTGCATTAATCACCTCAGATGGAACAGCTTAGGCCATCAAGTTAAGATAATACCCAAAGAAATTATGGAAGCAATCTCCCGAATCTATCTTGCCACCACCAACCCAGGTAAACTGCGGGAGTTGCGTGAAGCCGCTCAGCCCTGCGGGCTCGAGGTTGAAGTGCTGCCGGCGCTGGCGTGGCTTTCACCGGCCGTTGAAGATGGCACGACGTTTGAGGAAAACGCCCGCATCAAGGCTGAATATTACAGCCGCCATGGCGATGGAGTAATGGTTCTGGCGGAAGATTCAGGCCTGGAGGTGGACGAACTCCAGGGCGCGCCGGGGGTGTATTCTGCCCGGTACGCAGCGACTCTCCAAAGCGGGGCGATGGCGCACGAGAACTCTGACGACGAGGAGAACAATCAGGCTCTGATCGCAGAACTCAAGCGGCTGCCGAATGGAAAGCATCCGGGCCGATATGTGTGCGTGATCGCCGTGGCAAAAGATGGCAAGGTTCTGGAGACTTTCCGGGGAGAGGCCGAAGGTGAGTTGATCACGGTTCCGCGGGGCACGGGCGGCTTTGGATATGATCCGCTTTTTTATTTTCCCGCAGCCGATAAGACCTTTGCCGAGTTGCCGTTGCCGGAAAAGCGGCGGCACAGCCATCGCGGGCAGGCCTTCCGCCGCTTTCTGGAGTGGTACGGGAAACGGGCCGGGCGGTAACTTTGAAGTTGCGCTTCCTCGCAAATCCAAGTAAATTCAAGGCTTCCTAGCGTGAAACGTACTTCTGCAAACACTTCGAAGACGGTGAACGGCGCTTCTTCAGACAAGCACCAGCGCATTCTGGATGCAGCCATTGAAGTCATCGCCGAACATGGCTTCTTCCACTCCCGTGTGGCGGAAATTGCGGAGCGTGCCGGCGTAGCCGATGGCACCATTTATCTTTATTTTAAGAATAAAGATGAGCTGTTGATGTCGGCCATTGATTCGGCGTTCCACCGCTTCATTCGCCGCGCCCAAGCGGCTTTGGACGAACTGACGGATCCCCGTGAGAAGCTCCGTCGCATGGCGTTCCTCCACCTGGAAGGGCTGGGCTCCAACCGCGACCTGGCCATTGTGTTCCAGACGGAGCTGCGGCACAGCGCCAAGTTTCTGGGCGAGTTCTCTCATAACCTGATGGGCGAATATTTTGACCTGATCAAGGGTGTGCTCAAGGAGGGCCAGGTTGCCGGCGTTTTTCGGGCGGACCTCTCGGTCACCATTGCGGCCCACTGTTTTTTTGGGGCTGTGGATGAAATAGTAACTACGTGGATCTTGTCGGAACGCGAACGCGAGCGCGAAGACTTCCACCTCTCCAGCCTTACGGACTCGGTGGTATCCGTGATTCTTAAGGGCGTGGAAGCAGGCACTTAGCATGGAACCCAGGACGCTGGCCGATCTCTTCTTTGCCTCCGTGACTCATGATCTGGATCGCCACGTCATGATGAAGCGCGGGGCCGAATGGCAGGTCATTTCATCGCGCCAGCTTTATGCCTACGTTTCCACCATGGCGCGGACCTTCCGCCAGTGGGGCCTGGCCAAGGGTGACCGCGTGGCCATCCTCAGCGAAAACCGGCCGGAATGGATGATTGTTGATTTTGCCTGCGTCACCACCGGCCTGGTCGACGTCCCCATCTACACGACGCTTACCGCCGAACAGACGCTCTACGTGCTCGAAAACTCCGGAGCGCGCGTGGTCTGCGTGTCGTCCGAGGAGCAGCTTAAAAAAGTCCAATCCATTCTCTCGCGGACAAAGATAGAAAAAGTCATGGTGATGGATGACATCGCGGAAATCAACGTCATCCCAATATGGCCGTTGCTGAATGGAGCTTCGCTCGATGGCGATCCCGAGTGGGAAGCCCAGGCCCATACCATCGCGGCGGACGATCTCGCGACCTTGATCTATACCTCCGGAACCACAGGAAACTCCAAAGGCGTGATGCTCACGCACGGCAATCTTACCTCCAACGCGAACATGTCCACGCGCAACGCGAAGTGGGAGCCAGGCGATCTCTATCTTTCATTTCTGCCGCTATCGCACGTGACCGCGCGGCACTTGGATTACGTCTGCTATTTCAACGGCGTGACCATTGCCTATTGTCCATTTTTTGACAAGCTGCCGCAGATGCTGCAGGAAGCGAAGCCAACCATCATTGTGGCCGTGCCTCGCGTCTACGAAAAAGTCCGGCAGGAAGCCGAGCGCAAGGCCGCTCGCGGTATGAAGCGCAAGATCCTCAATTGGGCCCTGCGCGTAGGCCGCCGCCACAAAGAGGAGATTGCGCGCGGTGACAAGCCCGCCAGCTTCGCCTGGGGACTGGCCGATAAGCTTGTGTATTCCAAGATCCGCCAGGGCTTCGGCGGCCGCAGCCGGGTTTACTATTCCGGCGGCGCGCCTCTGGGCTATGACATGTCTGACTGGTTCTGCTGTATGGGCATTCCCATTTTTGAGGGCTATGGGCTGACTGAAACCTCGCCTGTGATCTCCGGCAATCGCCTGGGCGCGTTCAAGATCGGCACGGTGGGCAAAGTTCATGAAGGCCTGGACCTAAAAATCGCCGAAGATGGAGAAATCCTGGTCAAAGGCCCCACTGTATTCAAAGGCTACTGGAACATGCCGGACGAGACGCGCGCCGCCTTTCAGGATGGCTGGTTCAAGACCGGCGATATCGGCCAGATTGACGCGGATGGTTTCCTGAGCATTACCGATCGCAAAAAAGATCTGCTGAAAACTTCAGGCGGAAAATTCATTGCTCCGCAGCCGATTGAGAACGCTCTCAAGGCCAATGTGCTGGTGGCGCAGGCAGCGCTCATCGGCGACAAACGTAAATATGCGTCCGTGATTATCTCGCCGCACTTCCCTCTTCTTGAGGATTGGGCGCGCGCCAACGGCGTCACCTTCAAAGATCACCATGAGTTGGTAGCCAGCGCCAAAGTTCGGGAGCTGTATCGCGGGATTATTGAAGACGTGAACAAGAAGCTTGCGCACTTTGAGACCATCAAGAAAATCCTGATCGTGCCGGATGAATTCACCGTCGCCGGCGGCGAAATCACTCCCACCCTCAAGCTCAAGCGGCGCATCATTGAAGCCAGGTACAAGCAGCAGATTGAAGAGCTCTACCAGGAACCGCATCCGATTGAAACCGCTCCCGTGGGATGAAAACCAGACTTCTGTTCTCATTCCAGGCCATTAACCTGCAAGGCGGCTAGTCATCCAGCCTGTGTTCTAATTTCAGGAATTTTCCCGCGGACGGGATTGAGCAAACGCAATCCCGCCCTATACTCCAACACGCGTTGCCATCAATCCGGGCAAGGCAAATTCCTTAAGGACAGATGCTTAATAGGAAGGGACAACATGCCAAAACAGAACGACGAGGAAAGGGTTCTTGGGCGCATGGGCGCTTATGTATTGACCAAACAGCAGCTCGAAACCATCGTGGGAGGAATGACCACGGGAGCATGTACATGGGACCCGGCTACCAATCGGCCGGACGGACCCGACTGCCCTCCGCCCACCGGCCCCTAATTAGCTCATGTGCTGATAGCAGGGCTCATCCGGGGGGTCCTGATTTCGAATTGCTCCGGCGCTAGTCCGGTATGCGTGTTGCTCCATCCTTCTCGATATTGCCAAACGGAAACTGACGAACTTTACTGAAACGGCAATCCTTCGCGACTCCGGAAATCGCCATGGCCATGAGCCATTGTTCCGCCGTCCGCCCTTATATACTGTTTGTCAAACCAAAACACTCGAGGTCTCACCCATGTCGCAGCCGCTGAATCCCGAACACGCACAGTTCCTCCTGACTGATATCTTTCTTCCCCTGCTCGAAAGAGAGCATCCCAAGACGCGCCAGGTTATTGAAGCCATTCCCGCCTCCGGCGGCGAGTACCGTCCTGACCCGGTCTCAAAGACCGCACTGGAACTGGCGTGGCACATTGTGGCTGCGGAGAAGCGCTTTTTGGAAGGGATCGCCAATGGAGAATTCAACTTCGCCGCCATCACGCGTCCCGAAAACGTGCGCACAGGAGTGGAGCTTGGCCGCTGGTACGGCGACATGTTTCAAACCGTCTTTCCGCGACTGCGACAGATGACGCCCTCTCAGCTCACCAAGTCCCTCGATTTCCGCGGCATGTTTCAATCCCCGGCAGTAATGTTTTTTCAAACTGTCCTCAATCACTCCGTCCATCATCGTGGTCAGCTCTCAGTGTATCTGCGGCCGGCCGGCGGCAAAGTGCCCGCCATCTACGGCGAAAGCTACGACTCGGCCGAGGCGCGCAAAGCGCAACAGGCCGGCTGATTTATGTGGGCGACCATCTCGGTCTCATCGGGGCCTGAAGGATCTCACGGCAGACGGCATCCCTCGCTTACCCCCAGCCAAGGCTCGGCTTCGGCAGTTTGGAGCGAGGCCACCATGTTGGCTAGTTGAGAACCACCATCACCACGAAGCAGCTTTCCGAGGCCGAACGTTCAAGCTGTTTCAATCGGCAGTGATTTTTTAGTGAGGCCGAGGAATCTGCTCCGCCCAAAGCGACCACGTTTGACACAAATCCAGACTAGTTAGGTTGGTCGATTTGTTGTCGAGCAAATCTGGTCGCGACACTCGGGAACACTCCTTAGAGTGCAGCCCGGGAAAAATTGCAAGCAAGAGTAATCTGAAACGCTCACGCCCCGAGACTCACTACAGAGAAACGGCTCTTTTGCCGTTGTTGTAGTGGAGGGTGAGCTGTGTACATTACATTATTTTCCGAGCTGCTGGGGAAACTGAACCGGGCAAAGCTGCCGCTGGATTCGTGGCGCAACACCTCAATCCAGAATAAAGCCGTTGTCTCTGTCGTCACCGTGGCGGTGTTGACGCTGGGGCTGGGCGGAGTTGCAATTCTCTCGCGATGGGTCTACCTCTGCCTGCTGCCGCTGGGGATCTTCTATGGCGTGGTGCTGTCCTATCCCATCACGCGGTTCTTCGGTCCAAAGCTGCAGTCGCTGGCTACCGGTTTTCTGGGCGGCATTACCATTGAAAATATCGGGACGCAACAGGCCAAGCTGAGCGCATACATCACAGCCGTGGCCGGATGGATCAAGGCAAAAGTGACGACGGTGATTCCGGCGGGTTCAGCGCGCATGGCGAAACTGGACAACGCGATCATGTGGGCCGTGTGGACAGCGATCCTGGTCTGCCTGGCGATTCTGGCGGTGAACGCGTACTACGCGAACAAGGAAGGTAATCCGGTGGGACAGCTTGACCGGCCAGGGCAGCCAGAGCAACCGGCTATTGCTGTCGGCCAGCCGCGGGCAGCGCACGCCGGCAGCGGCGGCGCGTGAGGTCCGCACGCCGCGTCTCTCTCGCCGCGAGATTCGCGCAATCTTTAGCGCTTGGAGATAAACGCATCGGAGAGAACAATAGAATTGTCCCGAAATGGGAATTGCAGATCCTGTTTCGCGCGGATTGTGGTGTTTCCGTTTGATTTCTGCATTCCCCTCCCGCTAGCCTATCGTAGGTATCGTGAAAGGAGAACGACACATGTCAAAATCGAAGCAGACAGATACTCAGAGAGTGCTTGGCCGCGCCGGAGCGCGCGACCTGAGTGCGGAAGAAATGGCGCGAGTCACGGGAGGACGCAACCAGACCTTCGCCTTCACTCACGTCATCAACCCTGATGTAATTAACGATTGAGCGTGTCTCGCTACTTATATGTGTTTGCCAGGCGCCGGACAAAATCCGGCGCTTTCTGCTTAGTAAGCGCTCACAGCCTCGCCCACTCGAACTATCATCAATCTGCAATAATCCCGGTATGTTGCCTGTTTGCGCTATGCTATCTTCAGTCACTAAGCATGGCCCCGCGTGGAGCATTGAATGGCGCAAGTATCGGCCCCGGAACATTTTGATGTACTGATCATGGGGGCGGGCCTTTCCGGCATCGATGCCGCCCATCACTTGAAGAAGCTCTGTCCCAGGAAAAGCTACGTCATTCTGGAGCAACGCGAGCGCATCGGCGGCACCTGGGACCTGTTTCGATATCCGGGAATCCGGTCAGACTCGGACATGCTGACCATGAGCTATTCCTTTCGCCCCTGGCCTCACGCAAAGACCATCTCGCCCGGAGAAGATATCCGCAAGTACATCGCAGCCACAGCGCGTGACGAAGGAATCGACCGCCACATTCGCTTCCGGCATCAAATCAAGCGGGCATCATGGTCCTCACAGGACGCGCAATGGAATGTGGAAGCAGTAAAGACTACATCCGACGGGCGCGAAGAGCGGGTGGTGCTGAGCTGCAATTTCCTTTTCTCCTGCGCCGGTTATTACCGCTATTCCGCCGGATACATGCCCGAATTTCCAAACATGGCGCGCTTTCAGGGAAAAATCGTTCATCCCCAGGCCTGGCCGGAAGATCTGGACTACGCAGGAAAACGCGTGGTGGTGGTCGGCAGCGGCGCAACCGCGTTCACGCTGGTTCCAGCGATGGCCAAAACCGCCGGTCAGGTGACCATGCTGCAGCGCTCTCCCGGTTATGTGATTTCTCTGCCTGAGAAGGACAGGATCGCGAATTTTCTCCGCCGGATTATGCCTTCCATGTGGGCATATAAACTGAGCCGCTGGAAAAATATCGGCTTTGTCGCGGTGATGTACCAGTTCTCACAGCGCCGTCCCGAGTTGATGAAGAAGTTCCTGCTCACGAAGGTACGCCAGGAACTGGGGAGCGAGTTCGACGTGGAAACGCACTTCACGCCGCGCTACAAACCCTGGCAGCAGCGCATATGCCTGGTTCCCGACTCAGACATGTTCGAGGCCATCAAATCCGGCCACGCCAGTGTGGTAACGGGAGAGACTGAGAGCTTTACGGAGAAGGGCATCCTGCTGAAATCCGGACGCGAGCTGGAAGCCGACATCATTGTGACCGCCACAGGCCTGCTCATGCAGACCTTCGGCGGGGCTGAACTCACGGTGGACGGCGAGCGCGTGGATGCAAGCCAGGTGCTGGCCTACAAGGGCGTGATGATGTCCGGCGTGCCCAATTTTGCCTCTGTCTTCGGCTACATCAATGCCTCATGGACTCTCAAGGCCGACCTGATCTGCAATTACGTCTGCCGGCTGCTGAACCTCATGGATCGCAAGCGCGTGCGCCAGGTCATGCCAGTACCGCGCGGTGAGACTGCGGTAGCCGGATTTGTGGAGAACTTCACGCCGAACTATATTCAGCGCGCGCTGGCAAGCTGGCCCAAACAGGGATCCAAAGCGCCGTGGCGCGTCTACCAGAATTTTTACCGCGACATCATGGCGCTCAAATGGGCCCGCATCGACGATGGCGCGCTGGAATTTTCTAACTCAGTTGCTGCCACCCCAAAAGACAAGTCGCTCGAGGTCGCCGAGGCGGCTGGATAGCAGGGCCTTTTCGTACAAGCTATAACCGGTCTTTCAGAATCTGCTCAACATCCCTGCGGCCATGGATGATGCTGACTACTTGCAATGGCAGAGTATCCGGGCGATAGACGATCAAATAAGAATAGACCGGGAAGAATTTCACGGGCTTGTCTGTCAGGTTCATCCGCCGGTGTCCCACACCATGGTTCTGGGCCAGAAATACGATTCTATCCCGAATCACCGATTCAACACGGTCGGCGACAGTGGCATTGCTTTTTTTCTTGATGTAGCGCCAGATTTCTACAAGGTCGCAAACGGCTTCAGGCGCAAGGACATATCTCGCCGTCATTCAGGCTTGGCTTTCAGATCCCTCAGATATGCGTCCAGTTGGTCCTCGGGAACTCCTTCTCCCCGATCCAGTTGGTCAAGGCCGCGCTGAATCTTGGCATTGATTGCTTCCTTCTTCTCCAGCAGCCAGCGGTCCTGCTCTTCCTGCATTTCCAGCAAATGCAGCAACACTTCCTCCACATTCCTGGAACCTGTCGCCTGGAGTTGCTTGCGGATTCTCGCTTCCAGGGCCGCATCATGGATTTCGATATTCATTGTTTGCTCCAAAATCAGGCTCTTTTATCATAACTTATGCTCACCTCAAATCATCGGTTCATGTGAATTGCCGAAAACCCTGTTTCATGTCACGATAAATAGATTTACGTGATCCAAAATCCCATCTGGGGACTGGCAGACCAATTGTGTCTCCGTGCCTCCGTGGTGGGTGTTGTTATAGAGCCAACATGGATTTTAGGATTACCAGCGATTACAAGCCCAAAGGCGATCAGGGCCACGCCATCGACGAGCTCACGCGTGGCACGTATGCGGGCGAGAAGCATCAGGTGCTGCTCGGCGTCACCGGCTCGGGCAAGACCTACACCATGGCCAAGGTGATTGAGCAGCTCAACCGCCCGGCCATTGTGCTGGCGCACAACAAGACTCTGGCCGCGCAGCTTTATCACGAGTTCAAGCAGTTTTTTCCCAACAATGCTGTCGAATACTTCGTCTCCTATTACGACTACTACCAGCCCGAAGCTTACATTCCCGCGGGCGACGTTTACATTGAGAAAGAAGCCACGGTCAACGACGAACTGGACAAACTGCGCCTCTCCGCGACGCGGTCGTTGTTCGAGCGGCGCGACTGCGTAATCGTCGCCTCAGTAAGCTGTATTTACGGTTTGGGATCGCCCGAAGCGTATTACGGCATGCTGCTTTTCCTGGAAAAGGGCCAGAAGATTCCCCGCCGCGACATCATTAGCAAGCTGGTAGAAATCCTGTACGAACGGAATGACGTGGACTTCAAGCGCGGCACCTTCCGCGTGCGCGGCGACGTGATTGAGGTCTTCCCTACCTACGACGACAACGCCTATCGCATTGAGCTGTTTGGGGATGAGGTGGACTCGCTTTCGCAGATCGATCCCCTGTTCGGCACGGTAAAGCAGAAGTACACCCGCCTGCCCATTTATCCCAAAAGCCACTATGTGATGTCGCAGACCACCAAGAACCACGCCATCGAGACCATTCTTGAAGAGCTGGCGTGGTGGGAGAAAGAGCTGGAGAAAGAAGGCCGGCTGGTTGAGTCGCAGCGCGTTCACCAGCGCACGCGCTTTGATCTGGAGATGATGAAGTCGGTGGGCTATTGCCACGGCATTGAAAACTACTCGCGGCATTTTTCCGGACGCAAGCCGGGCGAGCCGCCGCCCACGCTACTTGACTACGTACCGCGCGATTTCGTCATGTTCATTGATGAATCGCACCAGACCGTTCCGCAGCTTCATGCCATGTGGCACGGTGACCGCTCGCGCAAGGAGAATCTCATCCAGTATGGTTTCCGTCTGCCTTCCGCGCTGGACAACCGCCCTCTCAAGTTTGAGGAGTTTGAAGAGCGCGCGAACCAGGTGATCTACGTTTCCGCTACGCCGGGCCCGTACGAGCTGACCAAGTCGGCAGGCGTGGTGGTAGAGCAGATCATCCGGCCGACAGGGCTTGTAGATCCCGAAGTTGAAGTCCGCCCGGTAAAAGGCCAAATTGACGACCTGCTGCACGAGATTCGCGACCGCGTGAGCAAAGGCGAGCGCGTGCTGGTGACCACCTTGACCAAGCGGATGGCGGAGGATCTGGCCGAGTATTACGCCGAAGTGGGCGTGCGCTGCCGCTACTTGCACTCGGAGATCGAGACGCTGGAGCGCATCAAGTTGCTGCGTGACCTGCGCAAGGGCGAGTATGACGTGCTGATCGGCATCAATCTTCTGCGCGAAGGGCTGGACCTACCCGAGGTTTCACTCGTGGCCGTGCTGGATGCGGACAAAGAAGGTTTCCTGCGCTCCGGCGGATCACTGATTCAGACCATCGGCCGCTGCGCGCGCAATGTGAATGGCCGGGCCATTCTCTATGCCGATCGCATGACCGATTCCATGAAGCGGGCCATGGATGAGACCGACCGCCGCCGCGCCATCCAGCGGGCGTACAACGAAGAGCACGGTATTATTCCCGAAAGCATTATTCGTCCGCTGGCGATGTCGCTGGCGGGCATTGCTGAAGCCGATTACGTTGATCTAACCCAGGAGGCTGATGGCATCCGCGACTTCAAGAACCAGGAAGAACTCGATGGCTATATTGCGAAGCTGGAGAGCGATATGCGCGAAGCGGCCAAACGATTTGAGTTTGAAAAAGCCGCCAAGCTGCGGGATGTAGTGCGGGAGTTGAAGAGCAAGGAATTTCTTTTTACGTAGAAGTGGATTTTCACCGCGGAGGCGCGGAGACGCGGAGGATTGTTGTAATCAGGTGAGTACAGTCATTTCCTCAGCGGCCAATGGCGTATTCGGTATAAGAATCGAGGTTATTTTTGGCCGTCCTGCGGCCGCGTCACGTCACCATCAGGTGCAACATAGTAAATCACATTTGGTCGGGTGATCCCCTCGAAGCTCAAGATTATCCGACCGGCAAAACCGGCGGAATCGGGTTTCGGAATCCATTCTGGGGTCCTTGATGTGGGCTCCAAATCAAGAAGACAGCTATCTATCAAAACAGAGAGAGTCTCGTGCGGAATAGCTCCAAGGGCAACTACATGAAGGAAACGTTCACCTGTCTCACTCGCGCCGCAACGCCCCTGAACATTACCCGGGTTGGAGGCGAATGTATCCGTAAAGATCAAGAAATGATTAGGACTTTCCACAATCAACTGCGCCTGATAAGGAGCATTCGTTCCCTGGCGATAGTCGCTCGGATGGCTTAGGGCGATCCGCTGAACAGATCCTGTAGGAGATTTGATTTCAAGGATGGTTAAACGTTGGTGTTGCCGGAGTATTGCTATACCGGATCGCACCTTGCTTATCGTAACCGCATTTTTATCGGCAGCTTTGGCGCTTAGGGCCACAGTAATTCCCATTGAAATAAGCGCCAATGCGCAGCAAAAAAGTCGCACTCTGTTCGCGCAATTGCCTGAAATGATCGCCATACCGATACGGTCTCAATGATAACTGTTGAAATAAGCGACTGCACTCACTACGCTTCCTGAGGGCGCAAGGCAGTTTTGGCAGCCATGAACGGGAAGATCAAAAAGGCAACTTCCTGAAGCTTCGGCAGGACTCGTCATGCGTCATTTCAAGGCGGTCCTTTTCTGGCTCTTCTGCTGATGCGTACCCGATCTTTACTCCGCTCTGTGGGTCATCTCCGCCAGCTTCTTTTGCAGATCAGGACGCTTCAGCGCGCCCACACTTTTGCCGACGAGTTTGCCATCGGCATCAAAAAAAAGCGTATCCGGCAGAGAGCTCAACTGTAGGTCGGAAAGCGTGTCCAGCGTCGGCCCGACCATGAGGGTCAGATTGCCGGCCTGGTGCTTTTTGAGGAATCCTTTGAGCTTGTTGCGGTCGGCGGGATCGTCAATGGACGCGGCCAGCACGACGATCTTGCCTTTATAGCGCTTCTGCATTTCGGCGAGCAGCGGCATCTCGGCCGCGCAGGGCACGCAATATGTCGCCCAGAAGTTCAGCAGAACGATTTTGCCCTTATAATCCGCAAGCTTGTGATGCCCGCCATTCAAGTCCTGCAGGTCAATAGAAGGAAGGGCTTGAGCCTGGGTTGTGGTTTGGGTCTGCGGCTGAGCCTGGGCTTGCGTTGGGGTTTGCGCGTGCGCAGGGAATTGCGCGCAAATAAACGGAACCATGCAGAAAAGTATGAGCCTCAAAAATCGGGATGACATGGGGCCACTATACATCAGAATTGCCGCCCTCGACCCGCATAAAACCGCTGTATTTTGACGCAGGTATGTGCGATCCGAACACGTGTGGGCGCGCTCGTGTCGGGCTGTACATTTCGTAATCGATTCGTCTTGCGAAACACCGTTGATTCCTTTTGGGAAGTTGCCAGGGAGCGTTCGTTTAGAATCAGAGCAAGATCAGACATGTTCCTCGCCATACTGTTCATTGTCCTAGCCGTTTGCAGCGGAATCTTGCTGACATTCTGGTTTGACCGCTCGGCCCCGTTCCCGGCACGGCTGTGCATGGGCGCGGTGATTGGCCTGGCGATTGCGTCCATGGCGGGTTATCTGCTCGCCTGCGAGTTCGGACTGAGCGCGGCCTGCATGTGGACAACGGTACTGGTTCTGCTCCTGCCCGGACTCTTACTGATCGAAGTTAAGTTCCGCCGAGAAGCCGTGGATATATGCAAGCGAGCACTTGGCGCCATGGCCGCGTCGCTTGGAAAGCCCAGCCGCAGCAAGCTAGGGTTCATCGTCTTTTACGTCGCGCTGGCCGCCATGCTGGGCACGCTGTTTTCCTTTTCGGTTTACAGGGATGCAGATGGGATCTATACCGGGGTCACCAATAACCTCGGGGACTTAACGCTGCACCTGCAGGTGATCAACAGCTTTGTGCATAGCCGGAACTTCCCTCCCCAGGACCCAACCTTCGCTGGCGTGCGCTTTGCCTATCCTTTCTTATGCGACGTGCTGACGGCGATGCTGGTCCGCGCGGGCGCGGGGATGATTACTGCCATGTGGCTGCAGGGGATCGTGCTGGCCCTGGCTCTGGCCGGGCTGATGCACTACTGGACTCTGCTGCTCACGCGCAGCCACTTGGCCGGCGTGATTGCTGTGGCGCTGGTGTTCTTCAGCGGCGGTCTGGGATGGTCATGGATGTTCCTGGACCTGCACAACAGCGAGCACGGGCTGATTCCGCTGCTGGGGCACTTGACCCACGACTACACCATCAATCTCGATGGCCTGTTTCGCTGGGGCAATTCCCTGACCACGTTGTTCATTCCGCAGCGCAGCATCCTGTTCGGCATTCCGCTGGCAATCGTGATCTTCTGCCAGTGGTGGACGGTGATCACGGGCGGGGAAACTGCCGGTTGGCGCAGAGAATCGCGGAATCGCATGCTCGCGGCGGGAGTTCTGGCCGGCATGCTTCCGCTGATTCATGCGCATTCCTATCTCGTGGTCATGTTTATGGGAGCTTGCATGGCGCTGATTTTCCGGCGGACATGGCGGGCCTGGGTGTGGTTTGTTGTGCCTGCAATCCTGATCGCGCTTCCCCAGGCGCTGTGGCTTTCCGGCAGCGGAACCATTCACGCCCGCGACTACATCGGATGGCGCTTCGGCTGGGACCACGGCAGCCTCAACGTGGCGCAGTTCTGGATCCTCAATCTCGGCTTCTTTCTGTTTGCTCTTGCGATGGCCCTGCTGTGGCGCGATTCTGAATTTGCCACGCCGCGTCCTCTGCTCAAGTACTACCTGCCGTTCCTGCTCTGCTTCATCGTGCCCAATGTTATTTCGCTTGCGCCCTGGATCTGGGACAACATCAAGGTGCTGTTTTACTGGTATCTTGCCTCGGCGCCGCTGGTGGCGCTGCTGCTGGCCAAAGGATTGCGCCACAAAACGATCTGGCGATGGATCACAGCGGGAGCGCTGGCCGGCATGCTACTGGCAGGCGGACTGGACATTCTGCGGGTTATTACAGGAGCTTCTCCCAACCGGGAATTCACCAACTCGGACATTGCGGCGGCCAAGGCGGTTCTCAGTCATACCCAACCCGGCGCTGTGATATTAAACGCGCCCACATGGGACTCGGCGGTTTATCTCACGGGAAGGCTGTCACTGCTGGGCTATCCGGGATGGCTCGGCTCACGCGGGCTGGATTACGCGCAGCGCAAGGCTGACATCCAACAAATTTATGCGGGCGGCGCGCGGGCGGAAGCGCTGCTGAAGCAATATCATATTCAGTATGTAGTCATCGGTCCGCCGGAACTAACGTTGCTTCCGGTGAATGAGCAGTTCTGGCAACAACAGAAGGAAGTCGCCCAGGCCGGCGGCTACAGGCTGTATCGGACCGGGACAGAAACAGAAAGGGCAGGAGAATGAAGTTCGGAATTTTGACCGGTGGCGGCGATTGCCCGGGACTCAATGCTGTAATCCGGGCGATTGTGCGCAAGGGAATCTTCCATTACAACGATGAGTTCGTTGGATTTCTGGAAGGCTGGCGCGGCGTGATGGAAAACATGGTGCGTCCGCTAGACCTGGAAGCGGTGAAAGGGATCCTTCCGCAGGGCGGCACGATTCTGCGGACCTCGCGCACCAATCCCTCCAAGAAGGAACATGGCCTGGAACGCTGTATTGAGACCCTGAAAGCAACCGGTGTGCAGGCTCTGATCGCTCTTGGCGGCGATGATACGCAGTCAGTCTCGCTCAAACTGTTTGAGCGTGGGGTGAAGGTAGTCGCCGTCCCAAAAACCATTGACAATGACCTGAGCGGCACAGATTTGTGCTTCGGTTTTGATACGGCGGTGAGCATTGCCACTGAGGCCATTGATCGCGTACACACCACGGCGGAAGCCCACAACCGCGTGATCGTGGTCGAGGTGATGGGGCGAGACTCCGGTTGGATCGCGATTTACAGCGGCGTGGCCGGCGGCGCGGACGTGATTCTGATTCCCGAGCACCCCTTCGATATTGACGAAGTGGCCGAGACCCTGAAGCGACGCCATGATCGCGGACGTTATTTCAGCATTGTTGTGGTAGCGGAAGGCGCAAAACTGGCCAACGCAGGCAACGAGATGGAACGCCGCAAAAAGGATGAGTTCGGCCACGTGCGCCTGGGCGGGATTGGAGCGACTCTGGCGGCGGAGCTTGAAAGCCGCACCGGCTTTGAGACCCGCGCCGTAGTTCTGGGACACACGCAGCGCGGGGGCTCGCCAACAGCCTTCGATCGCATGCTGGCCACGCGCTACGGCATAGGGGCCATCGATCTGGCGCACGCGGGGAAATTTGGCTGCATGGTCTCGCTCAAAGGCAATGACATTGTTTCCGTTCCCATAGCGGATGCCATTGCAAGGACGCGGTGCGTGCCTCAGGAACTGATCAATGTAGCGGCCAGCCTGCATGAAAGGCAGCCTGCGCCGGTGGGAAAGGGATAACCGATATACGCCATGGCGGCGGCTCCCGCAGAAATCAGAAAACGCAGATCAAAGCTCGCCAAGCCCACGCGGGAGCCTTCCGTTGCGGCGTCCGTTCTTAAAAGTCGCCCGCTGTGGCGACTGAGCCTGTGGCAATGGGCCGCCGTCAGCATCCTGTTGGCCGCATGCTTCCTGCGCGTGTTTGAGCTCAGCGCCAAGGTGCTGCACCACGATGAAGGCGTGAACGGAATGTTCATGGCCTATCTCTACCGGACGGGTTACTACCACTACGATCCGGCGAATTATCACGGCCCATCGCTCTACTACATGGGCGAGATCACGACCACAATCGGCAGTATTTTTCTGGGCAAAGAAGGGCTGAACACCTTCACCATACGGCTGGTGACCGCGCTGTTCGGCGTTGGAGTAGTGTGGCTGATGCTGTGCCTGAGACGGCAACTCGGCAATTTTGGTTCGCTTGCGGCAGCAGCGATGGCCATGGTTTCTCCGGGATTTGTCTTTTTTTCGCGCTATTTCATTCACGAAATCCTGTTTATCTTTTTTACGCTGGGGACTCTGGTGGCGCTGCTGCGCTACCGGGATACTCGCCGCCCCAGTTACTTCATGCTTGCGGCCACTTCCCTGGCGCTCCTGGGCACTACTAAGGAAACATGGATTATCACCGTCGCAGTCTGGTTGATCGCAATTCCCTGCACTCTGCTGTGGATGCGCATGGTCAATCCTGAGCTGGAACTTGCACCAATGCTCGCATTCGAGGCGCCGGTACAGCAGCAGGGCAACTCAAGGCAGGCGTGGACGCGCAACCAGCTTCTCCTGAACGCAGCCGTACTCTTTCTGGCCATCTGGGTTGTGCTCTATTCGTCGCTTTTCACCAATTTTCCTCAGGGCGTGCTCGATTCTGTCCGAACCTACAGTTATTGGTTTAAAACCAGCGGCAACGCCAACGTATATCCCTGGACAAAATATCTGCAATGGCTGTTCGGATGGCGGGGGGGCGGCCTGTCACTTCGGGCTGACGCTGAACTCCCGGCCATGATACTCGGAGCCGTGGGGATCATCACTGCACTCTTTCAGGCGCGCAACCGGTTTGCGGTATTTACAGCTTTCTGGTCCATGGGAATCTTTGCCGCCTATTGCCTGATTCCTTACAAAACGCCATGGCTTCTTCTGAGCATTGTGCTGCCGTGGATCATCATGGCAGGCTACGGCCTGGAACAAATCTTCTCGCGCTGGCGGCAGCGTGCGCTCGCCCTGGTGCTGCTGGCGCCGGCGATTCTGGTCGGAACCGTGCAGGCCATCGATCTCAGCTTCCATAGTTATGACGATGAAACACAGCCCTACAGTTATGCGCATTCTCGGCGCGACCTGCTGAACCTGGTGAATGAAATTGAGACGATTGCCGCCGGCAATCCCGCGGGGAAGAACATCGGGATTACGATTATGTCACCTGAACACTGGCCTCTGCCCTGGTATTTGCGCGACTATCCCAACGCCGGTTATTGGGGCAAAGTTGTGGATACGGATCAGCCGATCATCATTGCGCTCGAAAACCAGAAGGCGGAAATTACTCAGCGTTTCGGAAATAGATACCGTGAGATCAGTGAGCACGATCTGCGTCCGGGAAACCGGTTGGTGCTGTATCTGAGGAAGGATCTGCAGCCATAACGTCCCTTCTACCACAGAGAAACGGAGCCACGGAGAAAACAAATTCCTACCGCGGATGAACGCGGATCTGGCTGCAATTTTCAATCTCTCGCAATTCGAGTTTCGGCAATTTGACTCCGCTCATCGCGGGGTTTTGGTTTCTCCGCGCCTGCGTGCCTGCGTAGTGAATGAGCCTCTATAATCCTGCTATGTCATCGTTCCTGCAAGACCTTCGTTTTGGAGCGCGCACTCTCCTTAAGAATCCCGGCTTTACGGCGGCCGCGGTGCTTACCCTCGCGTTGGGAATTGGAGCGAATACCGCCATTTTCACCGTGACCAGTTCGGTGCTGATCAAGCCCTTGCCGTACCGTGATCCGGGCCGGCTTGTGTTTCTGGCTACGCAACGTCGAGGCAATCGTGGCGGCGAGGCTCAAGGCGCGTTCTCGCTGAACCGCTATGACATGCTGCGAACCCGCAGCCGTTCGTTTTCCGGGATCGGCGTGTTCGCAACGGATTCCTTCAACCTGACTGGCCGCGGCGAACCGGAGCAGGTGCCGATAGCGCGTGTCTCGCCCAGCTTCTTTTCGGTGTTGGGCGTGAAGCCGCAGTTGGGCCGGGCTTTCACGGAAGATGAAGGCCGGCCGGAAGGCAAATATGTAGTGATGATTTCCGATGCGCTTTGGCGTACGCGCTTCGGCGCCGATCCCTCGATCGTCGGCCAGACGATCAACCTTGATGCAACGCCCTACACGGTGATCGGCGTGCTCCCCGCTGGACTTCAGTTCCCATTCATCGGCCCCGCCGACGTGTGGACCCCGCGCTACTTCGAACTCACATTCATGACGCCTCAGCATCTGCGCCTGGGCGTCTCATACCTTCAGGGAGTTGCCCGGCTCAGCCCGGGAGCAACGCTCGAATCGGCCGCATCGGAGCTAAAAGTCCTTGACCAGCAATACAACCAGGAAAATCCCAAAGCGCCCGATGGCGGCTCAAATATCTCCATGGTGGCCGGTAACCTTCAGGAACTTACCGTGTCCGATTTGCGCACACGACTTCTGTTTCTGTCTGCCGCCGTAGGTCTGCTGCTGCTGATCGCCTGCGCCAACGTGGCCAGCCTGCTGCTGTCCCGTGCCCTGGCGCGAAGAAAAGAAATTGCCGTGCGTACCGCTCTGGGCGCCAAACGCAGCGTAATCATCCGCCAACTGCTCACGGAAAGCGTTTTGCTCGCGATCATCGCAGGGATTGTGGGACTGGGGCTGAGTTGGGCCGCTACAAGAGCGCTCGCCGTCTACGGCGGAACGAACGTCCCGCAGGGATTTTCCATCGCCATCGATTGGAGAGTCCTGGTTTTCATGCTGGCGATCTCCGTGCTGACTGGGCTGATTTTCGGGCTGTTCCCCGCCCTGCAGCTCTCACGCACGGAGATGAATTCCACGCTTCGCGACGAGGGCCGGGGCTCGTCCGCGAGCCACACACGCGTACAGGCGAAAGGCCTGCTGGTGGTGGGCCAGGTGGCTTTCACGCTGGTTTTGCTGATCGGCGCGGGCCTGCTGGTCCGCAGCTTTTCGCGTCTTCTGAAAATCGATCCCGGCTTCGACTCGCGCAATGTGCTGACCATGTACATTCCGTTGCCAACTGTAAAATACGCGAAGCCCGAACAGCAGGTGTTGTTCTTTGACGACTTATTGCGCCGTATCTCTGCCCTGCCCGGCGTCAAGTCAGCATCTGTTTCGGCTGCGGTTCCACTCTCGCCCATCCGCATTACCCCGATGCTGCCCGAAGGCCAGCCGGAGGTTCCACTAAGACAACGGCCTTTCATCATCATCGAGGCAACCAGTCCGCGCTACCTTGAGACCATGCGCATCCCGCTGCAGTCCGGCCGCGCGTTTACTGATGCCGATAACGCCCAGGCGCCCAAGGTCCTGATTGTGAATCAGTCATTCGCGCGGCGTTTCTGGCCCAATGAAAATCCTGTGGGAAAACACGTTGTGCTGGGGTTTAGTACCAACGCGGAGGTCGTCGGCGTGGCCGCGGATATCCGTAATGAGGGTCTGGCGCAGGACCCGCAGCCCCAGGTCTACATTCCTTATCCGCAGTTGCCGTGGCCGAATATGAACCTGTTTGTGCGCACAACCACTGATCCAAACGGCATGGTTTCCGCAGTGCGGGCACAGGTTTCGGCTATCGATCCCGATCAGCCTGTGACCAAAGTGCAAACGGTGGATGAACTGATGGATGGCGCACGGGCGCAGCCGCGTTTCACCATGTTCCTGCTGGCGACATTCTCTGCCACCGCGCTGGCGCTTGCGATTGTCGGGCTTTATGGCGTGCTCGCCTATTCGGTAGCGCAACGGCGGCAGGAGTTGGGCATCCGGATGGCCCTGGGCGCAACGCGTTCGGATATTTTGAGTCTGGTGGTTCGCCAGGGAATGGCGCTTGCTGTTATTGGGATTGGCATTGGTCTGTTGGCCGCACTACTGCTGACACGGCTGATGTCCAGCCTGCTATACGCGGTGGGAACTCACGACGCGATAACGTTCGCGCTGGCCCCGCTGGCGTTTCTCATCATCGCCCTGCTGGCCAGCTATTTTCCGGCTCGGCGCGCGACCGCTGTCCCTCCCACTGAGGCGCTTCGCAGCACCTGATGGTGGCTCGGGTCCGTAACCGCTGGGCTGCGCCTTACTCTGTGCATCGTGAAGCACAAACTGGCATAAACGGACATGAGTCACATGGCTCACATACAGCCGCGGAAAATAAGCGTGTGCGAAAAGTGTTGCGACGAGCCTGTCCCTAAGGTTATTTGTTCCGCTGAATCGGCCATCCGTGACCCTGTGAAGATTGGAAACTCCTCAGGCTTTGGAGTATAAAGAAATGTTGACCACTTAATGCTTCCTGCAGCACAACAAGCCGAAAACGGACAGAAAAATATGTCGACTACTACAGTTACGCCCAAGGGACTCGAAGGTATTGTTGCAGCCAATTCATCCATTTGCTTTATTGACGGAGACGCCGGAATCCTGGCCTATCGCGGCATTGATATTCATGAGCTGGCCCAGAAATCAACGTTTGAGGAGACCTGTTACCTGCTGTGGTTCGGCAAGCTGCCGACCCGGGCAGAATTGGCTGATTTGAATAAGAGAATGGCGGCCGAGAGGAAAATGGACTCCTCTATTTTTGAGAGGATGCGCCTGGCGCCAAAATCAGCAATTCCCATGGAGGTTTTGCGCACCTCAGTCTCGGCGCTCTCCTTTTACGATAAAGACGCTGAAGCCGTAGACCACGATTCCAACGTGCGTAAGGCCATCCGGCTGACTTCCCAGATTGCCATGATCGTGGCGGGATATGATCGCATCCGCAAGGGGAAACCGGTGGTCGAGCCCGACCCCTCGCTCTCGCATGCCGCGAATTTCCTGCTCATGTTGACTGGCGAAAAACCCTCCCCAACTGCTGCTAAAGCATTGGACGTGGCGCTGATCCTTCACGCCGATCACGAGCTGAATGCCTCCACGTTTGCGGCCCGGGTAATCGCGGCCACGCTGTCAGACATGCATTCAGCCATTACCGGCGCGCTTGGAGCCCTGAAAGGCCCGCTGCACGGCGGCGCGAATGAAGCCGTGATGCGCATCCTGTTTGAGATCGACAAAAAAGGCGAGGACCCGGTGGAACACGTCAAAGGCATGCTTGCCGCCCACAAAAAGGTGCCCGGCTTCGGGCATCGCGTGTACCACACCGAAGACCCGCGCGCTACCCATCTCCGCAAGATGTCGCACGACCTGGGACAGGACGCGAATCCCAAGTGGTACGACATGTCGGCGGCCATCGAGAAATATATCAAGAACGAAAAGCATCTCAATGCGAACGTGGACTTCTACTCCGCTTCCACGTACACGACCTTGGGACTGGACGTGGACCTGTTCACGCCGATTTTCGCTACCTCCCGCATCAGTGGCTGGGCCGCGCACGTCATCGAACAGCTCGATGACAACCGGCTCATCCGTCCGCGCGCGGAATACGTTGGACCCAAATATCCGAACCGCTATACTCCGATCGAGCAGAGATAGCAGCAAGCATTCGGCAATAAGCAGTCAGCATTCAGCCCCTGAGCACTGAATCAGGGGCTGAACTTTTCTGACAAACTTTCACGTCATTTCAGGGCTGAATGCTGTGTGCTGATTGCTGAATGCTTCTTGTCGCTTCTGAACTGTCTGGCGTAGCCCTTTCTGGTGATCCGACCGAAGCGTAAAATGTAACCATGCGCCGCGTTTACCTCGACAACAACGCCACTACGCCGGTCCTGCCGGAGGTGTTCGAGGCCATGAAGCCGTTCTATCTGGAGCGCTTCGGTAATGCCTCGTCCATACACCAGTACGGGCAGCATGCGCGCGCAGCGGTGGAGAAGGCGCGGGCTTCTGTGGCGGCGCTGCTTAATTGCCGTCCCGCGGAAGTGGTTTTCACCAGCGGCGGCACTGAGGGTGATAACACAGCGATTTTCGGGCTGGTGCGCAGCGGCGATCACATAATTACCTCAGCCATTGAACATCACGCGGTGCTGAACACCTGCAAGCGCCTTGAGCAGATGGGTTGCGAGGTGACCTGCGTGCCCGTGAATGGCCGGGGCGAAATCGATCCTGAAGAAATTCGAAAGGCCTTGCGACCGAATACGCGGCTCATCAGCGTCATGATGGCCAACAACGAAACCGGTGTACTGCAGCCTGTGGAAGAGATTGGAACAATCGCGCGCGAAGCGGATGTATTCTTCCATACCGATGCGGTCCAGGCGGCAGGAAAAGTCCCGATTGATGTTGCAAAGATCGGGTGCGACATCTTGTCAATTTCTGGTCACAAGATCCATGCTCCGCAAGGCACGGGCGCCATGTATGTCCGCAAGGGCACCCTGATCCAGCCGCTAATCTACGGGGGAAGCCACGAGCGGCAACGTCGAGCCGGCACAGAAAATCTGCCCGGTATTGTGGGACTGGGCAAAGCTGCGGAACTCGCTGCCGACTGGCTCAAAGATAGCGGCCCGACAGAAATGGCGCGTATGCGTGACCATCTGCAGGATGAAGTCCTTGCCAAGTTTGAAGCAGCCGGCGTAAACGGCGCGAGCGCGCACCGGGTCCCGAACACCACGAACCTGTGGTTTGACTACATTGAAGGCGAGGCACTGGTCATCGCGCTCGACCTTAAAGGTCTGGCGGTTTCCAGCGGCGCAGCCTGTTCGTCGGGAGCCATTGAACCTTCGCACGTGCTGCTAGCCATGGGATTGCCGCACGAGCGGGCGCGCGCCAGCATCCGCCTTAGCCTGGGCAAGCAGACCACACAGGAAGAGATCGATTTCGCCATCCAGGTGATTCCTGAAACCGTGAACCGCTTGCGCGAAATTTCGCCGCTGTACAAGCCAAAGAGGCAGTTAGCCATTAGCAATCAGCGATTAGCTCTGGAAAACAGCCTTAACGCTGATGAACGCTGATAAGCGCGGATCTGGGAATCGCTCGTCATCGCCGCCATCGCACGCGATCGAAAAAAGCAGGCTTACCGCGGATGGCAAGCGGATAAACGCCGATCGAAGTAAAGTTCCACCTAAGCTTTTCCGATCTGCGTTTATCTGCGTGAATCAGCGGCCCGGCTCTTCCCGATGACGTGCGATGACGTTGCGATCTCGGCGCTGTCGGCGATTCTTGCAATCCCCCTAAGCTTTGCGCGCGAGCTTCGCTGCCAGGCAGATCGATATAATGCATAGAGTGCCTCCTGAGACCATTGCCGTAGCTATGTCGGGCGGAGTCGATTCCTCGACCGTCGCGGCAATGTTGCGCGCAGAGGGGTATAACGTGGTCGGGCTGACCATGCAGCTCTGGAACCAGCGCCGGCTCGCCGGTCGCGAGGGCATGCCGGAGCACGTACAGGGTCGATGCTGTTCAATTGAAGATGTCTATGACGCGCGTGCCGTCGCAGAAGACTTGGGCATTCCGTATTACGTGGTGAATCACCAGGATCGCTTTGAGCGCGACGTGGTGCGCCCATTCGTGCAGGAGTATCTTTCCGGCCGCACTCCGATTCCGTGCAGCCTGTGCAACAATCACTTGAAGTTTGATCAGCTCCTGATCACGGCGCGGCAGATCGGCGCTGACCTGCTGGCAACCGGCCACTACGCGCGCTGTGAGTTTTGTGCCGCGCGCAACCGCTGGCTGCTCCGCCGCGCCGCAGACCCGGCCAAGGACCAGACCTACTTTCTCTTCGGTCTCACGCAGGAGCAGTTGAGCCGCACGCGTTTTCCGCTCGGCGAAATGAGCAAGCCTCAGGTGCGCCAGTTGGCTCGGCAGCACGGACTGGCGCTGGCGGAGAAGCCGGATTCGCAGGAAATCTGCTTCGTTCCCGGCGGTGATTACAAGCGTTTTATTGACGCATATCTCGACGAGCAGGGCGAAGCGCTGCCCGATACTTCAGGCGAGCTTGTCACCAGCGACGGGCGCGTGCTCGGGCGCCATGATGGCATTCACAAGTTCACTGTCGGACAGCGCAAGGGGTTGGGCGTGGCTACAGGCACGCCGCTCTATGTCATTAACATCAATGGCGAGCGCGGCCAGGTCACAGTCGGTAGCAATGATGAACTGCTCTCGCGCAAGCTGATTGCCCGCAACCCAAACTGGATCGCCTTCGATGACCTGAACGAGGAAATTGCTCGTGGAGCGCGGTCATCCTCGGCTGCTCATTCCCATTCTCGTGTGGCACAGCCGCCCTCGGCTGTGCATGGTTTGCGTGTTCAGGCAAAGATTCGCCATCGCCACGAGCCTGCGCCCGCGACTCTCGAACCTTTACCCAATGGCGAAGTCCTGGTCACATTTGATGATCCGCAGCGCGCTATAACGCCCGGACAGGCCGTGGTGTTCTACGACGGTGACCTCGTCCTGGGCGGAGGCTGGATTGCTGAAGTACCGCGCTAGATCCTTCGACTCGCAAGCGGCTATTCTGCGGGCTCAAGCAGGGCGCGGCGAGGTTCCAGAGCGCGGCCCTTCAAGCCGTGAACCGCCCGGACGCGATCTCAGCAACGCTCACCTCTCGCGCCGAAGCGCCGGCAACACCTTCGCTCGATGATCGTATTGAACCTCAGCGGCTGGTGGCGGGCTCAGCCTTGCGCAAATATGAATCAGTTTTTCCCAGCCAGTCCTGGCGCGGCGGATAGAAGACGTCCAGATCAACAGTGTCTTCCATGGCTTCGGCTTTGTGCGGCATGTTGGGCGGAATACACAGGACCTCGCCCGCGCGGACCACGACTTCCCTTCCGTCAATCCAGAACTTCAGTGCGCCATCCAGAATGTAAGTAAGCTGTTCGTTTAGGTGGCTGTGCTCCGGGACAATGCAGCCTTTTTTGAGCAGCACGCGGGCGATCATGAGATTTTCCCCGGTAATCATCTGGCGGTCGAGGAGAGGATTCAGCGGTTCCAGTTCAACGTCATTCCAGCGGATATGCTTCAGCATAGCCGTACATTGTAACTAAAACTGATCGGCTTGCGGCGAGGCGGTGAGCAGAAGATGCCCATGAGCAGGAACCGCCTTTTCGAGGCTCTTCTTACGCTGTCTGGCCCAGTTGAGAACTCTCCTCGCCGTCCTTGTTCTGAAGGTGGCGATCAACTGTGCGTGTGACGCTGGCGACAAATTCCAACTGCTCAGCACTGGGACAAGACGAGTGCCGCAGCAAACGAAGCATTTCTGTGACCTGATCAAGCCGCTTGCTCTGCAGCGCGAAATCGACTTCAGAACCCGTGTTAGTGGCCGCGGAATCGATGTAGCACCAGAGGAAATGGCTGAACTGGTCTACAACACTTCTGAGGTGCTCAACCAGCCCCTCGTTCAAGAGACTGTTGAGAATTTTGTCCTGGTCCTTGTGACTGGAGCCTCTAAAAGTACTCCACTGCAATTGCAACCTTAGGGCACGGAGTTCTCCAGTTAAACGGTCGATCTGATGGGAAAGGTCTCTCATTTTTAGTCCTCAAACTCATATTCGACCCATTTCGACGGCCCGGAAGACTTAGGCCATTAAGCGACCTTTAGTGGCATCGATGTAAGATGCACCTGGAACGCCAACCCTCGGGTTACGATAGTTCTAAGGTCCTGAATTGCCGGCCATCAGCATCTAAACAGCTGCCAACAAAGAACTTAAGCGTTTCGCAGGCGCCAAGTTGAGGGATTTCCGCGTAGTACCAGATTCGGCAGCATGAAAAACTTGTAAGAATTTTCTTCCCAACCGCCAAATCCAATGTCTGTAGAATTTTCATAGGCGAATTGTTTGCGAAGACCATTTATAATTGGCCCATGCAGCCGATCCCTCAAAGCCTTGCCTGGGCCCATCCTCTAGTTCAAGAATGGTTCGTCAATAAATTTGACACGCCTACAGAACCCCAGGAACAGGGCTGGCCGCATATTCTCGCCGGACGTACCACGTTGATTTCGGCGCCTACCGGTTCAGGCAAGACTTTGGCGGCCTTTCTTGCCTGCATCGATTCGCTGGTGCGAACGGCGCTGGCAGGCGATCTCATTGACCGCACGGAGATCCTTTACGTTTCACCTCTAAAGGCGCTCGGCAACGATATTCAGAAGAACCTTGAAGGGCCATTGGCAGAAATTACGGCCCTTGCCGGCCAAAACGGGCTGCTGATGCCGCAGATTCGGGTTGCCGTCCGCACCGGCGATACGCTGAGCCGTGAACGGCAGGCGATGCTGCGTCGCCCGCCCCACATCCTCGTCACCACTCCGGAATCCCTCTACATCCTGCTGACCGCACAACGTAGCCGCGAAATCCTGCGCGACGTGAAAACAGTAATCGTGGATGAAATCCACGCGGTTGCCGACGACAAGCGCGGGGCACACCTCATGCTGTCTCTGGAACGCCTGGACGCGCTCACCGGCACGCCTGCTGTCCGTATCGGCCTCTCTGCCACCCAGAAGCCCATCGAGACGGTCGCTCATTTTCTTACCGGAAGCCAGCCCGATCCCGTTGTCGTCAACATTGGGCACAAACGCACTCTGGACCTTGCCATTGAAGTTCCTGGGCAGGAACTTGGGCCGGTCGCCAGCAACGAATTGTGGGATGAGACTTACGACCGGATTGCCCAGCTTGTGCAGGAGCATCGCTCCACTCTCGTTTTTGTAAATACCCGCCGATTGGCAGAGCGGGTTGCGTTTAATCTTGCGGACCGCGTGGGCGAAGATGCTGTTGCCGCCCACCACGGCAGCCTCGCCCGCAAGCTGCGTCTGGAAGCCGAAAACAAGCTGAAGAACGGCGAGGTGAAAGTTCTGGTCGCCACTGCTTCGCTGGAACTTGGCATTGATGTGGGCCACGTGGATTTGGCCATTCATATCGGATCGCCCAGATCCATCGCCGTGGCTCTCCAGCGCTTTGGCCGTGCCGGCCACTGGCGCGGCGCCGTCCCTAAAGGCCGCTTCTTTCCAACTACAAGGGATGAGCTTATCGAGTGTGCCGCCCTGGTGCGTGCCATCCAACATGGCGACCTTGACCACCTCATCATTCCTGATACCCCGCTTGATATTCTTGCCCAGCAGATTGTGGCCACGTGCTCCACGGATGAATGGGACGAAGACGAGCTTTTCAAGTTAGTCACGCGTGCGTACCCCTACCGGCAGCTTCAGCGCAAAGATTACGATGACCTCCTGGCCATGCTGAGCGATGGAATCGCCGCACAGCGCGGGCGCTACGGCGCATATCTTTATCGCGACCGCGTGAACAAACGCCTGAAGGCCCGCCGCGGCTCACGCATGATCGCCATCATGAACGGCGGCGCCATCCCTGAAACCAATCTTTATTCCGTCATCGCCGAACCGGATGGCACCATGGTTGGAACTCTGCATGAAGATTTTGCCGTGGAGAGTTTGAAGGGCGACATAGTTCTTCTGGGCAACATGAGCTGGCGGATTCGCCGCATTGAAAGCGCGGGACGCATCCTGGTGGAAGATGCCCATGGCGCCCCGCCTTCAATTCCCTTCTGGCTGGGCGAGGCCCCGGGCCGCACAGAGGAGCTTTCCCAACAGATTGGCGATCTTCGGCGGAAGATCAGTGACTTGACGCCCAACACCGTCCCCGGCTTCGTGAATCAGAAATCACCCGAAGTCCTCAACGCGGTTGAGTGGCTCAGATACGAATGCGGGCTCGATGATTCAGGCGCCGAGCAGGCCATTGAATACATTGTTACCGGACGCACAGTTCTGGGCGCTGTCCCCACGCAGGACACCATCATTGCTGAAAGGTTCTTTGACGAAGGCGGAGGAATGCAGTTGGTGGTCCATGCGCCCTTTGGCGCGCGCATCAACAAAGCCTGGGGACTTTCGCTGCGTAAGCGCTTCTGCGTCTCCTTTAATTTCGAGCTGCAGGCTGCAGCCACCGACAATGGCGTAAACATCGCTCTCGCCGAACAGCACAGCTTCCCGCTTGCGGACGTGTTCAACTTCCTGCATGAGAACACGGTCAAGGAAGTCCTGCAGCAGGCCGCGCTGCTCTCGCCGCTGCTGGAAACGCGCTGGCGCTGGGATGCGAACCGCTCACTCGCGCTCCTTCGTTACTGGAATGGCAAGAAAATTCCCCTCCAGGTGCAGCGAACTCGCTCGGCAGACCTGCTGGCCTCGGTCTTCCCTGATGCCGCCGCCTGCCAGGAGAATGTAGACGGCCCCATTCGGGTACCTGATCACCCGCTGCTCCGTGAGGTAATGAAAGACATCTTCCATGAAGCGCTCGACCTGGAAGGTTTAGAGCAACTCCTGCGGCGCATTCAGTCGGGCGAGATCAAGTGCATCGCCGTGGACACGCCGGTGCCTTCGGTCTTCTCGCACGAAATTCTCAACAGCAATCCGTACGCATATCTCGATGACGCTCCGCTGGAAGAGCGCCGCGCCCGAGCAGTGGAAATGCGCCGTACTCTTCCGGAGGCGGTCCTTAAGGAAGTTGGCGGCCTCGATCCTGCCGCCATCGCCGAGGTTTCCGCCGATGCGTGGCCCGATGTACGCGATGCGGACGAACTAGCTGATGCTTTGCACAGTCTCATCGCGCTTCCTGAAGATTTTCGTGCTCCTGATGGACGGCCTTCCGCTGAAGTCTGGCTGCCCTTCTTCGAGCGACTGCAACTCTCCCGCCGTGCTGCCCGCGCCAATGTGCAGGATGTTTGGTTCTGGGTTTCTGCTGAGAAAGCAACAGCGTTCCGCCTCATTTATCCGGACGCGACTTTTGAAGAACAGCTTCCCGAGCTCGCGAGTGAAGCTCTGCCGCGTGAAGACGTGCTCAAGTCCATAATCACCGGCTGGCTCTCCCATTTGGGTCCGGCTACCGCTACCGCACTCGCCAGCTTTTTACGACTGCCTCTGAATGATGTCGAGAAGACGCTGCTGAGGATTGAATCTACTGGTCTAGTCCTGCGCGGGCACTTCACCTCAAAACCTGCCGGCCAACCGGTCAGCGCGGCCGCGGGTACATCTCTCGAAGGTCTGGAATGGTGTGATCGGCGTCTGCTTGCACGCATTCACCGGCTCACCCTTGGCTCGTTACGTAAGCAGATTGAGCCTGTGCCGGCCGCGACCTTCATGCGCTGGCTGTTTCGCTGGCAGCACCTTGAGCCAGGATTGCAATTGCGCGATGAACGCGGCGTTTTGCAGGTTCTCAAACAGCTTCAGGGGTTTGAAATCCCGGCCAGTGCATGGGAACGGCAAATTCTGGCTCGTCGCGTGAGCAATTATGATCGCAGTCAGCTCGACCAGCTCTGCTTGACCGGAGCGGTCGGATGGGGCCGCCTCTCTCCGCATCCGGCGATGCTGGAGGATTCATCCGGAGGAACGCGGCGCGTTGTACCTACCAGCGTCGCCCCCATTACGTTCTTCGTGCGCGAAGAAGCAGAGTGGATGGCGCTGCCCAGCGTCCACTCCGCCCACGAGCAGGCGAAGCATGAAATCAAAGGCTTGAGCCCCGGCGCGCGCGAGGTAATGGAATTCCTGCGTTCGCTCGGCGCTTCCTTCTTTATTGATATCGTACGCGGCACCGGTAAGCTCAAAGCCGAAGTGGAAACCGGCCTGTGGGAACTGGTGGCCGCCGGCCTGGTCACAGCCGACGGATTTGATAATTTGCGTTCTCTCATCGATCCTAAGCGGCGCTCGGGTCAGGGCTCCGGCAAAACCAGCCGGCCCAGACACAGCGCCGGACGCTGGTCACTGCTCTCGCCATTGCAGGGTGAAGATTCGCAGCACGCGCTTGAATCCGTTTGCCGCATGCTGCTCGAACGTTATGGTGTGGTCTTTCGCGAACTGCTGGCAAGGGAAAGCATCCTGCCGCGCTGGCGCGATATGCTGATTACGTTTCGTCGTCTGGAAGATCGCGGCGAGATTCGCGGTGGCCGGTTTATCAGTGGCTTCATCGGAGAGCAGTTTGCGTTGCCCATCGCGGTTGAGTCCCTGCGCGCCATGAAGAGCATCTCACCTTCCGGTGAGACCATTACTATCTCCGCCGCCGATCCCTTGAATCTGGCTGGAATTGTTGTTCCCGGCGACCGCGTCCCTGCAATCTCCGGAAAGCATGTGAGCTTTAAAGACGGCGTACTGGTGGAAACCGCCGAACCTCAGCCTCTCACCTTTGCGAGCAGATCATGAGCTCAGTCGAACTGATAGAAGGGGAAGACTATTATCTGGAGAACGGCAACTGGGTCTTCACTGCAAAATACCTGCTGCGTCGGGGTTACTGCTGCCGCTCAGGATGCAGGCATTGTCCCTATGGGTACGTCCCTGGTGATGGCGAGCCAGACGAAAGTTCGGAGTAGCAGCACCGCAACCCACCGCTGTGATGCCAGCGAAAACCAAATTGAACGGGGCTTTTGTATCCGGAAGAGGACGCGCGTTTGATCTTGGCTGAATCGCCACTTGCTGCCTTACTCGTACCGCAGCGCAATCACCGGATCCAGCCGCGCAGCTTTGACGGCGGGATAGATGCCGAAGAATAGCCCCACGCTGCCGGCGACTCCCAGACCTAGAAAGATAGCCCACACCGGAACCAGCGAGGGGACGCTGATCATGCGCAGTACCACACTCATTCCCAGCGAAATCAAAACGCCAATTAAGCCGCCAATTCCGGTCAAGGTCACTGCCTCCGTCAGAAACTGCAAAGTGATATCCCATCGGCGCGCGCCAATCGCCTTGCGTACCCCGATCTCGCGCGTCCGCTCAGTCACTCCCATCAGCATGATATTCATTACGCCGACTCCGCCGACCAGCAGTCCAATGGAAACTATGGCGGTTACGAGGTTCACGATTCCTGACATGATGGACCTGAACTGGTCGCCTACCTGCTCGGCGCTGCTGATCCAGAAATTATCAGGCTTGCCCGGAGCAACCCGGCGGCGTGTCCGCAACAGGCTGCGTATTTCATCCTCGGCCACATCTTTCATGCCCGGATATGCCATGGCGTTGATGAAATTCTCATCGTCATTGGGATAGTGCTTTCGGTAGGTGCGGTACGGAACCAGCACTTCATTGTCAGCCATACCGAGAAAGGTGTTCTTTGACTTGTCAAGTTCTCCGATGACTTCGAAGACGTTTCCATCCACCTGGAGGGGTTTGCCGATGGGATCTTCGTTCGGGAACAATGAGTTCGCGATATCGTAGCCGATGACGACGACTTCGGCGCGATGGAGATCCTCCAGGTCAGTGAAGAATCTGCCTTCCTTCATGTGAACGCTCTGTACTTCGGCATAGCTGGGCGTGACTCCGCGGAATTTGATATTGCTCACTTCTTTGCCCTTATACCTCGCCTGGCGTATGGGCTGCGGCTCTGAGCCCACGCGTGGCATGGCGCTGATACTTACTTCCTTGATGGCCGGCAATTCATTGCGCATGGCCATGCCGTCTTCGTAAGTGAGCGGCTTGCGTGTGCGCTCTTCCTGGGTGAGTCGTCCGCGAAAACCTCCGGCAAACTTGAACACAAAAAGATTATTCACGCCATATTCATTAAAGGAAGCCTGCACGTTGGCCTCAAATCCCAGAAGAATCGAGCTTACCGTGATGGCTACGGTCACGCCGATCACTACGCCCAGGACGGTGAGAAAGGAGCGTACTTTATGCGCCCGGATTGTCTCCAGCGCCATTTTCACGTCCTCAGTGAGAAGAGTGCTGTGATCCGGTTTCATGCTTCAAACCTCAGAGCTTCAATGGGGTCGAGCTTGGAAGCTTTGTGCGCGGGATACGCTCCAAAGAAAAGCCCAACCGCCGTGGCGACCAGAATGGCAATGGTGACCCAAACCATCGGGACCGACGTAGGAACCGGTGTGAGGGCGCGCACCAGCATCGCCACACCGCCGGCCAGCAGCACGCCGACTAGCCCCCCAATCGCAGACATGACGGCGGATTCAATCACGAACTGCATGAGGATGTCGCGCCTGGTGGCTCCCAGGGATTTGCGGACGCCGATTTCGCGTGTACGTTCGGTCACACTGGCCAGCATGATATTCATGATTACAATTCCGCCAATGACCATGAAAACGGAAACAATGCCGATGGAACTGGTGGCCAGCGTCCCGGTCAGGCGCTTCCACAAATCCATATATCCTGAGGCCTCGATGATGCCGAAGTTGTCTTCGTCCGTCGGCCTGAGATGATGGCTGGCTCGCATCAGCATGCGTGCTTCATCCTTGGCCATGTCCACCAATCCCGGCCCGAGTGCTTGAACATCGATATCGATACTGTCCGCGGATCCGTATATCTTCTGGTAAGTCTGGATGGGTATTACGACGAAGCTGTCCTGGGATTGTCCAAACGCCGAGCCCAGCGGCTTGGCCACACCCACAACCTGGAACGACTCTCCATCAATGTAGATCGTTTTCTCCAGCGGATCCACGCTCTTGAAAAAGCGGTTCGCCACGTCCGCGCCGATCATGGCCACATTGGACCGGTGAGTGTTATCCGCGTCCACAATATAGCGGCCGGTTTCGGGCTCTTTCGTGTCCATCTCGGCCATGTTCGCGCTGACACCGTAGACCGAAACATCCTCCAGACTGTCATTCTTGTACTTCACATTCGACATGTGGGCGCCCATGGACGCGCCAACCGTCTTGGCGAGTTGCATATTATCGCGGAGAAACACGTAGTCATCCCAGCCAATCACCTTGTTCCGCTTCTGCAGGCGGAGATACTCGTCAATGCTGGTAATCAAGGGAAAGCGGCTGACCTCAAAAACGTTCGCTCCAAGATTTGCCACCTTGTCCGAGATGTAGCGATTCGTGCCATTGATCATTGACACGACCACAATGAGCGTGGAGACGGAAAGGATCACTCCGAGCAGCGTGAGGAATGACCTGAGCTTGTGGGTGCGCAGTGTCTCCAGCGCAATCAGCGCCGGTTCCTTGAACGAAATTCCAAGCTTGGTGTTTTTGGCCGCCATGCAAACTATGTTCTTCGCCGCTGGATCGCCCAGTCCCACAGGGGTCTCCCGAAGCGGGTAAGCACCCTCTCTTTTAGCGGCTGTAACGTAAGTTTACCTCTTTCCTGGAATAGGTACGCCGGAGGCATCCAAATTGTTTCATTTTCGGATCACCGAACCCAAATTCCGATCGCCGGCCGTCCTTCGGTTTGACGATTCCTGACGGGTCGTCTTTCTTCGTTTTGGCGATTCCTGAGCGGGCCGTTCTTCTTCGGTTTGACGAATTCCTGACGGGTCGGCGAGAATAGACCTGTTCCACCCTTCGTGGGCCTGTGGCGCAGTTGGGAGCGCGCTTCCATGGCATGGAAGAGGTCGTCGGTTCGATCCCGACCAGGTCCACCATCTTTTCAATCACTTACGGACACCCCAATTTCTCGCTTGGTGTCAGATGGTGTCAAACTCTTTGACCGCTTCCATGGTTTGGTAACGCCATCAGCTCCGCGCAGATTGCCCGCACTGTCGCCCGTACACCTTCCGGCATCTCCTGCATGTAAACGTCGGTCGTGGTCGCGGTGCGATTGTGCCGCAGCATGCCCTGCACGCTTTTGACGGTACCCTTTGTTTGGCCCAGCGTAGCAATCGTGCGCCGAATTACCTGGAAGGTCAGCTTTGGCAAAGCGATTTCTTTTGCCAGTTTCTTGAGAACCCTTTTCAGGTAATTCCCCGGATCCACAAATCCTCCATCCTCATTGGGGAAAATGAAGGCTTCCGGTGATGAATCAGAGCACTCCTGCTTCCAAAGCAAGAGCTCGGGCACTAACTCCTCGGGCAGAGGAATCACACACAAGCTCTTCCGTGTCTTTCCCCACGGCCGGAGGCTGCCTTTGTAAACTGTCTCCTTCAGCCGCATTGTGCTTTCGGCATGATTGAAGCAGCTCCAGCGCAGTGCGAACAGTTCTCCGGGACGAAGCGCGTTGGTCATTTCCAGAGTCATTAGAAGGCGATCTCGAAACTCCAGCCGGCCCAGGGCGCGTCGTAATTGCTCCCAAGTTAAGGTCGTTTTATCCGATTCGCGCAACTGCGCCGGCACGGCGACCTTACGCGCTGGATCCTTCACCAGAAAATCCTGCTCGACAGCTTCGGCGAAGATATCTCGCAGATAGGCCCGGACTTGCAGCACCGTATCTCTGCAGTTCGTCTTTGCGAGTCCCTTAAGGTGGAGTTGCAAGGTAAACCGGTCAAAGTTCTCCATACGAACCTGAGCGAATGGATCGATCAAGTGCTTCTGGATAATGTGCCGTTTCACTTTGGCTGTTTCTTCCTTCCAGTTTGCCTCTTTGAGAGGCAGGTAGCGATTCCGGACGAACCAGTCAAACGTAACCGAGCCGTGGTTCATGACTTTGGCTCCGTTTCCTGCTTGTCCGAGTTTCTTGGTTATTTCTCTTTCGAGCGCCTCGCGGGCTTCCGACCTGGTCATCTGTGACTTCTGGCCGAGAATTACCGCAACCCTTACGTGGCGCTCGTCCTCCGTAGCTGGATCGAGTACGGTCTTGCGAAAATATCCGTACCACTTTTGGCCACGAAGGGCCACGTAGCCCTTCTGATACGACTTTCCCATTCATTCCTCAACTTCTGTGGCGGAACAAGTGGGCCGCTCCTATTTTACCTGCGCTTCCGGCGAAGGACGGAGAGGCGTTCCCGTTCGTTGATGAATTCTTCGATCTTGCTCGCCCGAAAGCGGAGCGTGCCGTCTCCGATAGGATGACGGGCAAGTACGGGCTCTTGCGAGACGAATGGTCCCACACCCAATCTTTTGTCACATTCAGCCGCTCAGCCACCTGTTCGGCTGTCAGCAAACGATCCCTGTCAAGCTCACCACTAACGGCTTCGGGGCTCGGCGCAGCTTTGGCGTGTAAGCTCACGACAATGCCAGGCTGGTTGCGTGCTGGAATTGGCTCAAATTTTTCTGAAGGGTTGACCGAGCGCTCAATGGGATCGGCACTCGGTCCGGCTGGTGAGTTCACATTTACCTCCTGACAACCTGCTCTTTTTCGGAGAGCACTCTGGAAGTGTCTTTTAAGCCATTCCTGGAATTCGGTCAAAAAAACGCTCTCGGGCGCATCAAGAGCCCCGACATTGACGGCACACGCAGTTTTTCTTTGAAAATTTGACCGAAATTTGAACCCGGCTTAAGTTCTCTCCACTCCAAGCGCAAACAATGGCGCCTGGGCAAAAGGAGAGGAAGATTGTGTTCTCATCCGCTCAAGATACTCAAACGGCATTGCATCGAACGGGCTACATCAGCGATGACATAACCGCGACAGTTGTGTATCTCGCTGCCAGATTGAAAAAGCCCATTCTGCTAGAGGGACCTCCCGGAAGCGGTAAGACCGAACTGGCTTACGCGGTCGCCAGAGCGACGAACACGGAAGTCGAGCGATTGCAATGTTTTGAGGGGATCAATGAAGAGAAGGCCATTGGCATATTCGATGAATCCCTGCAGCGGCTCGCAGTCGAAATGCGGTCAAAATCTGGGCAAATCGAATGGGAGCCACTCAAGCACGAGTTGCACAGTCTGGACTTCTTCATGGCCGGCCCACTCCTACGAGCCCTCCAACGCCCCACGCCCTGTGTGCTGTTGATCGACGAAATTGACAAGGTGGACCAGGAATTTGAAGCAATGCTGTTGGAAATATTGAGCGTCTTTCGGCTCAGCATCCCAAAACTGGGCACCATCGAGGCCAAGAGCATTCCCTTCGTCTTGCTCACTTCCAATGAGGAAAGGCGGATTTCAGATCCTCTAAGAAGGCGCAGCTTCTATCTTCGAATTGAGCACCCGACACCCGAGCGCGAGGCCGGGATTCTTGAGTTGAGAATGCCCAACCAGAAGCCTGAACTCCATCGCAGCATGGCTGGACTGGCGAAGGCCCTCCGCGGCTGGAGCTTGGAGAAACCGCCTTCTATTTCAGAAATGCTCGACCTCGCCCAGGCGCTCGAAGTGCTTGGAAGACAGGAAATTACGCCGGAAATGCGAGACATTTTGCTGCCGCTCCTGGCCAAGACCGAAGCCGACAGGCGCAAGCTCTTACTGCGCGACGGATGGGCCAGCCTCGTCAATGACGCGCAGCAGTACAGCCAGGAGGCAATCGAGCCATGAGGGTGCTCACCTGGCTAGCGATTCTGGCGTTAGCAACGCCTTGTTGGGCAGCTGCGGGCCAGGATGACAGGCAGGAAGCGGAATACTACGTCGTTGCCTACGCCCAGCACTACCGCGTTCCCGTGGAGTTCGTTCGTGCCCTGGTCGAACAGGAATCCGCATGGCGAAAATGTGCGATCTCCAGCAAGGGGGCCGCAGGGCTGATGCAGCTCATGCCGGAAACAGCCAGAAGACTTGGCGTCCAGGACCGCTGTGATCTGCGGCAGAACATCTCCGGCGGAGTTCGCCATCTGGCGTATTTGATGGCGAAATTTCATGGCGACCTGAGATTGGTCGCAGCCGCCTATTACGTAGGAGAGAGGGTGATCGAGGCCAAGGGTCCTCGGTACTCCAATCCCGATGTGGTCGCATACGTAGCCCGCCTCCGGGCTCGCTTTGAACGACAGAAACAGTTTCAAAATGCAAAGCTTGCAAGCAATTTGGGGAGAACACGATGAGAGTCCAACTATTCTTTGTCATTTGTCTGACCTTCAACGCCGCTATTGCACCTGCGCAGGACGTACGAGTAGTGCCGAGTGTAACGTCCACCTCAATTGCAGACGGCACGGTCGCACTGCTGCATCTCGCTCCTGGTTACACGACTTCGGTGAAGCTGCCAGAGGCAGTCAGTTCGGTTGTGGTTGGTGATCCCGCAAGCTTCAAGGCTGAACACTCGGATTCAGAACCGCGGCTGGTTTTCCTGAAACCCATTACGGAGCAACCAGCCGAAAGCAATGCCCTGATCACAACCAAATCCGGGCAGGA
>DASTAS010000026.1:0-80514 GCA_035712465.1 Candidatus Angelobacter sp.
TTAGCCATGTTTTTAGCCTCTAGCTCCCAGCCTACCCAGGCCTTCCGGCCTGGGCTAACTCATTCCGCGCCTGCGGCGCTGGATCATTGTTATGCGATCAGCCTGGCTGACCCGAAAATCAATTAGCCTTCCTGATCCGCGTTTATCTGCGGTAAGCTTTTCCTAACTACCTGGCCGCGCTTTTGCCTTGCACCTTGGCCACGATCTCCTCGGTCACTGAGCGCGGCGCTTCGTCATAATGCGCAAAGTGCATGGAGAAGGTAGCCCGTCCCTGCGTATTCGAACGCATCTGCGTGGCGTAGCCAAACATTTCGGCCAGGGGCACCAGCGCCTTGATCACCTGTGATCCCGCGCGGTGGTCAATGCCTTCAATGCGTCCCCGGCGCGAATTCAGGTCGCCGATGATCGTTCCCATGAATTCTTCCGGAACCACCACTTCCACAGACATGATCGGCTCCAGCAACACCGGCGAAGCCTTGCGCGCCGCTTCCTTAAAGCCCATGGACGCGGCAATCTTGAACGCCATTTCGTTCGAATCCACTTCGTGGTAGCTGCCGTCGTACAGCGTGGCCTTGATATCGACCATTTCGTATCCGGCGAGAACGCCGCCTTCCATGGCCTGCTTAATGCCCTGTTCGATGGGCCTGATGTATTCGCGCGGCACCGAACCGCCGACAATCTCATTGACGAACTCGAAGCCTGCGCCCTTGCCATTCGGATCGACGCGCAGCTTTACATGGCCGTACTGCCCGGAACCACCCGTCTGGCGGATGTATTTGCCTTCGGCCTCAGCGTGCTTGCGGATGGTCTCGCGATAGGCTACCTGCGGCTTGCCCACATTGGCTTCCACCTTGTACTCGCGCATCATGCGATCAATGATGATTTCAAGATGCAGTTCGCCCATGCCGCTGATGATGGTCTGGCCGGAATCGGGATCCGTTGCCACCTTGAATGTGGGATCTTCCTGGGCCAGCCGGCCCAGCGCGATGCCCATCTTCTCCTGGTCGCCCTTGGTCTTGGGTTCGACGGCAACCGAAATCACCGGCGCGGCAAACTCGATGGACTCAAGCACGATCGGCGCCTTATCGCTGCAGATGGTATCGCCCGTAGTAACGTTCTTCAGGCCAACGCAGGCGCAAATGTCACCGGCATAGATTTCGGTAATCTCTTCCCGCTTGTTGGCGTGCATTTTGAGCAACCGGCCAATGCGCTCGGTCTTGCCCTTGGTGGTGTTCAGCACGCTATCGCCGGTCTTCAGGTGGCCGGAGTAAACGCGGACGAAGGTCAACTGACCGACAAAGGGGTCGGCCATGATCTTGAAGGCCAGGCCCGCGAACGGCTCATTATCAGCCGGCCTGCGCTCCAGGAGCTTTTCCAGATGGTCCGGTTCGTGCCCCTGCGCCGGCGCAATATCCACCGGGGAAGGCAGGAAATCGACCACCGCATCCAGCAGAGTCTGCACGCCCTTATTTTTGAAGGCCGTACCGCAGAGGACCGGGAACAGCTTGAGACTGATCACGCTCTTGCGCAGCGACCCGCGCAGTTCGTCGGCGGAAATCGGCTCTCCTTCCAGAAACTTGTGCAGCAACTCATCATCGTGTTCAGCCACGGACTCGACCAGTTGCGCGTGGAATGCTTCCGCCTTCTTTTTGAGATCGGCGGGAATTTCTTCCACTTCGTACTTGGCGCCCATGCTCTCATCGCGCCAGTAAATGGCCTTCATGCCGATGAGATCGACGATTCCTTTGAAAGCAGCTTCCTGTCCGATGGGGATCTGAATGGCTACGGGGCGGGCGTTGAGGCGCTTGCGGATGGTATCGACGGCGCGCTCGAAGTCGGCGCCCATCTTGTCCATCTTGTTGATGAAGCAAATTCGAGGGACGCCATACTTATCGGCCTGGCGCCATACGGTTTCCGACTGCGGCTCCACGCCGTGCACGGCATCGAACACCGCTACCGCGCCGTCGAGAACACGGAGTGATCGCTCCACTTCGGCTGTGAAGTCCACGTGTCCGGGGGTATCAATAATGTTGATGCGGATGTCGCGCCAGAAACAGGTGGTGGCAGCGGACGTAATCGTAATGCCGCGCTCCTGCTCCTGCTCCATCCAGTCCATGGTGGCGGTGCCTTCATGCACTTCGCCGATGCGGTGCGTAATGCCCGTATAAAAAAGGATGCGCTCAGTCGTAGTTGTCTTGCCGGCATCGATGTGGGCCATGATGCCGATATTCCTGCAGCGCTCTAATGGTACTTGTCGTGGCACAGTGTGTCCTAATTCTTAAATCTCTGCTGAAACTTTTTGTATGTCGCTTTTGGCTCCTGGCTCCTGGCCTTTAGCCAAAACTGCTTTTCGCTTTCAGATAAAGCCAAGAGCTAAAAAGCCTGCCGTCTGCCGCCCTACCACCTGTAATGCGCAAACGCCTTGTTCGCTTCTGCCATGCGATGCACGTCTTCTTTTTTCTTGATCGCAGCGCCGCGCCCATTGGCAGCATCGAGCAGCTCGTTCGTCAGCTTGTCGATCATTCCTTTTTCGCCGCGATCGCGGGCATAACCCACAATCCAGCGGATGGCCAGCGAAGTGCGCCGGTCAGGATTCACTTCCACCGGCACCTGATAGTTGGCGCCGCCCACGCGGCGCGTCTTCACTTCCAGCAGAGGCTTGGCATTTTCCACGGCCTTCTTGAACAGCTTGATGGCTTCGTCGCCGCCCTTAGACTGCAGGTTCTCCATCGACTTATAAAAAATGTTTTGCGCTGTCGACTTCTTGCCTCCCCACATCATGGTGTTCACAAACTTGGTCACCAGGGTGGAGTTATAAATTGGGTCCGCAATGGGCTCACGCTTCGGAATGTGACCTTTTCTAGGCATTGCTTCTATTCCTCTGAAATCCTTTTTGAGATCCTTCGCGCTTCGCGCTCAGGATGATCGCTGCTGGCTGCCGCTCGGCTCTGCCTCGCTCACGCCCGCAAAACGCGATCACTTCGGTCTCTTGGCCCCGTACTTCGATCTTCCCTGCTTGCGGTTGGCGACGCCCGTGGCGTCCAGCGTTCCGCGCACTACGTGGTAACGCACACCTGGCAGGTCCTTCACGCGGCCTCCGCGGATCAGCACAATCGAGTGCTCCTGCAGGTTGTGTCCCACACCAGGAATATAGGTTGTCACCTCAATTCCGTTGGTGAGGCGCACGCGCGCGACTTTGCGCAGCGCCGAATTCGGCTTCTTAGGCGTCTGCGTATAGACGCGGGTGCAAACCCCGCGGCGCTGCGGACAGGACTGCAGGGCCGGGCTCGCGGTTTTATAATTCGGCGCCGTTCTGCCTTTTCGAACCAACTGATTAAATGTCGGCATACGTCCTTCTCTTCAATGTCTCGGAACATTCAGGCTGCTTTGCCCTCGCGCTCCGTTTCGTGAGCGGCGCTCACTGCGCGCTCACCCTTTCTCAAAATTCAAATTCTTGCGTCAACATCACAGCTATCCACACGCATACTCAGGCGTGATCACCCGCTAGGGGCTGGCTACGGACGCAGGCAGCCATGATTCCGCCCAAACCTGGCGGAAGAATAAAATTGCCTTTCGGTGGCCGGGCTAACGACGGTGACGCCGAGCCAGACTGGGGGCGCTCCGTTTCGTTCTCCCTCAAGCTCGCATACCCTTCACGGGGGAAGGAAAGCGCGAACTTTGTTTTTCAGCGAGGCATGCCCTGCGATCAGACTTGCAATCCCTGGGCAAACTTTTTTGAGCTTACGGCTACAGCAAGCTAAATTGTTCTCGCGGAACCTTCTTAATATAACAAGTGCTCTCGCGTACCGTCAACAACTCCTGCCCCGAGTGCGAAGCAAATGAGCTCCCGAACCAGCAAAATAACCTTAATCCCCTGCGCAAACGAAAAATTACAAGGCAAAAAACGGCGTTTTGCCCGTTCTCTGCCCGAACGTGGGTCGGGTGTCCCTGCGCCCCGCCTGGAACCGGCCGCAATATCCAGGCCTCTCGTGTTGAAGAATTACGTTGCAGAAACTAGACTAAGAGATTCTCTTTCCCCCTATTATGAATTTTCAATGCTGGAAGCAGTGGTTGGTAGCACGAAACGGGTTGCTTGTACTCACGGCCATGGTTATGGCCGGCTGCGGTGGGAGTTCCAATAAGAACACCGTGGCAGTTGTAAGCCTCACCCCGGCGTCCGTGTCGATTGTCTCCGGACAGGTGGCGCAGTTAACCGTTACAGCCTCGGACGCAACGGGTGCGAACGCCACCACCACGTTTACCTTCAATTCGTCGAACCCGAGCCTGGTTACGATTGCCCCCTCAGGCGCGGTCTGCGGCGGCGTCTGGGACTCGACGTTTGTTATCTGCAATGGAAACGACGCTTCCGGAAATCCGCTAACCGGCACAGCGACGGTTACAGCGACGGCCGAGGGCATCAGCAGCCCTCCCGTTACCATCTCCGTACACCCGAGCGTAACTTCAATCACCGTCAGTGCGGCGCCGGTGGCGGGCGGAAGCTCGTGTCTGTCTCATGGGCAGACTCAACAATTCACGGCGACGGCCTTTCACAATGCCACGGACATAACCAACTTGATCGGCCAGATTTTCTGGAACAGCTCGAATCGCACTGTCGTCACTATCGATAGCAATGGTCTGGCTAGTGCCGCGAGCCCTGGGCTGGCGGATATTGTCGCTAACGTGGGTGGAGTCAGCTCGCAATCCATTCCTTTCAACACCTGCATGCCCCAAAGCATTACACTTCATCTCAGCAGCGATCCGGCCGGCACTGTGACCAAATCCGCCATCATGAACGTCAATGACACCCGAACGCTTCAGGCGGACATGGTTGACACAAACGGCACGGTCGTTACCTCCGCTCCTGTCACCATCGTCACGAATAACCCCGTAGTGGGAAGCGTTTCAGGAACCACTTTAATTGCGGCTACTCCCGGGGGCGCAGGTCTGGCGGCGGTATGCGTACCTCCGCAATGCGGCGCCGGGATTAACAAACCGGTGTACAGCAATCTGTTCAGCGTTTTCGTAAATGGCGCCAGCCCCGCCACAACCGTGTACGTGGGAACAACCACCATTCCCGCTCCCGGAACGTCGCCTGCCATTGTGCCCGTTGACACCAGCAAGAGCCCGCCGGCCGCAGGCACTCCCATCGTCCTGCCCGGCGCGCCGACTTCAATGGCCTTTTCCCCGGACGGAAGCACGCTTTACGTGGACACCAGTTCCGGTCTGGTTGCAGTGGATCCGTCCACAAACACGGCAACTCTTCTGGATGCCGACCCAATCGGCGTGATTTTGGCAGTCTCGCCGGACGGTAAACAAGTCATCATTTCCAATGTCAAGTTCCAGGCTGATGTGCCATCGCAGCGGCTTTTCATTTTTGACGCCAGCAACAACACGCTGCAGACCTTCATCCTGCCCGGCGCGGTAGCAGCGGCGTTCGACAGTGACGGCTTCAAAGCGTACATAGCGGCCAACTTTGTGGATTCAAACGGCGCGCCACAGTCCAGTATCTATGTCTGGTCGCCATTTCTAACTTTGCGCACACTTACCGCAACGGGCACGCCCAACAGCGTGGCTGCCGTTGCGTCCGGACCTCTTACTTACGTCGCGAACGGCAGCACCATTAACGCCATAAACGTATGCGACAACTCTTTCGGCGCCGACGTAGCCACCAACACCGCTCCGCAACTGCTGGGTTCCCCAAAAAACACCAGCACTATTATGGCCGTTGATCAACACGGCGTCGACATTGAGCACGTCGGATTCACTGATGCGACGATCGGGCAGTGTCCTACGCCCGTCTTCTATGAAAATGTATTTGAGGACTTGGGTGTGCCCATCACCGCGCGGAAGCTCCTGGTGGCAAGCGGCGGCAATTCTATTGTTGCGCTTGCCGCCGGGCTCAACAAAATCCCGTTGGTATTCTCCAGCGGACCCAACCTCTTTGCGTTCGCTGGAAACGGCACCGAGCCGGTTGACGGTGACCTGACGCAGGACGGAAGGACGCTCTGGGTTGGCATTGCCGGAACGAATGACGTGCATGAGATCTGCCTTTCCTGCACCCCGGTTAAAGACGAATTTCAGATTCAGCTCAACCTCAATAAGACCAATGCGGTACCGGACATCATTGCGGTCCGGCCCAGGTAGGTCGCTTTCGGGAAAGACGTGACTGGCTTGTATCGTGGCAGGCTGGCGCCTTCTCCCACAGGCTACCTGCACCTTGGACACGCGCGTACATTCTGGGTGGCCCATCAGCGGGCGCGCGCCTGCGAGGGAAAGCTGGTCTTCCGCAATGAGGATCTGGACATGCAGCGCTGCCGTCCGGAATTTGTGCAGGCCATGTACGACGACCTCAACTGGCTGGGGCTCGACTGGGATGAGGGCCCCGACATCGCGCCCAATGCTGACGGGATCGGCCAGGCCGCGGATTCCGAAACAGGCGGCGCATTCGGTCCATACTCGCAAAGCCAGAGGCGCAGCTTCTATCTCGAAGCGTGGCGCACACTGCGCGATCACGGCTTCATCTATCCGTGCACCTGCTCGCGCAGGGATCTGGAGCGCGCGCTTTCCGCCCCGCATGAAGACGACGATGAGATTCGCTATCCTGGTACCTGCCGCTCCAGACAGTCCGAGGCCGCAAACTGGGAGTTTCCCGGCGGCGTGAGCTGGCGATTCAGGGTGCCGGACAAGAGGCTCATCTCATTTTCCGATGGATGCCAGGACCGGCAGCATTTCACAGAAGGTCTGGATTTTTCTGATTTCCTTGTATGGCGCCGTGACGATATTCCCGCCTACCAACTCGCGGTTGTAGTGGACGACGAAGCGATGCGAATCACTGAAGTGGTGCGCGGCGCTGATCTCCTGCGCAGCACCGCGCGTCAGCTAATGCTGATTGAGGCACTCGGCTATGCCATACCTCGTTATTTTCATTGTCCACTGCTACGTGATGAGCAGGACCGCCGTCTGGCCAAGCGCCACTACGCGCTCAGTCTGCGCCGTTTGCGCGAACAAGGCATAGACCCCGCCTCTCTGCGCCGGCGCTTTGCGCAAGAACTTCCCTGGGCGAGCAATCCATCCCTGGATTTTTAACGTTGGCTTGCAGCGCGCCGGGAGAGCATCGCGCATGAATGAAGAGATGCGCGGATGAACCAACACATCAGTTCGCGTGCGGAGGTATTCTCTTTTTTCGTTGGCTCATTTTCTGATGATTCACTTCCACGGGAAGCACCTTTGCCTTGCTCTTGGAAACGGGTTTCCTCACGCCTAAAGCAATATCGGCCAGCGCCAGCAGCCGTTCGGCGCTTGCCGGGCTGATATTTTCTTCTGCAGCCGGCTCCCGGCCCTGCCGCAGATTGGAGCCTGGGCGCACCCAAAGCTCCTGTGAGGTCATCGGGGATGGCAGTTCCTGCACGGTCTGAAAGGAAGAGGACTTTCCCTCCATCGGCTTGCGACGCTTTTTTTGCATGAGCTTGTATGTCGAATTGTATTCCCTGCAATCGGCTCCGAGATAAGGGAGTGCCAACTGTTCGGTTTTCAGAAATCTGCGCCAGGCCCGCTGTGCGACCCGAGTTCCTTCATAAATTTTCTTCAAGTGGCTCCCAATTCTGTATTGCTGCAGAGTAGAAACGTGTCTACAATGAGAAAACTTTAAGGTGGTCGCCTGCATTCTCCGGGACGGCAAAGAATGGCGGACCGCTGGCGGACGGGCTGTGCTCAGGAATAACGGATTTCTTTAATGTACAAAGATGCATTCAATCCGGGCACTCTTGTACCACGAGAAGCAATGTATTGGGTCCATCATTATCAGCACCGCATATCTCACCTCAGCTATCTGAAATCAGGTGAGAAATTTCCCGCCTGCGCAAAATGCGGCGAACGTGTGCGTTTTGAACTTGCTCTGGAACCGGCTGGCGCTGATCACATCAGCCTGGATCTGGATTTCAGAACCGCCGGCGCCGAATCAGCCCATCCGAAAGCGGGCTGATACAACGTGTTTTCGCCGGCGGCTGGAGGACCCGCTGATCTTTGCTCCTCAAATACAATGTCTGCCATGTCTGCAAATAAAGACTGGAAGACATCACTGATTCATTCTGAAACTGCGGCGCCCGGCGGCTTCCGCTCGCTCGTGACCCCCGTGTATCGCGGGTCCACCGTGTTGTTCTCTGATGCAGCGTCCGCAAGCGAGGAATGGAATCACTGGGAACATGGATATACCTATGGCCTCTACGGCACTCCCACGACGCTCGAACTCGCAGCCCGCGTATGTGAACTGGAGCGTGGCTACCGTACTCTGATCACTGCCGGCGGACAGGGAGCCATCACACTGATCCATCTGAGCCTGCTCAAAGCCGGAGATCATGTATTAATCCCCGAGAACGTCTATGGTCCCAACCGCAACTTCGCCAATCAACTTCTCCGCCGCTTTGGCGTTGAGGTCAGTTACTATCGGCCCGAGGCAGCAGGCGCGATCAACTCTGAGATCCGATCCAACACGCGTCTGATCTGGTGTGAAAATCCAGGGTCCATCACCATGGAACTGCAGGACGTGGCGGCGATTGCCAAGGCCGCTCACGAGCATGGCGCCCTTGTTGCTCTTGATAACACATGGTCAGCGGGCGTTTACTTTAACGCGTTTGCCCACGGAGTCGACGTCACTATGCAGGCTCTCACCAAGTACGTCGGCGGGCACAGCGATGTGCTGCTCGGCTCGGTAACAGTCCGCGATTCCGGCATCTTTGAACGCCTTGGAGAAACCCACCAGATCCTTGGCTGCGCCGCTTCGCCGGATGACTGCAGCCTGGCGCTCCGGGGGATGAAGACCATGGCCGTCCGCCTTAAGCAGGTTGAGCGTTCTGCGCTTGACCTGGCACGGTGGCTGAGCGGCCGGGAGGAAATTGAGCGAGTGCTCCATCCCGCTTTGCCCTCCTGCCCCGGCCACGAGATCTGGCAACGCGACTTCACCGGCTCCACTGGTCTGTTCTCCATCGTCTTTCATCAGCGCTACAGCAAGGAGCAGGTGCTGCGGTTCGTCAATTCGCTGCGGCTATTCAAGATCGGCTACAGTTGGGGCGGGGTGAACAGCCTGGTAATGGCTTACGACCTTCACTCACCCAAGCGTCCCGCCTATGGCTCGCGCATTGTGCGCCTGTACGTGGGCCTTGAGGATGTGAACGATTTGCGGACCGACCTGGAGACCGCGCTCGCAAAACTAGCATGAGATGCGGCCTTGCCGGCATATGCCATTACCGCGTGCGGACGCATGTGGGACAATAGCAGCATGGCAACGACGGCGCTCAGGCAAAGGATGCACGGCACTGTCGGTCGCCTGCTGTCATCCCTTAAGCCTCTTCACTGGGACCGCCAGGCATTTCTCTCCCGCTCGTATTTTGTTCTGGCTCTCGGTTTCGGTACCCTCATCGCACTCATTGCAGTCTTTGGGTTCGGCGCCATCCGCCGCGCTCGCGCCATTTACACGGAAATGGAATCCACGCAGGATGCCTACCTGCAGTCCGAATCCTTTCGTCGCGATATCGTCAACGATATGTATCTGGCGGATATTCTTGTTCGCGACTATCTGCTCGATCCATCACCCCAAAACGCGCCTCTGCACCGGCAGCAGTTGCTGGAGATCCGCTCGTCCCTGCAAACGCGTCTTGACCAGCTTGCCGATAACGCGACCGATACGGACAGTCCGAGACTCGAGCAGCTCCAGAACGTGGTCCAGAATTACTGGGACTCGCTCGACCCCATTTTCGACTGGACACCGCAGGAAAAGGCCGACAAGAGCTGGTATTTTCTCCGCCACAAAATCCTTCCTCGACGGCAGGCCGTGGTTGATCTGGCGCGGGAAATGGCCAAACTCAACCGTGAGAACCTGGAGCGGGAGCGCGAACGCACTCGGCACAGCCGTAAAGTGCTGGAAAGCTTTCTCTACCGCATGATCGGTTTTGCGCTCAGCTTCGGCTGCCTCGTTGCCTTGCTGAGCACCTACCGCGTGGCTGCGCTTGAAAAGAAGCAGGAAGAACAAAGAAAGCAGATTGAAGAAACTCAGGGGAACTTGAGAAAGCTCTCCCGCCGGCTGGTGCAGGCACAGGAGGGCGAGCGCAAAGCGCTGTCGCGCGAACTTCACGATGAAGTCGGCCAGACCATGACGGCGCTCGGCATCGAAATCAGCAATCTGGAAAAGCTGCGCAACTCCTCTCCAGAAGCCTTCCATACGCGCGTCGAAGATGCCAAGCAACTGAACACGAAAGCCATGCAGATCATCCGCGATCTCGCCATGGGACTGCGGCCTTCCATGCTCGACGATCTCGGCCTTGAGCCGGCATTACGCTGGCAGGGGCGCGAATTTTCCCGCCGCACCGGCGTTCCTGCCAGCGTGCAGGTCAGCGGCGTGGTGGATGAGTTAACGGATGCTCAGCGCACCTCGATTTACCGCATCGTGCAGGAGGCCTTTACCAACTGTGCCCGGCATGCCCATGCGAAAAGCGTTCTGGTATCCGTGCAGGCAAAGGAAACCCGGGTTGTGCTCGTGGTGCAGGATGATGGCGTGGGATTCGATGTGACGGCGCGCTCGCGCAGCGGCCTCGGTCTGCTTGGCATTCAGGAGCGCGTTCAGGATCTGGAAGGCTCGCTCCGGATTTCGTCGGAAAAAAATAAAGGGACCACGCTGCGGGTGGAAATTCCGATCGGGGCCAGAATATGAGCAAAGTTCGCATCTTAATTGCCGATGACCACGGAATTGTACGCAAAGGCCTGCGCTTGCAACTGGAGCAGAACCCTGAGTTCGAAGTGGTAGGAGAAGCCGCCGACGGCCGCGAAGCGCTTCGCCTTGCCGAGGAACTCACTCCCAACGTCGTGGTGATGGATATAGCCATGCCCAACTTGAACGGCATTCAGGCAACAGCACAGATTGCCAAACGAAACCCGCAGATCGGCGTCATCATCTTGAGCATGCATTCGGACGAGAGTTATCTCACCAGAACTCTTGCCTCCGGAGCCAAGGGATACCTGCTCAAAGGCAGCGCGGACGTCGATCTGAACCGAGCTGTTGAGGCCGTAGCCCAGGGCAAATCATTTTTCAGTCCCAGCATCGCCAATACGTTGCGTGAAGACTACATGCGCCAGCTGCAACAGCGTGGCCTGGAAGATTCTTACGATCTACTGACTGACCGCGAGAAGGAGATTTTCCAGTTGCTGGCAGAAGGAAAGTCCAATAAAGAGGTTGCCACAACTCTGGATCTTTCCACCAGCACCGTGGAAACTCACCGCACCCGCATCATGCAAAAGCTGGATTTGCACAGCTCGGCCGAGATTGTGTTGTATGCCGTTCGAAAAAAAATCATCTCCTGAGCATTTTTTCCATACCCTGATTTTGGCTGCCGCGTACAGTCCTCACTGTATTCCCCCTAAGCGCTCCCAGGTCTCATATTAGATGTAAGAGTGGATAGCTTCCTGCCCGGGCTGAAGTTCCCGATTCTCCTTCACAGTCCGGGCAGCTCAAACATTGACCGATATTGAACTTGCAACCGCAATCCAACAGCAACGCTACAGGCAAGGAGTTTCAGATGTGCACAGCAGCAGCCTCTCAGTCGGGAATCGCTGTTTTTTTTGAGAACCTCCAACAAGCTGAAAACCGGCTCTTGATGCTCGACTACGATGGCACCATCGCCCCGTTTACTCGAGACCGCAAGCGGGCCGTCCCCTATGCCTCGATTCCGGAACTGCTGGACAGCATCAGCAACACCTGCCGGACCCGCCTGGTGCTGATCAGCGGGCGTTCGGCGACTGAAATCCAGCCGCTTCTCGGGCTTCGGCTCCGGCCGGAAATCTGGGGCTCTCACGGCCTGGAGCGCCTCCATCCGGACGACCGTTCCGAGCTCGCCTTCATCAGCCCGGAAGCCTCACGCGCGCTTGCCGAAGCGGAAACCATCCTTCAGCAGGGAGGCCTCGGCGAGCTGAGCGAAATCAAAACCGGCGCCATTGCTATTCACTGGAGAGGTCTCAAGCAGCAGCATCTCGAAGAAGTTCGTACCGAGTGCTACCGGCTGCTTGCGCCGCTCACCTGTCACGGCAACCTGCTGCTTGACGAGTTTGACGGCGGCCTGGAACTGAAGGCGCGCTCTGCCAACAAAGGCGATGCCGTGCGGACCTTGCTCGCGGAAACGCCTGCCGATACCGCCGCCGCGTATCTTGGCGACGACCTGACCGATGAAGACGCTTTTGCCGCCATTGAGGGCCGCGGCCTCTCCGTTCTGGTGCGCGACACTTTTCGATCCACCACGGCCCAGGCATGGCTCCGTCCTCCGGGCGAGGTCATCCAGTTCTTCAATGAGTGGATCCACGCTTGCGGAGGTGACGTATGAGTGAGCAGAACCGTTTGCTGATCGTTTCCAATCGCCTGCCCATCACCGTGCGGCAGAACCGCAACCGCTTCGAAGTGCAGGCCAGCTCCGGCGGTCTGGTCACAGCCCTGCTGCCCGTATTCAAAGACCATGGCGGCGTCTGGATCGGCTGGCCCGGCGCCGAGTACAACAGCGAAATTGAAGGCGTCCTCCGAAATCAGTGTGCTCCCGAATATTCCATGGAACCGGTGTTCCTTACCGCCGCCGAGGTGCAGCACTTTTACAACGGCTGCTGCAATGAGATTCTGTGGCCGCTGTTTCACGATCTGCAGTCCCGCTGTGATTTCAATCCCGTTCACTGGACCGTCTACCGTGACGTGAACGAAAAATTCGCCGACGCCGTGGAGCGCAGCATGCGCCGCGACGACCTGATCTGGGTCCACGACTACCACCTCATGATGCTGGCCGAATGCCTGCGCGCGCGCAGCATCCGGGCCAGGCTGGCCTACTTCCATCACGTTCCCTTCCCGCCGCCGGACGTCTTTGAGAAACTGCCGTGGCGCAAGGAGATTCTGCGCGGCCTCATGCGATTCAATACGGTCGCTTTCCAAACCGACCGCGACCGCAGAAATTTCGTCGCCTGCCTGCGCCGCTGCCTCGGTCACGTGCGCCTCAGACGCAATGGCGGCCGCTACCTTGTGTGCGCGGAAGGACGCCACTGTGAAATCGCAACCACTCCCATCAGCATTGATTTCCAGGGGTTCTCCGCTCGGGCGATGAAGCCCGAAGTCGAGCTGCGCGCCCGCGAAATCCGGGAATCGCTGGCCGGCAAGCGTCTCATCCTCGGCGTCGACCGTCTGGACTTTACCAAAGGCATTCCTGAACGGCTCATGGCCTTCCGCACCCTGCTGGAACAGCGGCCTGACCTGCACCAGCGTGTGACTCTGGTCCAACTAGTCGTGCCCAGCCGCGAAGGAATCAGCGGCTATCGCGACTGCAAAGCCCGCGTGGAGCGGCTGGTCAGCCAGATCAACGGCGAATTTGGCCGGCCGGAATGGTCGCCCGTGAACTACCTTCATCGCCACGTTTCTTCTGACGAACTGCTGGCCATGTATCGCGCCGCCGATGTCGCCCTGGTCACTCCGCTCAAGGACGGCATGAACCTGGTCTCCAAGGAGTTTTGCGCTTCACGCAGCGACGAACAAGGCGTCCTGGTGCTCAGCGAGTTTGCCGGCGCCGCCGCCGAACTCGACTGTGGCGCCTTGCTGGTGAATCCCTACGATGCCGAGGGAGTCGCCGCCGCGCTTCGCCAGGCCCTGGCCATGCCGGAAGAGGAACAACGCTACCGCATGCGCAAGATGCGCTCCGTCATCCAGGTGAACAACGTCTTCAAGTGGTCGAAGTCCATCTGCGGCCACCTCACCGGCGAAAAGCCGCAACTGGTATTCGCGTCCAGCAAATCCCAAACCATGGCCCAGGCTGTTTAGTAGCTCAGGTGTTTAGCAGCGCAGGTGATGGCGTGCCGATCTGTGTGCAATCCGCGTCGATCAGCGCAAATCTGCGGCTAACAGGTGTTGGCTTCCTCTGTGTTCCTCAGTGTCCTCTGTGGTTAAGGGTTTTGGGTTTCGATTACGGCGATTACCCGGGGGGTACCCCCCTGGCTCAATTAGGATTCTAAAGGAGTTAGCGTGCGTCACCCCGGAGTGAACCACGCATTTGCGCCCTGGAGTTGAGTTGCTAAACTGCAAATTTCAGTTTTGCAAACTGCTGATCCAAGGCAACTTACGCTGCGTCACCCCAGAAGTCACCCCGGCTGTGCCTTCCTCCGTGTCTCCGTGCCTCCGTGGTAGGTTTTTGCTCGTTTTCAAAGATCGTTAATCCCCGGCCTGGGCCGGCGATGATCTGGCTATGTGGGCTATGTGCTAATGGCTAACTGCAGCCCTCGCCAAAATCTATTTAACTTAGCATTTTCTTCGCCCAAAGTCACGCACGAAAAAGGACAATCCCGCGCAGCGCTTCTTGTCTGGCTGAGGGCTGACTGCTCAGTGCTGAGTGCCAGGTTTCTAAGCCCTGATGGCTGACTTGGAAGGGGCCGAATCGGGGGCGCACCCGAGTCCCCGCAGGGGATGTTACAAGCTGTAGCCGGGGACGGAACCCGGGGACCCTATGACGCCGATGTTGCCTGATGGGGCGGCAGTCCCCGGCAGCAAAACAAAGCCCCTTTTCCTCGCGCCTGCGGGCCCGCGCGAAGCGTAAGATGAAGCGCGCTTAAACAGTCGCTCCAGGATCTTAAAATCCTTTAACCTGATCCTCTTTTCTTTCCAAACCTCGCCTTTCCCTTGCAAAATCCTGCAACTCGCATAAACTTAGCCGTACACTCCCTCGTTTGATTATGGCTAGGACCTCTTCGTCTCCCAAAAAGCAGTCCAACGGCGCGAATCTCGGGGCTTTGTCCTGAAACTCTGGCAGGCCGCAGACAAGCTTCGCGGCCAGCTCGACGCCGAGTACAAGCACATCCCAGAAGATCCGCCTGAGTACGAGAGCTGAAAACCTCGCAATATTTAGACCGCCAAGACAAAACGACAAAGGACTGCACCATTTCAGTTCCCGTTTACTTGAAAGGAATTAATTTTTCATGAACGCGAGCGCAGTGCCGTTGTTAAATATTTTTGAGAAGAAGATGCGCCTGGAGGTTCCGCTGTTCCAGAGGCAATACGTCTGGAATCGAGAAGTGCAATGGGAACCATTGTGGGAGGATATCTCCAGAAAATTTACTGAATACTTAGAGGGCAGAAAAGACTCTCCAGTTCATTTCTTGGGTGCGATGGTGCTTGATCAAAAACAGACGCCAACCACACACGTGGAAAGGCGTCAAGTCATTGACGGGCAGCAAAGATTGACCACCCTTCAGATATTCCTGGCGGCATTCCGAGACTTCTGCAGCGCGCAAGGTTGCAGCCCGCTAGCGCAGGAGTGCGAGAACTTCACATTGAACAAAGGCATGATGGCCGACCCGGCGGTTGATCGCTTTAAAGTCTGGCCAACACAGCTCGACCGTGCGCAATTTAGGGACGTGATGACCGCCGGTTCGCGATCAGAGCTGGAAACAAAGCACCCGCTGGTAAAGCGCAAGTACGCTCGCACTTACGAGCCACGCCCGAAAATGGTTGAGGCGTATATCTACTTTTATGATGAGCTCGTAGATTTCTTTATCGGAACGGAGATGGAGCCGCCGATTGCAGCAGAAGTCCCGATCTCGTCCCGCCTTGAGGAGAGCTTCACCGCATTTAAAAACGCTCTGCGAGTTGTCGTCATCGATCTTGAGAAAGAAGATGACGCTCAAGTCATATTTGAGACACTGAACGCTCGGGGTGAGCCGCTACTGCCTGCAGATCTTCTGAGAAATTTCATTTTCCTGCGGGCTGCTCGAATGAAGGAGCCTCAAGAACAGTTGTACGCAGAGTATTGGTCTCGATTTGACGATCCGTTCTGGCGCACAGAAGTAAGGCAAGGCCGGTTGAGCAGGCCGAGGAGTGATTTGTTCATGCAGCATTTCCTCGCAAGCAAACGGACCGTCGATATTCCGATCAAGCACCTATTCGTGGAATACAAATTCTGGATTGATCGCGATAAACCGTTCCCGTCCATCAAACACGAATTGGCGGCACTGGCGCGACAAGGGGATGATTTCCGGCGAATCATTCAGCCCACTGCTGATGACCTCATCTATCCTCTCGCTACTTTTCTGGAGGACTTCGATGTTCGCACTGCATACCCCTTGCTGCTCCATCTGCTCGATCTCGCGCTTCCCGAATCGGGGTTCGTTGAAATATCAGAAGCAATCGAGTCATATTTGCTGAGGCGGTCTGTTTGTAACCTAGGCACGAAGAATTACAACCGCATATTTCTCGGCCTTCTGCGGCACGTGAAGCAGCATGGGACCACTTCGAGCGAGATATGCAAATTTCTGAGCAATCTGAGCGGCGAATCCACTGAATGGCCCTCCGACGAGGCCTTTTCAGCATCATGGCTGAGCATGCCAGTTTACAACGTGCTCCAGAATCCAAAACTGGTCCATATCCTGCGCCGGCTGAACGATACGTACATGCATCGCAAACTGGAGCGAATCAGAATTGAGGGCCCGCTGACAGTCGAGCACATCCTGCCTCAGAACTGGCGGGACAACTGGCCGTTCGCTGATGGGATGAAAGGGCTCAGCTACGAGGAAGTGTGGCAGCGGGATGAGAACGACCCCGCTGTGCAAGCAACCCGCAACCGTGATGCAGCTCTTCAAAGGTTTGGTAATTTGACTATCGTCACACAAGAATTAAATTCCGCGGTTTCCAATGGGCCTTGGGAAACAAAGAAACCGGCTCTGTTGGAATCCCTTTTGCCGATCAATCAGCGTCTGCGTGACGAGGAAATTTGGGACGAGGAGGCGATTAACCGACGCTCAAAAAAGCTTCTAGAGCGCGCGTTACAGCTATGGAAACGCCCCGCGGCCAACCGCTCCTTTGCCTCTTCAGCCCAAAGCTGACTGAGGGCGGAGATAACGGAAAATGCTCGTTGCTCTGCAAGTTCATTGTGAACGCGGCAAGCCAAGATAAACAGCGGAACAGGGAGAATGGAAATGCAGATGACCTGTCGGTTGGAGACCAGTGCCTCGCATTAACCGGCGGCAGACAGCGAGAATCCCTCCTTGAGAACTTTCTGCACGATTTTGTTGATCACGGAGAGTCTCTCGGTCAGTGCTTCCCGAATGTATCCGCGCTGATGAGCTAGTGAGCCATTGCTCGGGAATGAGGGTACTCGGATTGCTAACGTTGCGTCGGCCCTAGCGGCGGATCCAAGTGCCGCAAGCTTGGAATGATCCTGGTTCTTGGCGTCGAATATAGGGATCGGAAGATCCAACAATTTCTTGTGTATATCTCGTTCTCCAAGCAGTCCAGCGGACTGAAACGGTTTTATTGCAGCGTTGGCTGCTCCGGAATTGAGCACCGCCGCAAGATAGTGAGCCTCTTCCGGGTCCGAAACTGCTGCCCAATAGAGCTTATGATCAACGATAAAGGGCAGCACATGCTCCCTTCGATCGAAAACGGCAGCAGAAACGTTTGTTCCTGCCGCGTTATAGAGCACGAGAAAGCGATGGCGCAAGGACTGTGAGCTAAGTTTTCCTTGGTAATCAAGCCACTGGAGAGCACTCATTCTGCCTGCCTTCGCTTCTCGTTTTACTGACCACAATGCCTCCACTTCATCCATCCACTTGGCGATCCCACGAAAACCCTTTGACCGGAGCTCTGAGGCGGTACTCGCGACGAGCTCCCCCTCGTCGTTCAGAAATGGAATGATTATCGTGTCAGGTGGCAAGGTAACGAATGGCAGAACATGTTTCGCGATTGCGCTGCTATAAACAAAACGACCCTCTATAGAGTTGGCAAGACGCACATCCTTCCACGGCTTCTGTGCCCTAGCAGCGTACTGCAGGTCAGTTTCCGCCCAGTATGTTCGATCCGCGTCAGGAGGGTAATCAAGGCCCGTGAGATTTACAAAATAAAAATTGCGGGGGTAAATTGTCGCACCATTTTTAAATACCTTTTGATAACGGCTTGGCTTCGTTGGTGATCCTGCGCCACTCTCAGTGGACAGGGCGGCACGTTGGCCTAGATAGATCGCCCGAGCGGGATGATCACTAAAATCAAGAAATCCTCTTGCCGTCGCCCAGGAGACGTTTCGGTCGGGCAATTTTCCACTCCAGAGCCGAGCAGGCAAAATATCGCGCGCATGTCCGCGGGTAGGGTCGCGATTTACGAAAAGCACCGCGGCTGGAACATTGAACAGGGGTGCCACGCCCCAAAGATCCCAGTAGCTAACGATGCGGAAAGGGCTTGAGTACTCGCGTTTGACCAGCTTTTGATGCTGGTCAGCACTCAGGATAGCTCTGGGCATAACAAACCCCAACTTGGCCCCTGGTCGCGCAAAAACAGCGATACAGTGGGCTAGGAATACCGTCGCAAGCTCCATCTGCGTGAAGAGCTTCTGCGACTTTGGCGCAATCTTGTATTGATGAACGGCTCTAGCTTTGATCTCGCTCTGATAATCCGGATCTGAGATATACCGGTACGAGAGCCACGGCGGGTTGCCGATTAATAAATCGATCTGCTGCCGAAACATAGCAGGCCTATAACTATTCCTAACGATAAATGACCAAATCGAATCTTTCCGTTGTTGGATTAGATTGCAGAGATTAGTCGTAAACTCCCAAAGGGCATCGACAATCCGCTCGAATTCCAGCATCTTCGCAAGCTCTGGAAGCACCTGGGCGAGATGGCGCTCCAAGGTTGCTTTTGATTCTTTGCCATCTTTCGCATAGTCTTCAGCAATGGCTGTGCACGCAGCAATCGTCTCATCAAAAAGCTGAGGCGAATGCACTAGAGTGTGGGGCATTACAACGTGCTTTTCGTCGATTCGTTGGCCAAAGCTAATTTCAACGCCCGACAGTCGATTGACTAAATCCTGTTCGACCTCGCGCGGCAGGAATAGAGAATCAGCAAGATACACCGGAATCTGGATCGCTGTACGAGCGGCATTCACCAATGAACCGAGTGCCAGGACGTAAGTAGCTCGGGAGATCGTCACTGCGACCGGGTGTATATCGATTCCCTTTACATTGGCAAGAATCGCCTTGAGCCGCTCCAACGGAGTCCCATCGGTATTATGCCCAAGGAAATGTGCGATTGCTGCCCGAAGAAAGCTCCCTGACCCACAACTGGGGTCTAGCACTGACTTATATCCGTCATCAGGAAATAACTCTGAGACAATCCGTTCGCAGAGCCAGTCGGGGGTATAGTACTCGCCAAGGTCATGACGGTCTTTAGGATCAATCAGCTGTTGGTACACCCCCTTCAGTACATCTTGGTTCAGAAGCGCCAGATCGTATTCTTGGAGATGGGAAAGGATACGCTCCCAATACGGGGCCAGCATTTGTTCAGCTTGGGGTCGCCGCAGCCAATGAAAGAAGTCATCGTCCACTAGATTCGCGAGCCGCTTGGATTCGAAGTACTTGCCTCCTAGCACATCCCTGGCTACGGCCCTGAGCGGCTGACGAGTCTTGCCATTTGACAAGGCAGCCCAAATCAACAGCCTCGCAATGCTTGCCAAGTACGTGTGTCGAAGAAATAGGTTCTCTAGCTCGGAAATATTTACACCACTTTCTTTTTCTCTACGTCTTGGGGATTCTGCGAGCTTGCCATAAGTGACGGTGAGGTATTTTTGCCAAGTTTCAAAGGCAAGACGGGCTTCCGGTTCTTCCGCAACCGCTGACCATGCTTTCTCGAGCTCAACGACACCAATGCGGTAAAGAGGGCTCCAGCTCCCAAAGTCAAGCTGAAAGCGCTCCGCCGTTGGCGGTACTTGCTGCGGACGAAAGAGGAGACTCGTAAGCCATAGCCAAAAAGCGGCTAATGTGTCATCCCCGAGTTTGAAATCTCTGAGGAGTTCAAGCCTAACGTGCTCAGGGGACGGTTCCCGTGGCGCACCAGATTGGAGGCTCGTTCGGTAGATGCGCCAAAGGACACCATCGGAAGCGATGGCTAACAGAGAATGCGACTCCTCTTCCGGCTTTGGCCATGACCCGGATACGTATCACTGAGTTGCCTTTCTGCATCCGACAATGTGGCCTTTAATGACCTTTCAAACTCAATGATCGCGTTCCCGTAGTAAGCATCCGCGTGGCCGCGCTTGGTACCTTGAGGCCGTCGTATCCGGATCAGCTTCTCTACACCCCGGGCAAAATCGGTGACAGCTCTCGTGCCAGGAAACAACTCGGCGATCAAAGCTGAAAATCGTTGCCGTTTTGCGGATTCGTTCTGGAGGCTTTTTACTTCGCGAAGATAGCTCCGTAAGATTTCACGAGTATGAGGATCAAGAGTTTCTGCCATTGGGAGCATCTTAGCATGCGCGTCAAAATTACTTTAGCGTTCCAGTTGGACCATGGAGGCGATGCTGGAGAGCTGGAAAACCGGCAATTCGCGGGCACTGAAACCCTGGCCCAGAGTCCGCAGCATTGGACTCTTACGCCCTGTTTGGCCTCCCCGCACCGCGCGAAAACCCGCGCACGTCGGGGATCCCTGCCTTGCTGCAGCGCGGTGCAGAGCGAGGGCGGCATCCAGACCATAGAGCCCTGTCGATTCCATGCAGATGCGAACCTGCGCGGAGTTCTTGCGCAAAAAACGCAGCATCTGCTGGTGCCCCGCGGCGGTGTTGGGAAACTCCGAGGATCGCAGTTGCCCTTGTCGAAAGCTAACGGCAGAACTTCAGCACTGACTTCGATTCCTGCCACAGCTGGCTTGTCCATTGCATCTCCTGTGAAGTAGTCTGGGCTCCGGCTTCCCGACCCTGAATCGTCTCCGGTCGAGCTTGAATTATGCAGGCTTGGCGCCTCCGATTCTCCCCGGCCTTGGAGAAGAGGGCGGGAGGCCTATCTGATTCTGTCAGGCTCTCGAATTTCGTTCGGGCCTCAGCAGTCAGCGGCCTTCCCACCGGAACCAGGACAGGTTTACTCAAATAAGTGGTGCAGGGGAAGGGCTCAATCGCCGCCCTTCCCCTACAACCCCTTCCCGATCCCGTTTATCATGAGGGCAAGATACAAGCAGTCAGCCAAATCAGAGCTCAAATGCGAAAAGAAGTTGGCCGCAGAATTTGCGCTGATCAACGCAGATTCATTATGCAGATTGACTTTTGATCCCGCGTGCATCTGCGCTAATCCGCGGCAGAATCCGGGCAGAAACGCGGCAGCATTTACAATGTTGCACGACCTATGATCATTCGAGTGTTGCCGCTACTGCTTCTGGCCACGTCGCTCTGGAGCCAGACATTGCCGTCCGCGCCCAAAAAGCATCTGGTTGATCTGACGCCTAAACCGGGTTTTTTCAATGAGCCGGCCATAGCCGTGAATCCGCGGAACGCGCAGCAGCTTGTGGTTGCGTGGCAGGTGAATGCCAGCGTGGCGTATTCAGCCGACGGCGGCCAGACCTGGACTGCGGCGGAAGGCACTGCGCCCAAAGACTACAGGATTTCCGGCGATGTCTCAGTAACCTGGGATGGCGCCGGCCACGCGTTTCTCTGCTATATCGCATTTGACAAACTGGGCACCGCCAACTATTGGGCGCATGGCGCCACGCGCAACGGAGTTTTTGTCCGGCGCTCGCTGGACGGCGGCAAAACCTGGGAGCCGGATGCCGCGGCCGTGATCGCCCACCCTTCCATCCCCGGCATTCCCTTTGAGGACAAGCCATGGATCGTGGCCGATACCAGCGGCCGGCATCCCGGATATCTTTATGTCGGTTGGACGCAGTTTACGCTGGGCGCCAGCGACCTTCTCTTTGCGCGCTCCACGGATGACGGAAAAGCCTGGTCACGGCCGATTAAGCTGAACAGCGTTCCCGGACTTCCACGCGATGACAACGGCGCGCTGGAGGGCTTTGCCGGCGTGGTTGGGCCGGATGGGACTCTCTATACCGTCTGGGGCGCGCGTGACGGCATCAGGATGGCCGTATCGCGCGACGGTGGCGCGACGTTCAGCAAAGACCGGCGCATCATTCCCGCCGGCCCCGGCTATTTTTCCATCACCGGGGTCTCGCGCACCAACGGCTTTCCCCAGATCAGCATTGAGCCGAAAGCCGCCGGTTCGCGCGCGTCAGGCGCGGGCGGAAATCTTTACGTCTCCTGGAGCGACTACACGAATGGCGATGTTGACGTTTTTGTGAGCGCGTCCGCCGATCACGGCCGAACCTGGAAGCCGCCGGTGCGCGTGAATAGCGACCCCATCCACGACGGCGCGGACCAGTTCTTTCAGTGGATGGCCGTGGACCCGGAGAGTGGCGCAGTGAACCTGATTTTTTACGATCGCCGCCTGGAGAATCAGCAGATCACGGTCACGCTGGCCCGGTCCATTGACCGCGGAAAGAGCTTCAGCAATTACACGTTTGACGGTGACGCATTCCAGGCCGAAGGCGACTTCCTGGGCGACTACACCGGCATTACCGCGGCGGCAAACAAAGTGTGGGCCGCGTGGGCGCACCAGACATCAGAGCCGGCCGGGATTACCGGCGGCAAAAAGACGCGAACGGTGTTGCGCGTGGGCAGAGCGGATTTCAACTAGCCCAAGTTCCCGCAGAAGCAGCGCAGGCTGCCGCCTCTGCAGGGAGCTGCAAAGCTTACTGCTGCAGGACGATCACTGTGCCGGAGAAAAAGTCCGTCACGTAGGTTCGTCCGGTTACAGGATTGACGGCGACTTGCTCTGGGAAGGTCGCCGGGATCGGCAGCGTCTGCAAAACCTTATTGTTATTGCCGTTGATGATGGTGACGCTGCTTCCGTTCGAGTTAGCGACGTAGACTTTGTTGTTCAGCAGGTTTACGTCCACTCCATTGGGGAATGGCCCGGCCGGCGCCTCGGCTATTTCCTGGTTCGTTCTGCCATTGATGACTGAAAGCACGTTGCTGCCATCGATGGTGGCATAGGTGCGATCCAGACGGAAGTTCGTCGCCAGATTGTCTACGTCTCCCGCCGCCGTCTGGGCTTTGTCCAGTTCAGCATTGGTTGCGCCGTCAAAGACAAGCACTTCCGCGCCGGCTCCGTCGCCAATATAAATGCGATTCGTGGCAGGATTCACGGCCACTCCGATGGGGAAAATGAACGTCGGCACCTCGGTGAGGATGGTGTTGGTGTTTCCATCGATCACTATGTACTCGGCATTGTCCGCGTCAACCGCGTAAATGCGATTGGTCACCGGGTTCACGGCGATGCCCTGGATGCCGATGAATTGGCCGCTATCGATAGGGATTCTGGTAATCACCGTATTGGTATTGCCGTCGATCACTGTGATATTGCAGGGGTCGAGGCCGCATCCGCTGGCGTAGATCCGGTTGGTGACCGGGTTGATGGCGACTGAAATTGCAAATGCGCCGACGTCAATCTTCGCGGTGATCTGTTGCGTGCTTCCGTCGATGACCGCGAGCTGGCCGGTGTTATCCAATTGAACATAAATTTTATTGGTGATGGGATTGACTGCGACTCCTGTAGGCTCGGAACCCACGTTGATGGTGGTAAGGACAGAATCAGCCCTGACAGGCAGCGAAGCGGCCGCCATGATCAGGCACACGATGCTCAAGCATGCTTTCTTCATACGAGTGAGTTTTCTCCATGTGTGATTAAGTCCAGGGGTACTTTGCTCAATGCAACTCACGTGCCAGCGCGCTCAGAGGAAAGCCGCTGCTGGGCAGAGCACCCGGACGGCAATGTTGGGAAGAGAGTTTCCACAAAATGCGCAGCTTAGGACATCGCCAGGCGCCCGACCTGCAAGGCGAGAGTTAAGGTCTGGTGTGCTCGCAGGCAGGGGGAGAAATCACAGCAACATTCCCGGACTGTCAGACATCGCATGTAGAGAATGGGCTGCGATATCCGCATTGGCACTTCAGGATTTCATTATCGCCATTGGGTGGGGCCGTTTTATCCGCCGAAGACCTCGACTGCACGAATGCTCGACTACTATGTTCAGCACTTTGACACGCTGGAACTGAACAACAGCTTTTATCGCCTGCCCAGCAACGAAGCCTTTGAGTGCTGGCGAGATTCGACGCCCGGGGATTTTGTTTTCGCCGTCAAAGCCAGCCGCTTCATCACGCACAACAAGAAACTCAAAGACCCGGAAAACGCGGTCGATAATCTTCTTCCCCGCGCAGCGCGCCTGGGGAAGAAACTTGGGCCCGTTCTGTTCCAGCTTCCGCCCAAATGGAAGGTCAACGCAGAGAGGCTTGTGGGGCTGCTGGAAATCCTGCCGCGCGAGCACCGCTATGCGTTCGAGTTCCGCGAATTGAGCTGGATGACCCCGGAAATCTGCCGCATTCTGCGCAAATTCAACGCCGCATTCTGCATTTACGAACTGGCCGGATATCACACGCCTCTGGAGATAACCGCCGACTTTTCCTATGTTCGCCTGCACGGGCCGGCCGCCGGAAAGTACCAGGGCAGCTACAGCAATCAGAAGCTCCAGGAATGGGCGCAATGGATTGAGCAGCATGCAAAACGGCTGAACGCGACCTACGTCTACTTCGATAACGATCAGGCGGGCTATGCCGCGCAGAATGCTCTGGCGCTGCGGCACATGGTGATGGGAACTCCAAAGTCCGGTCATCACCGCGCCGCCTGAGTGCTCCGCTGCCCAGGCTTGCTGCTGTCACATCAAAATCACTTGCAAAATTTGGGATAAACCAAGCCAGGAACTCAGTTATAACTGAATGGGTCAAGTCCACGATGAGATCTCTGGTCCAGTCACTTTGCATATCTGCGACGCGCGCCGCCGCTTTCTTGCTCGTGTTGTCACTGGCCGTTGCTTCCTTTGCCCAGGAGCAACCCGCCTCGCAGGACCAGACGCAGGAAGACGCCGCGAATCCCGGCCGTCCCACCATCTCCACGCCGGCCACGCTGGCGCCGGTGGGCTACTTTCAGTTTGAAACAGGAATCCTGGGAGCGCAGCGTTCACCGGAGTTTGCTGACCGCACCGGCTTGAATGAGGTGGTGAAATTTACCGCGACCAAGCGGCTGGAGTTGCTTGTCGCCGGCGAGCCTGCAGTCTTTTCCGATTTGGGTGATCGCCACTCCAGCGATCCCGGCGGAATTTCTCTGGGAGCACAAGCCGTGTTGCTGCCGGGAGAAGAACGCAGGCCAACGATTTCCATCAGCTATTTCCGAACCGTGTATGACGGCACAGCGCCGGACCTCGACATCGGCTCCAGCCGCAACTCGGCGCTGTTCCTGCTCAGTACGGACCTGCGCAAATGGCATTTTGATACCAACTATTTCTTCAACGAACAGATTGAAAGCAGCGTCCGGCGCGCACAGTTTGGGCAGACGCTTTCGGTGTCTCATCCGCTTGCCGGAAAGCTGGGATGGACAGGAGAACTGTGGCACTTTACCCAGCCATTCCTGCGCGGCAATGCAGCCGGATTTCTGACCGGACCGGCCTATACGGTCACGCCCAGACTGGTGCTGGATATTGGGCTCAATCGCGGCTTGACTTCGACCAGCACGCGGTGGGAGTTCTTTACAGGATTTACTTATTTGTTGCCGAAGAAGCTCTGGTAACAAGAGCGATGGCAGCTTAGAGATGAAGGGTCCTCAGACGCATCTCTGAATCGTCATTGCGATTGGAGCTGCGGCCTTTTATTTCTTGCCTGCCACTTGCAAACGAGCATTGGCACGCTGCAATGCGGTTTCCGTCTCTTCCAAATTGACGCCGGGCGTAGCGGTGCGCAGAGCTTCTTCTGCACGCGCTTTGGCGGCTTGGGCGCGCGCCACGTCAATTTCCTCAGCGCGTTCGGCCACGTTGGCCAGAACTGTGACTTTCTCAGGGAGAACTTCAGCCAGTCCCCAGCCTACGGCCAATCGTTTGACCTGACCGCCGGTTCTGTAGTTAATTTCACCGGGCGCGAGTTCCGTAAGCAGTGGCGCATGCGCGGGCAGAACACCGATATACCCAGTACTGCCGGGCATTTCAATGTACTCGGCCGTGTCGCTCACCACCACGCGTTCCGGAGTGACAACTTCAAGTTTGATGGTATCTGCCATTTTCCTCAGGCCGCAGCCGCGCCGGTCTTCATCTTCTCGGCTGCCTCGATTACTTCTTCAATGGCGCCCTTCATGTAGAAGGCCTGCTCAGGAATATCGTCATGCTTGCCTTCGATGATTTCCTTGAAGCTGCGAACCGTGTCCGCGACCTTCACATACCGGCCCTTCATGCCGGTGAACTGCTCGGCCACGTGGAAAGGCTGGGAAAGGAACTTCTGCACTTTGCGGGCGCGCGCCACAGTCAGCCTGTCTTCTTCACTCAACTCCTCGATACCGAGAATGGCGATGATGTCCTGAAGGTCTTTGTAGCGCTGCAGAATTCGCTTTACGCCTTGTGCAACGTCATAGTGCTCCTGCCCCACAATGTGCGGATCGAGAATGCGCGAGGTGGAACCCAGAGGGTCGACTGCGGGATAAATCCCAATTTCGGTCAGCGGACGCGAAAGCACCGTGGTCGCATCGAGATGGGCAAAGGTGGTGGCCGGAGCGGGATCGGTTAAGTCGTCGGCAGGAACGTAAATCGCCTGTACGGAAGTGACTGAACCCTTCTTGGTGGATGTGATGCGTTCCTGCAACTCGCCCATTTCCGTGGCCAGGTTCGGCTGGTAACCCACGGCGGAAGGCATGCGGCCCAGCAGCGCGGAAACTTCCGAGCCCGCCTGGGTGAAGCGAAAGATGTTGTCGATGAACAGCAGCGTGTCTGAACCTTCCACGTCGCGGAAGTACTCTGCGACCGTCAGCCCAGTCAGCGCCACGCGCAGACGCGCTCCTGGAGGTTCCGTCATCTGTCCGTAAATTAACGCGGCCTTGGATTCAGCGGGAACCCCCGGCTTGATCACGCCGGACTCGGTCATCTCCAGCCAGAGGTCGTTGCCTTCGCGGGTGCGCTCGCCCACGCCGGCGAACACGGAATAGCCGCCGTGCTGTTTGGCCACGTTGTTGATCAGCTCCATGATGACCACGGTCTTGCCAACGCCGGCGCCGCCGAACAGTCCGATTTTTCCGCCTTTCAAGAAAGGCTGGATCAGATCGACCACTTTTACGCCGGTCTCGAACATTTCCGCCGTGGTGGATTGCTCGTCAAATGCCGGGGCAGGACGATGGATGGGAAGCCTCTCCGTTGCCTGCACCGGGCCAAGATTGTCAACCGGCTCGCCGATGACATTGATCACGCGGCCCAAAGTCCCTTTGCCCACGGGGACGGAAATTGGTCCGCCCTGATCGATGACTTTCATGCCCCGAACCATGCCATCTGTCGGCTGCATGGCCACGCAACGCACACGGCCCTCGCCCAGGTGTTGCTGGACCTCAAGAATTACGTTGATCGGCAGAGGAACTTTGAATCCCTCGCCGGTCACCTGCAGCGCCTGATAAATGGGAGGCAGGTTGGCCTCTCCGAATTGCACGTCCACCGCGGGACCCGCCACCTGAACAACTCTTCCAATGTTTTGTGCCATAAAAGTGAAAATACCCTTTGCTTTGTCTAGGACCGCTATTCAGCGGCAGCGGCGCCGCTCACGATCTCAATAATTTCCTTGGTGATTTTGGCCTGGCGCACGCGGTTCATCTGCAGTGTGAGTCCGTCAATCATGTCGGAAGCGTTGTTGGTTGCCGAATCCATGGCGGTCATGCGAGCGGCATGCTCAGCGGCCTCAGATTCCAGCATGGCGCGGAATATCATTGTCTGGATGTAACGCGGCAAGAGGTCGCCAAACAGCTTCTCCGGCGGCTGTTCGTAAATGTAGTCCACGGGAGCGGCTCCAAACTCGGCCGCTCTGCGGTCGATTTCGGCGGTATCGGGCGCGCGTAGAGAAACGCCGGCGTGCAGGGCCGCTTCGCCCCGGCGCGCGCGTTCTTGTTCGCTTACGAACTCCTCTACCTCGCGCACCGCCTCGCCAATTACGACCACCGGCAGCACGTCATCCACCACCACCCGCTGCGAAATTACCGACTTGAATTCATTGAAAACGATGTAAACGGAGTCCACCTGGCCATCCGCATAAAGCCGGCAGACCTTGTCAGAGATTTCACTGGCGCTGGAAAGCTGTGTGCGGTTGATCAAGCCAACGTACTCGCCAACAACCTGAATTGGACCTTTGCGTGTCTCACCCTCCGCCAGGGGGTAGCGACGGCGGAAGAAGTCGCGCGCCTTGCGCCCGACGGTGATCAAATCAACATTCTTGCCTTGGTTGACAGCAATAAACCGCATGGCGGCTTTGAGGATGTTGGAATTAAAAGCTCCAGCAAGGCCTTTTTCACCCGAAACCACAATCAGCAGCGCGGTCTTTTCCTCACGCTTCACCAGCAACGGATGATGGGGCAGCCCAGTATTGGGATCGTAGATTTCCGCGCGCGATACCAGCGACTTGAGAACGTTGGTGAGCATCTGCGTGAACGGACGCGCCTGAATTGCGCGTTCCTGCGCGCGCCGCAGCTTGGCCGCCGATACCATCTGCATGGCCCTGGTGATCTGCCGCGTATTCTTCACGCTGCGGATGCGCCGCCGTATGTCGAGAAGGTTGGCCATATTGTTATTTTAGGCTTTCGCTCCTGCGCTCGCCGGCTGGTGCTCACTCACAAAGCGCTCCTTGAATTCCTTCAGCGCCTTGTTGATCTCTGCCTTCAGGGCATCATCAATCGTCTTCTTCTCCATGATGGCAGGCCCGAGCTTTGGGTAGGAGGTGTCGACAAATTTGTACAGCTCGCTTTCAAAGTCGCGGATTTGATCCACCGGCAAATCATCCAGGTAGCCATTGGTACCGGCAAAAATAATCAGGATCTGTTTGCTGAACGGGAGAGGCTGATACTGGTCTTGCTTCAGGATCTCAACCAGGCGGCTGCCGCGATTGAGCTGGTTTTGAGTTGCCTTATCAAGGTCGGAACCGAACTGCGAAAAAGCCGCCAGCTCGCGATACTGCGCCAGTTCCAGTTTCAGCGTGCCGGCCACCTGGCGCATGGCTTTGATCTGCGCCGAACCGCCCACGCGGCTTACCGAAATGCCCACGTTCACCGCCGGGCGAATGCCGGAATTGAACAGATCAGTCTCGAGGAAGATCTGGCCATCGGTAATCGAAATGACGTTCGTCGGGATGTACGCAGAAACGTCGTTGGCCTGCGTCTCAATCACAGGAAGAGCCGTGAGGGAACCGCCGCCAAGTTTGTCAGACATCTTGGCCGCGCGCTCAAGCAGACGCGAGTGAAGATAGAAAACGTCCCCAGGATACGCTTCACGTCCCGGCGGGCGGCGCAGCAGCAGCGAGATTTCACGGTACGCGGCCGCGTGCTTGGAAAGATCATCGAAAATCAACAGCGCGTGCCTGTTGCTGTCGCGAAAGAACTCGCCCATAGCGCAGGCAGCGTACGGCGCTAGATACAACATAGGCGCGGGCTCGGAAGCGGATGCGGCCACGACGATGGTGTAATCCATGGCGCCGTAGTCCTGCAGCTTCTGCACCACCTGCGCAATTGAAGAGCGCTTCTGTCCGATCGCGCAATAGATACAAATCAGGTTGTTGCCCTTATTGTTGATGATCGTGTCTAGAGCCACGGCGGTCTTGCCTGTCTGACGGTCGCCGATGATCAACTCGCGCTGGCCGCGGCCGATGGGAATCATGGAATCAATAGCTTTGAGCCCCGTGGCCATTGGCTCACGAACCGGTTGGCGGTCGATAACGCCGGGAGCAATGCGCTCCACGGGAATGTACTTGCTGGCGGTGATGGGTCCCTTGTCGTCGATGGGCTGGCCAAGAGCATTCACCACGCGGCCGACCAAAGCTTCACCCGTAGGCACCGACATAATCCTGCCGGTGCGTTTTACCTCACCGCCCTCTTTCACTTCGGTATAGTCGCCGAGCAGCACGGCGCCGACCTGGTCTTCTTCCAGGTTCATGGCGATGCCGGCCACATCATGCCCGAACTCGAGCAACTCGCCGGCCATGACTTTGTCCAGCCCGTGCACGCGGGCAATGCCGTCACCCAAAGAAATGATGGTACCCACCTCATCCACCATCACCTTGGATTCGTAGTTCTCAATCTGTTCACGAATCAGCTTCGTGATTTCGTCTGCTTTGATTTGAGCCATGTATACCTTTTTAAGCCCTTTGCGAATCGAAGAATTTTGTAATTGCGTAATTTAGTAATTGAAGACTCTGGCGTATCTGTTGCGGCCCACATCGGTCGCCGCGTCAAATTACCCAATTACCAAGTTATCCAATTACCAAATGCTATTATCTGAAATCTACGCGCCGACAATCTGCTCCTTGATCCTCAGCAACTGCCCGCGAACAGAACCGTCGTAAATGGTGCTGCCCATGCGCACAACCGCTCCTCCCAGCAGCAACGGATCGCTCGTGTAATGCGCGCGAATCTTCTTTCCCGTGGCTGACGCAAGCTGTGCTTCCAGGTTTTTCTTTTCGGACGCGGTCAATTCCCTGGCTGAGCTAACTTGCGCGTCCGCGATTCCCATGCGCTCATCCAGTTGCTCGCGAAATTCGCGGGCAATCTCGCCGATCTGGCTGATGCGGCGGTGATCAATCAAAACCGCGAGAAAATTGCGCAGCATCTTGCTGCCGCCCATTTTTTTCATCAGTGCATCCAGCAGCCCCAGCTTCTGTTCATGCGGCACAGCGGGATTCAAAAATACGCTGTGCAGTTCATGATTCTCGGTAAACAGAGCATTCACCTGGTCCAGTTCCTGGATGGTCTTCTCCGGATCCATGCTGTGCGCGGATGCGACTTCAGCAAAGGCGCGGGCATACCGGCCTGCAACAGCAGCCATCTAGTTGCCGTCCTTTCCCAGTTGGACGGTAAAGTCGCGCACCAGCATCTGGTCAGTGTCTCTTCCCACATTGATCTTCTTCTCGGCCAGATTGATGGCAAGTTCGCCGGCGTAGGCCCGGAGTGCGCGGCGGGCTGCAGCGACGGCAGCCGTGATGTCCTGTTCCGCTGCCCTCATGATCCGCTGCCGTTCCTGTTCAGCTTCGTCCTGAATGCGCTTTTCTTCCAGTTGCGCGTTCTCGTCGGCCTGGCGCTTCATCTCCGCGATCTCCGCATCGAGACGCGCAAGTCTTCCTTCCACATCAGTCAGGCGGCGGCGCGCTTCTTCGCCGCTTTTGCGCGCCTCCTCAATCCTCTTCTGAATGGATTCATTGCGGGACCTGAGCACGCCGGGCATTTGCTTCTTGTAAATCCATCCAAGCACCACCACAATGCCCGCAAAGTTCACCAGAACGCTGATCCAGTACACCTGTGCATTGCTCAAACCAGTGGCTCGGGCAATGCTGCGGATCACGGGAGAATTTTTCATCTCCTCGGCTGAACCGCCCTGTTGGCTGGCTGATTCATCGGGATTTTTCTCCGCCGCGCGCGGTTGCGCTGCGCCCGCATCGTTCTTTACAGGCTCCTGGGCCCGAGCCGTCTGGGCGGAAAGCGAACTGCAAAGCATCCCCAGGATGGCAATGGCGAGAATCCATCGCAAACGACTGGCCATTAAGGTTCTCCCGCCGCAACGGCCGGCCTGAGAATGGACTGAATGATCTGGTCAGCCAGCGCTTCCACCTGCGATTGCAGACCGGCTTTCACCGTCACCATCTCCTGCTCCACGGCGGCGCGCGCTTTCTTCACCATTTCGTCCGACTGCCTGCGCGTTTCCGCCAGCATTTGCGCGCGCCGGTCCATCATCCGTTTGCGATAGCTTTCCTGCGCGGCATAAATCTGAGTGCGCGCATTACGCAGCTTCTGTTCGTACTCAGCCGTGCGCTGCTCGGCGGAGGCAATGGCCTGCCGGGCTTGCTCCATGGCGCCTTCCGTCCGAGCGTGCCGTTCTGCCAGCACCTTCTGCAGCTTGCCATGCACCAGCACACGATAAGCACCCCACACCACCAGCAAACAGATGATGGTGGGGATTGAGTAAAGCAGTAATTCGCCTACCTGCGTGACTATTTCCATGCGTCAAAAAATCTCTTAAGTTGTTGTAATTAGAAGCGGAACGGGGCGATCCTTAAACTATCTAAGCTATCATCCCCTTTACGGGAGTGTCAAACCCGGTTCTCCTCCGTGAAGATGCTCCAAAATGATGTCGCCCGTTAACTGCAATGAAAAAATGTCACCCTCAAAGTATCACCCTCAAAGGATGGTGACCTTGCCCCAAAAGGAGTTGCAGTCGCAGGCCGCCTCAACGCAGTTCTGAGTAGGGGTGGAAAGAATCCAACCTTGAATTTCCTTCTGAGCCGCCTGTAACGTTTCCCAGCAACTCTGCACTACCTGAGAGGAGGTCACACTCCGTTGGGAGACTGAGTCTGGGTTCTTAGAGCAACAGCATTTAGCTTCCGTGCCAAAAAAGGAGAACTGCGTGAGACTAGCAACAGCCAAATCAATGTGGCGCAAGTTAGCTTTTGTGTTGTTTTTCGCTCTGGGCATTCCATCGGCGAGCTTCACTGGGTCTGCTGTTGTAACCGACGGCCGGTTTACGAACATCTATGTATTCAAGCCCAATTTCCCAGGGGAATCCTGGGACATGCATCTCCGCGCCGCAAGACCTACGGACGGGACGCAATTTTCACGGGCTGCGATCGATCAGGCTGTTGACAAATTGATGACGCCGGACTGGCCGTCCTATTTCGACATCCTTCATCAATATAGCGGCATCAATCCTCCACAGTTCTTCGGCAGCGGTATGGCTACTCAGAACTGCGTTGATGCGGCCCTGCGCGATGTTAACAGTTCGGGATTGCTGTCCTCTGACACGATGCGATCGCTCGCCAATTGCCACAAAGATGGCATGGACCCCTCACCGCAGGTCATTCTCATCCTGGCCCCTGAAATCCACGTCCAGCCGCCAACCCTGATACTTGCGAAAGGCATATTTGATCTTTGTGCCCCCGGTAGCGGGATGAACGCCTATCATTTCGGCGGGATCAATGTACCCAACTATGCCGTGATTCCTACGAACCCCGGTTGTGCTTCAAATTTTGCCGGGCTCGTGCGGCTTATAGCTCACGAAGTTGTGGAGACAGTATCAGACCCGAATGGCGCGGGAGTGGGAAATCTAGGACAAAACGAAGTCGCCGACAATTGTCAAAATGTCACCACCACAACGAGTTGGAACGACCAACAGCTACCGCTTTACTGGTCCGATGCCGATCAGGGTTGTGAACCCACATGGAGTAATTCGCAAGGCGGGATGGCCAGTGAAACCTGGAGTCTCCGCTCCAGCCTGCCTGCCGGTGGCGCTGCACTAGATTCCAACAGCGCACCCTTAATGCTGCCAATTCCGAAAAATCTACCTGCCTTCCACGGTCCTATACAGAGCGCGACGCTCGTCATTGAGACAGGAACAGACAATTTGAACAGTGGCAACACTGCTTCCGCGTCCTTGTGTTTTCAATCCGGTACGCCTGGCTGCTCCGCCCCCATGTTTGTCAATCAAGCCATACAAGCTGGTGGGGCGATCAATCTGGAATTGAAAAATTTAACAACCCGAGGCACAAACCTGGTTTTCCCAAAAAATTCGGATACTGCGTCGATCTCGGGAGTGAGAATAAACCCACCGACGGAAGGTGGCGACACTTGGAAGATTGCTAACGCGGCACTCATCGTGCACTACGTTCGCGGAAATCCCATTAACCCGCCACCGCAGGAGCAAGTTCTGTTTGATGCCTCGGCTCTGCCCCTGCAACGCTTCACTGGCTCGGTGCACGATCTGAACTTGAAGATCCGCTCATTGGTGCCGGTTTCTCCTATTCGCTTAGGCCAACCGCCAGCACCTATCGATCCCAGAGATAAGTTCATTATCACGGCCCTTTCGGTAGGCATCTATACCGGAAATGACAATCTCAACGGGGGCGCTGCCGGTGGGTCAGTCGATCATAGCAACTGCACAATCACTATCACCTTGAGGTCGTCCGCCTCTTCACTGGCCACAAGGACTATTGTGCTTCGCAACGCCAATCAAAGCATGGAATGGAAAGGATGGACGTTTCACTGGGTTTCGGTGCCTGCGGCTCAACTGCAAAAAGCAAGAGTCGAAGACATCCTCTCCATTAATGTGCATACCGATTTCAATGGCAATGACAATTGGAACCTCGAACGCATCAAACTCCTGGCTGCTGTGCAGAACCCACTGGTGATAGAACCACCTAAGGTCCCCGTGAAGGCCCCGGTGTCCCACTGATTCACGTTATTGTGTTCGGGATGTGAGTACAGTTGGCCGAGCTGTGTGGGACCAGGTGAACTCAAGCTGCTTCTGTAAAAGCAGAGTAGCTTGCGAGGCAAAAACCAACTTACACGTCCTGCTTTACAACCGAAATTACGTCACCTCCGGTTGAGAACACTGCAAACGCATCCTCCCGGCCGGTGGTTGCTCAATGTGAGCAATTGCTTCTCTCTGGGCAAATTAGAGCGTTCAAATATCGCGTTTTGGAAGTGGCTGGAACCGCATTTTGAAAGCTGATTTAAGTGGAAAATTAACCTGCCAATCCCTTGACTTCAGCCATGGGAGGCCTAAAATAATAGACATCACCTCCGATCCGATTCAGGATCGAATGGGCTTGTGGCCAAGGAAACCGTCACCGCTTCTTGGTCTCAGGCCCATTTTTAATTCTGCACGTGAAACACAATCTGATTAGCCAGCCATGAGTCGGGTAGCGCCACAGGAAACGTCTGGCCTAAATAGATAAGCAGCTTCGCAATCAAACGCGCGCCAGAAGAACCGAGAACCAGTTGTCAGGATCGCGCCATGTCTTCTCAAGTGCGAATCCTGAATGCCGCAGCAGCCTCGCGAGGCTTGCCTGGGTAAATTTATAGCTGTTTTCGGTGTGGATGCGCTCTCCAAAGCAGAAATGAAACTTTGTAGCCAGGTCCCTCACGTTCACTTCCTGGTCCACGCGGCTTTCCAGGTGCATTTCAATCCGCGACTTGCGCGCGTTCCAGAAGGCCACGTGATTGAATTCGTCCAGGTCAAAGTCTGCGCCGAGCTCGCGATTGATGCGCGCCAGCACGTTCTTGTTGAATAACGCTGTGATGCCCGCCGCGTCATTGTAGGCTGCGTGAAGGATTCGCTCATCCTTGACCATGTCAAAGCCGAGCAGAAGGGCATCGCCCGAATCCAGAGATGCGCGCACTCTTCCTAAAAACTGCTGCGCCTCTTCGGGCTCGAAATTGCCGATGCTTGAGCCGATGAACAGGACCAGTTTGCGTCCCGGGCGAGAGCGCAAGTCAGGCAGGTGCCGGCTGTAATCCGCCACAATTGGGCTCACATGCATGTGCGGGAAATCCCCGTTCAGGCCGGCTACCGCCTCTTTAAGCGCGGCCGGAGAAACATCAATAGGATGGAATTCCAGCCGCAGTTGCCGGCCAAGAATGGCCCGGATCAGCACGCGAGTTTTATACGCGCTGCCTGCGCCCAGTTCGACCAGCGCCAGGTTGGAACCGGCCAAATCCACGATTTCACGCGCGAACTTTTCCAGAATGGCATGTTCCGTCCGGGTGGGGTAATACTCCGGTGCGCGTGTGATCTCTTCAAACAACCTTGAGCCTTCCGCGTCATAGAACAGCTTGGGCGGAAGGCGTTTTGGTTGCGCACTCAACCCTTCCAGCACATCCCCTGCGATGGGGCTGACGAGCAGTTCGGCTTTTCTAAATACTGTCATCGGCAAGCCTGATTCCGGAAAATTGCCAGCGCGTGGCCGGCGAGAAAAAATTTCGATATGTCGCGCGAATATGCGAAGCCGATGTGGCGCATGAGCCGCCACGCAATACCATCTGTCCGCTCATGAACTTGCCGTTGTATTCGCCGACGGCTCCGGGGGCCGGCTTGAACCCTGGATAAGGCAGATACGCGCTGGCAGTCCATTCCCACACGTCGCCATATATCTGCACCGGTTGTTCACCCGTGGGCACAGGAGCGGCCTGGGGATGCAGGTTCTTGCTTTCAAGCAGGTTGCCTTGCACAGGCACGGTTGAAGCCGCCAATTCCCATTCGAATTCCGTGGGCAGCCGCGCCCCCGCCCAGCGAGCAAACGCATCAGCCTCGTAGAGGCTCACATGGCACACGGGTTCGGCTTCATCTACCTTGCGCATACCGGAACAAGTGAACTGGTACCAGTCGGCGCCTGACTTCTCCCAGTACAAGGGCGAGGTCCAACGGTGTGCCTGCACTGCAAGCCAGCCGTCGGAAAGCCACAACTCCGGACGCTCATAGCCGCGATCATCCATGAACGCCAGATACTCTCCGCAGGTGGCCAGACGCGCAGCAAAACGGAAAGCAGGCAAAAATACCCTGTGCCGTGGCGCCTCATTATCAAAATGGAACTGGCTTCCATCAGCCCCTATTTCGACCAAGCCTTCGGGAAAACTCGTTGCCTTCTGAACTGGCGCGCTGCCAGGCGGCGGTGGATTGTCAGCCGCCTCATACGCGGGGCGAAGAGGATTGCTCCAGAACGCATGCTTGATGTCAGTCACCAGCAACTCCTGGTGCTGCTGCTCGTGATTCAGCCCCAATTCGGCAAGCTGAAACACTTCTTCGCTCGCTGCGGCGGAGGACAACAACTCCTGCATGTGCCGGTCAACATGCCCCCGGTAATTCTGGACTTCTTCAAGCGAGGGACGGGAAAACGTATTGCGCAACGCCTTCTCCGGCTGCGGCCCTACGGCATTGTAGTAAGAATTGAAGAGGTCGCGAAAGCGCTGGTTGAATGCCGAGTAGCCGGCGAGGTGGGGTGTAAGAATAAAGGTCTCAAAGAACCAGGTTGTGTGCGCCTGGTGCCACTTCGCCGGACTGGCTTCAGCGCAGGACTGGACCATCTGATCTTCGGCGCTGAGAGGCGCCGCCAGCCGCTCAGTCTGTTGCCGGACGGAGGTGTAGCGCTGCGCCAGGGCTTCCCTGTTCCGCCGCTCCCCGTCTGTAGCGGGAAAACTGATGACAGATTTCAACTGGGCCATGTTGAGATTCCAGCCACCCTGAGTTGCCAGGTCGAGAAATACTACTCTCACGGTACGCGAATTGCACTCTGCATGCGCTCCTCATTGCAGGCAGGAAGCAACCGGTCCCGTACTGATAAGATGCAGGCCGGCTTCCCAAGACTTAGAGTTTTTGTCCGTCGTTTTTCATTCGCTTTTCATGTATTGTGGAACCATGCCGCCGCTGCAACGGATTATCTTTCATGTGGACATGGACGCGTTCTTTGTCTCCGTGGAGGAGTTGCAGAATCCTTCGCTCAGGGGCAAGGCAGTAGTGGTTGGCGGGCAGAAGGATGAGCGCGGGGTGGTTTCGGCGGCCTCATATGAAGCACGCAAGTTCGGGGTGCATTCCGCCATGCCCCTGCGCACCGCAGCGAAGTTATGCCCGCAGGCAATTTTCCTCGACGGCCATCCTGATTTATACCGCGAGTATTCGCATAAGGCACGCGAGGTGCTGCACGATTTTTCTCCGGCCGTGGAAATGGCATCGGTCGACGAGGCTTACCTGGATATGACGGGAACGGAAAAGCTTCAGGGTCCGCCGATGGAATCCGCGCACGCCCTGCACGCCGCGATGAAAGAACGCACCGGCCTGAACTGTTCCGTTGGAATCGGCGCGTCCCGGCTGATGGCCAAAATCTGCTCCGATCAGGCCAAGCCCAATGGGGTGCTGTTTGTATTGCCGGGTCATGAGCAGGCATTTCTCGCGCCGCTGGATGTAGGCAGGATCCCGGGCGTGGGCAAAGTGACAAAGTCGCAACTGAATCAGATGGGCATCATTCAGATCGGCGATCTCTTGCGCCTGGATGCGTCCGTGCTCGAGGAGAATTTTGGTAAATGGGGAATCGCGCTTGCCGGGAAAGCGCGCGGCGAAGACGCGGGTGGCTGGTTTGAGGGCGAAGTCGGAGAAGACTGGCAGGCCAAGTCGATCAGCCACGAACACACGTTTGATCAGGATAGCCGGGAGGTGGAGAGGCTCGAATCCACGTTGCTGCGTCTGAGTGAAATGGTGGGACGCAGGTTGCGAGAGCATGGCTTCGCGGCGCGCACCATCCAACTCAAGCTGCGGTATTCTGACTTCAGCACTATCACACGGGCTCACTCCGTGGCCGTCCCTACCGCGGTAGACACGGAGATTTTTGTTGCCATCCGCAAGCTGTTTCACGACAACTACCAGCCAGGGCGGGCTGTGCGCCTGCTGGGAGTGCATGCCTCAAATTTCGAGGACCAGCCTGAACAGATGGACCTGCTCGATGGCGGCATGCACCAGAAGTGGACGCGAGCGCTCTCCGCATCCGACCGCGTGCGCGATAAATATGGCGATTCGGCCATCTTCCTTGCCAAGGGAATGAAGGGGGCTTTCCGCGAGAGGGTGCATGAGAATCCCGCCGAAAAGCCGGCCAGACAAAGGGAAGAAAAATAAGAGATTGATCCCGGCCGTGCACACTGGATTTAGAATTTGCTTCAGAAGTAAAACTAGGCTAAAAAGACTAGTCACGGGCGCACAACGCGTTCCTGTCCTCGTTCGCCGTAGGACTGATTAGCGGCCGCTCCCAAAAGTACCATGCCGCAGCGGATTGAAGACATTGCTGTTCTCGGCGTAATCAGCGCTCTGGTGGCGCTCTTTGCCTGGATCTACGTACGCGACCGCCAGCCGAAATCTGCATGGTGGCTGCTGGGCTGGATAGCCATTTTGATTGAAACCGCGGGGTTCGGCATATGGCACGGCTGGATTCCCGGCGGAGACACACTGGCGGCATTCACCCAACGTTCAAGCTTGATGATTGCGGGCGCCTTTTTCCTTCTGTCGGTCAGTGAGCAGAAAACGAGGACCTGGAAGGATTACATCGGGACTAGCCTTGTCACTCTTCTGGGAGTCGGGTACATCTTTGCCGAGCTTCGGTATCTTGACCACCCGTGGCTGCTGGTTGCACTTCTTGGTTGCGCAACGCTCCTTGCCTTTGCGGACTCACTCCGCATTTACGGCTGGCGCAATTGGTTCTGGTTATCGATTTGCCTTGCACTGGCTCCATATTTCTTTTTTGCTATCACCCGCGTTGCGCATGGCCAATACCGGGAAGGAGTGAACTTTTACCTGTTCTCGTTCTATGCGATTACCGGGCTGCTTTATTTGAGACACTTCCGGCGAGCTACACCCGGAGTGATCTTCACAGCTATATCTTTCGTGATATGGGGCGGCTTCTTTCCGCTGGCCGCATTTCTCAGCTACATCGGGATTGAGGTGCCGTTGGTTTCGTTGGATCTACCGAGATATTTTGTCGCTTTTGGCATGCTCCTGACCCTTTTTGAAAACGAGGCAGAAGCCGCCAGTTTGGCGGCGCGGCAGTTCCAGGGTTTGTTCGAGAGCAATCTCGCGGCAGTGTATGTCTCCAGCATGGAGGGCAAGCTGCTCGACTGCAATAGCGCCTTCCTGAATATGTATGGATTTGTTTCCAAGCAGGAGGCGCTTGATTCGAATCTGCTGGCCGAATGTGCGGACCCCGATGAACGCAGCAGCTTCATGGAAACGCTGAACCGGCAGGGCCAGGTCATGAACTATGAATGCCGCCACTATCGTAAAGACGGCACCGCCTTCTGGATCCTGGAACGGGCAACCATCGTTACTGAGGCATTTGGACGCCGGGTGATTGAGGGCACTGCCATTGACATCAGCGAGCGCAAAAGTGCCGAGATCGCGCTTAAGCAGTCCGAAGAAAGATTTGCCACCCTATTTCGCCAGAGCCCGGTGGGCTGCGCCATCATCTCAGTGGACGGAGTTTTCCTCAGCGTCAATGAGAACCTGCTTCGCATGCTCGGCCTGAGCTTGCAGGACGTAATCGGTAAAAACAGCGTGGAACTTGGGTTCTTTGATTCGGCGGCAGAGCGACAGGAATTTTTAGAACGCCTGCGAGCTCAAGGGTCCGTTCGCGGCATGGATGTCATCTTTAAAGATGCTGCGGGAAAGGTCCATCAGGGCCTGTATTTTGCGAATATGGTCTGGATCGGCGACAAGGAATGCATCTTTGGCATGTTGCTGGACCAGACAGAGCAGCGTGAACTGGAGCTGAAATTTCTTCAAGCCCAGAAGATGGAGGCGCTCGGCAGGCTTGCCGGCGGCGTGGCGCATGACTTCAATAATCTTCTTGGGGTTATCGGCGGTTATGCTGAACTGCTGGAGACGAAGCTTGGAGCGGACGAGAACTACCGCCGTTATTGCTCCAAGATCCTCGATACAACGGAGCGCGCCGGTGCTCTGACGCGGCAATTGCTCACATTCAGCCGCAAGGAAATCATCCGGCCCATGCCGCTGCGTCCCGATCAGGCGATCCGCGAGCTCAACAACATTCTGCCTCGCCTGATTGGAGAGGACATTGAACTGATTCTGGATCTTACTTCCAACGCCACGGTGGTCATGGACAAAACGCATTTCGAGCAGATCATTCTCAACGTGGTGGTAAACGCCCGGGACGCCATGCCGTCCGGTGGACACATTTACATTAGAACTGAGAATGTTTCCCGCCCCTTGCTATCACCCTCCGGCAGCGTTGCTCTCAATCACGCGGTTCTCATCCACATACGCGACACGGGCATCGGCATGGACCAGGAGACGCGCGCTCATGCCTTTGAGCCGTTTTACACTACCAAAGAAGTTGGGCGCGGAACCGGCCTTGGCCTCTCGACCGTCTATGGTGTTGTCCAACAGTGTAAGGGCGAAATTACGATCGAGTCACAGCCCGGCCGCGGGACCCGGATCAGCATTCTGCTGCCCGCTGCCACTGAAGCACAACCGGGCGCCAGCCCTGAGCTCCCGGAACAGGTCCCCAAGGGAGCGGGAACCATCCTGATCGTTGAAGATGAACCCGAGCTCCGGAACAACAACGCAGAGTTTCTGACCTCCCTGGGATACTCGGTTTTGTGCGCCGCGAGTGGGGTGGAAGGTTTGCATATCGCGCGCGAAACGGGCCCCATCGATCTGGTGATCAGCGACGTTGTAATGCCTAAAATGAACGGCCGCGAATTTACTGAACAGCTACATCAATTCCGCCCTGATGCAAAGGTCCTGTTCGTCTCCGGCTACGCCGACGATGTGGTCCTGCGCACCGGAATTTCCCTCCACGGCACACCCTTTCTGCAGAAGCCATTCTCATTGCGGCAACTGGGCAGCATGGTGAACGAATTACTCACAGTGCCAAAAGCACCACTAACCGGCAGGCCTCAAGCCTAGGAAACTCTCTCCGGCTCCTCTGCTTCCTTTTCCACCATCAGTTCCGGAGATTCCGTGACCGGCTGTGGCTTGAGCTTCATCGGTAGCAGGCTTCGTACTTCGATATACAAAATCGGAATGATGAACAGGTTCAGGAGCGTGGATACGATCATGCCGCCAAAGACCGTTGTTCCCACAGAATGACGACCGGCAGAACCCGCGCCGGTGGCGAACACAAGCGGCAGGACGCCCAAAATGAAAGCGATGGATGTCATCAGAATGGGTCGCAAGCGCAGACGCGCTGCTTCAATGGCCGATTCCAGCAGCCCCAGCCCGCGATGTTGCAACTGTTCGGCGAACTCCACAATCAAGATTGCATTCTTGCTCGCCAGACCAATGAGCATCACCAATCCAATCTGGCAGTAAACGTCATTCTGCAACCCGCGCAGCGCCTGGGCGCCCAGTGCGCCCAAAACCGCCATGGGAACCGCCAGCAGAATAATGAAGGGCAGGACAAAGCTCTCATATTGGGCCGAAAGCGTGAGATACACCACCAGCAGCCCTAGAGCAAAGAGTATGAGCGATTGTCCGCCGGCCTGCAGTTCTTCGAGAGAAATTCCCGTCCACTCGTAGCCGTAACCGGCGGGAAGCACCTGTTTGGCCACGCCCTGCATGGCTGCGATGGCCTGGCCCGAGCTGTAACCCGGAGCGGCGCTGCCATCAATTTCAACGCTGCGGAACAAGTTGTAATGATGGATGGTGCTGGCCGTAGTGTCTTCTTTCACATTGACAAGATTGTCCAGCGAGATCATGCGGCCGTCATCGGAGCGAACATAGAACTGGCGCAGGTCGCGCGGCTTGGTGCGGAAAGGCTCGTCCGCCTGCACCATCACCCGGTAAGAACGGTTATTGAAATCGAAGTCGTTCACGTACTCCGATCCCATGTAAATCTGCAGCGCTGAAGTGATTTGCGAGAAAGGCACATTCAGGCTCTTGGCCTTCTCCCGGTCAATTGTGACCACGTACTGCGGATCCCGCGCTGTAAACGTGCTGACCGGCGGCAGCACCAGTTCCGGACGCTTTCGCGCAGCGGCCATGAACTGCTGCAGCGTGCTTTCCAGCTCATTCAGGTCTCCGCCTCCGCGCTGTTCCAGCTCAAATTGGAACCCGCCGAAGTTACTCAGCCCCTGAATGGCCGGCGGCGCAAAGGGAATGGCGAAAGCATCCGAGATGCTCATCAGCGGGCCGCGCACACTGTTCACCACGCCTTCCACGCTATGCGCGTCGCCGGGCCGCTCGCTGATGTCCTTGAGCATGATAAAGATGATTCCCTGATTCGCTCCCGAGCCGACGAAGCTGAAACCCGGAACGGAGAACATGCCGGCAATATCTTTGTTCTTGTTCAGGATCGCGGTGGCTTCATCCATCGCCTTTGTCGTGTACTGCAGCGAGGCTCCCGGGGGCGCCTGCACGATTACAAAGAAGTAGCCCTGGTCTTCTTCGGGAACAAAGCTGGAAGGCACTTTTTGAAAGATGAAGTATGTTGCCGCAAGTCCCAGAAAAAACACGACGATGATGGCGAGTTTGGCCCGCGTCAGGCCGTGCAGCAGCCGTTCATATCCCGATGTGCCGCGCCGGATCAGGTCGTTAATTCCCCGGAAAAATCTGTTCTGGGGGCGATCACGGTGCCGCAGCAGCAGGGCCGCCAGCGCCGGAGAAAGCGTCAAAGCATTGAATGCAGAAAGGGCAATCGAGAATGCAATCGTCAGCGCGAATTGCTGGTACAACCTTCCCGTGGTTCCCGGGAACAAAGAAACGGGAACAAACACCGCGATCAGCACCAGGGACGTGGCCACCACGGCGCCTGTGACTTCGCGCATGCCTACCTGCGTGGCCCGACGGGCATCTCTAATTCCCTCTTCAATGTGGCGCTCCACATTTTCAATGACCACAATGGCATCGTCCACCACCAATCCTGTGGCCAGCGTGATGCCGAAAAGCGTGAGTGTGTTGATGGAAAATCCGAACACCTTGGCAAAGATGAACGTTCCCACCAGCGAAACAGGAATCGTGACCGCGGGAATAATGGTGCTGCGCCAGCCCTGCAGGAACAGAAAAATGACCAGGATCACGATCAGGATGGCTTCAATGAGGGTCTTGATCACTTCGCGGATCGACTGACCCACGGCAACGGTAGTATCGAAGGCGACGGCGTACTTTAACCCGGCAGGAAAAGTCTTGGAGAGCCGGGCCATCTCAGCGCGTACGTCGCGATCGACCTGCAGGGCGTTGGCATTGGAAAGCTGCGATACGCCGATACCCATGGCGTTCACGCCGTTGTAGCGCAATTGTCCGCCATAGCTTTCGGCGCCGAGTTCCGCGTGTCCCACGTCGCGCAGCTCGATCAGCGAGCCGTCAGCCCCGCGTTTGATGATGATGTGATCAAACTGGTCGGGCGTCGCCAGCCGCCCCACGGCGCGGACGCTGATCTGGTAATCCTGGCTTGACGGCGCCGGCTGCTCGCCCACCTGCCCGGCGGCCACCTGCACGTTCTGCTCGCGTAGAGCATTGACAACGTCCTGCGCCGTCAAGCTGCGTGCCGCCAGCCGTACCGGATCAAGCCACAGGCGCATGGCATATTTGCGCTCGCCAAAAATCGTCACGTCGCCCACACCCTTCACTCGCTTCAGGGCATCGCGAACGTAAACGTCAAGATAGTTGCTGATAAAAAGATTGTCGTACTTGTTGTTGTCTGACCAGAAGCCGAACCCGACCACGAACGATCCGGTGTTCTTGCCGACGCTGACGCCTGTCTGCTGCACCTCGCCGGGCAGGCGGCCCAGCGTGGTCGCCGCGCGGTTCTGCACATCCACCGCCGCGATATCAAGGTTGTGGCCGAGATCAAAGGTGGCAGCGATGGAACTGGTGCCGTCATTGCCGCTGGTTGAAGACATATAACGCATGCCTTCCGTGCCGTTGATGGCCTGTTCCAGCAGCGTGGTCACGCTGGTTTCCACCGCCAGCGAATTCGCGCCAGTGTAAACCGAGCTGACGGTCACGGTGGGCGGCGTGAGGTTCGGATACTGCGCAATGGGCAGCGTGGGGATGGCCACGGCGCCGGCAAGCACAATCAGCAGGGAGCAAACGGTGGCAAAAACCGGTCTGCGAATAAAGAAATTGACCATGAACTGAACTCTCTGCCGCTCCGTCGAAGTAGAGTTGCGGCCTGTTACTGGAACCCGATCAACTGTTTCCCGGCCGGCCAGCGGCTGCTCCGCTGATCTTCGGCAGAAAAACCGGCAAAAAGCTTTACGATTGCGGAATCACCGGCATGCCATCCACCAGCATCTGGACATTGCTCACGATCACCTTGTCGCCCGGTTTGATTCCGTTCAAAACCACGTAGTCATTGCCGCTCAGGTCGCCGACGTCGATGGTTCTCTGCCGCGCCACCGCCTGCTGGCCTTGCCCTTCAGCGACGAAGGCGAACATCTTTCCGCTTAGCCGTGATACAGCCGTTACAGGAATCAGCGGAGCAGCGTGTTCTGACCATACCACCCGCGCATGCACCTGCTGGGCATTGCGGAATTTCATGTCTGCATTCGGCACCTGGCTTTTTACCAGGAGCGTTTGAGAGTCGGGATCAACACGCGGGGAGATGAACGACACTTTCGTCCGCGTAAGCACTTTCCCGGTATCGTCGAGCAGATCCACCGGCATCCCCATGCGCACGGCACTGGCTTTCTCCGATGGTATGTACACATAAGCCTCGAGTTCTCCGCCGCGGTCGAGGGTAGTGAGCTGCGTCTGGTTGGTGACGTGATCCCCAACCTTCACAGGGATATCGCCAACCACGCCGGCTGTGGGAGCATTCACCGTGTAATACCGCAATTGCACTCTCTGCTCGTGGGTGGCCGCCTCCATGGCATCTGCGTTCGCTTTGGCTGCGTCGTACGCGGACTGCGATGCATCCAGATCAGCCTTGGCAATCACTCCGGCCGCATAAAGCTGCTTCTTGCGCCCGAGGTCCACCTGATCCTGTTGCAGCGTAGCCTGGCTGGATTTGTACGCCGCTTCCTGGTTTTGCACCGTCGCCTGCTGCTTGCGCGGATCAATTTCAAGAATCGGCGAGCCGGCATCCACACGCTCACCGGAGTGTACGAAGATGCGGGTAACATCGCCTTCCACCTGCGGCTGCAGCACGGCGGCATTACGGGATCGGAGCGTGGCCAGATAATCCGTGGAAAATGGAACCATCTGCTCCTGCGCGGTGATCACTTTCACGGGGAACGCCTGCGGGCCGGACGGCTTCCCGGCGCTGGCGCTGTTGCCGCAGCCTGCAACCAATGCCGCAATCAACAATCCGCTGATCGAAATCAGGTATTTTTTCAACATGATGAGAGTCTTTTCCCTATGCTATCCAATCCCTGTTTGGCCGTCCAACAACGCTGTTTCAACATTAGACGTTCCGCTCATTCGAACAGCTCTTTTTTTTGTCCTTAATCCGGCTGGCAAACCTTGCCGCCTGACCATTGCTGTTTCCACCTGTTGCAACAAATAGCCCGCGCACCCCTCATCTATTCGACAATCGATCAGCGCCTGAGCGATTTTGCCCAACGCTGCCTGGATGCTTCGTGCATTCGACAGCGGCGGCAATTCCAGCGCCCGGATCATCTCTTCACGTCTGCGCTCCGCTTCATCCCGCTGCGTGTGCTTGTAGCAAACCCGCGTTCCCGGGCGGACGCTTACAGGCATTAAGTCGCCTTATTTCATTAAAAACTTACAAGAAATCAGTGGCTGGAGCGATGGCTGCAAACCCGCTAAAAACCTCGGCGGCTCAGGTAATCAATTGATTGCAAAGTAGTTACACCGCGTTCAATTAGTTACTTTCGTAACCTTGGCGGAACATCGGCAATTCGCAAGAATATCCACAACGAAACGATAGTACATCGGCCCAAAGTACAGTGTACGGAACGACAAAAATGCGCCGTACACAGATTGATTCAAGGACGGAGAAGGAAGGCGGACTCGGTTCCATTTATGGACGAGACTGCCGCAGGAATGAAATCCAGTTTCAGTTCCGGACTAATTGTGATGGCATTGACAGCCTCCCTGTTGGGATCGCCCCTGCTCGCCTCAGCTCAGACCAGTTCGGCGCAGCTCTCTATTAACTTGACTGTGGAGTCGTCCATCACGCTGGTCTTCAATGACAATCCCGCTGTTGGCAGCGTGGGCTTCTGTCCCCTGAGCAACGCAGGTACGAATAACGTGGGTTTAAATCTGGGCACAGCGGCGTTCCCCGGCAATTTTCATGATTCCACATGCGTGGGATACAGGCACATTGGCAGCGCGTTTTACGAGGTCAGCAGCGCGTTTGACGTGCTGGTCACTAAGAGTAATTCGAGCAGTCCCAGCTACCGGCTGGCTGCACAGATATCCACCGCGCCTCCGCCGAATGTTACATGGCTGATCAACAACGTGACTCTGAACAGCACCACATTCACCGCCCTGGATGCGGCCGACAATTTCGGCCAGGCGGTGACCAAGACTTTACAGGTGCAGGTGCGCAACAACGTGCCTGCCCAGACGTTGCAGGAGACTATTACGTTTCTGGCGACGGCGAACTAGGCACGGTATGACGAAGCACATGGCACAAATTCGGATGATGGTGGGACTGGGAGCGATCCTCTTCGGGCTGCCTCTCTTTGCCCAGAACCCAACCGCCACAGGGACAATCAATGCCACGCTGATCAACAAAAACGGCATCGCCCTGGTCTTTGACACGGATCCCTCCGGCGTGACACTGGGCTCCTCGGGATCATCTGCCGCCACATTGGATTATGGCGTCATCTCCGCGTTCGGCCCACTCTCACCCGGCGTCACGCGGCCTTCCGTAACGGCCGCAAACTTCACCGTGCGCACCGTCTTTGACGTGCAGGTGATTCAGGGCGGACTGACGAGCACAAGCTACACATTACAGGCGCAACTGGCTTCGTCGCTGCCAACAGGCTTCAGTTTCAAGATCGATGGCGTCACGCTGGCCAACGGCCCTTCCAGCATTCAGACCAATGCGAGCTACAACGTAGATGTTCCCCACAATCTGGATCTGACGGTTTCCACTGCTGCGCCGGGCGCGGGTGGCCCCGCTGTGGGAGCGGCGCTGAGCACCGTAATTAATTTTCAGGCTTCGGCCAATTGAGTTTGCAAGCAGTAGAAGTTTACGCAATTGAAAATGAGGAGTGAGGAACCATGAAAAAACTGATCGTAATTTTCGCCGCAGCGCTGATGATGACATCCTTGGCCGCTGCTCAAACCGCCACAGGAACCCTGACCGTAACTGCCACGGTCAACAGCTCAATCAACCTGGTATTCAACAGCGACGCTGCCGGCGTTGCTTTGAGTTCAGGCGCGGGCACCAACACCGCCAGCCTTGACTTCGGCACGGTATCGGCCTTTGGCGCCATTCCGGCCACCGTTACCCGGAGCACGACGGGCACGAACTTCACCATCAGCACTCCGGTGGACGTTCTGGTGTCGCAAGCCAATTCGGCCAGCGCAAGCTATACGCTCACCACGCAATTGAGCGCCGCTGATGGGACAAATACCTGGGCGGCCAACGGCGTCACGTTTACCAACGCGACCGCAGGCACCGCGACGGCGACAGGCTCTTACGGAGCCAATGTACCGGTAACGCTGGCCATCACGATCCCGTTTACGACGACCAGTGGAACCAGCATCAGCAACGTGGTGAACTTTACAGCCACGGCAAACTAGGCTGAGATAAACCGGGCCAGGGCTTGCCGGGAAAACTGGCAGGCCGCAGGCTTCACGCTGCTCTGCGAGGTGCGAGTATCAGGCTGCGAAAGTTGATTCCGTTATTGGTGATTGGTTCCTCCCTCATGACCAATGGATGGGCGCAGCGGAAAACTGTTGTCAAACGCACCCCGCCGGTAGTGATGACCATGCGTTCTGAAGCCGTAGGCACGCTTTCTGTTTCGCTTACGAGTGCGCCGGATGGAGTTCCGCTCAGCGGCGCTTCCAGCCAGCGCACTCTGAATTTAGGGGCCGTGTCTTACACCATGGCGTCGGCAGGTCCGAACCTTCGCGTGATCCGGCGTGCGAGCGGCTTTGCCGTGGCCACGCGCTTCGGGCTGACGCTCCAGGATCCTTCAGCTCACGTCGCCAGCGCCACCGTAATGGCCTCCCTTGCCGTTCCGGAGACGCATTTTTCGCTTCGGCTGGATGGTATCCCTCTGGCGACAACGCCGCAGGTCATCCGTAGTCAGGAAAAAGTCGGCGTGACCTCGCAACACCTGCTCGAGATCGAGGTACCAAATTCTGTTACAGAAAATGATTCTCATCTGCAAAACGCCGTTCTCATTCAGGTGATTGCCAATTGAAGATCAGCAAGTTCAAAACGCTGAAGGGTGGAAAAGTCGTGCTGGCGCGCATAGAGACGCGGCAGCCGCGTCTCCGGCAGTCACAGTGAGTTCTCCCGGAGAAATCAAATTTTTGAAGGTCGCAGAAATGAAGCTGTCGCACGCAATAAACTACGTTGCACTCACCGCAATCCTTGTCTTTGTTTCTTTCACATCGGTTCATGCGCAACTGGCGCCGTCTCCGCAACCGCCTGTGCCGGCGGACAAAGCTTCGCTCTCGCTCAGCCCTGCAGTCATTATGGGCCGGGGCGCTTTTGGCCAGGGACTGACGCAGACATTGACGCTTTCCAACAACACCGGCAAGGACCTCAATTTTGACTTGGTCGCCCAAGACGTAGTCGTGAAGGACGGCAAGCGAATCTATGTGGCCGCCGGAGAATTGCCGGACAGCATTGCCGCCACCGCGGTCTTTTCACCGAAGACCATCCTGATTAAGGCGCACACTGCCGGCTCAGTCGACGTGCGCCTGACGCTGCCCGCAAAAACTGATGTTCGCGCCATTGTGGCCATTTTTCAAGGCACTGATGTGCTGCCAACCTCGTCCGGCGGCGTCGGCATGACCGCGTCGCTCAGCACGCTGATCACATTCAACCTTTCTGAGAATGTAAAACTTGAATCCGAGACGGCACACGTCACGCCGCCCTCGGCCAGCGATTACATGCTCGTCTCGCAGTGGCTCGATAACATGGGCACCGAGCCGGTGCTGCCGGAAGGGACCGCGGCCGTGCTGAATGCAAAGGGGTCGCTGGTGAGCAAGGCGGTTTTCAAGCCGCAACGCCTCCTGCCCGGCGAACGCCAGGAATTTGTTGCTGCTTTCCCCGAACAATTGCCTTCCGGGAGCTATCGCGCGCTCTGCTCCTTTCAATTTGAAGGCAAGACCCAGACCAGTTCAGTAGATTTCAAAATCCCATGAGATTGTTCCGGAGCCTGATGGTTGTGGCCGCGGTTGCTGTTGCGGTCCAGGGCCAGGTTCCGCTCAGCGTCGGCTATCAGAAGCGGCTTGAGATCTCTCTGCCTGGCGCGACCGCGGCGTACTCGCTCGATTCGAGCATTGCTGAAGCCAGCGCGTCGAACGGCGCCATTGAAATTATCGGCAAAGCGCCCGGCAAAACGAACATCGTGATTGTGACCCAGTCGGGCGTGGAAACCCTGTCCGTCATCGTTCCCGTGCCGCCGCCCATGCTTCCGCCCGGTTTTGAGCCGCCGGAGGCGCAGCGTAACGGCGAGAGCGGCAGCTATGAATTCCGCTACAACTCAGATCCGGCCCAGATCACCAACTCCGTGGAGATGCGGCGCACGCAAGGCCAGTCTTTCGAACGCTTCGAACTGGTCAATGCGAACCTGTTCTCCGCCAACGGATCAAGTTCAGCGGTCGGCTTTCCTTATTTGTCTTACGAAATCAGCCATCCCAACCGTGACATGACCTTCGTGGACCAGAATGTAAGCAATTCTCCTTTCACGCTCGATGGCTACATGGTCCGCGGCTTTCATTATCGCCAGGGCGACTGGCAGTTCCATGGCGGCTTCAGTTCCATTGCCACATTCCAGGGGCTTTTTCTCGCTACCGATCGCGAGTACGTTGTGGGAGGGTCGCGCACCTTCCGGCTGGACAGCAACAATTCCGTGCAGGGAAATCTCTACTACTTTCGCAACCCTGATTCGCTCACCGGCGTGAGCGAAAATGGCTGGACCGGCACAATGGCCTTCCGCTACGTCAACAAGGACAAGGCGCACTTTCTCACCGAGTGGGGCTTCAGCCGGGGAATAGGTCTGGCCGTCAACGGCGGCTACGACGACGAGAAAACGCATCTTCTCGGCAGTTTTCGGTCCCAAGCGACCCATTTTGCCTCGCTGGCTGTCAACAACCAGCACGGAACCTTTACCGACCTCACCGTCGCGCGCAAAGTGAGCTCTCGCCTTTACGCCGATATTGACCTGAACCAGTCAGACTTCAACCTGCCCATCCTGCAGCAGAACTCGCTGGTGGGCGGCGGCCTGCTCACCTTCAAGATCAACCGCAATTTCTCTCTTACCAGCGGCGGTTCCTATTCCAGTTTTCAATCCAAACTTCCCGTCGCGCCGCAGATCACCACAGTCAACGTTCCCACGGGTATCGACTTTTCCTCGCGCCACTTCGGCAGTGGATTTCAGTATGAGCGAACCACGAACTTTGACGGCAGCGGCGGCAACGATTACGCCGTCAACCTGCGCGGCGCGGCGGGCGAGTTCCACGGCACGGCTTTCTTCCGCCACGACGTCCAGGTACCCACAGTGGACGCCATTTTCGCGCTGGTGCCCGGACTTCAGGACGCTCTGGATCGCGCCGGAATTGTGGCCGCCACACCGGACCAATTGGCCGAGCTTCTGCGCAACTCCGCGCTGCTGGCGACGCTCGGCTTCAGCACGCCGTTTACCGTGAACCTGGCGCCTTCGCGTAATGACTATGGCGCATCGCTCACCTGGATGGGCCGCGACAGCAGCCACCGCCAGGTGGACCTCAGCTATTTCGACAGCAATACTGACCTGATTCAAGGGAACTTCAGGCTTGCCACCACCAGCGTGAGCTACGCGCAACGCCTCAATGCCGCCAACCAGATCGTCGGTTCTGCAGCCCTGGTGCACACGGCCAACAGCGGCATCGCGGAGACCAAGCCGTTGTTCTCGATTTCGCTGCGCCACCGTTTTTACACCGTTCCCAGCTTCATTCTTCCCGGACGACATGGCCTGATTGAAGGCCACGTCTTTCGTGATGATGAATCCTCTGGCCTGTTTGGTCCCGGTCATGAGGCGCTGGCCGGCGTAGAGATTCTTCTGGATGGCGAGCGCGTAACCCACAGCGACGCGCATGGCTACTATTCGTTCCCCCATGTGCCCTACGGGACCCATCGCGTGGAAGCGAAATTCGAGAGCTCTGACCCGTTTTTCTACACCACTGACTCTCCTGCGACCACTGACATCAACAGCACCGTCAATTTCGGAATCAACTTTGCCAAAGGTCAGATCTTTGGCTTTCTCGTCAATGACGCCGGGGCCGGCATTACCGGCGTAAGCGTGCAGTTGAAAGGAGAGAAATTTACTCGCATGGTTGAGACAGGCGGCAGCGGCAAGTTTGCTTTCCCCGGCTTGCGTGCCGGAACGTACACTATTTCTACTCTGCCCGAATCCTATCCGGCCGGATACTCTTTGCTAGGCATTGAGCCGCAACAGGTGACCATTGCGGCAGGCAAGCCCGCAGAACTGCAATTTAAAGTAAACGCGCTGCGCTCTATTGCAGGTAAGGTCCTGGTTTATGACAAAACTCTGCTCAAACCTGTGCCCGTGGCCGGCGCTCGGGTGCATGTGCAGGGAACATCTCTTGAGACGACCACGGCGGCAAATGGCGCTTACCTGTTCCGCAACCTGCCTGCTGGTACGGTCGTGCTGAAAGCTGAGTACCAGGGGCAAACAGCGACCCGCACGGTCACGCTACCCTCAGATCCCGCCAATATGCGGGACATCGATTTGAATCTGAGAAGTGAGTAGATAGATTGGCCTTCACACGGGAATCAATTTTGATGAGACGAAGGAGTTTTGAGTTCCTGGTTGGCTGCCGCGATACGACAGCGGAGCCGATCCTTCAGACCGCGCGTTGAAACTGTGCGTGAATCTCGCTGCGGATGTGCGCGGCTTTCAGGATGACACTCGCTCAGCCGGCTGTGCCACACTATCTCAACCGGTCTAAGCCCTCAAAGATGGAAACCCTCATTATTCCTGCTCCTTGGTTGAACATCACACGCTTCTGTACAATGGCAGCTTCATGGGTGCGAACACGAGGCGAGTCGGCGATGATGTGATCTGCTCCGGGTTCGCCGCGCGCATGGAGTCGCACCTGGCTCAACTGGAAGCCGAATCACAGTTACGCGAACTCTCTCCCTCGCGCGCTACCGGCCTGTGCTCGAACGACTATCTCGGTCTGGCCACCGATCCCCGGCTCAAAGCGGCAGTATTGCAAGCCGTGGAGAATAGCTCCCGAACAGGCGCGACCGGGTCACGCCTGGTCAGCGGAAATGACCCGCTCTGGAATGCTCTGGAAGAGCAGTTTGCCGGGTTTGCGGGCACGCAGTCGGCTCTGTTCTTCAGCTCAGGGTTCGCGGCCAACACCGGCCTGCTGAGCGCCTTGCTGGGACCGGCCGACGTGGTTTTTTCGGATGCATTCAACCACGCCAGCATCATCGATGGAATCAGGCTCTCGCGCGCACAAAAAGTCATTTACCCGCACCTTGATCTCAACGCGCTGGAACACGCTTTGCGCAACAACAGAAACCGCCCCGGCGCTCGCCTGGTGATCACCGAAAGCATTTTTAGCATGGAAGGCGACCGCGCGCCGCTGGCACAGATTTTTGAACTGGCGGACCGTTACGGAGCGGAAGTGATTGTGGATGAGGCGCACGCAACCGGCGTTTGTGGACCCAACGGGCGGGGCATGGTGGCAGAGCTCGGCCTGGAACCGCTGGCCGTAATCCATACCTGCGGCAAGGCGCTGGCCTCGATGGGGGCGTTCGTCTGCGGCAGCGCAACCTTGCGCCGTTTTTTAATCAATCGCGCTCGCAGCTTTATTTTCAGCACGGCGTTGCCGCCCTACTGCGCCGGCCAGATTTCGGCTGCCGTGCGCCTCGCCTGTTCCATGGACGAGGAGCGAGGGCATCTGGCCGCACTGTCGTCTGCCATGAGAACCAGGATTGGCGAGCTTGGCTTTTCCTGCGGATCGAGCAGCTCTCATATTGTGCCGCTGATGCTTGGCGGCAACGAGGATGCCTTGAATTTCTCTACTGCGCTCGAGCAGCAGGGATTTGCTCTTCGTGCAATTCGTCCTCCGGCCGTACCGGTGGGAACGGCGCGTTTGCGCATTTCTCTTACAGCCACGCTCACGATGCGCGACATCGATGCCTTCTCTGGGGCTCTTGCCTCCATCGCCTCTCTGGCTCACCATGCCTGAAGGTTTTTTTGTTACCGGAACAGATACAAACGTGGGCAAAACTGTGCTTTCGGCTCTCCTGTGCAGCGCATTGCCCGCGATGTACTGGAAACCGATTCAAACCGGCGCCGTGGAGGGCACTGACCGCCAGACCGTGCTCGCCGCAAGCGGCATCGGCGAGAGCAACGCCCTCCCGGAAACTTACATCTTTGATGATCCTGTCTCGCCGCACCTTGCGGCACAGCGGGCCGGAAGTGAAATCTCGCTGGAAACAATCCGGTTTCCGCAAACCTGCGGAGCACGGCTGATTGCGGAAGGGGCAGGCGGAGTCATGGTTCCGATCAACTCGCATGAGTTCATGACGGACCTGATACGCCACCTGGGATTGCCGGTGATTCTGGCCGCGCGCAGTACGCTTGGAACCATTAATCACACTCTGCTCTCCTTGCGCTGCCTGGCAAGCGCCGGAGCCCGCGTGACCGGGGTTGTGCTGATCGGTCCTGAAAACCGTGATAACAGGCAGGCCATTGAACGCTACGGAAAAACGCGGGTCGTTGGAGAGATTCCGCCGCTCGAAACCATCCACCGGCAGGCTCTCCGGGATGTGTTTGCCCGGCACTTCACTCGGGAGGCATTCGCATGAGCGCGGGCGCGGCCCTGAGCACCTGGCATCCGTTCACACAGCCGGGGATTGATCCTGCCCCTCTGCACATCTCCCGTGCGGAAGGAGCCTACCTGTATACGGAAGACGGGACACGGATCATTGATGCGATGTCATCCTGGTGGGTGAATCTGCACGGCCACTGCCATCCGCATATAGCCAATGCAATTGCCGCCCAGGCAAAGCAGCTCGAACACGTGCTGCTCGCGGGCTTCTCGCACGCGCCGGTTGAGCAGCTTGCTGAAAAGTTGCAGCGTGTTGTGCCCTCCGCGCTGACCCGCATTTTCTATTCCGATGACGGATCAACCGCGGTGGAAGTCGCGTTAAAACTGGCAGTTCAGTACTGGGCAAACCGGGGCCACAGTGAGAAGCACGGCATTGTCGCTCTGGAGTATGCGTACCACGGTGACACTGCCGGCGCCATGTCCGTGAGCGACGACCTGGGATTCACTGATCCGTTCGCTCATCTGCGTTTTCCCGTGCATCGGGTCCACACTGCTTACTGCAGCCGTTGCCCGGTGGGCAGGCATCGCCAGGAATGCGCCATCGATTGCCTTAAATCGCTCAGCAGCACGCTGGAGAAACACGGCAGCCAGATTGCGGCGGTAATTGTCGAGCCGCTGCTTCAGGGCGCGGGAGGCATGATCATGCACCCTGTTGAATTCCTGCAGGGCGTGCGCAAGCTGTGCCATCAATATGACGTGCTTCTGATTGCTGACGAGGTGCTCACCGGGTTCGGCCGCTGCGGAAAGATGTTTGCCTGCGAGATTGCCGGCGTCACGCCGGACCTGATGTGCCTGTCCAAGGGCATTACCGGAGGCTTTCTTCCCATGGGGGCGACGCTTTGTACGGAGGCAATCCACAGAGAATTTTCAGACCCGAGCCGCGCCTTTCTTCACGGACATTCCTATACCGCCAACCCGCTCGCCTGCGCCGCCGCCGTGGCCAATCTGGAAATCTTCGAGACTGAGGACGTGCTGGGGCGCGTTTCAAGGATTGCGGCCCATCATCGCAAGAGGCTCGAATACTTTGTCTCGCATCCGAAAGTGCACGAAGCCAGGCACATCGGCAGCATCGCCGCGATTGAATTAAAAGCCGCGGACGCGGGATACTTCTCCGCTCTCAAACCCGGACTTTACAGGTTCTTTCTGGAACGAGGCGTGCTGCTGCGCCCCTTGGGACATGTCATTTATATACTGCCCCCGTACTGCATCAGCGGGGAGGACCTCGATTGCGTTTATGACGTTATCGAACAGGCGGTTGACTCAGTCCTCCCTTAGAACGCACTCATTGCAGGAGAACTACCGCCCTCGAGCGAGCCACCGGCTACGCGCACTCCCGTCCCCAGGAACACCGCCGGATTGGCCTGAAATTCGTGTTCGGCAGTGGCCCGGTGCACATCTTTGCGCGTCCAACTGGAACACTGCTGAACAACATCCTACTTCCATGGGATTACGATTTTTCCCGGCTTTTTGGCAACGGATTTGGCATAATAGGGTTCGCTCTGGTGTTACTCTGGACTTCAGTAGACTGGATTTGATTTGCGCCTACTTGAAGGGCGGAACACCTCAATGAAGTTTGTCTCCCGTGTCTTCACGCCTACTAAGAATCGCCGGCTGAATGAGCTGGCGGGGTTCCTCCTGTTTGCATGTGCGGCCATACTTTTTCTGGCCTTGGTGAGCTACTCACCTCTTGATCCCTCTCTCAACACCGCAACTACGCTCGGCCCGCACTCGGCCAGAAATTGGATTGGCCTGTTCGGCGCCATGGTCAGCGACCTGATGCTGCAGAGCGTGGGTGTGTGCGCCTTTTTGCTCCCTCTCGCCCTAACGCTGCTGGGCATGCGCTGGTTCAAATCGCGGGATGTCGCCTCGCCGGGCGCCAAGGCGCTGGGTTCGGCCATTCTGCTGATCTTCTCACCCGCGCTGCTCGCCCTGCTGCCGTTCCGCCTGCTGTGGAAAGGAGCCGTGCCGACTGAGGGCCTACTGGGCCGCATCCTGGGCGATGTGCTGCTGCACTATTTCAACCTGATTGGCTCATATATTGTTGCCGCGGCTGTGATTGCCGTCGCCCTGTACCTTTCTACCGCTTTTTCCTTCAGTTCGGCGCGGATCTGGGCGCAGACGCGGTTTGCATTCGCTTTCGCGCTGTGGCAGCGCTTTGAGGATTGGCGCGCCGCCCGTGCCAAGAAGCAAGCCGAAGCCGCGCTCGACCGCCGCCGCATGGCCGACCGTCGCGCCTCGGGCCAGATTGTCGCTCCACGGCAGCCACAGGCTCCTGAGCCGATGCGGACTCGGGTTGAGCGCACGTTCGCCGATGAACCTGAGCCGCCGAGCCATATCGCCGCCGAGCCCGATCCGGTTCCCGCTCCGGCGACCTCCGCTACTCAGACCGTTCTCGCGCCCGCGCAGTCTTTGGCTGGCGGCGAAGCTGAGCCGGCAATTGGCGCACGCGCCGATCTTGAGCGCAAAGGCAAAACTCTGATGCCGAAGATCGCGGCGAACGGCTACAAACTTCCGCCCAGTTCCCTGCTGCAACGTCCCGACGAGCAACAGGCCATCAACGAAGAGCAGCTCAAAGTGCTGGCGGAAGTGCTCACGGAAAAATGCGCGGAATTTGACGTGCTCGGCCAGGTAACGCAGATCAATCCCGGCCCCGTGGTCACCACCTACGAATTCAAGCCGGAAGCCGGCGTCAAGTACAGCCGAGTCACGAGCCTTTCTGAGGACCTCTGCCTGGCCATGCGCGCCGAGAGCATCCTGATTGAGCGCATGCCAGGTAAATCGACCGTTGGCATTCAGGTGCCGAACCACCAGCGCGAAACCATCTGGCTGCGTGAGGTGATTGAGGCGCAGGAGTTTACCGGCACAAAATCCAAGCTCACGCTGGCCATGGGCAAGGATATTAACGGGCGCATTGTCACCGCGGATCTGGCTGCCATGCCGCACCTCCTCATCGCCGGTTCAACCGGATCGGGCAAGAGCGTGGCCATTAACGCCATGATCATGTCCATCCTTTATAAGTCCACGCCGGAACAGGTGCGCCTGATCCTGGTGGACCCCAAACGGCTGGAACTGGGAATTTACGAAGGCGTGCCGCACCTGTTTGTGCCCATCATCACGGAGCCGAAACTCGCGGCCAACGCGCTACGCAACGCTGTGCGAGAGATGGAACGCCGCCTGAAGGTGCTGGCGGAAAAAGGCGTCCGCAACATTGACCAGTACAACAAGCTGTTTGAGAAGGAGTCGCCCAGCCTGTTTGAGGAAGAAAATGCCGAGCACCGGCCGCTGCCGTACATTGTCATCATTATTGACGAATTGGCCGACCTGATGATGCTCGACCAGTCGAATGTGGAAGAGTCAATCACCCGCTTGGCGCAGATGGCCCGCGCCGTCGGCATACACCTGGTGCTGGCGACCCAGCGGCCCTCGGTGGACGTGATCACGGGCCTGATCAAGGCGAACTTTCCTTCGCGCATCTCATTCCGCGTTGCCACCAAGATCGATTCGCGCACCATTCTCGACGCCAACGGCGCCGAATCTCTGCTGGGCAAAGGCGACATGCTGTATCTGCCCTCGGGCTCAGCGCGTGTGCACCGTCTGCACGCTCCGTTTACGACGGAAAAAGAAATCAATGCCGTGGTGGAATTCTGGCGGTCGCAGGCGCAGGCCCAGTACGAGCAGAAATTCCTTGAAGCTCCTAAAGAAGAAAAGCAAGCCGCCGGAACCTCGAGTGCCGGTGACGGCGACGGCAGTGACGAACACGATGAACTTTTCCAGGATGCCGTGCGCCTGGTGATCGAGTTCGGCAAGGCTTCAACTTCACTGCTGCAGCGCCGGTTGCGTATTGGCTACGGCCGCGCCGCGCACCTCATCGATCTCATGGAAAAGGACGGTATTGTCGGTCCTGCCGATGGTCCCAAGCCGCGCGAAGTGCTGAAGCGTCCTGACTGGCTGAGCGAAGTGGAAGAAGCTCTGCGCTGACGCCGCACATTCTCGCGTATCTCGCTTTCAAAGTCGCGTTCATTGGCGAATTCCTGCTTTGCTTTGGCTAAATGCTAACTGCTAATTGCTGATCTAGTAACCCTCTTGCTTTTCCTCGCCCTGCCGTGCACCATGGTGCGCCGTCTTTTTCCCCTTATGAGCGCAACCGAACGCCGGAAGTATGCACGCCGTCAATGCGAGCTCACAGTCGAGGTCCGGTTCAGGGGGCAGAGTGAAACGCTGCTGGCCACGGTAGCCGACATCTGCCTCGGCGGATGCTATATCTCCACAGTTTCACCGTTGCCTGCGGGCACCGTGGTGCTGCTCTGCTTCGGCGGACCCGGCGAGGCCGCGACCTTCGCAGGAAAAACCGTCACCTGCATGCCGGGAAGCGGTATGGGCATTGAATTCACCGCATCCCTCGATGACGCAAGCGCTGAACAACTGAACGCGCTGATCGCTCGCCTGGATGACGAAACGCCAAAAGCTGAGCAAGTCGCCAGTTAGTTAACCGCGTCCCCGGTTGTACATGGCCCGACTGTACGTTGAACCTCCTGCTCCAACGTAATTGCCCCACCCTGTCCGGATGGTGGAACAATAGTCGGCAATCCGGGTTCAGGTAGCCAGGAGCGTCACCCTATGGCCGTTGAATTCAAGGAGCGCCGCAGATTTCCGCGTTATCCCTGCGATACAGGCGTTCGCATTCATCCCGAAAAAGGCAACGCCGGTTACTGGGGAACTCTATCCGATATCTCGATTGGCGGATGCTACGTCTATACGTTCTCGCCGCTTTCCGTGGGACAGCTCATTACTGTGGTGGTCAAGGCCAACGACGTTGAAATCAATATGGCGGGAAAAATCGTGAGCTCGCATCCCGGCGTTGGAATGGGCATAGCTTTCAAGGGCTTCCTGCAAGCGGACGGCGAAAAACATCTCAATGTTTATTTAGCTCATCTGGCCAGCCAGCCGAAAGCCAAGGAATCCATAGCGGTATTTCACTAAGGCTGTCGCAGTCTCGACGCGACGCAGACCGGATACGCAAACGCGCCGGCATGTGCTAACGCTTGCAGATGCTCTGGATGGCTCCGAGCGCCGCTTCGCAATCTTCCCGGCTCACGTCCATGTGGGTGACAAAGCGCATGTTTTCCGGATCAATGCCCGCGGCCAGAACGTTGCGCTCCGCCAGCTTGCGGCTGAAATCGACCGTATTCATGCCGGTTCCTGCAATGTTGAAAACCAGAATGTTGGTGACCACCTTTGTCGGATCGATCTTGACTCCCGCAATCTGAGCCAGCCCTTTGGCGAGCGCCTGAGCATTCTCGTGATCGTCTTTCAAGCGCGCCGGCATCTTCTCAAGTGCTGTCAATCCGGCCGCGGCCAGCACGCCTGCCTGACGCATGCCTCCGCCCAGCGCCTTGCGATAAGAACGCGCCTTGTCAACAAACGCTTTGCTGCCCACCAGCATGGAGCCGACCGGCGCGCCCAGGCCCTTGGACAGGCAGAACATTACGGAATCAAACTTCTTCGTGATCTCCGCCACCGGCCGGCCCACCGCGGTAGCGGCATTGAAAATACGCGCTCCATCCAGGTGCACGGGCAGGCCAATCTCATGAGCACGATCGCAAATCTCATCGGCAACATCCTGCCGATACACCGTGCCGCCTGCCATATTGTGCGTATTCTCAAGCGAAATCAGACCGGTTTGGGCCTTGTAGTAAATGCCCGGGGCAATGCGCTTTTTGATTTCGCTCCAGGTGAGCATGCCGTCTTCGCCGTAGATGGGCCGGACAAGGCAGCCGGAAAATGCCGCCAGCGTCGCCATCTCGTAGTTAAAGACGTGGCCGCGCTCTTCACAGATGATCTCCTGCCCATGGTGCGTGTGGATCTTGATGGCGATCTGGTTCCCCATGGTGCCGCTGGGTACGAAGATCGCAGCCTCACGGCCGAAGACCTGGGCTGCTCGCTGTTCCAGGCGATTGATGGTCGGGTCTTCACCGTAAACGTCGTCGCCTACTTCGGCTTCAGCCATGGCGCGCCGCATCTCCGCCGTGGGACGCGTAACCGTGTCACTGCGGAAATCAAGCGCCCGTCTGGCCTGCTGATTAGTTTGGACGGAGGATTCATTTGCTTCAATGGTCTTAGGGTTCATAGGATTTGTAATTGGGTGATTTGGTAATTGGGTAATCTGCGCGCTCGATCACCAAATTACCAACTTAGCAAATTACTCAATCGGCGCGGATTCTTCGCTGCCGATAAACTTCTCAAAGGCTTCATTCGACAGCAAACGCCCGCGCGGCGTCAACCGGAGATTGTCCGCCCGGCCTTCAATCAACCCGGAAGAGATAAGATCTTCAATAGTGGCGGCATGCGGCTCCACTTGCTCGCCGAACTGCGACCGAAGCTGCTCGAGACTGATGCCTCGATTCAACCGCAGTCCGAGAAACAAACTCTCTTCCAGCGCCTGTGCCGGACGAACCGGTGAAACCGTTGTTTCCGGCCCGCGCAGGAATTGGTCGTAATTATCGGTGGTCGCGAGCCGGAAGCTTTCAATACCTTTTTCTCGCGCTGCCGGCGAAGCGGGCAGCATGGAATGTGCATCCACGCCAAAGCCGAGATACGGCTGGCGAATCCAGTACTTTAGGTTGTGGCGCGACTCAAATCCGGCGCGGGCGAAGTTTGAAATTTCATATTGCTGGATGCCTGCCGCATTCAGGCGCTCGCAGGCCGTTTCATAAAATTCAGCCGTGAGATCTTCGTCGGGAACATCGTGGGCGTGATACCGCGTTCCGCCGGCAATCAGCTCGCGTCCCAACCGCGAATCCTTATCCACCTCCAGCATGTACACGCTCACGTGCGGCACATCGGCGGCAATGGCCTGATCCAGAGAGTAGAGCCAGCTCTCCCGCGTCTGGTGCGGCAATCCGGCAATCAGGTCGAGGTTGATATTGCTGATCCCTGCTTTGCGTAGCCGCTCGATGTCGCTCAGGATCCTCTCCCGAGTGTGCAAGCGCGCGACGGACGCGGCTTCTCTATCCACAAACGATTGCACGCCCAGGCTCACGCGGTTGACGCCGCGCGTAACCAGCGTCTGGATGACAGCATCGCTCAGCGTGCCGGGGGCGCACTCGACTGTGATTTCCGCGCATGGCAGCACACGGAACTCCTGGCGAAGTTGAAACAGCAGCTTTTTGAGTTCTTCCGGCGGCAGCAGGCTGGGTGTTCCGCCGCCTAGGTAAATGGTATCCACTGCTTCGGGAATTTCGGCTCCGTGCTCTGCCGCCACGGCGCGCATGGCGCGCATATCTGCCGTCAGCCGCTCAACATACTGTCCCATCTGCGCAGCCGAGAAAACTCCCGAAGCAAAGTTGCAGTAGGTACATTTGGAGCGGCAGAAAGGAACGGAAATGTAGAGCCCCAGAGACATATGTAGAACAGCTCAGTCTAGCTCAGATTCAATGATCGAGCTGCTCAGGCAAAGAAAAACGAGACCCTGTATGGGCGAATAGCTACAGGGCCTCTTCCGACTTGCCCGGAACGCAAGCCATGGAATACAAATGACAATGCCAACCGCCCGACAAGACTTACAGGCTGTTGCGGCCTGCTGCCTTGGCTTTTGCCCACCGTTTCTTTGCCGCGTCGGCAATTTTTCTGCGCGCTGCCGGCGAAAGATGCCGTGGGCCTCTCCTGCCATTGGCAGCGGCTCTCCTGCCGCGTCCCCAGCCGCCGCGGCCAACGCGGCCGCCGCCGGTGCGCAACGCTGCTATTGCGCGATCTAAACGATCTCGTTCAGCTTCAAGTTCTTGAATAATCGATTGAGTGTCCAAGGGGGTTTCATCTCCTTATCAGGATTCAAATTCTAGCAGGTGAACAGTCGCGCTGACCGCTCCCTTGCTACAAAGCGAACAGGGGAACCAGGACGGGTGACGCAAAGCAGGTACAGATCCGCCAAATGGCTGCCCCAAAACCAAACTGAAACCAAACAAACGAACCGGTAAATATTCAGATTCAATTATAGAATCAATATCTATGCTGAAACGGGCGGTCATCACAGGTATAGGGGTAGTCAGCCCCAACGGAATCGGAAACGCGGCGTTTTGCCAGGCGGTTCTGGCGGGAAAAAGCGGGGTCAAACGAATCACGCGCTTTGACGCGTCAGACTTGCCGGTGCAGATTGCCGGTGAAATCCAGGACTTCAACGAACTGGACTGGATTGAGGCCCGCGAGCGCAAGCACGTCTCGCGCTCCGTCCCGCTGGCCATCGCCGCTTCCACTGAAGCTCTGAAAGACGCAGGAATCGATCCCACAAAATTGTCGCTCGACCAGCAGCGCGAGATCGGCGTAGTTCTGGGCACCGGCGGCGGCGCCAACGACTTCACTGACCAGCAATACCATCTCTACTACCAGGGAAAGATTAAGCAGGTAAGCATCTTCACCATTCCCAGCGGGACCATGGGTACCATGTCCAGCGAGGTGAGCATGCGTTTCGGCTTCCGCGGCCTGAGCCACGTGGTCACCACGGGCTGCACCTCGTCCACTGACGGCATTGCCCACGCTCTGCGCCAAATCCAACTCGGCACCCAATCCGCCATGCTGGTGGGCGGCGTGGATTCTCCGCTGGCCTGGGGCGTTCTCAAAGCGTTTACGTTGATGAAGATCATGACCGAGAGCTGGAACGATCAGCCGGAGCGCGGCTCGCGTCCCTTCAACAGCGACCGCAACGGCTTCGTCATCGCCGAGGGCGCATGGATGTTCATGGTGGAAGAATACGAGCGCGCGCGTGCCCGCGGTGCTCGCATCTATGCCGAAATTGCCGGCTACGGTTCCACCTGTGAAGCTTTCCATCGCGTGCGCCTGGTGGAAAATGGTGAAGAGCCGGCCCGCGCCATCGGCCTGGCCATGAAGGAAGCCGGGATCGCCCCCACCAATGTTCAGTACGTGAATCTGCACGGAACCGCCACGCAGTTGAATGACCGCATTGAAACGCGCGCGATGAAGCTGGCCCTGGGCGACCATGCCTACAAGGTCCCAATGTCGGCGCTCAAGTCGCAGATTGGACACCCACAGGGCGCGTGCGGGGCCGCAGGTATCGCGGCCACGCTGATTGCCATGCGCCACAAACTACTCCCACCCACCATCAACATCGAGAAGCCCGATCCGGAATGCGATCTCGACTACGTTCCCGAACCCGGACGCAAAGCCGAGATCGAGCACGCGGTGTGCAACTGCATCGCGTTTGGATCAAAGAACTCGGCGCTGGTCCTGCGAAAGCTGGAAGATTAGGCCGACGGGATCTCACCCGCATGGCTCGTGGTGGCGCCTTCTTCGTGGTGGAGCGTTCTTAAGGAGCTCACATAGCGGCCGTTTTAAACGATCAGCAACTCTCGCGAATGCAGCCGGGAGCCACGAAGGCCTACCCCTCGCGAGAGATCAGCGCCGTCAGGCGCGACCGAAAATAGCCCACCCTGAGGCGAGCGAGCGTATCGAGCGAAGCCGTAAGGGTGGGTAAGCGGAGTATCAGACAAAAACCGTGCTGCCGCAGGCTGGAGCGCAGCGAAGCGGAGCGACAACAAGAAAAAGCATTTTCATGCTTGTTGGACCTCTGCTCGACGACCATTCCGTGCGGCAATCCCGGCGATTCTTCTTGCTTCCCGGGCAGCTCACATTCTTTTTCCCGCCGGCATCCAACCGGATGTTCAATCTCCAACAATCAGAAGGGGTACATCATGCAGCAGCCAACACTAAGCGGTCCTGAGATTGCCCTCTTTGCCGGGACGCGGGTCGCCCTGGGCATCGGTATCGGTCTGCTGGTGGCCGGAAAGCTCAGCCACGACCACCGCAAAGGCGCAGGCATCGCCCTCACCGTGACGGCGGCGCTCACCACCATTCCACTCGCTGTCCAGGTAATCACCCGGGCCAAAGCCGGCGACAGCAAACTGTTGTCAGTGGCATAACCAAGCGTAAACAGCATTCGCCGCTGGGCATTCCCTGATGGCGCACGCGGGCATCTGTCCGTCTGCGCCGGGACGATGTCTGGTACAGCGAATCCGGCGTGAAGCCGAACACGCTGGTGAGGTTCAATCCGAAGTCAGAGACCTTCGGCAGCGAGCCGATTCCCTCCGGCGGAGGCGTGGTGCGCAACATGATGGCTACAGGAACCGGCAAGCTCTACCTCGCCTGCAGCGGCGCTAATAAAGTTGCGGTGGTGGATGTGGAGCGGTAGGCACGAACCCCGGCTGAACAGATTTCACACGCAACCTAGATGCATTTGCTGACCCTGAATGGCGGTCGTTTTGGGCGAGCAGAACGAGTTCTTACCGGGATAGGCGGAGACACAGAAAGTAACCGGATTGGGCTTCTTCTCGTTACCCTATCAGTCGTTTGACAGCAGAGTTCTGGGCAACTCGGTGGGCCTTAGGCTTTCTTCAGAACCGTATCAACACCAATATAGGACACCAGGAACCCCAGCGCGACATAGCCGCTGAGGGAAGTCGGATCGAACTTAAGACCAACTTTTTCCGCAAACAAGACTGCAATGATGCCCGACAATATCCCAATGATCGCTTTTGCGCCTGCAACGGGCAAAGAACTTTTGAGAGTTTTGTCTTTGCTCACAAGGCCGCTGGCCAATTCGTAAATCGCGTGGAGAAGGCCTCCCAGAATGGCCATCGTAAATATGAGCCACTCAGTTGGAGGAGCAGTAAACGTAATATCAGTGCTGCTCAAAATTACGTATTTGTCATCGCTGGTCAATTCTGCTTGTATTCGTCCCTCGCCTCCACTTTTCGAGTCCGGAGTGACCTCGATCAAGGGTGTTGCATTCACCCCGGTTTGGAGCGGGATGTTCAATGGCTGGTCCGGCCAGGTTTTATCTCCGATTTCGCGCAACCGGGCATTCGAACCAATCAGGCGTAAGGTTGTCGGAGCTTTGAGGCTCGTCTTCTTGCCATGGTCATCATAAAATTGCAAACTAAAGGGCTTAACTTGGCCGCTTCTGATTTCCTTGAGTGGTTCCGTTTTCATCTCGCCAGAGAACCCAAAGCTCACGGTGCGGCTGAAGTACTCCCATCCGTTGTCCGGGTTTGCGACGACTTCCGCAAGAATTGGATCTTTACCAATGCGTCGTGCTTTCACAAGACAACGTTGCGAACCCTTCAGCGTGCATTTCTCTCGATTGAACCTAAGATAGGGACTGCTCTGAAAATAGACGTTCACCCTCTCTCGAAGCTTAACGCAGTTCGGATCAAGCCACATGTTGAACGCAAATCCGCCTTTCACATCGGTAACAATACTGTACGCAAGATCCGTCTTCAGGTACTTTTTAGCGCATTGAGCCACCACCGGCCGTCGGAAGCAACAAAGGAAGGAAAGAACCGTAATTATAAATATCCACGTGTGTCGTCTCATTCGTGTCCCTACGAAAGTGCAGGTAAATGGACTCCCACTCTTCTGCTCGATCTGACCTACCTACTCGTTAAGCATGGGGCTCCTGCCCCCGCTGATGCAGCAAGTGCGAGGCCGGTTTCTGGTTCAGGCTTTTCCCTAAAAGTTCCAGCCAGCTATTAAAGCCACTTTTCCCTTTCCATCTTTGTAGGAGACGGTTGCGCCTCCGATCGGCCTCGCAGGCTGGCCTTGCTTGCAAACGAAAACTCCCAGCCCAGGTTCGGCCGAGCGATGCACAGCGGCGACTTGGGACCGCACAAAGCCATCGATCCCAATTCTGCCGCTAAAGGCCCCCGGGTACCATATTGCGTCCGCGTTCACTGGGACCCCAATGAATTTTTTGTAAGTGCCCACGAATGCCGCAACGGAATCTTCGCTGGCCCGGCGCTCAATCCCATTTGTTACGGATACTTGAGAATCAGTCACCTGGACAGAATCAAGATCATCTACGTTATTCGTGCGGGCCACGCCTACAGAAGCACCCAACAAGAAGTCATTATGCGCGCTTTTCACCAGCGCGTTGTATGCGAGACTCGCCTGGTAACCGTCGAAGCCATGCGATGTTGGCGACGGAAGTGGAGAGACAGAGGTATCGAGCAGCTTGATTTGCTGGCGCTCGTAGCCGACTTGCAGAATCACCCAGTCGTCATTCGGTGATGGAGTCGGACTACTCGCATCAAGCGGCTCCGTAAATATATTGCGTTTCTTACCTGAGATTCGCAGTAACGCTGACTTGGCGGGGGTGACACCGCTAAGCAATTGGGACGATGTACCATTCAGAGATCCAGAAACGTCTGCACCCCAGCTATATAAATGGCTCTTGTTCATAATCTCATGCAGGTAACTGAGTCTTAAGTCGGATTTCCCAATATTCGTGCTCACTACACCACCGGTGCCTTCAAGGAAGATCGAAGTGTCACCATCATGGCTTTCGAACAGGCTTTGCTGGCACATGGCAAATGGTGCTTGGCAAAAGAGAGCGGCAAATATAAGCATTGCGCGAAAGTTATTCATGGTCGGGCGACTCCGGCGAAATTTCGCGGTGCACCTGTGCAACTTGCCCTTGAGGGATGGTGCCGTCCTCCTCAAAGTTCTTTGGCTTCGCGAAGCTGCCATCATCATTGCGTTTGCTGATTGCCAGCGTGATTGTGTAATCCTGAAAAGAAAGGCCACGCGCAGCCCATTGCAAACCCAGCTTGTCGGAGAGGTCGAACAAATCCGTCGAAGCGTAGGTATGATCTCCGTCGTAGCTGAGGTCGATGTCCTTGCCGTCTAGGACCAAATCCATACTTGTAAAGACTCCGGTAATTGTCGTTTTTACCTTGTAAACCGCCATCCGTGGCTCCTTATATAATTTCCCCCTGCCTCAACATTGAACGCGATTGAATGCCGTTTCCCTTCATGGATTAAAATCATGATTGCCAGAATCCTGACAAGATGTTATTTACTTCCTAGTACATGGCCCCAAAAGACTACCGAAAGCACGAGGTCAGCTTCTGCGCTGACGTGTCCAAGTGGGCCGACACCTGGTTTCAGGGCCATCCCGAAGTTCCCTTCGGCGATTCCGATATCGAAAGCTTCGCCAAGGGCAGCAATAAGCGTTCGGACCTCCGGTTTTACTAGCGCAAAGAGAAGGGCCGGGGCAAGCTCCTGCTCCTGGGAGACGTAAAGCTGCCGGGAACGCCGGTGGGCAGATCCGCCTTTGATCCCGCCCTGTTTCAGGAATTCTACTCAAGGCAAGGGTTTTTCTTTGTACCTGTCCAGTTATAATGTTCAAAGCTGCTTAAACCCTATTTTCTAAATGAATGGAAAAGCGCTTTCCGCTACGGAACTACGGCGTTTTGCGAAGTGCCCAGTTGTGTGCCCTCGTGTAAGTGTCCGAATTGAAAGTTTGGCTGACTTTCTCGCCGCTATCAGTAATACCGTCACAGGTAGTGACCGCTTCTGGTTCCGCGGTCATCATGATGTCAGCTTCAGCTTGACTCCTTCTGCCCTCAGATACCCAGAACTCTCGGATAGAACAAAGGCTCTGGATCTTATGGCCGACTTTAAGCGGATAGCTGCCATAAAGCTGCAACGCCCTCCTGCTCCTAACCAAGAACTTGAATGGGCGCTCATTGCACAACATCATGGGCTTCCAACACGGCTGTTGGACTGGACTGAAAGCGCTACAACCGCCCTGTACTTCGCGTGCTTGCAGGACGCGACAGACGGCATCGTGTTCATCCTGAATCCAGTTGACCTTAACCGCCTGACCGACCCAAAGAAGCCGCGCGTGCTCGACCCTCAGCACGACAGTGATTTGATTAGCGGCTATCTAAAAATGAGCGGGCAAGAGCGGCCGAACGGACGGTTACCAGTGGCAATTAATCCAGTGTGGAACTCAGAGCGCCTCATGATGCAAAAGGGCGTCTTCACATTGCATGGTAATCGATTCAGCCTCGATAAAGGCAATGTTCCGTCGCTTGTTGGAATACCGATTTTGCGGCAAGCAAAGCAGCAACTGCTGTCTGAGCTTGAGCGCATCGGGGTTGATGAAATGACATTGTTCCCGGAACTCGAACACTCGTGCATTCACCTAAGGAGAAGGGCAGGACCGGAAGACTGCAAATGACCGATTACATCCCATTTATAAATTCCCAAGGCGATTGCGAGATTGCGACCTCTCTCTACTCCGACGCGGTGGCGTTTCGTATTTCGCTGGAGTCGGCGGAAAAGCATTGTCCTCTGCTACCTTCAGGTCCGAAGCGCTGGATTGACGCAGCCATTGATGGGCTTCATCACGATCTGGGAAACCTAAGCGCGAGTTACGCCAAGCACGTTACGCACCTCACTGGGTACCAGGAAATTGTAGACCCAGCCTTTCAGGCAGCGCCCAAAACACAAGTTGTTGCCACCTTTGTAAAGAGCGCGTTAGACCTCTGCCTTCAGCACGCGGCGGACTGGGTGAGTGTTCCGCAGCTCCCCATAGTAGGCGACGCATCGAGGAACAAAATCAACAAGTCTTTGGCAGGAGCCGCAAGGGCATGGAAGCAGCAAACGGGGTTTACCGGAAAACTCATTTTGCCCGTAATATTCACAAACCAAAAGCAAATCAACAAAAAAACCGAGCGTACAAAAAAACTCAGCTCGGTAAGCACATGCTACAAGGCAGCACTTGCAGACGGCGTTTGGGTTGTGGATTCCAGCCTCAATGATCAGGACGCCTCTGATACCTTCAACAAACGGTTCTCCGAACTCATTAAGCTTCACAAGGAGCTCAATGAGAAACTTCTGGATGACGCGATCACCGTAGCTGGGCCGTATTGGGGAATGAACTTGGTGATGTGGGCACGCGGGTTAGTTCGGTATCCCGCCATCGGGCTGGGCACGGGATACAGATACAGCATCCCCGGAATCATTCCCTCGCAGGGTAAGACGAGAGTTGCTCTCGGACCACTGAGGCGCTGGGCGAGTGCAAAGCCCGAGTTGAAGGAATGGCTTTCGGAGACCGTAAAATCGCTCGCCGCTGACCCTATTAACGCAGCTGAATTCAGTTCGCTTGAGAAAGACTTCTCGCATCTTTTAGTGAAGAAGCATGCGAATGTACAGATAGCAAAGTTCTACCGCAATTGGTTTCAGAAGTTTGCCGCTCTGCCACCCTCCGGGCGTGCTCTTGCCTTGTATCACGACCTTTCGTCATCGTACGTACTAGCAAAGGGCCTTGAGGAATTGCCGGAAGAAGGTACCGCCCGGCGACCGGAAAGAATCCAGCAACAGCTTATGATGAACTGTCTCTAGTCCGCCAAAATCGTTCGACGCAGTGCGCTTGAAGCGTAGGCTGCACAGGCACCCCAGAAGCTGATGGATGGAGCAATACTTTGCACGCTTTGCGAGTCACGCCCAAAATTCCCACCCCAGCCGCGCCAAATTCGGCAAAGCGCGTTTCAGCTGCACGTTCCGCAATTTTGGATGGCATGGCGATGTAAGACTCGCTTGCGAATGCCCGGTGAGAGGCTGCCTGCGCAAGGACTTCTGAGGTACGGGACAGTTTCAATTCCACCGCAACTATACGATTGTGCAGCGGCACCCAACCATTCAGTCTTTGAAATGAACCCTTACGGTGCTGGACCACGAAGCCGCCCTTTGCAAGCTTCTCCAGTTCCTGTTCCACAGCGTCGTCGGACAGCAAAGGCAGTCTCTTGCGCAACTGACGAATGCTAATGCTTTCACCTGTCTCAACATCAGGAATTTTGAACAGGAGGTCAATGCGATGTGGTGGACCGATTGGTCGAAATTGATGGAGTGCAAGGCGCTTGTCCACCCGTTCCTGATCAAAGGACAGGCCAACAAAGTCGCAGATGCCCCACGGTAGGACGTACTCATCTTTGACTTCCAGACCTTCTTTCTTGAGCCAGCGGCGCACAGGACCGGACATCTCGCATTCAAGCGCAAAACTAACCATCAAGTCCCCTTTTGCGAATATTGAGATTATTACTCGAAATCGCGCCTTCTGAACGTGAATTTACATCAGAAGCCTGCTCAACACAATTCCCAGAACAGACCAGAGCCGGGCGGCGGAATACATCCACGGCAAGGGATTCGCGCCACGAATCACATCGCCAAGCTCGCTGCCTGGCGCTTGGCAATGCCAGAAATGCCAGAGGAGAACTACAGCACACAATCAGACGGCCACCTGCCGATCCATAGTGCACGGCGACTCGCCGCTGAATTCACTTCCCTGCCGTCTCGGCGGTCTCGGGCACAAAAGTCTTCCCGGTTTTCGCGCTGAGGATCATGGAGATGTTGTAGTAATCGTGGGAATTGGGAATTTTGAACATCATCAAATCGCCTTTTTTGAATAGTTCGTCAGCAGCGGACGACCCGGCGGAAGCCGCAGACGCAGCCGGGGCGGCGGAAGAAGCCGACGCACTACAGGCTGAAGGCCCGGCGGCTTTGCCTGGCATAGTTGCCATGCCGGACGAAGGCGAATTGGATACGCCGGCCTCGTCCGGAGAGCACGACTTCATGTTGGGCGGACATATAAAGAGGGCGATGTAGTGGTCGCCGGCGCGAGGCCTTGAGATCAGGAAGTAATAGCCAAGCGCGAGGGTCCCGGCGGTGATGCCTCCATAAAGCTCTTTCGCGTGCGCCCGGCTGAATACGCCGACCACAGTGCTCAAGATTCCGGCGGCAGCCGAGGCGTAAGCGGTGGTGGCGGCCGCAAGATCGGTGGGAGCCACCCTGGCCCGCGAAAGCTCAATCAACTGGCTGTAGGGGATTCGCAGCGCCTGCCTTCCCGCGCCGCTGCCGCATGCGGTGCGCACGCTCGCGGGCAGATCCGGCCCGCCGCAGCGCGTAATCTCAAAGTGCGCGCCCGAACCCGCAACCGGCGATGAGCCGTGGCTGTTGAAAACAAAAATCAGCCCCTCAGGGCTGAGAGCGAGCCGCCCCTTTACCTGAAGCTGCGGCCGGGCAAAGGTAAGCACGCGCACCAGGGCAGGACCTTCCTTCAGAGGCATGTCCGGGACCGTGCCGCCGACATACGAGGAGCTGATGGCGGGATAGATCAATCCGGCGCTGGGATCGTGTGAAGCCGGCTGGGGCATTGTTTGCTGCTGGGCGGCTGCGGCGGTGCCGATTGTAAAGAGCGTAGCTGCGAGGGCGATCGTGACTAATCTCATGTCGGTCCAAATTGAAGGCAGAATTTTACCGCGGATTCACGCGGATGAGCGCGGATCAGGAAATAGCACTCAGCACTCAGCCATCAGCATTCAGCCCCTGAACAATTCTCTATAGATCACAACCGATCTCACCGCGGAGACGCGGAGGCGCAGAGAAAACTGAAGCTCTGATCAAGGGCACGACCGGCGTGAAGCAAGCGAGCAAGAGTTTTTGCGTCTGTCTTTCTGTGTTCCTTTGTGTTGTCTACGTGTCCTTTGTGGTTATAGACCCATTGCAACGTGATCACCGTCATCGCGCGTAATCGGAAAACCAAAAACCAAAACCAAATTCCTACCGCGATGAATACAGCAATCAGCACTCAGCATTCAGCCCTGCAACAATCTGACTGATCTGTGTTCTTCTGAGGCATCTGCGGGGAAATTCTTTTGGCTTTTCTCCGCGTCTCCGCGCCTCCGTGATAGGTTTTTGGTTTTTCCGATTGCGCGCGATCACGTTGCGATGACGGCGATTCCGGGCGATTATTTCAGCGCTGCATCAACGTCCGCATCATGGCGGTCGAGCTGTGCGGCCACACGGACGCCGCTGAGGCCGTGGATGTATTTGGCAACGCCTTTGTACAGGGACTCGGCAATCTGCTGTCGATAAGCGTTGGTCTTGAGCTTTCTGGCGTCGTGCGGATTGCTGACGAAGGAGATCTCGGCCAGGATGGAGGGCATATTGGCGCCGATAAGCACCACGAACGGCGCTTTCTTTACGCCGCGGTTGCGCTCGCCCGGGTTCTTTGCATTCTCGCCCTTGTAGAGCGCCTGCTGCACGTCGGCGGCGAACTCGCGCGATTCTTCAATCTTTTCTTTCAGCGCGATCTTCTTCACCAGGTCTTGCAGTTGGTGGATGGACTGCTGCGACACGGCGTTTTCGCGCGCCGCCACTTCCAGCGCGTCCGGCGACGAGGTGAAGTTCAGGTAGTAGGTCTCCACGCCGCGGGCACTCGGATCGCGGCTGGAATTGGCGTGGACGGAGATGAAGAGGTCCGCCTGTTCTTTATTGGCGATGGCGGTGCGCGTCTCCAGCGGGATAAAGGTGTCATCGTCGCGGGTGTACACCACCTCAGCGCCCAGCTTGTTCTGCAGCAGCTTGCCCAGGCGCAGGGCCACATCCAGCACCAGGTCTTTTTCTTCCAGGCCGTTCGGGCCGATGGTGCCGGTATCATGCCCGCCGTGTCCGGCGTCAACCACGATTTTGCCGATCTTGAGTCCCAGCGCGCGAATGAGCGAGCGGTCGCCATCGGCGGTGGGCGAGGCCACGTGCGTGGTGCTGGCGGGCACGGTTGTCCTGTCTGCGTGGCGCGCGGCTTCTTTGGCTTCCTTCACTTCATCGGCTTTGCGCTTGCGGCTGGATTCGCGCGGCGCAATTGCCTGATAGGTGGGGCCACTGGTAGGCCGGGTGGTGGTCGCCTTGTCTGTGTCCGGCGAGCCGAAAGCGTCATCATTCGTATTGTCGTCCGCGTTATGGTCGGAAATGATTTTGGGCGGCTCGGCTTTGGCAACTTCAGTGGTCTTTCTGCCCTTCATCGGGCCCGCGGGCGCATCTTCCGCCTGTTGCAACGCCTCTGCGCTGTCCGGCGAGTCAGCGGCCGGATGGATGTGCCTGATGGTGACGTCGGGCTGGGGCTGGCCTGAATTAGCATCGCGTGCGGCCACGTCGAGCTTCTTTTCCGGCCTGGCTTCTGCGGCGGGCGTTGTCTCAGCCGCGACCTCCGGCGCAGGAGATTTCTTGCCCTTTTCGGCCACCTGCGCCGCCGGCGCTTTGCCGTGAATATCGATAATCAGCCGGTAAGGATTGGGCAGCAGGAAGGCCGAGTACTCGGCCACGTCGTCCACGTCGAGGACTACGCGCGCCCTGTTGGCGCTGAATTGCGCCACGCGGATGCGGTGGAGAAAACCCGCTTCTACGTCGAAGGTCTTGCCCATCAGGTCGTGCGCCAGCTTCACGCCGTAAAGATCAAAGAAGATGCGGTCAGGGTGCGCGATGCGACCGGCGCGATATTTCACTTCCTGGTCAAGGTCGATGGCCACGCGAACGTAGTCCGGCGTGGACCAGTGGCGGATGCTGGTGAGCCTGGCCATGCCATTGGAAGGCTGCGCGACGCCGGGATTGGGCACATCGGCGGAAACATCGTGATCTTGAACCTGCATGCCGGCAGGCTTGGCTTCAGCTTTGGTGTTGTCGTTGTCCCGCGCGGGCCTGGCTTCGGCTTCGGCGTTGTCGCGTGTGGACCTGATTTCGGCATCGGCATTAGTCTTGGCGTTGCCTCGCGCCGATTTTGATTGTGGCTCAGGTCGAGCCGCCCGCGCTTCTTCCCGCACCTTGCGCTTTTCAACCGGCGGCTTTACCTGCTCAAGATCAGCCCATGCGACTTTTGCTTCGGGAACTCCGTGCGCTTCTGGCGCGGCATGCGTTGCGCGGGCATCGCGCTGCGGGCGGCTGCGGCGGGAGCCATGTTTGCGGCGGCCTGACTTCGGCGCAAAGGGATCGTCCGCTTCGGCGTTGCCGATATCCACCATCGCCTCTCTGGCTTGCGGCGCCAGGTGGCTGTGCGGATATTGTTTGACGAAATTCTGGAACGTGTCTTTGGCCCCGCCCGCGTCCTTCAGGTCGTCGCGGTAAATCTGGGCGATGGTGTAAAGCGCTTCCACGCGATGGCGGCTGCCAGGATATTCGCGGCGCAGAAAGACGAGCTGGCCGATGGCGTCTTTGTAGCTTTTGGCATCGTTGAAGACGCGGCCCTGGTCATCGAGAAGCTGGGCAACGGCGAGCACGGCGTCATCGGCGTGGACCCAGGAAGGCGCGGTGTAATAGACCTTGCGGTAGGCCTCCATCACTTTGAAGTAGTCGTCGCGGTCGCGGTTGGATTCGGGAGTACTCAGCAGCGAATCGCGCATGCGGTCGGCGACCACGAGCTGCGCTTTGGCGGCCAGCTTCTTCTGCTTGACAGTGCGCGCCTGGGCAAACGGCAGCGCTATGCACGCCACTATCGAGGCGAGCGCAATATGCCCCAGGATCCCGGATCTTATTTTCATTGCAACTGCTTCAAAGCACCTTTAGCTTAAACCCATTACGCAACTTAAACCCATTACAAAACTAGGGGTTGTTGGAAAATACACGGTGCCCGTCCGCATCTTTGGTTTCGCGGACAGCGGGCCTGTAGGTGGTCTTCCAGTACAGATCCGTGATCTTCTTCACGTAGTTGCGCGTCTCCCGGTAGGGAGGTATGCCTCCGTTCCTGTTCACCGCTCCGCGGCCCGCGTTGTAGGCGGCCAGGGAGAGTTCGACGTTGCCGTTGTAATCATCCAGCAGGTCCTTCAGGTGGCGGACGCCGGCGTCAACGTTCTGGCGGGGATCAAACGCATTGCCCACGCTCAGCGATTTCGCCGTGGACGGCATGAGCTGCATCAGTCCCATGGCCCCCTTACTCGAAACCGCGTGCGGGTTGAAGTTTGATTCCACCTTGACCACGGCCCGGACCAGGTTGGGGTCCACTCCGTGGCGTTGCGCGGCGGCCTCAATTACTTTGTCCACCGATTCCGGCGGCATCACCTCGGCGGCCGGACTGCCCGGCACAACCGGCTGCGAACGCATCAGGGCCCGGCGGGCCTGGACATCGTTGACCTCCAGGGCAGCCTGACGAGCCGCTCTCATTGTGGATGAAGAAACAGATGGCACAGGTTTCCAGCGGTGTTCATTGTGGCTCCAATAAACCAGACCGCTGTAACGCGACGAAGTCGAGGAAGCAGGGCGCTGCGGATGCGCCGTCGGCTGAGGCTGAACCTCAACGTCCCGGCGGTCGAGGAACACCACATGACCATAAGCGTCATGGGTGACCGCAACGTTGCTCTGCGCGCTGAGTGGCGGAGTTGCTACCATCGCAGTGGCGCTCAGGATGGCAAACAGGTGCTTTTTCATCGCGTTACGCACAACCGTATCAATTCCCGCCGGCTTAGACCACCTATCCGAAGGCCAGCCACCTTTTTGCCTAACCCGATTTTGAATCGGCCAGAGTAGACGGATTATAGCCCTTCCCATCCCCCGGAGCAATGCTCTAAATGGGAGAATCTAGCATCAAAACCAAGCTGAGCGGGTGATCGACAGCTCCTTAGGGCCGATAAAAGCCCCCAACCACCAAAAAGGCCAAGCATTCAGGTGTTTTGCCCGTGTGATGTCGCAAATCTGCCCATCGCGAAGGCAATATTTTTCGCCATGGATACAGAAACAGCGCAAAAATCCTCCGCCAAGAGCATTCCTTTAATATGCCCCTGATGAAGCGACTGCGCCTGCTTTTCTACAGCCTGGCTTTCCTCGAACTCATCCTGCTCACCGCCTACGAAGCATGGGGCAAGGCCACTCTGCACTAGCTTACCTGAGCTGAACGCTCATTTATCGCCACATCAATTTGCACGTGACCCGACCACTCGCTAATCCAGGAGCAACTCAGAAAAACCTCTGGCATCGCACTTTTTCATGGCGCAGGGCGATAGGTTTGTCTAAAATCTGCCTACTCAGTTTTTGGCCGGAGAAGCGCACTTCTTAGCTTTGCAATCCTTTGGCGCTCTCCTGCTTTTTATGCCAATCCGGTAAAGCTGTCCGGGGGCGATTTGCGGCGCCACGGCAACCTCTGAGTTGAGGTGTCGAAGATGCGTATTCTGGTACTCGAATGTGATTCAAGAACCGTAAGGGTGCTGCAAAAAGGACTTGAAGCAAATGGCTTTGCCGTTGATTTAGCCACGAACGGACGTGAAGGCCTGGAGCTTGCTGGAGAGATCAACTACGACGCCATCATTCTCGACTCGGCGCTTCCCCGCCTCGACGGCTCCGCAGTCCTGAAGCGTCTGCGCCAGTCCGGTAATTCCGCTCGCATCCTGATGACTGGCAAGCGGCACGATGTTTCCGCCATTGTGCAAAGCCTGCGGGCAGGCGCCGACGATTATCTTGCCAAGCCCTACGCTTTTGAAGAGGTCCTTGCCCGCACTCAGGCCCTTTTGCGCCGGCCGCAGCAGCTCCTGGATACGCTGACCGTAGATGATCTCGTGCTTGATCGCGTGCGCTCCAGGGTGACGCGCCGCGGCAAGCGCATCAAACTTACCCAGCGCGAATACGCCGTCCTAGAGTACCTGATGCGGAATGCGGGCCGCATCGTCACGCGCACCATGTTGGTTGAACACGTCTGGAACCTGGGCTATGAAGGCCTCACCAACATCGTGGACGTTTACATCAACTATCTGAGGACCAAAGTGGACAGGGGATATTCAACTCGGCTCATTCGTACGGAGCGCGGCGCCGGTTACACCATTCAGTCTCATACGCCAGAGGATGAGCATATCCCGCCCGGTTCTCGCCGCGCAAAGCAAAGCCGGCCTTCACCGGATTCTTCGCCGGCAGAGAAGCCCAATCGGGCCGTATCTTCCACCCCAGCCAAGGGATTTCCGGCCACAGTATGAATCCAAGCTTCAGCCGTTTTGCCAGTCTCTGGCGAAAGCCGCGCGGTTACTGACGTTACCTGCTGCCCACCCTGATCACACAAGGCATGGCCCCAAACTCGGGTAGAGTATCTGATGTGAATGATCCCGGGCCCCTATCACTTGATTTGAGAAATCTCTCCAAGGCACTCAAGGAGATGGAGCGCCGTCTCCATTCAGAACCACCTCCGGACCCAATGTTGCTGAACGAGTTTCGCCAATCACTGGATAATGCGCGGCTTGCCGCCTGGAGCGTAAGCGAATTGATCGATACACAGCGGGCCAGGAAAGATCCGGATAAGGTGCTGGCCTTTCTCTCTGCGGAGAGGGTGCGACGGCTGGACCAGTTGGTCAGGACCCTGTGCGGCGACATCGAACGGCGAGTCATAACAGGCGAGAGCTACGGCATGCACTCGCTGTTGTACTCGATTACGATGCTGCAGGAAAAGCTGCAGCATTGTGTGGCCGAGCAGGCGCAGGGCGAACAGAGCTTTCAACCCGGCTCTCCGCTGGGCAGCGCTCAACACCATTAACTGCAATTTGGCAGAAGCTGACCGGCCGGCCATCTACGGAATCGCCCGTCATGGCGCACAATATGAGCATGGAAGGCGTACGTGTTGACAAGTGGCTCTGGGCAGCCAGGTTCTTCAAGACTCGCGCACTGGCTGCGCGGGCATGCGATCTGGGCAGGATTCAATGCAACAGCCAGCCCGCCAAACCGGCGCGCGAGCTTCATGCCGGCGACCTTTTGAGCATCAGGACGGAAGCCCACGAATTTGAAGTGGAAGTGCTGCAGTTGACTGCGGTTCGCGGTCCTGCTGCCGTGGCGCAAACCCTCTATCGCGAGACAGACGCCAGCCGCGAATCGCGTATAAAAATTGTGGAAGAGCGCAAGGCCATGAAGATGTATTCTCCCGCGCCGGAAGGCCGTCCTACCAAGCGCGACCGGCGCAAAATCATCCAATTCCGCCATCGCGGATGAAAATCCAGCCGCTAAGAGTTCCCCTCTTGATGGGCGGCACGCAGCCTCTTTACATCCAGCATGTCCTGTTCCCGTCCGGTCGCCAACTTGTTCTGGATGAGATGATCTCTCGAGATGACTGCCGCTCTGATTTGGTCATCGATAGTTCCCTCGATTCGGTGTTCCCATGCTGCATCGAAGCTGACGCCATCTATGCTTTGAAGGATATCGATCCTTGTCGGGGGCTGGCCAATTTGGAAGTTCGTGCCGTCCTGAAAGTCGGAGGGGGTCAGGCCGTCCAGAGGAGCGCCGTATTGGGCCAGAGCCCGAAATACCGCCTGGCTGTTTTCTGCATCGCTGCTGATGAAAATGTCCAGGTCCTTTGTTGCGCGTGGCTCTGCATGAACGCCGTAGGCATAGCCGCCTACGATGAGATATTTAACTCCGTGATCGTTGAACGCGCGTAATAGTTCTTTGAGATCTTGGGGCATCATGGTGCGGAGTCCCTTTGAAGGCGGCCGCAACAGCATACGCTGCGGCGCTGATATCCCAAACGGCGGAGAGCCTTGCTCCCACGGGCACACTTTGCCAATAACGATAGACTTCAGCCTGCTGTTCCTCGGGCTGTGTCACCCGGCGGATTGTCTTATCCACGCTCAAAATTCTCGCTCAGCTCGCCCCACAATTATAGCCAACAGGTCCATTGCTGCAGATACGGTTCAGTATGGAACCCTTTCAAGTGCGCCAAACCGATAAAAGCCTTGGATCGCCGCTGCATCATTGCATGGGCTTTCCGTGGTAGGGTCTATGTCCCAAGAGGAAAAGCGATGTCCAAAGTTTGCGAAGAGCTCTACTCTTCGCTGCTTGAACGGTTTCAAGGCGACCTGATCCGTCCCGCGGACCAGCGCTATGAAACCGCGCGCGCCATCTGGAACGGGATGTTCTCTTTGAGACCCGGCCTGATCGCCTGCTGTGCCGACACGCGAGACGTACAACATGCAATCCGCTGTGCATCGCAGCTCGGCGTGCTTACTGCCATTCGCTGCGGCGGACACAGCCTGGCCGGCTTCAGCACCTGCGATGGCGGCCTTGTAATCGACCTCTCGAAGATGCGGCAGGTAGCAGTCAATCGCGAAATGCAAACCGCCCGTTTCGGCGGGGGCTGCCTGTTAGGCTCAATTGACAGCGCCACGCAAGAAGCAGGACTGGTGTTCCCTTCCGGAGTGGTGTCTCACACCGGCGCCGGCGGACTGGTCCTGGGTGGCGGCACCGGATGGCTGACCCGGCGTTTCGGACTTTCTTGCGACAACGTAACCGGCTTCAGCCTTATCCCCGCGAATGGTTCACTTGTGCGCGCCAGCGCAACCGAAAATTCTGATCTGTTCTGGGCCCTGCGCGGCGGCGGCGGCAACTTTGGCGTAGTGACGGAATTCGAGGTGAAGGTTCATCCACTGACGTCCGTGGTTCTCGTCCAGGGACTGTGTCCTGAATCCGGCATGCGCCGCCTGCTCCAATTCTGGCGGGAATTCATGGCTGATGCGCCATTCGATCTGAAATGGAACATCGATCTCGGGTTGGCGCCGCATAAGCCGAATGTGCCGCTCGAGCTTCGCGGACGCCCTGTGGCCGCCAGCACCGTGGTTTGGACAACCGATCCCGATGCCGGCCGGCGCTGCATCGAAAGCGCGCTCGCCTTCTGTCACCGCGATTCAGCGAGTACCCGCGTACTGCCATTTGTCGCACTGCAAAGCATGGCAGACTCTGAGTTTCCGCATGGGCGCCGTTACTACACAAAATCGGGATATTTTACTCACTTGGGGGACGCAACCATTGACACCATGATCGAAGCGCTCGCGACCATGCCTTCGTCCCAGATCAAGATTGAACTTGCATACCTGGGAGGCGTGGCTGGACAGGTTCCTGCAGATGAGACGGCTTTTGGCGACCGCAGCGCTCCCGTCATCATGAACCTGCTGGTGAACTGGTCAGAAGCAGCCGATGATGCCACCAATATTTCCTGGATCCGCGGGCTCTTTCAAAAACTCCGCCCGGCGATGAAACCGGGCGCTCACGTAAACTTCATGAGCGGCGATGAGCAGGATCGCGTTCCCGAGGTGTATCAGGAGCGCTGGGACCGCATGTTGCGAGTCAAATCACATTACGATCCAAAAAACTTCTTCCGCTTGAATCAGAATATTCGGCCGTTCACATCATTCACGCAAGGCGTCGACAGATGAGCCGATCAACCCACGCGATGCCGCAAGTAGTAATTGGTGTCTGAGGCCGCGGCTTGGCAAGATCCTATGGAAATCTTTAACAACCTCGGCGGTGAAGCGCCGAATCGGAAAAGCGCTCTTACCCTCGATTAGCACGGATGGACGAGGAAAATGCGCCTGCCGGCTTGATCGAGAACCGGCAGGCGCAAGCAAGCAGGCTGGCTTATTGCTTAAGCGGTGCGCACCTGAGCGACATTGAGTTGATCGTTGCCGTCGCCCTTCCATCCCACAAACAGTTGGCCGTTGTGAGTGCAGAGCGCCGGCGTCTCCGGGCTTCTCTCCGGTGAGGTGTATTTGTGCCCGAAGCTGTGCCCGTTGTCGGTGGAGAACATCACATTCAGGAAGTTGTTGCCGTCGCCCTTCCATCCCAAAAACAGCCGCCCGCTGAGCGAAGCCAGACTGGGATTGACCGGGCTGGTGTCTCCCAGAATAACTTTGTTGGCAAACCCGGTGATCGAGTCGCCTGAGAGCAGCACCTGCGCCACATTCAGGTTGTCA
>DASTAS010000027.1:0-125670 GCA_035712465.1 Candidatus Angelobacter sp.
TGACGAGCTGATGGAGGCGGTGGACAAGAGCGTGCCGCTGCCGGCGCGCGATATCGATAAGCCGTTTCTGATGCCGATTGAAGATATTTTCTCGATCTCCGGGCGCGGCACGGTGGTCACGGGCCGAATCGAGCGCGGCAAGGTCAAAGTCGGCGAGGAAGTGGAGATTGTAGGGTTCCGCGAGACCAGAAAGACTGTGGTCACGGGCGTGGAGATGTTCAAGAAGCAGCTCGATGAAGGCATGGCGGGCGACAACGCCGGCCTACTGCTCAGAGGCACGCCGAAGGAAGACGTGGAGCGCGGGATGGTCTTGGCCAAGCCGGGCTCGATCACGCCGCACACCAAATTCAAGGCCGAAGTTTACGTGCTGACCAAGGAAGAGGGCGGGCGGCATACGCCGTTCTTCAAGGGCTATCGTCCGCAGTTCTACTTCCGCACCACGGATGTGACGGGCGTGGCGGAGCTGCCGGGCGGCACGGAGATGGTGATGCCGGGCGACAACGTGGCTTTGACCATCGAGCTGATCACACCGGTAGCCATGGAGAAGGGGCTCAGGTTCGCCATCCGCGAAGGCGGCAGGACGGTGGGAGCGGGAACGATCAGCGAGATTATTCAGTAAGAGAGAGTAAGTTGGTAATTGGGTAATTGAACCCAAAGCCGACCCAAACACAGAAATTACAGCCATGCTCTCGGGTTCGCGAAAACGAGCTAAGAGCTAACGGCTAAGAGCTAAAGGCTGGTTTTTATGAGAGAAATCGTTACATTACAGTGCGGCGACTGCAAAGAGCGGAACTATTCGACAACCAAGAACAAGAAGACGACCACGGGCCGCCTTGAGTTCAAGAAGTTTTGCAAACGCTGCCGCAAGCATACGGCACATAAGGAAGTGAAGTAGATTTGGTAATTGAGTAATTTGATAATCGGGTAATTAGTTTGGGGCATTGGAGCGCGACGAGTTTTGCCCGGCAAAGTAATTGGATTGCAATTACCCAATTACGAAATTTGGCAATTACTCAATCCCCAACAGGGGCGTAAGCTCAACGGCTAAACTGCCGGTCTCCAAAACCGGACTTGGGGGTTCGAATCCCTCCGCCCCTGCCAGATTGAAAGAAGTACTTGGACTTAGTATTTGGTACTTGGCTGATGGACCTGAAACGATGGATCCAGAAGACAAGGGCTAAGTGCTGATGGGTAATGGCTGATTTAGTAAAGGTAGGAACCACATGGCGAAAGCAGCAACGATGACGCGCGATGAGCAGGGCCTGAGCGGCCGGCTGAAGCAATTTCCTGCGCGTACGAAAAGTTTTCTTTCTGACGTCCGCAACGAGATGCGGAAGGTCACATTCCCGAACCGCAGGGAAGTTCAGGCGACCACGGTGGTGGTCATCATTACAGTCATCCTGTTTGGCATTTTTTTCTTTGTCATTGATACCGGGATCGCCAAGGGCGTTGGTTGGCTGTTGCATAACGCCAGGTAAATCACGTCCGGAAAGTTGATTTTTGAGATGGAAGAGCAGAACACAATGGGCGCAGGCAGCACTCCTCCGGAAGGCGGGCAACCTCCCGTCCCGGAAGAAAACGCCAACCCTAACATGCGGTGGTACATCGTCCACAGCTACTCAGGATTTGAGCGCAAGGTGAAGGAGTCGCTGGAGTCACGCATCAAGGCGTTTGGCCTGGAAAACAAGATCGGCAAGGTCGTCATTCCCACCGAGCCGGTAACCGAGATCCGCGGCGGCAAAAAATATACCGTCGAGCGCATGTTCTATCCCGGCTATGTGCTGGTGCAGATGGACCTGACCGGGTTCCGCACCGGCGGCGAAGGTGATCACGTGTGGCACGTAGTAAAGTCCACTCCTCGTGTCACCGGATTTGTCGGCACGGCCAATGATCCCACGCCGCTCTCGCAAGACGAAGTGAACCAGATCGTCTATCGCGTCAACGTGGGCAAGGATAAACCCAAGATCAGGGTCAAGTTTGAGAAGAGCGAGACCGTGCGCATTACCGATGGCCCATTTGCCAATTTCAACGGGATCGTTGACGACGTGAACGAAGATCGCGAGACGCTGAAGGTCATGGTGACCATCTTTGGCAGAGCTACGCCGGTTGAGCTGGAGTTTGGACAGGTTGAAAAAGTTGCGTAACGCCAGCCTTTAGCACTTAGCTTTTAGCCTTTAGCCGGAGACGCTGGCTGCAAGAACACAAAGGCTAATTGCTAAAAGCTAATGGCTACGCAGGGGTGAAATGACTGACAACGCGAGTCGTTATCCTGCAATTGAATGTTGAGAGAATAGAGACATATGGCACCCAAAAAGGTACAAACATCCGTAAAGCTGCAGATTGAAGCGGGCAAGGCGACGCCGGCTCCTCCGGTTGGTCCGGCGCTGGGCCAGGCGCAGATCAATATCATGGAATTCTGCAAGCAGTTCAACGCGCGCACGCAGAACAAGGAAATGGCCGGCCTGATCATCCCCGTGGTGATTACGGTTTATACAGACCGCTCATTCACGTTCATCACCAAGACGCCTCCGGCTGCCATTTTGTTGAAGCGGGCGGCGGGCATCGCCAAGGGTTCGGGCGCGCCGAACAAAGATAAGGTCGGCAAGGTCACGGAAAAGCAGGTGATGGAAATCGCCAAGCAGAAGATGCCGGACCTGAATGCCGCGTCACTGGAGACAGCGATTAAGAGCGTTAAAGGTACTGCTCGCAGCATGGGAATCGAAGTTACGGCCTAGAAAGCAGTCAGCGCTCAGCAATCAGCATTCAGCCCTTGCCTCATATGGGTGCAGGAAGGATGCGGTACTGAGATGCTTATTGGCTGCCGTCCGTCAAGTTTGAGCTGATGAGCGCGAATTAAACAGTTTAGGGGCTGAGTGCTGATTGCTGAGTGCTCACCCAGAACGTGAAGAGCTTAGAAGTAACATCGATAACCACGGCCCCGGAGAAGAGCCCGGAAGCGGTGGGAGATGAGGAAAAAGACAATGAGTCGCAAAGCAGGAAAGAACATTACCAAGGCGCGGAGCGCGGTAGAAAACCGCCATTATCCATTAACGGAAGCCGTGCCCTTGCTGCAGAAGGTCAAATACGCAAAGTTCGATGAGACAGTGGAGGTCACACTGCGTCTGGGCGTCGATCCCAAGCACGCCGACCAGATGGTCCGTGGCACCGTGGTTCTGCCGCATGGGCTGGGCAAGTCGAAGAAGGTCCTGGTGATCGCCAGCGGCGAGAAAGTTCGCGAAGCCGAAGCAGCGGGAGCCGACCTTGTTGGCGGCGAGGACATGGTGGAAAAAATCCAGAAGGAAAGCTGGACGGATTTTGACGCCGTGATTGCCACGCCGGACATGATGCGCTCCGTCGGCAAACTGGGCAAAGTGCTCGGCCCGCGCGGCCTGATGCCCAATCCGAAGACCGGCACGGTGACCTTCCATATTGCCAATGCGGTGAAAGAAATCAAGGCCGGCAAGGTGGAATTCCGAACGGACAAGACAGCCCTGGTGCATGTGCCGGTAGGCAAGATTTCGTTTACCCCGGACAAGCTGGTGGAGAACGCTACCACCGTGATCAGCAGCGTGGTGCGCGCGAAACCCGCGGCGGCCAAAGGCAAGTACATCAAGGGAGCTTATATCTCCTCCAGCATGGGACCGGGCGTGCAGGTGGATACCACCGCGGTTGAGGCCGCAGCGAAGGCATAAAGAGCCGTCAGCACTCAGCAGTCAGCATTCAGCCCATGCGGCAGCATGGTGAGGGGCGGATGTGAGGGTGAGTGCGATGCTGCTTAGCACCGAAAAAGTTTAGGACGAAAAGGACAGAAAATGGCGCTTACCAAAGCCAAGAAAGCTGAACAGATTCAAAAACTCAACGGTAGCCTGCAGAAAGCCAGCAGCATGATTGTGGGCACGTTTTCCAAGCTCACGGTAGCCAAAGACGATCAACTGCGGCGCACTCTCCGTTCCGTAGGCGCGCAATACCAGGTTGTGAAGAATACGCTGGCACAACGCGCGTCAGAAGGCACACAAGTCAGCGAAGCCCTGAAAGGGCTGAAGGGCGTCACGTCCATCGCGTACACGGACGGCGATCCAATTGCGCTGGCCAAGGCGCTGAGCAAGTACGTTGACGACAATCCGGAGTTTTCCTTCAAGGCGGGCGTGCTGGAAGGCCGTGTGATCTCGATCAACGAAATCAAGGCCCTGGCCAAGATGCCTTCGAAAGAAGAGCTTTACTCCAAGCTTCTCTTCCTGATCAACGCTCCGGCGCAGCGTCTGGTTACGGTGATGAACGCTGCGGGGCGCGATCTGGCGGTGGTAATCAACCAGGGCGTGGAAAAGAACAAGTTTGGACAAGCTGGCGGAGCTCCGGCGGTTGCAGCGGCCGAGCCAACCGCGGTCAATTCGCAAGTTACGGACTAACAATTTTTTCCTGCTGGCCAAGTGCAGCCATCAGGAGTTGAAGTTCTCGCTGTCAGCGGCTCACGTGGCGCTAGTCTGGGCGCATTGGAACGCGATGGGGTGATGCGGCGAATCAGCACAAAATGATTTCAAAAAGGTGGATAGGAAAATGGCAGATTTGCAGGCACTCGAAGATCAGATTGTTGGGCTTAGCCTTCTGGATGCGGCCCAACTCGTAAAGAAGCTGGAAGATCGGCTCGGCGTCTCCGCCGCTGCAGCGGCCCCGGTGATGGTAGCGGGCGGCGGCGCGGCGGCAGCGGCCCCGGCAGAAGAAAAGACCGAATTCACCGTGGTTCTGACCGCTGCGGGCGCGAATAAGATCAATGTAATCAAAGCTGTACGTGAAGTTACCAGCCTGGGCCTGAAAGAGGCCAAGGACCTGGTGGATGGCGCTCCCAAGCCAATCAAGGAGAACGTTTCCAAGGAAGAAGCGGAGACCATCAAGAAGAAATTCACAGACGCGGGCGCGTCAGTCGAAGTTAAGTAGGCATCCTGAAGTGGCACCTGGATGCCACTTTGCGGTATGTCTTTAGTATGTTTTTGGGTTTGTCTGAGAGAGCGCCAGGGTAGTGCTCTCTCAGACTACTTGAATCCGGAGGACAACTTCTGTTATCAAATAGATACGGTAGCTTCTCTTCCGAACCGGTTATATTTGTCGATGGCGCAGGGACAAAGGCGTGGTGCCTCAAGCTTGGCGTGGCTTGTGGGTCGTAGCCTGCCTGCCGGTTTTTGCTTTTTAACAGGTCTGTGAGAAACAGACCCAGAACGGTCTAGTCACAACGGGCGCGGACAAACACAATTCAGCAATCGCATTTCGCTGCGACGGCGTCAACGGGAACTCTCGTCTTCCGCTGGCGCGCGTTTCTTTGTCTGCTGCCCATTTCCTTGTGCAGCAAGTATGAAGCTGCATAGTTAACAGGTTTCGTTCTGGAAAAGCAAGAAAAATCCAGAGCAGCCGCAAATGCCAAGTTCGCCGCGAGAGCGAACCCCAAGTGAAAGAGCTTTAGGAGTAATCATGCCCAATAAGAATGGCGCCTCCCGTTATCGTCTCGATTTCTCCAAGATCCCGGCAGCTCTGCAGATCCCGAATCTCATTGAGGTTCAGAAGCGTTCGTATGACCGCTTCCTGCAGATGGACAAGCTGCCCAGCGAGCGTGACGACAGCGGATTGCAGTCCGTTTTTCAATCAGTCTTCCCCATCACGGATTTCCGCAACGTATCCGAGCTGGCCTTTGTGGATTTTTCCATCGGCAACTGGGAGTGCAAGTGCGGACACCTGAAGGGCCTCCACCACCTGCGTACCACCTGCCGCAACTGCGGCAACACGGTCATCACTGATCCGTTCCATCCCGGCGAAGTGCTCTGTAACAAGTGCGGCACATACAACGCCAATACACCCGATTTCTGCAACAAATGCGGTGACCCGGTTGGACTGCAGTTGAAATATGACGTGGCCGAATGCGAAGAACGCGGCATGACCTACTCCGCTCCGCTGAAGGTTACGATTCGCCTGACCATCTATGACAAAGATGCGGAAACGGGCAACAAGAGCATCCGCGATATCAAGGAGCAGGAGGTTTTCTTCGGCGACATCCCGCTGATGACGCAGAACGGCACGTTCATCATCAACGGCACGGAGCGCGTGATCGTCAGCCAGTTGCACCGCTCTCCCGGCGTCTTTTTTGAGACCGCCAACAACCGCACCTACTTCCTGGGCAAGATCATCCCTTACCGCGGTTCCTGGGTGGAATTCGAATACGACCAGAAGAACGTCCTGTATGTCCGTATCGACCGCAAACGCAAATTTCTGGGCACGATTTTCCTGCGCGCCCTGGGCCTGCGGTCCGATGAAGACATTCTGCGCACGTTCTACACGGTGGACCGGATCAGCCTGAAGGACAAGAAGCTCCGCTGGCTGATGGAAAGCGGCATTGAAAAACCGACCAACCTGCTGGGACTGAAGCTGGCGCACAGCATCAAGGACAAAAGCGGGCATGAGATTGCCCACTCCGGCCGCAAGATCACGCCGGCGGTGCTCAAGGAAATTCAGAAAGCCAAGATCAACGAGATCGATATCGACACCACAGACCTGGAAGGTGCGTTTGTAGCCGCGGACGTGGTCGATACCAACAGCGGCGACGTGTTGCTGGAAGCGAATAACGAGCTTACGGCCGACAAGCTGAGCAAGATCATGGACGCCGGGATTGAAGAGATTCACGTCTTCTTCCCCGAGCGTGACGACGTGGGCAACGTGATCAATGCAACCCTGCGCCGCGACTCAGTCAAAACGCCGCAGGAAGCGCTGATCGAAATCTACCGGAAGCTGCGTCCTGGCGACCCGCCGACACTGGATACGGCCACGGCCCTCTTCCATGGCATGTTCTTCGACTCGCGCAAGTATGACTTCAGCCGCGTGGGCCGCTTGAAGTTCAACATCAAGCTGTATGAGAAGAACGAAGCTACTGACCTGGACAAGCGGACGCTGGATCCGGACGATTTCTATTCGACGATCCGCTACCTGCTGAAGCTGCGCAAGAATATTGGCGCAGTGGATGACATCGATCACCTGGGCAACCGCCGCGTGCGCGCGGTGGGCGAGCTGATGGAAAACCAGTTCCGCATTGGCCTGGTGCGCATGGAGCGCGCCATCAAGGAAAAGATGAGCGTGTACCAGGAGATGTCCACGGCCATGCCGCACGACCTGGTGAACGCCAAGCCGGTGATGGCAGCCATCCGCGAGTTCTTTGGTTCATCACAGCTTTCCCAGTTCATGGACCAGACGAACCCGCTCTCGGAAATTACGCACAAGCGGCGTTTGTCAGCTCTGGGACCGGGCGGCCTTTCGCGTGAACGCGCGGGATTTGAAGTGCGCGACGTTCATCCGACGCACTATGGCCGTATTTGCCCGATTGAAACGCCCGAAGGCCCGAACATCGGCCTGATCAGCTCACTGAGCTGCTACGCGCGGATCAATGACTATGGCTTCATCGAGTCGCCGTATCGCCGGGTGAAGGACGCCCGCATTATCGACTTCGTGACCGTGGTCAACGCCGGTGACAGCGATCGTCGCGTGGGCGACCACATTGAGCAGAAAGACATGGAGAAAACCAACGCGGAGCTGAAAGACCGCAAGAAGAAGCCGATCGATTGGGAGCCGTTCTCCTTCTATCTCTCCGCCTGGGAAGAAGACCGCCACGTGATCGCGCAGGCGAACATTCAACTGGATGACAAAGGCCGCATTGTGGCCGAATTGGTCAATGCCCGCAAGGCCGGCAACTTTGTGCTGGTTCCGCGCGAGGAGGTTGACTACATCGACGTGAGCCCGAAACAGCTCGTCTCGGTGGCGGCATCGCTGGTTCCGTTCCTGGAGCATGACGACGCCAACCGCGCGCTGATGGGCGCGAACATGCAACGCCAGTCCGTACCGCTGCTTCGCGCCCAGGCGCCGTATGTGGGCACAGGCATGGAAGGCGTGACAGCGCGTGACTCCGGAGCCGTGGTTCTGGCCCGCCGCAACGGCATTATCGATTCGGTGGATTCAGAGCGCATCATCGTGCGCGTGGAAGGTGAACACCATCCGACACAGCTCTCACGCGAAGTCGGAAGCGACATCTACCAGCTCACGAAGTTCAAACGCTCCAACCAGAACACCTGCATCAATCAGAAGCCGGTGGTCAAAAAAGGCGATCGCGTGATGAAAGGGGAGGTGATCGCCGACGGTCCTTGCACCGACAAAGGCGAACTGGCGCTGGGCCGCAACGTGCTGGTGGCGTTCATGCCCTGGCGCGGTTACAACTTTGAGGACGCGATCCTGGTTTCCGAAAAGATGGTGAAGGACGATTACTACACCTCCGTTCACATCGAGGAATTCGAGATCGAGGCCCGCGACACAAAACTGGGGCCGGAAGAAATCACCCGCGACATCCCGAACGTGAGCGAATCCGCGCTACGCGACCTGGATGAGAGCGGCGTGATCCGCATTGGCGCCACCGTGAAGCAGGGCGACATCATGGTGGGCAAGGTCACGCCAAAGGGCGAGACCCAGCTCACGCCGGAAGAGAAACTGCTGCGCGCAATCTTCGGTGAAAAAGCCGGCGACGTGCGCGATGCGTCACTCACGTGTCCTCCGGGTATCGAGGGCACGGTGGTGGATGTGAAGATTTTCTCTCGGAAAGGCCAGGAGAAGGACGAGCGCGCCAAGCAGATTGAGGCTTCACAGATCGAGCGGCTGGAAAAGAACCTGGCTGATGAAATTCGAATCCTCACTGACGAACGGTTGAAGCGCTTGGAAGCGATCCTCGGCGGCAAGGAAGTGCAAGCCGATCTGCACGACGAGCGCACCAACAAGCGCCTGCTGACCAAAGGCACGATTCTGGATCGCGACACCATCGAGCGGATATCGACGCGCAACCTGAAACGCATTAAGTATGCCGACAAGGATCCGCGCGTGAACGAGCAGATTGACGAAATCGAAGAGATGACCTCGCGCCAGATTGACGTGCTGCGCAAGATCACCAACGAGAAAATCGGCAAGCTGCAGAAGGGCGACGAACTGCCTCCCGGCGTGATCAAGCTGGTGAAGGTGTACATCGCCATGAAGCGCAAGCTGAGCGTGGGCGACAAGATGGCAGGGCGGCACGGCAACAAGGGCGTGATCGCGCGCATTCTGCCGGAAGAGGATATGCCTTACCTGGCGGACGGTACGCCAGTGGAAATCGTGCTGAACCCGCTGGGCGTCCCCAGCCGTATGAATGTGGGCCAGATTCTTGAGACCCACCTGGGCTGGGCCGGGTATCAGCTTGGCGAACGCATCGCCGAGTTCCTGAAAGAGAACTCGCGCGAGGAGGTGATTCGCCGCGAGCTGAAGAGCATCTTCAAGGACACGCCGTTCGGGAACAAGATTGCTGAACTCGAAGACGAGGAACTGGTGAACGTTGCCAAGACTCTGACCAGGGGCGTGTTCTTCGCGTCGCCGGTGTTCGATGGCTCGCGCGAAATGGAAATCAAAGCCATGCTGCGTGAAGCCGGCCTGCCGGAATCGGGCAAGACCGAACTCTATGACGGCATGACGGGCGAGAGGTTCGAGCAGCCGGTCACAGTTGGCTACATCTATATGTTGAAATTAAGCCATCTTGTGGATGACAAAATTCACGCAAGATCAATAGGTCCGTACTCGCTGATTACGCAGCAGCCGCTGGGCGGGAAGGCGCAGTTCGGCGGGCAGCGCTTTGGAGAGATGGAAGTGTGGGCGCTCGAAGCCTACGGCGCCGCCTACATCCTGCAGGAGCTGCTCACCGCGAAGTCCGACGACGTCTTTGGCCGCACCAAGATTTACGAGGCCATCGTGAAGGGCGAAGCCGCCATTGAACCCGGCGTGCCTGAATCCTTCAACGTCCTGATTCGCGAATTGCAGTCGCTCTGCCTCGACGTGGAGCTGATCAAGACCATGGAAGGCGCGAAAAAACAGATCGCCGTGGCGGCGGACTAGAGGCCGTGCAGAGCCTCACGCCGCGGGTTCTGGCGACCCAAGGCCGCCGGGTTCCCTGAAGCTCACAGCCTCAGGATTCCCCGACAGCCCAAACCGCCGGTTCCGCGCCCGCGACGCACGCTCTGCACCAGCACTCGCTGCGCCGCCCGTCTCAACTCCGGGATTGCTCCCCGGACTGGAGTTGAGACGCGTGAACGAAAATTTCTGAAACCGGGAGCCGCCGCGGGGGCGTAAAAGCCGCAGGAGGACACCTTGTACCGTTCTAGTCCATTCGATCTGGGGAACGCGATTGCCGACTTCGACTCCATTCGCATCAGCCTGGCTTCACCGGAAAAGATCCGGAGCTGGTCTCATGGCGAAGTGACCAAGCCGGAAACTATCAATTACCGCACCTTCAAGCCGGAGCGTGACGGCCTTTTCTGCGCCCGCATCTTCGGGCCCGTCACTGACTGGGAGTGCCTGTGCGGCAAATACAAGCGCATGAAGCACCGCGGCGTGATCTGCGACAAGTGCGGCGTTGAAGTCACGCTCAGCAAGGTCCGCCGTGAGCGTCTCGGCCACATTGAGCTCGCCTCGCCCTGCTCGCACGTGTGGTTCTTCAAAGGACTGCCTTCGCGCATCGGCCACCTGCTCGACATCTCTTTGCGCGACCTTGAGTCCGTGCTCTACTTTGAATCTTACGTGGTCGTCGAGCCCGGCGACGCGCCGGTCAAAGATCGCGAAGTCATCAAGGAAGAGCAGCGTTTCCGCGAGCTCGACCAGCAATTCCGCGCCGCCGGCTTCAAAGCCATGATGGGCGCGGAAGCCATCAAAGAGCTGCTCAAGCGCATTGACGTGGAAGAGCTCTCCGTCGAGCTGCGCGATAAGATGAAGCAGGAAACCTCGCTTCAGAAGCGGCTGAAATACGCCAAGCGCCTCAAGGTTGTTGAAGCTTTCCGCAAGAGCGGCAACAAGCCGCAGTGGATGATCCTGGACGTTCTCCCAGTCATCCCGCCGGAGCTGCGTCCCCTGGTTCCACTCGACGGCGGCCGCTTCGCCACGTCCGACCTCAATGACCTGTATCGCCGCGTCATCAACCGCAACAACCGTCTCAAAAAGCTGATGGACCTACACGCGCCGGAAGTCATCGTCCGCAATGAAAAGCGCATGCTGCAGGAATCCGTGGACGCTCTGTTTGACAACGGCCGTCGCGGACGCGTCCTGCGCGGCGCCAACAATCGTCCGCTCAAGTCGCTCTCAGACACGCTCAAAGGCAAGCAGGGCCGCTTCCGCCAGAACCTGCTGGGCAAGCGCGTTGACTACTCCGGCCGCTCCGTGATCGTCGTGGGGCCTGAGCTCAAGCTGCACCAGTGCGGCCTGCCCAAGAAGATGGCGCTCGAACTGTTCAAGCCGTTCATCTATCACCGCCTTGAGCAGACCGGCCACTGCACCACTATCAAGCAGGCCAAAGAAATGGTGGAGCAGCAGGAGTCCATCGTGTGGGACATCCTGGAAGAGGTGATTAAAGATCACCCTGTGCTGCTGAACCGCGCGCCCACGCTGCACCGCCTGGGCATTCAGGCGTTCGAGCCCGTGCTGGTGGAAGGCAAAGCCATCAAGATCCACCCGCTGGTCTGCACCGCGTTCAATGCGGACTTTGATGGTGACCAGATGGCCGTTCACATTCCGCTTTCGCCGGAAGCGCAGGTTGAAGCCAGCGTGCTCATGCTCGCCTCGCATAACATTCTCTCGCCCGCTTCGGGCCAGCCCATCACCGTGCCCACGCAGGACATGGTGCTCGGCCTCTATTACCTGACCAAAAGCAAGCCCGGAGCCAAAGGCGAGGGCCGCGCTTTCGCCAACACTGACGAAGTGGTGCTCGCGCTCTCAGCCGGCGAAGTGGAAACGCTCACGCCCATCCGCCTGCGCTATACCGGCGAGGTCATCGATCTCACCCAGGCCTATGATGATCAGGACATCGTCCACACGGACCCGGTGAAGTTCGAACGCCAGTTCATCAACACCACGGTGGGCCGCTCCATCCTGAACACTCAGCTTCCTGAGAGCATGCCGTACATCAACGGCCTGCTCAAGAAGAAGGGCATCGGCCAGTTGGTGAATTACACCTATCTGCGCTTCGGCCTGGAAACCACGGTCAAGATGCTCGACCAGGTGAAGGAACTCGGCTTCCGCTATGCCACCCGCTCGGGCCTCTCCATCGGCATTGATGACATGGTCATTCCTGATGACAAGAAGGACCTGGTCAGCGAAGCCGAAAAGCAGGTCATCAACGTCCAGCAGCAATATCTGGACGGCGCCATCACCAACGGCGAGCGCTATAACAAAGTGGTGGAAATCTGGTCGAACGTCACGGAAAAAGTGGCGGACGAGATGTTCAACAACATGCAGTCGCTGGATAAGGCCGGCAGCATGAACCCGATTTACGTCATGGCTGATTCCGGCGCCCGCGGATCGAAACAGCAGATCCGCCAGCTCTCCGGCATGCGCGGCCTCATGGCCAAGCCTTCGGGTGAAATTATTGAAACGCCCATCACGGCCAACTTCCGTGAAGGTCTCACGGTGCTCGAGTACTTCGTCTCCACGCACGGCGCGCGCAAGGGCCTGGCGGATACGGCGCTCAAGACCGCGGACTCCGGCTATCTCACCCGCCGTCTCGTGGACGTGGCCCAGGACGTGATTATCAGCGAGCTGGACTGCGGCACCGTGGACGGAATTTACGTCGGCTCCATCGTGGAAGCCGGCGACATCATCGAGCCGCTGCGCGACCGCATTGTGGGCCGCGTCTCGCTCGAAAAGATCAAAGACTACGAAGGCAACGTGATTGTCGACGTAAACCAGGAGATCAACGAAGAGCTGGCGTCCGCGATTCAGGCGGCAGGCATTGAACGGGTGAAGATCCGCTCCGTGCTCACCTGCGAATCCAAGCGCGGCGTCTGCATCATGTGCTACGGCCGCAACCTGGCTTCGGGCCGCCTGGTAGAACTCGGCGAAGCTACCGGCGTTATCGCCGCGCAATCCATCGGCGAGCCGGGAACGCAGCTCACCATGCGCACGTTCCACATCGGAGGCACCGCTTCGCGCGTCTCTGAGCAATCGCGCCTGGAAGCCCGCAGCCTCGGTACAGTGCGCTTCATCAACCTGCAGACGGTCAAGTCCAAGACCGGAGACCTGGTTGTCATGAATCGCGCCGGCTCCATCGCCATTATTGACGATAAGGGCCGCGAAAAAGAGCGTTACTCGGTGGTGTACGGCGCCAAGCTCAAGGTCCAGGACGGCCAGTCGGTCACGCAAGGCAACATTCTGGTGGAGTGGGACCCCTACACCTTCGCCATCCTCACGGAAATTGGCGGCACGGTGCAGTTCAAGGACCTGCAGGAAGGCGTCACGCTGCACGAGGAAGTGGATGAAGTCACCGGCCTGTCGCGTCACGTGGTGGCGGAATCGCCCGACGAGAAGCGCCAGCCCGCAATCGTGATCAAGGGCTCCAGCGGCAAGAACACCCGGCGCTACCTCATGCCGTCGCGCGCCCACCTTATGATCCAGGATGGCGACGAGGTCTTCCCCGGCGACGTGCTGGCCAAGATCCCGCGCGAAACCACCAAGACCAAAGACATCACCGGTGGTCTGCCGCGCGTGGTCGAGCTGTTTGAGGCCCGCAAGCCGCGTGAAACCGCCATCATCAGCGAGATTGATGGCATTGTGAAGTTCGGCGAAGTCACCAAGGGACAGCGCCGGGTCTACGTGGTGGCCGATAACGGAACCGAAAAAGAATACTCGGTGCCCAAGGGCGTCCACATCAACGTGCAGGAAGGCGAGCGCGTACACGCCGGCGAGCCGCTGATGGATGGGCCGCTCAACCCGCATGACATTCTCGCCGTTCTGGGAGAGAAAGAACTGCAGGCTTATCTGGTGAATGAGATCCAGGAAGTCTACCGGCTCCAGGGCGTCACCATCAGTGACAAGCACATTGAAGTGATTGTGCGGCAGATGATGCGCTGGGTGAAAGTGGAAGACGTGGGCGATACCAACTTCCTGCTTGAGCAGCAGGTGGATAAGTTCCGCTTCCGCGAAGAGAACGAGCGCGTGATCGCCAATGGCGGCCGCCCGGCAACAGGACGCCCGCTGCTCCTCGGCATCACCAAGGCCTCGCTCTCCACGGATTCGTTCATCTCTGCGGCATCGTTCCAGGAGACCACCCGCGTGCTCACAGAAGCCTCCATCCAGGGCGCTGTCGATCACCTGCGCGGCCTCAAAGAGAACGTTATCGTCGGACGCCTCATCCCGGCGGGCACGGGCATGGAGTACTACCGCAACGTGCGGCTGGCTCCGGAACTCGAACAAGCTGCCGCGAAGGTCCAGGAGGAAGTCTCCCAGGCCTACGCCGAAGCCGAGCGCGCTCTGGAACTGCTCCGCCAGGAAGGCGAAGCCGAAGAAATGGCCACCGAGTAAGCCTGCATCTCAACCTATCCATGGGCCGGAGCAATCCGGCCCATTCTTTTTGCACCGCAGAAAACCTCACCGCTGATTACACTGATTGCATTGATTTACGCTGGTCAGAGTAGCAATTGTTCTGTTTTATCATTGAATATCCGTGTGATCAGCGTCATCAGTGGTAATCTTCTGCTTGGCATTCGCGTTAATTCGCGGCTAATTCACTTCGCCAGCAGGCTGCTCAACTCCAGCACTTCCACCGGACAGCTCGGCCAGTTGTTGACCCAGCACACAATCAAATCGCAGCCGTTCACATCGTGCCCGTGCAGCAGAAAGTTTTTGCTTTCAAATTCAAACTCAACCCTGATCCGCCGCCAGCGGCCGTCCTGGCCGCGCCGCAGCGCCTCGCAGTCAGGAAACTCCGCCTGCAGCCGCAGCACCATGAATCCCAGAACTTTCGCCAGCACGCCAAACAGGTAGATCACGCCCAGCTCATTGGTTGGGGCCGTGGCCATCTCGGGCAGCATGATGGGCCGCCCATAGACCGGCGCCGCCGATTTTTTCGTTGACCGTGTTGATTGCCCTGACTCCGTGGACGTGGTGGACGATGTGGACTCCGTGGGCGGCATTGACGTCAATGCCTCATCCGGCGTTGACGTCAAGCGGTTGTATTTTTTCTTTCCCAGCCGGTCCCCGGCGGCCTTGCGCTCCTCCGTGTACGTCCGGGCGATCTTCACCACGTCATCCCACTGCCGGTCGGGCCATTGGGAGGCCGTCCACTCCACTACCGCCGCCGGTACCTCATGCCAAGACTTCCACCGCTGCCGAAAAGCTCTGTGGCTGTACTTGCCCGCCTTGTCGTATTGCAGAACGGTTGGGACCTTGCCCAGCCTGCGCGCCACCGCCGCCCAGTCTTCCAGCAGCTCATCCTGCGTCAGGTGAAATCCCGGCCCGAGGGCCTCAAATCCGGCCTCCTGCACCAGCTCGCGATAACTGCCGAACAGCCGCCGCATGTGCTCCTTCTTGGCTCCGGCCATCTGCCAGAACTCGTACTGGTTGGGCCGATGGCCCAGCTCGGCCGCCACTTGCTTTACCAGCGCAATGATCTCCTGTTTGTTGAGGTCGTTAAAATCAGGTTGGCAGGAAGCGTTGTTCAGTGGCCGTCGGCTGCCGCGCCTGCGGCGGGCCGAGTCGCCCGCCGGAAGATTGTTGCCAGTGCTGTCGCATTCGTTGTTGCGGTTTCGATCATTTTTGAAAGCGTCGTTTGCAGGATTTAAGTCAGACACAGTTTTCCTCTCAATAAAAAAAGCCACCCGAAGGTGGCTTCTGTCGTGGTTCCTGGCTCTTTGCTCCTGAGCTCGGAGCTAGAAGCTAGTGGCTAGCAGCGTTCTTCAATCAGCGCAAATCAGTGCTATCGGTTGTAATCAGCGGTAAGGTTTTTGTAAGGGACACACTTCAAGTGCGATAGCTGAACCGCATCTACCGCGGGACACCGGCGGTCGCGTCAAGGGGTCTGAGGCAATTGAGGCTGTGCCTGCAAGACCGTTCAGCAAGGACGCCCGCGACTCCGGCCGTGAAATCGGCCGTTCGCCGCATGCGGGCTACCCAGATAGAGAATCTTGAGCTCCCGGGCGATACCCATGCCTTTGCATCCAGACGATTACGCCCTGAACTCGGTTCAAAGCCCGGTCGGGCGTTCGGGTGTAGGCTGGCCCATTGAGTCTTACCTTGCCAGCCTGCCGGCGACATGGAACCGGCACTGCTCCCTTCAAATCAGCACTATACGCTGTTTGTTCGCTAAAGTCAAGGGAAAGTCGGTAAAGTATGAAGGGGGTGGAAGCCCCGGCCTTTATGGCCGGGGTAAGCGGGTCTGATAGAATCCAGCGCTTTAGCGCTGGTGATGGTTTTCTTCACAATCAAACATGGCCCATGCTCCTCAGGAGATCCGCACATTCTTTGTTATATCCGTGACGAACGGACGGCATCCATTTTTTGCAAATGCGAACTCCGCCGAACTCTTGATTAACACACTTTACTTCTATCGCGCTCAAAAGAAATTTCAGCTTCACGAATTCCCACCCCGCGAAGCCAACTGCAGGCGTCCCAAGGGCCCCCGGTCGTGATCATGCCGGGTCATCTCCATCTGATCATCACGCACGAGGAGCGGATTCCGCTTGAGAAGGCCGTGCAATACATCAAAGGAGGGTACGCGACGAGTGCGCGGCGCCAAGTAGGCTTGAGCGGAGTCTGGCAGCCTAAGCCTAGGAATCATCGCATCCGCGATGCATCGGACTACGAACAGCACCGCGATTACATCTTTGATAACCCCGTGGGCGCCGGCCTAGCGCTTTACCCAGAGGATTACTTTTTCTCATCCGCCCTGCGCCGCGAGAATCTCGACTCACGACCACCAGCGCTAAAGTTGAGCCGGGATGCGGGCGTTTGAGCCCGCAGGCGAAATCCCGAGCGGAGCCGAGGGACCAGCGCTAAAGCGCAAACCTAAAATGCCTCTTCACCCCGGCCGTAAAGGCCGGGGCTTCCACCCCAACGATCCCGGCTTGCGCTCTATGCTCAGCGCGCTGATCTGATCGCACCCTCCGCTGATCACATCGCTGGATATTGTGTTCAATGCCCTACTATGGACAGCCGTTGTGATGCTGATTCGCCGGCTGGTGCGCCGCGTTTCAAAATGAACGACAATCGGCGCTCTCGTTTCCTCGTTGCTCGATCATCTTTTTAATTTGTCGCGCCTCGATCAACCGCAGATGAAAAACTCTTAATAGACGAGCTTTCCGCGCCAGCGTTTATCGGCGTTCATCTCTGGCCAGCCGCGCGAGTACCTATTTTGCTTGCACCTGAATTAAAAGGACAACCTCGCATGGGGTGCAGCCACCCTAAATCTCAAATAACCACTAGCGAACAACCCATGGAGGACACGACAAACACCAGTGTTCCGCGCACAAGAACGTCAGCAAGGCGGGCACCACGAAACATAGAACCAAAGCTCATGAAGAAACAGAGAACTAATTGAAACCCGACCCAGACAAAAGAGGAAGCCGGCGGGAAGGAACAAGTTAAAGATCATAGGGCTGCATAGGATCGATAAGCAGCGAAGTTGAAAGGATGGATTATGACTCTGTTATGGTGGATCATCGTTGGTTTGATTGCGGGCTGGGCAACGGGAAAGATCATGCGCGGCTCCGGTTACGGTCTGCTGATGGACACGGTGATTGGCATACTTGGCGCCCTGATAGGCGGCTGGATCATGCGCCTGCTTGGCTTCAGAGGCCAGGGCGGCTTCATATACACAGTTCTGGTCGCGATTGGAGGCGCTATCGTCTTGACCTGGATAATTCACGCGATTCGAGACGCGGCCGGCGGCGGCCGAGGTCGTACGATCACTCGTGATGATCAGCGCAGGAGCGATTTCAATAAGGCCGCATGAGACCGACTCGTAACTCCCATTGGCGCGTGCAAAAGCAGGCGGGGCCATTCCCCGCCTGCACTCGTTTAGAGCATGGTCGCCACGCCAGTCGAGGACAGAACGAGAGGCGGGAAAGAAGAGGCCTTTAGCCACAGATGAACACTGATGAACACAGATCCAGCGCAAGTTCACGCGGAGTCATAGCGCAATTCCAACTCAATGCTGGTGAACTCAGTCCGGATCTTGTCATGGCGAGCGAAGTCGAACCATCTATGCATTGCATCAAATAACGATCGGTAGGCGGCGATAACTAATTGCGACGTATTCTGGTTGAGGATCTCTTTTTCTCATCTGCCCGGCCGCGAAGATTCTGATCAGGACCACCAGCCACTAAAGTCTCCCTATTTGGATTGTCACGTTTACCGCTCTTGGATTCTCTCTCTCATCAGCGTATGCTTAGGCGTCCAGTGATAAGGAAAAAGGAATTTCATGTGCAAGGAGTCAATTACGTCGAATCGTGTACTGAGTCGCCATGGCGCTCGCGAACTAACGGTTGAAGAGCTGGACCGGATTGCGGGCGGAGTTACAACGATTCTTATTACTACCACTGGTCCCATGCCAACGCTTCCCGGAGACGATATCCACTACGACACATAAGAAGCTCTAACTGACTCCGGGTAGGCATATCTTGTGCGCCACCCGGAGTCTTACCTTTCAATCCTCATTAGTAGTTTCGTGCTAGGGTGATTTGCGGCGGGATGGAACTGGTCCATTATCAGCGGAGTAACGGCCTGGATCCAGCAGTTTCGTATAGCTCACCGATGTTGGATTTTCTCTCTCATTAGCGTATGGTTGGATTTGGCCAGTTGTAAGGAGAGAGGAATTCTTTTGTAAGGAGTCAAGTATGTCGAATCGTGTACTGATCCGCAATGGCGCTCGCGAACTGACGGTTGAAGAACTGGACCGGATTGCGGGAGGAGGAACCATATCGGGTATTGCTACTTTCACTGGCCCCATTCGAATGCTTCCGGGAGACGATACCCGCTTTGACACAGACTTATAAGAAGATCTAACTAATTCCGGGTGGGGCATTTGTGCACCACCCGGAAAGTCTTTCTTTCAATTTCTTACTGGTGGCAATCCGCCGGCGGGCCGTCCAGTGTTCCGTTGGGGCCCAGACTGCAGGGTGCGCCGGTGGCGATAGAGCCGCCAAACACTTCTCCGGTTTCCTCGATTGAGAGTTCACGCGCGTTCTTGCGGCTCAATACTCGATTATCTTGGTTCATCAGTATTCTCCTTTTTGCTCTTAATTTGGTGTCGTACCGCATTCAATCCGCGGCGGGCTGGGTTGCTCCGCCAGGATCATTGCGATTCACCAGCGAACCTCGTTATCTATACTGCACAATCTATAGGTGGACCGTCGCCGTTTGGATAGGCGGGGCTGGGGGCAGTGCAGGGAGTAACCGGCAAGGTATTGTGAGAGCCAGTTACCAGCCCAGCTTCTTCGTCTGTAAGCTCACGAGCGTTCTGACGAATCAGTACTCGATTACCCTGTTTCATATTTTTTCCTTTCAAATTCTGGGTTTTGCCTGGATAGTTGCATCCAATTCGCGGCGGACGTGTTGGTCCGCCATGAATCATAGTTGGCGCCGGGACTACCCGATCTATGCCCCGCTGCAATCTGCAGGGGGACCGTCGAGTTTCGCGTCGAAGCTCAAAGTGCATGGCGCGGCGGTCTGGATGCCACCAGCCACTTGCCCGGCTTCATCGATTGTGAGCTCACGCGCGTTTGTGCGGCTTAAGACTCTGCTGTCCTGGTTCATGGTTCCTCTCCTTGCAGTTCATCGTTTTGTGGATTCGCGGCGAACCTGTGTTGGTCCGCCGCAATCATGCATCATTGACGCTCGATCTATCCTGGACAATCCAGGATGGGACCATCGCCGTTGGGGAACTGGGTGCTCGGAGCACTGCAGGGGGCGCCGGTGGGAAAACCGCCGGCCACCTGCGCAGTTTCCTGGTCTGTGAGCTCACGCGCGTTTTGACGGCTCAATACTCTGTCTTGACTCATGACTCCTTCCTTTCCGTTGCTAGACTTTCACCTTCGTAGCGCAGCCGATTCGCGACGGGCCGGATGTTTGGTCCGCCGCGATCATCCCGCCGCTTGAGCAGCGGTACTAAGTGAGCCAGCTCAGCCGCAATGATCTATCGCGGGACCGTCCCCGTTGGGAAACGTTGGGCTCGGGGCGCTGCAGGGCGCCGCGGTGGCGAAACCGCCGGAGACCTGGTTAGCCTCCTCGACTGTGAGTTCGCGTGCGTTTTGACGGCTCAATACTCTATTGGCTTGCATCATCGCTCCTTCCTTTCATTGTCTAGGTTGTACTTGCGTACTGCATCTGATTCTGGATGATCTTCCCGCCTGGTCACACATGATTGGCCAGCGGTGCTAGCGATCTATGCCCCGCCGCAATCCGCAAATGGACCGTCTCCATTGGGGAAGGTAGGGCTGGGGAGACTGCAGCGGGAGCCGGTGTGGATACCGCCGGATACTTGCTCAACTTCCTTGACTGTGAGTTCACGCGCGTTGGCGCGGCTTAATACTCTAGTCTCTTGCTTCAAAGTTGTTCCTCCTTGTTAGTTGCTGGATTTCAATCTGCATAGCAGGTCCAATGCTCGGACAGCCTGCCGTTTTGATTGGGTCGTGGGTCGTAAATCGTGGAACTAAAAAGCTGAAACGGAGGCGCCAAGCCGGGTGGTGTCGGGAGCAAAAGTGCTTGTGCTGGTTTGAGAATGTTAAGGATTGTTTGAAGAGCAGAACTGTCCCCAAACAAGTCTGGCTCACGTGCGAAGCCGGGCGCTACAGGAGCAGGATGGTTGTTAAAAGACATTACGCGCAACGCGCCCCGAGTTCAAACCGGCAGTAGTCGCGTTCAGGCCGATAGTGTCAGAACGCATGGTTAACTAAATGTCGCCAAGCACATCGGGATGGCCAGTCGGATTTTGTGTGATCACGATCGTTCCACCGCTTACTCTGGATAGTTCCTCGTCGGATAGCGTCCTCGCGCCTGCTCTGCCCAGTACACGATTATTTGATTCGCTTGTCATGGATGAATCCTTTCTCACGAAAGTATACAACCGTGACTCGCCGCGAGTTTACTAAACATCAGCTACTTCCCATTTTGGGAAAACCATTTCGGGAAAAGATTCAACTACTCTGCAGCAACTCGAAATCGACTGCGGTAAAAGGCTAGGTACTTTCGAGTAGCACGGCAAAGCGGCAACTTAAGGGCAGGCGCAGGATTGTATCCTTTTGTCGTGAGTTGCAAATGATCCCTGGTTTGTTTTGCACAGCAACTTTCACACATCCATGTGGCTTGCAGGGTTAACATAAGAAGAACTTAATGTGGAAAGGAAGAATGTATGCCGAACAACTACGAGAATCGTGTACTCTGCCGGAGCAATGCCCGTCAACTCAGCGCGGAGGAATTCCAAGAGATACTGGACAAAGGCAAGGCTCAAGTGACCCTGCTCCCCAGTATGCCTTTTCACCCTGACTTGTAATTATTCACTGGCGGTCCACCTTGGCATGGCGGTGGACCGCTGTTCCCAAGCTTAATCCTGATGGGAATCGAAATAACAGAGTTGAACCCTCTGCGTAAGCTACAAACTTTGGGAAGGCTAAAATTTATGGTGCCGAAGAAGGGACTCGAACCCCCACACCCTTGCGGGTACATGGACCTGAACCATGCGCGTCTGCCAATTCCGCCACTTCGGCAATGAGATGCGCCAGAGAACGACCCGGCGCCCCGACAGGAACTACTCCATTATTGTAACGGGAACGGCCGGAGTGTCAAACCCGGCCATGCGCGCTGGAGGTTGGGACTATCTGCGAGTGCGGGCGGCGGGTCGGTTAGAACGCCAGGCGCAAAGCAGAGCCCGCGAATCCGTGCTCAGCGCCCGCGTATGGGGTTTACGCTTTGGCTCGTCTACTGCGTTTGCCTGCATTTTCCGCAACTCTCATCGTGCTATGCTGCAAATTAACGTCATGCGTACTTTTCTGCTCATCCTCTTCTTCGTGTTCGTTCTGCCTGCGGCAATCCTGTGGAGCATGTCATCAACCCCGGTCGTCACGGTGCCGGATTCGGTTACCGCGCTGGGCCAGGCCACGCCGGTTTCCGTCCATGTGACGGACCCACATGGCGTGCGCGACGTTTCCGTTCTCGTGGAACAGAACGGCGCCGAGTACAAGGCCGGTGAAGTGAAGCGGCCGGCGCAGCGTTTCCGGTGGCAGCGCAACGCTGCCGCCAGCGACTGGAACTTCACGGTCGGCGCGAAAAGCACGCCGCAGTTGAAGGACGGCAAGGCAAAGCTGATTGTGGAAGCCGAGTCCAATGACTTCCGCGCCAAGAGCGCGCGGCTGGAACGGGACGTGATGGTGGTGACGCACCCGCCGATGCTGAGCGTGGATTCTGATCAGCACTATCTCTATCTGGGCATGGCGGCGCTGGTCACGTTCAATGTGTCCGGCTACACCACAGATTCGGGCGTGCGCGTGGGCGATCACAAGTTCCGCGCCTGGCCCATGCCGGACGGCAAGCCCGGCTATTTCTCATTGTTCGCATTCCCGTGGAATACGCAGCTCTCAACCGTACCGGTGGTTTACGCGAGCAATCCGGCGACTGAGGTCACTGGATCCATGGTGTATGAGTTCCCTAAAAATGGCCAGCCGAAATACCGCGTACGCGACCTGCAATTGAATGACGCATTCGTGCAGAGAGTGGTGAATGATCTGGACCCGAACGGCTCAGGCGACGTGGCGGAGCGCTTCGTAAAAATCAACAGGGACATGCGAGTCGCCAACAATAAGACTCTGGCCGACCTGAGTTTGAAGACGGAGCCGAAGTTTCTATGGTCGCAGCCGTTCCTGCAGCAGCCCAACACGAAAGTTGAAGCCAATTTCGCCGACACCCGCAACTACATTTATCACGGCAAAAAGATCGACCAGGAAACGCATCTTGGTTACGATCTTTCCAGCACGCAGCACGTGGGCGTGATCGCTTCGAACGATGGCCGCGTGGTGTACGCTGCGCCGCTTGGCATCTACGGCAACTGCGTGGTGCTGGACCACGGGTACGGACTGCAGTCGGTGTATGGCCACATGAGCGAGATTGACGTACACGTGGGCGACATGGTGAAGCGCGGCGAAGTCATGGGCAAGAGCGGCGAGACCGGCATGGCCGGGGGCGATCATGTCCATTTCAGCATGCTGCTCGACGGCGTGCAGATTGATCCCAAGGAATGGTGGGACGCGCACTGGATCAAAGACCACATTGCCAGCCGTGTAGACCTGCCCGGCTTTGGCAAATAGACGGTCGCTAAGCAGTCCGGCTGATCGTAAGCTGCCGCTAACTTCCGCCAGCGCAGCTTCGAATCCGGCGGCAGGTTCTTATTTCCCGCTGGGAATGGACGCGCAATAACAATCTGTGAGCCGCTTGTTGTGGCGTCCGGAAGCGCAGCGATCGCGCTTGGGGATTTCGGCTGCCGGGCCGCCTCGCACCACGATGCTCTTTTTCGGCCGCGGTCTGAGCGGCGGGCCAAAAAACATGGGCCCTGGATTGAGATATTTCATCGCATTCTTTATCACGCGTTTTTACCCTGAAGTAAAGCCAATTAAAAGAATTAATACCGCAGTCCGCATACATCTGCTGCTCTGCTTTGCCGCTGTACGTGAGGCTACCCGCTCTCTTGAGGCCTCATCTCAATAGGGGAGTTCTGACGAAAGCAGCGCTGAGCGGTGACAACGGCGCTGTACGCGAGGTGGAGTATGTTGCGCCATAAAATGGCAGTCTATTTAGGATTTCTTCTCATGTGTACATGGGCCACTCTGTTTGCCCAGAGCACAAGCTCGGTTCCGTCCGGTACCGATATCAAAGTCCGGACCGACCAGCAAATTACGGCTGACGCCAACAACGTAGGCCAGACCTACACCGGCGAGACCACGGAAGACGTTGTCAACAACGGGACCACGGTGATCCCCAAGGGTTCGCCTGTGACGCTCACCACGGTAAAAGAAGGCAGCAAAGTGGCTGTTGATATCCAATCCGTGACCGTGGGCAGCAGGAAGTATGCGATGGAAGCAAGCTCCTACAAGCCCGGCAGCGTGGGCGCGAATAAAACCACCGCGAAGTATGCGGGCGGCGGCGCATTGGCCGGCGCGTTGATTGGCGCGATCGCAGGCGGCGGCAAAGGCGCTGCCATCGGCGCAATTGCGGGTGGCGCGGCCGGCACTGGAACGCAAGTTCTGACGGCGGGCAAGAGCCTGAACATCCCGGCAGAGACCGTACTGACGTTCAAGACCGCTCAGGAACTGCGCCTGCGGCCTATGTCTGCTTCAACCGGCGGCGGATCGACACAGCAAAGATAAGCAGCCGCATCAACATCAATTTCTCTCAACCAGAATGCCCCGCGATTGCGGGGCTTCTATTTTTGGCAATCGCCGCCGTTTCATCTACACTTTCAAAACGCATGTCGCATCCTCTCGATAATCCCATCTGGACAGCACTCACCACACTTCAAGAGCAATTCGCAATCGTGGAAGGACCGGCGCGGCGCTTTCCGCCGGATCTCGGCCCGCACGGCGCATTCGCCGAGCCCACGCGCGAAGCCTGGGAGGCGTTGTCACGCATCGCCAGGCAGCCGGTGACGCTCTTCTCTATGCTGCCGCTGCGCATCCCGCCGGGATGGACGGTGACGCGGTCCGTGGAACTCTACGAGATGCTGCTGGAGGATGGTGACTGGCTGCGCGAGAGCGGCCGCAACCCGTCGGCAGGCGACAAAGTTGAGGAGCTCACACCTGGCGATCTCCCGGAAATGTCGACGCTTTACGAGGCTACACGCCCCGGGCGCACGCTGAGTCCGCGTCTTTACACGCTGGGCGGATTTATCGGAATCAAGCACGGGAACCAGCTCGTCTCCATGGGATGTCTCCGGTTGCACTGTCCCGGATACCGGGAAATCAGCACGCTGGCAACGCATCCTGGCCAGACAGGCCGCGGCTACGGCACGGCCCTGGTGACTGCGCTGGCGCAGCGCATTCTTGATCATGGCGAAACACCCTTCCTTACTGTTCGCACCGATAACATGCGCGCGATTGAGATCTACCGGCGACTCGGATTTCGCGAACGCACCCAGCTCTACTCCACTGCCGTTCGTTTTGACGGTGCGTAACGCGCCTGCTCGTGACTTGCATCCGGAAGTTTGAAGTCGCAAGTGTTGCCAGCTAGAATTTTTTGCAGCCGGTTGCACTTCAGCAATCAAGGCTAAGAGAGGGCTCGATGAAGGGAAAAACAGCGGTGCTCATGATATCGGCCTGCCTGATCGTCGCGTTGCTGGCCATCGGAGTCGGCAAAGCGGAAGACGATCCGGTACAAAAGCTGGGCGCTTTTCTGGGCAAGTGGCAGACCGATGGAACGTTTGCCAACGGCAGCAAAGTCCATTCTGAACTGGAATGCCGGTGGTCGCCACAGCGCCGCTACCTGATTTGCGAACAACAGGTGAGCATGGGCAATAACGTAACCGACCAGCTCACCGTGTACGGTTACGACGCCAAGTCGGGCAAGTACAGTTATTCCAGCTTTCAAGGCAATAGCGCGGCGCCATCCACGGGAGCGCTTGAGATCAAAGGGAACGTGTGGATCTACAATTCGAGTTTTGAGAGCAAGGGGAAGCGAACCGATATCCTGACCACGAACGAGTTTACTGACGCTAAAACCGAACAGTTCAAAGTAGCCACCTCTGATGACGGCGGCGTCACCTGGAACACCGGTTTGCAAGGATCGGCCCACAAGGTGGCAAACTGAATCATCCTCCAGGCCGACCCATGACACGCGACTTCCGCACTAAGCGCAGCGCAGATCGCGGCGCTTCCATGTTCACCCGCATCCGTGAAGCGATTTTAAAAATCCCGCGCGGGAAAGTTGCCACTTATGGCGGAGTGGCGAGGGCAGCAGGCTTTCCCGGCGCTGCACGCCAGGTGGTATGGGCTCTCAGGCAGTCACACGGACTGCCATGGCATCGCGTGCTGGCCGCCGGAGGAAGAATTGCCCTGCCCGGAGAAGCCGGCTTCGAGCAGCGCCTCCGCCTTGAGGCTGAAGGCGTGCGGTTTGCCGGCACAAGAGTGAAGATGGCGGAATGCGAGTTCGCCTTCCGGAGCAGTACCAGCAAGGGCAAACTGAAGGGCGATTGTTCGAAAGCGCCTAAAAGACCGCAAAAATAGCAGGCCGCCCGTGGGCGGCCCAGAATACTTCAGGATGAACGGCTGAAAGTATCTTACCTCACGCCGCAGCCGGTGCAAGTGACCTTTGCGCAGCCTGATGGATGAATTTCTTCATCACATTGGCCCACATAACCTTTTTGCGGGCTGCGCTTTCCTTTACGGTTCGTCCCTGGGCAAACATGCCAAGGAGCGCCTTCATCTTCAGCACACGCAAGATCGCCGACTCTGACTGGCTGATCCCATAGGCATCCAAAAAGCTCTCCTGAATCTGGCTGGTGATGGAGCGATTGCAAAATGGATACTTTTCCAGCGCTTCCACGGAGGCGAGAAACTGGGCCAGATCTTCAAACGAGTTGCCGCGACGCTTCATGCGGGCGAAATCGCAGAAGCCGACACCGTTTTCCGTAACCACCACGTTCAGAGGTGTGAAGTCCGCCAGAACGGCGGAACTCGGCAATGACTTCTTCGCGCGCGCAAGAACGCTCTTGGTCCCGTTCAGGATGACACGAACGGAACGTTCATCCAGTCCTTCTTCGATGCAGCTTTGGCACAGCTTCTCCAGGCCGGTGAGCAGGGCAGCGCCGTCAAATGGCTCCGGCATGTCTGCTGTTGCTTTGTGAAATGATCTCAGCCACTCGCCGGCGCGCCGGGCCACCAGAGCGATGCTGCCATTGTCGGCGAATCCCGGCAGCAACGCTGCCTTCATGATGATGGACTGCAGCGGCAACCCGGGAATCTTTTCCGTAACCACCGCACCAAATTCGCTGAAGTCTCCCAGCACGCGGGGCACTCCGCCCAGCTTCTTCTTTTGACTCGCCTGCTGCACAAATTGGAGATTGCCGTTTTCCTGGCGGGCCACGGCCTTTGCGTTTCCGCCGCACTTGTTGGCGCGGTAGACTTTGATGGCAATTCGTTCACTGCCCTGGACAAAGTCGATACTGGCGTCGTAAATGAAATGGTCGGTCTTGGGGGTATGTCCCACAACACGGATGTTACGAACCTCGCTGCGGTCGGGATAGACCTGAGGGGCGCTGTCGCGCAAACGGATAATTACCTGGTCCAAAACAGTTTCTGGCATTCCTGCTCCTGCTTTTCCTGTTAGTTCCTGCGCTTCCGTAAGAAAACGCGAATGAGAGTGGCAGCGGAAGGCACGGGTTCCCGCCTTACTCAGTGTTGCAGTTTGGGGGCCACACCTGTGACGTAGTGTTTATATAAGTCCAAGCGTTTCAAAAACTTGCAAAGGCAACGCGAGCGGAAGAAATTACCCTGTGAACGGCCATTCCCATAATCGGAACAATACGTATAGGAAAGTTGAACCTTGGTTACTCTTTAGTAAAACAGATATTTCCGCCACTTCAGATCTGACCTGCCGATCATCCGCATAATGTGCCGGCTGGTATGCAGCGTAAACGGACGCGGCTCTTTCTGCAACTTCATATCGGTCTCTGTGAGCAGGTGATTTCCCTTGCGGCGGTTGCAGGGGTGGCAGCACGCCACCAGGTTCTCCCAGGTGGAAGATCCGCCACGCGAGCGCGGAACCACATGGTCGAGCGTCAATTCGCCGGAGCTGAGCAAAATCCCGCAATATTGGCAGGTATTGCGGTCGCGCAGCAGAATGTTCTTGCGGGAGAGCGCACGGGTCTGGTGGGGAATGCGGCGGTATTCAAGCAGCCGGATCACGGAAGGCACGCGCATGGCGAGGCGCGCGGCATGGAGAAAATGCCCGTTTTCCTCTTCCGGCATCGCCAGACCCTTGAGCACCAGAACAATGGCGCGCCGGGCGGCGCAGATGTTGATGGGCTCGTAAGAAGCATTGAGCACCAGCACCGGGGTCTGCATCAGCAGACTCTTGCGCGGCGCAGGCGGCGGTTCCTGCGGCAACTCGGAATGATGGCGCTTGTTTCGTCCCCTGTCCCGTTCCTGCATGGCCCTGATGTACCTCTCTATTGAGCGGCGGCGGAAAACGCCTGCCCGCCCTGTACTTCTTTCGTGGCTCGCGCAACCGTGGCCACAAAAACCTCTTTTACTCCCGCGCGCAGCAGTATCCGCGCGCACTCCCCGGCGGTGGTGCCGGTGGTCATCACGTCATCCACCAGCAGAATGCTTCGGCCCTGAATCGTATGCGGTCGGACCACGGCAAAGGCCCCACGGACATTGGCGCGCCGCTGATGCCGCGTCAACCCGGTCTGGGAGGCAGTATCCCGCTGCCGAACCAGAGAAGTGGTATCTAATTGGATGCGGGAAGCTGCTGTCCCGGACCGGCGGAAGCGCCTGATGAACGCCCTGGCAATCTCTTCTGCCTGGTTGAAACCGCGCGACCGGCGCTTCCCGGTCCAGAGCGGCACAGGAATGACGACCAAATTGCCTGGCAATTCGGCTCCAGCAAGCGCCTGGCTCAGCAAATCTCCCAGCAGCGCCGCGGCGGGCCGTACCTGGTGGTACTTGAGCAGATGCACCAGTTCGCGCAAAACTCCGGCATAGGCTCCGTAGGATATCGCCCTGCGAAACGCAGGCGCCGTCCGGTGGCAGATGCCGCACAAGGCATCGTTGTCAATTCGGCCGGGACTTGAAGACAGCTTTTCTCCGCAAACAGTGCACAGGACCCCATCCAGCGGAGCAATCTGGTCCAGGCATTGCTGGCATACCGGGAGCGTAGAAATATTTGTAAGCGGAAAATGACAGATGCGGCAGTCGGCGGGAAAAAGGACGCAGAACAAGCTCTCAGCCGCGGACCTGAAGGTCCATTGAGCCCGGCTTAGGTCACCACTACTGAAGACGACCCTCCTCGAAAACTCCGACCAGGAAGTACGATGGTCTAAGTATAACCGGGTTAAGACTGCGAAGCAATTGTGGAATCGCCGAAATCGCGCGTAATCGCCGAGATCGCCGTCATCTGTTCCGCCAGAGCGATAATGTGCGATCACTTCGATGGCGGCGATCTGAAGATCATGCTGAGAATTTGTAATGCTGCCGCCGTTGTGCTAACTTGCGCAGTTTCAGCGCAATGTCCATTCGAGGGGAGAAAAACGTGGCGGAGTCACGAGAAGCCATCAACGTGGAACCAAAGTTTCAGCCGTACGTGCCGGCGACCGAGATCAGGCCTGAGTTCACATTCCGGGCCATTTTCTTCGGTGGAATCTTCGGGATTCTGTTTGGCGCGGTTACGGTTTACGTGGGTTTGCGCGCCGGCCTGACGGTTTCTGCCTCCATTCCTATCGCCGTTCTCTCCATCAGCGTCCTCCGCGCCATGGGCAAGGCGAGCATCCTTGAAAACAACATTGTGCAGACCGCCGGCTCCGCGGGCGAATCCGTGGCAGGCGGCGTCATCTTTACATTGCCCGCACTGATCTTTCTCGGCTTTCCGCTCGAATACGGGCGCATCTTTTTGCTGGCCTTCATCGGCGGATGGCTGGGCGTGCTGTTCATGATCCCGCTGCGGCGGCAACTCATCGTCAAAGAGCACGGCAACCTTCTCTATCCTGAAGGCACGGCCTGCGCGGATGTGCTGATTGCCGGCGATAAAGGCGGCTCGTTTGCCGGCCGCGTGTTTGCCGGTTTGGGGCTGGGCGCGCTGTACACGCTGTTTGAAAACGAGAACATGTTTGCCGCCTGGCCGAGCACGCCAGGCTATACGCCGAAATGGTTCCCCGGCTCCTCGATCAGCGCCAACACCACTTCCGAATATCTGGGGGTGGGATACATCATTGGACCGAGGATCTCAGGTGTGATCTTTGCGGGTGGCGTCTTCGCCTGGCTGGTGGTGATGCCGGCGATCAAATTTTTTGGCTCGCACGTCACTGGAGCGATTTTCCCCGGTACGGTTCCCATCTCGCAAATGGGTCCCAATGATCTTTATGGCGCTTACATACGGCCCATGGGAGCGGGCGCCGTTGCCGCAGCCGGATTAATCACACTGCTGCGCACCGTTCCTACCATCCTGGGCGCGTTGAGAGCGGGGATGAAAGATCTTGCCGCCGGAGCCGGCGGAGCCGCCGGGCAGCGTCGCACGGAAAATGATATCAACCTGAAATGGGCTTTGCTGGGAGCAGCTTTGCTTCTAGTCGTGATGTGGGCGCTGCTTACGTTTAAGCCCATCCATCATGCTGAGACTTCCGGTGCGAGCAACATTCTGGCCGCCGCTCTCGTGGTTGTTTTCGGGTTCCTGTTTGTCACTGTCTCTTCCCGAATTACGGGGCTGATTGGCAGCTCCTCCAACCCGATTTCCGGGATGGCCATCGCCACTCTCATGGCCACCTGCGCCATGTTTCTGGTGATGGGCTGGACCACAACGGCATTTTCCGCGCTGGCGATCACCATTGGAGGCGTGGTCTGTATTGCCTCAGCAAATGCCGGCAATACGTCACAGGACCTCAAAACGGGATTTCTCGTGGGAGCGACGCCGGCCAAGCAACAGCTTGCGCTGATGGTGGGCGTGACCGTGTCCGTGGTCGCCATTGGCGGCACGCTTGGACTGATGAATACGGGGCTGGAGGAGTTTCGCCCGGCCAATATTGCTATCAATGTCAGCAATCTTCCTACGGGCGTGACCCAGTACTCAGGTAAGTTTGACCGGCAGACAGTTCCCGTAGGCACGGGACAGGCTGCCGCGGGCGCCGCTGAGCAGACGACCAGAGATGAGTCGGTGAAAGGGATGGTTCTTTACACGTCCATCAATTCAGCGGTGGTGCCGAACGGGTATTACTTTTACAACCCGCAGAGCGGGAAGTTTGAGATCCAGTGGATTCAGGGCATTGGCAGCGCCCGCGCCGCCGCGCCGCAGGCGCAGTTGATGGCCACGGTGATCAACGGGATTCTGCAGCGCCGCCTTCCCTGGGGATTGATCCTTCTGGGAGTGTTCCTGGTCATCGGCGTGGAACTGCTGGGTGTCCGCTCGCTTTCATTCGCCGTGGGGTTCTATCTTTCCATCGCTACTACGCTGGCGATCTTTGCCGGTGGCGTGGTGCGCTGGCTGGTGGAATATGCCGCCAAACGTGCGGGCGAAAAAGTGGAAGAAAGTGAAGTCAGCCCGGGCGCGCTGTATTCGAGCGGCCTGATCGCCGCCGGTGGCATTGTGGGATTGGCGGGAATGGTCATCAAGGTCATGGAAGCCAAGCGATGGCTGCCGGAAAACTCTATTGCCTGGGGCCCGAGGCTGATTCCCGGACTGGCCAACAGCAACATACTTTCCGTCATCATGTTCGGCCTGCTGGGCTACTCGCTGTATTACTTTGCCCGCAAGCCGCTGAAGAGCGAAAGATAGGGTTTCAGTCCCGAACGCAGTGCAGCGCGCAAGCGGAGGCTAAGCTCTTGCCGGGCCTACGGCCCTGCTTGTCGAGAAGAAAAGCAGCTACTAAACCAAAGGGCAAACTCGGCCCTATTTGAGCCCTAATTCTTAACGCTGCTATTCACCAAAATCATATAATTCCCACTTCGGAACTGCTTCGGGGAGTGATTCCCCGTTGCACTCGGAATTCAGAAACCATGTCGATCGCCGAAAACATCTCTGCTGTTCGCGCGCGCGTCCGCGCCGCCGCGGCTCGCGTGAGGCGGAATCCGGGAGAGATTACGCTCATGGCGGTGAGCAAGACCGTGGAGACGGAACGCATTCGCGAGGCGTATGAAGCTGGTCTGCGCGTTTTTGGCGAAAACCGCGTGCAGGAGTTTGAGAAGAAGGCGGCGACCCTTCACGATCTGGAAGAAGCCGAGTGGCATCTGATCGGCCACCTGCAGAGCAATAAAGCCAAAAAAGCTGCCGAGCTGTTCAACTCTGTGGATAGTATCGATTCCCTGCACCTCGCGCAAAAGCTGAATGAGAACGCAAGGCAAATGGGAAGGATTTTGCCCCATCTGATCGAAATCAAGGTGAGCGACGAGGCCAGCAAGGCAGGCATACCCGCCGGCTCGCCTGCATTGGAAGAACTCCTGCAGGGAGCGGCGGCGCTCGACCACATCCAGATACGCGGGCTGATGACGGTCCCGCCGTTTGCAGAAAATCCGGAAGACGGTCGCGTATATTTCCGGCTGTTACGCGATCTGCGCGACCAGATTGCCGCGCGCAAGCTGCCCCGCATTCAGATGGATGTGCTCTCCATGGGCATGTCGCATGATTTTGAAATCGCCATTGAAGAAGGAGCTACCTGTGTGCGCGTGGGCACGGCAATTTTCGGAACGCGGCCGAAACCATGAAGACAACGGACTGGATTTTTGCCTGCATCGTGCTGCTGCTCGGGTGCATACACTGTGCCGTCACCTTTGTGGTGCAGAAAACGTTTACCGTCGAGGCGATCTGGTTTGTCAGCGGCGGCCTGGTCTTGATTTTTGGCGCGTTGCTGAACATGGTGCGCATTGCCAGGCCGGAGGACAGGCTGCCGGTCCGCGCAAGCGCGCTTGCCAACCTACTGTTGTTCGCTCTCTTTGCGATCGCCGTGCCATGGCTGCTGCATCGCGATTTAAAACAGAATCCGCAGGTCATTGTGGCAGCCATTGCGGTCGCGGCGGAGTTTGCTTTCTCATTACGGCAATGCTTCCGATCAATGAAACCAGCAGGGGTGTGACGTTCGCCGTCAGGGTCCAGCCTCGCGCGCGCAAGAACGCGATCACCGGAGTAGTCGGCGACGCGCTGAAGCTCGCGGTTACATCGCCGCCGGTGGAAGGCAGAGCCAACCAGGCGGTGATTGAATTTTTCGCCGATTTATTTGCAATTCCGCGTTCCTCGGTTAGCATAGCCAGCGGCGAAACCAGCCGAAATAAGATCGTGCGGGTCGTGGGAATTACAGCGGAGAGTGTTCGCGAGCGTATTTCTGCGGCTGAGAGCTGAGAGGGAGAGCAATTTTGTCGTTTTCACAGCGCCTTCAAGATGTACGCACCGGCTTTGAACGGCCCTTCTGGGTGGCTAACGTTACCGAGCTGTTTGAGCGCCTTTCGTATTACGCGGCGTTCGCAGTGATCGTGCGTTACCTGCACGAGAATCTCAAATTTTCCACCACTGAGGCGGGCACTCTCGCCGGCCAGTTCGCCACCTGGGTATGGGTGCTGGCCATTCTGGGCGGAACCGTGGCCGACCGGCTGGGATTCCGGCGCGCGCTGTCTCTGGCCTACCTGATCCTGACTGCTGCATATTTCCTGATGGGTTCGCTGGCGGCGCCCTGGCTCGCGCCCGTGCGCAACGCGATTCCCCTGCCGGCGTTTGTGACCATCATCATGGTGCTGCCGGCTCTCGGCATCGCCATGGTGAAACCCAGCGTGGTGGGCACCACGGCGCGTGCTTCCAATGAAAACGTCAGGACGCTGGGATATTCGATTTATTACACGCTGGTGAACATTGGCGGAGCGTTGGGGCCATTGACGGCATCCTGGGTCCAGAGCCACATGACGGTGAACAACGTTTTCCGTGTGGCGGCTGTCAGCGTGTTTGTGATGTTCTTTGCCGTGCTCCTGCTTTTCAAGGAACCCAGAAAGCCGGATGAGGTCCAGGTGACCAGCATCGCTCAGACCGCCAGGAATTTCCGAACGGTAGTTTCCAATCCCAAATTCATGCTCTTCATCCTGATCTTTTCCGGATATTGGATTGCGTACTGGCAGGAGTTTCTGACCCTGCCAATTTACGTTCATGACTACGTCAATCCGAATACCGACACAGCGCGAATGCTCACGACCGGCCCAGTTCTGGTGATTTGCCTTACAGTTGCGGTCGGCATCATGTTGCGCAAAGTCCGTGCTTTCCGGGCCATCACGCTGGGAACGCTGGTATCTGCGCTGGCATGGCTGCTGCTGATCGTGCACTCCAGCGTGCTTACTGCCTATCTGACACTGGCGGTGGTGGCGCTGGGGGAGATCATTCTTTCGCCGCGATATTACGAATACGTCTCGCTGCTGGCGCCCTCCGGACAGCAAGGCACTTACATGGGTTTTGCCTTCCTGCCAATCGGAATTGGCGCATTTATCGGAGGGCCCTTGGGTGGATTTCTATTGCATCATTTTGGCGAAGTCCAACACCGGCCGGCCCTCTTCTGGTGGTGCTTCACTGCAATTGGTGTTTTAACGGCCATTCTGCTTTGGGTTTATGACAGAGTATTCAAGCCGTCTCAGGAGCCGGCTCCCAGCGCAGCGAAGGTGGCGTAATTTTCGAAGTTCCGAGCGGAGCGAAGAATCCCTACAGTCACCACCACTGCCCCAGTATCCTTCTGCGCCGCAGGAATGCGTTCCCCTCGCCTTGCTCAGGGTCGGGACGTCGGGAAGAAGACTGAACGTCAAATGTGGTTAAATAGAGTATTCACAGTCTCATGGACCTGAAAGCCATCCAGTCAGCCCTGCACGAGCGCAATATCGACGCATGGCTGTTTTATGACCACCACCATCGCGACCCCATCGCCTACAAAGTCCTGGGAGTGCCGGAGAGCCTGATGGTCACGCGGCGCTGGTTTTATGTGATCCCGCGCGAAGGCGAACCGGTAAAGCTGGTACACCGCATTGAAGCCGGCCATCTCGATTCGCTGCCGGGGAGCAAGCGGCAGTACTCCTCCTGGCGCGAGCTGTGGGACAACCTGCAATCCATGCTGGTGCGCTATCGCACGGTGGCTATGCAGTATTCGCCCAACAACGTGATTCCTTACATCGGGCTGGTGGATGCAGGCACGGTGGAACTGGTGCGCAGCTTCGGCAAGGAGATTGTCAGTTCAGGCGACCTGGTGGCCCGCTTTGAAGCAGCCTGGAGCGAAGAACAGATTGCCAGCCACTTTGCTGCCCGCGACACAATTGATGCCATAGTCCCGGAAGTATTCAAAGAGGTTGGCCGTCGCGCCCGCAATGGTCGTGTGACGGAGTACGAAATTCAGCAGTGGATTGGCGAAACCTTCCGACGCGAAGGCATTGTCACAGAGGATCTGCCTATTGTTGCCGTGAATGCCAATAGCGGCAATCCGCATTACGAGCCGAAATCAGTGGGCTCGGCGGAAATCAAGCCCGGCGATTTCTTCCTGCTTGACATCTGGGGCAAGAAGAACACGCCCGACGCCGTTTACTACGACATTACGTGGACCGGTGTGATCGGCACGCCCACGGACAGGCAGGTGGAAATCTTCAACATCGTGAGCGGCGCGCGCGACGCCGGAGTGAAGAAGGTGCAGGAGGCGTACGCGGGCAAACGCCGGATTGCCGGCTGGGAGGTGGACCAGGCCACGCGTGAATTCATCACGACCGCCGGATACGGCGAGTTCTTTGTGCATCGCACCGGCCACTCCATTGGCGAGAACGTACACGGCAATGGCGCCAACATGGATAACCTGGAGACGAAGGACGAGCGCGAGATCATTCCCAATACCTGCTTTTCCGTCGAGCCCGGCATTTACCTGCCGGAATTCGGGGTCCGCAGCGAGGTGAACGTCCTCATCCGAAACGGCGCGGCTGAAGTAACAGGTAAAATACAACGTGAGCTGGTTTTGATTTAATGGCAAACACACAGACAAGCACCACCCCATCCCAGGCCGCTGCAGTGGCGACGCCTGCCCCTTCCGCCATGGCGTATGTCGCGCCGGTGGCTGCGTGGCTGGTTCCCGGCGCCGGTCATTTCATTCAAAAGCGCTGGATTCGCGGACTGCTGCTGCTGATTTGCGTGGCGGCGATGTTTGCCTTTGGCCTCGCCATGAACGGCAAAATCTATCAATCCAATACCGGCGATTTGCTGGATATTCTGGGCTTCGTCAGCGATTTAGGCACAGGGGTGCTGTACGTGCTGGGACGGATGTTTGACTGGGGCGCAACCGCCATCTATATCGCAACGGCCGATTACGGCACCAAATTCATTGCGGTCGCAGGACTCTTAAATATCATCAGCGCTGTTGACGCCTATCATATTGCCATCGGGAAGAAACCGTGATCCTCGCTCTTCAACTCTCTCATTTTTCCGCCGCATTCCTCTTCGCAGTGTTTTCCTCCATCGTGTTTGGAGTCTGCTTCCGCAACAATCCCCGCGAGATGCTGCGCTACGGCGGCTATTGCTTTGCCGTATTCATGGTGGGCATGTGGGTTGCCGGCTGGCTGATGTGGCTGATTCACCATTGATCCAAGTGGGATTGGCCGCGGATTAACGCCAATACAGAATTGCTTATGTGAGTGTGGCGACACAGATTCGCGCTCTTGCGCGATTTCACGGTCATGCTGGTGTAGCAGAGCGCACTCCTTCCTGTGCTTCTTTCGTAGAGGCTGCGCATGCACAGACAAAAGTGTCTGGACCACACGGTCTGGCCGACACGCTCATTCAGTATTCGCCTACAGTATTCGCGTACATTCGCGGCTAAGGTTGTTTTGGCGGCTGCGGCTGCTGCTGTGGTGCAGCGTTGGGCACAGGCTTTCCGTACACGATCCTGGTATTGACGCCGAACCGCTTGTAGTTGGTGTACTTCAGAACTTCCTTGACGTGCACGTCGCCCGTGCTGAAATGGAGAACATCGTCCGCCATGGTGTAAGTAGGGAACCAATACTGGCCGTCGATCTGCTGGCGGTAGGTGACGAACTTCGGCGTAAGGTTCTCATTCCCCTTCTTGTGGACGTCAGGCACGTTTCGGCCGCAGGTTTTCACGATCTGCAGGTCGCGGTTGTCCACCCAAATGCGGCCCTGAAAGTAACGCTTGTCTTTTTCGATCTTCTTCGGTGCGACATCGAACACGTAAGTGTCGAGTTCGTCTACGTGCTGCTGGCCGACGTAAGTAATGTCATACTGCGGCAGATCCTCTGTGGTCAGGACGAAGGGCAGCCGGTGGCGAAAATCAGACCAGTCCGCGGGGCTTAAACTTATCCGCGTCAGCGTCGGCTCCGGAGCGTAAGTCACCTGCTCAATGCGATGCCCCTGATCGTCATAGAGAATATCTTCCTTCTGGCGAAACTCGCCATCCACGGTATCGCCATCCAGCGTTTGCACCAGGATCTCCTGCGTGTAGGTGTAATGGTCGCGGGCTTCTTTGAAGATGGCTTCTTTGGCGGCGAACTCCTGAATGATCCGCTGCGGTGTGATCTTGGTGGGCTGGGCCGTGTTCAGGGGGCCATTACCGTCGTCGCAATTGGTTTCTGCTTGGAGCGTGCAAGGAACGATGGCAATCATGGCGAGCAGACAGACGCACCAGAAGAGTCGCTGATATTTCATGGTATTGAATCCGGGATTTTCTCCCCAGTGGGATGCACGAGCGCGGGAGAGAGTTGCTGCGAGCCCGAGATCTCTTCGACTTAACAATTCGAAACAAAACGCTGCGCGAGCTCAGTTCCGGCCAGCTACTGTGCGTATTCAGCGCCTGGAACTCTGCTCTAATGTGACGGATTCTTTGGCGGCGCGGCAGCCTGCCCTTTGTAGATGATCCGAGTCCTCACACCAAAGCGCTTATAGTTCGTGTACTTAATGATCTCTCGTATGTGAACGTCTCCGGTCATGAAATGGAGAATGTCATCCGCGCTGGTGTATGTAGGGAACCAGTACTGCCCGTCAATCTGCTCCCGGTAAGTAACAAACTTTGGAGTGAGATTTTCGTCCGCGTTCTTTTTCTTTTTTCTGCCGGTTGCTGCATGCACCTCAGGTACGGTCTTGCCGCAGGTCTTCACAATCTGCAGATCTTTATTGTCCACCCAGATGCGGCCCTGGAAATACCTTTGGCCTTTTTCGATGGTCTTCGGAGCAACATCGAAGACGTAAGTGTCGATTTCGTCCACGTGCTGCTGGCCCGCATAAAGAAGGCTGTATTTGGGCAAGTCGTCCGTGGTCATTACAAACGGCAGCTTGTTGCGGAAATCTTCATAATCTGCGGGGCTCAGCGAGACTTCGGTCAGCGAGGACTGAGGGGCAAAGGTCACATTTTCCAGCCGGTTCCCTTTATCGTCGTAATCGACATCTTCCACCAGACGGAACTCTCCGGTGACGGAATCGCCGTCGAGTTGCTGAATTGTTATGTCCTGCGTAAAGGTGTAATTGTTCCGCGCGTCCTTGAAAATGGCCTCTCGCGCGGCGAACTTCTGGATGATCTCCTGCGTGGTGATCCCCTGAGGCTGAGCGGGCCGCAGCGGACCGGCGCCCTCCTCACAGTTGGTTTCTGCGACTCCGGCGACCGACAACATTACTAGAACGACCAAGCCGGCGATTCTGAGCGCAGTCATGGCAGGTACCCTCTTCTCAAGAAATAAGTTGCGCGGACCATGGCGGATGAGCGTTCAGGTTCCGGCGCTGCTGGCCTGAAGCCCTGAAAGTCGTTTACACTAACGCTTCTCCAGGAGACATAATGCGCCGTTCCATGCTCTTAGCCCTTATTGTACTCACAATTGCAAGTTTCTCCCCATTAGCTGGCCAGACCGTCCCCAGCCGCGCGAAACACCCATTCACTTTCAAGGACATGATGGCTCTCAAGCGGATTGGGTCGCCATCGCTCTCGCCGGACGGCAAATGGGTCCTGTTCACCGCCATGGACGTGAACCTCGATCAGAACACAAGGACCAATCACATCTGGGTTGTTCCCAGTTCAGGGGGCGATGCGCGGCCGCTGACTTCTGATCCGGCGGGGGAATCCGGGGCGCGCTGGTCGCCTGACGGGAAGAAATTTTTGTTTGTGAGCGCGCGCGGCGGAGGCCAGCAGGTCTGGGTGGCGGAGTTCAATCCTTCCACCGGGGACATCAACGGCAATCCCAAGGCAGTCACGCATATCTCCACGGAGGCGGATGGCGCAATCTGGTCTCCGGACGGCAAACACATCGTATTTACCTCAAAGGTATATCCGGGCTGCGCGGATGATCTTTGTAACAAAACCGCCGATGAGGCGCGGGCCAACTCCAAGGTGAAGGCCAGAATCTTTACCCGGCTGCTGTATCGGCACTGGAATGCCTATACCGGCAACAAGCGTACTCATCTTTTCGTGGTGCCCGCAGAGGGAGGAACAGCCAAAGACCTTACACCGGGCGATCATGACGTCCCACCCTTCAGCCTTGGCGGGCAGGATTTATACACCATTTCTCCGGATGGCCAGGAAGTCGCTTTCACCAGCAACATCGATGAAGTTGAGGCCACCAGCACCAACAACGATATTTTCGTGGTTCCCATCACCGGGGGCGAGCCGAAAAAGCTCAGCACCAGTCCGGGCGGAGATTCAACGCCGGTTTATTCTCCGGACGGTAAATGGCTGGCATGGCGCATGCAAGTCCGGCCCGGTTATGAGAGCGATCGCTTCCGGCTGGTGATCTATGACCGCAAATCCGGACAGATCCACAACCTGACAGAAAACGTCGATCGCTGGGTTGAAGCCGTGGCCTGGGCCCCGGATTCAAAGACCATCTATTTCACGTCCGAAGACAAAGGCGACATCCCGATTTACAGCATTGATATTGCGACGCCGAACCAGATCCACGAATTGCTGCGCGGCGCGAACGATGAACTCCAGGTGTCCCCTGACGGCAAGACCCTGGTCTTCAGCCGCATGTCCGTGCAGGCGCCGAATGGTATTTATAAGCTGGATATCGGCAGCAAAGAGCCGGTCCAGCTCACACATTTGAATGATCCGGTGCTGTCTCAGGTCATCATGCCGCCTATGGAATCGTTCTGGTTTGCCGGCGCCGGTGGAACCAGGGTACAGGGATTTCTCATCAAACCGCCCAACTTCAATGCGCGCAGAAAGTACCCGGTAAAATTCCTGATCCACGGCGGGCCGCAGGGGCAGTGGGGCGATGAATGGAGCTATCGCTGGAACGCTGAGCTTTTCGCCGCGACGGGCGACGACGTGGTGGTTATGATCAACCCGCGCGGCTCGACCGGCTACGGGCAGCAATTCATTGATGAGATCAACGGCGACTGGGGAGGCAAGCCCTATATCGATCTGATGAAGGGGCTCGATTTTGCCGAGCAGAAGTTTCCATTCATCAACAAGAACCGCGAGTGCGCTCTTGGTGCGAGCTACGGCGGCTACATGATCGATTGGATTCTTGGTCACACCAATCGCTTCAAATGCCTGGTATCGCATGACGGCATGTTCAATACCGAATCGGCCTATGGCACAACTGAGGAACTCTGGTTCCCGGAGTGGGAGTTCAAGGGAACGCCCTGGACGAACCGCGAGATGTACCGTCGCTGGTCGCCGGCCCTTTTCGCTCCGCAGTTCAAAACGCCCACCCTGGTTGTGCACGGCCAGCTTGACTACCGGCTTGACGTGTCAGAGGGCTTTCAGCTTTTCACGACTCTGCAGCGGCTCAAAGTCCCGTCCAAAATGCTCTATTTCCCTGACGAAGGGCATTTCGTCTTGAAACCGCAAAACTCTGAGCTGTGGTACAGGACCGTGAATGGGTGGGTTGCGGAGTGGACACAGTGAATTGCCTTGAGGGCGGGCAGTCCCGCGATCGGGTGGTCGGTAGTAAACCGGTCCGGATCACCCGATCGTCCGATCACGCGATTAGGCGCGCCGATTTGCTAGAATCGCTCCGTGCTTAAACCTGCGCTCATCACCGCAGTTTTGCTGCTCGGCGCCTCGGCTGTGCATCCGCAATCCCGGAAGGCCGCTCCAACGCCGCAGAAGCAGCCACCGATCCGAGTCAATGTCTTGAACGTCTGCACGCCGGGGGCGGACGACCAGGCAATTCTCAAAGCCGCGCTGGCGAAAGCCAGAGAAAGAACATTGCTGGCCGGCGATTTCGAGATTGCACGTGGACGGGCCACGCTCAAGGATGCGCCGCCTTCCAGATACGTGCGTCTGCGCCGTGACCTGGAACCGCAGTCGCCATGGGAAACGGCGCAATATTCCATGAGCAGAGATCCGAAGAGCACGATTGAAACTCTGGTGCTGCGCATGCGAGATCCAAAGAATTTTCACGAGCTCTCCATCGAGGACCAGGTCTCGTCCGATGCCGCGTCTGCCGCGGTTGTACTGGCGTCCGATACGCCGGCATCACGCATCAGGGTAGAACGCATCGGCAAGAGTTCGGTTGCGCTGGCGCAGTGTCCGGATGTCAATCAGAGCGCTTACCAGCCGCTGTTTGCTGAGGCCTCCCAGATCATGGACCATTATCGTAAAGAGATGGGCCTGAGGACCGAATTTCGCGCCGATATCAACTGGTTGGACGGCGGCGGAGTACAAAAATCGGCCAAAGCCCAAAAGCGGCGCTGAAACCAAATCGAAAGTGATGAATCCAATCAACGCTATGCAAAACTCCGTTCGCGATACAGTGATCCTGGGCACCGGCTGCTCGGGCCTGACGGCCGCCATCTATGCCGGCCGCGCCAATCTGAAGCCACTGGTGATTGAGGGGCACGAACCCGGAGGGCAACTCTCCATCACTACGCTGGTAGAAAATTTTCCCGGTTTTCCCGAGGGTATCCAGGGGCCGGAGCTGATCGAGAACATGCGCAAGCAGGCGGCGCGCTTCGGCGCGGAGTACATGGCCGGACACCTGGTGAAGGCCGACCTGCTTTCCCGGCCGTTTACGCTGGATTTTGGTGGTGACAAAACGGTACAGACGCGCACACTGATCATCGCGTCCGGGGCCTCAGCCCGCTGGCTGGGACTCAAGAGCGAGCAGGCGTTGATCGGCCACGGTGTTTCTTCCTGCGCCACCTGCGATGGCTTCTTTTTCAGCGGCAAGCCCATTACGGTGATCGGCGGCGGCGATTCGGCCATGGAAGAAGCTCTGTTCCTGACCCGCTTTGCCACGAAGGTCACCGTGATTCACAGGCGGGATCACTTCCGCGCATCCAAAATCATGCTGGAGCGGGCGCGCAAGCACGAAAAAATTGAATTCCTGACAGACACCGTGGTGGAAGATGTGCTTGATGTGAGCAAGAAAGAGGTCACCGCGCTCAAGCTGCGCAACAGCCGGACGGGCAAGCTCTGGGATTTCCCTACCAGCGCCATGTTCCTGGGCATTGGGCACGAGCCCAACGCCAAGATGTTTACCAGCGTGCTCGACATGGACCAGGACGGCTACTTGAAGACCCGCGATTTTGTCTTTACCAATGTCCCCGGAGTGTTTGCCTGCGGTGATGTGCAGGACCGGCGCTATCGCCAGGCCATCACCGCCGCGGGATCAGGCTGTGCGGCGGCCATGGAAGTGGAAAAGTTTCTGGAAGAACACGGCAGATGAGCCGGGAGAGAGGAGGAGGCTGGCCGCGTACATCGTGTTCATGAACGGTAACGTTATCAGGGTAACGTTACTGCTCTAGAGCATCAAAGGAGAAGTTCTAAGGTCTTTGAGCGATTCGTGAAACTCCAGACGCCTAGAACAATGACATGCCATGAACACGATCGTAAATAAATTCGTTGAAGCGCATGACCGCTACATGGAACTGGACCGCATCCGCACGCAATGCTCGAGTCCCGCTGAACGTGAATCACTCCACATCGCCATTCTCAAGGCGTATCTGGAAGTGCAGTTTCACGCCAGGCAGATTGCCGGGTTGCAGTTTGCTGACGGCATGGATTTTGCCGAAGTGAACTAGAGTCCCCTCCATCTACTCTGCTCTTGCATCGGACACCTCTCTGCATATAATCTGCGTCTAACTACAAACGCCACTCCTGTCTTGGCACAGGACACATCAGGGCCGCTGGAAAGCGGATTTCGGTGGGTCGTCTAAAATTTTTTTGCTTGCGGAGCAGGTTCTATGCCCCTGGCGCGGATACTTACCCGTTTCCCGGAACAGGCCGGCGCTCTTTCGCAGGAGCTGCGGCAACATGGCTACACCGTTGAATTCTCCACTCCTGAACTGTCCGGGAAACCTCCCGCCGACCTGGAAATTGACTTTGAAATCTGTGCGGAACCGGACGCGCTAAGCCGCGCCGCCGAGCTGGCCGAACAGTTCCATGCCGATGTGGCGATTTCCCCCGGAGTGCTGCAGCGTCAGGACGTCAGGCAGGAACCTGAGCCGTTGACCGCTGAAAGTCTGCCGGAACGGCTTGAACTCCCAGTTGCCAAGGCGGCGCCGGCAACCGAGCCGGCCGAAGAGCCGGTGTGGGAACCAGAGCCTCTGCCATCGGCTGCGGAAACGATCACGCCTGAAGAACCCGAAGAGGTGGTGCATGCGAACGTTGTGCCCATTCGCGGCGAATCGTTCGAATCTCAACAAGCACCGCGGAAAACAGCCGTCGACGATGAATTAGACCTGGTGAATGCGGCCACGCCTACTACTGCTACGGGGGACGAGAATGCCCACGAAGAAACTGCCACGGAATTATTGGCGCGCATGGGTGAAAAGTCCGCGACCCTGCTGCACGCAGCGGGTGTTGCTGGGCAACAAGCCTGGGGAATGGCAAGGAACTGGACGAATGATTTGAGGATGGCCGCAACGCGGTTAAGCCAGGAAGGCCGGGAACGCCTGAACGTCCGCAAGGAAGAGTGGAAAGCGCAGCATCAGCAAAAGCTGCTTGACCTCGAAAAGAGGCGCGTGCTGGCGCAGGAGCGTGCCGCTGAACTGGAAGCCGCGCGGGAAGCGGCAGCCATACGGTTGCAGGAATTGTTGCGTGAACGCGGAGGGCTTGTAGACGCGCAGCCGGCGCCTCCGCAAAAGATCGTCAACCGGGCCCCAGTATTTCCAGCGGCAGCGGCTGCCGAATGGTTCCGCAGGATCAGGATTCGCTTCGCGAGGCCGCAATCGCCGCAGATGCAAGCCGTGATTATGGGCGTAGCCGCGGCATGCCTATTGTTCGTGGTTGGGCTGGCGGTGGCCTCATTTCACGCGCGGCCGGCAATTTCAAGCACAATTCAGCAACCCACCGCTGTTCAGCCTGGGTACAACGGTGTGACTGTGCAGAGCGGAGGTGTGACGGTGCACACCGGAGCCCCGACCGGCGCAACCGCGTCGACCGCGCCGGCCAGCCCACCGCTACAGGCAGAGACGCGGAACCCGGCTGCCGCGCAGCATTCCCGTACTTCTGACGTCACGATCCGCAATTTTACTGCTGCCCGCAAGCCCAGTCCTGCGCGCGCGGGAGGCAGTGAGCACATTGGCAATGACGTCACCATTCGCCACTTCACTGCTCAGGGTCCGGCGCGCTCTGCGCCCCGCGCGGAGTTGAAACATTATTCTGATCTGAGCAATTGAAAATTTGAGGGACTCGCAGAGACGCTGCACCGCGTCTCTGCGAAGATTAGCGTCGCCTATTTCGCTGACGCGATTTTTGCCACCAGTTGCGAGTAGTCTGTTTTTTCCACGCCATAGACCTGCTTGTTGAATTCATCCACCTTCTGCGAGTAATTCATGGAACAGAATTTGGGCCCGCACATGGAGCAGAACTTGGCTTCCTTGTAGTAGTCGTCGGCGAGCGTCTCGTCGTGCATGGACCTGGCCGTCTCCGGGTCAAGAGAAAGGGCAAACTGCTTTTCCCAGTCGAAGGTATAGCGGGCGTAGCTGAGCGCATCATCACGGTCGCGGGCGCCCGGACGCTGCCGAGCTACATCGGCCGCATGAGCGGCTATTTTGTATGCGATGATGCCATCCTTTACGTCTTTCTCATTGGGCAGGCCTAAATGCTCTTTGGGCGTGACATAGCACAACATGGAAGCGCCGTGCCAGCCGATCAGGGCTGCCCCAATGGCCGACGTAATGTGATCGTAGCCAGGAGCGATGTCCGTAACCAGCGGACCCAGTGTGTAGAACGGAGCGCCGCTGCACCATTCCACTTCCTTATCCACCTGCTCTTTGATTTTGTCGAGCGGTACATGGCCTGGGCCCTCGATCATTACCTGGACATCCTGCTCCCAGGCCTTCTTGGTCAGATCGCCCAGTGTGCGCAGCTCAGAGAACTGGGCTTCGTCGCTGGCATCGGCAATGCAACCGGGCCGCAGCCCATCACCTAGCGAGTAGGAAACGTCATACTTCTTCATGATTCTGGTGATGTCGTCAAAGCGCTCGTAAAGGAAGTTCTGTTTGTGGTGGTGCGCCATCCATTGCGCCATGATCGCGCCGCCGCGGCTGACAATGCCCGTGATCCGCTTTGAGATCAGTGGGAGGTACTGCACCAGCACTCCGGCATGGATGGTCATGTAATCCACACCCTGTGCCGCCTGTTCCTCAATGACTTCCAGCATCAGGTCAGCGCTGAGGTCTTCAATTCTCTTCACGCGCGAGACGGCTTCATAAATCGGCACTGTTCCAATCGGCACAGGAGAGTGGCGCAGGATCTCCTCGCGTATCTCATGAATGCCTCCGCCGGTCGATAGATCCATGACCGTGTCCGCGCCGAAGTGGACGGCTGTATGCAGCTTCTTCAGCTCCTCGTCAACATTTGAAGTGATGGCGGAGTTGCCGATGTTCGCATTGATCTTGCACACGGAGGCCACGCCGATGGCCATTGGTTCGACTTCCGGATGGTTGATGTTCGCGGGAATGATCATGCGCCCGACGGCCACTTCATCGCGCACTTGTTCCGGGGTAAGTTTTTCCCGTTCTGCCACGTACATCATCTCCTCGGTGGCAAGCCCCTTGCGGGCATAGTGCATCTGCGAAAAATTTTCGTCGCCGCTTCTGGCCGCCTCGGAGCGGCGCCGGGCAATCCATTCTTCTCTTGGTTTTGTGCTCTGGGTAGTGGTATGGCCGTTTTGTGAGCTCATGGATTCACCTTATGTTTTGACAATAAATTATACCTGTTGGATGAGACCTGACATTTCTGCGCAGGATAGGTGATCAGGGCTGCCGAAGCGCCCGCAACTTGCCGCGAAAATTGCACTTAGGGCAGGCAGCGTCAACGCTGTTCTGCTCTATCCCCTGCCTGTTCAGGCACTTCCGTGTGATATATCTCACATCTGATGGCCTCAGCCTCTTGACCCCGCCACAGAGCGGGGCTAACCTTTGAAGAGCCATGTCACAGAACCGCAAATATTTCAAGTTTGGTACTGCTACTGTCATCATTGTTCTGGCTCTCGGATATGTGGCATACACGGGCATCCAGGAAAACAAGTCCTATTACGTGACTCTGACCGAGCTGCATACAATGGGTGATTCGGCCTATAGCAAACATCTGCGTGTTTCCGGATTTGTGAAGCCTGGCACCATCAAGCAGAGCGGCACCCACGCCGATTTCGTCCTGACGGAAAACGGGCAGGTGTTGCCGGTGAGCTACAAGGGCTCCGAGCCTCCGCCGGACACATTCAAAGATAATTCGCAGGCGCTCGCCATCGGAAATCTTGGCAGGGACGGCGTTTTCCATGCCAATGAACTCCAGGCCAAGTGCGCCTCCAAGTACGCTCCTCAACAGAACGGCAGTATGGCGGCTCAGCCGGCGTCGAAGAGCTATTGAGGTCTGCCGCTGAACTCTGAAGCTGTTCCTGTCCAGGTTGAAAACGTCTCCAAGATCTATGGCCGCACCGCCGCTGTGCGCCAGGTTTCTCTTGAGCTTGATGCCGGCAAGTTCTACGTTTTGCGCGGTGAAAACGGGGCCGGCAAATCCACGCTGCTGCGCATGATCGCCGGGCTCAGTGAACCCACCGAGGGCCGCATCTTTATCTTTGGCCACAAGAATAAGGAAGCTGTTTCTGAGATGGGCTACATGGCCCATGCCCCGCTTCTTTATGACGAGCTTTCAGGCATGGAAAATTTGCGCTTTTTTGCCGAGCTCTACGGCATTACTGACGACCAGCCGTTGATCGAGGCGATGAAGCGTGTAGGACTTGATCCTGGTCTGAAGCGCCGCATCGGCCAGTATTCACAGGGAATGCGTCAGCGCTTGTCCCTGGCCCGCGCCATTTTCCACTCGCCCCGCCTGCTGCTGCTCGACGAGCCTTTTTCCAACGTTGATCCTGATTCCGCGCTGCAAATTGCCAGGCTGCTGGCGGGCATGCGCGATGAAGGTACAACGATCATTCTTGTCACCCACCAGGTCGGGCTGCTATCCAGTCTGGCCGACGAGTACATTCTTATGTCACACGGCCAGATGGCCGAACGCGGTGCGATGCAGCGGGGAGTGCCCGCATGAGCGCCGGCGTTGTCAGACTTACCGCGGTCAATCTCCGCAAGGACGTTCGCCTGGAATGGCGCTCCCGTGACGTCTTCAACTCCATGCTCTTTTTCGCCTTGCTGGTCGTGGTGGTGTTCAGTTTTGCCTTCGACCCCTCGGCGGAAGAGTCGCGACGCATGCTCGGCGGCCTGATCTGGATAGCGTTTCTTTTTTCGGCGACCATGGCGCTGAATCAGTCCTGGGCGCGAGAATTGCGCAATGGCGTGCTGGATGCTTACCGCGTCTCGCCATCGCCTCCGGAAGCGCTGTTTCTGGGCAAATGCCTCGGTAACTTTTTATTCGTTCTCTTACTCGAATGTCTGATGGCGCCGCTGTTCATTGTTTTTTACAGTTTGCGGCCTATCGGTCCTGTATGGCAACTGGTTGTCATCTCGCTCTTGGGTACATGGGCGCTGGTGGTGAACGGGACGTTTTTCGCCGTCATGTCCATCCGTACGCGCAGCCGCGAACTGATGCTCCCTCTGCTGCTGCTGCCGGTCTCCATTCCGGCGGTGCTGATGATGGTCACGGCCACAACGGCGGTGCTCACGGGTGAATCCAGCCCGATACCGCAGGTAAAATTTCTGGCAGGATACTGTGTGGTTTTTACTACCGTCTGTTTCCTGCTGTTTGAAACGGTGTTGAACGCAGAATGAAATCGAAACTGTTTATTCCCGCTCTTGTTGTTGTTGCGTGCCTGCTCGCGTATGGCACTTATCTTGGCCTGGAGGTGGCCCCCACGGAAGCCACCATGGGCGACGTGCAGCGCATCTTCTACTGTCACGTGCCCTCAGCGTTCACCGGCTTTACCCTCTTTTTCCTGAATTTTATTGCGTCCGTCGCATATCTCTGGAAGAGGAGCGCCAAGGCTGATGCATGGGCTGTGACCACCGCCGAGGTTGGCGTGGTTTTCTGCAGCGTGGTGCTGGTCACCGGGCCCATCTGGGCGCGTTACGCCTGGGGCGTCTGGTGGGTCTGGGACATGCGCCTGACCACTACGCTCATTCTGTGGCTGCTCTACGTCAGCTACCTGATGCTGCGCCGTTCTTCGGAAGCCGGATCAACTCAAGTGCTGGCCGCGGCGCTGGCCGTGTTTGCATTTCTGGACGTGCCCATTGTGTACATGGCGAACCGCTGGTTTCGCACGAATCATCCGCAGCCGATGATAGGAACTCCCAATCTCGACCCGCGCATGGCGCACGTGCTTTACGTAAACATGATCTCGTTTCTTTTGTTCGGACTGATGATTGCATGGTTCCGCTATGACCTGGAACGGATTGCGCAGAAGCTTGCGGCGATGCACATCCGCCGGGCCGCCACGGGCGTTGCCACTCTGGCGATTCTTCCTGCCATGTTCTTCCAGACGCCCGGGCACGTGAATCCACATGACTACCTGTATGGCGCTTACTTCGCCGCATGGGCAATTTATATCGGGTACCTGCTCATTTTGATGAACAAGCTGAAAAGATTGCGTAACGAAGAGGCTGAGTTGCACGCCACCTAGCTCAAACGATGGAAAATCACGAACATGCTTGGGGAAAATTGAATGCAGAAAAAAATGTTCTGGCTTCTCTTTATGACCCTTGGCCTCGTTCTCGACTTTGCGGTGCCGCTCGTGTGGGGGCTGGTACTGACGCTTCCGCTGCTCGTGCTCTGCTGGTGGATGGCTTTTCGCAGCGGGTGGTTTGAGTAACGCAACATCGCCTTCGCAGCTTTCCAGCTGCACTGGGCGGCTAATATGCTAACCTTTGCTCCTCGTCGCACGTCCCATGACTGGGGGTTTCATTGGATCGACGGGCCAAGATAGGTCTATCCGCACTGACCATCTTCGCGGCGCTTGTGCTGCTAGCCGTGACCACGCGTACATATGCACCCAGGACTGGAACCCTCGTTTCCACAGGAACTCCCGAGACGGCGCGGTTTGCCCATACCGCAACTCTCTTGCGGGACAGCAGAGTCCTGATCGCCGGGGGTATGCAGCGCAACGGTGTATGGCTTGACTCGGCGGAAATCTACGATCCCGCTCGCGGACGGTTCCTGCCTGCGGGCACAATGCTTTCCCTTCGCGCGGGAGCTATGGCTGCGCTTCTGCCTAGCGGCAAGGTGCTGATCGCCGGAGGTACGGATGGCTCCGGGAAAAGCCTACGCACCACGGAAATCTACAATCCTGAAACAAATGCCTTTATTCCCGGACCTGACATGCTCGCGGCTCGCGCTCATGGTGTTGCCGTTTTGTTGCGAAGCGGGAAAGTGCTGATCGTTGGTGGCTGCGCGGAAGGCGATGATGGCGTGCTCGCCTCGGCAGAGCTGTACGATCCCGCCGATGGGTCATTCTCCTGGACTGGCACCATGCACATTCCCAGAGGCTACTTTAACGCTGTGGTCCTCGCGAATGGAAATGTGCTGGTCACAGGAGGCATGAGCGGCGGCCAATTCCCCGATGTCAAAGTGGAAGCCAGCGCCGAAATCTACAATCGCGCAATCGGGCGATTTGCACTCACTTCGCCGATGAGCGTTCCCCGATATAAACACGGGATGGCTTTACTGAAAGATGGTCGCGTGCTGGTGATCGGCGGGCAAAGTGAAGGGGCTTTCGGACCCAGGCTGGCCTCCACCGAAATCTATGAACCGGAGAGCCGCAGTTTCAGGCGCGGCCCGGAGATGAGGTATGCGCGCTATAAGCTTCTTGAGGGAGTGGTCACCCTGAATGACGGCCAGGTGCTGGTTGCCGGCGGAGCCGAGCAGCCTGAGCTATACGATCCCGACGCAAATTCATTTGTACCCGTTGCCGGGCCAAAGCTGGAAGGCTTCTACTTCTCAACCGCTACTCCCCTTGCGGATGGCAAGGTGCTTCTGGTGGACGGCTATGGCAGGCGTCCAATGGCCGGAGCTGTCAGGCAGGCCTGGCTGTGGAAGCCCTGAAAGCCGGCCACGCAGGGCAAACGCAAAAGCGCTCATCATCTTTTTTCCGCTTCCGCCCTTTCAACTGCCGCCCAACAGAGGTAACTTTGAGCAATCGAGAATTCAGCTTAAAGTAAGTACATTGACTCATGCCTAAATTCCTCTTATTTTTATCCGCGAGTCTTCTACTCTCCTCTGTTATCAGCGTGGCGCAAAGTCCCGGGGACGGCCAGTTCGGTTGTCCGGGACCTACGCAGTTTTTTGAAAACCCTACCTTAGGGTTCGCTTCGTTGTCCCAGGATGCAATCGATCGATGGGGACAGCGGCCGAGCGTCAGTTTTGGCGGTTTTAACGAAAACCAGTACGGATTCCAGCAGGCAGCTATTTACGCCTGGCGCTCGGAAGTGCAAGAAAGTGATGAGAACGGCGACCCGGTCTACCGGCTGCGCCTGGCAGTGCGCCTTTCTGGAGCGCGTGGTGTCCGCTGGTTCGGACTGGTCCAGCCGCAGGGAAGCCCCGATACAGCCCAGACTGCCACAACTGACGAGTTGTTGCACATGCAGACCAATGCCAGCATGCTGGGCCCGCGCGATTCCGACTCGGACGAGAGCTCATCCCTCGGCGAGATGGCGAATCTTGTGAGTATCCGGTTGGCGACGCCCATGGCTGCCCTACCGCTCTTCCTCGTTGACTTCGGCTATCGCACAGCAGGAGTGGAAGCGACGAGAGTAGTTGCCAATCGCCTGATGCTCGATCTGCGCAGCGGCAGGCCGAAGATCAGCAAGGCCGTGCAGTGTCCTTCCGTCGTCGCGGCGGGCCCCTGTGACTCTCCGGATCAGCCCAAAGCGGGCTACGACAACCTGCGCTGCCTCTGGGACACATCCAGCAATGATTTTCGCTGCACGCTGACAACTCCTTTTGGTGGAGAGTACGCGTCCAGAACAGCTACCAGGGATTTCTACCTGTTGTCAGCAAGGCCGGCGTGGCCTTCCTGGTATACCGCGCAGACGCCGCCGGATCTGCGCTCGCTTGCGGTCCAGCTCAGCTCGAATCCCGGCAGCGCCGCCAACATCATGGTTCCAGAACTTGGACCAGTCACACTGATCGCCAGCTACAAGGACCTGTCGCCGGGAATCAATGCATTGATCTTCTCCAGCCCGGGGGCCGGACCTACTGTGAATGCTCACTTCTGGCTGGTCACGATTTCATCGCGCGGCAGTGTGGCAATCCAGAGCATCGAGAAATGGGTGATTTCAGGTGAGAAGAACGATGAGAGCGCAGCGCCGGCAGGCTACACGCCGGAGATCCGCAAGGATGAATATCGCACCATGCCCCTTGAAGACCGCGCTGGATTCCACGCTCTGCAGGTGGTAATGACGTCCGATGCCAAAGCGGGTGCGGAACAAGGCTCTTCTCAACCGGTCCACGTTGTGTATTGGATCGGCGTTGAAGCCGGAAACGGCAAGCTCATCTCCAGCGCTGTACGGGTGGCAAGCGACGCTTCAACTTATGGCTCCTGCGCCGCCGATGCGCACGACGGGACGGCAATCTCGATTGAACAACAAGGCGGCATGGCGGCTGCAACGGTCCATGTTCGGCCGGCGGCATTTTCGGCCAGAGAAATGGCGCCGCCAGAACCGGACGATGCCGAAGTCCCTGCAGGCTGCGTGTGGATTGGGGCTCTCTATTGGAAGCCAGGCATTGGATTCCGGGTTCGCAAGACGGACCCGGATTGCGACGCCGGCGTGCCTCAGATTTCCATCACAGAAGATGGACAGATTTCCATCAAGGACAGCGACGACCAGCAGCAGTGATTCATACAGCAGCCGGCCGATGTCAGCGTTCGATCAGCGCAACTGGTTCAAAGCACCACAATCGTGATCCCGCGATTGTTTTTGCCCAGGTCCGAATCCTGTTTCCATTCCGGAAACTGCTTGAGCAGATGCCATGTAGACTCGTCGGAAATGCGCCAGTCTTCGCCGGCAATACAGCCACGCACCGTCCCGCTGCTTACCGCTGAGCGCAGCTCCTTCTGCAGCTCTGTGCGCAATACACCGCCAATACCGCTCGATCCGTAGCCGTGAATCAGCTTGACCGCCGTGTATCCCTGCGCCCGTGCGGCGTGCAATTCGTGCTGCATGCGGAGGCGGGCCTGCTCAACCTGGGGCATGCCCTCTTCCAGGTCTACCACTTTCACGAGCGCAGGTTTTCTCGACACAATCTAGTTTAGAGCAGTGCGAAAAAATAAACCCTGCCAAAATGCATCTTGAAAATTCATTTATCATCATTGTTTGATCCGTTGGACGGGTTGATCTGAAGCATGAAACAAACAGCTGAATGGGCACTGAATATTGCACAGCAGCGCGGCGCCACCTACGCCGATGTGCGGGTGGTAGATGACAGGCAACGCTCGCTGGCGACAAAGAACGGCAAGGTGGGTCGCGCTTCGAGTTCTGATTCGCTGGGTGTGGGCGTGCGCGTTATTGTGGACAACTCCTGGGGCTTTTCCTCCACCGACGATCTTGGGCGCGAATCCGTAGAACGCACTGCCGCCAAGGCCGTGGAGATTGCGCGGGGGTCAGCGCAGGTAAAGGAACATCCAGTGCGGCTTGCGCCCGAACCTCCGGCGAGGATTGACTGGAGCACACCATGCGAGATTGATCCTTTTACAACGTCGCTGGACGAGAATCTTGATCTGCTGACACGGATCGACAACGAGCTGCTGAGTGTAAAAGGCGTGACTCTGGCCGAAAGCAGCCTGCATCTGGGCCGCTATGAGCAGTGGTTCTATTCGAGTGAAGGTTCTGACATCCATCAGACGCGCTACATTACCGGCGCGGGATTCGTTGCGTATTCCTTTGCGGGAACTGAAATCCAGAAGCGCTCCTATCCAAACTCGTTTGGCGGACAGTACCAGAATAAGGGCTATGAGCTGATCGGCGAGCTGAAGCTGCTGGAGAATGCGCGGCGCATCGGCGAAGAAGCGGTGGCCCTGCACAAAGCGGAGCAGTGCCCGCAGGGCAAGATGACCCTTGTGCTGGATTCCTCCCAGCTTGGACTGCAGATTCATGAATCCATCGGGCACCCGATTGAACTGGACCGCGTGCTTGGCATGGAAGCCAACTTCGCCGGAACATCGTTTCTCACGCTGGAAAAGCTGCGCACACTCCGTTACGCCAGTGATATTGTGAACGTTGTCGCCGACGCGACCGAACAGCACGGCCCCGGCCTGGGGACTTTCGCGTACGATGACGAAGGTGTGGCTGCGCAGTGTACGCCCATCATCACCAACGGTCTTTTCACCGGCTACATCTCTTCTCGCGAAACCGCCGATGCTATTGGCGAGCGCCGCTCGAACGGCACCATGCGCGCGGAAGGGTGGAACCGCATTCCACTGATCCGCATGACTAACATCAGCATCCTGCCTGGGAAAAAGCCGCTCACCTTCGACCAGCTCATTGCCGATACTGATGACGGCATCTTCATGGAGACCAACCGTTCCTGGTCCATTGACGACAAACGCTACAACTTTCAGTTTGGAACGGAAATCGGCTGGGAAATCAAGGGCGGCAAGCTGGGCAGGATGTATAAAAACCCGTCGTACTCAGGCATCACAACCGAGTTCTGGAATTCCATGGATGCCATCTGCTCCCGCGATCAGTGGACGCTCTGGGGTACGCCCAACTGCGGCAAGGGCCAGCCAATGCAGACCATGGGCACCGGCCATGGCGCCGCACCCGCAAGGTTTCGCAATGTAAAAATCGGCACTGCATATAAGGGAAACTAAAGAAAGCAATTGGCAATTGGCCAACAGGAAATTTGTGTGAAAGATTTTCGAGAGCTGAAAGTCTGGGGCAAGGCTCACGAGTTCGTCTTGAGGTGTTATCGGTTGACAGAGACATTTCCCAAACATGAGTTGTTCGGATTGGCGAGCCAGATCCGGCGGTGTTCTGCGTCGATTCCGGCCAACATCGCTGAGGGGTGTGGCCGGATTGGAAACAGTGAGCTGCACCGATTTCTTCAGATTTCTTGTGGTTCAGCCAGTGAGCTGGAATTATCACCTGCTGCTGGCAAGAGATCTAGGCTACATTTCTCAGTCAGACCATCAGTCGGTGCATGAAGAACTGGTTCAAATGAAGCGGATGTTGGTGGCGTTAACTACAAAAGTCGGTTGTGAGCGCGCAAACAAATAGGCGCCGCCAAGTGCCAATTGCTAAGTGCCAATTCCTCGGAGTTCCAATGTTAGATGAATCCCAAGCCCAACAGATTTTCGATAAGATCAAGAAGCTCTCATCCGTCGATGAGGTCGAAGTTTATTTCGCCTCCACCGATTCCTCCCTCACGCGCTTTGCCAACAATACCATTCACCAGAATGTTTCTGAGCTGAATGAAATCGCCTCCATCCGCGTCGCCTTCGATGGCAAAACAGCCCGCGCCAGCACGAACCGATTTGATGATGAGGGCCTGCGGCGCGCGATCCAGGCCGCGGAAAGCATGGCAAAGGTGCAGGAGCCTGACCCGGACCGGCTGCCGATGGCTCAACCTGCCGAGGCCAAGGGCGAGGCGGCTCCCCCTTCGCGCTGGTTTGATCTTACGGCGGCTATTACTCCGGCCAGCCGGGCTGATGCGGTTGGAAAGATTGTCGGGGTTGCCAAGAAGAACGGGCTCGTGACGGCCGGCATCTATTCCAGTTCGCAGCACGCGGAGGCGGTGATCAACTCCAACGGCCTGAGCGCGTATCACCGGCAAACATCAGCGGAAGTATCCGTTACTATGCTGGCTGAAGATTCGTCAGGTTGGCAGAAAGCGAACTCGCCGGATGTGACGCAGATCGATCCCATCCAACTGGCGGAAGCTGCGGCGAAAAAGGCACGCGACTCGCGTCATCCGCGCGAGTTGCCGGCAGGCAAATACACGGTAATCCTGGAGCCGGCCGCTGTGCTGGACCTGACCGGATTCATGTTCTTCGATTTCAGCGGGCTGGCCGTGCTGGACCAGCGCTCGTTCCTCAATAATCGTGTGGGCGCCAAACTGTTCGGCGAGAACATCAGCGTCGTCGACGACGTCTATCATCCTCTGCAATCGAATGCTCCCTTTGACGGTGAGGGCGTCCGGCGCCACCGCGTAAGCCTGGTTGAGAACGGCATAATCAAGAGTCTGGTCTATGCGCGTGGCACGGCGGAGAAGATGCGCAAATCAGAGCATGCGGCTACGGTAGGGCCGGTCTCAGCCACGGGACATGGATTTCCGTTGCCGAATGAAATCGGTGAGGCGCCGGTTAATATCGTGTATCTCACCCCCGGAGGAGAGCAAACCACGGAGCAGATGGTGGCCTCCACCGAGCGCGGCATTTTTGTCACACGTTTTTGGTACATACGAGAGGTTGATCCCTACGAAAAAATCCTCACCGGCATGACGCGGGATGGCACCTTTCTGATCGAAAACGGAAAAATTCAATGTGGAACCCGTAATTTCCGCTTCAATCAGAGCCTGATTGAGATGCTGAACAAAGTGGACACCATGAGCCGGTCCGTACGCTCCAGCGGCGAAGAGTCATTCGATATGGTCGCTCCCGCCATGAAGGTACGCGATTTTAACTTTACCGAAGTCACGCGTTTCTAAGAGTTCGTAACTTCTGCCCCCGCTTGGCCAGCAACTCAGCAACCGCAGCGCAGGCGCATGTCCTTTGGTTTTCGGAAAGGACGAAAGTAATCTTTAGCGCGAATTGGCAGCGGTGTATAAACGCCGTGAGAGGTGCATGGGTGAAGGATTCCCGCAGTTCAGTCCGATTTCCGCTCAGGCTCCCCATAACAGTCCGCACCGCGGACGCTCGCGAATATTTCGCCGAAACCGCCGACATCTCAGCCGGCGGCGTTCTGTTCCACACCAAGACAATGCTCGCGGTTGATACCGTAATTCACTTCCGCATTGTGCTGCCCGCGGCCGTGCTGGGCACGGACAGCGATGTGCTCGTAAACTGCACAGGCAGGGTGGTCCGCTCGGGACAGGAAGGCAACAAGACGGCTATCGCCGCAGTCATTGACGAATACTGCTTCGAACGCGTATTCTGCGCCGCCGTGTAATCGCGGCACGCGGCAGTGTCGCTGCCCGAGGTTGCTCACTTCTGTGTCACGATACCGTATTCCCGCAGGATTTCCAGCGTCTCGGAGAGAATACTTCATGCTCGCGAGTGTGGCCAAGCGTGGGCAATGCATGAGCTGCTGAGGTTCGCCACGAGTGCAGCAAAACCGTGGCTGGCCAACGTGATACGCGCGCAAAAAGGCCGCCCGAATTTCAGGCGGCCTGTCCAGGAGGTTCGGTGCGCTTATGCTACTTTTTTCTGACTGCCGCAAAGCGGACAGCCGCTGACCACGCGGTCACGGCCTTCATGAAGCTTTCTTTGAAATGCGATGTATCGCGGGCCATAGTTGGCGGCCGGCGGCTGGTTGCGATCGGCGTTCTCCTGCGGGACTTTGTCCACGCGATACACGCCGGGTTCTTTCAGGGTTTCAGCATCTGGACCGGGAACATTCTCGCGAGACTCCTTCTGGTCGCGTTCGGCGAGTATGGCGTCTTCTCTTCCCGCAATGGGCGCCTTGTTGGGGCGGAGCGTCACGTCATCGCCGCTAGGCGCCACGCCCCAGAGATCATCGCGGTGGCCACGCTTCTCCGGCGTGAAATCACGTTGCAGGCTCTGCTTGCCCTCCTCGCTCAATGCTGAGGTGCGTGTTCCCTGGACCTCATTCGCCGGCGGAGTTACGGTATGACCGGTGCGCTCGTTGTACATAACCGTTCCAGTTTTCCAACCCTCTTCATAGCGCTTCTCGTAGTCCGTCCAGTCCGTCTCAGATCCCAGCTTCTTTTCGTCGTACTCCGGCAGCATCTGGATCCGCTCCTTGTCGAGTTCGGCGTAGAACTTGTCGTCATGGTTTCCGTACGGCGAAATGCGGCCGACGGGAACAAGAAACTTCTTGCTGGTCAGCCAGCCCCCGGTATCCACCACGATATAGCGAATATCGCCGGTTGAGTGGTCAAAGATCACATCGTCAATTTTTCCCAGCTTTTCATCGTTTACACCATAGACTTCGGCTCCGCGGATTTCTTCCGTATCTCCAAACCTGGTCTCATGCAGGGTGCCGTAATGTGGCATAAGAACTCCTCCGGAAATGCACGTCTCATTTGTTTGAGTAGGATGCGGGCAAAGCAAGCCAAGCGGTCTCGAAATCCAGAGTGGCGGGAAATGCTTATCGAAATGCTTATCGAAGATAACGCTGACCGGACGAATAGCCACTGAAGCGATCGGTGATAAAGTGTCTGACGACCTCCGCAGCATCCTTCTTTTCACCGTCGACAGCGTAATTCATGTGCCGCATGTCAGCCACCGAAATATGTCCCGCCAATTTTCTGAAAATTTCTCGCGCCTGTGGATATTTCTCGAGTGTCTCCCGTCGCACAACCGGAACTGCCTGATACGGCGGAAAGTAATCCTTATCATCTTCAAGCACCACCAGCCCGAGAGCCGCTATCAGCCCGTCAGTATTCGATCCTACCGCCACGTCCACCTGATGGCTTTCCAACGCCCGATACAGCAGCCCCAGGTCCATCACCCTCGGCGGTCCATCGAACTTCAACCCGTATGTCTCTGCCAGGCCTTTGTATCCATCGGGACGCTCCAGAAACTCGTAGCCCACGCCAAGACGCAAATGCGGCGCAATCCGGGAGAGCTGTGAGAGCGTGTGCACGCCCGCTTGCCGCGCGTCCCCGCCTCTCATCACAATTGCGAAGCTGTTATCAAAGCCCAGCGGCGGCATCACCTCCAGCCCGAAGCGCCGTGCGTATTCACTCTTTACCTTCTCAAATACCTGCTCCGGATCCGACGAAGGTTTTTCTTTCAGCACTGCGGCTAGCGCAGTGCCGGTGTATTCCACATACATATCGATTCTCCCAGCCAGGATCGCCTGCTGGCAGATGTACGTCCCGGCAAGATAGAAGCGCCGGTTTACCGGCCCGAGTCCCGCGTTCTCCAGCAGTTGTGACAGCAGTTCACCCAGCACTAATTGTTCGGTGAAATTTTTCGAACCCACCGTGATGCCGCTGTGATCGCGACAGCCCAATATCATCATCAGCGCGCCCGTAAGGCTGGCGGTACTCCAGGAAAGAAATGTCCTGCGATCCATGGGCAAAGAACTCACTGGTGGACCCGCGTGAGCCGGTGTTGCAGCAGGGCGAGCAGGCCATCGGCGACCAGCGCCATCAGCGCAGCGGGAATTGCCCCGGCCAGAATCACATTGTTATTCACCATGGCCAGGCCGCGAAAGATGAATTCTCCCAGTCCTCCCGCACCAATGGCCGCGGCAATGGTGGCCAGCCCAATCACGAATACTGTTGCCACGCGGATGCCGGCCACAATCACGTTGGCTGCGAGCGGCAGTTCCACCTGCAACAGGAGCTGTTTGTTCGTGAGTCCCATAGCCAGCGCCGCTTCACGCACAGGTGCGGCCACTCCGCTGATGCCCACGTAAGTGTTCTGAATGATCGGCAGCAGAGCGTAGAGCGTCAGGGCAAAGATGGCAAGCCGGTCGGCGCGCGCCCCCAGCCAGGGCAGCGGCAGCAACAGGCCGAACAGCGCGAGGCTGGGAATGGTCTGGATCACGCTGTTGCTGCCCAGCACCACAGTTTTCCATTGCGGCCTCCGCGTGAGCAAGATTCCCAGCGGCACTCCAATGGCGATGGCCAGCAGCATGGAAACGCCTACCATCCATAGATGCTCTCCCGTCAAGGCGGCGATTTCGCGTTGATGGGTGGCGAAGTATTTCAGCATTGCAATTCACCTTCAGCTTTCAACTATCTGCTGCGCGGCCCGGAAGGCCTCAAGGTATCGCGCGACCAGCGCATCAGGCCTGGCGACAAATTCTTGCGGGGTATAAATGCCGTGCAACCTGCCCGACTCCATCAGCGCGATGCGGTCGCCCAGCAGCAATGCCTCGCTCACATCATGCGTCACGAACACCACCGTCTTGCGCAGGCGCTGCTGCAGTTGCTTGAACTCTTTTTGTAGTTCGGCGCGGGTGAGCGGATCGAGCGCGCCAAACGGCTCATCCATCAGCAGGATTGGTGGGTCGGCTGCCAGTGCCCGCGCCAGTCCGACCCGCTGCCGTTGTCCTCCAGAGAGCTCGTCAGGATAACGTTTTGCAAACTCCGCCGCCGGCAGCCCCACCATCTGCAGCACTTCTTGCACACGATTTTGAATCTTGTACGGAGGCCAGCTTTCCAGTCGCGGCACCAGGGCTACGTTTTTTCCCACCGTGTAATGCGGGAACAACCCAACTTCCTGGATGGCATAGCCGATATGCCGCCGCAGGCGCGTGATCTCCCACTGGCGCACAGGCCGCCCTTCGACCATGACCTCGCCTTCCGTCGCTATAAGCAAGCCGTTGATTAGTTTGAGTGTGGTGGTTTTGCCGGAGCCGCTGGGCCCCAGCAACATGAGGATATTGCCGCGGGCGACGGTCAAACTTAGATCAGAGAGGAGTATGCGATTTGCGCTGGTTCGGTATCCAACGCGCTCGAATTCTATTGCCCATCTTGATGGCTCGTTCATCGCCGGTATGGCGTCCCATCCTGCGGCAGGCGGCCCTGAACCTGTGGATCGCCCCGTCCTGCGCCTGCACAGCATCTTGCTGTCCGTTCAGGCTATCAGACATGCGGGCGCTTGGCGATTGGGCAGTTTCGCTACCAGGTTTGCGCCACTTCTTGATGTTGTAGAGATAAATCGCGATGCAGAATACGTTCGCAGGCACAAAGCCCCACTGTCCGGTTTCGAGGCCAATGGTCGCAATGATGGCGCTGTTCGCTCCCGCTACCACCCAGCCCTCCCACTTGCGCCGGCCCACCATCACCGTGGAAAGAATCGTCAGCAGGCAGGAGATGGTATCAAGTCTCAGCAACAGTCGCAGCATCAGCAGGTTCGCGGAATCCAGAGTTCCTGCTTTTATTCTTAAACTCCACAGTCTCACTTCAACATCAGATAAAGACTCTAACCTTCGATCAAGTTTTCACTGGTGACGTTGGTCACTGCCATGACGCGAACCGGTGCCATTTTGCCGGTTAAGTGTTCATGCGCAACCTTCAGCGCCGACCGCATGGACGAGAAATGTTGGTTGCTTTTCTACGCGTCTCCACGGCTCGGTGGTGTTCCGTTATCGAACCGCCGCTGCCTCTCGCACAAAATCCTTGAATCCCTTGCCAGCAAGCGCAAGCTCCTTCAGCAACGGCGCAGGGGTCCAGAGCTCCCCGTGCTGGCGCTCGAATTCGCAAATCCGCTCATAAACCTTCTTCAGGCCGACTGTGTCTGCGTACCACATGGGCCCGCCGCGATGGGTCGGAAATCCATACCCGGTGAGGTAGATGATGTCGATATCCACCGCCCGTAGCGCATAGCCCTCTTCCAGAATGCGAGCGCCTTCGTTCACCAGGGCGTAGATGCAACGGTCAACAATTTCTTCGATGGAGATCTGCCGTTGCGGAATACCCGCATCATTTGCCCATTGCTTCACCAGCTTTGCCACTTCGGGATCGGGAATGGCGCGGCGATTTTCGTCATACTTGTACCAGCCGGCCCGGGTCTTCTGGCCGAAGCGGCCCATCTCGCAAAGCTTGTCTTCCGCAATCGGCTGGCGAACGCCGGGCTTCTCCAGATGCCGGTACTCTTTGCGTATGCGCCAACCCACGTCCAGGCCGGCCAAGTCGCCGACGGAGAGCGGTCCCATGGCCATGCCGTAGTCGTAGAGTGCCTTGTCCACAGCCTCCACGCTCCCTCCCTCTTCAACCAGGAATTGCGCTTCGCGGCGATACGGGTGGAACATACGGTTCCCCACAAAGCCTCGGCAGTTGCCCACCAGCACGCCCACTTTGCCCAGCTTTTTCGAGAGCTGCATGCAGCTTGCGATTACGTCCTTGCTCGTCGCTTTGCCACGCACAATCTCGAGCAGGCGCATCACATTCGCCGGGCTGAAGAAGTGCGTCCCGATCACCGCTTGGGGACGCGAGGTCGCCTGCGCAATCTCGTCGATGTTGAGCGTTGACGTGTTGCTGGCCATAATTGCGTTGGGTTTGCATATCTTGTCCAACTCGCCGAAAACCTGCTTCTTCAGCGCCATGCCTTCGAATACCGCCTCCACCACCATGTCCATGTCGCCGAAACCGTCATAACTCAGCGTGGGCTTGATCAGCTTCAGCCGCTCATCGACATACTGCTGGGTGAAGCGACCCCTTTTCACTGAGGTGTCGTAATTTTTGCGAATGGTGCCCAGCCCACGGTCGAGCGCTGCCTGGTCACTCTCTTTGAGCAGGACGGGAATTCCGGCATTGGCAAAGCTCATGGCGATGCCGCCGCCCATGGTACCGGCGCCTACGATTCCCACCGAGTTCACCGGAGTGACTGGAGTCTCTTTGGGCACGTCAGGAATTTTGGCCACTTCGCGCTCGCCGAAGAAGACGTGGATCATGGCCTTGGACTGGTCGGAGAACAGGCAGTCGGTAAACAGCTTGCGCTCCGCCTCGCAGCCCTGATCGAACGGAAGCTTTGTCGCCGCTTCCACGGCATCAATGGCCGCCAGCGGCGCCATCAGGCCACGAGCCTTCTTGTGGGCGGTTTCCCGCGCTGCAGCAAAGATCGGCGCGTTCTGCTCCGGCGTGCCCAGCTTCTGGTTGCGCTCGCGTGTCTTCGGCGCAGGCTTGCCCGCCACCTCGCGGGCAAAGGCTACCGCACCGGTGAGCAGATCACCTTCAATGATCCGATCGATGATCCCAAGCTTCAGCGCCTCCGGCGCTTTCACCGGATTGCCTTGCGCGCACATCTCCACCGCCTTGGCGACTCCCGCCAGCCGGGGCAGGCGCTGCGTACCCTGCGCGCCGGGAATAATTCCCAGCTTCACTTCCGGCTGCCCTACCTGCGCGCCAGCCACGGCAACTCGATAGTGCCCGGCCATGGCGAGTTCCAGCCCGCCCCCAAACGCCGTGCCGTGAATGGCCATGATCACCGGCTTGCTGCAATCTTCAATGTTGCGCAGAAGTTGCGGGAAGATGTTGACCGCGCCGCGCGTCTTGCCGGACGTAATTTTGCCGAACTCGTTAATGTCCGCGCCCGCAACAAACGTTTTTCCTCCCCCAATGAGCACCGCTGCCTTGACGCTCGGGTCTTTCTGGATCTTCTCAATGGCTTCCGCGATTCCTTCCGGCACGCCCGGGCTCAGAGCATTGACCGGCGGATTGTTGATGGTGATGATTGCGATGTCATTGTCTTTGCTTAGCTGGACTAAGTCGCTCATAAAAATTCCCCAATGCGGAAATATTTATCCGTGAAATCTGGATGCGGTTGCGCTCGCTCCTGCCCAATGCTCCGATAGAAATTTGAGCACTGCCTTATGCGCAGTCTCCGTCTGGTCGGTGGAGAAAAGATGGCTGGCATGCGGCAGCAGAACGAATTCCGCTCCGGGAATGCGCTCCGCGATCAGCTTGCCGTTAGCAGGCGGTACGAGCCGGTCCGATTCTCCGTGAATCACCAGCGTTGGCGCTTTAATGTCACCCAGCCGGCTGTACGACTCCCAGGCGAGAATCCCCTGCAATTGCGCTGCATAGCCTTCCGGCCTGGGGAACCACTTGCGGCGCACCGCCAGGTCTTCTTCAATCTTCTCCACCGGAGTGCCCGCGTCGTAGATAAATGGCCGCATCGCCAGCGCCATCTGTTCAGGCGTGAGACCGCGCGACATCAGCACTTGGTTGACCTCGGCCTCGGCGCGCACCGCTGTCGGTCCTCCTGCCGCCGTGCATCCCAAAATGAGCGAGCGAACGCGATCAGGATATTGCAGGGCAAACTCCTGCGCGATCATTCCGCCCATCGATACGCCGAACACATGAGCGCTCTCCTCGCCCGCCGCATCCAGGACCGCCGCCGCATCCGAAGCCATCACAGTAATCGGGTAAGGCCCCGGCGGGACATCGCTTTGCCCGCTTCCGCGATTATCGAGGGATATCGTCCGGTACTGCTTCGCCAGCACAGGCCGGGAACGGTGCCACATCGCCGCGGGATAGCCAAGACCCATAATCAGCAGTAGCGGCTCCCCCGAGCCCTGCTCGTCCCAATAGATTCGGGCGCCCTGATTCTGTACGAAAGCCACGGAACCCTCCAAAATGAACCGCCATTCATCTTACGCGACAGAGGTGACGTCGTGAAGAGCGACCATACCGCCGTCCAGTAAAATGGAGCAAAATATCAGTCCATGGAGTAGTCGCCGCCGTCCTGGTCACTCCATGGAGGGATGCCAATGAGCATGGAAGCAGTTCCGCAGCAAGCGACTGAGTTCCCATATTTCACTGAAGAAACCGATCTCATCCGACAGACGGTCACGCGGTTCTGCAAAGAGGACATTGCGCCCTACGCGGCCGAGTGGGACGAGCAGGGCATCTTTCCGCGCGAGTTGTTCAAAAAAGCGGGCGATCTCGGATTGTTCGGCATTCGCATCGATCCGAAATACGGCGGCAGCGGGCAGGACTGGTGGGCCACCACGGCTTATGTTGAAGCGATGAGCCACTCTGAGAGCGGCAGCGTCAACACGGCATTCCTTGTGCAGTCTGATATGGCTCTGCCCGTAATCCAGGAACTGGGCACCGATGAACAAAAGCAGGAATTTATTCCGCCTGCAGTACTCGGCGACTGGATCGGCGCGCTCGGCATCAGCGAACCGGGAGCCGGTTCAGATGTTGCGGCCATCAAGACTCGCGCCCGCATGGAAGGCGATGAACTGATTATCTCCGGTCAGAAACTGTGGATCACGAATGGCACCCGGGCAGATTACATTGTCCTTGCCGTGCGCACCGGCGGCGAAGGGCACAAGGGAATTTCTCTTGTCCTCTTTCCCACGAAGACAAAAGGGTTTTCGGTTGGCAAGAAGCTCAAGAAAATCGGCAATCTGGCCTCTGACACTGCTGAGCTTTTTTTCGATGAATGCCGCGTCCCTGCCCGGTACATTCTGGGCAAAAAGGATCACGGCTTCTACTACATCATGGAAAATTTCCAGGGCGAGCGGCTCGTCGCCTCGCTGAGCGCACTTGCCGCCATGGATAGAGGCTTGCGCTGGGCCATTGATTATGGCCATGAGCGCACTGCGTTCGGCTCGCCCATTGGAAAATTTCAGGTGTGGCGCCATCGCTTCGCAGAGCACCTCACCGCGCTCGAAGCCGGACGCTGGCTTACCTATCATGCTGTTGATATGGTGAACCGGGGCAAGCGCGCGGTGAAGGAGATCACCATGGCCAAGCTGTACACCACGGAGCTCTCACAGAAGGTGGCGTATGACTGCATGCAGATATTTGGGGGCTTTTCTTATACCACCGAGTATCCCATCGGCCGCATGTGGCGCGATCTGCGCTTGAACACCATTGGAGCGGGAGCTTCGGAGATCATGAAAGAAATCATCGCCAAAGAAGAAAAATTGTAAAAGGCACCGCAGCCTCCGGTTAGAACTCAGCCATCAGACATTCCAGATTGTGCGAGTCCGCTTGGTTGGCTGAGAACGTTCCAGGAGCAGCGTACTGCAATCCCAGCTCTCACATTTCCCTATGCAGCGGCAACAGCGAACCATGCGGCGGCATCGCAGCACTGGAGGAACCGAAGCCATGAGATCATCGGCCTTGAAGCGGGCCCAGAGTTCGGGGACTCCATTCGTTATTTCGCGCAGTTATGACAGCCAAGAATTTCGCGAGCGTCAACTGGGGAAAGCCATGCTCGCCGGCCTTGCCGGCGGACTGATCGGCTCATTTGCGATGAGCCAGTTTCAAAATGGGTGGAGCAAGGCAGCCAGCGCTTTGAAGAAGGATTCCGATACACAGCCGCAGAACCAGAGTGAGCAGCAGAGTGAAGATGCAACGATGAAAACAGCGGGGAAGATTGCCGAGATCACCGGCCGCCAGCTTTCGCATGAGCAAAAAGCAAAGCTTGGCCCCGTGGTGCACTACTCTTTCGGCACATTACAGGGCGGAATTTACGGCGCGGTTACCGAACTGGCGGGAACAAGGGGCGGATTCGTCCCGGGAATCACCTTCGGTGCTGCTCTGTTCGGGCTGGCTGACGAACTCGCTGTTCCGGCGCTCGGGCTTTCGGGGAAACCGACGGAATGGCCGTTATCGTCGCACCTGTACGCGCTGGTTTCTCACCTGGTTTACGGCATCAGCACGGACGCAGTGCAGCGAGGAATACGTGCTTTGCTGTCTTAACCAGACATTCCCACAAACAGATCCTATCTTGCACTGATTGCAGTTTTACTCAGGCGGCCCGTTTGGCCGCCCAGAGCAGCCCTGCGCCGACGGCAAGAGCTGCGCCTAAACCCGCTCCGGCGTGCAACATGGACTCGCGCACTGCCTGCTCGCGCGCCTCGATTATGCTTCGTTCAGGGTAGGACCTCCAGTGGCCATTGGAATCTGTCGATTTCTGCTTCAGGGCTACAGCCATCAACTGCGCCATGTGCACCGCATGGCGTTTGGTCAACTGTGAGATTTGCTCCTGGCAACTGAATCCGTTTGACACAATCCAGGTTGCTGAATCCTCGCCGCGCACCGCTCCGAGTAGAGCATGCTCGCCGCATTTCACTGACACCTCATATTTTTCCTTTTCAAATCCGAAGGACCCAGCCATGCCACAGCATCCAGAATCAATCAACTCCACGTCGAGATCCAGCTTGCTGAGCCATTTGACGTCAGGATCCATTCCCATGAGGGCTTTCTGGTGGCAGTGGCCGTGAACCAGCGCTTTCGCTTTAGGCCGTAACGGCGGCGGTGAATAGGATGGCGCATGCCTGTCCAGGAACTCGCCGAGGAGAAACGCCTGTTGCGAAAAGCGCCGTGCATCTTCGTCGCGCGGCAGCAGATTCCGCATCTCGTCGCGGAAAACGGATGCGCAGCTCGGTTCGAGCACCACGATGGGAATGCCGTCGCGAATTTCCTGCCGCAGCGTTTGGATCACATTGTGCAGATAAGCTTTCGCCCGATCCAGCATTCCGAAGTCATACAGCGGCCTTCCGCAGCACACCGGCTGGTCCGGAACTCGCACCTGAAAGCCCGCATTTTCGAGCACTTCAACGGCAGCCTGGGCGATATCAGGATGGAAGTAGTTAGTGAAAGTATCGGGCCAGAGCACGACCTGCCGCGTGGTGGGAATGTAGGGAGGCCGGCGCTTTCGGAACCACTGCTGGAAACTGCGTGGAGCAAGTGGAGGGATGCTGCGCTGCGGCGCGATTCCCGCGGCGGCTTTGGCGATTTCGCTTAACGCCGGCGTCTGAGTAACAAGATTGGCCAGACCGGCGATTGGAGATCCGATTCTTGCCCAGGCATCCACCATGCCGAATGCATAAGCGTGCCGCGGACGTACTTTGCCTTCCCAGTAGTGGGAGAGAAATTCCGCCTTGTAGGTGGCTAGATCAACCGAAACGGGGCAATCGCCTTTGCAGCCCTTGCAGCCCAGGCAGAGGTCAAGCGCATCTTTCACACCCTCGTCGCGCCAGCCCTCCATGATGCTGTCCCCGCGCAACATCTCGAACAGAAGCCGCGCGCGTCCGCGTGTGCTGTGCTTTTCCTCGCGAGTGGCGCGAAAGCTCGGGCACATGGTGTCGCCCTGCAAGGAACGGCATTTCCCCACACCGAAGCAACGTTCTGTTGCGACCGCGAAGCTGCCCTTGTCTTCCGGAAACTGAAAATGCGTAAATACGGGACGCGGTTTGTAGTCTGGTCCAACGCGGATGTCCTCGTCCATCGGATAAGCATCAATCAGCTTCCCGGGGTTCATCATCCATTGCGGGTCCCAGGCCGCCTTGAATTCACGGAACGCCTGCATGAGTTCCGGGCCGAACATTTTGGGCAACAACTCGCCCTTGGCCTGGCCGTCGCCGTGCTCGCCGGAGAGCGAACCTCCATACCGCACAACCAGGTCCGCGCCTTCTTCCATGAAGCGGCGGAATTTTGCCACGCCTTGCACGGTCTTCAGGTCAAAGGCAATGCGCGCGTGAACGCAGCCCTGGCCGAAGTGTCCAAAAACAGTCCAGGTATAGTTGAATCTGCGCGTAACCAGATCAGAAAATTCGCGCAGGTAACTGCCCAGCTTCTCGGGCTCGACCGCCGTGTCTTCCCAGGACGGCCATGCTTCTTCTCTATTGGGAAGGCGGCTTGCTCCTACACCGGATTCACGGATGTGCCACAAAGCATTCTGATCTTGTTCTCTTTCAAACAGCTTGATCTGGTGATCGCCGGGCAGCTTGCGCAATTTCCTGATTACGGCTTCAGCTCGGGCATTGGCTTCCCGTTGTGTCTCACCGCCGAATTCAATCAGCATCCAGACATTGCCTTCCGGCAACAGCCCGGCGCCGTGCGCTTTCTTACCCTGCAGTTTCATGTTATCGACCACGTGCTTGTGAAAAGCTTCTAGCGCAGTAGGTTCAAAATGCAGAATTTCCGGAACGTGATCACCTGCGGTGCCCAGGTCGGGGTACCCAACCACCAGCAATGCGCGTTTGGCAGGATTGCGGACCAGGCGAACTTTCGCGCTCAGAACGATGGCCAGCGTGCTCTCAGAGCCAACCAGTGCGCGCGCCACATGGAATCCGTTTTCGGGAAGAAGTTCATCCAGGTTGTATCCTGAGACGCGGCGCGGAATTCTCGGGTAGCGCCTGCGGACCTCGGCGGCATAGCGATCGCGAATTTCCCGCAAACGCGCGTAGATCTCGGCCTTTCGTCCCCCGGCGCGAACGATCCGTTCGAACTCCTGAGGGCTGGTTTTCCCCACTCGCATGCGTGTGCCGTCATAGGTAAGGATCTCCAACTCTTCGACGTTATCGACCGTCTTGCCGCCCATGAGCGAATGCGCGCCGCAGGAGTTGTTCCCGATCATTCCACCCAGCGTGCAGTACTGGTGCGTCGCCGGATCGGGAGCAAGTGTAAGCCCGAAGCCATTGGCCGCGTGGCGCAACTGATCGCAGATAACGCCTGGCTGTACTGACGCCGTGGAATGATGAAGGTCAATTCCTTCAATGTTGTTCATGTACTTGGAAAAATCGATTACCACGGCCACATTGCAGCACTGGCCGGAGAGACTGGTGCCGCACCCGCGACCAAGAATCGGAACGCCGAATTTGCGGCATGCGGCAACGGCGGCAATGACATCGTCCGCATCGCGCGGAATCACCACCCCAATAGGAACCTGGCGGTAGATGGATAAATCAGTGGCATAAAGCGACCGGCTGGCCGCATCGAAGCGAACCTCTCCTTTCACATTGCGGGAGAGTTCATGTTCCAGTTCCACCGCGCGAGACGATGACTTCCGCTTTGTCCACACCAGCGTCGGCCGGCTGGCAGGAACACGAGCCTCATCCCATTTTGGGAGCGTTGCCATGTTGACCTCCATGCAGATGCAATATGTATCCCGTTCACGCTCTATTTCCCGCCAGGACTTACCTGTGCGATGCGCAAGTCGGGCAGGTTCCCATTCCATCCTTCGGGAACATGCTGGAAATGAATTACAAAATCTCGTGTCGCGCCCGCCTGGATTGGATTCGCGGCGAACCCTAGGACGCCTCCCGTTCCCTGAGCCGGGCTCAGCTCACTGCTGACTGTTTCCAGCGCCTGACCGTTGATGTTGCGGAAGGTTGCCTGCACGGTTGCACCGGTGATGGCGTGATTGCTTTTGTTCACCAGATTGCCTGTGAGTTCCATGCCTCCAGCGCTTGGCGTACCGGGCCTGAGGTCTCTCAGCTCCACTTGCTGCCCGGAGACTTGCTGAGCCGAGTTGGACTGTGCCGGCTTTGCAGGCGTATGGGTGAGCCATACAATCAAGCCAATGAGAATGGCGACGGCAATCACAATCAGAAGAGGAGGCCACCAGGCTTTCCTCTTTGGTATGGGCTCGATGACACGCCCTCGGGGTACATCTGGCGGAAGTTTTGGATTCGTTGCCAATGCTTTAACTCCTTGTATGCGTTATGCGTTCAAAAAAGGGTTGTTGTTGGAACCCGCTCACCGGAAGAAGTAATAAGCCAGCCCAATAAGACAAAGAATCACAATGATGGCGGCAACCAGACCCCATGGAAACCGCTTAGGACTTTCAAACGCTTCTTCGCGAGTTGGATGATCGAGTTCTTCCGGCGGAAATTTATTTGGATTGGCGGCCATGCCGCTCCCCCTTTCAGTCATGAGGAATTGCAGGTTTCAAAGCTGTGCAAGCGAATCAGGGAAACCCGTCACCGTTACTAGATTTGGATGGCCATGTTGGCTGCGGCGTTTACCTTCCCCGTATTTAGGCGCGCACTCACTCTCCGCGTTCCCGGGGGAATCAGCATTTCAGCAAAGCTCCAAGCAGGCTGCGTTGACGCGCTGAAAGTCTCCGCTCTCGCAAGCTCCGGGTTGCGCAGCAGTTCCCATTTACACATCGCTAGACTTGCGCTGCAGCTCTGCTGGTAATCTGGTGGACTTCGAACGGAAATGGGAATTGAGAAACTGGTTTGAAGAGCTCAATGCTGCAGGACTGGGGGCAAACAACGAAAGCGCGTCCTCAAGAGACCGCGCTTCATAGCTTTCTGATTGCGATCAGACGGAAACAGCCTTTGCTTTCTCGGCCTCAATCGCGTTCAGCATGTCGTCATCGTTATCGAACTTGAACCATGTACGGCCGCGTTCTTTGGCGATTTTTTCTTCCACACGGGTAAGGCACTCGATGTCGGCTTTATCGACTACGCGAATGTTTCTGCCTTGAAGTTCGCGCCGGATCTGATCGGCAGACAGAGCTTTTCCTTCCGCTGCGCCCTCCAGATACTTGAGCACGTGCGCTGCGCCGACCTCGCCATCATGGCGTGCGATGCCGACGAGCCCGTCACTGGCCTTGCGCGCCCAGCCTACGGCGTACATTCCTGCCATTGGCTTGCCTGTTGCGGGATCAAAGATCTCGTAAGCAGGTGAGCTCTTGGGATCTTCACCAACGTTCGGGTTCGTAACGTAGGCATCACGGTTGTAGGGAAGGCCCAACGCCGGATCAGCCACGTCACCGATGGCAAAGATCATTGTGTCCACCTCGATATCGGCTGTCTTGTCCGTGGCCTTGCAGGCAATGCTTCCATCCCGTTCTGAAAGCACGTTCTCGGTTACGGTGAGCCGGCAAATACGGCCGTTGGAGTCAGCATGAATCTCTTTGGGCTGGCACAGGAACCGGAACCCAAAGCGTCCGCCTTTGATTTCCGGAGCCGGCTTCTTCAGCGCTGGGAAGGTTTCATCGGCGAGCTTCGTGATGTCCTGCCCTACAGCGGCAAGCTGGGGCTGAATGCGCTGCAGCTCTTTTTCAAATGCCTCGCGGTCGAAGTGGTTTTCGACATAGTTGAATTCTTTGGCGTCGAACTTGGCTTCGAACGGCCCACGCCGGCCGACCACGATCACTTCTTCCGTTGTCTTTTTGGAATCGTCCACCAGAAGCCAGTGAACGATATCGACCATTACATTGCCCATGCCGATTACCGCGACCCGCTTGCCCACAGAAAAATCCTGCCCCGTATAAATGGGAAGAAGGTTGAAGTTGTAAACAAAGTCTTTTGCGGGGTAAACGCCCTTGGCGGTTTCGCCGGGAAGACCCAGCTTTTTTGTGCCCTGGGCGCCGACAGAGAACACAATGGCCGAAGGCCCCCACTGGCGCAGATCATCCACGGTGATCGGCGATTCCTTGCTAACCGGCACATTCCCAAAGTAGTAGACATTCGGCAAGCTCAGCACTTTGGCGAACTGCTTACGCAGCCCGAATTTCATCTTGTCCTTGGTCGGATAGATGCCGTACTCTGCGAGGCCTCCCGGCTTGATGTCGCGGTTGAAGATGATGGTTTGGTGCCCGGCCTGGGCAATCTTCTGTGCGGCAAACAGACCTGCCGGTCCTGCGCCAACAACGAATACCGTTTTCACTGTGGCTTCTCCTCCGCAATTTCCATTTGCTCTACAGGCGGCGAGAGTTCCCTGCGAGCATTTGCGGCCCTCACTGCGACTTCATCCCACGACCTGTGGGTATTATCGCCCAGCTTCCTGCTGCCATCCACAGGCATGTTTGCAAACCTGCTCATTGGAGGTTACGCGCGAGGAGCCAAGACAAAGGCCCCTTACTCTACTTGCGCCGGCTCTTCGGTTTTGAGGGTTGATCCAAGGAGCCGCAGACGCGGCTCGCGCCCGATATTCTCAAGCAATGCGCGGGTCACGCGGTCATCCATTTCCGCGGCGGTGCTCAATTCCACGGGATAACGAATGATCACTTCCAGGCCGCCAGGGGTGATGTGCAAATGAGTTTCGGGGGCGAAGGCGCGGATGCCGGCCGTGTTGAGCGCGCGTTCCATGCTGCGGCGTTGCAGCTCCATTTTTTCGCGATAATCGTCAAACACCTCGTTGACGGCTTCCAGGAGCCTTCTTTCCGCGGCGCGATAATCTGTCTCCGGGCCGAGCGTCAGTGTCATCTCGTGCCAGAGGAAACTTGTTCCCGGAATTTGCTTGAACAAGCCGGCATTGGCCTGGAACACGACTGCGTTGGAAAAGACTACAACTCGTCCTGTTGGACGCGGGTTGGCGCCGCCCGTGACTTCCATCAGATGGAGCCGCACCAGTCCAATATCAACCACGTCCCCTGTAACACTGGCCACCTGGACGCGGTCGCCGACGCGCACACCATACTTGCCAACCAGGAAAAAGTAGCCGGCCACAGAGAGGATCACATTCTGCAGCGCCACCGCGATTCCAGCTGTGAGCAGGCCGGCGAATGTGGTGACCGCGCTGAGTTCACTGGCAAAGGCCAGAGCAATCACAATGGCGATCACGATCCATAGAACAATCCGGCGCAACAGAAGGAACTGGTAGCGCCGCCGCGGCTCGGTCACGTAGCGGTAGATAGTGCGCCGCCACAACTCAAACATGCCGAATACCACGCCCAGTATCACGCCCAGCACAGCGAGCCGCAAAAGCAGGTCCTTTAGTTCTGCCCGATACTCGCTCTCCACGGCAGTACGCCAGTTTGTGGTGCTGCGCTTATACAGATCGAGCAGAATGTTTTGCTTGCCTAATGGAAGCACGCTGGCCGCAAGCTGCTTGTACTCCTGTGTGAGACCTTCCAGGTTTGTGCGCTCCTGCATGAGCGTGGCGGGATCCTGTGAATCAGGCTCCGAGGCCAGGGCGTTGCCCTTGTTCGTGAGATCACGCACTTTGGCGAGCAGAGGCGTGCGTAAATCCTTTGAGGCCTGGGACAACTGATCAGTAATCCTCAGGTTGTCATCCAATGCGTTCAGCTTCCGGCGTACGGCGACAATATCTTCGATTAGAGCGAGCATGCCCGTGGGCTCCTGCTTGCGCTCGCGTCCCGCAGCCGCAACATTGTTTGCGGTATCGTTTTGCCCAGGATTGGTTCCCGCGCCGGCCTGGCTGGAATTGGTGTTTGCCACGGGAATGGTTTTTGCCAGTTCATCAATCTGCGCCGTCAAACTGCCGCCGCTCGCTGCCCCTGAAGCTCCGGTGGCGAACTGGAGCATGCTGCGCAGGACATCCCGCCGCGCCTGGAAGAGGTCCAGTTCGCTCTGGGTCTCAGCGAGCAGCGCCTCAAATGTGCGCCGCTTTTTGCCGGACGCACTCGAAAGCTGCTGACGCTGAGCATCGATTTCCTGCTGCGTGCTCTTCACCTGCTGGTCGGCTTTAGCGGCCGCGTCAGCCAGCCGCTGGTATTGCGAAGCTGATGCATTGCCCTGTGCGTGCGCCGTGCTGGCGGCTTCAACGTTCAGTGATTGCACGCGTGCACGGGCAAACTCAAAGGAGAGCCGCACCACCTGATCGGCTATCTGCCGGTTGTCGTTCAGAAAAAGAACGTCACTGGGTTCTGTGGCCAGTTGCTGCTGCACCGTGATTTGCCGGTACCAGACGATCGTCTGGTTGAGAAACGGTATGATCTCTTCGCCGTTGGCGGGCGAACTACCGGGCGTGGAGTCGCTTTGACCGGGTGCGGCCGGCAGCGTGAGTGAACTCAGCAGCAGAAGAAAAATGATTCGGCTTTTAAATCTCAAATGCATCGGCAAACCAGAGCTCCATTGAAGCACGGGCGGAGGAAGTCGTTCAACCGGAACGGCACGGGCTCAGGGTTTTGGAGCAATAAAAATGGGTGTTCTACTGATGAACACCCGTATCACTATTTTCCCTTGAAAAATCTTTGAATGCGGAGACATGGCTCCGCGCTAAGCTACTTCTTCTTTTTCTTAGCTGCTTTTTTCTTTGTCGCCATCGTGAAGTTCCTCCTTAAAGAATTTGGCTCCTTCGAGGCCATTTTACATTGGGCAGCTAAATCTTGCGTAGCTTCCCATCTACATCCAAGATATTGCGGTAGCCATGAGGCAATGTCAACAAAAAAATCGAGTTTATCACCGATGGCGGTATCTTCATTCACCCATCCACTCTCCCAGTTGCCGCAGCGAGGTTACGTGGTCGCAAATGATTTTGATCACTCCCATCACCGGCACGGCAAGAACCAGGCCCAGTGCTCCCCAGATCCAGCCCCACACGAGCAACGAGACCGTGACCGCCAGCGGATTCAGTTGCAGCCGCTTCCCAATCACCTTGGGATAGAGCACATTCATGCTGAACAAGTGCAAACCGAGTACCGTGAGCACAATAACGATCATCCCAGTGCCCTTCAGCATGCCAATGCCGGCGGCCAGAGGAGGAATAACTGCCAGCACTACGCCGAGATATGGCATCAAGCTGAGAAAGCCGCTGATGAACCCGAGGAAGTAAAAATACGGCAGTCCCAGAAAACCGAACACCGCCATGCTGACGGCGCTCATGAAAAGTCCAATGATGAAATTTCCGGCGATGAAGCTGCGGATCATCAGCGAGATCTGGCCCAGCGTGACATAGGCGGTGGTGCGATCTGCCGCGGGGAACAACTGCACCGTCTTAGTGCGGGCATGTTCCTGCCAGCTCAGCATGAAATATACGAGGAAAGGAATGAACGCGATTGCCGCCAGCACTTCTGTAATGGTGCCCAGGCCTTTGGTAAAAAAGTCTGATCCGCTGCTCTCCACCTTTACGGGCACCGCATTGTTGTTTTGCTGCGCCTGGCCGGGAAGAATCTTCTGTGTTGTCTTCTTGATCTCCCTGGTTTGTCGTGTGATGTGGGAGAGCTCGCCGCGGATTTTCTGCGAATATTTCGGCAGTTCGTGGATGAAGCTGATCGCGCGATTATAGAAGAAATAGCTTCCTGCCCAGACCACACCGCAGAGCAGCAGCACGGCAATGACGGAACCGGCTGAACGCGGCAGCCGCCAGCGTCCCAGGAACGTAACCACCGGCTCCAGCGCGAAGGCGATCAGCACGGAGACCAGCAACGTGATCATCACAACCTTGGCGAAATAACAGGCAGCCAGCACTGCCAGCACGGCCAGGATCACCTGCGCCGCTGCTCCCGCGGCCAGCGAATCCATGAATTTGCGCTCTTGCCTCTGTTGCAGCTCTTTTTCCGCTGCCCCCGTGTCCACAGACTGCGGGCCCCGCTGTCCGGCAGGCGGAATGATGCGATTCGAAGCCATGCACACAATCAGATGCTTCGGCGCTCTATAATGACGGCGTGCAACTCTCCGGCCGTATTCTGGCCATTGACTATGGCTCCCGCCGCATGGGCCTTGCAGTTTCTGACCCGCTTGGAATCACCGCGCAGGGCCTGGAAACGCTTGAGCGGAAGAACAAACGCAGCGACTTTGCCCGGCTTGAGCGCCTCATTCGCGAATACCAGATCGCCGAGATCGTCATGGGTAATCCGCTGCGGATGAGCGGAGAAGAAGGAACGCAATCACGCAAGGTGGCTGAATTCGCGGATGAGCTGCGCCGCCGCTTCGCCCTTCCCGTCCACCTCTGGGACGAGCGGCTCACCTCCTCTGAAGCCAACCGCCTCCTGCGCGACGCCGAAGTCAGCCTGCAGAAGCGCGCCCAAGCTGTCGACCGCATGGCCGCTACTCTGATCCTGCAGTCATTCCTGCAGGCACGCAGCCTGGGTTAACTCCGTGGGATTTGACCTTCAAACGGGAATTAGAACCCTGTGAGTGTCTACCTTCCCAATTCCCGATCTTTGGCAGTTTTGGAATTCTGGCAATTGCTTCCCGACGCCAGGAAGTCAATGAAGGATGGACGTCACCGGGGGAAATCTTGCAGGTTAGTAATTTATGATCCTTCAGTCAGAGTGGCTTGAACATCAAAAAATAGTCCTCACCGTCTCCTTTCACAAAATCATACCTGCCGATCAATATATATCCGGCCTCCTGAGCTTCGCGGCGCACAATGTCTTCATTCACGCCGTGGTTGTCAGCCATTCCGTTGCGGTCGATAATTCCAACGAGCGCTCCCGGCCGAAGCGATTTGCGCAGGTTTTTGAGGAGGGCTACCGGTTCGGCTACTTCGTGGTACGCCTTCAGGAGCAGGACCGCATCCACGCTGTGCGGCGGCAGCAAAGGGTCGCTGGGGTTCCCGAGAATCGTCTTTATGTTGCTGATGTTTTCGCGCTTTGCCCGTTGTTGAATGTACTGGATCGCTTCAGGATTGATGTCAACGGCGTAGACGATTCCGGTCTGCCCCACTCTCCGGGCGGCGCGAACTGAAAACCATCCTGAGCCCGCGCCTATATCGGCAACCCTCTTTCCGGGAGAAAGCTCCAGGATATCCATTACGCGGTCAACCTGCAGTTTCTTGCCGCGGCCCTTGTAATCAAAGACTGAGAGATCGCCTGTGTAGGGTTTGCTGGTTTCCCTTGGCTTCGTTTGTTGATCCCGGGCCGCCGAACTCTGTGGAGCGATTGGGCTCTGCTGCGCGTTCACGGAAACCGGGCCGAGCACCGGCAGCAAAGCCAGCAGGAACGCCAGCGGAAGACAAGTGATCGCGAGTGGCCCGCGATGCGATACCAATCTCCTCCATGGCTTCAACAAATGCTTTTTGAGCAATTTTCTTTGTAGCATCATCGTTCTTCATTCCGTTGAGCCCGCACGTCGAATCTCACGGCACGTTGCTACAGTGGATTAGACTCTATAACCCTTACCCGGTTCGTAACAAACCACTGGATGCACTGAATGAACAGAAGAACAAGAAATGCATTGGCGGCAAAAGCAAAATGGATCTGGAAATTCTCAACAATCATCCAACCCATAGCCATGCGGCTTTCCCCAAGGGCCATGTACGCAAAGTGGAGACAAACGAACAGGGCGAAACCAACCAGGTAGAAGGCCGCCGTGGTCGCTTGTTGGCCGTTTCTGATACGCTTGCGAGTGCGTAAAAGGCTTGCACGATCTGAAGGTGTGCTGTTGAGATCGCCTGCTAAATTCTGAGAGCGCAGAACAGTTACGGCCCAAAACAGCCAATAAGCGCCTGTTGCGCACAATGCCAAAAACGACAGCCTTTCCAACCAGGACAGTGACGGCCAGATAGACCAGATGAACCACGTGAGAGCGGGGCGGCTTGGATCGAGCATGGTGTCGGTTAGAATACGATGATTTGTTTCAAGCGGAAAAGAAAGAACTGGCGGAAGCGTGTGAGAGTCGAACTCACCAGAGCCAGCGAAGCTAACTCTCGCCGGTTTTGAAGACCGGAAGGGTCACCGGACCCCATGCGCTTCCTCTTTTTTTCAGTTTAGCATCCGGGTAGAAGCCACAAAGAACACGAAGGGCGGTTTTATCTGGCGCCATCTGGGCCAATCGTCAATCTGCGGCGCTGGTTGTTTTGCTTTTCTCCGTGTCTCCGTGCCTCCGTGGTAGGTTTGTCCTTCACCCGGCCATTAAACGTCGGGAATCCTGGAACTGCCTTCGCCGCTCCAGGCAAGCGCGGGCTCTTCCTCTGGTGAAGGCCGGAGCTCAGCGTTCTCCATGATCGTGCGCGCGCAGGTGTTCCAGCGCAGAATGGCGTCATCGTTTCCAGGCACAGCAAATTTCATGGCCCGCTCATAATGGCCCATGGCTTCCCGCAGCATGTGATAGGCGGAGGCGCCGGCTCCAGCGAGTCCTTCACGCATGCGCGCATTCCCCAGGCGCTCCCAGATGATTCCGGCGTAGTAGGCCTGCTCGTAATCGCCCTTGAGCTGCTTCAGGATTTCCTGGGCTGCCTTTGCCGCCTTCGCCGGCACATGAGAATGGAACTGATCGGTTCGCGCGAGCAGGAGTGAAATCAGCGCCTGCTGGTGGTCGGGCACAATGGCCAGAATATCCAGACAAATGCTTTCCGCAAGAGCGGGTTCATTCAACAACCGGTAGCGCTCTACTTTGGCGAGCGCCTCAGGAATGCTCTCCACAGAAATGGCTTTCAATTGGAACTGCATAAAGTCTCCTACTTGTTCGAGTTGCTGAACACCCGGAACAACTTCGATATGGGATCAAAGAAGCGGTCCACCACGCGTTCTTTGAGTGGGATAATTGCGTTATCAGTAATGGTGATGCTCTCCGGGCAAACCTTGGTGCAGCATTTGGTTATATTGCACAGGCCGATGCCAAATTCCTTTTTCAGCGTTTCAAGGCGATCTCCTTCATCGAGGGGGTGCATCTCGAGGGCAGCGGCATAGACCAGAAAACGCGGCCCGATGAATTGCGCGTGCATGTGGTGTTCGCGCAATACGTGGCAGACATCCTGGCAGAGAAAGCATTCAATGCACTTGCGGAACTCCTGCACCCGCTCAACGTCCTTGGGAGCGATGCGCCAGGTGCCGTCTTCAGCATCCGGCCGGCGCGGCTTGAATTTGGGGATGCGCTTCTTCACCTCGAAGTTCCACGATACATCTGTGACCAGGTCCTTCATGTGCGGGAAAGCCTTCATGGGCTCAACCGTGACCGGTTTATCGAGCGGAAGCGTATTCAGGCGCGTCATGCACATCAATTTCGGACTTCCGTTGATTTCCGCCGAGCACGAGCCGCACTTTCCCGCCTTGCAGTTCCAGCGCACCGCAAGGTCGCCCGCCTGCTCGGCCTGGATTTGATGAACGGCGTCCAAAACCACCATGCCGGCCGCGACTTCCGTTGTGTAATCCTGGAACTTGCCCTCGCCCTTCTCGCCGCGCCAGATGCGAAATGTTGCCGTCGCCATTACTTCATCTCCTCGATGACCTGTTTCAATTCCGTTGGCATGGGCGGTATGGGCTCGCGGGTAAACTGCATTGCCCCATCGGCGCCTTTTCTCACCACGAAGTTAAACGTCCCGAACTTCTCATCCTTCACCGGAAAATCATCACGAAAATGAGCGCCGCGGCTTTCCTTGCGCTCCAGCGCCGCCCGGCCAACCATTTCCGCAACGGTCAGAAGGTTGCGCAGGTCCAGCGAGGTGTGCCAGCCGTTATTGTATTCCCGGTTTCCGCCTACACTGACTCGCTCAGATGCAGCTTTTAACTCGCGAATGCGCTCAAGCGCCTGCAAGATCTCCTGCTCCTGGCGCACGATCCCCACCAACTCCTGCATCACGTCCTGCAACGTGTGCTGCACGGCGTAAGGATTTTCAGGGCCGTTCTGCTCGAAAGGCCGGAGCGCCGACTTCTCCGCCGATTCCAATTCATGCGTGTTCACCGCACCCAGCGAGTGTTCTTTGGCGAAAGCGGCTGCATACTCGCCGGCGCGCTTGCCGAATACGAGCAGATCGGAAAGTGAATTGCCGCCCAGCCGGTTGGCGCCGTGCAGACCGGCAGCGCATTCGCCGGCGGCGAACAGCCCAGGCACATCTGTCATTTGCGTATCGGCGTTCACCCGGACGCCTCCCATCACGTAGTGCGTGGTAGGACCAATTTCCATCGCCTCCTGCGTAATGTCGATATCGGCGAGCTGCTTGAACTGGTGATACATGCTGGGCAGCTTTTTCTTGATGTGTTCCGGAGCATTGGGAAGTTTTTCCTTAATCCACGCGATATCCAGAAACACACCGCCGTGCGGACTGCCACGTCCCTCGCGCACTTCGCGCCGGATACAGCGAGCTACGTGGTCACGCGTCAGCAGCTCGGGCGGGCGCTTGGCGTTCTTGTCGCCTTGCGTGTAGCGCCACCCCTCCTCTTCTGAGCTGGCGGTCTGGTTCACATACAGCGGAGGAATGTCCTTGAACATGAACCTCTCGCCGTTGCGATTGCGCAGCACTCCTCCTTCGCCGCGCACTCCCTCGGTAACCAGGATTCCGCGCACGCTGGGCGGCCAGATCATTCCTGTGGGATGAAACTGGACAAATTCCATATCCATCAGCGCCGCGCCGGCGTGGTAGGCAAGCGAGTGCCCGTCGCCGGTGTATTCCCAACTGTTACTGGTGATTTTGTAGGCTCTTCCGATTCCTCCGGTAGCCAGCACCACAGCTTTGGCGCGGAACAGGTGAAATCGCCCGCGCTCACGGTCGTATCCAAACGCGCCTGCAATGCGATCGCCCTCTTTCAGCAGAGTGGTGATGGTATGTTCCATGAAGACATCCAGGCCGAGATGGATGCCATGGTCCTGCAGGGTACGGATCATCTCCAGGCCGGTGCGATCGCCCACGTGCGCGAGCCGAGGATAGCGGTGCCCGCCGAAATTCCGCTGCAGGATGCGGCCATCACTTGTGCGATCGAAAAGAGCGCCCCACGCTTCCAATTCGCGTACGCGTGCCGGAGCTTCCTTGGCGTGCAGCTCAGCCATGCGCCAGTTATTCAGGTACTGACCGCCGCGCATGGTGTCAGAAAAGTGAACCCTCCAGTTGTCGCGGTCGTCCACGTTTGCCATTGCGGCCGCTATTCCGCCTTCCGCCATTACAGTGTGCGCCTTGCCCAGTAGAGATTTCGAGATGAGCGCAACCTTTACACCCGCAGCCGAAGCCTCCACGGCGGCGCGCAGTCCGGCTCCGCCGGCGCCAATAATCAAAACGTCGTGTTCGTGCGTAATGTATTCGGCCACTAGAAGATTCTCCAGTCCGTCCAGATACCCATGGAACATAAGCGCACGTAGAGGTCGCAAAACGCTACCGTGAACAGGCTGCACCAGGCGAATAACATGTGCCGCCGATTCAGGCAACTCACACAGTCATAGACACGCTTTCGCGCCGGAGTTCCGCTCAAGCGGTCGCGAAATCCGCCCACCAGATGGCGGAAAGAGTGGCAGCCGAAGGTATAGGAGGTTAGGAGCACAAGATTGGTCAGCAATACCAGAGTACCCAGGCCCATGCCGAAGTGGCCGTCAAACCAGAACGCGTTCCACACGTCGTGCCCCAGAAGAACGAGGAACACCAGGGCAAGATAAAGAAAATAGCGGTGGATATTTTGCAGAATCAACGGAAACGATCTCTCGCCAAGGTATTTCTTCCGCGGTTCGCCCACGGTGCAGGAAGGCGGGTCCGCCCAGAAGGCCTTGTAATACGCTCCGCGATAGTAGTAGCACGTTACGCGAAAGCCACCGGGGGCCCAAAGAATGAGCACCGCCGTAGTCACCCAGGCTGGCATCCAGTTTGGCATTGCGCCGAACCAGCCGTGATTGCCGGGGCCGAACAATTCCGGTGAATAGAATGGCGAGAGATATGGCCCAAACCTGTAGTGATTCCCCTGCAGCGCTGCCCAGGTGGAATAGACAATGAATGCCGACAGTCCGAGAAATACAAGAAGCGGTTGTACCCACCAATTGTCCGCCCGCCGAGTATGTCCGAACCCCGATCGCGTCAGTAGGACATCAATGTGAGACATCGAGCCTCCTCACTCGTTTAATGGTGCTGGCAACTCATTTACGCGTGTCCGTTTGAAGTTGCGATTCGCTCTAATTCAATAATGAGCGGTAGTCATCATACGCGGTAGGCAACGTAAAACGAAATGAATTGTCACTGTTCTGGAAGCTGTCCCGCAGGTGGTCTGCGTGAGATCCGAGGATCGGCCGCAATTGAGAAACGAGGCACTATGTTAGAGTAGCGTCGCCATCGGTTGGAAGGTTGGAGACTCAGCCGGAGGGGAATGGTTTTTATGAGCAAAGGTCCGGAGATCCGCTGCTTCGATTACGTCAACCAGCCCTACGAGCGGGTCCGCGATGCGTTGAAGGAGAACGCTGTTGCGGTATTCCAGTCGGCTACCAAGGCCGCAGCCTCCCGGGCGCAAGCCGTCGCGGCGGAACTTCACGTTGACTTTGGCGGTATCGGGGTGACCACCGATATCAAAATTGATGTGCAAAGCGTCGAGGAGAAGCTGACTGCCGCTTCGCATCCCGCTACCCGTTTATTGCTGGAGTGGGAGGCAGCAACCATGCCGGGATTGTTCCCGCTCATGAAGGGCGAGCTTTCCGTCTATCCGCTGACCTCCACTGAAACGCAGTTGGATTTTTCAGGCGCTTACGAACCGCCTTTCGGCGCCGTAGGAAAGACCATGAATGCCATTGTGGGGCACCGCATTGCAGAAGCCTCTGTGCATCGCTTTATTGCCGATGTTGCAGAATACCTCCGGCGCACCCTGGCCTAAGACGAGGGCGCTCCCCCTGGCTAAAAGGAAGCTTCGCGGAACGGGATACGAGTACGCCGGAAACTCTCTACTTTGGTTCCTTGAGCTTGAGTTTTGATTTGTTTTCTTCAAGAAAGGCTCGGAGCTGATCCGCCTGATCAAGCAAACGGGACCACTGCTCGTAGTACAGCGTGACCGGGAATCTTCCCAGGCCGTAGACGCTTACGCCGCCTTTTTCGCTCACCCGAAATTCCAGTGACCCGGTGCGGCGCGTGGACACCTGCTTTTCCAGTTCCGTCAGACGGGCTTTCATCTCTTCATACGTGGGTTCTGCCATTGTTCGCCTCTGGATGAAATCTTACATCAGCTCAGGCCGATGCGGTTCAAAACACAGGCGTCCCCATTGCTGAGTCTGCAATGTTATGGATTCCAAGGCTGCGCGGAGACATTTTGCCGGAGCCGAATCTATTCCGCAGCTTCGAGCACCCGATTCAGTTTCTGTACGGCATCCCGTAAAGCGCGCACGCCGGTAAACTGCTTGTCTGAAAGGGTGGGTTCGCAGGCAAGCTGCGTGGCCAAGGTGGTGGCAATGCGGATGCGTTGTTCCGTTAGGAGCGTCGCAAGGCCACGCTCGTCGCCATCGAGCCAGCGCTCCACCTGCCAGCCAGTGGTCCTGACGCGGTCAACGGCTGCGCGAAACTCAGTCAGAACGCGGCGATCCACCATGCCGAAGCCGAGGAGATCCTCCATGCGCTTAAGTTCGCTCGTGATGCGTGCAATTTGATTGGAAACCTGATTCTGGAATGCCTGGTTGGCCTGCTGAATGGTTGATTCAGTAATTCCACTGGATGCTTGCATTTTGTTGCTTCCCCTCGTGCTTTCTTACCGCCCTTACCGGGCATGTACTGAATGAGCTAAGAGTATTACGACCATCGGCGGTCCGGTAGGTCACTTTAGTAACCAACGAGGCAGCTCTCCAGACATTCGAATCGGTCGATACGGACATTTGCGCCAGTCGCACCAGACATCCATGGCTGGCCGCTCCCAGACATCCGAGCTTATCGCCAACGGACATTCGAGTCAGCGCCACGGACATCCGTGGGAGTCGCTCTGGACATTCGTGATTGCCTGCACGCAGCAAGAAAACGGCAGCTCGAAAAGAGCTGCCGTGAGACCAACTTTTGCCTGCTGCTTATGTTCCTTCTGACCAACTCGCCAGGTACTCTTCCTGTTCCGGCGTAAGCTTGTCGATCTTCACTCCCATCGACTCCAGCTTGAGCCTGGCAACTTTTTTGTCCAGCTCTTCCGGAACAGAGTAGACCTTTTTCTCCAGGGTCTTGTGGTTTTTGACCAGGAATTCGCAAGACAGCGCCTGGTTGGCGAAGCTCATGTCCATCACTGACGCCGGGTGTCCTTCAGCCGCCGCAAGATTGATGAGGCGGCCTTCGCCGAGCAGGTAGACTTTCCGCCCATCTTTCATTGCATACTCGTCCACGAAGTCGCGGGTCTGACGCTTGGAGGAAGACATTTTCTCAAGTGCTGGTATGTCGATTTCCACGTTGAAATGACCGGAATTCGCGACCACGGCTCCGTTCTTCATCGCGGCAAAATGGTCGCGCGCAATTACATTTTTGTTGCCGGTGACCGTAACAAAAATATCGCCGATTTTGGCTGCTTCCGCCATCGACATCACGCGATAGCCATCCATGACGGCTTCAATCGCCTTGACCGGATCAATCTCAGTCACGATTACATCCGCGCCCATGCCGCGCGCGCGCGAAGCCAGGCCGCGGCCGCACCAGCCGAATCCGGCAATAACAAACTTGCTGCCGGCAATCAGGGTATTGGTGCAGCGGATTACGCCATCCATGGTGGATTGGCCGGTACCGTAACGGTTATCGAACATGTGCTTGGTGAGAGCATCATTGACGGCGACGATGGGATAGCGCAACTGGCCGTCTTTGGCCATGGCGCGCAGGCGAATCACGCCGGTGGTTGTCTCTTCCGTTCCCGCAATGATGCCATCGAGCACGTCATGCCGCTTGGTCAGCGCGGTTGAGACCAGATCGGCGCCATCGTCCATGGTGAGGTGCGGCTTGTGGTCAAGCGCGGCCAGAATGTGCTTGTAATAGCTCTCATTGTCCTCACCCTTGATGGCATGAACTGAGATGTTGAAATCGCGCACCAGCGAAGCCGCCACGTCATCTTGTGTGGATAGCGGGTTGGATGCGCACAAAACCACGTCAGCGCCGCCGTCACGCAGGGTGATGGCAAGGTTCGCGGTCTCAGTAGTTACATGCAGGCAGGCCGCAATGCGTATCCCGTTGAGCGGCTGGTTCTTGATGAACTCTTTACGGATGCTCTGCAGGACGGGCATGGACTGGTTGGCCCACTCAATGCGGCGCTTGCCCAAATCGGCAAGCTCAATATTTTTTACGTCACACGGAACTTGGGGTATGGCAGTAGTTGACATAGTTTCCTGTTTTGCGGCTTTAAAGCCGGGATTATGCGGAGTAGAGACGCGGCATACCGCGTCTCTACGATGTGGGATTTACTTCGCTGCTCCGACTTTGCTTGATACCGCGCTCTTGTTGGCTGCCTCGCGCAGTTTTGCCGCCTTGTCGGTTGCTTCCCAGGTGAAGTCGGGATCTTTGCGGCCAAAATGTCCGTAGGCCGCGGTCTTCTTGTAAATCGGCCGGCGCAGTTTCAATGACTCAATGATTCCCTTGGGTGTGAGCTGGAAGTTCTGCCGCACCAGGTGCTCAATTGTGGTCTCATCAAGCTTGCCGGTACCGAAGGTATCCACCAGTACACTCACCGGCTCAGCCACGCCGATAGCATACGCAAGCTGGACTTCGCAACGTTCCGCCAAGCCGGCAGCCACCACATTCTTGGCGATGTAGCGGCACATATAGCATGCAGAGCGGTCGACCTTTGTCGGGTCCTTGCCACTGAAGGCGCCGCCACCATGGCGGCCCATGCCACCGTAAGTGTCCACAATGATTTTGCGCCCCGTCAGGCCGGTGTCGCCCATCGGCCCGCCTACCACGAAACGGCCGGTCGGGTTGATGTGGTACTTGGTGTCGGCGTCCAGCAGCTTTTCCGGAATCGCCGCCTGAATCACATGGCGCAGGATGTCCTGGCGGAGCGTCTTGTTATCGACCGTTTCCGCGTGCTGCGTCGAAATCACCACGGCATCCACGCGGATGGGCTTGTGGTTGGGGCCGTATTCAACTGTTACCTGGGATTTTCCATCGGGACGAAGATAAGGGAGGGCGCCGTTCTTGCGGACTTCTGAAAGCTTCATCGTCAGCTTGTGGGCCAGAGCGATGGGCGTCGGCATGAAGTCATCATTCTCGTTGCACGCATAGCCGAACATCATTCCCTGGTCGCCCGCGCCGCCGGTGTCCACTCCCATGGCAATATCAGGCGACTGCGAGTGGATGGATGAAACCACTGCGCAGGTCTGCGAGTCGAACCCATAGGTCGCATCGGTATAGCCCACGGCCGTCACCGTGCCACGGACGATGGTGGGGAAATCGACATAGGCTTCCGTTGTGATTTCGCCCGCGATCACAACCAGTCCGGTGGTGGTCAGAGTTTCACATGCCACCCGGCTGTAAGGATCTTTTTCCAGACACGCGTCGAGGATCGCGTCAGAAATCTGGTCAGCAATCTTGTCCGGATGGCCCTCTGTGACCGATTCGGATGTAAATAAGAAACGTTCGCGTGGAGCCAATTGAACTTCCTCCTGAAAATGACTTTTGCTGCACGGAACCCATTTTAGGAACCGATTTAGCAGACTAATGAATGGGTCCGTTGCCCGGCAACGCTTCCGCGCCACTCCGGGTTCAAAAGCAGCCGAACGGCAGTTTTTTAGCTGCGAGTGGACTTTTGCTATTGTAAATGGCGGGCGGGGATGCGGCTATAGAGTTTATTGCTGGGCAGCACCGGCCGGGGTAAACATCAGGGTCCTGGCTTCGCTCTCATTTCCGATGGCGCCCAAGGGCTTACCGTTGAAATACACATCAATGCCGCCGGCGTTGCCCGTTTTCACGATCACCTGCCTCGCGGCACGAACAAACCGTTCCCTGTCTGCTTTCAGAATCCCGTGGCTTACACGGCGTCCGTCAGCCATCACGGAAATCCAGGCATCTTCCTTCGCCTTGATGATCACGAAAAAGCTGTTTTCGGGCGTAAGGGCGACCGGCGCGCTAGCTCGCCGCGCCGGGCTGGCGAGTTCAATCTGCTTCTGCTGCTCCTGTCTGGCGACTTTTTCCCGCACACGGAGCAGTCTGGATTTTTCGTGCGCCTCTTGCGATGAAGCTTGTGCCGGTTCCGGCGAAGCCTGGGCCAGTTCGCTCGCGTCGGGGATCGAGGCGGACACGGCGGGCAGAACACCCCCAGGATGATGGTGCTTGCTTCTCCACATGAACGAGCCCGCTACAACAAGGACGAGCGCTATAGCCGCGGCAATCATGGGCAGTTGCGACTTCCTGGGATTCAGCTCCCGGTTCGGCTTTTCATGAACTTCCAGAGGAAACTGGTCTTCCGGAGGCGGGGCCTCGCTGTTGATTGCCGAGTAATCGGCTACAGCCTGGTCCTCATCAATTCCTATGAACCTTGCGTATGCGCGGACAAAGCCTTTATTGAAAACACCGCCGGGCAGGGACGCAAAATCTTCGCTCTCCAGCGCCTCCAGATGGCGGCGAGCGATCTTGGTGGATTCCGAGATCTCGTTGAGCGTGACGCCACGCATCTCCCGCTCGCGCTTCAGCTTGTCGCCAAATGAACCCATCGGGTTAGGGCACTGACCTTATCGGTTGGAAAAGCTGCTCAGGTGGCCATCATAGGAAGATCGGCGGCCTGCTGTCAAACCAAAAAAACTGAGGTAACTGCCCGAAGGGCAAGCACTTGTACAGTACCTTCGGTCCATGCCGGGCTAGCTTCAGGACTATTCAGCGGTTGCTGATTTCCCCGAAACAGGTGATAATACGCCCAAGTTGGCGGCCCTCGCCTTAGACCTAGAAGGAACTTACCTCGTAAATGAATGAGGCAACGGTACCTGAGCGCAAGACCAAGCGGCAATTGCAGGAAGTCGCCATCTTCAACGATGTGGCGAAGGCTCTGACCTCATCGCTGAATCTCGATTCAATTCTGCAAACCATCATGGACAAAATGGCCGAATTCTTCCGGCCGGATACATGGTCCCTGCTGATGGTGGATGAGCAAAAGGACGAGCTTTACTTTGCCATTGCCGTGGGTGATGCGGCCGAAACGCTCAAGACCGTGCGGCTTAAAGTGGGCGAAGGCATTGCGGGATGGGTCGCACGGCACGGTGAATCACTGATTGTTCCCGATGTGTACAACGACGAGCGCTTCGCCAAACGCATTGATGAAATGACCAAGTGGAAGACGCGCTCCATCATCTGCGTGCCGCTGCAGTCGAAGCACAGGGTGCTCGGCGTCATTCAGTTGATCAACTGTGCCATGGAGAGTTTTGGCGAGCAGGAAATGTTTTTCCTGCATGCCCTGTGCGACTACGCCGCCATCGCCATTGACAATGCGCGCGCTGTCGAAAAGATCCAGGAACTTACCATCACGGATGACTGCACTGGACTTTACAACGCCCGGCATCTCTACAAGACGCTCGAATCCGAGGTGTATCGCTCCGCCCGCTTCGGCTACGAATTCAGCGTAATCTTTCTCGACCTCGACCACTTCAAGTTCGTCAATGACACGTACGGCCACTTGGTAGGCAGCAAGCTGCTCCAGGAGATCGGCTTCAAAATCAAGTCGCAGTTGCGCCTGATTGACTACGCCTTCCGCTATGGCGGCGACGAATTTGTCATTCTGCTCCCGCAGACCGACAAACAGTCAGCCCTAGTGGTGGCGAAACGCATTCAGGAGATGATGCGCAAAACCGTATTCCTTTCCGAGGAGAGCCTGAACCTGCAGGTGCGCTGCAGCATGGGTCTGGCCACCTATCCTGAGGACGCCAAGAGCTCGCATGAGATCATCCGACAGGCCGACGAGATGATGTACATGGTCAAAAATTCCAGCCGCGACAACATTGCGGTCGCGCAGGTTGGCGTATTGAAATGATCCCGCTTTTTTTGTTGCCGCCGACTCAATAATCCCCGCTTGAATTTGAATTTGCCTTCACTTCGGAATTGGAAAAGAGACGCTCCACGCCGGGTGTTATATTTTTCGCTTATGCCCAACAAGCGCATTGCTGTGGTCCCTGGAGACGGCATCGGCAAAGAGGTGATACCTGCAGCTCTGAAAGTGATTGAGGCGACCGGAGCCGCCGTTGAGTTCACCACATTTGACTGGTCGGCTGACCGCTACCTCAAAGATGGCACCACGATCCCGCCGGATGGATTCGCCATGCTGGAGCGCGACTTTGATGCTGTGTTCGTCGGCGCGCTGGGCGATCCGCGCGTCCCCAGCAACATTCATGCAAAAGAAATCCTGCTCGGCATGCGCTTCAAAATGGACCTGTATGCCAATGTGCGCCCGGTCAAACTACTGGAAGAGTCACTCTGCCCGCTGAAGAACGTAAAACCGCAGGACGTGGACTTTATTGTGATCCGTGAGAACACGGAAGGCCCGTATGTGGATGCAGGCGGAGTGTTCAAGCAGGGTACGCCGGATGAAATCGCCACCCAGGAAGATTTCAACACGCGCAAGGGTGTGGAGCGGGTGATCCGCTTTGCCTTTGAGCTGGCGCGGAAGCAGGGCCGCAAGAAAGTGCTGATGTCGGATAAATCGAACGTGATGACCTACGCCGGCGGACTCTGGCAGCGGGTGTTCAAGCTGGTGGCGGCGGAATATCCGGAGATCCAGAGCCAGCACATGTACGTGGACGCGCTCTGCATGCACATGGCCCGCGATCCCAGGCAGTTCGACGTGATCGTAACCAATAACATGTTCGGCGACATCATTACCGATCTGGCCGCTGCGCTGCAGGGCGGCCTCGGCATGGCCGCCAGCGGAAATATCCATCCCGGCAAAACCTCAATGTTTGAGCCAGTGCACGGGTCGGCGCCGCCGTTCGCAGGAAAAAATATCGCGAACCCAATCGGCGCGATTTCCACGGCGGCCATGATGCTCGATCATCTTGGTTTGAGCAAAGAAGCCAAGCGCATCAACCACGCCGTGCTGGACTCGGTGCGCCAGAAAAAGACAACATCGGATATTGGCGGGACGCTAGGGACGCGCGAAGCGACGGAGTGGATTGCGAGTTCCATATCCCGAGCGTAGAGAGGGAACACTATTGCTGCCATGAACTCTTGGTTGCGAGGGATTCTGCAAAAAATAAATTCTCTCCCTTCGCTGCTAAAAACTAACTTTTCAATTTTTATTTTGCGCAATTCCGTGCTTTCCGCATTTACCTCGCCCGCGGACTTTGTTACTCTGTGTCTGCGTAGGAGAACGCCCGTCAATGAAATGCACTATCTACAATCCGGTGCGGAGGCTGACAGAACCCGTTAAGGGTCCTGATAGCCTGTGGGCGTTTATTTATTTCCTTAGCTAACCTCAGGCGCTTCAGTCCTACGCAAATCATGTAATAAACCGCTGGGTGGCGAAGTGCGAAGTTGCTTCCACTTGTAATCGATCCCGTGTTGCAATCGTTTGTTCCCCGGCGAAATAATTCCACCTTCAGCGGCTTACGCCCTTATTTAGCGCCAATTGTGTTGCCGGTGGTGAAAGCCCAGACTTGTTCCCCGGCACCAATTAATTAAAAGCTTCTCCCGCAAGACGAAGCCGTGCCTCTGTTGCAACACACGGCTTCCCAACAGCAGTTGATGTTGGAAACAGATTTCACCAGTGGTGTAGATCAGAGTTACTTTACTTGTCCGCAGGTGCGACGCATGTGCCGCCGGCATCTCGAGTGCCGTAGTTTCAAGTTTAGAACGGCGGACCTCCTGGCTTTGATCGATTGTTCCCTGTGAGGAATCTGGTTCCAATGTTGCTGCTTTGAAAACAGAATGCCTGTGCCACACCATCCTGCGAGGAAAGCAAACATGACGCGTATGAACACTTTGAACCTCAACCTTCCCTGGCTCAGTGGCGCACAAAGGCACGAGGGCGCGCCAGCGCAGCGGATCTCGCCGGAGTTGCAATTGCGGCGCTCGGTCCTGGCCTGCATGCTCTGGGAAGATCAGTTCTACGAGGATGGCGTCGCCATCGCAGGCCGGATTCGCGAGCTGGTATCCAAAGTTCCTGCCGAAAAGGTTGCTGCCCTGGCCCTTGAGGCGCGCGACAAGATGAAACTGCGTCACGTGCCGCTCCTGCTTGTCCGTGAGATGGCGCGTTTGGCCACGCATCGTCACCTTGTCGCGGAGACGCTCATACGTGTCATCCAGCGCGCCGATGAGCTTTCTGAGTTCGTGGCGTTTTATTGGAGCGAAGGCAAGCAGCCTCTCTCGGCGCAGGTGAAGAAGGGACTGGCTGCGGCGTTCACCAAGTTCGACGAGTATGCGCTGGCCAAGTACAATCGGGCCGCTCCGGTGAAGCTGCGTGACGTGCTGTTCCTCTCGCACGCCAAGCCGCTGGATGCGACACAGGGCGCATTGTGGAAGAGGCTCGTCGAGGGCGAACTGGCCACTCCCGATACATGGGAGGTTGCGCTCTCTTCAGGCGCCGACAAGCACGAAGCCTGGGAGCGCCTGCTTAGCGAGAACAAGCTGGGTGCGGTGGCCCTGCTGCGCAACCTGCGCAACATGGCCGAAGCCAAGGTGAGCGAGCAGGCAATCCGCGACGGCCTGGCGCGCATGCGTGCCGAGCGGGTGCTGCCTTTCCGCTTCATCGCCGCTGCGCGGTATGCGCCGCAGTGGGAGCCGGAATTGGAGAAGGCAATGCTGCGTTCACTCGAAGGCCAGGCAAGGCTCCCCGGCAAAACGGTTTTGCTGGTGGACGTCTCCGGCTCCATGGATGCACAGCTCTCCCGCCGTTCCGAGATGCGGCGTAATGACGCCGCATACGGTTTGGCCGTGCTGCTGCGGGAGATCGCGGAGGATGTGAGTATTTACACATTCTCTGACAAGCTGGTGCGTGTCCCCGCCCCCCGGAGTTTTGCCCTGCGTGACGCGCTCAACGCCAGCCAACCGCATTACGGAACATATCTTGGCCGGGCGCTGAAGGAGATCGCGGAAAACATTGATGCGAACTATGACCGCCTGATCGTGATCACGGACGAGCAGTCGCACGATCCTGTACCGAATCCTAAGGCGCGCGGCTACATGCTCAATGTGGCCAGTTACCAGAACGGGGTTGGCTACGGGGCATGGATGCATATTGATGGCTGGAGCGATTCAGTGATCGAGTACATCAGGGCGGCCGAGCCGGTGCTTACATAGCGGCGACAACAATGAAGGGCGGCTTGATGCAAAGAGCCGCCCGATTTTTCGCGCAGTCTGCCCGAGTGCCTACCCCTTTCGTCCGCATCCAAAGGCGTACAATCAAGAACAGCCATCAGTAAAGTAAGGAGCCGAAATACCGCTCGAATCGCGCACATGAAACGACATTCCGTCATACTGCTGATTTTCCTTTTTTTAGTTTCGTTCGCTTCTGCCCAGGTCGCCACTCCGCCACAAGAACGGCCTTCACCCAGACCGATGGCTTCGCCGAGTCCGGTCCCTGCACCTCCTCAGGTATCGCCCAAGCCAACGCCCAATGCGCAGGTCGAAATCGAGGAGCAGCCGCAGCCGGATCACAAGCTCACTCCCGAGGAAGCGAAAGAATTGCTGGCCTCAGTGGATCAGGTTCTGCAATTTGTCAGCAAAGATACATTGCTGCCTATCAAGCACAGCGTCAAAAAGCAGATCGTCAGCCGCGAGCAGGTTCAGAAGTACATTTCAGACAAGCTCGAAAATGATGTGGACCGGATTCGCTTTGAGCGCTCGGAACTGGTGCTTAAAAAATTCGGGCTGCTGCCGCGCACTTTCGATCTCCACAGTTTTCTGATCAAGCTGCTGACCGAGCAGGTGGCCGGCTATTACGACGAAAAGACCAGGACCATGAACCTGCTCGACTGGGTGGCGCCGGAAATGCAAAAAGCCGTGATGGCCCACGAACTTACGCATGCGCTGCAGGACCAGAGCTATGACCTGGAGAAGATGAGCAAGGAAGATGAAAAGATCGAAAAGAAGGGTCTCACCGATCTGCGGGCTCTGGTAAGGAATGACGAAGAATCCACGTGCCGCAGCGCCGTTCTGGAAGGCCAGGGCATGATAGTGCTGGTGGACTACATGCTGGCGCCAGTGGGCAAGAGCGTAGCGGATTCACCCCAGTTCGTCGACCTGATGCTGTCTTCCATGGAGAAGGACAACAGCAGCCCGGTCTTTGACAGCGCGCCGCTGCTCCTGCAGGACGAACTCATTTTCCCATACCGCCATGGCATGCGCTTTATCAAAGACCTGCTGGTGGCGGGCGGAAAAGAAGCGGCTTTCAAGAAGGTGCTCGACCAGATGCCGGAAACCACGCGGGAAGTCATGCTGCCAAAGGAATATCTTGCCGGACATCGCGTGCCCACGTTGTATTTGCCCAATTTGGATTTCCTCAAGAAACAGTATGAGCCGTTCGATGCCGGCGCCGTGGGCGAGCTTGACGTGGATATCCTGCTCAAGGTTTACGCCAATGAACAGATTGCCGGCAGTCTCAGCAAGGAATGGCGCGGCGGGGTCTATTACGCAGCCGGACGCAGAGACTTAACGCCTAGAGACAGCAATTCCACCGCGCATGTGGGGCTTTACTATATTTCGCGCTGGTCCGGTGAGGACTCAGCGCGATACTTTGCCAAACTGTATGCCGGTGCGCTGCACACACGTTACGCCGGGCTCGAACACCTGCCCCCCGATCCCGCCAAGCCAGGGCTGGATCGATACACAAGCGCGGATGGGCCCATTTTCATTCAGCAGACCGGAAATGTGGTGGTCGCGGCGGAAAGCTTCGATCCGGAGAACGCGGACAGGCTCATTCAGCTTGGCCTGAAGCAGGCACAAGAAGGGCTGGCTGAAAACGGGCAGTCGCATCCACGCTTCGGGAAAACGGCGGCCCAGCCAGAGCCGGCTACTTTGTCGGCTCCATCACCAGCGCGTCATTGAAGCGATTGAAATAGTTGAAAAGACCAATGGCGGCGAGTAACTCCACAATTTCGCCTTCTTCATAGTGCTTGCGCAGTTCGTTCCAGAGCGGCTCATCCACTGTGTGCGCGTCGCGGGTGACGCGCTCGGTCAGCCGCAGGGCCACTTTTTCCTTCTCCGTGAAATCGCTACGCTGCTCAAAATTGGCCAGGTCTTTGATCTGGTCGTCGCTCCAGCCATGCCGTCGCGCCTGGACGGTGTGGGAAGCCAGTCAATACTCGCACCGGTTCATCTGGCTGGTGCGTACGAACAGAAGCTCTTTGAGCTTTGTTGGTACAGTACCGGTCTCCATCACGGCGCGAAAATGCGCAATCATGGTTTTGAGCAGTTCCGGCCGGTGCGCCACGGTGCGGAACATATTGGGAATGTTGCCGCGGACCTTCATGAAATGGTCGTAGATGGCGGACACTTCCGGCGAGACTTGCGATTTATCCAGGCGGGAGATTCTTGGCATCAGCAATCCTTGGCGCGAGAAGAGCAGGCGGAGTCCACCGCCCGCCCTGTCGCGAATTCCCTATTTGAATGATCCAATTGCTGCCGTCTCGTCGTCGCGGATATCGAAGACGGTATAAAGCTTGGTGATTTGCAGCAGATCGTGGACCTTCTTGGTCAGGTTGAGCAGCTTCAGTTCGCCGCCCTGATTGCGGACGGAAGTGAAGGCGCTGACCAGTTCACCGATCCCTGAACTGTCAATGTAAGTAACGTTGCCGAGGTTCAGCAGGATCTTTTTCTGTCCCTTGCTCAGCAGGTCCTTAATGCTGTCCCGGAGTATCACGCTGCCTTCTCCCAGGGTGATGCGCCCGCTCATGTCGACCACGGTAACGCCATTGATCTGCCGATTGCTAGCCTTCATTGTCACTGTGCTTCCTCCTCAGTCGCCGCGCTGCGGCCTAGATGCTTGATTAACGTGATCTCGGTGCCGGGGTGTATGTTTCTGAACTTCACCTCATCCATAAAAGCGCGGATAAGGAAAATGCCCCGTCCGGAGCCCTTCATAAGGTTCTCAGGGGCCAGAGGGTCCGGCAAACCATCAGGGTCCAGACCCTTGCCCTGGTCGGTTATCGTGATTACCAGCGCGTCACTGGTCCTTTCATAAACTACGAACACCTTCTTTTCCGGATCATACGCGTTGCCGTGCAGCACGGCGTTGACCGCGGCTTCTCTCACCGCCATGGCGATGTTGGACTGCTCGTCCTCACTGAATCCGGCCCGGGAAGCCGCCTCGGAGGCAAGGCTCTCCGCGCGATTGACGCTTTCCAGGGTGGATGCAAGCGTATACGACATCCGTTTTGTCACGTTGCGGTCCACAAATGTCTGCTAAGGGCGTGCAGTACTGCTGACGGCTGGGCGAAGCCGTAGTTTGCCTATGCGGAGAGGGAATTGTCAAACGGATGGCCGCCCAGCCGCCTGGTCCTGACTTGTGCCGCTACCGTATTCATCTTGAAAGCAGAGCCGAAACGCGGGATGACTTGCGCCCAGGAGCCTGTGCACCCTCATTGCCGTACCGAGTCAAATCGCAACACCATTCGGGTCAAATCGCAACACCATTAAGGTCTGGTCGTCGGTTTTCTGAGCGCTTGCGCGGAACGCCAGCACATCACTAATGCAGTGTTGCACCAGACCGCTGGAACTGCGCGCCTGACATTCGGCAATGATTCGGGAGAGGCGATCAACACCGTATTCAGCGCCATCGGGCGAGAGAGATTCCGTGACTCCGTCCGTGTAAAGTACCAGTATATCTCCGGTGGAAAGGCTGATTTTCATCGGCGCAAATTTCTGGTCAGAAAACAGACCCACCGGCACCGTGGAGGATTCCAGCTGCTTGATTTCGCTAGAACTTACATGCAGAGGCGCCAGATGCCCGCTGTTGGAAATCTCCACTTCACCGTCTTGCTTTGCCTTGCCGCAAATCAGCGTGGCGTACTGTGTGGGCAGCGTGCTTTCGCAAAAAATCCGGTTTGCCCGTTCCAGTAGCTCATGGAGTGGCAGTCCTGAGGGCACCAGGGCACGAAACATCGCATGCAAATTCGCCATGAGCATGGAAGCGGCCACGCCCTTCCCGGAGACGTCTCCCAGCATGAAATAGAGATCAGGTCCGTGCGTGACCACATCACAGTAGTCGCCGCTCACCGCGCCGGCAGGATCATAGTGATAGGAGACGTTCCATCCGCCAGCGCTTAGATCCTGCTTGGGAAGCAGACCCATTTGAATGCTTGCCGCCAGTTCCAGGTCACGTTCGAGCGCCCGGGCTTCCGCCGGCCTCAGGCACTCAAGGCAGACCCGCGTGAGAGGATCCGCCAGTAATCGCTCCGTCTCGACTTCTCCCTGGCACACCTCACAGATCCCATAGCGGCCGAGTTCGAGCCGATCAAGCGCTTTGTCGACCTGCTCCAGGAGCTGTACAAGATTCGCGGTTTCCGCCTGGGCTAGTTCGCCAGAAGCGGTATGGTTGTGGGAGGCCGACTGAAGCTTGCCCCGCCTCAACAATAGCTGGTCCCGGAGGAATTGGAGGTCGGTGACTTGCACGCCCATCTGACTTCTCCTATCCACTAACAGAATCTCCAAACCCGACTGGGGATTCAGAATTTTCTCCATGGGGTTCGATTCGACGGTAGCAGTTGCGCGCGCTCTCAAAAAATCTGTTTCTTGCGCTTAAATCACAAACCAGTGTGAGAACCGGTAGACAGTTTATGTTCTGGGCCTGGCTGCTAGATAGGCGAAAAAACTGCGATCTGGCGGGTGCAGTCATCGCGCTGCACAGTCCCGCCTCGACAGGGTCTGAAGGAGCGGTTCTACCGTCCCGCTCCTTCCAGCACGCCCGCCGCCCGATTCAAGGCATCCGTCAAAGCCTGCAACTGTTGAGTTGCCACCGGCGCGTTTTTTGCGTCAATGGCTTCATTCACTCCCGGAATGACCACAGCCGCGTATCCGGTGTACTGGCCTGGCGCATAGATGGCGTGACGGAACCACGGACGTTGCGGCAGACCTTTATTCAGCAGAAGCGCGCGCTCGGCAGCCACCAGCGTTTCGTTCAGCCGGGTCGTATCCTGCGCGGGATGTTGCTGCATTGCCAGCACTTTCGCGCCCGCCTGTTCAAAGCGACTTGCGGCTGCACTGGCCTTGCTGAAATCGGGGGCATTGGCGCCCAGCATCTTTCTGGCTTTGTCCTGCGCCTGATCAATGTACGCCTGAATCTCTTTGCCATAGGCTTCGTAATCGTACGGCAGCACGTCAGCATCAGCCATGTGCAGCGCCTCCAGCCCGAGCACGCGCGCCATCTCCTGTTCGTAAACGAAGGTGGGATCGGCAAATTTCTTGAACCAGGTAAAGTCGTCAAATGCTGAATGGTATACGCCATAGGGCCCGCTGGATGTCATGTCCGCCGAGGGAATCCCGAGGTGCTGAATGAAAACGCTGTAGTCGGACCCGCTGCCCAGGTCTCCTACCGGCACGTCGTTCCCCACTTTGGCATTCGGTTCGCGCCCGTGGCCATTGTCGTCGCGCTCAGGGTGATCGGTTGTCTCTTTTTTCCACTGGTCGTAAACAGTGCCGCCCTTTGGACTGGGCACAAACCTGGTGACCTCGCGTATGAAACCTTTTAGGCTCGGTACCGCAGACGCGCTGAAGTTAGACCCTGTGACGGCCACATCCAGATTGAAATATGCCGCGGCGTGCTCCAGATCTTTTTCATGCTGCTCTCCCCATTCGGTCGAGCCAATCAATCCTTCTTCTTCGGCATCCCAACTGGCAAAAACCAAAGTGCGTTCCGGCCTCCAGCCCTGCTCCAGCAGCTTTTGGATGCCCGCTACGGATTCCAGCATAGCCGCCGTCCCACTGTTCGGGTCCACCGCGCCGAACACCCATGCATCGCGATGGTTCCCTATCACCACCCATTGCTCAGGATACTTAGTGCCCGGTATTTTTCCGATCACGTCCCAAATGGTGAAGTAGCGGTAGTCCTGTTTGAGGTGCATCTTCACCTTCACTGGACCGGGCCCGACGTGATAGGTAAATGGCAGAGCTCCCTGCCAACCGCGTGGCGACTCTGGCCCGCCCAGGGCCTGCAGGATGGGCTGGGCATCGCCCCAGGAGAGCGGAGTGGTGGGGATCTTCGGCATGCTCGTCGCGGTCTCCGGGTTGATGCGCCTTGAATTGGGCAGGTCCACGGTGGAAGCGAACCCGGGTGTGGTCGGATCGCCCGGATATTTGAACATGTACTGAATTGAGCCGCGTTGCACTCCCGACTCCGGGCGGTAGGGGCCCTTCGGGTATGGATCACCCTTGAAATAGCCGTCGTCCATGGGATCGGAGTAGATGATCACGCCGGCGGCGCCTTCCTGCTCTGCAATAAAGCACTTTACCCCACGAAAGTTGCGTCCGTAGCGCACGATCACGATCTTGCCGCGGACATCAATGCCCATGTCCTTGAGTTGCTTGAAATCTTCCGGGCGGCCGTAATTGGCATAAACCACCTCTGCCTCCACATCACCGGAAGGCGAAGATCCGTTAAAAGGCATCACCACATCAGGATTGTCCGGAAGTGGGTCGCCTGAAACGTGCTCACGCGTGGGCCCACTCATCTTGACATCTGGAGGCGCGGTTACCGTGACGCTGATTTCCGCAGGGCGGTTCATCCACACCCTGTAGGGCACCGTCTCGGTTTGCAGGCCGGCCACCTTGAACATCTTGGCTACGTAATCGGCGGTCTGTCTATCCTGGGGCGAGCCGGCGATGTGCGGCTGCGCGGTCAGAATTCTCAAATGCTGCTCCGCGCGCGCCGGGCTCGGGACAGCCAGGAACATGTGGTCCCACTGGCGCTGTTTGCTGAAATCGCGGTACCCGAAAACTGTGGTTGGCTCCGGCGATGCCTTCGGCGCCTGAGCGCCTTGTTGCGCCGAATTTATGGCGGCGGGCTTTGCCATGCTGGTTGCTGCGCGGTGCGGGCCGCCCGTTTGCTCGGCAAAGGCCTTGATCGCTGGCGATGAGGCCACTACAAGGCAGAAACTGACGGAAACGAACGCGATGAAAGCAAAGCGGGAAACAAGAGAGAAACAGGAGATCAGGGCGGTGTTTTTCGCGCGCTTCAGCATGCGGTTAAGGGCCTCCAGAGATGAAGGGAACTGAAAAGCTTACACCATGCGGCGGAGTTTTGGTGATCGGTGCTGCAGGACGGCGGCATTCGCTGAAATGCTCTCGACGCTACCTGGCTCCTACTACTGCGATTCCCATGCTGCTCAGGATTTCATCGACAGTCGTAATCGCCCGGTCAATCTCTTCCATGTTGTTATAAAAATGGGGCGAGAATCGGACTCCGGCATTGGGACGCCAGTCCACCAGCACGTCACGGCGAAGCAATTCCGTGCAAACTTCTTTGGAATTGGGCATGTCAATGGCGACAGTTCCGCCGCGGTGTTCGGGATCACGCGGCGCGTTCACGCGCCAGCCACGCTGGTCGGCAAGCTCTATCAATCGCGCGGTCATCCGCTTCGATTTTGCGCGGATGTTCTCCACACCCGCTTCGCGGACGATCTTGAGCCCGGGCACAGCGGTGTAAAAACCCGGTATGTTAGAGGTCCCCTGCATGAAGCGAAGCGGCGGCTCGCCATACTTTGTGGCGCCGATTTCGAAGGCAAACGGGTTTTCATGGGCGAACCAGCCGGTGAGCTTCGGCTCCAGTTTTTTGCCCAGGTCCGGACGGACGTAAAGATAGGATGTTCCTGGCCCGCCGCACAGCCACTTGAGCACGCCGCCCACGGCGAAGTCCACATTCAGCGCCTGCACGTCCAGCGGCACGTTGCCAAGGGATTGGAACGCATCCAGCACTACGTGCGCTCCCACGCGGTGCGCCTTTTCAATGATTGCTCTGGCATCGTTGATGTAAGAGCTACGGAACACCACGTGCGAGATGGGAACCAGCAGCGTTTCTTCATCAATCGCATCGAGCAGCCGTTCTGTGGGCACGTGAATGCCATTATCCGTCTTGACCATGTGTACGCGTGCGCCGCGCGAGCGTTGCGCCTCCCAGAAATACATGACAGAGGGGAAATTCATGTCACTATAGACGACTTTGTTTCTCTTGCCGCTGAACTCGAAGCAACTGGCTACCACCGCCTGGCAACTGGTGACATTCAAATGCATGCTGACGGATCCCGACGGAGCATTCATGATCGCTCCAATCGCATCGCCGACTTCACGCGCCATCATCCACCAGTGCTCTTCCCATGCCCGCACTCCGCGCATGGCCCATACATCGCAGTACTGGTGCACGGAGTCATACACGCCGCGCGGCATGGCGCCAAGCGAGTTGCTGATCATGTAGGTGGTGCGCTCCAGAATGGGAAATTCAGGACGAAAGCGGAGAAGCGGGTCGACGTTAGTCATGGCCAGTCAAGTTTAATCTCACATCGCGCAAAGCGAAAATCTAGATCTTAAATCCTCGGCAGTGGCAGGATTGATTCTCAGCAAACTGGCAACTCGGATTGCGGCGACGGATTTACAGGAGTTGCTTGTACCGGAAGCACTCCACCAGGTGATCATTCACCATGCCGACGGCTTGCATAAACGCATAGCAGACCGTTGGACCCACGAAGTTGAAGCCGCGCTTCTTCAGGTCTTTGCTCATGACCTGCGATTCTGCGGTTTCCGCAGGGACGGTCTTCATTAATCGCCGGGCATTGACACGCGGCCCACCCCCGACAAACTGCCAGATGTAGCGGTCAAAGGACCCGAACTCTTCCTGAACACGGATAAATGCCTTGCCATTGGTTATGGCTGATTGGATCTTCAGCCGGTTGCGCACGATTCCCTGGTTGCGCAACAGCCGGGCCACATCGCGGGCGCCGAATCTGGCTACCGCCTGGGGATCGAACGCGGCAAATGCTTCGCGGTAAGCTTCACGCTTGGCAAGAATGGTGGACCAGCTCAGGCCAGCCTGCGCTCCTTCGAGTATCAGGAACTCGAACAATCTCGTGTCCTCGTGCTCGGGCACACCCCACTCGCGATCATGGTACGCGATCATTTGCTCCGTAGTCGCCCACGAGCAGCGGGTTACCGCGGCTTTTGTCGCGACAGCCATGGAAGAAATCTACCACGGAGTCTCGTCCATCCAAAGCAACCGAGATAACTGTGAATCAGAAGACGATGCAATTCTGGGCAACCTGCCGTCGCCAAAGATGTTCTCTCATTCATGTACTTTCTTGAGCGCCGGAGTTCGCGCTGATGTCTGCGTCTATTCCAATGCGGGCGGGATTCTTTCTATTTTATTGGGCCGTGAGTTTTTGCTTGTGGTTGCTGTTTGTGAACACCACACGGACGCACGAACTCTGGCTGGCTGCAGCCGCTTCGTTCATCGCCGCGACTGCGGCGGAGGTGGTAAGGGAGCAGCCGTTTGCCGACTTCAGGCCGCGCATTGTATGGCTGCTTCAGGCATGGCGCGAGCCCTGGTACATTCTGGAGGGATGCGCAACCATTTTCTGGGTCTTCTTTAAGCATTTTTTCAGTCCAGAACCGAGCGTGCTGCGCGAAGTGGTGTTTGATCCCGGCGGCTCTGATCGCGAATCCGCGGCCCGCCGGGCGCTGGCAATTACCTACACCACCATGCCGCCAAATTTTGTGGTGCTTGGAATCGACTTCGACAAGCGCGTGATGCTGGTTCATCAGGTAAGTGAGACGGAGACTCCTACGATGACGCGTAATCTGGGGGCCCGGTCATGAACACATGGCTGATATCAGCCACCGTGCTGCTGTTCACGCTGGTTCCCGTTGGAATCGTGGCCTTTCGCGGCGACACCATGGACCGCATGGCCGGCCTGGAGTTTGCCTCCATAATCACCACGCTCATCCTCATGCTGCTGGCGCAGGGTTTCCAGCGGATTCCCTTTTATGACATTGCTCTCGCGGCTGCGCTGCTTTCCTTCGGCGGCGGCCTGGTATTCATCCGTTTCCTGGAGCGATGGCTGTGAGCAAAACACAGATTCTCATCGACGTGCTGCTGGGCATCGGCGTTGCGTCCATTGTCCTGTCCTCGCTTGCCCTGCTCATCATGAAGGACTTCTACGAGCGTTTACACTATCTGTCTCCGCCTGCCACCATTTCCATCATCTGTTTCACCGCAGCGGTGATTGCCGATAAGCACCTGTCCCAGGCTGGAATCAAGGCGCTGCTGATCATGGTGGTGCTGCTGGCGATGAATGCCGTGCTTACGCACGCCACTGCGCGGGCGGCGCGCATTCGCCAGTTCGGCCGCTGGATCGCCGACGCGACTGAAGTTCGCGGCACCAAGGACGCGAGCACCGCCGGGCTCAATACCCGCCCGCTGGTTGACAGCGCGGAGGAGCAGCCATGATCGTGCTGCAGGCAGCCATCCTCATTTTCGTAGCCGTCGCCGGCACTGCCGTGGTGTTCACGCGCAACCCGCTCAACCAGGTGATCGGCCTCACCTTTTATGGGCTGCTGATGACTCTTATGTTTTTTATTTTCCAGGCACCGGACGTAGCTTTCTCACAGATTGTGATTGGCGCCGTGGTGCTGCCGCTGATGGTGCTCCTGACCCTTGCCAAGCTCAAAGTAAAGGAGCAGCGGAAAAAGTGAACCGGCAAGCGCGCATAGCCCTGTTCATTGTGAGTGGCCTGGGATTTCTCTGTTTTTACATCTGGGGACTGCACGGGCTGCCTGGCTTCGGCCATTATCCCGGTCCCTACGGTGACATCATCAACTCGCTGACGGTTTACCAGCGCCACGCCACCGATGCGATAACGGCGGTGAACTTTGATTACCGAGGCTTTGACACTCTCGGCGAAGAGTTCATCCTGTTTACGTCAGTAATGGGAGCGAACCTGTTGCTGCGCAAACAGAAAGATGATCGCGAACAGAAACGTGTAGTAGACCGTGCCGATGATCGGGTTGTTCCGCCGACCAGTGACGCCGTGCGCGTGATCGGGCTGGCACTGGTTCTGCCCATTGTGGTTTTCGGGATCTACACCATCATGCACGGCCAGCTAACCCCCGGTGGTGGATTTCAGGGCGGAGTGATTCTGGCGAGTATGCCGCTCATCATTTATCTGTGCGGCGACTACCACGCCTTCGAAAAAGTGACCTCGCACGTCCTGTCCGAAATTGCCGAGGCCATCGGTGCAGGCGGCTACGCTGTTGTCGGGCTGGTTTCAGTGGCTCTGGGCTATCAATATCTCACCAACTTCATTCCTCTCGGAGAGACGGGTGACGTGCTTTCCAGCGGCACCATTCTGCTCATCAGTTTTCTCACTGGGATAGAAGTCGCCGCCGGAATTGTTGTGCTGATGATCTCGTTCTTCCGGCAGGCGTTTGTGTATCGCAAGGATGGAGCTGAAGACGGAGGCAAACGATGAACCAGTTGGCCGGCGAGTTCATGCGCATGCTGCCTTTCCTGGTGGCCGCATGGCTGTTTCTGGTGGGGCTTTACGGGATTGTGACCAGCCGCCACCTGGTGCACCTGATCATGTGCCTTGTGGTTGTGCAGACTTCCACGTACCTGCTGATCCTCGGCGTAGGGTACAGGGTGGGGGCAAGCGCTCCCATCTTTGCCGACATTCCCGTGGGCACTCCGGCGGTGGATCCCGTAACGCATGCGCTGATGCTGACGGATATTGTGGTGGAAGCCACAGTGATGGCGCTGCTGCTGGCGCTCGCCATCCAGGCTGAAGAGCGCGCCGGTTCCGTCGACCCCGAACAGTTGCGAATAATGCGCGGATGAACAATTTTCTTCCAGCCAGTCCTGTGGCGGTCCCTCTTACGGTAGCTGCGCTTCTCGCGGCCGTGAACCAGCACATTCCCCGACGGCTGGCGGATGCGGCGGCGTTTGCTGCGTCTGCCTGGTGCGTGTTTGCCTGCCTTGTTTTGATGGTCAGGAGCAGCCACGGCCTCATCGTTTACTGGATGGGAGGATGGCAGCCACGCAGTGGCGCCGCCATCGGCATCTCACTCGCCATCGATCCGTTCGGTGCAGGCGCGGCCGCCTTCGCCTCATTTCTGGTGCTGGTCGCGTTCATATTCTCGGCCCACTACTTCGATTCCATCGGCACCCTGTTTCACGTTCTGATGCTTGCTTTTCTGGCCGCCATGTGCGGCTTCTCCCTGACGGGAGACATGTTTAACCTGTTCGTCTTTTTCGAACTGATGAGCGCGGCGGCATTTGCCCTGTGCGGCTACAAGACGGAAGAGAGTGGTCCCATCCAGGGTGCTCTCAACTTTGCCATAACCAACACGATTGGCGCTTTTATGGCTCTCAGCGGCATTGGCCTGCTCTACGGCCGCACCGGCGCGCTTAACATGGCGCAGATTGGCAAGTCACTGGGCCAGACCCACGATGGTCTTGTGGTGGTCGCGTTCGTCATGATCACTTGCGGCTTTCTGGTTAAAGCTGCGGTAGTGCCGTTCCACTTCTGGCTCGCCGATGCGCATGCCGTCGCACCCACCCCTGTATGCGTGCTTTTCTCCGGGATCATGGTTGAGCTGGGAATCTATGCCGTAGCGCGTGTGTATTGGACGATATTTCACGGCGCGCTGGCGCAGTTTGAAGCTCAAACGCGCGCTATCTTCGTAACGCTAGGTGTGCTCACCGCCATTGTCGGCGCCTTCATGTGTTTTGCGCAGCGGCACATCAAACGCCTGTTGGCTTACTCCACCATCAGCCACACCGGGCTCATGCTGGTGGCATTTGCGATGCTGGCGCATGGCGCCCTCGGCGGCCTCGCTCTCTACGTAGTCGGTCATGGACTGCTCAAAGGCGCGCTCTTCCTTTCCGCGGGCATGTTGCTGCACCATCTGGGAAGTATTGACGAACTGAAGCTGCGCGGCAAGGGCCGCGAGGCGATTCATTCAGTGGGCCTGATGCTATTTCTCGCTCTCGGATTGGCGGGCGTGCCTCCTTATGGCACGTTCATGGGCGAGGCGCTGATTGATTCAGCGGCGGAAAAACTTCACTACTCCTGGGTCTCCTACATTTTCATGCTGGCCGGCATCATCACCGCCGCTGCGGTGCTGCGCGTTGCGGGACGAATCTACTTCGGCTGGGGAGAAGACCTGGACAGGTCGCAACAGGATGAAGGCGAAACCGATGAGGGCCGCGAAACCAGCGGCGGCCAGGATATACCCGCCACAATGTTTGTTCCTACACTTGTCTTGCTTGCGCTCGGATTCGCCATTTCCTTCATCCCCGGCATCCGTGGCGAGGTGCAGCTTGCGGGCATGCGGTTCATGGACCAGGCAGCGTATCAGCAGCAGGTGCTGGAGCACGCCGCCCCGCCGCAATATAAAGTTCCGCCGGAAGAGTCGCTTGTTCCAGGGATGATTCGCGGTATAGTCGCCACCATACTCGCTTTCCTTGTCGCCGGGCTTGTCCTCCTGCCCCATCCGCTGCGACACGGGATTGAAGATTTCAGCGGCGGCGTCAGCTTCGTTCTCCGTCCTTTACGCATTCTTCACAGCGGACATATGGGCGACTATGTTGCCTGGCTCACTGCCGGCGTGGCCGTGATCGGCGGCCTCTTTGCCTGGTTCATTCACTGACGCGAATTCCTGCGATAAGTACGTGGGCTCACGCCGAACTCCGCGTGAAAAGCATGGTTAAAATTTGAGATGTCACCAAATCCAGAATCCAGTGCGATATCAAGCACCTTTGCCGGTTCAAGCAGGAGGCGTGTCGCTGCCCGGCGCAGTCGAGCCCGGAGAATGTAGCGGTGTGGCGTAAGCCCGGTGAGCTGCCGAAAAACCCGCAGGAAATGGTAGCGACTGAGTTTCGCCTCCCGGGCCAGCGAACCGAGTTCGTGGTCCTGATCGGGGCGGCTCTCAATCATTCGAAGAACGCGTGTAACCCGCGCTTCCGCAGCGGGCTCGGATGCAGCAGTCACCTTGTGTCCTGCGGCTAGTTCAAGCGCCCGCACAGCGAGTTCCTGCCCAATCGCTTCCCAATCCAAAGCTACTATGCTTTCGTTGGCGGCTGCGTGGCCAGAATTGAAGGGCTTGGCAGCTTCAGCGCAAGCTCGCGCAATCAGAGGTGACATTTCTCTGACCGGACGCAAGCGGAGGGTGCGAAACCGCGTAGCGCACACACCAGCATCCTCGGCCAGAGCCTCAAAGTAATCGGGCTCGTAGGAAAACGATACGCAGTGGTCGCCTGTGCCGTGTTCGTGCCCGCATTCAAAGTACTGCCCGGCATTGCCCAGCAGAAGCGATCCCGGACTCATCAACTCGCGTCCTTCGGATGAGCGATATTGAAATGTCCCTTCCGTTACAATCGCGATCGACATGTGAGCATGCTGTTCTTCAAATGCGCGATCCCGCGGACCTGCGCAGCAGGTCACGTCTGAGACAAACCAGCCTTTGCCGCGCGCCAGCTCGAGCCATGCCGGCCTTGCAGCTCCGCGGCTGTGCAACACTGGTTTGGGCTCAGATTCGACCGCAATATTCCCCAAGAACTGCTCCTCTTCCAGGCGATAAAACACGAGTGAGCACCGAAACCTGGACCATCCCGAACTTTCAAAAGATTCGGCCAGCCCGGTTTCGGCTGCAAAAACTTTTCCATATGAGGATTCGAATATGGCTACCAAAGTGGTTCAAGAACAAACAGTTTCCGCTATACTCATCGGCCGCTGGCAACAGGTGTGTGACAAATTAGCAGCCCTTGCGGAAGAAATTCCCGCTGGAAGCTTCGAGTACCTCCCCGCAGAACACGTGCGCAGCGTTGCCGACGTCCTCAGGCACGTAACTTTTTGGAACAACTACGTAGCCGATACTGCCCGGGGCAAGAAGGTTGATGGCACAGCCAACGAACTGCCCAGGGGTCAATACTCGACCAAACCAAAAATAATGGACGCCCTGAAGCGCAGCACCGAAGATGCAACTGCCGCACTGCAGGAGCAGCATTCCGGCCTCAGCTCGGAACTGGTTGAAATGCTGGTAACTTTCATTGAACACAACTGCGAGCACTACGGCCAACTCGCTATATATGCGCGCATGAACGGGATTGTTCCTCCGGCATCGCGCGCGATAAAGGAGAACCATGAAGGTACAAGACACAATTGCCAACGATTTCATTACTCTCCTCCGTGCGCCGGGGCGGTCAGGCGAAATCCCGGAGTCAGATGATGCGTATGGCTGGCTGGTGGGAAGCTGGCAACTCGAAGTCCTGCATTATCGGACGGTGGATCTCTCCCACCGGAACATCAAAGGCGAAGCCCACTTTAGTTGGGTGCTAGAAGGGAGGGCTATCCAGGACCTCTGGATTATGCCGCGTATTTCCGAGCGCACGGCGGATTCCGATCGGAGAAGCAATATGTACGGAACAACGTTGCGCATCTGGGATGCGGCGATCCAGGCATGGCGCATTCACTGGTTCAATCCAGTCAGCGGACAGGAGGAGCGGCAGACCGGCCGCAGAATGGGGGATGAGATCGTGCAGATCGGCGCGCGGCCAGACGGGACACCGACGCGCTGGCGCTTTACTGAAATCACGCCTGATTCATTCCGCTGGGTGGGTGAAGCGCTTGAACCTGACGGCAAGACTTGGAAGCTTGAAGGTGAGTTCCGCGCCCGGCGCATCGGATAGCTGAATCACTCAACCAAACCGAAGCGCGGGCTCTTCCTCACATTTCGGTCAGGAGGCGGAGGCCCTGACGATCGGTTTCTGAGTATGCGTCCGGGCTGCCTGGCAAGGGCCCTTCTTTGCTTCCTGCGAAGAGCAATTGTGCCGGACGGTCTTCCCGCTATGTCTTGTCGCGGCAACCGTTTTCCGCTGCGCGTGAGTCGCTAAGGCGCTCTTACGCGCCATGTGCGTACGGGCAGCAGCGTGGTGGACGGGCCGTTTCACATGCGCCGTTTTCCTGCTCCGCTTCGTGCTCGGGGCGGTCCTGTGTGATCTGGCTGATGCCACTGCTTTGTGGCTTGCCGGCGAGGCGGTCTTGCTCCTTGAGTTCGCTTCGATCAGCGGATCCTCTACGTGCACAGTCGGCTGAGCCTCCTGGTGCTTAACGGCGGAGTTATTCTCCTGCTTCTTGGCCCCTGTTTCCGGCTGATTCTTCTTGTGATGCAAATGGAGATGGGGCGGCGACCACCAGTGCTTGCGATGGCCGTCCTGTTGCTGCGTCTGGTTGTTGGCTGCGGTGGCATCATCCTTCTTCTTGGCAACCGAGGTAGCGCCGACTGCAAGCACAAGTCCGAGAAGCATTAGAAGTCGTAATCTACGCATAATACGTACTCCCATGAGTGGATTTTTTTAAAGCGCGAGGGATGAAATTTGAAGTAATTATGCGCTCATTGCCGCCGAATTCCTCCGTACCGGAGGTGCATGGTTACGCGGGCTGAAAGGCGTGAGATATTGCTCGTTTGTACATGGCCCGCTAAACAGCCATCGGCGGTTGGCAAATAGAGTTGATCAAAGAGCCAAGTACTGCCATCTAAACTGCGCGGTGCTTCTAGAGACACATTGCAATCAGGGCTGAAATCCTTACACGCTCTTGCTCGCAGTTGCGCTCTGCTCGGAGGCTTCCAGTTGGATCGCCTGCTGGAAGTAATTCATCGAGAGCTTCAGCCCCTGTTCAAGATCGATCTTCGGCTCCCATCTCAGCAGTTCGCGAGCTTTGCTGATATCAGGCCGACGTTGTTTAGGATCGTCCTGCGGAAGAGGCTGATAAATGATTCTGCTTTGCGATCCGGTGACCCGCAGCACCCGGCGCGCGCATTCGAGGATGGTGAACTCCACCGGGTTCCCAATGTTCACCGGGCCCGGAATGGCCGATTTGGCCAGGCGCAAAATGCCCTCAACCTCATCGCTGACGTAGCAGAAACTGCGGGTCTGCGTACCATCGCCGTAGACAGTGAGCGGGTCCCCGCGCAGGGCTTGCTTCATAAAGTTGGAGATTACCCGCCCATCATTGAGCTGCAGCCTGGGACCGTAGGTATTGAAGATGCGCAGAATGCGGGTGTCCACATTGTGATAGCGGCGATATGCGGCGGTTACCGCCTCAGCGAAGCGTTTTGATTCGTCGTAAACTGAGCGCGGCCCGATCGGGTTCACGTGGCCCCAGTAAGACTCTTTCTGCGGGTGTTCCAGCGGATCGCCATAACATTCTGAAGTTGACGCCAGCAGGTACTTCGCCAAGTACTTTTTGGCCAGTTCCAGAGAGTGGAATGAGCCCAGCGAGCCAACTTTCAGTGTCTCAATACCGTGCTCCATGTAATCGGCGGGACTGGCCGGCGAGGCAAAATGAAAAATGTAATCCACTGGCCCCGCGTCGTAATGCAGGTTCACATCAAGTTCCAAGAACTCGAATGCGGGATTATTTCTCAGATGCGCGATGTTGCGCAGACTTCCGGTAAGAAGATTGTCCACGCATACAACCTGATGGCCTTCCTGCAGAAGCGCATCGCAGAGGTGGGACCCGATGAACCCCGCTCCACCTGTAATCAGTGCCCGCATGGATCAATCAATCCCTTCTATGTTCGTGCTTCTATTGTACTTGGGGCCTCGTGCGATCTAGAACCCTAAGTGCGGCTAGCCTTCGTCAATCTTGTGCTACGGTGACGATCGCACAAGCGCCGTATCGATCCGTCCTTCTCCGCCGGGCCCGCAATGTGTGATGCTGCGTTCAATGTCAGTTCCTTCCTCGTAATCGTTCCAGGTCACAATCAGCAGATAAGGGGGCGCATTTTGAGATCCGTAATATTCACGGAAAACGCGTAACGTCTCATCGAAGGTCTTCCCGCAGCGATACGCCATATGTCGGTTGCGGCTCCAGGAAGCCTTGCTGTCGTCGAAGCCCGGCCAGATCGCTCCAATGGCCAGCTTGTCCGGATGACGGTTAATCATGGTCTTGTAAAAGTAATTCAGGTAATCCTCGCCGTAGTGGCTCCCGTCGCGCGCCCAGCCTTGTTTGCCCGGTTGCACCCAGGCGTAAAAACCATCAAAGTCGTTAATGTATTTTGGAGCTGGGTCCTTATAGATGAGCAGCGGAGGATCGGGCCAGGACTGCGTCACTTGGCGGACGCGCTTCCAGTCCGTGGACGAGGGTTTGGGGAAAATGAAGATGACCGGCTTGCCTCTGTAGCGCAGGTAAGCCTGGCGCGCCGGGTCCGCGTTCTCGCCTATATACCGGTCATAAAGATATTGCAGGTCCCCGATGACAGCCTCGGTCGAGTAGCCGGGGTGGTCTACCGCCTCGTCATATTGCGCGGCGACCCTGAAATTGCTTTCGGCGGCCGCTTTTTCAAGCAAGGCGAAGCTGCGGTCCTCAAACTGCTTGTGTTGCCCATACCAGTTCACCACAAAGCCGCCGATATTGAGCTCCTTTGCGTGGGCGATCTGCTGCCGCAACACGATGGGATCGTGGCAGGAGTAGCCGACATTGATGTGAGAGCTATCCCCGAACCACGGCTGGTATACGGCCAGCAACATCGGGCTGCCAGTGGGCGCCTGCATGTTTTCCAGAGACTCCCGCGGATTCGGTCGGGCACAGCCCGCCAACAACACTAAAACCGGTAGACATATAAAGACAGAAATAGCTTGACGCATATTGGTTTCAAATTCCAGCTATTTGGATGAGAGAGCAGCAGTTTGCGTTGGAAGTGAAAGTTGACCAGAAACGGGGAGCGGGCCTCCCGACCGGCTAAGCCCCTGGAATCCAGGTTAAGGTTTCCAGAATCCGGGGCCATCATTCAGTTGCTCTGGAGATTTTTTCGCCCTGCGGCTGCTTCTTTCTGGCCAGGAAATAAGCAATGCTCAGAATAACAAAATAGAAGATGGCGCTCCTTGCCGCGACGCTGGACTGCTGCACCCACCAGGTGCACGCGACCGCTGCCACGATAGCCACAAACCCCGCGATTGAGCCGGCAGCACCCAACGGAGAACGCAATCCAAGTTTCTGGAGTTTCGCTTTCGGAGTTACGCGGCGGAAGCGCACGTGAGCAAGAAGCGAGATCAGCCAGGCAATCATTCCACCGACCAGCGCGGCATTGATGATATAGAGATAAGCGTTCGCGGTCCGGAGCTGAAGAAAAATTGCGGCGACAATGCCCAGCATGGACGCCATAAGCGCGGGCATGGGAACGCCGTGCTCGTTGAGAGCGCCCATTTTTGCCGGAGCGTAACCGGACCGCGCGAGCGAAAACAGCATTCGTGAGGTAACGTAGAGGCTGGCATTGGCTCCCGATAGCGCCGCCGAGAGCACCACCAGGTTCATGATGAAGCTTGCCGCCGGAATGCCGGCCACGCGAAATACGGTGACAAATGGGCTTTCCATTACCCCGGCATTCTGCCAGGGCATCACGCCGACGAGCACCGCCATGGCGCCGATGTATACGAAGGTCAGCGTGGCAAAGGCCAGGCGCGTGGCCCGCGCTACTTCGGCGCCGGAACGCGCTTCCCCGGATGAGATGGCCACCATCTCAATGCCCAGAAAGCTATACAGGCCGAAGGAAATCGCCATGAGCGAAGCCGGCCATCCGCGCGCGGCGAAGCCGCCGTTAATAACATATTGCGGCGTCACCTTCCCGCCGAACAAAAGTGCGGCGCCCATCAGAATGAAAACAAAGATCGTGACCACTTTGATCAGCGCGAACCAGTACTCAAAGGTGCCGTAATGTCCCACGGAAAAAAGATTGATGGCCAGCAGGAAGAAGCCGAAAACAACCATCCACAGGACTATGGGCACATGGGGGAACCAGATTTTCATGTAGGTGCCGGCGGCGACCACCTCAGAGCCAATGGCAATGACCACGGAAAACCAATACCCGTAACGGGCTACGAATCCGGCCCAGCGGTTGAGATACAGCTCGGCATACACGCCAAAGGAACCTGCAGCCGGGTGCATCTCTGACATTTCGCCCAGCGCCATGGCGACGGTGAAAGAGATGGCAGCGCTGAGCACGTAACTCACCACCACGGCCGGCCCAGCCACCTGAATGGCTGCGCCGGAGCCCAGCAGCAACCCTGTACCGATCGAGCCACCCACGGCCACCATGGCCATTTGGCGGGCGCTCAGCTCACGTTTGAGTCCGTGTTCCTGGTCAGTCACCTGCGTTTTTATACATGCATCGCGCTTAAGATAGCCAGAACTTCCTTCACAATAAGGTCAATCACTGACGGGTTACTTGCGAGCATTGAGCGAGCGGCAAATTCCGCATAGAATGAACTTACTTCGTCCTCAGCCCATCTAGCACTGCCCCCTATCCGGGAAGTTGAGGGAAGCTCGTTGCAATGCCGGACATCTCCAAGCGACTCGACAAAGCGGAAAAGTACCTGCAAAAGGGCAAGGCCGAAGCCGCACTTGACGAGTACCTCTCGATTCTGGACGACGAACCTCGCAACGAGCAGGTGCGCCAGACTGCGGCGGACCTTTGCATCGCCCTGGGCCGCGGACCGGAAGCGGCAACACTTCTGAGCTCAATGTTCGAGCAGGAAGTGGAGATCAACGATATCGCGAAGGGCATTGTCACTTACAAGAAGCTTGCCAAGATCTCTGTCCCCACGGCGCTTCAGACCTTTCACTACGCGCGCCTGGTGGAAAAAAAGGACAAGCATGAGGCTTTGGGCGCCTATGAAACCGCCCTTGCGGGTTTTGAGAGGCAGCGCAGCAACACCCAAGCACTGGCGGCAGCCAAGCGCATTGTGGAACTCTCCCCGACAGCCGAGAACTATGAACGTACTGGAGAAAAAGCCGCCCTTCTGGGTGAGAGCCGGACGGCTGCGGCTAATTTCGTGCAACTTGGGTTGCTCAAGGACGAAGCCTCACCCGGCGCAGGCTTCCAGTGGTATGAGCGTGCTTACAGCCTTGACCCCATGGATGTGCAGGCGGTTTACCTGTACAGCCGGGGGCTTTTTGCCAAAAACCAGCTACCTCAGTGCATTGACGTTCTTACGCCCGTTGTCACCCGTTTCCAGAACACGCCGGAAATCCGCGAACTGTACGCGCATGCCCTGATGGCTGCTCGGCGTCCTGCGGAAGCCGAGCCCCATTGCTGGGAACTGTTTGTCAAAGATCCTCGGCAATTGGAGGAAATTGTCGCTCTGGTGGGAGTCTACCTTGACATAGGCGATACAACGCACGCCATCGCTCTGGCGCGCAGGATTGAAGACCACGAGACACGTGCCGGGAGGAGGCGTGAGTTCCTGACCTCGATGTTCGAAATGTCAGATCGCCGCCAGCCAATCCTGCAGTTTACCGAGTACCTGGAGAAGATCTTCGGTAACGCAGGACGCGAGCACGAATACAGCAAGGTGCTGCTGCAGTTGTTTCAGCTCTATTGCGCCAGTGGCGGGTTCCGCGAGGCTGCGGAAACACTCGACCGAGCGGCAGAACTGGATCCCTACGAATCCGGTCATGCCAAAAGACTGGCAATGCTTCAGGGTCGGATCGATCAGAACCTCTACAGCCGCGTCGCCAATCGCTTCCAGAAGGACGTTAAATCGAGCAGGCAGGGGGCTGCGTCGGCGCCCGCCAAGGCCGCGTCGGCTCCTGCGCATCCAGAAGGGCCTTCCTCATCGTCTGCAGAGCCAGAGCCCCAGGTGCTTGAGGACTTTATTCTTCAGGCGGAACTGTATATGCAGTACGGCATGAAGGCGAAGGCTCTGGAACGTATTGAGCGCATTCACAAGCAGTTTCCGCACGAAGAGCAGAAAAACGAAAAACTGCGCCACCTTTACCTTTCCGCAGGATTCACGCCGCAATACCCCGGAGGCGGCCCGGCGCTTCCCGCAGCGGCTATACCCGCAGCTGGCAAAAACGGTCCTGCTGCTGCCGCGGCGCCCAGCCAAAGTTCGGTCGATCTTGCCCGCATCACGGACATCACACGCAACATTTATCGCCAGGCGAGCGTCAAAAGCGTTCTTTTTACCGGAGTGAATGAAATCGGCCGCCATTTTTCTGCCAGCCGGTGTATTGCTGGCCTGTGCACGCCGGGCAAACCACCCTCGGCAGCGCTTGAATTCTGCGCTCCCAGCGTAAAGCAATCTGATGTAATGTCCATTGTCAAACTAATCGCGGCAAGTCAGCAGCTTGCCGCCGCCGGCGTGGTTACAATCCCAAATGCGAAAACGGCAGCCGAACTTGAGAGCGTAAGGGAGCACATCCAGGCCCTGAATATTGAGTCGCTTGTGGCGGTGCCGCTGCTTGATTCAGGCGAGCAGTCCGGCATCCTGATTCTGGAACAAACCGCTCCCCGGCAGTGGCAGCCCACCGAATTGGAGGTGCTGAATACGCTGGCCGAGCAGATGGTGCAGGCCGTAGCCAATGCGCGCCTGCGCACATTGATGAAGACCCTGGCCGTGACGGATGAGAAATCCGGGTTGTTGAAGCGGTCTTCCTATCTCGATGTGCTTCTGTCGGAAGTCAAGCGTTCTCTGCAGCAGCAGATCCCACTTACCATCCTGCTCCTCCACTTCGGCAAAGCGTCGGCGTTGGTCAAGGAAGTTGGGCAGCCGCAGGTGGAAAACATGATGCAGCAGATTGCGCAGGGATTGACTTCACACATCCGCCAGAATGATGTTGCTGTGCGTTATGATCTCACCACCGTCGCCCTGGTTCTCTCCGATACCGGCGAGAAAAATGCATTCCTGGTGGTGGAGAAAATGCGCAAGGTGCTTGCACCCATCAGGATCCCGGGCGTGGACCGCGCGCCTTCCATGAGCGCCGGCATCGCCGAGGCCGTAGTGCAGGAGAATTTTGACGTGGTGGATATTGTCACTGAAGTGATCAACCGCGTGGAAGCCGCGCTTGACGTTGCCCGCACAACGGGCGGCAAGAAGGTTCACGCCATCGCCGCCAATCTTGAGCCCAATCTGGCTTAGTCCGGTTCCGAACCCGGACCTCAGAACGCAAATATCATCTGAAAATCCAGCCGTCGATTCGCCGATTGCGTGTTGAAGGGGCCTCCCGCAAGCGCAATTGACTGGCCGAACTGCTGCGAACTCAAGTTCCCGACAGGGGCCGCTGGGTTCACGTTATTGAAAATATTGTGGACCATGGTGCTGAATGTAAGGCTGTAACGCTGGTTCGAGCGCTCACCAAAAGGTCCGCCGCCTCGCATTGGCCCGCCTCCTCCGTGTCCATGCCCACCCGGACCTCCTCGAGGTCCGCCTCCCATCGGCTGACGATCACCGCCTCCCTCCACTTTCGGTCCCAGACCAATTGTTTTGCTGAGCCTCAGATTCAGCGTGAACTGGCGAGGCGCATCGCCAAAATTATTCGGAATACGAGGCTCATTTGGCCCCGGAGCAATGTCAAAATCGCCGAAGTCTGTGACACGCAAATTCTCTGGCGCCGTCAAACTGGTGGCGAAAGCCGGCCGGTCATTGAAAATGGAATCCCCGTTGAGATCGGTTCCTGTAGTGATGTCAAACGGCTCGCCTGTATTAAACAGCATGAAAGGGCTCACACGGAAACCGTGGGGGAGCGATATGCTGCCCCCGAAAAACGTCCGATTACGGGCGTCAAAGGCAGCGCGGCCGTAGTCTGCCGTGATCCCCAGGATTGGGTTGGACGGGAACGTGCCCGCACCTGCAGTATCCGCATTCGCGTAGTTCAATACAGAGTAGCTGAACAGAGTGAGTTTCGTTCCGGCACGTATCAGGAAATGAGCAATCAATTGATTCTGGTTGAAGACCCCCTCTGATTGATACTGGTAGGCTGGAGCACCGCCGGTCAACGCATTTGTATCGATTGAGAAGAGCTGATGCACTCCATGAGAATGTATGTAAGTAAGTGTCAGAGTTGAGAGCTTGGTTAGCTGCCTCTCAACCGAAGCAGCGGCTTGTACAGCATAGGGCGTTCTGAGAGTGGGATTAATCGTATATGTGGTGGATGGAATTGCCGAAAGGCCGCTGAGAGAAGGAAGGTTCGGATATTGCGAAAAAAGTGAGGCCAGCAACGCCTGACCCGCGGGAGTATTGTTGCTCAATGTTAACTGTTGTTGATTGATTCCGTTGAGACGCTCCGCTTGCAAAATCAGGTCTTGCCCGAACCGGTCATAAAAGATGCCGAACCCGGTGCGGATCACCGTCTTGGGAGGAGCATTCTTTTTCCCTCCCAGGCCCCAGGCGAAGCCGAGTCGCGGCGCCCAGTCTCCATGGTCGCGTATTCCATTCTGCGTCTCAAAACGAAGCCCGTAACTGAGCGTCATATTCTGGCGGATTTTCCAATCGTCTTCTGCATACAGTCCTGCATCGACAAATGTATTCGAGATCGCCGGATTGCCTGTGGTGATGCTGAACTGACTGGGAAGGCCGTTGACAAAATTCTGGCTGGTGGCAAACGTGAATGTGCCGTTGAAGTTTTGGGTCGCATTATCATCTTCGCTGCTGACGCGAAATCTGCCGCCGAAACGCAGGGAATGAACCCCTCGCTCCATGGAGGTATAGTTTTGCAGCTCATAATGGTGGATGGTCACCTGGCTGATACCGACCGGATTACCGCCGTTGGTGAACTCTCCGAGCACGTTAACTGTGGGGGTGAAATTCAGCGCGTTTTCACCGGTATTATCGCGCTGCCACTCAAATCTCGTTTCGTTAACCGCTCTCGGGCTCAGGATTTGCGTGTCACTTAGCTGAACGGTATGCTCAGTGCTGGCCTGATTGTAGCCAAATGCAGGAAGCGACAGTTGCCCAACACCACTATTGTCTGCAGTTTCGCGCGTAAATTGATAACGGCCTGTGAGCGTATTGTTGGTTGAAAGCTGATAATCGAGGCGGGCGCTGGCGTTCGTCCTCAGGCGTGGAGTAGAAACCGGTACGACGGGTTCACCGGCAGCCAGAAATGCAGTCTCTTTCACGACAGCAGCGTCGTTGATGTCGCGGCGTTGTACGGTCACAAAGTAGGAAGCCTTTTTGCTGAGCGCTCCGCTTACATCACCATTGAAGATCTGCGCGCTGAAATCGGGTTCAATGGCGGCGAACGGATTCAGCGCGTCAAACACCGAATGGTTGTCGTTATAGAAAAACTGTCCATGTAATTTATCGGTGCCGGGTTTGGTGAATACCTCAATCCGTCCGTAACCCATGCGATCGTATTCCGCTGAAAAAGGATTGCGGTTGATGCGGATTTCGCGGATAGAAGATTTTGGCGGTAGCTGCCCGCCGGTGAAGCCGTCAATATAAATTTGTCCGCCGTTCGGTCCGGCAGACGGCCCTGCCAGGGCTTGCAGTTCTGCCTGCAAATCGTCTGGATCGTCGGAGAGCGCGTCCAGATCCTTGCCGGTAATGATCAGCGAGCTGGCATTATCGTCAGGATTCGTACTGACGTGGGCTCCTTCACTCTGCACATCCACGTGCTCTTCCTCGACAAAAACCTGGAGCGTGACGTTCAACTTTTTGCTTTCTCCCGGCGCAAGTTCAATATCCTGCGCATTTGGGCGAAAGCCCTTTTCCTGAACTGCGACGTTGTATTTGCCCGGAGCCAGATTCCTGACCGCATAGCTGCCCGCGCTGTCAGACTTGGCGGAGATGGTCTTGCCGTTGGCTGCCTTGAGAGTGATATCCGCGTTTGGAATTACAGCGCCAGTCTGGTCCATCACCTCCCCGTGCAGGCTGCCCACTTGCGACTGTGCGCTCAAAGCGGCAGCGGTGAGGACAATCGAGAACACAACAGCAAGCAGGCGTGTACTCATCTGCCGGAGCGCGTCCGGCGACAACTGTCTCATACCTTTCTCCATTCGCGATTTACTGCGGTCCTGCATCTTCCGCGGGGGCTGAGAGGTTCCACCCATTCAGCAACGCCGCCGCTTCGGAAGTATTCGAAGTGAGAATTGGTTCTACCCCGCTCAGCAGCGTAATTGCTGTGACCTCTGAATTGCCGGTGCCGGGCGTGGAAACAATCATGACCGCTTCATCCTTCTTCAGGCCGGAGAGCGTCACCGCCGGAAGGCGGTTGATCATTTGTTGAAAATCAGGCGAACCACCCGCCCGCGCACCGCCCGCGCCCCCCGCTCCTCCACGGGCAAATTCTCCCCCACCGCGCTGCCGAAACCGCGCCGCGGCTGCCTGTGCAGCTTCCGGCGATTTGAGAAAAAAAGCGATTCTCCTTGCCAACGGCTCGGGAAGGTTGCGCATCTCCGAATCGCCGGTCAGCTTCACGGCTACGCTCTTCTTGCTGAGGACGTCCTTCACGGTGATGCTCGATGCTTCCGGATGAATAGCGGTGATGGTACCGGCGATATTGCGGAAGGTGCCGGAAATCACTTCATCGGCAGTGAGCTCTTTGCCATCAGAGCTACGGGTGCCGCGCGCGCGCAACTGGTCGCCGACTTTGATGTCGGCAAAGCTGCTCTTCCGCGCGTCTTCAAATTTCACCGAGTTCGGCGCATAGCGCAGAAAACCTGTATCCCTGGTCGTCTTCACCACAACTGTCTGCGTCGGTGTCACAGACAAATTGACCGTGCCGGCGCTGCTGTCAACGGCAGTAACAATGCCGCCTGTCCCGTGGCGCTGCCATTCCATTCGTTCGTGTTGCTGCTTCTCCGCCACGTCGCTCTGGCGCATTACGATGACGGCCGACGCCTGCACGGAATTCGCGCTATCTCCCGGCTGGCCACGCACCAGCATGCGATCTCCCGATTGGATCTCCGCAGCTGTCATGGGTACAGCCGATTTCAGGTTCGTTTGTCCCGGCTCCACGCGCAGAATGCGGGCATTGTCCTGGATGGTAACTTTGATTTCCTGGCCTGCGTCGTCCCGCAACACAACCTCGTTGCCCCGGACCGACTTCACCGTTCCTGTCTTACGCGTGACCCCGGCCGCGTCCGGCGCCTGCTGCGCCCCGGCCATGAGCCACAGCGTACAAAGGATCGCCACGCACCCCAACGCTCTGCTGCCGCGCTTTATCACTGGTTTCGCTCCGATGAACAAATTAATGGTCAGTCGTGCATTCGCGAACTGCCGCATCTCTCCATGCCTTAAAAGAAAAATCCGGAAGAAATTCCTCGCTGGATGGGTACTGCTCAATCTTCCGCTCGCTGCCGAAAGAAACTGGCGAACATTGTGCGCAAAAATTTATCTTCTCAAATCGACGGTCTTTCTGAGTAGAAGAAAGCTCAACGAGGGAAAAGATTTGTAAAGCTGAGTGCTGCGGGGCGAACAGCGAAAGCCAGAGCGCAGCAAGCCACCGAGTGAATCTGCGTAGCAATTCTGCTGATCCGGCTCTTAGCAGAGACCTCAGCGCTGCGACCGCGGAGGATATTCGCTCAAAAGCTTGGCAGAGCACGCCAGCGTGGGCCGCCACCGCCCAGGAGGTTACAATTTTTCTCTTGACAGCCCGCCATTCGTACATGTACCTTCTGCCAATTAGGTCCTGTACTTGGATAGGGGTTGTCCCTTAGTTCCGATGCGCCTCAATTCGCCGTAACCTGACTTCCGGGTGCGACAACTCATGCATCGAGCCTGCCGCACAACGCCGATACCTGGCGCGATGAGCGATGCTTCCGCACGGCCGCGATTTATTGCGGCCGTGCTCTCCGGACGCACGCAAAAACAACAATCGAAAAAGCTGCAAGGCAGCACGAACTAGCGCACGCAGGTATTACAACCCTTTACGTGTTCAAAACCTGCCGTTCGTTTCAATAGACATCGAAAGTTTCAGCAGAATCTGAAACGGAAGTAACGTTGACCCTGCCGTCTCCCTACCGCAATATCATTAAGTATGCAGGAAAGCCCAGGTCTCCAATTGAATTCTGCTTCGGTCCGTTCTACATCTCTGGCATTGGATAAACGTCAGGATCAGCGGGTCCATATCGCCGTTCCCGTCAAGATTTTCCCCGACATCAGGTCAGCGGAGTCGTACACGTGTTGCACCTATGAAGTCTCTGCGGTAGGTGCGCGATTGGCCTCCCTGCCGGCGGTCACCCAGGTAGGGCAGGTTATCTGGATGCAACGCCAGAGCCGGCGTGCCAAGTACAAGGTCATCTGGATCGGCCAGGATGGCACGTCACAGGCCGGCCAGATCGGCGTTGAATGCATGGAGCCGGGAAACGTGATCTGGGAAAATGAAATCAGGGCGCGGATGATGAGCGCGCGATAGGTTTGACTTCTTCAACACCATCACCTTTCTGCAGCGACCTTATGTAATAAGCGCAATTCTTTTTAACCTTAAGTAAAGCGCCCTAGTGCATGCGTAGGTGCAATGCTTCAGACTTCCTTTACCCCCTCAAGAATCAGGAACCATGGCGCCAAATTGTCCTTACATTGTCCGCTGCAACGATTGTGAGTTTGTTAGTGAGGTTGTAATGGACGAAAGCCTGGCCATGAATGAACGCGACTTTCACTCCTTTGAGTGCCTCCACTCCGTATCGATCTGGCGCTATGCGTGGGAGCGCTGGTCCCTGGTGACCGAACTGATGGGCTTGGAGTTGCGCTAGGCGTTCCCAGCTTTTTGAAGTCCTCGCTCTGCCTGGCTGAGTTGGTTTCCAACCGATCACGCTGCGATTGCGTGCCCCGCGATTGCCCATTTGCCGCCTTTCCTGCACGCATGTTAAGTTCTAAGGTTCACGTTTATGCTTCGTTCGTATCAGGGAACTGCGCCGCGCATTCACGAAAGCTGCTATATCGATGAATCCGCCCAGATCATCGGCGACGTCGAAATCGGTGAAAACTCGAGTGTCTGGATGAATGCCGTCATTCGCGGCGATGTGTATGCCATCCGCATTGGGAAGAACTGCAGCGTGCAGGATTGCAGTGTGCTCCATGGCATGCGTCACAAGTATGGTGTCACCATGGGCGACTGGATCACCGTGGGGCACTCGGTCACTCTGCACGGCTGCACCATCGGCGACCGCTGCCTGATCGGCATGGGTTCAGTCATCCTGAACAACGCGAAGATCGGCGAAGGCTCAATCATCGCCGCCGGAACAGTGCTTCCGGAGGGGACCGTGGTTGAACCGTTCTCGCTGTGGGCGGGAGTGCCGGGCAAATTCCGCAAGAAGACGGATGATGAGAAAACCCAGCAGATGATCCTGATGTATGCAAAAAACTATCTTGACTACACAGCAATCTACCGGAAAGAGTTTCCTGAGAGCTGAAGATAATCAGTTCTCAGCAAAGGCTAAGCGCTAAGAGCTAATGGCTGCTGTTATTAAATCCGTTCGCGGCACCCGCGATATCCTGCCGCCCGATACCGCGCTCTGGCAGTTCGTGGAGCAGGCCGCACGCGATATCTTTCATCGCTACGACTTTCAGGAGATCCGCACTCCCATCTTTGAAGATACACAGTTATTCGCCCGCGGCGTCGGCGAGGAAACGGACATCGTATCCAAGGAGATGTTCACTTGGGAAGACCGGGCGCGCGCCCAGAGTGAAAAATCCCAATCGCTGACGCTACGGCCTGAAAACACGGCAGGTGTGGTGCGCGCCTACATCGAGCACAAGATGGGCGACACGGGCAAGCTGCAGAAGCTCTACTACATTGGCCCGCAGTTCCGCCGCGAGCGTCCGCAGAAAGGGCGCTATCGCCAGTTCTACCAGATTGGCGCCGAGGCGCTTGGGCCGCCTTCGGCTGGCAGCGAATCGCCGGCTCGCGATGCCGAGATCATCAGCATGCTTGCCCATTTGCTGCGCGAGGTCGGGATTAAAGAGTGGACACTGCAGTTAAATTCTGTGGGCTGCGCCAGCGACCGCGCCCGCTATAACCAGGCTTTGCGCGAGGCGCTTGCTGGCGTGAAAGACGAGATGTGCGCGGATTGCCAGCGTCGAGCGGAAATCAATCCTCTGCGCGTGCTCGACTGCAAAGTGCCTGAAGACCAACCGATTATTGAATCATTGCCAAAAATTTCCGAGTACCTTGACGACCCCTGCCGCGAGCACTTCAACGAAGTGAAAAAGATACTGAACCACGTCGGCATTCGCTATCAGGTGAACGAGCGCATGGTGCGGGGGCTTGATTATTACACCCGTACCACATTTGAATTCACCCATGGCGGCTTGGGCGCGCAGAGCGCGTTGCTCGGGGGCGGACGCTATGACGGCCTCTCAGAAGCACTGGGCGGGCCCAAAGCGCCCGGCATCGGCTTTGCCCTGGGCCTTGATCGTTTCGTGCTGGCGCTGCAGGCGGAAGAGACGGTCGGCATTCCTGATCTCTCGCCACGCGTTTACATCGCGCCTCTCGGCCAGGGCATGAATGCCGAAGCCGCGGTGATCGCGCGCGACCTGCGCAAGCAGCACATCCCCACGGAGCTCGGCGATGAAACGTTTCGTGCGAAAAAATCTTTTGAAGCCGCCGAGCGCGGTGGTGCAAAGTACATCCTCTTTGTCGGCGAAAATGAAATTGCTTCAGGGCAGTTTGCGTTGAAAGAGCTGAAGACGGGAGAACAGATTGCTCTTAAGCGCGAAGAAATTGCCCTAAAGCTGAAGACAACAACTTAGACCGGCGCTCAACCCCATATCAATCTGCGTAAATCCGTTTGATGTGCGTAATCAGCGGCAAGCTTTTGCGTTTCCCGCTGGAACCCACGAAGAGCCGCTCACCCTTTATAATCAAAATCTTAGCTCCTACTCCCATTTTCTTCACAGGAAGGTAAGCTTTGCCGCTCGATTTTTTAGGGAATCTTCGCCGCACGCACATGTGCGGAGAGCTGCGCGCTGAAAACGCAGGACAGCAGGTTGTGCTGATGGGATGGGTAAACCGCCGCCGCGACCTGGGCAACGTGATTTTTATTGACGTGCGCGACCGCACCGGTCTGACCCAGCTTGTCTTTGACCGCAGTGACAACCCGGCGCTGCACGAAAAAGCCAGCAATTTACGGAACGAATATGTTATCGCCGCCATCGGCAAGGTGCGCAAGCGCGACGCGAAGACCGTGAACCGCAACATTCCGACCGGCGAAATTGAAGTGGTGGTCACGGAACTGAAAGAGCTGAACGAATCCAAGGCGTTGCCGTTCCTTCCCGGCGACCCGGTTCTGGCGAACGAAGAAATGCGCCTCAAGTACCGCTACATCGACCTGCGGCGCGAGCCCATGCAGTACAACATTGAGCTCCGCCACAAAGTGGCGCTGGCCATTCGCAACCATCTTGCCAGCATCGGATTTTTGGAAATCGAAACGCCATTCATGACCCGCTCCACGCCCGAGGGCGCGCGCGACTATCTCGTGCCTAGCCGCGTCTATCCCGGCGAATTTTACGCCCTGCCCCAGTCGCCGCAGCTCTTCAAGCAGATCCTGATGATCTCCGGCTTCGACAAGTATTTCCAGATTGTGCGCTGCTTCCGCGATGAGGACCTCCGCGCCGACCGCCAGCCCGAGTTCACGCAGATTGACCTGGAGATGTCATTCCCGCAGCCTGACCGAGTATTCGAGGTAGTGGAAGGCTTCCTTAGCGCGGCATTCAAAGCTGCCGGCTACGAACTGAAGTCGCCGTTCCCGCGCATGACCTATGACGAGGCCATCCGCCAGTATGGCATTGACAAGCCGGACTTGCGCCTGCCCAAACTCACGGATGTGCGCTCAGCGTTTACGGCCGAGCAACTGCAAACGCTCCAGCTCAGCTCCGAACTGCCGGTCGTCGCCATTCGCATTCCGAAAATTGGCGAGCTCTCGCGCAAGGAGCGCGACGATAACCGGCCACTGTTTGGAGATCGAAAGGACGCGCGCCTTGTTGACGATATCAAGCGCCTGGAAAAATCATTTCCAGAAACAGGGGCCAAAATCCGGGAGCTGTCAGGCGCGCAAGCTGAAGACCTGCTGGTACTGGTTGCCGGGCCCGCGCAGCAGGAGGCGTCTGCCACACGCCCGGATTACAGCGTGTACACGGCTGCGGGGCAGTTTCGTGTGGAACTGGCGCGCAAGTATGCTGACCGGCATCACGCATTTCACAAGGGCGGCTTCCACTTTCTATGGGTCACCGATTTTCCCATGTTCGAATACGACACGACAGAAAAGCGCTGGAATGCGGCGCACCATCCGTTTACTTCGCCGCACGAGCAGGACATGGAAAACCTGGAGTCCGATCCCGGCTCTGTTCGCGCACTGGCCTATGACGTGGTGCTGAACGGGACGGAGTTGGGCTCTGGCTCCATCCGTATCCATCGCCAGGACATCCAGAAGAAGATCTTTCGCGCACTCGGCATGAGCGATGAAGAAGCCCATGCCCGCTTTGGCTTCTTCCTCGAGGCGCTGGAGTACGGCACGCCTCCGCACGGCGGCATTGCGCTGGGGCTCGACCGCATCGTGATGATTCTGGCGGGCGCGGAAAGCCTGCGCGAAGTCATTCCCTTCCCCAAAACGGCCAAGGCAGTTGATCTCATGGTGGATGCGCCTACTCCCGTGAGCGAGGCGCAGTTGAAAGAGCTAGGCATCAAGGTGAGATGAAGAAGATTGGTAATTGAGTAATCCGGTAATCGGGTAATTGAGCAGATCTGAAGCCTTTCAATTACTTAATTACCAGATTACTCAATTTCAAATCTCGGCTTTGTCCCTGGCCAGGCTCCTTGATCCAATCCACAGCACCACGCCCAGGGCGAGCGCGAGCACTGGAACGATCAGCATGGCCTGCTGCAGGCCGACGGCGCGAAATGCCTCCGTAATTTTGGCCGAGCCGGCGAGCGTGGCCGCGCGCCGCGCCATGATGTCACTGAGCTTGCCGGTGAGCACCGGGCCAAATGACGCGCCGCCCAGGTACATGACGAGAAAATAGATCGCCATGGCGGTTCCGCGGAGTTCAGGACCAACAATATCGTGCAGCGATGCATAGACCAGGCCGTAATACATGTTGAGCAAGCCATAAGCGGCGGTGAGCAGCGGAATGGCGATGTCCAAAGCTCCCAGATGCTGACGAAAACCGAGGTAGGCAAGCGGCGCAGCCACAATAGCGGCAACGGCTGAGAGCAGCATGCGCGCTCCGGGGCGCCTGCGCACAATTTTATCGCCCCATGTGCCCCCAATCGTTCCGCCCAGCACCCCGCCGATGAGGTAAACAACGCCGGTGTAGATTCCGGCCCGGGCTACGTTCAGATGATGGATCCGGCCCAGAAAAGCGGGAAGAAATGTCCCCACCGCATACAGGTTGAAGTTGACCAGCACGCCGGAAAATATGATCCACCAGAAAGTCGGCAGGCGCAGCAACCGGCCAACGGCGCCCTCGCCGACGACGCTTTGCTGCTCTGATGCGCCACGCTGCGGCTCCTGAAGCGTGAGTACAATCGGCGACAGAATGAGCGCGGGGATTGCAGCGGCGACCATGGCAGAGCGCCAGCCCCAGGCCTGCGCCATGGGGCCGCTGAAGAAATAGCTAAGAGCGCCGCCCACGGGGACGCCGAGCATGAACAGCGCGAGCGGTCGAGCACGGCGGTCCGGCGGAAAAAGATCGCCGATCCAGCTCGTGGCCGTGGGTGCGCAAGCAGCTTCTCCCACGCCTACACCGAGCCGTGAGATTACGAGCAAAGGAAGGCCACGTGCCCATGCAGCCAGCCCGGTGAGTACCCCCCAAACCGCGATTCCGGCGGACAGCAGCTTCTTGCGGCTTCCCTTGTCCGCCAGACGGCCCAACGGAAGGCCGATCACCGCATAGAGAAGTGTGAATGCGGTGCCTATGAGCCCAATCTGCGCATCGGTTAGCCCAAACTCTCTGCGGATGGGTTCCACCAGCGCGCCGGGTACCTGGCGATCATAAAAGTTGAGGATATTGACCAGAATCAGGACCACAAGGGAACGCAGAACAACAGATGAGGCGAGAGGACGAACCGCAGGCTTGGTGGCCATGAACGAAAATAGTATCAGAGCGAATCATCGCCACACCAATGTTGCAAACAAAGCGGAACTCCGGCTCCGCTTCTGTTGAAGTTCTCTTCCCGAAATGTTCTCAGCGCTTACCTTCTTTCCACTGTGCCTTTCAGGATCACCATATTCGAGGGAACATCTGCCTTGATGTTGTTCTCAGCCGTAATAAGAACGTCAAAGTCCTTATATGTGGTGGTTCCCTTGTAGGCCGCTTCCAGCGAATTTGGATCGACGCGCAGCGCCCCAAGAAGGCTCGCCTGTTCGCCACGGGGCCGCACCCATACAAGGTAGGTCTGTTGCGGCGGCGTGAGCGATTGTGGTGTAGCCAGGTGTTGCACCCTAACTTCAACCACCGTATTGCCGTTGCTGTCAGTGCTCGTGATCACCTTTCCCTGGGCTGCAGGCGCCAGGCCGGTGTTGGTCAGCCTGTCTTCTCTTGACCAAGCCATAGTGGCAAATAGAAAAGTGATAGCGATGAGGAGTGCTAGTCTGGTGTGGCGCATTGATCAAATCTCCCTGATGGCCGCATTCAAGGCCTTTATCACAATCAGATGTTGAGGTGTGTTGATGACGTTGTCGGAAAAAGAGGCAGCTTTCGTTTTTGTTCGATGCGATGGGCAGATTGCGATCTGCAGCTTGGAGTGGGGGAAGGCTTCCCGCTTCGGCGTCCAGCGCCGAGCAAGAATTAGACTCGACTCTTAGTGGCACAGCGCGGCAAGTCGCAATGAGCAAAAGCTTGGCTTTTGAGGAGTGCAGCGCGGCGAGCCGCAAGGTCCACTCGCGCTCCTCAAGACGTAGCAAAGGCGCCCTCGCCTGTGCAGAAGCTGCTATTAGGCAGCGCACCTTTACTTTGCGCAGCTCTCTTTGCGGCTGCCGTGCAAGAACCTACATTCGTAAAGCCCTTCTTTCGCGCATCCAGTACCTGGATGGCGTGCGTTCAGATCGGATTTCTGGTTGACCCATGATTTGCCCTTTTGCTGGTGTAATTTTCCGGCGCAACTTGGCGTACTCTCATCTGCATCGCGCTGCCGGGATTCTGCGTCCTACTATCCGGCGCGGACCACCGGACTGAAGAGCATTTGTGCTCTCGGCAGGCAGCCCGGTGGACCGCACCTCCAGTCTTCTCCCTGCACCTGTTATTTCAATCTCTCGCAGTTAGTTTTGCTTCATCCGGCCTTTGTGGCCGCTATTGGCGTTTCGTCAGAGCGCGATCATGCGCGTACTTATTACAGGACGGTGGGCAGCGGCCGACCTGTTGTTGCAAACCCATGCGCTTAGTGACGGATTTCGAACGCGACCTGCCAACTATTGGAGTGATTGTCCGGTGGAAATCCCAGCCGGACCTGTTGTCCCATCAGCAGTACCCTAGGAGGTACGGCGGGGAGGTAACAACCCGTCTAAAAGCCCTCCGACAATGAATCCCGTAGCCG
>DASTAS010000028.1:0-129696 GCA_035712465.1 Candidatus Angelobacter sp.
AAGCTGAGGGAGTAGTGTGCCTGCTGGGCGCAAAAGAATGGCGGAAACTCAGAACCAACAGACCTCTCTTCCCGATTATTTGATACATGTGGGAGGGAAATCAACGAAAGTAGCTGTTTTTCAGCAGCCTGCTAGGAAACCGTTGGATACCCGAAGGCGCGAGGGCATTGGAGGCGGCGATGAGCGATAACAGGATCAGCGTGTCAGCTTACGATATTCCCGATTCTGAAGCATGGCTTCGGCTGGGCTTTCCTTTCTTTTTGCGTGAGTCCGAAGTTTTCAGGCTTTGCAAGATCCTCAAGCTCCTGGTTCAAACGTCCACTCTCAAAACGTCTGCAGCACGCGTCTGACAATTGTCAAAGAAAATTGGGGAGCAAATCATTCAATGTTTCCTCGGTTCCTCTGCGTTTCAAAGATTTTGGTTGCAGAGTGTCCCCTCTAACCTTCCGCTCTCTCCGCACTCTTTACCATTGACAGAGCCACTCGGCCGAAAAGCACATGCCAAGCCCTCGCCTGCAACCCTGCTTGGTTTTCCCTCCACGACACAACATCCCGAGCCGAAGCCATGGTTGCTCTGAGCTTCAGATTGATATTAGGGCGCAGGCGAGGGATCGGCCCTGCTGCTGCTTCGCGGAAGCCCACACAGAACTTTAACCACAAAGGGCACAAAGGATCACAAAGGCTGCCGAGCAGGCTTCAGGCCTTTCATGTCAGCCATGCAGTTGTGGGGTGCCGGGGTGGAGCAGACAGCATAGTGGAGATAAAAGGCCTAAAGGCCTCCTCCCAACCCTTCAACCACAAAGATTCACAAAGGATGCCATCCACTCAAGCTCATACTTGTTCGCTTGCCGGCAAGACTTGGACACTGGCGAACGCGTCGACGAATGGCGGCGGGGCAAACAGTTCGGGATGGATGAGGTGAGCCAGAATCTCAAGGCTGTCCACGACACGAGGTCCGGGGCGGCTGAAGTAGCCCGATCCGGCGGTGGCGTAAACTTGCCCGTTCTTCACAGCGGGTACTTCGAAGATTCCGGGAATAGCGGCGAGGGTTTCCACTTCTCCCCTGGTGCGCGCCAGATCAAATCCGCAGCACGTCAGGACGATGATTTCAGGCGCATACGAAATCACCGAGTTCCATTCAATCCGGTATGAGGGGCGGCCATGGTTCGCCAAGTCGTCGTGTCCGCCTGCGATGGCAACCAGCTCCGCCATCCAGTGGCCGCCACAGTAGGGCGGTTCCACCCATTCGAGGGTGAGCACTTTGGGCCGCGTTGCGGCAGCCTCGGCGCGGCTTTGAACCGTCGCAATCCGGGTTTCCAATTCTTCCAGCAGTTTGCCGGCGCGCTGCTCGCATCCCAGCACGCTGCCCACTTCGCGGATGTTGGCCAGAATGTCAGCCAGGCCGTGCGGCTTCAGGTCGAGCACGCGTGGCTTGCAGGAAAGCGAGCCGATTGCCTCATGCACCAGGTCGACCGAGACGGCGCAGACATCGCACAGGCCCTGCGTGATGATCAGATCAGGCTTGAGCTGCTCGAGGAGATCGACATCCAGAGCATAGAGAGGCGTGCCGCTGCGGATGGAGTTTTCAACCGTATCATCAATCTCCCGGCTGGAAAGGCCTGACGCCATGGTGGAGCGAGTGACCCTGGGCAGCGCGCGAGCTTGTGGCGGGTAGTCGCACTCGTGGCTTACGCCGACGACAGAGCCGCCCATTCCGAGAGAGAAAACAATCTCGGTGGCGCCGGGCAACAATGAGCAGATACGCACGACGTCACGCCTGAACGGCGACGGAGCGCCAGCGCGCAATCCATTGATAAGAGCCGAACATCACAGCGGCAAAAAACAGGTCGCCGACCGCGGTGTTCCCGAAAAACGGGATGGCAGCGGTAAAGCACGTCACCAGCCCGGACAGGTTGAGCGGGTACAGGGTTCCCGACGCCCATACGCCGAAATTGCTCACCACGAAGAAGATGATGGAGCCGGCGAGCGAGCCTGAAATGACGCTGGCCGGCGAGATGCGATCGCGCAACGCCCAACCGATCAGCCCGACGAGCAGGAATCCAGCCCAGTCGTAGGGCATGAACCAGGAAAAATGCGCGCCGTAGAGGACCCGAATCACCGCGCAATCGCTGATGATGAGAGCCGCCAAGGGAATTGCCAGCGACTGCCATTTGCGCCGGAATGTGGCGCCGCTGAAAAGAAACATTGCGCCCAGTGGCGTTACGTTCCAGGGATGAGGCAGAAGCCTGAGGAGGACTGCAGCGAAGACGTAGAGGTAGAGCATTCGAACACCTCCAAAGAGTAAAAAGATATCAGAACAACCCGCGCGAGCGCCATGTCTGCCCACTATCCCAAGCATTAACAAGCTTTACAGCAGACCTAAAAACCTGCTCCACACAAACCTTTTAACCACAAAGTCATCACGATCGATAACGGTCTCAAACGAGCATGAAAATGCTTTTTTAATGTCGCTTCGCCTGCGGCTCCGCTCCGGCCTACGGCAGCGTGGAGTTGGTCTGATACTCCGCGTACCCAGGGCTTATCCCTCAGCGCGCTTTGCGCGCCTCGGGAACGCGCCTGGGCTACTTTCTGCCGCGCCTAACGGCGCTGCACCCTTGCGGTTGAGAGAGCTTCGTAGCCCCCGGGTGCATTTTCTAGAGATGAACACGAAGCAAAGAGCCATCGGCCGCAGATTTGCGTTGATGGACGCAGGGAAAAACCTCTGTTGCTGATTCGCGTTGATTCGCGGCCAATCGGCTTTTACCAATCTGCCTTTTTCTGTGTTCATCTGTGGCGAATGCAGGCAGTTACCTTGGTTAATGGCCTTCAGGGTTCTAACCGGCCACGGCTGGCCCGTGATAAAGATTGCATAACGATTTTGCCGTTGCCACTTCCTGTTTGATTTCTCCCCCGACATCTGCTGGCGATTGCATGAATCCCGGAATGACCGGTCAGTTCGGAGTGTGTTTGGCATGGGCCACGTAAAGGCTTTGGACAATATAAAGGTCTTGTTGTCTCTTATTGGTGTTGCTGCGCTCATTGGTTGTGGTGGTCTGCACTATTCGAATGGCGGCTTGCATCGCGGCGCCGGGATGAGCAGCGGGGGTTCGCTTCGCGGCAGCAGCATGACAGGCGCTGCGGCGAACGAAGAAAATACTTCGCTACGCGGCCACGGCGTGACCGGCGATCTGGCGGCAAAAGAAGATGCATCCGCAAGGTTCAAAAACGTCAGCGACACGCCTTCCTCTACAGCGCAGGAAAAGCTGATCGCGCTTACGTTTGATGATGGACCCCGACCTTATGTGCTATTCGGCAGCAAGGAGCACCCTGCTCCCGGGCTGGCGGATATTCTTGATGAGAACGGCGTGAAAGCGACATTCTTTGTGGTCGGCTGGCGGCTGACTCCCAAAACGTGGGGCGAACCGCGGCACGAGGAAGATATCGGGATGACCTGCATTGACGCAGCAGAACAGATGATCCGGCGCGGCCACGAACTGGAGGACCACACCTACAGCCACGTGGAACTGCGCAGCGCAGAGAGGAAGAACGGCGAGCAATGGGTGATGCATGACGTGGATCGCGGGGCGCAGGCGATCAAGGCGGTCACCGGTTCGCAGCCACGCTACGTCCGTCCGCCGGACTGGATCATTACCAGCGATGCGCGGCGCGACCTGGAGCGCGAAGGCTATCGCGTGCTGACCATTTCATCGGAGAATCCCATGGCGTTGCGCGACGTCAACTCGCTGGACTATCTCTGCGCCGGCAAAGCGGTGGGATGTCCCAAGCCATCTCTGGAAGAATCAGTTTTAAAGCAGGTGGAGCAGCGGGAAAGGAAAGGCGTGTACACGCACATTCTCGCCTTCCATGAACTCTCAACTACGGCGGCCATCATGCCGCGCCTGATCACCGACTTGAAGGCGCGCGGCTACCGGTTTGTCACGCTGAGCGAGTATATGAAGATGGTCGGCTCCAAACCGGCGAACTTGAACCAGCGCGCGGCGGTAACCCGGCCCGCAATAACCCAGGCGAAGCTGCTGTCGGCTATACCTTCACGAAAATCTTCTTCCGGTAAAGCGCCCACGCCATGAGCGTCCACAGCGCGGTGTAGGAGAGCGCGAAAGCCAGCGAGGCATTGTTGGGTTGGGCCAGCGGCGCGAACCAGTGCTGATAGATCCAGGTCTCTACCGGAACAGCGCGCGTTCCTTCCGATATATAAATGATGCCGCCCAGCTTCGCCACGAAGGTGGAGAGCGCGTAGGCGAGAATGGCGTTCGATCCCAGCCACAGAAAAGGCCGGGCCCAGGCGCGCCATCCGCGCATTTCAATCAGCCAGCCACAGAGCGCCAGCAGCAGGCATGCGGCGCCGGCCGTGAACAGCACGTAAGAGCTGGTCCAGAGCGGCTTGGAAATCGGAAACCATGGATGCCAGGCGTAACCCGCAGCCACGCCGAGCACGCCGGCAATCGCGATGACGCGGAGTTTGCGGGACAGGCTTTGCGCACCGCGCAGAAATTCTCCCGTGAGCGTTCCCAGCAGCGTGGTGGCGATGGCGGGAAATGTGCTCAGAACGCCTTCAGGATCGAAGTCGCGGCGGTAGAGGTGGCCGAGCATCAGCTTGCGGTCAAGCCATCCGGCAAGGCTGCAGTGCTGCGTCATCCAGGCGGCGTGATCGCATCCCGGCACTGAGAGAAAGCGCATGACGGCGTAGTAGCCGGCAAGCAGTCCGGCAATCCACAGCACGCGAGCGCGCGCGGGAGTCCACAGCGTAATCACTGACGCAAAAAAGTAGACAACAGCAATTCTCTGCAGCACTCCGGGGTAGCGCATGTGGGAAAAGTCGACCCATGGCAGGATGCGTATGGCGTAACCGATGAGCATGATCAGCACGCTCCGCCGGACCACGTGCTTCATAAGCTCACGACGCGAATCGCCTCGCGCGCGCCGCGCCGCAAATGAGAGCACCATGGACGCGCCGACAATAAAAAGGAAGAACGGAAAAATCAGGTCGGTGGGCGTCCAGCCGTTGGCCTGCACCCACCATTTGCCGGGAAACCAGCCGGTGGAGTGCGCGCTCATCAGCTCGTCGGCGTGGCCCAGCGGCCAGTAGAACGACCGCTCTGTTCCGGGATCGTTCACCAGGATCATGCCGGCGATGGTCAGTCCGCGGAATACGTCCAGCGATTCGAGCCGCCGCGGCTTGACTGCCGGAGGTGTAGCGTCAGTGAGTGTTGTTGCCGCGCTCGTGCTGTGAGTAGAAGTTGCCATGGGGATGATCGCGCCGCCGAGCAGTGGTCCGGATCATTGGGAAATTTTGAAACCCCTGCGCCCGGACGCGCGTGCCGAATGGTGAGTGTAATCTTCCTTTTACCGGGACGGAAAGTAAAGAATCAGGCGTGCATGTACCCACAAAAAGTTCGCGAAAATCCGGCCGGGGGGCGTAATCGAGCAGCGCGCAGGTCAGGTGGGCCAGCCAGGAGTTCAGCGGTGATTCGCGAGCGCGAGGTTGGGTTGTACGCGCACCTTTAATTCAAGCCAGTTCAAGCCGCACATCCGGTTACGTTCGTACCGTTTGTCCGATTTCCGGAACAAAAATAACAGGCGATGTATGAAAGCTGCATCTTGATGCGATGATTGCGAGTGTGGCGGGGGAAAAAGTTGTCACCTCAGGAATTGATTCACTCGATCAATAACCAGCTAACCATCGTGATGGGACGCGCAGACCTGTTGAGTCACGCGCAGGTGAATGAAGAGACGCAGCATGTGTGCCTCGAAATCAGGAAAGCGGCAGGAAAGCTCAACCATCTGCTGCGGCAGTATATGGATATTTCTCAATCAAATCACGCAAACATGAAAGCGGCAATTCCGCCGGGCAACAACCTCCCTACCACCCCGCGAAAGTACTGAAGCGGCGCGCACGCGCGGCGCCGCAGCAGTACGCCAAAATCTGTTCCGTCCGTCCACATCCTGCCCAATCCGGCTCTGTGTTACACTATTCTTTTCAAACAGATACGCCTTAACTAGCATGCTCTTTTCCAAGGAATATGTCGGGTATCTTGCCCGGCAAGTAGCCCAAAAACTGGTAGCGGGAGAATTCATTGCAACGGACAATGTGGGCTCAGTGTCCGAAGCGCTGAATACCGCCATGCTGGAGGAACTCCAGCTTGAAGACCGCATCAACGATGAGGTGCGGCTCATCCTTGAGCAATATGACGACGAGATGCGCCGCGCCGGAGCCAGCTACCAGGAAATGTTCAAAAAAGTAAAAAACGAGCTTGTGCGCAAATACAAGGCGGTGCTGTGAGACTCTCCCGCGACAAGGTAAATAAACTGGCCCACACCGTGGCTGATTCGCTCGCCTCGCTCGACCAGGTGGATTTCGTGGAAGATCGCAACACCATCCGCATGGAAGTACGGCGCATCCTCGAGGACCTGCTGAAAGAAGAAGAAAGGCTCGACCTGGCAGCGCGGCAGAAGATTGAAAGCCAGAAGCGCACCATTACAGAAGGCACCCAGGAATGGGACATCCTGTATCGCAAATACTACAACGAGGAAGTCAAGAAGCTGGGCATCTGATGCCCTGTTCAGTAAGCCGCCCCTGATTCAGTAAGCCGCCAGCCGCCGTTCCTGGTCCGACATTTGCCCCCACAGCAAGTCCATATTTTTCTGGATCCACTGGTTGGCCGGCTCCAGTTCGTGGGCTGAATTAAACCAGCGATAAGCCATGACGCGGTCCTGATGGACGCATCGTCCGCTGGCGTAAAGCGCGCCCATTTGCACAGCAGCGGCAGGCTCATTCTTCTGGGCTGCGGCGCGAAGATAGACCAGACCCTGCTCGCAGTTCTGCTGTACACCTTGTCCGTGGAGAAATTGCTGGGCGCGCACCAGCAACGGGCTGGGCTTTTGCTCCACCGGTACGGGAGCATCGAACATTTTTCGGGCTGCATCGGATGCCCGCTTGTTCTCGGGAGAAGCGTCCGCTGCAGGATCGTTTGATTTTTCCGCAACGTCCGTAGGCGACATCTGGGGGAGAAGCAGGCTTTCCGACTTCGGCGGAGGAGAGGCGTCCGCAGGCGGCTGCGAATCCTGTGTTGCGCCGGTGGATGCTGGATCAGAATTTGCGGGAGTTGCGTTTTGCGGGCTAGGCTGCGCAGCAGCGCCAGGACCCGGCTGAGCTTGATTTCGCGATCCGGGAGCAGCGCCCGGCGGCAGGGTTTGATTCTGCTGAACTGTTGGCGAGGGCTGAGCCGGCGCAGGTGATTTCAGCTTGGCATGCAGGCTCGCACGATACTGCACAAACACCAACCCGGCAATCGCCGCCAGGATCACGAGCAGCACCAGCTTACGCAAGCCGCTCCCTGACGAACTCTCGTCTTCCATTAGATACGATGTTTCATCGTCCGAGGATTCATCGCTCAGGCCCAGGAATGAAGGGCCGACAATCCCTGATTTCTCCGGCGGCTCCGGACGCCGATTCTCATCAAGCCCGCTGCGGAAAAGCGTAGCCGAAGAATCAGACCGCCTTGGAAGGTCGGAAGTCCGCTGGCGATCGGGAGCCGGCACTTCTGATTCTGACATTCTAAACTCAGCTGTCCGGGGCGGAGCTACCGCTACACCTCCTGCGGAACTGTTTGCCGCGCGTGCGGCAGCGCCGGTTCCGCGCCTCTCCGCAATCCGGCGCTCAATCCTTGTGCCGCACATTCCGCAGAACTTATAGCCAGATTCATTCATATGCCCACAGGATTCGCAACGCAGATGTGAAGTGTCGTTGTGCTCCCGGCGGTCGGTCTTGCGGCGCTCAAGCCTCACCCCGCAGATTCCGCAGAACCTGTTGCCTTCCCGATTTTCAGTTCCACAGAAGTTACAAATCATAATTACCCATGCTTGCGCTCACCAACTCCGAACGATGAGACACGATGCAATTGAAAACAGCAGCTCACTCATGAGATGACAATTGTGCGGCTCAGGCTGCAAAGCTGAGCACTTCTTTTCCTGTTCAGTTTAGAAAGGAAACCAGCCCTGTCAAAGTTTAATTCTACTTAGTACCAGCCTCTAAGGGAGTGTCTGACGCGAGAAGCAATCACTTCTCCGCCTGCGATAATAGATGCACAGTGCTGAAACGGGAACAGTTCACGAATACGGTGAAAGCCGCCGCCTTGCAGACAGGGTTGGATCTTGCGGGCGTGGCTTCTCTGGAGAGTGAAGACTTTCCGGAGTTGAACGCCTTTCCGGAATGGATCGGCGCCGGCCATGCAGGCGAGATGAAGTACATGGAAAAGCGCACTGCAGGCGGTGAACTCACGCGTGCGTCCGTCAGGAACTGCGCCCCCTGGGCACGATCGATTGTTGTATGCGCAATCAACTACAGCGCGGACAAGCCTTATTCCGTCGCATCGCGGGATTCAGCACGAGGCTGGATCTCTCGCTACGCCTGGGGCGCATGCGACTATCATGACGCGCTCATGCCGCGGCTACGCCGTGTCGAAGACGCCATTCGTGAACTTGCGTCAGAAGAGCGCCTGGAAATTCAGACGCGCTCGTACGTGGATACCGGCCCCGTGATTGAGCGCGTGTATGCCCGGTACGCTGGAATTGGCTGGATCGGAAAGAACACATGCGTGATCAACCAGAAGCTGGGGTCGTGGTTGTTTCTGGGAGTGATCCTGACTTCTCTTAATCTGGCTCCTGACCTTCCTGCAGCCGACCGGTGTGGAAACTGTACGCGTTGCATCGATGCCTGCCCCACGGATGCGCTGATCGCTCCCGGCAAGATGGACGCGCGACGCTGCATCGCCTATCTCACCATTGAAAAGCGCGGAGAGATCGCGGAGGAGTTCCGCTCTCCCATGGGCCATCACGTATTCGGCTGCGATATCTGCCAGGATGTCTGCCCCTGGAACAACAAACCGGGAAATGCAGGGCCCACTTCCCTGCCTGAATTTCACCCGCGCGAGAATCTGTTCCATCCAGATCTCAAATGGCTGGCGGAGATGGACGTGGAGAGCTATCGAAAAATATTCCGGGGCTCTCCGCTCAAGCGGGCCAAGTTTACCGGATTGAAGCGCAACGTTGCCATTGCCATGGGCAACAGCGGGAACAAGGAATTTATTCCCCTGCTGGAAAAGATGGCGGCGGATGTCGACCCTGTCATCGCCGAGCATGCGCAATGGTCGCTCAATAAACTGCGCTCACGCTGAGCTTTAACCCGAGTATTGACGCTTTAAGGCTGCCGTCCTCGGCTGTGCTGAAGCAGCCCTGATGAGTCATGATCGAGATCTGAGAAAAATTGTAACGAAAACTGTGGGATGTCCGGGGAGCAGGATGTTCTCAAGGCATGTCTGCTCAACAGCAGGCAGGAAGGAGAAAACACGCACAGCCGCGGGCGGCTGTGCCACGCTTTCAAGAGCAAAGTGAGACTGCTTTCATTGTCGCATCCGCCTGCAAGTCCGACATGCCCTGTTGTTCGCTAACACGTCGTTCGCGCTGGCCGAGATTACAAGTGCCTGCTACAGTATTCGCCATGTTTAGATTGTTGATTTCATTTCTGGCATCAGCATCTCTGCTCTCCATCGGCTTAATGGCCCAGGCGCAAACCAGCACACAGCAATCTGGCAGTCCACAAGCAGAGCAGCCCACGCCACCTGCAACTCCGGCAGCGCGACCCGGCGATGTGGATACCCCCGAGCATCTTGTCGCCGCTCTTTACGATGTGATTTCAGGTCCGGCGGGCAAGCGCGACTGGAACCGCTTTCTTTCCCTGTTCTATCCGGGAGCGCGATTGATGCCCAGCGGCAAAAATCCCCAGGGCGCGCTTACAGTCAGGATGCTTACGCCCCAGGAGTACGTCACACGCGCCCAGGCAATTTTTGATAAAGAAGGATTCTTTGAGCGGTCGATTGCCAATCGAATGGAAGTCTGGGACCGCATCGCGCATGTGTGGAGCACGTACGAGTCACGGCACGCGAAGGACGACGCGTCCCCGTTCGCGCGCGGCATCAACAGCATTCAGCTTTTCCATGATGGCAAGCGCTGGTGGCTGGTCAGCGTCTATTGGGAAGCTGAAGACGCAACCCACCACCTGCCGGAGCCCTATTTACATTAATGTTTCATACTCTTCGCTGATTGCGCTGCAGCCGTTGGAGACATCACCAGCAGGGTGAATGAGCCCGGCTTCATAGTCCTGTGCGGCCGCTCTCCTTCTTTGGCCGGTGGCGTTACTGTAATGTCCGCTGTCACGAGATAGATGTCATGATTTTTTGGATTCAGGGCCATGGTGCGCGCAAAGCGCTGTGTAGGCGCATTCTCCACTACGGTGAACTTCTCCGGCGAATCCTCATGTACAACGGTCAGAGTGCCATCGCCATTGGAACTGAACGCCAACTGCGTTCCGGGATCAAACCGGTTGGCATCCACGCCCTGCCCGATGGCCGGCGTAGCAATCACCTTTCCGGTATCGGCATTCACAACCGCCATCATCTTGTTATGACATCCCGAGAACAGGCGGCGGTGTTTGCGGTCAATCGCCAGACCGGATGGGCTTTCGCAGGGCGATAATGGCCAGGTCTTGAGCACCTTCGCGTGCCGCGAATCAATGCTCGTCAGCTCGCTCTTATCTTCAATATTGGCAAACACTGTGCCTTTGCCGTCGGCAACCGCAAATTCAGGCCTGCCATCGAGGGGAATGGTGGCCACCACCGCATTCGTCTTCGCGTCAATCACTGACGAATTGTTTGTCCGTCCATTGAACGTGAAAACCCGCTTTGAAGCTGGATCGTAAACAATCGCGTCCGGATTTCCAGCGCCCTCGAGCTTGACTTTGGCTGTCTGCTTGAGCGTCTTCAGGTCGAATACGGTAACCGTGTTCTCACGGCCGTTGCTGGTAAAGCCCTTGCCCAACTCCGGAGCCAATGCAATTCCATGGACACCAGGCGTGTCAGGAATGTCGCCAATGACGCTGCCCTTCGCTGGGTCCACTACAATCACGTGAGTTCCGCGCGAAATAAAAACGCGATTGCCGGCAGGATCATAGGTAAGGTAATCCCAAAATCCTTCGCCGCCCAAAGTGAACTTTTGCTTCAGTTCATAATGCGTCCTGGCCGGGGCAGCAAAGGCCGCGCTGATCAACGAAATCGTAAGCAGGAAAACAACGGATTTGTGCATTTGTCTAACCCTCTGAAGTGGAAGCAGCCGATCATTGTAAACCTTGCGCCGTAAACCTTGCGCCGCCGGGGTGGCATTTGCAATCCGCGAGCACCGGCAGTGTGACTCAGCAATTCTGCCCAAGAAAAAATGATGGAAATTCCGTGCAAGCGTGACCCGCGCAGACGTTCTCATTCTATTGCCTGCTCTTCCGTTTCCGGGAAAGCTGCTCCTGTTTACGCGCGATGGTTACGCTTAATGGTTGCGCTTGATGGAAGCCACAGTTGGCATTCAGCCCGCTCTCATCTCACGGTTGGGCCAACTGAGAAGAGCCGGATGTCGCAAAAAGCGGTCTCCCGCAGGAGTGGTAAGCTGCCCTGAAGATCCCCCGGTTCATCGGCAACTTACCGCTCCAGACCGTTTCAACCGTAAATTTCGCCTTCACTGCGCAGAGCTGCGAATCACTCTCCGCCGGGTTGCGGACCAGACTCAAAGACAAATTGTGAACAGTAGAAACTAGTGTGCCGCGCAGGCCTGTGATGGCCCGGTGGCCAGAGATGGATCCGGGAAGCTGTAATCGTGATCGAGAGCGTCAGATGGCTGGCGCGTGAACCAGGGCAGGAGCATTTCATTTTGCGGATGGAAGGTGAAGCCGTCAATATTCACCGGGAACCCGGCATCGGGCAATGTCGCCAGCGGATCTCCGGTCTCAAGATTGCTCTGGCAGCCAAGTGAAGCGTTGGGATACTGCCACGCCGGGACCGTGTTGGTGCCGAACGGGTCATTGACCCATTCTGAAATTTCGTGGCTCACCGCAGTCACGTCGGCAATTCCCGGACCAAGGATTCCCGGATCCATCCAGCTTGCCCAGACCAGAGTCTGCACCATGGGAGTGGTGTTCAGCAGCCCCGCATCAAAAGCCGTGTGGAAACCGAGCACGCAACAGCGCTTTACGTCGGCGTGCGGAGCCAGCATTACGTTGCGGGTGAGGATGATCGGCAAACCGTCAACGCGCAGGTTTTCCATCTGCACCATGGTATTCAACTGCGAGACGAAGAAATCCGTATCCACAATGGCATACACCGCTCCGGTGCTGCGGTTGCGAAACACCTTGGCGGAGTTCTTTGGCACCACCATAATCAATGGTTTCAGAATCGCCGGCGTCTCCAGCAGAGTGTGCCAGTCCGGCGCCATGCTGTTGTAGAACTGCGCCCGCTGCACAGCGTCAGCAAACTGCGTAAATCCGGTCTGGTACTGCGCTGCGCGGAAATTCGGCGAGTTCCGCACACTCGCAACCACAGGTTCGGGGCTGAGCACGATGGGCTCGCCTTTATCATCCTCATAGCCTTCAAAGAGGAGCGTGACGGGCTTGATCTGGGTTGGGATCCGGGTAACGCCGCCGGAGTGCGGATCTGCTCCTACAACGTTGAAGGGAAATGTCTGGCCGCCAAACGCGAATGATCCGGTGAAATGGGGAACGCTCACGATGCGCTGCTCGCGAACCGCGAGTTCGGCCTGACCTGAAATTTTGCTGGCTGACTGAAAGCGCGGCTGCGCACCCTGGTTGGCGAGAAATCCGCCATCAGCATCAATTGGCGACTGGGCATGCTCCGCCGCTTGCGCCAGGGCCAGGGCGGAAAACGCCATACCCAGGACCAGCACATGAACGAGGCGGCCTACTGACAAACCAGCTTTCACAAACCTCCAGCGTATATATTGTGTTCCGAGTTGTGGAGTTTGTCGATAACATTGCGAGAAGCTGTTGAAAACAAAAGGTATACGCCAGAGCAAAATGGAACGGGGATTAAACTTTCCAATCGGCCTCAGGTACGGCGAGCCCCCCTCCTCCTCTGGGCCGCTGGTGCCTTGGAGGAGCGATGCTTTAGTATTTGCTGAGGCGCGAAACAATTCCCCCCAGGAGGTTTTCTCAATGGCATCTCTGGCCATCGCCCACCCGCGCAACGTGATCTCAAGACTCGAGATTCAGGATGCGGCGCGTCGCATTTCGCGCCACATCCGGCGCACTCCCGTGATTGCGCTTGAAGACGGCGCATTCGGGGTGAACGCCAGGATTTTTCTTAAGCTTGAGGGGCTGCAGCACTCGGGATCGTTTAAGGCGCGCGGCGCTTTCAACTGCCTGCTGAGCTCACAACTGCCCGCTGCCGGTGTAATTGCCGCATCCGGAGGCAATCATGGGGCGGCCGTCGCCTATGCAGCCCATCAACTCGGATGCCGCGCTGAGATTTTTGTTCCAACCATCTCTTCCCCCAACAAGATTGAGCGAATGAGACAGTATGCGGCTGTGGTGAACGTAGGCGGCCGCGATTACGCAGAAGCATTCGCCGCCAGCAGGGACCGCGCTGCGCAGACCGGCGCACTGGAGATTCACGCCTATGATGATGCGCGTGTGCTGGCCGGCCAGGGAACACTGGGGTTGGAATTTGAAGAGCAGGTTCGTGGGCTTGAGAGTATTTTGATAGGCGTGGGCGGCGGCGGGCTGATTGGCGGCGTCACCGCGTGGTACCAGGACCGCGTTCGCGTCGTCGGCGTGGAACCGGAGCGGGCTCCATCCTTATTTAAGGCGCTTGAGGCGGGCCGCGTCGTGGAAGTGGAGGTTGGCGGAATTGCCGCCGACTCGCTGGGCGCACGACGCGTGGGAGAATTGATGTTTCCCATCGCACAACGCTTCGTGCACCGCACTTGCCTGGTCACCGACGAACAGATTGTGAACGCGCAACGCCTCCTGTGGCAGAAGCTGCACGTGATTGCCGAACCGGGAGGAGCAACCGCATTGGCCGCGCTGCTCTCCGGAGTCTATCAGCCTCATCCCGGAGAACGCGTGGGCGTGGTAATTTGCGGGGCCAACGCGGAGCTTTCCACGTTTCCGGCTTGAAGGAACAAAAGAGCAGAGTTCCATCTTCCCTGCCCTGCTTGATTGCTGAGCTCTTACACGTTCTGTTACTATCGATTTCAGCCCGATTCAGGGGCTGTCCAGCATACGGCGTGCTGCGCAATGTGATTGGAGCAGTCACGGTTTGCGCAATGTGGCTGAAGCAGTGGCCTTTGCGCGATGTGGCTGGAAGCAGTCACGGTAGCCGGAACAAACGTGCTAAAACAGCGGCGCTGTTGAAGCATCTGAATCGGCCTTCCTCAGCGATACGCGTCCCCGTCGTCTAGCCCGGCCTAGGACATCGCCCTTTCACGGCGGTAACACGGGTTCAAATCCCGTCGGGGACGCCATAAATTCCAAGCACTTACAGACCGGCCTGCAATGGGCCCGGTCTTTTGGTAACGATGCGGTAACGGTGGCACCGCGCTCCCAGGTGCAACCATTTCTGCTTCTTAATGTATCTTAATGCGAACAGCTCTCTTCAAAGCTGAGGGGCCAGAAAGTGAAACGGGGGATGCATTTGGTATCGGCAAAACAGGCGCAAGAGCCTTCCAACACTCGTCTGACCCTTGGAGAATACATCGCGGATGTTCTGCTGGATACCCGTTTCAATGCCAGGGTTTGCCATTGGATCGTGCAGAAAGTTGGCTCTCCGCAAATTGTCGTATGGGGGCAGGAATACACCTTCGACGCGGCCATCGCAGCCGCACAATCCTGTCTGGAGAACCTCAATAGGCAGCAGAAGCAGGCCTGAGAACAATCGGCGCGGATTGTCCCTGCGTTCGCCTGTGCATCCGCTACAAATTTCGGGGGACGCGCCCGTGTTGTAGCACGAACGCCCCTGACCAAATCCACCTAGTGTGGGTTCCAGAATCGTGCCTGCTGGAGCAAACGATCAAGTCTCGTGGGAGACCGGCTTTATCAAAGGCTCCCGATACAATTTTTCCATTATGATCAGGTGACCTTGACCAGGAGTGCTTGGACGAAACACCCATCCGTCACTTCTCCCAGAGCAACGGACTTGTGCTGGCGTTTCAACCCTCGCCTCTCTGGCGCAAAAAAAAGAGCCTGAAGGAAGCAGGCTCTAAAATCCGGATGGGCAGAGATGTGTCGCTGACTAAATTTTAAAATTGATACTCATTCAGCATGCCTCGGGGATGACGAACCGCCCAGTAACGGCGCTGCTGACTTGCCTCCCACAGGTCCTGTCTTAGTATTGACGGTAAATCACGATCCCGCTGGCCGTCTGGAGAGCCAATTCAAGGCCACGCTTTAAACCGGAAATTGCAGTGCTGTTCGGAACAAAGATGACATCTTCAGCTTGTACCCGTATGTCGGGAAGTTTAGCGGCAAGCATTTTCTTGAGCTGCAGAGGAATGGCTACCTCCCCGTCGGAAGTTTTGCGCACCAGTCGCGCTTTATTCAGGGCAGCATTTGGAGCGATTCCCTGAGCCAAAGCAATCGCCTTGAGCACAGTCAGCCCGGGATCAACCATCGCAATGCCAGTGGGCTTCTGCACATTGCCCACTACATAGACCATCCCAGCTTTCGCGACAATCACCGTATCTCCGGGCAATATGGGAACGTTGCTCTCGGCTGCGCCGCGAACATCGTAGCTGAGCTTCACAATTTGGGGCTGCTGCGGCCGGTCGCGGTGCGTGATGTACACCCTATCCCCCGCGAGTTGAGTGGTACCCTGCGCCGCTGACAGCACGTCAAACAATGTTCGTGAGCCGAGCAGTGGATACACTCCTGGTTTTTGCACTTCACCGAGCACCGAGACCCCTTGCGTGGCGTACTCCTTTACAAAGACACTCACCTGGGGATTATTGAAGTAGCCTCCCTGGCTCAGCCGCCTTTGCACGTCGGATGCTACTTCTCCAGGGGTCATGCCGGCAACTTTCACTCCGCCGATAAACGGAAGGTTCACCTTACCATCGACTCCCACACGGACTTCGTGGTTGTAGTCGGATGCTCCAAACACCGTGACCAGCAGCAAGTCGCCACCATCGATTCGGATTCCATCATTTGTGCTCGCTCTCGTGAGGAGGGCGGGAGTACTGCTGGAAGTGGCAGCACCCTCGTCGGGCTTTATTCCTGTTGTCTCCTCAGACGGGGCGGAGGTCCGCGCAGGTCTCTGCCCGGGAAGCGGCTCTGTGGATGGAAATCCCGGTGGAACCGTCGATTGCTGACCGGGAACCGTGACTTGCGAGGCCAAAGTCATCGCGCATAGAAACGGAATCGCAAAGCCGAGAACGCGAGTAACTGATTGAAACATGAAACCTCCTCGAAAACTCCTGGCGATTACTGAGCCAGGAGTGATGTATAAGCGTTCACACTGCGCGATCGGGCCGCCACCCAACCCCTGATGCGTTGCTTGCACTTGAATAATGTGTACGCCTGGTCACGCAAAACCGGCAAAATGAATGTCCGAGACTTACAGAACCTGGGCACAAGAATTTTTTGAGGGCCGTACTTCTCTTTGTAGGCGCCACCCCCACCCCAGTCGAAACACTCGGCGCCATGAGCACGCCAGTATCGGATGGCATACCAGTGCATGGCTTGGTTAGGGCGGAGATGCTGACCAGAACGAAAACTGGCATTTCCCCATAACTGCGCCAGTTTGTTCATTCCTGGAAACAGGCCAGTCGCGATGCACTTTCCATCAGGATCGCGAGCCCGAAGCAACAGTAGATTGCCGGTGGGATACAAGTGTCGAATGAAGAGTCGGACCAAATTCCTGCTGTATGTCGGCACCAGACCTTGCTTGGCAAACACATCTTTTAACTGTTCATAGTACTCATCAACAAATAGGTCATCACCGCAGGATTCCTCGATCACTACCCCGTTTTTTTGCGCCTTCCTAATGCATGTCCGACAAGTGGGCTCCATTTCGGCAAAGATCTGTTCTTCTGATTTCCTGAGGTCCGTTGTGTAGCTGTCAAAGAAGTGCTCCTTGAGCCCTGATCGCTCGCCGTCCTCAATCGTGGAGAGTCGGTCCGTTACCTCGAAATGGAGGCAGCCAAGATCCTGGAAGGCAAAATGTTGCAAGGCTTGTAACGCCATCCATCTGGGTACCTCCGGCTCCAGATTGAAGCCCAGGTACATAGTGGTCCACCCTGGAAATGGACTGCCAAGAATTCTCACGCCGCATCGGGAAATGATCAGTCCACTGAAACAGCCCACACACGAGGAACCGTCGCAGACTTCCGCAAACACTGGCATGGCTTGCTGTGTCTCTTCAATGAAACGGCTCCACTCTTCAGTGTGATAGACCAAACGGTCAGGAAATCGTTCAATGCGGCGCCACCACTCAGGATTGGCGTTGACCTGATGCAACTTCAGCATTTTGTGAACCTCATCGAGTTGAGGATTGGAGCTCTTGATTCGTTCCCTGCGCAGTTTCGCTCTTGGAGTTTGTTTTGAGTGTTGTCGGCAACAAGGGCAATACGGCAGGTGAGCCTCCGTCCCCCCTATTCATGTGGATGTGCGCCATATGGTCCTTGAACGGCTGCAACCGATCAGCTAATTTGGGGGACATTGCCAAAAAGAAGTTTGTCGGTCCTTTTATGTAACCATTCGCAAGAAGAGCACTGCCCCAGTCTGAACTGAGCTGGTTCGTGATTACCACGGCTACTCCCCGACGCTGAAGGAATTCGGTGGCACAGTGTAGGACGTAAACAGCGTCTTCCGGTGCAGCAAGGCAATCGACAATTGAACCCACCCGCATATTTCCGAATTGCCTATGGGCTTGCATCTGGCTGTCGAGTACTACGGCCCAGCCAACGTCGTGGCTACCGGTCGAAACACGAAGGCGGATAAACTGCGAATTCTGAGGCGGATAAAAAGCATTCAATAGAGACGAATTCCGCAGACCGATAAACGAGTACCGAAAACGGCATTTCTCCCAGATTTCATCTGCCCACGTTCCGAAGCAATCGACAACACTTGCTCTCTTTGAATTCTTGACGGATCGCAACCTGGTTTGGGCCAATTGCACTCCAAGGAAGCCAAGCCCGGAGTAATAAAGGAGGTCGATAACGACGCGTTTGTCCGGGTGCTTCCGCAGGTACGTAATGTTGCGAAAAAAGCTAGTCGAGGAAACCACGCGAAAATAGAAAGATACGGGAACCGTAACCCACCCCATGGCTACGAGTAGTTTTGCCAGGGGCTCTTCCAATCCCCCCAGACCGAGTGCATACATTAAGGGTTGGCGTCGAACTGCATCTTGCGTCAAAATAACTCCTACCATCGCATATGCACGGTCAACTAGTCCCTCAGACACGTTGTAGTGCGGCCCGCACGCAACTGCTGCTTCCTCCCCGCGGAGTACAAACCGGTTATGTGTGAGTAAATAGCCTCCGCGAACTACGCCCGCATGCACAGCAAGGAAGTATTCCTGATACGGAACCCTGCTATCCACTTTTGGAAACTGTGGTCTGTGGCTCTCGGGAAAACGCCAATGGGTCTCCCCTTTCTCACGCAGGCGCTTGTTGAAGCTTCGGACCGCAGCCTCAAGATCTTCGGTATATGGCAGGATTTGCACGGGCGTTACTCCACTTAGGTCCAATAGTGCACGGGCGCACTTGAAACGTTATTGTCCGGAGAGAGCAGTTCCGTCGTCCCTGGACTGCCGATTGAGTACGTCAAGCATGTTAGTGACTGAAGAAGAGTGGCAGCTCAACGAGTCCGCGGAGCCCTAAATTGTCTCGCCACAAAAGCCGATCTGATGCGACACTGAAATCGGAGATTCGCTCCATGAGAGTTCTGAAGGCAAGGTTTGCCTCTATGCGCCCTAACGGTGCGCCAAAGCAATAATGGGGCCCTGCCCCGAACGCGAGATGTTTGTTGTCTTTGCGCGTAATGTCGAATCGGTCCGGATCGGGAAAGCGGTCGGGATCCCGATTGGCCGCGCCCATCACCGCGATCACCGATTCCCCGCTGGAGATCTTTTTTCCACCCAGCATTAAGTCCTGCCGGGAAATTCGTGTGGTGTGCTGGCTCGGCGCTTCAAAGCGAAGCATCTCCTCAACTGCCGAAGGCAGAAGAGAAACATCGGATTGCAGCTTCTTGAATTCGCTTCGGTTACGCAATAATGCCAGCATCCCATTGCCAATCAGGTTGGGAGTTGTTTCCTGAGCGCCAACCATCAGCAGAATGCAGTTAGCAATAATCATCTCTTCATCGAGTCGCCGGCCATCGATTTCCGCATTCACCAGGACGCTGATCATGGAATCGCCTGCCGGTCTATTGCGCTCACGATGGACGGCTTCGCGGAAGTAGGCGGTGGTTTCATCCAGACTTCGCAGCATGCGGGGTGTGCGATCGGGATTATGTTGAAAATTGCCGAGCACTTCTGCGAAATCGGCAGACCACGTCTTGAGTTGTTCGTGGTCAGAAGGCGGCAGACCCAGGATCCGAGCACTCACAATGGCAGGAAGCGGATTGGCCAGGTCTGCCATTAACTCGATTTGTCCATCTGCAAGATGCGGCTCAAGGAGAGAGTTGACGATGTCCTGGATGGTCCCACGGAGTCGTTCCACTCGATGAGGCGTAAATGCCTGCGAGCATAGTGCCCGAAGTCGCGTATGATCCGGTGGGTCCATGAACAGATGCTGGAGGACCATGATCTGGCCGATGCGATCCAGGGCCGACAGGCCCATAGATTCGAGTCGTTGGGGCGCCGGCGCACATTGCGCCGAGAGGGACTGGAGAACCAGGACTACGTCGGCATACCGAGTAACGACCCAGGCATGGAGAAAAGGATCCCAGTGCACAGGATCCTCCCTCCGCAAACGAGCATAGAGAGGATACGGGTCTGCCAGGACTGCGGGATCATATAGCCGATAAAGGCTGAGACTCCGTTGATCGATAACCGGTTCATGTACAGAAGACATACTAAGCGGCCTCGGATTCAAAGGACTTCGGCTTTGAAAGCTGCTCAATTCGTTCGGCTATTGCAATACCCGTTCCGGTTTCGAATAGATCAATCAGCGCAAGCTCAACCCCAAAGGACTTTTTTACTTCAGCAATGAGCTGCGCACCGAGAAGAGAGTGTCCTCCCAGGAGGAAAAAGTTGTCGCCCAGCGAAATGTCGTTAACCTTGAGCAGCTTCTTCAGAATTGAGAGCAGTTCCCGTTGACATTCTGTTGGCGGGGAATCGAACCCGGTGTCTCGCAATATGTTTGAATCAGTGGGATCCGGCAAGGCCTTTTTGTCGAGCTTGCCGTTTGGCGTCATGGGCAGAAGGTCGCAACGCACGAACATCGTGGGCACCATGTATTCGGGGAGTAAGCCGCGCAGGAATATCAGCAACTCCGTTGCGCTCGGACATCTTTCCGCAACCGGAACAATGTAGCCAACCAGGTTTTTTTCCTCGAAGCTGCCAACCACCTTGACGGCGCTCACCTGCACGGCTGGGTGCCGATTCAGAGCCGCCACAATTTCGCCTGGTTCAATGCGAAACCCGCGTACTTTGATCTGATCGTCATTGCGTCCCACGAACGCAATCTCGCCGTTCGGCAGATAGAATCCAACATCCCCGGTTTTGTATAAGCGTCCTCCATCCTGCGCGAAAGGACTGGCCACAAACGCTTGAGAGGTCAGTTCCGGATTCACATAGCCGCGAGCGAGTCCCTCGCCGCCTACATAGATCTCACCAGTAACGCCTTCTGCAACGGGTTGCATGCCCTCATCAAGTATTCGGACGGTCACGTTGTGAATCGGTTTGCCAATGGAAGGCTCAGCCGACTCACCAGAAGCATGTACTTCACCCGAGGTCGCTACGACGGTCGCCTCTGTGGGGCCGTAATTATTCACCAACGTAAACGGCAAGGTTGCCGGAGGATAGCGATGCAGCTTATCTCCCCCCGTCAGCAGCGTTCGCAACGCCACATCTTCAGGCCAATCCAGCCGGATCAGTTGTTCAGCAACCGGCGTGGGAACAAACGCGATACTGATTTGATGATCCCTTAGCCAATCGCGCAACGCTGTGGGATTGTTCCTGGTGCAATCATCGATCATGAGTATGCTTGCGCCCGCGACTAGATACGGCCAGATCTCCCACACTGCCGCATCGAATCCGACGCTGGCGTATTGGCTCGCCCGGTCCGTCGCTGAAACGCGGAACGCATGAATATGCCAACTGACCAACTTGAGCAATGCACGGTGCTCAATCTGCACGCCCTTCGGCCGTCCAGTCGAACCCGATGTGAACATGACATATGCCAGATCCTGAGGCGCGGGCGATTCTGGCTCAATGTGCCACATGCGCTGCGGAGTCCGATCATCAACATCGAGCCAATCGATCCCTTCCGTCTTTGCAAGCTGGCTACAGCGATGATCCGTAATGCCGATCTGGACTCCGGCGTCCTTCAACATGAAGTCGAGTCGCTCGACGGGGTATGCCGGATCGAGAGGAACGTAAGCTCCACCAGCCATCATCACAGCAAGACCAGCTACTACGAACGAAGGAGACCTATGCAATAGAATCGCGACAGGAACATCTCGTTTAACACCAGCAGAGAGTAACCTGTCCATCAGGCTCTTTGCCCGTCTCTGCAGTTCGTCGTAGGTGAGCGTCTCGTTGTTGGAGGAAATTGCGAGACTTTGTGCTCTCTCTCGCGCGGTTGCGCTGATTAGAGCAGGAACGGAGACAAAGCGATTGTCTCTCAGCAATTCAGGAGGCGAAAAGGTTGGGGCAAGCATGGTCTAACCTCGATGGTCTATCAGCTATTCCATCCCTCTGCGCGACATTGCTCGTGAATCAGGCATAAGGGACGCTATTGTGGTCTGTTTGCTTTCAATTCCGGAGCGCAGCCCGCTTAGCTCCTGGCGTACTCACTTCTGGCGTGGTCAGAAGCCCGGACGCCGTACCCACACCGTAGGCAATATGAAAGGCCAGAATGATCGGGGGTAGCAGGAGTCCTGCCGGGCTCCTTTCTCGTAAGGCGGTTTCGATTCCAGCGCATGTTCCGATCAGCAGGTGTAGGCCGAGCAAAGCGGCAAGTAGTAACGGTGCGTTTCCCGGAGAATGCTTTACCAATAGCGAGTAGAAGCAACTCCACCCCAAAACCAGGAGCGCGAGCAAGAAGACAAACGGCACAAAATGACGAAATGACATGGCGGCGGACTTGAGGCGAACCGTCGTGCCATTCCACCAGCCTGTGCGATATGCGTACGCAAGCAGGCTTTTAATTCCGCTCCTGGCATAATATGTTGCTTGCGTCCGCGGCGTGAGGTACAACCTGTGGCCCAGCGCACGAAGACGCTGGTTCATGTCATTGTCTTGATTGCGGTGCAGCCTTTCGTCATACCCGCCGGCCTGGATCAAAACCTGCGTGAGCATCACCGGGAATGGGATTGTGTCGACGTATCCGCCAGGATGGGTCCGGACCGAGTAACTCGATGACGTGAAGCGATGTGCAACACACCAGGCCGTAAGACGTGCGGTCACGGCTGTACCCGCGGACCTAGTAACGAGGCGGCCGCTGCACCCAGCTGCTTCCTTTGACTTGAGTTCTTCCATGCAGACGCGGATGTAGTCAGTAGGAAATCTGGCGTGCGCTCCAAAAATGCATATGTAATCCCCGCCTGATGCGCTCAGGCCGATATTCAAGGCCCTTGGGGTCGTGCGACCCGGGTTCTCAAGCAGCTTGATGAATGGGTACTCTCTTGCGTAGCGCTGGACGATTTCTCGAGTGCCGTCATTGGAGCCTCCATCGACGACCAAAATCTCCAGGGAACAGTTCGGAACACCTTGGGCCAATATAGAGCGCAATGCTTCTTCTATATAAGGAGCTTCGTTAAGAACAGGCATGACAACCGAGACGGAGGCGCGACCTGCGAATTTACCCGATTTTTTATCTTTATCCTGCATCGGCACAAGGTCTGCACGGTTCGTCACCGTGCTGCTTGTGAAGGCGAAATCATCTGGTATGGGGCGCGGCAATCTGACGTTTACAAAGCCAAGATTAAACGTCACTCTCGGAATCAATATACTGGTTCGATAGCCGGGCTTTATCGCACTTGGAATGAGTCAAAGCCGAGTAAAAATTGAGCAGAGACCGTTCCTCAGCTCCCCAGTTGTATTGTTGCTCTACGGCGGCGCGGCCTCGCTGGCCCATCGCCTCCGCTTCAGCGCCATGCGTCAGCAGGTACGAAATCGCTTTCGCGATCGAAGCGGGCTCACAGGGGTCAACGAGAAGTCCACAGCCGGCGCCTTCTACGATGCGTCGCCACAGAGGGAAGTCCGAAGCGATCACAGGAATCCCAGCGGACATATACTCGAACAGTTTGGTCGGTAGGGCGGTCACGCAGTTCGGTTCTGGGTGAAAAGGAACTAGACCAGCGCGTACTGACCCCAGGAGCTCAGCAATTCCGGCTCGGCACAAAAGGCCGTGCCATTCAACGTAGCGCCACCCAGTGCTGTGAATGAGCTCGGTTTCCAGTGCAGGATTTGAGTACCAACCGGCTAGTTCGAGCTTAGCCCCGGTCTCCGGCACTTGACTGATCGCAGACAAAACTTCCCGAATCCCACGCCCCTCCGCGATTCCACCGATGTAAGCGACCGACATGGAGCGATCCGACCATGCTTTTTTTTTCGTGAGCGCCAGCTCAGAAAGAATAGGAAAGTTGTTGACTACCACTGTATTTGAGTTAATGCGATGAAAGCGATGCGCAATGGCCGGAGTCGCCGCGATCAATCCCGACATTGCGCGTGCTGCCGAATTCTCTACGAGTTCGGTCAGCCACATCAATGGGACACGCAGCCATGCCGGAATGTAGTGCTTATGAAGCACCGTCCGGGGCACATCCTCGTGGATGTCATAAATTACGCATTTGTTAAAGGCGCGCAGAAGCAATGCCACGGGCAGAAGGTCAGGATCGTGGAAGTGGTACACATCCGCCCTCGATCGGAATCCCTGACAAGCCATGACAATCATCTTGGAGGTCACGCGATGCATCCGGCTGCGACATGCTCCTAAACCGTGAATCCGCACACCGTCCTGTTGCGTGTCTGTCTCTTCGTTTGTGAGTTCAATTACCTCATACCCGGCGTTCGCCAGGGACCGACATTCTTTTTGGAAAATGCGGCCGTCCCACCATTCGTGGGCTGATGTCATATGAACGACGCGAGGCGGCGACGTTTGCGGTTGAAGGTTCGTCATATTATGGCTCGCCGGGAGAAAAGCAGTGGGAACTACTGCCCAGAAAGTTGTGAGGCGGGGGTGAAGAAGCTTAATAATTCCACGGCCAAACCGCCTCCCCAGCGCCGGTCTGGTACGGACCAACGTCAGGAGGCGTTGTAGTGGACCTGATTCGGCCATCGAAGTCAATCGGAGGAGCGCTCATCAAGGTGCCTGCCGCGACCGCCGGGCTTGAGCGGGAAACGTGGTAATTTCCACTTCCATCGGCTTGATAATCTATCAGCAGGGGATCAGCAGCAATTGTTCCCACGGCTGTAACTGCATTCTGCAACACAATTCCTTGCTTATTTTTCCAGATCAGATTGTTTATGTATTTGTTGTCAGTTCCGGTGAGCCCACTCTCTAGAATGGCCTGACCGCGCCCCCATGTACTGGCGGGATTGTTGAGGATCATGTTGTTCACAACCACCATCCCTGAGGCGACTACACCGCCCGGAGCACTGCCGGCACCTATGAGAATGCCCCCCTCACCGTTCTGGAACACAAGATTATTGGCAATTACCACATTTTTGGGAGCATGCCACAAATGAATGCCATAGGCCCAAGCGCGATAGACGATGTTGTTCACGATATGGCCACGCAGGTTGGAATGATAGATGCCTTGTACCGTATCGCATTTGACAGACAGAGTCGAACCGATATCGTGGACCAGATTTCCAACGACGTCGTTGTCACTGGCGCTATAGTCGCCATTGTTAATCCCAGCTCCCCCGCTGCTTGTGCAAGGCGCTGGAATATTATGGACATGGTTGCCCATGATCCTCACAAAAGAACCCAGGTTTAGAATTCCCAGCCTGCCACCACCAGTGATATCGAACCCGTCAATGTCAACGTAGTCACCGCGATTCTCCCACACCGAATCCGAATTTGGCGCGATTATCTTTGCGCCCCATTTGGTATCCGACAGGAAAGTGATCCTCGCATCGGGTGTTCCGCTGGCCGTGGCTTTGATCGCCTCCACGTACGTGCCCGGCGCAACATGAATGATTGTCCCCGGAATTGCAGCATCGGCCGCGTGCTGAATAGTGGCCCAGGGAGCGCTGGCGCTCCCATCGGCTGCGTCACTGCCTGCGGGGCTCACGTAAAAGGCCGCAGACACTCCGCTGCTCGCAACCGCGGAATGTAGGAATCTCCCGCTGTCCAGGGAGCCGCTCGGCTGCGCCAGGAGCAGGACCGTGAGCAGCGCGGGCAGCAGGTTTAAACTAGCGATTGTTATTGGACGACGATTTCGGCTCATGGGAACCCCCGGTCACGGCACTTTCGTTTCGAAGTTTTTCATGTTCCAGGATGCAACCGCATTTGCAATGAAAAGGGCACTGTTCCCATCTCCGTAAAGATCACTCCGGAATGTGGGCGTGCTTTCCATGGCTTCAAGCGTCCGAGTGACCACGCTTTCCTGACTGATCGGGAACACGAGTCGATTGCACCCTCCTTCCAACGTTTCGAGCCATTCTGTTTCTCCGCGGAAGGTGACACACGGCACGCGGTGGAAATAGGCTTCTTTCTGTATGCCACCCGAGTCGGTGGCAATCACGCGAGCATGCTTTTCCAGCAAGATCATGTCCAGGTAGCCGAGCGGCTCAAGCAAGGCAAGCCGGTCCAGAACCGCCGGGGAAATCTGCGCGCGGGAAATTTCCTTACGGGTCCGAGGATGGACAGGGAGTACGACTGGAATTTGCGCCGCTACCTCAGCCAGGCCTGCCAGAATCGCGTGCAAACAACGGGGATCATCAGTATTCTCACAGCGATGTAGTGTGGCCAGAATGTATCCGCGCGTCTGCAGCTTTAGGTGCTCCAGGATGCGGCTTACCGCTTCCGCTTTTGCTGCAAAGCGAAGCATGGCATCGTACATAACATCGCCGGAACGGACAATTCGTTCCCGGGGAATACCCTCTCTTTCCAAATTGTGTACCGCGGTTGCCGTTGGCGCGAACAAAAGATCGGCTGTGTGATCGGTCACGACTCGGTTGATCTCTTCTGGCATTTGGCGGTTGAAAGAGCGCAAGCCGGCCTCGATGTGGCACACGGGAATATGGAGTTTGGCTGCAGCCAGCGCTCCCGCCAGAGTAGAATTCGTGTCTCCATAGGTCATCACCATGTCGGGGTGAAGATCCAGCAGGATCGCTTCCACTCCTTCAAGCATACGGCTGGTCTGCCAGCCGTGATTTCCAGAGCCGACCGACAGGTTGAATTCCGGGCAAGGAAGGGCTAATTCGCTGAAAAACAGGTCAGACATCTTGACGTCATAATGCTGCCCTGTGTGCACCAGTATTTCAGTCACCCCGGAGCGGAGTAGAGCCTCCGACATGACAGCCGCCTTAATGAATTGGGGGCGCGCCCCAATGATACTCACCAATTTTATCGACCGCGACACCCTGTAACGCCCCACACAGTTTGACCCGGTGCGCGAGACAACAGCACGCGTTTCTTAGTGATGCTCATTTGGCGCAGCCAAAAACTCAGCATTACTGATTGAAATTTTGTTTTCCAAGCTGACCTTAGCGCCGTGGTACGCGCTTCGGTGTTTTCCTCAATGCTCGGGTCGTAAGGTAGACGCCTTCCGGGAGGGAAAAAACGTTCTTAAGACTTTCTAAGCAAACCCAAGGTCTCTGAATTGGGGAGCTTTCATCATTTAATTCAAGCACTTGCCCGATATGGGCAGAGTAGTAGATTCTTTAGCCTTCCGAGCAGCTCGAAAAATCCCCCCAGGAGTTGCTCAAAGTTGCAAAAAACACTTCAGCTCGTCGCTAGCATCTTTCTGTTCACCGCGATCGGCTTAACGCAAACAAGCGGCAAAGTGAATGTTACCTCGCCTGTTTCAGGATCGACTGTCACGTCACCGGTTCATTTTGTGGCGTCGGCGCAGTCGCCTGCCCACCGTCACATTACCGCCATGCGAATTTACGTTGATTACAAGAGCGTCTACTCTGTCCAGGCAGCCAAGCTGGATACGTACGTCAGCATGACGCAGGGCAGCCACAGAATTACGGTTCAGGCATGGGACAGCTCCGGATCGGTCTACAAGAAAGGGCTGTCGCTGACCGTCACAGGGACATCTCCGACGCCTACTCCAACCCCGAGTCCTTCACCCAGTCCCACGCCCACACCGAGTCCAAGTCCGACACCATCAGGAACCAACTACTACGTTTCCACGGGCGGCAGCGATTCGAATAGCGGCTCCTCATCTGCACCTTGGGCGACGATCCAGCATGCAGCGAATGTTGCTAAAACCGGATCCGTGGTGCATGTCGCCTCGGGTACGTATGGAGCGGTAACAACGAGCATCAGCGGAACCTCAACTGCCCGTATTCGTTTTGTCTCCGACGTAAAGTGGGGCGCAAAGATCCGCACGACCGGCGTGTCTCAGATGTGGTACAACACCGGCAATTACATAGACATTATGGGATTCGACATCAGCGGCGACGGGCGCCTTGGCATCCTGAACATGGGCTCCTTCGTGCGTATTATTGGAAATAACGTGCACAACATACCGGCTTCCTGCACCAGCAGCGGAGGAGCTGGCATAGACAATGCCAATTACAGCGCCAGTGACGACGACATCATTGGAAATGTGGTTCATGATATTGGTAATCCCACGGTCCAGTGCTACTCGGTCCAGGGCATCTACCACTCGAATCTCCGGGGCCATATTCTCAATAACATTTCTTATCGGAACGAAGCATGGGGAATCCAACTCTGGCATGCTGCGAATAATGTCGTGATTTCCAACAACCTGGTCTTCCAAAACGGAGCAGGCGGAATCGTCGTCGGGGATGGAGATTCTCCAGGAGGGGTAACCGATGACTACACCACTGTCTCCAATAACATCGTGATGGACAACCACAGTACGTGGGGTTCTGGCCGGGCCATTTACGAAAGCGGCGCAACTGGAACGCACAACAAATACCTCAACAACCTTATCTGGAACAACACCCAGGGAATCGTGCTGCAAAATGGGCTCCAGGATGTCAACACGATCAACGCTGATCCGCAGTTGGTAAATTATCAACCGAACGGTAGCGGCGACTATCGCTTGCAATCAACAAGCCGCGCCATCAATTCCGGTACAACTTCGGGCATGCCGCCCAAGGATTTTGACGGCGCTCCAAGGCCTTTCAGTACCGGCCCCGATCGCGGACCCTATGAGTTCGGCTCGACGGCTACCCCATGGCCATGGATGTAGCTCGATTCTCGTAGCGCAACCTTCACCCAGTGATAATCCAACCGGTGGGGTGGCGAGTATCGCTGCCCCGCCTTCTTCACATTCCTATCTGCAAGTCTCAACCAGATATCTCAGAGGACGATAGCGTTCTCCGAGCCTGCCACCGAGGTGTCGGTGCGCCGCACCACCCCGCATTCCGGAGTTGTGAACTATCCGGGAAGCAGCCACTACCATCCCAAACCAAAACCAGAGAGAGCGATCTTCATAGCTTCCAGTGAACACATGGTTAAGCACCTGGAATGTCAGGACAGGCAGCAAAAATGCAAACTGCGAATGGCGAGTCAATTTTCGAGCGGAGAGGAACAGGCTCGCCAGTAAGGCCAGCATAAGTGCCAATCCAGGCAGCCCCTGTTCCGAGGCGATCTCCAACAGGAAATCGTGAGGATAGACCGGCGCTCCTTGACTCTCAACATAGTCTCCTGAGTAGAAAACGCTCCAACCGCCCAGGCCCAGTCCCGCAAATGGATGTTGCTTCAGGGCACTAAGCGCTGAGTCGTAGAACTGCAAGCGTCTTGCGACCGTGCCATGGGTCTCGTTAGAGCCGGATATCATGGATATGATTTCATTCTCCTTCGATGCCACCTTGTCATGTACTCCGGGTTTATTGTGAATCCATAAAAAAGTCAGTTCAGCCACAACAGCTGTTAGACAAACAATGCCCAGCATCTTTTTCAGGCTGAAATGCCTGGAAGCTTTGCTTAAAACAAATGACGAGATAATGAGCGTCAAAACAAGCGCCAGCGCAGGTGTGCGAGCAGCCGCCGTGACCAGTCCGGCTGACATCAGCACGAGAACGCAAAGCAATAACATCCGGGAACGGATCAAGCTCGTGTACATCGCGATCAGGATGACTGTACCGAAAGACACGCCAGCCCCGATTTCGGTTATGTCAGCTTCTCCCAAAAGAATCTGCTGCGAAGGATCCGATATGCGGATAAGTTGTTTTACCAGCAAGAGAAGGCTCAGAACGATTATGGCCCATAGTAAGGGCCGCAGCGTCTTATCGTTCTTCAACAGCAGGATCGGGCCAAAAAATGCCAGGATTTCAAATGCCAAAAACCGCAAGAGCTTCGACCTGCCGTATTGCTCGGCCGGCGTATAAAGAAAACTGGCGGCCAGCATGGCGACAAAAAGCATGAAGAGGCTGATCCGAAGCCCCTGTCCGGCGAATAGGTGAGCTAGCGACCACTCTGAATGTCCGCTGATCGAATCCCGCAACCAATCGGTGATAATTGCGCCGCAGCAAAGCAGAAACATCAGCATTGTGGGGTCAGAAAGGGAAATGCCTTGCGCAGGAACGGTCTTGAATTCTCCGACAAATAACAGACCGGCAAACATCACGATCGGCCATTTCCATAGAACTGCTAAACTGGCGGCTCCAACCGCGATCGCAGCGATGCCCCAAGCCGGTTCATACCCGAACTGCAAGCAGCTGTAAAAAACTGCTATGCACACCAGAAGCAGGAGAACGTATGTCACGGCGTACTGCATTCGTCCCTCTGATCTCCATGGCCTCCCTGCGCCTTCGATCCTGGTCCAAAGCAACACTGTGTTAAGTGTCCCGCCAATTAGCGACAACATGGCCCATTCTCTTGCCACCAGCTACTCATCGGCATCGCTATGCACACCGCGAGGAGCCAACGAAAGTCTGACAATTAAGTTTAAAATCACGCGACGTCGGAGCAGGCTTCGAAAAGAGTAGACGGCTCAGGCGACTGCGCGTGACATAGCACTCATGAGACGATCACTGAGCCAACGGCGTTCCATGGCGGACAGTTCAGCCCTGGAAATTGCGCTGATGGAACTCCGGTCCCGGAGGAAATCGAGCAGAGTTGAAACTGGAACGAACCAGCCATCCTTTAGCGCAAGCCGCCTCAGCAGGAAATCCACTCGTGGATGTACGGCTCCCTTTGATGCGAAACCGCATGCAAAGTGGGCGTAAACAATGCATACACCCTCTTCTTCCTCGAGCCGGTCCTGATTGGTTTCGCTCAACAACTCACAAAAGGTTCGCACATCATGGCCGTCTGAGCTGCTGAACCAGGCGTTTACAAATGGCCGACACGGGTCGTGGTATGGCATGCTCGGATTGATGCGGGTTAGATTAATTTCTCGAAAAACCAGGTTGCGAACATAGTCTATATGAGCTCGACATAGATCACCCCAGAAGTATTTCGACTCCTGTATGTGTCCCTCGAACGAGGGGCGCTGCAAAAGTGTCATCGCCCGATAGAAGAGAGAGATGCTGGAGAAGCGGGCCGGGCCCCAGTAGATGTTCTCGCGATTGTGAGAGTGGTTCGCATGCACGCGTGGGTAAGATCCCAGTAGACGCCTGAACTCCGCGAGGCCAGCTTGTATTTGTTCGCGCGAGGAACACGTGTTACGAACATTGTGCAGAGCAATTTCAAAACCTGCTTCTTTTAAGGCGAGAATAAAAGCTAAATAACCGGGGTCCTGAAGACTCTCGCCGCCGAAGCGTCCGTTACTGGAGCTTGCCAGAGGCCACACTGATTTGGTTGTGCGGATTCCGATCTCATCCAGGAGTCGGTACACGGGGCCGACGTTTTCCACGGTACTTAGGTCAGTATCGTCGAAAATTGAGAAGGCAAACCGTTTATTGCCGGGAAAGCGGTTCACTAGTTGTGTATGACCGTCGTGGCTAATGCAGCCTTCAGACGGAAGCAAACCCACACTCAAATCCCGCAATAAACGGGCAGGTGCAGTTCAAGAGAGCGTTTGCAAAAGCCAACATCTATCAGGAATGTATTCGTGCTCTAGCCAGTCGCTTCAGACAACTTCCCTGCGTGCGCGGGAGATTTTTACGACAAATCCTGAACAGCCGGGCGAACTTGCTGTACGTGTGTTGATGAAATATTTACGAGGAGCAGAAAAAAGATGGCGTAAGCCACAGTCTTCACGCCAGCCAGCGCGCCGATGGCTGTCATGACCGGCCATTGACGATGGTGCGCAATTGCAAATACTGCAATGGTGCCGCCGAAAGTGATGACATCATACAGAAACTTGATTTCCTGCCGGCCGATCACCAGAACAACGCGGCTCAATGGATTCACGATAAATTGCGCCAGGAACCACGGAGCGACCCATGTCGCCATCATGCCTGCTTCGAGCCATCTGCCTCCAAATACCCATTGGAACAGGCGTGGCCCGAAGAAAACCAGGACGGCGGCGGGACAAATACCGATCAACAGCAAAAGCCCCGCCATCCGTTTTACAAGACCGGGTAAAGCGATGGGATTATGCTGGGTTATCAACGTAGCCCTGCTGTGAAATGCATCCGCTACGTTGGCGGTGATCAGAGCAGCTGGCACGGCAAGGACTCTCGACAGGAGCGAATAGCTTCCCCCTACGTTCAACCCATAAACATACACCACAAGCGGAAGAGCAATGGATGCAGCCAATGTGTCCAGGAGCGATGATGGCAATGAGTACAGCGCGAATTGGCGGTTCTTTATCAGAGTGTGTCTTACCTGGCGCAGATTGCTGAGTGCCAGCTCCTGCCTCAGTGCAGGCCAGGCGGCGCGAAGCATGCGGCTCATTCCGGAACAACGTCCGATGATTTCGCCTCCCAGCAAACCGACTGTATTGGGACCCAGCCACCCGAAACCGGCTTGCGACAGCGCTCGACTCACGTTCTGGAGGACAGTGCCATGCGAGATCAGACTGAACCGCTCCTTCCTCAGTAACCAGTAGCGAAGCCCCGAGAAGGCAGCGGTGCACACGAGAGCCGGCATGACCAGAATAGCCGCATAAAGTGGCATGTTGCCGTAACCGAGGATTCCGTTTCGCACCATTAAGAAAAATGTAAGCGCTGCAACTGTACTCACCGGCAAGCCCAAAACAAAGGAACACAATGTCAATTGGGCGGCTTCACGGTCTGTTTCGGCTGAAACAATGGCAAATTCATACCGAAGCGACGCCGCCACGACGGCAACGTTGATGAAAGCGGCAAATAGGCCCAATTGGCCGATGTTATCGGGAAGGTACAGGCGCGTAATCAATGGCGCCAGAGCCACGCTGAACCCCTGCCCCAAAGCGGAACCGCCGCTCAGGATTGTGAAGTTTCGTAACACACCCCAGTTGAGACCCACTTGCCCAAATCCATCAGGAAAGGTACCCAGAAATCCTCGTGCTCGCTGTTGCAATTGAGCAAGAGTCGTCAGAAATGAAAGTGCCACGTCTGTTTACCTGCCGTTAGACGCCTTCATGTCTTGGAGCCTGTTTCAATTCTTCAAACTGTCGAGAAACAGGATCGCTTGAGAAGATACAGAGTATCGTCTGGATCAAAATGCTACAGTCGCCCCAGAATGTAGCCTGCGCCCCATATTCCCGATCCAAACGGCATTTGCGCGGCAGAAGATGGTGAGCGTAAAAGGATGCGAGCTCCGTTTCCGGAACATATGCGAGCAACTCTTCTTCATTGCGGAAGACCAGGCTGGCTGCTCCGGTAATGCCAGGTTTGGTCGCAAGCACCTGACGTTCTATATCTCTGGCCTCTCGCCAATATTGCTCCAGGTCGGGACGTGGTCCCACAATCGACATCTCTCCACCAAACACGTTGAGCAATTGCGGTAGCTCATCAACCTTCCACTTTCGTAGCCATTTGCCTAGACGCGTGATTCGGGCATCTCCTGAACGCGTAACACGCAGACCCGATTCCTCTGCCGTCAACTGCATCGTACGAAATTTGAGCAGTTGGAATGGATGTCCCTTCAGCCCGGATCGCCATTGCCGGAAGAGTACCGGACCTGGCGAAGTAGCCCGAATGGCAAGGGCGATCAAAAGCACGAACGGGGCAGTCACGACGAGTGCAAGGGTTGCAACCACAATGTCGAAGAGACGCTTCCTCTTGGAATTGCACCAGGGCGAAGGCCGCTGCTGGGACGCTGAATGTGGCGGTTCTATCATGACCGCATATTGCTCACGTATACACGCGCACGATTTGCCTGAACAATCTGCTTAATCGTACTTACGATATATTCCACATCGGTGTCTCTCATATCAGGGTAGATGGGCAGAGAGATCGCACGCTCATAAGCGTTTTCAGCGTTAGGGAAATCTCCCTTTTTGTACCCATACCGGCGGCGGTAGTAAGAGTGCAGGTGGAGAGGAATAAAATGCACGCTGGTCCCGATACCGGCGTGCTTCAAATCCTCAATGAAGTCCTGCCGATTCGTGCTGAGAAGCGCAGTGCGAAGCCGCACGACGAACAAATGCCACGAATGGCCCTCTGCTACCGGGGGCATTTCCAGTTCGTCCATTGCGGAGAGAAGGCTGAGGTACCTGGAAGCTATTTCCTGACGGCGGCGATGAAATTGAGTTGCCTTGCGCAACTGTGCCAGTCCAACAGCCGCGAGCAGGTCAGGCAAGTTCATCTTGAAACCGGCCTCAAGCACATCATAATGCCATGTTCCTTCTCTGGAGTAGCGCTTCCACGCATCACCGCTTATTCCATGCAATCGCATGAGTGCTGCCCGGCGTGCGTAGGAATCATTGTTTGTTACAAACATGCCTCCTTCACCGGTTGTGATGGTTTTGGTTGCGTAGAAACTGTATGCTGCCACCTCGGAGTTGCATCCAATGCGCTCGCCCTTATAAGAAGCCGGGAGCGCATGCGCGGCGTCCTCAATCACATGTAGGCGATGCCGAGCCGCGATGTTATGAATGCTCGATAAATCGCATGGTTCTCCACCCATATGGACTGCCAAAATGGCCTTTGTCTTTGGCGTAATGCGTGTTTCAAGGTCGCACGGATCGAGATTGAAGCCGCCGGCAACAGAATCGCAAAGCACCGGACGAGCTCCCATGTGAGCGACAACCGCGGCGCTGGCCGCGAATGTATAGGTCGGAACCAGGACTTCCTGCCCACGACGGATTCCTATAGCATCAAGTCCTAACTGAAGAGCCGCTGTGCAGGAATTGGTCGCCAGGGCATGCTTGCACCCAATGTACGTGGCGAAATCGTGTTCGAACCGCTGTGCCGCAGGCCCGGTTGTAAGCCATCCAGACTCAAGCACCTTGGATACAGCTTCAAATTCCTCGGGCCCGATGGAAGGTTTATGGAAGGGTAGGAAAATGTCCGGCATATTCATCCTGAAATCGAATGTCTTCCAGTGATATGGCAGGTCAAGCGGCGAGTGTTGAAGTGACTACCGCGTCTTGTAGATCGGCAGCTGCCCCGCGTAACGCGCGGCATGAATTGTTTTCGATGGCATAAAGTCGACCGCACTCGGCGCATGCGACTTGTGGGGTTGAACCGGAAAGCCTTTGTCCGCAATAGCACATCCATCCCACCTGCACCGCGGGGACTCCCATCACCAGAGCGTAAGCGGGCACGTCTCTTGTTACTACGGCGCCCGCGGCAACGAAGCAATATTCCCCGAGAGTCACGCCGCAAACCACGGTTGCGTTTGCGCCAATCGAAGCGCCGCGTTTCACCAGGGTGCGACGGTACTCATGCTTGCGATTGATGTGGCTGCGTGGATTGATGACATTGGTGAAAACCATGGAAGGACCGCAGAATACATCGTCTTCCAGTTCCACTCCGGTGTACACGGAAACGTTGTTCTGGATCTTTACGTTGTCGCCGATCTTTACGCCTGGGCTGATCACTACATTCTGGCCGATATTGCAGCGCGCGCCGACTTTCGCGCCATCCATGATGTGCGAGAAATGCCAGATCTTTGTGTCACGCCCGATCCCGCACGTCCGATCGATTACCGCGCTGGAGTGCGCGGAATAAGAAGGTTGCATGCCGTTGAGTTCTACGGGACTGCCGCCGTTACGCAATGAACGCTCGCATGCATCCAGCACTTCCAGTACCTGTAATGCGCTGGCAGCGTCTGTGCGCGGTCTGCACTGTTTCCGGATGCACTCCAGGAAGTGCTCGCACTCACGCTCCAGCGGCTCGTCCTTTGGAATGGGCACGAGCTGCCCGCCATCCTTGAAGGCGACCGGCATGCGGTCGACCCAGTCGATGCGATGCGAGTACAGAACCAGTTTTCGTTCGGGTTCGACGTCATCAAATACAGCCATCTTCCTGCCCCCAACAATGGTCAGCTTCTGCTCCTTGAAAGGATGCAACCAGCTCACAAAGATATGAACGTTCACGCCACTCGCAAATTGGCAGGTGCTGAAAGTTGTGTCCGCCACGCGCGCGTCCACGTAAGTGCCGCCCTGGCTGGATACGCGTATTGGCATTTCCTCCAGGAGGTACAGGACAGCAGAGATGTCATGCGGGGCAAAGCTCCACAGGATATTTTCCTCCGCGCGCAGCTTGCCAAGATTGAGCCGCGAAGAATAGATATATTTGATTCTCCCCAGCTCTCCTGCTGAAATCAGCTCCTTCAGTTTAAGAATTGCGGGATGATATTGGAGGATATGCCCGACCATCAATACGCGCTCTCGTGCGTCGGCAATTTCGGCCAGATGCCGCCCTTCCTCCACGTGCAACGCTAACGGCTTTTCGACCAGAACGTGCTTACCGGCTTCCAGGGCCTGCTTGACCAGATGATAATGGTGGATTGCCGGCGCGGCGATTGCGACGCCCTCTACTTCCGGGTCTGCCAGGACCTCCGCAATGTTCCGCCTCGTTTGCACGCCATATTTTTCACGAGCGGCATCGAGCACCTGCGGGCGCACGTCACACACGCAACGTAGAGCACCCAGCTTGTGAAATGCTCGTACAACATTCTTACCCCAATAACCACAACCAATAACCGCGATGTTCGGTCTACCCATGGATCATTTCTCCTTCTCCCGTGCTTGCAGAAATCTGGCTGAAGAATTGCGCGATGGCATTCACGATCATGAACTGCTGATCGCCGGTAAGCTCTGGATAGTCAGGAAGAGAAAACACCTCACGCGCAGCGGCTTCTGCATGGGGCAAACTGCCCTCCGCATAACCGAGATACGCGAATGCCGGCTGAAGGTGCAGAGGACAGGGATAGTAGATTTCAGTTGGCACTCCCTTACCATGCAGGTGGTCACGCAACGGGTTGCGCTCGGTGCAGCGGACGGTAAACTGGTTGTAGACGTGGCGTGTTCCTTTCGGTTCAGCGGGCAACCCCAGGTGGTTTCCCGCTACGGAGCTTGCAAGCAACGTGCGATAATTCTCCGCATTGCGGCGCCGTTGTTCCGTCCAGTCTTCCAGGTGGCGCAGCTTGACTCTCAGAATCGCCGCCTGCAAAGCGTCCAAGCGGCTATTGGTACCGAGAATTTCGTATTGATACTTGTGGCGGCTTCCGTGGATACGTAGCAGACGCAAGTGATCCGCGTACTTTGGGTCGTTGGTAGTGATCATGCCACCATCGCCGGCTGCACCGAGATTCTTGGAAGGGAAAAAGCTGAAGCAGCCCATCGCGCCGATTGTCCCCGCTTTTCTGCCCTGATATACGGCGCCAATCGCTTGCGCTGCGTCTTCAATCACAGTAATTCCGTTCTGCTGGGCCACATCCATGATCGGGCCCATTTCTGCAGGAAGACCGAACAGGTGAACCGGAATAATGGCGCGCGTCCTGGAGGTAATGACTCGAGACACACTCTCCGGGTCGATGTTGTAAGTTACGGGATCAATGTCGACGAAAACCGGCGTCGCTCCGGCTCGCACGATCGCGCTGGCCGTGGCGACAAAGGTGAACGGCGTCGTGATGACTTCATCACCAGTTCCGACCCCGGATGTCATGAGCGCCAGAATCAGCGCGTCCGTTCCAGAAGCGCACGCCACCGCAAAATGACAGCCCAGATAATCCGATATTTCTTTTTCCAGTAGTTCCACCTCGGGCCCCAGCACAAAACGCTGGCTCTCCATGACGCTAATCACCGCGTCCATCACCTCATTCCGAATTGGCTCGAACTGCTGCTTCAAGTCGAGGAACTGGAGTGGCGGCGCCTTCTCCTGCTGCTCAACTGCTGATTTGACTACCGATTGAGTTGTCACTTCTGCTCCTTTTATCGAAGTTGGATCGTCATTGCGCGGGACTCCGCATAATGAAAACAGTTTGCTTTGGCATGAGTTGGGATCAGGCGGCAGCGTCGCTGAACTGAGCTGCCAGGCTGGCGTGGCTGCGGCGGTAACGTGATATGGAATCGTGCCGGTCCACATCGCACAGAGCCAGGATTTCTTCACTGGGAGAATATTCAGGAACTACAGACTTCAAGGTCTTGATCAGGCCATAAACGTTTCTCGAGTCGACGACAGTCGAGAGCTCGTCAAGCCACCCGCGCACCTGCAGAAAGTCGACCATGCCGCCTTGCAGCACGCGGATTTTTTCATGGGTGGTCGCTCCCAGTCCCTCACCCTGGAGCCGCAACTCTTCCACCAGCTTCTCGCCCGGGCGCAAACCTGTATAAACGATCTGGATATCGTTGCCGGGCTCCAAGCCGGCGAGCCGGATCACGTTTCTCGCGAGGTCGTCAATTTTTACATCTTCACCCATGTCGAGGATGAAAATTTCTCCGCCGCGTCCCATGGTGGATGCCTGCAACACTAACTGCACCGCCTCAGGAATCAGCATGAAGTACCGCCTGGCTTGCGGATGAGTAACAGTAATCGGTCCGCCATTCCGGATCTGCTCTTCAAATATAGGGAGAACACTGCCGTTGCTTCCGAGAACGTTGCCGAAGCGGACTGCCACAAACCGGGTGCGCTGGTGCTGAAGTCCGAGAATGATCAGCTCCGCTATGCGTTTGGTGACTCCCATGATGTTGGTTGGCTTTACGGCTTTGTCGGTGGAGATCATGACAAAGTCCTTTACCTCGAATTGCCGGGCCACCAGCGCTACATTGTATGTACCAAAAATGTTATTCGTCACCGCCTGGAAGCAGTTCGTCTCCATCATGGGAACGTGCTTGTACGCGGCGGCGTGAAAAACGGAATGCGGCCGGTGTACGGCGAATATTTCGCGCAGCAGTGCTACATCCAGAATGTCGCCGACAACAGGAACGTAATCCAGCATGGGAAAGTCCCGCCGAAGTTCACAGCAAAGCCGGAACAGATCATTTTCTGATCGCTCCAGCAGCACCATTTTGCCCGGCTGAAACTGAGACACCTGCCGGGTAAGCTCGGAACCTATGGAACCTCCAGCCCCGGTGACCAGTATTGATTGGCTCTGCAGCTTTTTCTCGATGTTGCCCAAATCCAGGCGAACGGGCGCCCGGCCCAGCAGGTCCTCAAGACGCACCCGACGTACCTGGTCAATGCGTGATTGTCCGGTAATGCGTTTTCCAACTCCATTCAGGATTTTCAGTTCCACCCTGGATTGCGAACACTTGCTGATGATCTCGTCGACTTTCTTACCTGTGGCAGATGGAATTGCGATCAAAACACACTTGACGTTGTGTTTCGAGACCAGGGAGGCGATGTCGTTCGTCGTGCCCAGCACCCGTTTTCCGTGAATCCTGATGCCCAACTTGGTAATATCGTCGTCAACGAATCCTACCGGCTTGTAATCCAGATCTGGATTTTGCTTCAGCTCCCGCATGATGGTACTGCCAGCAACACCGGCTCCTACCACCAGGGTTTCCTTTTGGGCTACACAAGTTTGGGCAGTTTCCGTGTAGGCGCGAACCAGGAATCTCACGCCTCCAATGCAGAACACGGTAAGTACCATATCAATCAAAACAACCGATCGTGGATATCCCGCCCTCGGCCACAGCCCGGCCCACAAGCCCGCATATATCAATCCGCTGCTGATCAGGCTTGCTTTGGTTATGTCCACCAGATCGCTCATCCCCGCATATCTCCACCATCCCTGCAGCAGACCACAACTGCGGAAAACCACCAGCTTGATGGCTAGTACCCATGGGAGCGAAAGCAAGAAAAGCGTGCGAGACCTGGCATCCAGAGAGAAATCCAGCCTCAAGGCAAACGCTATGTAATAGGTTGCCATCACCAGCAGACCCTGCAGGAGGACGATAAGTATTTTGCGCCGGTACAAAAAGAACTCCATGTAGCGAACTCTGTTGTCCATGTGGCTTTTATTGCCGCGCGGGGGCAGTCAAAGTCGATTGCGCTTGTACGAATAGTAGTAATAATCCTGAGCGGGAGAATCGTGCGCGTTCAGCACAACTTTGAGGATCCGTGGTGACCTGACCTCAGAGAGCAGCTCCATGCTACGCGCCATGGCGGGACCAGGAGTAATTCCCGAGCGAGTTACAAAAATAATGCCATCCGTCATGGTGGAGAGCGCGCGCCCCTCGGCATAAGGAATGATGGGAGATGAGTCGAGCACGATGAAATCAAATTGCGCGCGGAGAGATTCCATGATTGAATCCATTGCCATTCCGGCGACCAGGTGCGCGCGCTCATCGCTCGGCTCTCCGCCCGGCAGCACGAACAGGTTTGAAGATTCTCGCATGGTCACCACAGCATCGATAAGGGGCACAGATCCAAGTAGAACGTCTCCCAGACCTACGCTGGAACGCACGCCGCAACTGCGTGCTACGCAAGGGCGCCGTAAATCGGCATCCACCAGACAAGTTCTGCGGGACTGAGAGAGGGCCAGGGCCAGGTTCACCGCAACCGTCGTCTTGCCTTCACCGGGTAATGAAGAGGTAACCAATAACGCCTGGGGCTGCTCTTCTTTTGCGAGAATAATGTTTGCTTGCAAAGCGCGCATTGCCTCCGATTCAGGGGAATGTGGGCGCTCAACCAGGAATTTCGCCGGCCCTTCAGAGGAAGTAGCCGCCTTCGACAGTTTGGGGACGCGGTGGGATCCGTTGGAGGCAAATTCGGGAATCAATGACACAGACGGTATGCCGCTCCAATTGCGGATATCCTGCGGAGTGCGCAACGGACGGCTCATCTTTTCGCGCAGGAAGGCCAGCACAATTCCGCCCATCAGGCCGAGGGATAGACCAAAGGCAAGATAGCGGAGAGGATGCGGGCGCGTGGGCCGGTCCAGCACGCGGGCAAAATCCACGATCCGAAAGTTGCTGGATTGCGACGCGGCCGCGATTCCCGCTTCTTCGATCCTGGCCAGGAGAGTGTTGTACAGTGAGGTCTGGGCTTGCGCCTGCTTCTTGAGCGTGTTGTATTCCGCCATGTCGCTGATGGCTTTGCTGGCCTGCGTCTTTTGCGCGGCCATCAATCTTTCACGGGCGCGGGCGGCATTGTAACTGACTCGCAACTCGTCGAGCGTTTCCTTCCTCTCTTTGCTGAGCTGCTTTTCCAACTCGTCAACCTGGTTCTGCAGCTTTCTGGTATTTGGATGATTAACGCCATAGATGACCAGGACCTGTGAGAGCTGGCTTCGCGCATCGGCCAGATTCTCCGTGAGCTTCTGGACCACCGGGTTCTCGCGAACCTGAGGGAGCGAATCAACGCCGCCTTCACGCGCTTTCTGCAGGTATGACTCAAGCTGAATACGCTCTGATTCGACCTGGGTCATCTGGCGATTCAGGTCAGTCATCAGGTCGCCAAATGTGTTTCGTGTTTCGTCGATTTCGGCGACTCCGGTCCGTTTCTGGAAGGCGGCAAGATCTCGATTGGATTGCTCTACTTTGGCCCCGACTTCGTTGAGTTGGCCCTGCAGCCAGGCCCTTGAGCTGGCGATCTCATCATGTCTCATCCTTAAAGTGCGATCGATGAAGGTTTGCATGAGCGCGTTCGTGACATTCGCAGCGAGCCGCGGTTCGTGAGCAGTTACGCTCACGCCGATCATGTGGCTGGTGGGATCGTGCAGCACTTTGAGTCGTTCACGGAAAGTCCGCAGCGCGACATTTTCCGCGGCGGTAAGCCTGAGTTCATCTGCAGGGAGCATTGCCGGAGGGACCTGTGCGTTAAAGTCAGCGTCGCGATCGAGTCGAAGTTTCCGGATCACAGCAATCGCCAGATCGTCGGTTTGCAGGTTCTGCGCCTGGGTTTTAAGGTATTGCGTTTCGCTCAGGGAACTTCCGTTCGCCTGCATTGTGAACGTTTCCGAGCCTGGTGGATCAATTTCCAACCGGCCCAGCGGCTGGTACTCAGGCCTGGTTAAGAAAGCCACAAGAGCTGTCCCGGTTACTATGATCAGGGCAAACACCACGGCGACTCGCCATCTTTTTCGGAGAACTGTCAGCGCCTTGAGCCAGTCTGAATCCCGTGTTCCGGACACGACGGACGGCTGCAAGTCAGGGACATCAGTGCGGCCGTCAAGGCCAGGGTAGAATTGGCGGCGAGGAATGACAACGGTATTCTTTGACCGCTGCTCAAGTTTTCGCAACAACTCGAAATCTCTACTCATGGGTTGGCCTGCAATCGGTGTTCACACAATCTGAACTATGAAGCGAGAGACTCATCTCTCCGTCTCGGGATTCAACTTGAAATTGAAGCGAACCCGGGTAACGGCAGCATTGGATGACTGACTTTTCGGGAGGGGGGCGTACTGCCATTGACGTGCCGCTTCTTCGGCGGCTTCTATCAAGACAGAGTTGCCGCTTACCGTTTGTACTTTCTGAACTTTTCCAGTTGAATCAATATACAGTTCAAGCACCACATCTCCTTCAAGATGCCTTAATTCAGCCAATTTCGGATACTTCGGCCATACGACCTTAATCGGCTTGCGGAGGGAAGTTTGATATTCATCTGCAGGCTCACTCGCCAAGTCAGATTTCGGTATATTTGGCTCCCTGCTTAGCTGAGAGAGTACCGGTAACTGAGTCGAATTCGTTACAAGGGGCGGAATCACTTGACTAGACATCACAGCAATGTTGTTGGCGGCAGATGGAAGGACTCCATAGTCCGGATCAGCGGGCGGGAGGTGAATCTTTGATGGTTGACCCTGCGGTAGAGTTTGGATTAAAGCCTGAGCTCTATTGCTCCCAACTGTTTGTCGCTTCGCAACTGAGTTTGGGAAAACAGCCGACGAATAGAGCGACAACATTTCCGGGAGCAGAGAAGTCAATTCTTTGTTGTCGGCATCCGTGGCCCGGACAATTGGTTCTCCCGGTGGGGAGTCCTGTTTTGCCTCGCGTGATCCGCCTCGCAACTGGTACCAGCTTGCCCATACGCCTGAAACAAGTAATATCAGCACCATCAGCGCAAGAGCAGAAGGATCATTTTTGAAATTCCACGGCTTAAGCCCTGTTCCTAGAGCCGTTGCGCGCTGGCGAGTGCGCATGGTCGGATCTGCTTTGGCGGCGTGGCCTTCCCTTGACTCGAGTCCCGAACCGGCTTTGCCCTCCTGCCAAGCAGAGGCTGGCCTGTCCACGGTGTTCCCTGGGACGGACATCGCAGCCGAAGAAAGTTGCACCCTTTTCTCCTCAGCCCTTTGCGGCAAAGCCTGGTCTGCGGCTTTTCCCGCCTGAGGCGTTTGCTTTTGTTCTGGCGCGAAGCCAGATGTCTCTTCCATTCTCAACGCAGGAGGCGCAATGCTTAAACTCATGACCCGGGGTGAGCTCGATAAATCAAGATTTCTAGCCGCCTGACGGACGAGGAGACCGCTGACGTGTCGCTCCCCGATAGTATGAGCAATTGAAAGCGCTCGGTAGGAGAGAGAATTAATGAGACGAGGAATGCCCTCGCTCTTGTCGGTTATCTCCGCCAGCGCCTCCAACGAAAAAAGCCCACCCGCATCTTCGCAGCCCGCAACTCTCAGACGGAAGATCACATAGCTTTTCACTTCTTCGGGAGCCAAGGGCTCGAGCCGGCAGACGGTTGAAACCCGCTGTGCCAATTGGGACAGTTCGGGCGCGAGTAGCGTCTCGCCCAGTCTCGAGGAACCGGCGAGTATGATGTGCAGTAGCTTGGCCCGCGCCGTTTCGAAGTCAGAGAGCAGACGAATTGCTTCCATCGACGAGTGGTGGAGGTTTTGCGCTTCATCGATAAAGATGAGGACTTTTCGACCAGCACGGGCCTCGCTCACGAGCATTTCCTTCAGCTGCTGGTGCAAGGAGACCTCATCACGTTTCACCGGCAGCTCAAGCTCTGAAGCGAGATAGCGGAGCAGCTCATATCGCTTGCACTGTGTTTGAAAGATGAATGCGGTGCGGGCAGAATCGCGATATTGCGTTAACAGTTGAAGCAGCAGCGTGGTCTTGCCCATTCCGGGGTTCCCGAGCAGAACGGTAAATCCCAGGTTGGACTCGATGGATTGAGTCATGGATTCCAGGGCGGTACGATGCATTCTGGAGCAGAAGAGGAACGCTGGATTCGGCGTTACACCGAAGGGTGATTCCCGGAATCCAAAGTGCCGCAGAAATTCGTTGCTATCTTCTCGTATGAGTGCGCTGCCCAGAGCCGGCGTTGGAGCACCCTCTGACTCGTTGGTTGTGGAACCTGCATACATATCAATCACCCGGGACCGATCTGTCTCCGCTCAACGCAGGGCCTCTACGTCCCCGGCATCGAGAGACACTGCCACGGACCGTGCCATCCATTCGAATGAAACAATCACCTGCACCCTGTTTTTGACCTCCACAATAATTCCCTCTAACCCAACCAGTGGACCAGCCGTAACCCGAACTCGCTTTCCGGAATGAAGATAAAGATATGGTTCAGCCCTGCCGAGGATTACTGCCTGCATGAGGGATTCGATCTGTGACTCGGGTACTGCGGCTGGGACATTATTAAAAGACACTAATGACACGATGCCGGGAAGCCCGAGAATACGAAAGCGATCCTGAAGAGCGATATGAACGAAAAGATATGAGGGAAAGAGCGGTAAGAGTACCTGAGCCAGGCGCTGCTTCCATCGCCTCTGTACCTGATATAAAGGAAGAAAGGCCGTAACACCGCGCTGTGCACAGTGCTCAGCAACAGATTTTTCATGGCGTGTGCGTGTGTAAACGGTGTACCAGCATTTTTCATGGTCGGAGGGATAGGTGGCGCTTCCAAGCTTAGACATTTCTTAAAGTCTCTTGATTTCTTAATCGCTCGATATGGAAAGCAGCACTGCCGTGCGTAGCTTCGCCACTGTCAACGACATTGAGCGTGACCAAATCCAGAGTTCCCAGAAGGGCACGCCCCCAAACAAGAGTTACCTGCCCCTTTCCGAAAAGCCTAGCCTGTGGTGAAATCACTCGCAAGGAGTAGAATGCTGTTGACGGACTGAGAAGAAAATCTCCAGTAAGAATGCGGGTCGCGGAAGGAACGGCGGCAGGGCAAGATTTCTCAGAAATATCGTGCTCTTTTTCTCATGCAGCCGGATTGAAAAACTAAGAAAAGCCAAAGAAACACCGGCTTTTCACGCGTTTCGCATCTTTCGTGACTGCAGTCGTCCCTTTCGGACGAGCACGCAATTAGTCGCGTCCTGACGGCAACCACATAGCGCGGCTTGCATCTTTCTGACAAGCAAGTTTTCTTCAAGATAGACGAATTAGTAGGCATTTCCCATGAAGGGGTCCTCCTGCCTAGGCCCGCGCAAGCTTCCAATCCATACAACAATCGTGGCGCGTACCGAGTGTTGTCGATTACAGCCGGCAGGCGGAGCTCCATCAAAGATCAACGATCAAGGACTTCGCAGGCGTGTCTTCGGTTCATCACTCAGGGGTGTTGTATGAGAAGTAGTGTTGGAATTCGCGCAAGCGAGTGTCCAGAAAAGGCGCAGGAAACAGGGCAGACATCCCCAAATCCCAGCGAACATGAGCAAGCAAAAGAACAGGCCTCCAGCCGTGATCAACGGATCTCCGTAATCGTAAGCGACGCCAGCTTTATGACTTCAGAGCTGCTGGCTCGAGCACTGGGCAGGGTGAAGACGCTCAGCATTCTCAGGTGTGCAGTCAGCTTCAATGAAACGATGAAGGCAATTGTCGAGAGTGTTCCCGATATCGTGGTCGTCAGTACGCATTTGGCCGACGGTCCCTACCGTGGATTAGAGGTGGTTCGTCAAGTGAGCCAACTCTCCCCCAAAACGCGTTGTGTGGTGCTCATGGATGATTCCGACCACGAGAGCGTTACAGACGCGTTCCGCGCAGGTGCACGCGGAGTTTTCAAACGATCTGCGTCCATGCAGCTACTGGGACGATGTATTGCGGCCGTGCACAGCGGTCAGATATGGGCCAGCAGCGCGGACCTGCAGCAGGTCCTTGGAGCCCTGGCAAATGCTATGCCGCTACGATGCGTTAATTCCCAAGGCAAAGCGCTGCTTACCAGGCGCGAACAGGAGATTCTCCCGCTGGTAGCGCAGGGCTTTACAAACAAGGAAATTTCATCGCGTCTCAGCGTGAGCGAACACACCATTAAAAACCACTTATTCCGGATTTATGAAAAACTGGGTATTTCCAGCCGTGTGGAACTGATTCTCTATGCGGTTTCGGGGCGTGAGGACGGTAGCCATGGGTCCGTCTGACTCAGACATGTCCGTGGTCAACTTGCAAAGTGGGTGCAGCCTGTGGAGTGAGGAGCGAATGACCACCACTCGATAGCCAAGGTCATCGAGCTTTGCCGTGGCCGAAGCGCGCTACCTTAGGGTTTAATCGAAACAGAAAGCGCTCATTGACAGATCAGAGTTCCGATGGACTCTCCCGCCAGAACTCGAGAAAGGTTCCCAGGCACCAGGCCATTTATGATTCGGACTGACCTTGCGAGTTTGGCCCGCGTCAGCAGTTCAAGGACTGCTGGTTCAATTGGAAGAGTGGCCATTTTTCTGTCAATTAGTTCCTGCGCGCGTATTTCGGGAATGAATTCTGCTTTCGCATCGATTGCTGGATCGGCGGAATAGAGTCCGTCAACGTCCTTCAGAAACACGACCTTGCGCGCGCCGAAGACTTCCGCCACCAGGTACGAACCCGCATCGCTGCCGTGAGGCGGCAACTTGCCCACTCGCGGGGGATGTTCCCACAGTGAATAGGGAGGGATGCCATTAAAGACGGCGCCCCGAGCGGCGGCCAGCATCGCAGGAAGCAATTGCACGACGAAAGGAGCCTCCAGATAGACAAAGCCGTGTTGTGCGAGCAGGCAGGAAACCATATATGCATTCTGGGCCGAATCCTTCGCGCTCAAAGCGGCTAGGGCTCCTGTGGGAAGCCCAAGATCAAGTCCTACGGAGAAAATATGACGGCTACGCACGCCGGCCCCAACCCCGATAATGATTCGGTGACGGGATTGATTGGCGACAATTTCTTCCAACAGCGGCAACAGTGCGCTACGTCCGCGGTCCATGATTGAGCGTCCACCGATCTGGACGACATTCACGTCGGGGAGGATGGAAGCTACCTCGCCCTCGGTCCGGGCGATGACGTCTTTATCCATCAGAGATTGGCGCATCAGGCTTGATTCCACGTGGTTACCGTGAGGCTTTGACAGACTCATCTTGCATCTCCGTTCCTGTAAATAATGGTTCCCACCGGTTCGCCATTGAGTGCTGCCGTGAGTTGGCCGGGCTTTAGTCCATTGACAAACTGAATCTCGCGAACATTGCGCGCCCTCACCATGAATTCGAGTACGGCACGTTCCACAATGAGATCCTGGAGGTCACGGGCCAGCAGTTCCTCCACGCTGACGCGCGGAATGTGTTCGGCAGCAGCATTCTTTTTGGGATCCGCGGTATAGAGTCCATCCTCGTCCTTGACGTAGATCATCTTGCGCGCGCCGAACACCTCAGCGATGAGAAAGCAGCCAGTATCAGTGCGTTGCGGAGGAATCCGGCCGGAGTCGGGATTTGGCTCCCAGAGCTTATACGGGGGCATGCCCTGGCAAACCACTGCGTTTCGTTCCATCAGATAATGAGGCAGGGTGCTGAACCCTTCCGGCTCAATGAAGGGTATGCCGTACTGGGCCAGCAGATAATGCAGCATCTGGGCGTTCTGCCATGCCACTGCGGTGCCCAGGACCGTCAGCACACCGGTAGGCAGGCCCAGGTCGATGGCGAGGCTGTAGATGTGGCGGGCGCGCGTGCCCGCGCCAGTCCCCAGGATCATCTTGTGGCGGTCGAGATTGGCTACAATTTCGTCAACCAGCGGGTATACGGCGCTTCTCCCCCGGTCCATGATGCTTTGCCCTCCAACCTTCACCACATTCACCCATGGCAATATGGCGAAGTCCAATGTGTCTTCAGTAGCTCGCTGAAGAGACGCATCGGTGAGGGAACCGGAAAGCAGTTGTTGACCCAGTGTGGCCCGGTCAGAATCGTTGTTTTTGATTGTGGTTTTCATTTCCGGAGGAACCTGGAACCTTTTTGGTCAGAATTCAAAAATATCGAGTTCAAAACTGTGGCGCTCCTCAAGATTGTTGCTCTTCATAATGGCAGGATGCATTTCCAGCCAGGCTTGCAACCTGCGCAGCGCCTCGTCTTGCACACTGCAGGGCAGGGCAGCAAAACGCGCGCCTGTGCGATGCCGTAGAAAGAACTCCTCCACGCTGGAACTGACGTTCCAGAAAGCTGCCTCGCGATGCCAATGCTTTGCGGCTGCGGATTCAAGCCAGGCAAGAGCCTCTCTGCGAGATTCACTCGGCTGATGCCACGCGATCTGCATTTCTTCCAGGATGGCGCGCAACCTGTGCCGGAGCTGCACATCAGTACCTGACTCGGGACTCTTCATATGGCCGGCCACAATGACTCCGCCCGACCTCAGCACGCGCCGGCATTCTTCGAGAATCTCCCGCCATGCCCCAGAACCACTCAGCACCTGCATCAACAAGACAACGTTGAAGGAAGCATTCGGGAAGGGAAGCTCCCGTCCGTCAGCCTGTGCCAGAAGACAGGTTTTCCATTCTTGAAAGGCGGGTTTCCTGGAGAACTCCATGAGCATGGCCAACGATGAATCCACACCGGCGTAAATCGCTCCTGCTGCCGCGAAGACCTGGCCGATCCTGCCGGTCCCAGCCCCGACATCGAGAACACGGGTTTGCTCGGGAGGACGCACCACGCTCCAGATGGTGGCTCGTATAGCTTCTACTGCATGACTCGGTAAAGGACGGTGGTATTCAAAGCTGGAAGCGGCTAAGTCGTAATTGGAGCGCGCGGAGGGCTTCAACGGTATCCCTCCGCCTGCAGTTGAAAAAGCTCTGCGTAGATTCCATTCGCGGAGAGAAGCTGATCATGAGTTCCCTCTTCTGTGATCACGCCGCGCTGAAGAACAATAATACGGTCGGCCATTCGGACGGTTGAGAAGCGGTGTGAAATCAAAACCGTAATCTGTCCGGCGGCAAGTTCGGCAAAACGCCGAAAGGTCTCATACTCGGCCCGCGCATCCAGGGCTGCTGTGGGTTCATCCAGAATGATGATCTTCGCGTGGCGAATGTAAGCTCTGGCCAGCGCAATTTTCTGCCACTCGCCTCCCGAGATCTCAAGCCCGTTCTCAAAACGCCGGCCCAGCATTTGACGGTAGCCCAGAGGAAAGCTTTCCACCAGGGAAGCAGCCTGCGATTTCTCCGCCGCTTCAGCAATGGCCGGATCGGTGCTCCAGCTCACTTGATCATTAGGCTGCTCGAGTAAATCATCCAGATATTGCTGTACCCGGTGAATTTCGCCTACGCCGATATTTTCATTCAACGTCAAATCGTAGCGAACAAAGTCCTGAAAAATGACCCCGATTGCGTTACGCAGAGAGGCAAGCTCGTATTCACGCAGATCAACTCCATCGAGCAGGATACGGCCCTCAGTCGGGTCATAGAGCCGGGCCAGCAGCTTGGTCAGCGTAGTCTTGCCGGCGCCATTCTCACCCACGAGCGCGATTTTCTCCCCCGGCGCCATGTGAAAATTTATGTGTCGAACTGCCCAGGAGTGACTTCCCGGGTATTGGAAACCCACATCTTCAAAGACCAGACCCTGCTGCAAACGTGAACTCACCGGACGCGATCCGGGCCGCGAAATTACCGTTGGCTGGAGTTCAAAGAAGTCGAAAAGGTCGCGGACGTAAAGAGACTGCTCATAGATGTTTCCCACCGATAAAAGTACGCTCTCCATGGCAGTGCGGCAGCGCAGAAAGGACCCGGAGAGAAAAATAACCGTGCCGACGCTGATTACCCCGTAGAAGCCGCGCCACAGAATGATGATGTAGCCTGCGTAATATCCGGCGAGCCCCAGCCATGAAAGTAAAATCGCTGCTATTCCTTTGCGAAGGGCGAGCCTGCTGTTGGCGTCATGCAGACGCGATGAGAGTTTGCGGTAGCGGCCCAGGAGCCACGCCGATAATCCGAACATCTGCACTTCCTTGGCGCTGTTGTCACTCGCGCTGAGTGAACGCAGATAATCGAGCCGGCGCCGCTCCGGAGTCATGCGATACAACAATGAATACTCAAGAGTGCTGAAATGCAGTTCCCCAAAAAATCCCGGCAGGATGGCGGCAACCAACAGCGCCAGCAACCACGGACTGTAAAACAGAACCGCTGAAGCAAGACTAATAAGCGTGACGGAATCCTGCCCTAAGGAAAGGAGCTGCGTCAGCAGGCCAATGCGTCCGGTGGTCTGCCGTTGCGCTCGCTCCATGCGGTCATAAAAACCGGGATCTTCGAAGTGGTGGAGATCCAGCAAACCGGCATGGGCAATGAGTTTCTCGCCAATGCGGTTGGCGCAAAGATCGCCAAAAAGAGCCTCCACCGCGGCGGAGGCACGATCCAACGCTTCACCTGAAGCAACGATCACCACTTCGACGGCAATCAGAACGCCGAGCCGGGAAATATTGGGCCGTCCCATGCGCGCCGCCACCACGGTATCGATGATCAACTTAGCCACCCAGAGTGATGCCACAGGTATGCCGGCGCGCAGCAGGCGCAGCAACAAGGTGGCTGTACCGAAGCCGGAATGCGTCTCCCATGCCAGGCGAAGGAATTTCGGGACGGACGAAAGCGCGGCAAGCTTCTGCCGCAACGTAGTTGTGCCTGAGCCGGCAGGATGCGGCACCGAGTTGAGCCTTGAGCCTAAATTTGGCAAGCCCTTGTATTCTAACCTCCGCATTTTGCCGCTCGAGCGCCTCGCCCGCACGAACGGCGAACAGAAAATCCGGAGATGATGGATACCATCTCCGGGCTTTGTCAGAAAAACATGTTCTTAATGGTGCGTGTAAAGAGTGGTGTCCGGAACCACTTCAATGAGCTGCATCATGCCGCGATCTTCATGGATCAGAATGTGGCAATGCAGCACATATTGTCCGGTGTAATCCACGAAGCGGCTGCGCATTTTGAACCATCCTGGAATGTACTCGGTACAAGCGCCGTTCGCGCACTGAGTGTAACGCCGGAGTTTTTCCGGACAAGCATCCAGCGTCTTACAAGACAACGAAATTTGCTGTCCCGTCGGTATGGCAAAAGTATCCCACCAGACGTAGGGCGGCCTGGGCTGATCCGAGGGACATGGCTTGAATGTGGATGGATCGTCAGGATCAACGTAGCAGGGATTTCCTTTGGTTGTTGCCGCCTTACTGTTGGGCTCGAAGACTTCGGTGACCTGAAAAGGATTAACATGAATGTGGAACGGGTGCGCCTTGTCATTGGCCTGGTTCATCACCGTCCATTCCTCTGCTGTGTTGAGCAGCATGGCCTGGTTGACATGGTTTGGGTTAAACGCGTGTCCATCGATCGTGGTGTTGCCGGCCCCGAAAACCAGCTTTCTTCTGGTGAAGATGCTGGACTCAGGAATGTCGGCGAGAAAGCCAGGGAATTTCGGGAAGTCGCTTTCGTTACGAATAAAATCCATCGATGGAGTCACAGGTTCACCTTTGACCTGCACCGTGAGAAGCGTAAACGTGTAGGTCGTCGGCGGGTTGCCTCCCTGGATTGGCAGGCCTTCATTTGCCAGTGCACGAAGTTCGTAAATGCCGGGCTTTGTTGGGGCCTTTACCAGCAGGTCTGCGCGATTGGCTGGGGCCAGGTTGAATTGGTTGTCCTGTTTGCCGATGCGGTTGTAGTTGGCGAACGAAAATTGCACGCCATCCTGCGCAATCTGCCGCCAGTCTATGCAGGGCGTAACGATGGCTTGCGGGCCAGGCTGATTGCAGGGCTGCTGTGATCCTTCTGGATTGAAGCTCTGGAACTGAACAGAATCCCGAAAATCTCCATTCACAACCCGCCACAACTGCACTTCTCCTGGCTGCATTGTAACCACCGGATTGCGCCTGCCGTTCACTGACATCGGCGCTCTCGCGGCGCCCGGGGCCACGCTCAGGACGGGATTCAGCAACGGGAATGGCGCTGTCGAAAGCTGTTGCATCATCAGGACTTGCTCGCGCAGCCTGGTCCCGTAGAACTTATGCAAGTCATCGTCATATTGTCCCTGAATGATGAATACGCCGGTCATGCCATTCGCTACATTCAATGCTGTGGAGCCGTGCTTGTGGGCGTGATACCAATGAGTCCCGGGCGACTGGCCCATCCAGAACTGGGAGGGTGCATCGGGAGGCAGTTTGGGATCGCGCACCGCGAGCCTGAAACAATATGGATATGCTCCCATCTGGTACTGTGGCCACAGCCCCTCGGCAATCTCTTTCTGGTTTGACGGCCATAACTGCATGGAGAGAGGAAGGCTGCCCGGCCGCCCTTTGTACGGCGCGGTTTTGTCGTAGAGTTGCAAAAGATCCTGCTGGCTCTTCCGCCAGGCTGCTGGAAGCTGCTGCCAATGGGTTGGTGAACCGTTTTTCTCGCATGCGCTGAATATCTGCGCGAATTGTTGATTCACGAAAGCATCGCTGGGCTCAATTCTGTTCCCTTGTCTGAGGGAAGGATGGACGTAAAGAAGGACATTGTCCCCTGTGGTGCTCGGGGTGGTGTGGGTACCGTGAAAATGGATGTTCGCCGTGCTCGATCCGTGCAGGCAATTTGGCATTTTGTCGCCACCGCGCGGATACAATTGCCGTGGCTGGCCTGACCCGATTCCGCCGTTCGCCCATACCACCGTATTGTCGCTTACCGTTTGACGCTGCGCCTGCGGGAAAGTGGGTTCGCTGGCGCCACTGGTCCCTCCCTGCCTGGCCCGGAACATGAACTTTCCTGGATTGTTCTTTGAAGGCATGATCATGGCGCCAGCCGCATAGGCTTTATTGGGGCTCCAGTCAGAATAAGGAGTGGATGCAAACACCTCGTCGCAACCCGGGGTCTTCCCCAGTTCGCCCTGATCAAGAGTATTGGCGAAGTGCTGGGGGTTGATCTGATTTTGAAAGGTGATTTCAATCAAATCGCCAACGCGCGCACGCAAGGTTGGGCCGGGGATGGGGTCTGGACCTGCAGGCCATGGCTGGGGGTGCGTTTGATCGAATCCTTCAAAGAAGCGCACGTACTGGCTGGCACATCGCGTATCAGTATGCGTTCCCGGGCCAACGGCGACAGAGCCCCACATGGTGCGTAAACCATCCACCAGTTTGATCCTGGCTCGCAGCACTCCATTGTGGCTGCTGATTTCAGGCATATTGATCAGGGCTTGGCCGGTGAGAGGACAGGAAACAATCTGAGGTCCCTGAGGCGAAGCCTGAACCGACGCGCGCGGGGTCTTTAACGATCGAGTACGCTTCGAAGGCGTCCGTTTCTGAGCGTAAATCGGAGCTGTCACCAACAGGGCCAGAAGGAAAACACAAATGTAGGTTATGGCGTTGGGGATTGTTCTCTCTTTTTTAACAAGCTTACTGCTGGATGCACAGCGGTTCCAATGCTCGATATTGACATGGCAGGCTGCCATAGCTGCTCCTTTCTTTGATTGCATTACGCACCGATCGCGGTTACCTGAATCGTGCCCTTCTCATCGGGATGGAGAGAGCACGCATAAGCAAGCGTCCCACTCACGCCCGCTGAGAACGTGGGCGATGTAGAGTTCGGAGCGATCTGATTTGGCATGAAAAACGTTCGATCGAAGGTTCCATCAGAGTTTTGCAGGCCGGGCCAGTGAGCCTCGCTATCGTTGTTGGCCCATATGATCTCATCACCTGTACCGGCATTTTTCAGGGGATTGGGATCAAATTTTACCCGCGGCGGCTTCGTGGGGTTCGGGTTGATGTTGATGATCCAATTGAAGGGCATTCGTAGTTCCTCCTGATAACAGCTTTTCCTCTGGGGGTACCTGACTTGTTTGGGGTACCTGGAATCTTGTGCGCCAGAACGGCAAATCCGGCCAGCGCTGTTCCAGGCGGTAGTATCCGGCCCGGACGGCGAGATATTTGCTGAATTCACGCCCTACAAACTGTGCATACTCTGCGAGCGCCTGACGATCTCCGCGCAAATGCCGGCAAATGGCGCGACCGGCACGGATACCGGATCGCAGCGCCTTAACAATACCTTGCGATGACAGCGGATCGAATGTGCTCGCGGCGTCCCCTGCCGCGAGCCAGTTGTCGCCGACCGGGTTCTCAAGCCTCTGCGACGAGGCCGCGTAGACAACCGGCTTGCCCAGAGCGGCAGCACCGGCAATCCGCTGGGCGGTGTGTGGCGCCGACGCAGTGAGCGCGCACCACTCTTCACAGCTTTTCCACCGCAGCTCCCGAATTGCGGAGGCATCGGTCATAAGGGCAACCGCCACAGACCCATTCGGTACCAGGGACGAATACCACCAACCGTGTTCACATGCTTCCACCATGGTGTAGGTATCTGCTGGGGCTTTCACGTGATCAAATCGGAAGAAGAGAAAAACACCTGCCAATTGGTCATAAACCACGTGGCGCGGTCCCTGGCCGCAAGCAAACCAGCTTCGGCGTCCTGTGGCGTCCACCACGAACCGAGCACCCACCATGCGTGTGGGACCGTCGGCAGATTGGATTTTGAGCACCCAGTTCTTTTCATGGAGAGGCTCGCACACAGGCCTGGTTTGAAAATAAATCTCTGCGCCCGCACGCCCGGCTTCCCTCGCGAGCATGGCGTCGAATGCACGCCGATCAACATGCCAGCCATGCCCATAAGGCGAGAAAATGAATTCGTTGTCAACGGGCTTCGGATTGCCCCACGCGGCCCGCGTGCCGTACGACTGCAGAGGCGAAGTGGCAAGGAATGCGTCCCAGACCCCAAGGCCGGCCAGAGAGGCTTGTGCCGGCGGCGGCAAGGTCTCGCCAATCCTCAGGGACGAGTAACTGGTCTTTTCCAGCAAAGCAATTCGCAGCCCGGCGTCCAACCTTTTTAGCGCGATGGCTGTGGCCGATCCAGCGGGGCCTCCGCCGAGAATCAGTACATCGTACGAATTGTGAGCTCGCTCACTTTCCCGCATAGACCGCGTAGAAAGACGCGACCACGCCCGCCGGCGCAATGGCTTTGCCATCTTTGCCCGTAGGGTGCGGGATGGTACGTGTCACCGAGCCTACAATGGCCGCACGCTGCTTGGTTTCATCGCTATTCGGCCACACTGGAACCAGCCAGCCAATGTAGTCATAGATCCACTCCGCGCCGGAGACGATTCCTTTTCCCTCAAAGCGCACCTGCATGGGCGAGCCGTAGGCGCGGGAACCATGCAGCTTAAGCGACCAGCCATCTCCACCAATCGTGCCGATGAGTAACTCGGGAGCAGCCTCCTCAATGACAATGGTTCCATAGCCGAAGAGCAGCGGATTGACGTTCGGGTCTCCACCGCCGGCAGGAATCGCGAGGTTGGGATCGTTTAGAAAACTGCGATACGTCCACTTGCCGATAAAGGGATTGTCTTTCACTACTCCTCCTTGCTTCTTTCATTTTGGTTGCGTTCGACGCTGATGTACTTGGTATCCGGCGACGGCGCATCTAATTGATCTTCAGGCACGTAAGGATTGCGTACTACAAATCCAAGACGGGACCACTCTGTCACCATTTTGAGATCGCCAGCATTGGTCTGAGGCACACCACGCGACCAGTTCAGATATTGATAGATGGGAGACCCATTCGTGAAACCAACAACTTCATAGGTCTGCATGGGACGATGGGCCGGCCACCAAAGCGTATCCCAGACTTGCCCTTCCAGCCTCATCCATTGATCATTTTCGCTGGCGGGATTGATGGTATTCCATTGTTCATAGGTAATATTGATGGGCTGGATCGAGCATTCGTTAAAGTCAGCCTGCCAGGGCAAAGCAGAATACTTGGTTAGATCGCCGGGCTGAAGGCCGCGCTCAAAATTGCTGCCTTGGCTGAGACTTGATCCGGTAGACGAGACGTAGTCTTCTTCCGAAACCGGCTCTTGCCGCGAGTTCGCATTGGCGTTGGCCGCGGTTTGCCTGAAGTTGTAGAAATCAGAATCGGCCTTGATTCGGTAAGGCGAAACATAAATCGAGGGATTGCGGATGATCCAGCACACTTCGCCACCAGGACAAAACGCCCCGCCGAGAAGGTTGGTCAACACTCCTTCATCCAGCTCGCGCGCCGTACGGTTTACCCACTGATCAAAAGGTCGGAATGGGTTCACCTGCTCCTTACTGGTCCATCCTTCAAGAATTTCGTTGTAGAACTTGCCCTCTGCCCACTGGCGCAGCAGATAAAGCTGATAGTCTGTCAGGCGCAAAAATTTTGTCGGGACATGATTCGAGAGCGGGTTATCTCCGGCCAGCAGCGGCATCAGCGGAAGATTGTGAGTGCGGCTGTTTGGCTTGCCTCCAAGCCGAAATTCATTTTCCTCCCCGGGCTGGCGCAACAGATCAAAGAGATAGTTGCGGTAATCGTAGTAAGGATCGTAGGTAGCTTCGGCGCGTGCCGCTTTGAGCCGGCCTTCCAGCAGCTTACCGCTGCGGAATTCGCTGAAGTATCTCTCCAGAGTGCTTTCGATGGGCTCACTTGCCTGGTTGGTCCCGTGGCCACGAATCGTCGCTGACTCTGCCCGCCTCAGCATCAAAAAAGTCGACCTGGGCGCCTCCTTTAATACCGGGCGCTCCGCTTTCACGGCCCCGGACAGCTCGGTTATCACTTGATCGACGACTTTTTGCAGCTGCTCTTCCGCTTCCCGGTACCTGCGAATCTCCGGCGTATCGTTACCACTCCCGGACTGGGCATACATCTGCTTCCAGCGCGCAAGATACGCTTCCGGATCATTCAACTGGGGGTCGGGATTGACTGCATCTGCAAAGTTACCGAATGCATCTTTAAGCGCCTTGCGCACATCCCTCTTCCCTGCAGCGTACCGGTAGGCGGCGAGCAAATGCGGTTCGCGGCGCGCGCGCAGCGAGTTTTTCGCCTGATCGTCCAGCAGGATCAGTGTGCTTTCCAGAGACTCAATCAGCAACTCGCCGGACTGGTTCTCCCGCAAAGCCTGCTGCGCCCGTTTGTGCCAGGACGTCTGGTTCAGATAGGGAGGAATGGACAGCTTGTCAGGATCGAAATTGCCGCGAGCACTCTGGTTGTGCGGGAAATTCGACTGGGCCAGCACCGAGGCGAGATAACTAAATTCGTCGGCGCGGAAAAGGACCGGCCATATATCACGATAAAACCATGGCTTGTAATCGGGATTCCACTCCAGGCTCCCGGCTTTCCAGTGCAGCAAGGCTGGGGTGTCATTGGGATCTATCTTGTCCGGATGGTCGAACGTGCCTCTAATACCATAAATGTCCGTGCGGTCGGCAAATTCGGTGATGGCTGTGTTACAGATAACGTCGTTCAGCGTGACGATGTCCAGCACTTGGGGTACATAGGCCGGATAGCCCACCAGCACCCACGCGGGATATTCAACGTCAATAAAACGCAAACGCCCGACTTCGGTGGAAAACATCACCAACCGGGCCATCACCGGGCCATCGGAGACGTCATCAAACCATCCATCGTTATTGGCGTACTCCTCAATGCGAGGCTGGCCGAAACCTGCCAGGAAAGTCCCGGAGCGGCCGTGCCCCCCGAGCACCAGCAGATGCCCCGCATCTGCAGTGAGAATGTCTCCCAGAGTATCGATGGAGCGGGGCTGCAGAGGCGGTGGAAAAACCGGCGCATACAGCCCACTACTGCTGCGGCTGAAGGACGCCTGCCTGGTATCAGTGCAATTTACAATCTGTGGCCCAGGATCGATGATCAGCCGCTGGCGAGCCTCTGGATCGGTTATGTCAGAGTTACGCCTGGGATGAGAGGCATCATAGCCGCGCTCGCCTTTGAGAGCATCGAACTGGAACCAGACCGATTTCTTGTTGGCCAGATAAACTCGCCATTGAATGTCTACGAGAACGCCGTGGTTGCCGCCGCCCTCAACCGGATCGCCAATTTTGATCGGCTGACCGCCGGGACTTTGCTCATCGTATACGTAAATATGAAAGCGCGCGGCCTGGCGCTTGATGCGTCCTTCCGGGTCTTTGAAGTTGGTAACGCGGACTTCCGATTTGCCATCGGGCGAGAGCAGCGGATTGCCTTGCCGGTCGCAGGCAATCGGCAGGGCTGCTGGCGTTTCAGGAGAGATGCAGAATTCGTCCGGGCTGTCACCCAGCCGCGCAATCCCGATGCCAGGATGAATACGATATTTGGGAATGGCGTCACACGCGTTCATCGCAATCCTTTCAGTCCAGGAAATTCAGGGAAACGCCTTCAAGTCTGAGCAGTTCTATGTCTTCGGCGTAATCCACGCCCAGCACCACCAGCGTGATCTGAAATGAGGTCGCGCCTTTGGCAATCAGAGCCTTGGCGCATTTCGTCACATTCACACGATGGTTGCGGGGAGAGTTGTGGCTGCGGGGCCGCAGGTCGAATTTGCGCGATGGGGGCACGGCGCAATGCCCTGGGCCACCGTAGCAATCACCGTGGCCGAAAACAGCCAGGTATCCGGCATAATGCTCATCTTCGAGAGGAGTATTGGCGTTCGCGTCCGGAAGATTCAGGAAGACCCGGATAAAGCAGGATCGTGGAAGCTGCGGAACACGGTGCAATCGCACCTCCGCTCTCTGGAATGAAGAGCGCACGTCGCCGGAAACATCAATGGGTTGCGAAACAAACTTTCCCACAGGCGCCTCCACGCCCACAGGAACAATATGCGCGCTCCTCACGTACTCGTAGCCAAAGCGGTACATGTCGAGTGTGTCGCGAATCGTGTAACTCCAAGGCGTGAGCACTGAATCGGGGTCTGCAGGCAACGAATCAGGATGCCGCTGCTCCCATTCCCACCAGAGCCGGTCGACGTTGGAATGTACCGGCCAGAAAACCGGATCGTAAGAGGCCGTCAAATTGCTGAACATGTCGCCGAACTGCGGCTGGGTATACAAATCCTCACGCTTATGAAATTTGCGTCCCGCCACCTGCACTCCCTGGTTGCGGTCGGCCGGCACGGCTTTGGAGTTGAACTGGGGATTCATGCCCCCCGTCCATATATGCATCGTATTGTGAGGATTCTGATCAATAAAGCCGAATGAGTCGTTGTACAGGCTGCCGCCGCCGAAGTCGCGAAATGTACGCAGGCAAAGAATCTCTTCTATGTCTTCTGCCGTGGGGTAATGGTAGTGAATGACCGTATTGATGGTGCCGCTGCCGAACTCACCCGGATATCGCAGGGGGTACCAGAGAGAGTTCGCCTCAAGCAAAGCATCTATAAAACGCTCGCGGTACTCGCCCTGGATATACTGCGCGCCAATCAGAGCAGAGACTTTATCAAAGAAACATTTTTGTGAAGGATATGTCCGGTCTAGCATGGGCTCCAGCCCAGTTGCTGGAATTCCATTCTGTTCGAGATATTTGAGCGAAGCCTTCGTGAGAAAGGCCTGGAGCGCACGGGGGATGATCATGCCCTTGTCGGGGTGGCTGGGCTGGTACTGTGGCATTGTCCAATCCCAGTATGGGATGGTTACTCCCGGGCAGCGGTCCTGCAGAGCCTGCTCGAACTCATACAGGTAAATGCGATGCCAGGGCAGAAATCTCTCCCAGCCATGCTGGCAGTGGTTCTGGTGAATCAATGCCTGATTATTGTAGTTGCGCGCGTCTTCCGGCCACTTGTTTAGCTCGTAGAGTTCACGGAAAGCGAACCTGAGCTTATCCCTTTGCACCTGCGTCAGGCAATCTATATTCATACGCTGGCGCAGTTCACCATGCTGGAACTTGTATTCGTTTATATCTCCAGCCAGCGGCGCGATGCTCTCGCTTGTGTTTGCTGGATATACGTGGGTTCCAATGGTCTCAGTGGAGGTTTCTGCTTTCCACTCTTCAATTTCGTAGACAGCAACCGCAGCATCCTCGAAAGGACAGCCGGCGTCGATCCAGTCGCTGATCTCTTGAATGTCTTCTGCTCCAACAGGCGTTCGTTGCCACGGAAGCTGAGGAAACTGCGAACCGTCAAAAGGTGGCTGGCCCCGGAGTCCACGGATGAGCCCGGATCGTGCGCCCCGTTGTATGCCCGTCTCCGCATTTTTTGCATGACCACAGCAAGAGTGGGCCTCTTTCTCAGATGCGATCAGCAAGATGCCATGGAGTTTGGCGTTAAGGAGTCTTTCGCGAGAGAACTCCCACAGGGGAAGTCCCCCGAAGGCGTTGTCATTCCCGCCGGCAGCCGCACGAAGAATTTCGCGGACCCTCAGTAGCGTGGTCGTGATTTTGGCACCGGAACCCATTTTGGAGACCTCCAACTTGAGGTGACCGGTTCACGCTGCCTGCAGCGATCCTAGGGCTTGTTCGCAGCGAAGGCATCCCAATCAAGGGAATGCACATGCTACTGCGTAAAAGCCGGTGCACAGTCACCTGCTTACCTTCTCCAAATGCCCGGACCAGAAAATGCTAGTGAAGCCACAGTATTCACCGCCAGAAGCCGCGGTATACGATTGCTGAGGGTCAGAAGCTTACCAACTTTACTGCAGAGTAAACCTACCAACACTTATGCGTCAAACAAAATCTCAATGTGGTGTCATACCACGATGGAAAGCTCCCCTGCTTCGCCACATAGAAATGTCTTCTTTTAATTATTATTGATGCCGAGTGGAATTAAGTACTGAGTCGCCTTCGCCGCGTGTCCAAATCCACCGCGCGCTCGGCTTTATGGCCAGATGCGTGCGTCCGTCCTTCATCTTGGCAATGCGCGCAGCCGGGTCCGACGGGCTCTGCCATTCCTGGTTCGACAGTTAGGGCTGAGTACGTTCAAGCTCTGCTTGCAGAATAAAAGCCGCGTGCCGGTGACATAATGATCTAAGTTTGTCCAGACGGCCCGCCGCCGTGAGCGGCAGACACTTCAGTTCTCTCCATCCTCTCCATCGCTGAGCGCGCCCACAGTACCCTGATTGTCAGATACGGAGTTGCCCCAGATAATTGTGTTGCCACACAATCCGGACTGTCCCCAGATAATGGAGTTCCCCCAGATGATGGTATCGTTCAATACCGAGCTTGGGCCCCACACAATGGAATTACCCCAGATGAGAGAAGTGCCCCAGGTGATGCTGCTTCCATACGCAGCCGGACCGCTGGTGCTCAGAGTGGCTTCGCCTGTAGCGCTGTTGTAGACTGCGGTGGGCGATGCGGTGCTGCCCGGAGCAATATCGCTGCTTTGCAGCGAGGCATACACGTCCAAATAACCTGCGCCAATGGTGAAGATATCATATTGCGACAGGTATCCTGCACCGAAGATGTCATAAGCCCAGCTTGACTGGGGATATCCTTTCCAGGCTGTTTTCATCATGCGTGCTTTGATTGTATCGGGGGTAAGTGTGGGGTCCTTTTGCAGCATCAGTGCGGCCGCACCCGCAACAACAGGAGTGGCCATGCTGGTTCCGCTCAAACGCATGTATCTGTTGCTCAAGCCAGTGCTGCACGTCGATAGACTGCAGACCGTAATCGGGCTGACTGTCATGTCGTGATAATTCTGGGCCAGGTAACTTGACGGCGCGAGCAATGAGACGATGCGATTGCCAGGCGCAACCAGGTCCGGCTTCACCACGTGATCCAGCAGCGTGGGCCCTTTGGAACTATAAGACGCAACGTAGTCGTCGAGCCGAGTCGCAGTGTTATTTGTCTTTGTCGCGCCCACGGTGATCACCAGAGGATCGTTTGCAGGAGATTGAATGGTCGCATATCCATCGGTGCCGTGACGGTTGTCACGACCCGAATTCCCTGCTGCCACGACCACGACGATGCCAGCCTTCCATGCGGCTTCGACTTCCTGACAGAGCGGATCCTGGGTCGCGGACTCGTAAACCGGTCGGCCGAGGGACAAATTGATGATCTTGATGTTGTAGGTGCTCTTCAACTGGATAGCGCGCTGGATGGCCGCAATCACCTGGCTGTCAGTGCCGGCGCCATTCTTATCCAGTACACGGAGATTAATAATATTGGCGTTGGGAGCAAGTCCAACGTACTGTTGCGAGTAACCGCTGGCGGAATCACGGCCGTTCCCGGCGAGAATGCCCGCCACGTGCGTTCCATGGCCATAGAGATCAGTTGTTGCAGAGTCACCGGTGACAAAGCTTTCACTGTAAACGATGCGCGACGCGGTCCCGGCTGCATTTTGCAGGTCATCGTGGTTGTAAACACCGCTATCAATTACGGCAATGCCGATGCCGGTGCCGTCCAGCGCATATTGCTGGCGGACCACGTTATCCATCACTGCGGGAACTTCGTCGTCCCACGCCGCTTTGTTGATTCGGTCCGGGCTGACGTAGGCGATGTCAGGATGGTTTTGCAGGAAATCCAGCAGCTTCACGGGAATGCGGTAGGCTGCGCCAGTGGTGTGATCAAAGGCGAACTTCAGCTTGCCTCCGCGGGAGGCTAGCATTTCAAAATGGCGTGCCTGCGGCTTTTCCGTGAACTGGATAATTACGTCTACCGTGCCGTCCGCGTTTAAGGGAAAGGCTGCCATGTCCGGCGCGATTTTGTGCTGCGGATGGGCCGGCGCCGCGTATACGGTCGATATCGCAAACAGGAGCAGGGCGAGGGTCATGATAAAGTGAGCCGAGACAAACATACAGTCCCGCAATTCGAATCGGCTCAACCTGCGTGTATTTACGAACGTCATATTCCTTCTCCATCTACCAGCCAACTACGAACCCCAGATTGCTGAAGCCAGCGTGGGGCACAACTGCTTAACGAGCGATGTATACCGGCTCAAGATACCCATCGCTAGAGCCGCTATGGTCACCCTAAATAGAACTTGTCTTACGCTACGAGACATTGCTTCCGCCTCCGTGGGGACGATTCCCGTCCCCACACGGGGGAGAGTTGCACGTGGCAGACCACACGCGAGAACGGTAAGTAATTGATTTTCTGTTGGTTATTCGATCATAGGAAAGTAGGTGTGCGACATCGCTGTCACCAGGCCCAAACTCCCACAATGACCGCAGTTCGCAAGTAGCTGATTTCCAGCGAGTTACAAGGATGTGTCAGGGGCGTCACAGCGGTAACCGGAAGCAGCTCAGATATCCTCACCAGAGCCAAAGAATGGAAATTCGCTAAAGGAGAACAGGACTTTCATCCATATCAGACGTGAGTGCGAATGGAAATGGCAGGGCTGCAATCAGCCTTCGCGTAAACGGATGCCGTGGATGAAGAAATATTTCTCTGGGAGTGTTGCATTCCACAATTCTGCCCTCGTGCAAAAGTGCGACGCGATGGCACAGGGAATAAACCGACATCAGATCGTGCGAAATGAACAGTGTTGCCATCCCAAGATGTCTATTCAGGTCGGCAAACAGGGCTAGAATCTCCGATTGCGTGATCGCATCCAGGGCGCTCGTAGGCTCGTCAGCAATCAGCAGGCGAGGACGATGCAGGATTGCCATGGCGATCAAAACTCGCTGTGCCTGGCCGACGCTGATTTCAGAGGGATAACGACGGAGAAACTCCCGCGCGGCGGGCAGACTCACCGCCTCAAGTGCTTCTGCGATTGCACGTTCCCCTCTTGCACGTTCTTTGCAGTGAAGGTTCCAGGCCTCATGCAGCTGAGTGGCGAGGCGGAGCGCGGGATTCAACGATGAGAGAGGGCTCTGTGGAACAAGGGCAATATCTTTGCCGCGCATTTTCATCCAGTCGCGTTCGCTCTGGGTGAGGAGTTCACGCCCGTTCCAGAGAATCGATCCTGAGGCTTGCCCGCCCTTGCAACCAAGAAGCCCGAGCAGAGCGAAGGCAAGCGAACTTTTGCCACAGCCACTATGCCCCACCAGACCAAGGATCTCGCCGGGTTCCAGGCTGAAACTCATCTCCTGCAAGACGGAGTGCTTGCCATAGGCGACATTCAAATTTACGGAAAGCAGCTCTTCTGTAATCATCGCCGCGCCAGCATTAAGTCTTCAATATTCCAGTATGTCTGGGGCCGGAATGGACTGGGCTGCGCGTTTTTTATCTGCGGCGAAATCGCAACCAGCGAATCCTTGTTCAGGAGATAAATCACCGGCTGCTGCTCCCACGCAATCTTCTGCACACGGTCCCATGCTGCCTTTCTTTTGTTGAAATCCAGAGTTGAGGCTTCAATACGCATCTGCTTGTCGATCTCCGCTTCCCAGCCGGTAGCCGGCGTTTTTTCCTTCGGATTCCAGATGTGGTCCTCTCCGGAGCTGAGCCACATGGTCATCTGCGAGCTGGGGTCGAGATCTCCGTTTACGGTACCGAGAAGGCAAGCGTCATAGTTGAAGGTTTGGGTCATGCGTTCCAGCAGAGAGTTGAAGTCGAGCGTGACCACACTCACCTCGATGCCGATCTGCTTCAGATCCTGCTGGATCATTGTGGCCATCTGTTCGCGGGAGCGATTTCCAGCGTTGGTCACAATGGAAAATTCCACGGCATTGCCATTTTTGTCACGCAGTTGTTGGTTCTCAAGGCGAAAGCCGTCTGCCTGAAGCCGCCGCAATGCTTCAGCTGTGTCAAAGCGATGAGGCCGCAGGGCTTGATTGAACCAGAATTTGTTGCTTTGTGGAACGTTACTCACCGCCGGCACCGCATGACCGTGAAAGACCAGGCGAGACATATCTTCACGGTTGATCGACTCTGAAATCGCCTGGCGGAACGCAGTTGAGGCGAACCACTGTTTCTTGTAGGCCGGAATAGGAGCCGCGGGCACTTCATTGAACCATAATTCTTCTGTATCCGTGGAAGGGCCAGCATCACGAACCAGCGAGGCGTTGACGCGTGCAAGCTTATCGTAAATAGCAGGAGAAACCGTGTTGATCAGGTCAATCTCCCCGCGCTCGTATTTCATAGCTTCGATATCAGGATTCTGCTCAATCTCCAGGCGGACTGAGTCCAGATAGGGCAATTGCCGACCTTGCGAGTCTTTCTTCCAGTAATTTGGATTTCTCTTCAGCAGAACAAAAGCGCCAGCTTTGTGCTCAGCAACAAAAAACGGCCCTAAGGCAGCCATTTCTTTTTGCGGGCTGCTGGAGGAAATAATCGGCACCCCATCGAACAGATTCGCTAGATTCGCAATCGGCGCTGGGAACGTCAGCTCAATGTCCGTAGGAGAGAGAACTCGCGTAGCGAGCTTACCCTTGCCCGAGCGGAACGCGTCGCTGGTGCTCGAGTGAATGGATGGATCCAGCAACTTTTCCATCGTGTATGTGACGTCGGCGGCTGAGAAAGGCGTGCCGTCCGAATAGCGCACGCCGGGTCGAAGTTTAAAGCGGATGGATCTTCCTCCGTCGAAGACCTTCCATGAAGTGGCCAACTCAGGCTCCGGCTGCTGCGTTATTCGGTTCACCCGAAGAAGAAAGCCGGCAGTCAGGTAACGCACCGTTTCAGACGACTCATCATTCACCAGGAGCGGGTTGAACGTTTTAGGATCGGAGCGCAGACAGAAGCGCAATTCGCCTCCACTCTGGCCGAAGACGGTGCTGGCGCAGAAAAGCACAAACCAGATGAGGAGTGCCCGGGTTCTCACGCGTGTACCTCCTGCTTGTTCAGCAGTACCTGGAAGGCGCCAATTACCATGATGAGTACCACGAGGGGCGCCAGCCGCCAAGGTTCCGGAGGTAACATTACAAAATCCTGAAGCTCGTTAACCAGGCCTCCAAGGGATGGCAAAGGCTCAGAAACGCCAAGTCCCAAGGCTCCCAGATTGGCTTCCGCAATGATGAAGACTGGTATGGAAAGGAAGAACTGTGCGGCCAGCGCAGGACGCAAGCCGGGCAGGAGATGCATTCGCATGAGCTTGAGGCCTCCGCATCCTCTGGCACGGGCGGCCCAGACGAAATCGGACTTCAACACTTGTTTGGCTCCGGCGCAAATTACACGCGCAGCGGGAGCCCAACCCAGCATTCCGAGCAAAGCGAAGGTAATGATCACTGAAGCCATTGGAGACATGTTCAAAGGCAGGAGCGCGCGAACAGTAATCAATAGAAACAGCCACGGCAGCGCCAAAAACAAATCCGTCGCGGCCATAAAGCATCTCTCAACCCAGCCACCACAAAGGCCGGCGATGCCTCCGACAACCGCTGCGAAAATCGTGCTTAGGAGAGCAGCAAGCGGCGCCAAAAAGAGAGACACTCGCATTCCGTAAATGAGCCGCGCCAGGCGGTCGCGGCCCAGATCATCGGTACCAAGAGGATGGTGAAGCGAAGGGCCTGCCTGAGCTTCATTGCGAAACTGCTGCTCGTAACCTGCCGGTGCCACATAGGATGCGAATATCGAGGCCAGACCGGCGCAGAGCAGGACCGCTAAGGCTGCCTTGTGGACAAGCTTCATGCTCCCACCCGTCCAGTAACCCGGCGAAGTTGGTCGGAAGCCATGGTGGCGCCGATGGTCAGGCAGCTCACCACCAGGGTAAGGTTCACGAGCAGCGGCAGATCCCGAGCCTGGGCGGCCGTCCAGACGAGTTGCCCGATGCCGGGAACATCGCAGAGGACTTCCACTGGCAGCAATGCACCGAGTCCGATGCTGATAGAGACACCAACCAGAGCGATTAACTGCGGGATCGCAACCGGAACTACATGCCAGGTCAAGAGCCGCCAAGGGCCGACGCCTTTGGCGCGTGCAACCACAACATGGGGCAATTCAAGGCAATTCTGAATCAGGTTTCCCGTGTAGCGATACACTTTAGGAAAAACCAGCAGACCCACGGCAAGAACTGGAGGCCATCTCAGAATCAGGAATAGAACGGCCAAAACCGCAGCCGGAGTAGAAATGAGTGCTCCTCCGCTGGCATCCGCAGCCACAGTGAACCAGCTGGAATTCAGGCGAAAAGCGCCGATGGCGAGCGCGAGTCCCACAGTCCAGGCCAGTAGCAGTGCGAGGGCAAGACTTCGTAAGGAGACGGGGAGCCGGTCGCGTAGGAGATCAACAACCGGTTGGTTCAAAGATTGTGACGTTCCCAGATCACCATGGATAAGCGCGCTCAAATAATGCAGATAAAACCGCGGAACGTTGCTATCAGCCAGGTGCGCCTGCCGTATTGCCTGAATGCTTTCGCTAGATAAGCCGGGGGTCAACTCCTGCTCATCGGAAGAAAAGCCGGGCGCGAGCCGCACAAGAGTTGCGCCAGCCAGGCCTGCGACCAGCATCAATACCAGGAAACGAAGAAGCGCCAGGGACAATGAACGGAGCATCAGTTGGCCGCCGCTCCATCGGGAGCCACAGCCGCATGGCGAGCGCGCAAATCCTGCCGGCGATGGTGTTCCTGCTTTTGCGCGTACATGCGCCGATCAGCTTCGGCCAGCAATTGTTCAGGATCCATACTGTCAACGGAGGATATGGCGAACCCAAAGCTGAGCGAGAGCCAGTCGACGCCGCAGGCCTCGCGTCCAGCATTGCGCGCCAGCTCACTCAGACGAACGCCCCGCGCCTCTGCAGCCGCTGCGCTCAATCCCGGAGCCACAATCACAAACTCGTCGCCGCCCATACGAGCAACGTAGTCATAATCGCGGCATGAGGTCTGCAAGGTTTGACCAAATAACTTCAGCGTCCGGTTCCCTTCCAGATGGCCGAAATGATCGTTGATCTTCTTAAACCCGTTCAGATCGCACACCATAACCGTCACTGAGGCTTTCAGCCTGCGACAACGCGCCAGTTCGCGGTCCAGGTGCATGAACAGAGAGCGGGCGTTGGGCAGGCCGGTGAGATAGTCGGTGGTGGCTGAGTTTTCTGCTTCCTGGAAGGCAAGCGCGTTCTCGACAGCGAGCCCCACCCGGGAATTGATGGCCATGAGAATTCGGAGGTGATCGGACGTGTAAGCGTCAGGTACCGCGTGATACAGAGTCAACACGCCTACCACATCACTCGATCCATCAAGCGGCACAGAAATGGCGGAGTACAGCGGGGTGTTATCAGGCCCGTTGTGATAGCCAGGCTCCATGGTGGGATTGCCATTCAAAATGGGTTTGCGATTGTGCGCTACCCAGCCAGAAATTCCTACACACATGGGAATACGCAGTGCCGCAAATAGCGGAAAGTTCTCACCGGAAGCGAAAGCCGGAACCAGACATTTGTCACGAAGCACATAGACCACAATGGAATGAAAGGGCACCAGACGTTTAAGCTGCTCGTTGAGCCGGGACAGGATCTCACTTAAGCTGAGTGAATTGCCCAGATCGTGACTGAGTTCAAGAAGTGTCTGGGCTTCCTGTCGAGCCGCAGCTATCGACGAGAGAAAAGCAACGCCGTTGCCGCCATCGGGTTCCCTGGCGGTATCGAATCCGCTGGCCGGCGCGTCGCCGCGTTGCACCTTCAAATTCGTAGAGAGCTTCTGATGCTCCAGGCTTGTGGCCTGCGAGCGCACGATCTGTTCCAGTTCCTGATAGTGTTCCCGCAAGAGCGCGACTACCTGAGGATCGTAGGCTTTACCGGATTCCCTCGCCACTTTCCGCATCGCCTCGTCAAGAGGCAGGGCTTTGCGGTATTGCCGGTCGGTGGCGAGCGCATCCAGGCAATCTACCGCGGAAAGCACCCTGGCGCCGAGCGGGATTTGCTCTCCGGCCAAACCATCGGGATAACCGCGCCCGTCCCAGCGCTCGTGATGAGCGCGCACAATTGGCGCGACAGGATAAGGAAACTTCACTCGTTCCAGAATTTCCGCGCCGACGACCGGATGAATTTTCATCTTTTCAAACTCTTCCGGCGTGAGCCGGCCAGGCTTGGAGATGATGTGTTCGGGAACGGCGAGCTTGCCGATATCGTGCAGTAGCGCAGCAGCCCTTAGAGCATCTAAATCGTCCTTGGGCAGATTCAACATCTTTCCCACTTCAATGGCGTAAATGCGCACGCGTTCCAGATGATCGTGCGTGGTCTGATCTTTGGCCTCGATGGCCAAAGCGAGCGCTTCGATCGTCCGCAGATGCAGCTCTGCCATCTCTGAAACGTGCTTCTTCTCATTCTGCAGTTTGCTCACGTAGAGCCGATATGAATGATAAATCACAAACATAGCCGGCAACGCCAGCAGGCTCGCCTGCCATCCGATGTGCTCATTTGCCCAGCGAACCGCTCCTGCAATCGCGCCAGCTGCCAGATAGTAGGGCAAAGACCAGAAGTAGCAGTCAGCCCACACTTGCTGAAGGTTTCTATGTTCGGTCAGGCAGATGATAGTAGCCACCGGCAGCGTATTGGCCAGAAAATATACACAGGCAGAAAGCATCAGGAGGAAGGCTGAATTGTGTCCCAGCTTTACCAGAGATCCATGGTAGGCGAAATAAGCCAGCCAGATAGCCACAGCAGAGTTGCCTAGATTGAAAAGCAGGTGATGCGGCTTCGGCCAACGACCCTTTCCAATGTAGGACTGCGCCAGAATGGCCGCAAGACCCAGCAACAGTGTTTCTCCAAACGAAAGCTCAGCCACCCCAATAAGGATGAAAAGGAAATTGACGGATATTGATCCGGTAATTTCTGGAAGCGCGATTTTGAGGCGTGACGCCAATATAGCGGTGAGGAGATATGCCCAAAACTTTGGCAGATCCGCAGGAGCCCAGGTTACAACGCCGCAGATTGAGACCCCCAGCCCCAAGAGGCACATAGCACCGAGGAACAACTTGGCTGACCTGGACACGCTACCTCCCGTCTGCGAATGACTAGGCAACTCTGGGGCCAAAATCCAGGAAAAGCTGTTGCTGACCTGATCCGAATCGATTCAGCCATTTACAGACAGCTTTTTAATGAATGAAGATTCATCCAGGGAGCTCACCTGTGACAAGCTTGTCACACCCGAAATTCAAGCATTCTGTTCTTGTCACATGGGATAACTAAAGTAATCAAGTGCTTCTGCATCTGAAGTTGCTTGTTGAACCACGTTAGATCATCATTAGCACAGAAGTACCTGTACCTTTAACAACGCTCGGCGGAGAAGGATAAGGGTGAATAACCTGCTCGAAAATTCCGGCACTCTATGCAACCATATTGTGCGCAGCGAATCTCTCCGCAGAATTATCAACTTGGCTGAGCAAGTGGCAAAGCATCCTGCTGCGGTCTTAATCGTGGGAGAGACCGGCACCGGAAAGGAGATGCTGGCGCGCTGTATCCACAAGCACTCCCTACGATGCAACAAGTCGTGGGTGGATGTGAACTGCGCCGCGCTGCCTGAGCACCTGGTAGAAAGCGAGCTTTTTGGTTATGAGAAGGGCGCATTCAGCGGAGCAGATACGCACAAGCCGGGGCTGTTTGAGCTGGCGGATGGCGGCACACTTTTCCTGGATGAAATCGGCGATCTTGATTCCCGGGTGCAGGTGAAACTGCTGCGCGTGCTCGATGGCGTTCCCTATTTCAGGCTGGGCGGGACCAAGAAAGTTTCTGTTGACGTCCGCATTGTGGCCGCGACTAACCAGAACCTCGAAAGCCTTGTCGCCGCCGGCAAGTTCCGTAGCGATCTCTATCATCGTCTGGCCCAGTTCCGGCTGGATATTCCTCCTTTACGTGAAAGGCATGAGGACCTTCTTGCCATCGCAGAAAAGGTGCTGCAGGAGCATTATCCGGAGTCGCGTTTCAGCGCGGACGCCATTGCCGCCCTGCTTGCCTATGAATGGCCGGGGAACGTACGGGAATTGCGTAACTCCATTTTTAAAGCGGTAATGCTGGCTAAAAACGCCTGCCGCGAGATTACGGCTGCGGACCTCAGACTACCGCACGCCAAAACGCCGACCGCATCGACTGATATCACACTTAACGACGGGTACGACCAGTTCGAGCGGCAAAAGATTTTTGAAACGCTGGAGCGATGCGGCGGCAATCAGGGCAAAGCGGCTTTGACCCTCGGTATATCGCGCCGGACCCTGCTTCGCAAACTGAAGATATATCGCGAAGGACGGGCCGAAGCCGCTGTTGGCACGATATGCCTGGAGCAACAGCGTTATTATCGCGCCACGCTGAGTACACGGGTAAGCATCATTCACGAGAACGGGCTCTCGGAAGGAACGCTGCTGAACCTGAGCCTGGGTGGCGCGGCGGTTTCGACCGAAACAGTTCTGAAGTTCGGCTCAACGGTCAAAATCAGGCTCCAACTGCCGGAAAGCGAACGTCAGGCTGAACTATGCGGAAATGTGGCGTGGTCAAATTGTGACGGTGATCACGGAATCCAGTTCCGCGACGTGCAACCGCAGGACCGGGCGCTTCTAGAGCGCTGGCTGCATGAGGAAATGAAGAAAGAAGGCTGGCACACGGAGTGTGTCGGCTGAATCCAAGCGCTACATTGAGATAGTCTTGAGGGTTAAGCACGCGCATTTGCTACTGACACTTCCTCCGCTTCACCCAGTCGATCACGTACGGACAAAAAACTAAGACCAACTGAGAATATTGCGAACGCTAAGAGTGTCCAAAAACGATTTGGGAGCTCAGGCCGGCCGGCTGTTTTTGCGGTTCAGGGGCGAATCCGTCCGCCTGATCGGGAATAAGTGACGCAGCATTGTGCATGTTTGCGGCAAGGACCTGTTGGAATTCAGCTAATTCGTGCAAATCCTCGTCACTGAACGCGTCCGGGCGCGTACTGTACAGGGCGATCAAACCTACAATTTCCTTGCCAAGGCAAATTGGCGCGACCAAGGCGGAGCGCAAACCTGTACTGGTGCCGAGGTCCACCGCTGGATTTGCGTTTCTGATGGCGCGGACGGTAAGCACAACCCACCCAAGGAGTCCTTGTCCTGAGCAGGTCTTTAACTCCAAGAGTTTCCTGGAGTCTTCACCCAAAGCGAAGCGCGGTAGTATGTCATCGCCACTCACACCATAGATTGCGAAGGCATCGAAGACAATCTGCCGTCGCAAACCCATGGCGATTGAAGAAAGAAAATCTCCTGTCGACGCGCACTGCAGGATAGCATCGTCTGCATGATCCCGAACCAATCGGGCTGTGATGGCATGGGCGGGCACTTGAGATACGCGTTCCGCGTCGGCATAGCCGGCGGCTGGGGCAGCGCCCGGCGCAACCTTGATGTTGACCGAGAGTTGCGGCTTTTCCATGCCCTGATGTGAACGTGCCAGCTTCTCCAGTTCAAGATAACGGGCTTTGAGTGCCGCAACGATTCTGGGATCAAACGTCTTTCCCGCCTCTTGTTCCACCCGCGCCATGGCTTCATCCAGAGGCAATGCACGGCGATACTGACGGTCGGAAGCGAGGGCATCGAGACAGTCCACTGCGGAAAGGATTCGTGCGCCGATCGGGATTTCCTCTCCCTTCAGCCCATCGGGATAACCAGTACCGTCCCAGCGCTCATGATGGGAGCGCACAATTGGCACCACGGGATAGGGAAACTCGACCTGCTCGAGAATCTCCGCACCCACAATGGGGTGGATCTTCATTTTTTCGAATTCTTCCGGCGTAAGTTTACCGGGCTTGGAAATGATGTGCTCAGGAACTGCCAATTTTCCAATATCGTGAAGAACCGCAGCAGCCCGCAGAGCATCCGTTTCAGCAGGAGAAAGGTTGAGATCGCCGGCTAATTCCAGCGCATAGACTCTGACCCTGTGCACGTGGTCGCCCGTGGTTTGGTCCTTGGCATCGATAGCCAGCGCTAAAGCTTCAATGGTCCGGAGATGCAGCGCGCCCATTTCCTGCATGTGGGCCTTCATATCCGCCATGCGACCGATATAGATGTTGTAGGAACGATAAATCAGGTAGAGCGCGGGCATTACAACCACGCTGATTTCCCATCCGGCGTGGCGATTCAAAAATTGAACCAATGCGGCAATAGCAGCCCCAACCAGATAAAACGGGCACATCCACGCGAATGTCTCACGCCACTTCGAAAGGATTGCCGTTCTTTCTGACAGCGAAACGACCACCGCCACGGGAAGAGTGTTCAGCAGAAAATAGAAAGCCGCCGATAAAAGAAGAGCGATCAGGAAACGGCCTTCCAGCGGTCCGCGCACCAGGGATTGGTTGAGCCAGAACGCCCCTGTGAGCGCAATGCAAAGCTGCGAAAGGTTAAAGACGAAATTGCCAAGCGACGGGCGTTTTGCTGCCTTCCAAAAGCACTGTACTGATGCCGCAGTTATCCCCAGAGCAACCGTTTCCGAGAGAGACATGCTGCCGATGCTTACGAAGAAGAAAATAAAACCCACCGAAAGCGTTACTTCGTAACCAGGGATAAGTACCTTCAGGCCTGAAGCCACCGCGGTCAGCACCAGGTAGCAAGTAAACTCCAGAACATCAGTGTGATGCCAGGGAAAGACGGCTGCGCCAATACATAGGATGCCTAGGACGGAAACCAGTCCTACAAAAAGTCTAATTCTCGCTCGGCTTGCGCGCGTCTGCGACTCGTTATTCATGGCTCCGTCCGTACGTGTTTCTGGCTTGCTTTGGATGACATTCTCATATGACGCCGCACAGGAAGATAGAGAACTTTAGTAACCACCGCAGTGTGACACCAAAGTCACGTCTGCGACTGCCGCGTCACAACGCCGAGCCGGCTGAAAAAACCAATTTCTTTTAAATTCAAGCACTTGCTTATTACAGACAAAGGTACCGCACGTGCTTATGTAAAGGCGTCACATCTCCCCTGGGGGCATGCATATGAAACGCGGATTTATATACGCCATGGTCGTCTTCGTTCTGGTCAGCTTTTCGGCCGCAGCCTTTGCTGATGACGCAAAGATTTCGCCCGATCTCCGTGGCTACACTTCCAGCATAAAAACCCGGGTTATTGTGCAGTTCAGCTCGTCTCCGCAGCAGTCGTGCAGCGGACTCCTGGGAATTGTGGGGTGCCTCACAAATGCTATCCTGAGTTTGGGCGGCAACCTTCTCGGTAATCTGCCGCTGGTGAATGGCGTTCTGGCGGAACTCGACGGAAATGGCATTGTAAGCCTTTCCAATAATCCCAGCGTTACTTACATCAGCGCGGACCGGCCACTCGGCAGCCTTTCGAATGATGCGGCCGCGGCAATCAATGCGTCTGTGGCATGGCAGTCCCGCTACACCGGTTCGGGCATCGGCGTAGCTCTGATTGACAGCGGCGTCAACAGCCACCGCGACCTCAACAGCACCGGCCTGCTTCCCCTCTCGCGCGTCGTGTACAACCAGTCATTCGTGCCGGGTTCTTCCAGCGCCGCAGACCAGTACGGCCACGGGACACATATTGCCGGGCTGATTGCCGGCAATGGCGCCAGTTCTACCGGACTCATTTACTCGAAAACTTTCAAGGGCATTGCGCCGGATGCCAAGATCATCAACCTTCGCGTGCTCGACCAGAATGGCAATGCCAGCGACAGTACAGTCATTGCGGCCATTGACAAGGCGATTTCGCTGAAGTCCAAGTACAACATCCGCGTCATCAATCTCTCACTCGGTCGCGGCATATTTGAGAGCTACAAACTTGACCCGCTCTGCCAGGCGGTGGAAAAAGCATGGAAGAGCGGAATTGTGGTGGTTGTAGCCGCAGGGAATAACGGCCGCTATCAGGGCACGAATGGATACGCTACGATCACCTCTCCCGGCAACGATCCCTACGCCATTACAGTCGGCTCCATGAAACCAATGGACACCGCGACACGGACCGATGATTTGATCGCCAGCTACAGTTCCAAGGGGCCCACGCTGATTGACCATATCGTGAAGCCGGACATCGTGGCCCCCGGAAATCTGCTCATCTCCACGGAAACGAGCACCACGACACTGTACGGCGCTGAGCCATCCAATCTGGTGCCCTGGAGCTATTACATATACGGGAGAAATTCGAGTGCGTCCACAGTGTATTTCACGCTTAGCGGAACCAGCATGGCGAGCGGCGTGGTAAGCGGCGCAGTGGCGGACTTGCTACAGGCACACCCCACCCTCGCCCCAGATCAGGTAAAAGCTCGTCTGATGAAGAGCGCGAGTAAGTCATTTCCGCAGAGTAGCACGGCTTATGATCCCTCGACTGGGATGACTTACACGAGTCAGTATGACATCTTCACGGTGGGCGCCGGCTATCTCGATTTGGCCGCGGCCCTGGCAAGCACCGATACTGCCACGGGCACCGCGATCTCACCAGCCGCTGTCTATGATCCTTCCACAGGCAACGTCTTTCTCTCGCGCGATCCCTCCACTGTCTGGAACAGCAGCTCGGTTTGGGCAGCTCCATCGGTTTACGGGTCGAATGTATTCATGCCGTCGGCCTCCAACGTGATATGGGGCACCACCACGTCCTCTGGGAGTAACGTCATCTGGGGAACAAATGCCTTAGCCGGCGCGAATGTCATTTGGGGTACCGATACGTCTGCTGGATTCGACACAATCTGGAGCAACAATGTCATTTGGGGAACGAGCGCAACTTCCGGAACAAACGTGATCTGGGGTACAGGCGGACTTGCCGGAACGAATGTCATCTGGGGCACTGGTACGGATACCGGAGAAAACTAGAACATTAGAATTAGTTAGCAAGGTGGTCTACGAATGTAAGCTTAGACAGCACAGCGACCTGAGAACCGAATGTTTCCTGGGTCGCTTTTGTCCTTTGCGCAAAATCTAAGTATAGGAGAATCAAAACCCAATCCCATTGAGACCATCTGAATGATGCTTGTAAAAGCCAAACTACGGTTGGTTTGGAACCGAATGCTTCCGGGAAGCGCTCTTTTGTGCTGCTGACTTCCCACGGGCCAAGCCTCTGCGCCTGATCAGGTTCAACGCATCTTCCGCGTTGAAAGGTAACTGCCGCGCGGAGGTCTCGCCGGTCGTGCTTAAGGTAACGTCAACCCGACGGCTTTGGGCCAGCGCCAATCCACCCAGCCTGCGCATCAGCCAGACTCTCTGAGCTGGCGTGAGTTCGGGCTCCTTCTGCACCGTCTCTTTCACCTGACCAACGCTCATCGGCCGCTCTATTCCGGGGGCTTGTCTCTCGATTGCGCTGGCCGGAACTCCATGCTCGACAAGGAATTCTTTGGTGCACTGGACCCGGCGCTGCGACAGAAGTTTGTTGTATTCCGGACCGCCGCGCGGATCCGCGTGGCCTTGGAGAATGAGGTGCGCCTCGGGCCGGAGCGCCAGATACTCTTTGAAATCGCGGGCCAGCGTGCGCAGTGTCTGTTGCTGGCTCGCGAGTAGCCCGCCGGTGGCGTCGTTTTTCGTCGGCATTCCCGTGGGGAAGTAAGTGCTGTGAAGAGAAAGCCCGGTTTCGGGCGGCTTTTGTTTCGGAGCCTCGATTTCGATATCCAATCCGGCGAGAGAATCGCGGACCAAAAAGATAGATGGCGCTGGCCGCCGACGGCAGAGAAGAGACCTTGTAGGCGCTGGCCTCACCCACCAGTCCCAGCCACCGGTTCAGGTTGTACGCAAGAGAAATGGTGCCGCCTTGGAAATCAAAACTGCTCTGCGCAGACGTGCTGCCAGGCACACCGAAGCGAACGTGGGAGTAGCCAATGAACAACTCCACGCCGGGATAGGTGGCCTTGGGCTCCGCCCGGGTTGAGCCTTGGGGAGATGACTGGAAGCTGCGGGCCTTGAATAGCGAACTGTTGACAAAGGATGCCTCGGCAGCAGAAGACTCGGTGCGACCGGTCTGCGATTGAGCCACGGTCTCGCCGCCCCAGTCATCGCACGCGAATGCCGCTGCGCTCAAGACGATTACAAGTACGGGCGCATAGAAAAGGTAACGCGACGGCATTCTCCCTCAATACAGTGATCTTGTTTTGGGCTTTGGGGATCGTATGTTATCAGAGAACTGCCGCAGATTTAGCAGCGCTTTCGCATTAGCCCTTCCCGCTCCCGAGTATTGGGATGCACATTTAGCTTTCACTCATCGCGCAGCGCCACCATGGGAAACAGTTAGTTCCGTTACCGAGCTCTTTCACGTCTGACTCGTGAGATTTTGAGCCGATGACTGCCCTCGCGTGCGATGTCGCTGTCTTACAAACGGCAAATCGCCTGCAGCTCCACCTCGTCTCCCATGGGAGTTCCTGTACCTTGCCCTTCGAATAAAGCTACGTTATTGGGACTGTACCCGGCTCGCTTGTATGCGCGTTCCAGTGCAAGCATCTGTCCCCGGACTTCAGGCCGCGTAATGCTTCCTGCTCCGTCGGAAGAGACTCCCCATCCGCGAATCACCGTGTAAGAGCGCAGATTCTTCGCGCTCGCATCCTCAGCACGCATGAGGACCACGAACCCGCTGCCTTCGCCCGGGAGGAAGCCGCTGGATTGCGATCGTAAACTAGCATTTCGCCGCGCGCCAAAGCGCCTGCTTTGGCGAAGCCAACCAGTTCGAAGGGATCCAGACTGAGATCCACTCCGCCTGCTTCGGCGGCGTTGAGTTCACCGCTTTCCAGCGCTGAGCAGGCACGCGCAACAGCCAGAAGCGAAGAGCAACGCGCGAGCTTCGCGTTCTGGAGCTAATGTCACAGAATTTCAGTAACAAAGAGATTGCCGAGAGGTTATTTCTATCAACCTATACGGTGAAGAACCACGTGCATCGTATTCTAAAGAAGCTCCAGGTGCATAACCGCAGGAATGCCCTTCGCTTCTGCTCGGCATTCAGCGATGGTTCGCAGATCGGCTTCCGATAGGCCGGTCCCATTTAGTTTAAAGTGCAGTCAAATCCTTATCTTCCTATGTGCGCGCTGCTCAACGGTGCCGCAGTTACTTTAGATTGCTACTGATCGCACCATTGTTACTTCTGAAAGCCATCTTTGTGCTGGTACACTCCGCCTCGATACCCAAAACTACCAGTTTTTTACTCCTGTCAATCGGGGAACCAATGAGGACAATGTTCGTTTGTGCTGCTACCAGATGTCTTCTGGCGCTCGGACTCTTCTGCGCGGTGAGCGCGCAGGTTGCAGATGCGCAAACCACCATCAACGTGCCCGCCGATCAGCCAACCATCCAGGCGGCCATCAATGCAGCGGTTAATGGGGATACCGTGATGGTGGCGCCCGGAACCTATTTCGAGAATCTGAACTTCAACGGCAAAGCCATTACGGTCACCAGCAGCAGCGGTCCTGCGGCGACAATCGTGAACGGCGGCGGCTTAGGGCCAGTGGTGACATTCAACACGAATGAAGGCTCCAACTCGGTCCTGAATGGTCTTACCATTCAGAACGGGGTGCCCTCACAGGTATTTGGCGGCTTCGGAACGAGTGGTGGGGGTATCCTGGTCGTGCTCGCTTCCCCGACCATTACAAATAACGTCATTACCGGCAACCATGCCATCTGCGGTATCGGTATGGAAATCCGGAATGGATCACCGTTGATCCGCGGCAACACCATTACCAACAACACGCAGGCCGGAGGCACTGGCGGCTGTGGCGGAGGCGGCATTGAGATCACGGGCGATTCTTCCCATCCCGCGGCTGCACCGCTGATCACCGGCAATACCATCACGAACAACAGCCTTAACGGCGGCGGGTTTGGCGGTGGCATATCCGCTGACTTCTTTGCTTCGCCAATCATCCAGAATAACTACATTTCCGGCAACTCAGTTTGGAACTCAGGCGGTGGCATTGATCTGCGGAGCTCGCTTACTCCAGTAGCGGTGCAGAACATCATCGTCAATAACGACACTTTAGGCGGAGGCAGCGGCGCAGGAATTAACGTTGAGTCGTTAGCCGTGGTGACAAACAATACAATCGCAGGGAACACCGCTCTTGACGCGAGTTCGGGGATTTTTGCCGATACCGGTTCAGCGGCTAAGATCAGCAACAATATCGTGGTGGCCGCATCGGGTCAAAACGGCATTGTATGCAGCCAGTTCAGCTCAACCTTTCCCACCTTCTCGCATAATGATGTCACTCTGACCGGAACCGGCGGTCAAGCGTGGTCGAGCAACTGCGCCGGCTTCGCCTCTACCAACGGCAACATCTCCGCTGATCCTCTGTTCGTCAATGCGGCCAATGATTTTCACCTGCTGCCGGGGTCGCCCGCGATCGACGCCGGCGATAACACGGTGCCGGACCTCCCGCAACAGGATTACGATGGCAACGCGCGCGTGGCTATTGGCAACGCTGCAACCGGCAGCGCCACGGTAGATATGGGCGTCTATGAGTTCGTGCTGGCCGGCACGCCCGCCGCTGTATTATCCCCAACCAGCCTCAGCTTCGCCGACCAGGCGGTGAACACGACGAGTGCGCCAAGGACAGTCGTGCTGTCCAACACCGGCGCAGATCCTCTGACCATTTCAGGAATATCCGTCAGCGGGGACTTCACTCAGAGCAACACCTGCCCGACCACCCTGACCACCGGCGGCAGTTGCGCCATCCAAGTCACCTTCCAGCCGACGGCGACAGGTCCGCGCACCGGAACGCTTACTGTTTCCAGCGGCAGCGTTCCTGCCGCGACGACGGTGCCGCTGAGCGGCAACGGTGTTCAAGCGGGGACGCCTGTGACCATCAATGTGCCCGATAATGAGCCGACGATTCAGGCGGCCATCGATGCCGCGGTCAATGGCGACACCGTGCTGGTAGCCCCAGGCACCTATTTCGAGAACCTGAACTTCAAAGGCAAAGCCATCACAGTCACCAGCAGCAACGGGCCGGCGGCGACTATTGTGGATGGCGGCGGCTTAGGGCCGGTAGCGATATTCGACACAAACGAAGGCGCCAACTCAGTTCTGAACGGTTTTACTCTCCAGAACGGAGTACCATCGCAAGCGTTTCCGGTTTTTGGAGAAAGCGGCGGAGGCATCTTGGTTTCGGACGCTTCGCCTACCATCACAGCCAACGTTATAACCGGCAACCACGCCATTTGCGGGATTGGCATCGAGGTCCAGAATGGTTCGCCGCTCATTCAGGGCAACACCATTACTAACAACACGCAGGCCGGAGGCACTGGCGGCTGTGGTGGAGGCGGCATTGAAGTGTCTGGTCATTCCAGTACTCCAACGGCGGCGCCGCTGATCATCGGCAACACTATCACAAACAATGCCTTGAACGGGGGTGGATTTGGCGGCGGCATCAGTGTGTTTGGCACCTCGCCGATAATTCGAAACAACTACATTGCCGGAAACTCCGTATGGAACTCGGGCGGTGGCATCGATCTCGAAAATGGTGGGGCGCCTGTGGTGGTGGACAACATTATCTTCAGCAACACTACATTAGGTGGAGGCCATGGCGCGGGCATATACGTACAGGGACCCTCTTCGTCCAGCGCAGTCGTCATTAACAACACAGTCGTGGGCAACAACGCATTCGACGGCAGTTCAGGAATCTACACGGAAATAGTAGCTCCTGTTGCAATAAGCAACAATATTGTTGTGGCGGAGTCGGGACAAACCGGGATCGTCTGCGAGCCTTCGATCTCAACGTTTCCCACATTTTCGCATAACGACGTCATCTCGCCGGGCGGCGGTCAAGCGTGGTCGAGCAACTGCGCCAGTTTCGCCTCGACGAACGGGAACATCTCAGCCGATCCGCAGTTCGTCAACGCGGCGGGGAACGATTTTCACCTGCTCGCGGGCTCGCCAGTCATCGACGCCGGCGACAACACTGTGCCAGACCTCCCTCAACAGGATTTCGACGGCAACCCCCGCATCGCTCTTGGCAATGCGACAACCGGCAGTGACACGGTCGACATGGGCGCGTATGAATTTGTGCTGACCGCTACGCCCGCCCTCGTGTTATCACCGAACAGCCTCAGCTTCATCGATCAAGCGGTGAACACGAGCAGCGCTGCCCAAATAGTCACGCTTTCAAACACGGGCAGCGGTTCTCTGCAGATCTTCTCCATTAGCGCCACCGGCGATTTCATCCAAAGCAACACCTGCCCGGCCACGCTGGATCCCGGAAGCAGTTGCGCGATCCAGGTTACCTTTCAGCCGACAGCGACAGGTGCGCGCAGTGGGAGCCTTACTGTTTCCAGCAGTAGCGTACCTGCTGCTCCTGCGGTACCGTTGACTGGCAACGGCGTGCAACCGGCAATCACCGTCAGCCCTGCGGCGGTCACCTTTGCTGACCAGCCGATCAACACTACTGGCCCGGATCAGTTCGTCACGGTCACTAATCCCGGCACCGCGACGTTACACCTATCTTCGACTCTGGTAAGTGGCAGCCCTTATCTGAATGTCATAGGCGGCAACTGTGGTGCGGGAGTGCCTCCCGCAGGAAGTTGTAGTATCGAGCTAGAGTTCACGCCGCTATCGACCGGTTCGGCCTCGGCCACGCTCAGTATCACTAGTGATGCGCCGACCAGCCCGACGACCGTTGCCCTATCTGGAAAAGGCATCGACCCAATTGGGTCGTTGTCGCCCGCGGGTCTCAACTTCGGCAACCAACTGTTCGACACGAGCAGCGCCGCCCAGACGGTCACGTTGTCCAACACCGGTACAGATCCTTTAAGCATCTCAGGAATAACGGTGACCGGCGACTTCACCCAGAGCAACACCTGCCCGCTCACGCTGGCTGTGGGCGGCAGTTGCACAATCCAGGTCACATTTCATCCCAGGGCGATCGGTACGCGCAGCGGTTTCCTCACTATTTCCAGCAATAGCTCGCCGCCGGTGGTAGCAGATTTTGTGAGCGGCACGGGCGTGAACCCTGAAATCAGCGTCAGCCCTTTGACCATCAACTTCGCTGACCAGCCGATCAACACCACGGCTCCGGACCAGACGATCACAGTCACCAATCCCGGCAGTACGTTACTGCACGTATCTTCGACTCTGGTGAGTGGCAGCCCTGATTTGAACGTGGTTGTGAACAACTGTTCTGGGGGCGTAGCTCCCGCTGCAACCTGCACCATAGAGGTCGGGTTTACGCCGCGTTCGGTAGGTCCAGCCTCGGGCACGCTCAGCATCGCGAGTGACGCTCCTACCAGCCCAACAACTGTTGCCCTGTCTGGAAAAGGCATCGACCCAATTGGGTCGTTGTCGCCCTCGGGCCTCAACTTCGGGAACCAACTGATTAATACGAGCAGCGCCGCCCAAACGGTCACGCTGTCCAACACCGGGACAGATCCTCTGAGCATTTCAGGAATATCCGTCAGCGGCGACTTCACCCAGAGCAACGCCTGCCCCGCCACCCTGGCTGTGGGCAGCAGTTGCACAATCCAGGTGACGTTCCATCCAATGGCGACCGGGACGCTCAGCGGGTTCCTGACCGTCTCCAGCAATAGCTCGCCACCGGTGGTACAAGGCTTTCTGACTGGCGCGGGTGTGAACCCCGCAATCAGCGTAAGCCCGGGCAGCATCGCGTTCGGTGATCAGGCCGTAAACACCGATGCTCCTGCTCAGACCATCACGGTGAATAATCCGGGCACCACCACGCTTCACGTAAACTCTCTATCGTTTAGCGGGGATCCCGACTTCTTCACCTTGACCAACAACTGCGTGAGCGGGACCGGAGTCGCGCCGGGCGGCACTTGCACCATTCAGGTGGAGTTCGCGCCGAAATCGACGGGCGCCGGGTCAGCCACGCTCAGCATCGCTAGTGACGCTCCTACCAGCCCGACGAATATTGCTTTGTCCGGCAACGGCACGGGACCTGATTACTCTCTCTCGGCATCGCCGGCCAGTATCAATATCCGTTCAGGACACCAGGGGCAGACCAGCATCACCGTGTCCGCCGTGGGCGGAAGCGTCAGCAACTCTGTCGCGCTGAGCTGCTCGAATTTGCCGAGCGGCGCAAGCTGCTCCTTCTCACCGTCGTCGGTTGTGCCTGGCGCAACGAGCGCCTCGTCCAGGCTTACCATCAACACGCAGCAGTCAGGCGGAATCAAAACCCCGCTCGGCACCTACAACATTACAGTACTGGGAACCAGTGCCGGAGTGGTGCACAGCACGGTGATTACACTCATCATTACAAACTAGCTCGAATAAAAAAAAGCACTTGGCGGCGCCTTCGGGCGCCGCTTTTCTGTAAGGAAACGGTGTTTTCTTTGCGCCTGAGAACTCTACCTGATCACCGCGACCTCGACAGGCGTAAAAGGGAGCGTCAATGGGCCGTCGCGATCAGCTTGCGCGCAACCGACACCCTGCCCGCACAGCGGGACCACCGCGATATTGACAGCGGCGCTGACATGATCCGCAGCGGATTGCTTCCCGCCAATCGCTTTGGCTACACTATGCTTCCGATTTTCATTTTGCACCGTTGAATCGAAGACCAAATCAAACGACGGAAAGGCGAGGCGCCGGTTTACCACGAACTCGAGTCGCCCTGTTGGTATTAGCCGCATTCATGGGCGTCACGACGCTAGTCGTCGCTCAGACATCCGGTCCTAACACTCCGCCCGCCGCTGCACCGCAACGGTCCCGAGGCCGTGGCGAACCGACGAGGGCCGATATTCTTCGCGGCGGTTATGGACGTTATCGCGCCAACAACGATTTGCTTTACTACCACCTGGACATTCGGGTGGACCCGGACAAGAAGTTCATCAGAGGGAAGAACACGATCCGGTTTAAGATGCTCAAGGATGACTCGCGTATCCAGCTCGATCTGGCCGAGCCGCTCAAAATCGACAAGATTGTTTTCTATAGCGGCGCGAACCCCGAAGTGGCTGAGCTGATGGGCGTCCCTAAAATCTTTGCCGGCGGCGTACCTCTTGAATACAAGCGGGATTCCGGCGCGGTTTTCGTGGATTTTCCCGGCAAGTTGCGCAAAGGCCGCGTGTACACGATCCAGTTTTATTACTCCGGCCAGCCTATGCACAAAGGAAGGTTTGGAGGTTTCACCTTCGGACACGATCAATCCGGCCATCCCTGGATTTATACAGCGTGCGAAGGAATCGGAGCGAGCATATGGTGGCCCAATAAAGATCAGTGGCGCGATGAAGTCAAAGACATGGAAATCAGCGTGTCGATCCCGAACGGCCTGGTCGATGTGTCCAACGGGAAATTCATGGGTAAGACCGACCTTGGCGACGGATACACAAGATGCGACTGGTTCGTGCATTATCCCATCAATAATTACGATGTTTCATTGAACATCGGCAACTATCAACATTTTTCTGACCGGCTGGGCAGCCTGGCAATGGATTTTTATGCCTTGCCCGAAGATCTGGACAAAGCAAAAAGGCAGTTCGCTCAGGCCAAGGGAATGATTGAGGCTTACCAGCACTATTTTGGAGAGTATCCGTTCAAGAAGGACGGCTATAAGTTGATCGAGGTGCCGTACTCCGGAATGGAACACCAGAGCGCAGTTACCTACGGGAATCATTTCGCAAACGGCTATCTTGAGCGTGACTGGACCGGCGTCGGCATCAGCCCTCGCTTCGATTTCATCATCATTCATGAGAGCGCACACGAGTGGTTCGGCAACAGCATCACCGCCGCAGACAGCTCGGACATGTGGGTCCACGAAGCGTGGGCGACCTATCTTGAGAGCCTGTACGTGGAATATATGTATGGCCGCGCCGACGCATTAAAGTATCTGAATGGATACAAGTCAAAGGTCAAGAACCAGGAGCCGATCATCACCGAGCGGGGCGTGAACGGTGAACCGCCGCAGGACATGTATTTTAAGGGCGCGCTTTTTATCAACACGCTTCGCAGCATCGTCAATGACGACCACCGCTGGTGGAAGCTTCTTCACGACTTCTATCAGCATTTCAAGTATCAGAACATCATGACGGAAGACGTGATCGCGTATTTCAACGCGCACACCGGAATCAATCTGACTCCGGTTTTCAATCAGTACCTGCGGCATACTGCAATTCCAGCCCTGGAGCTGAAGTTCGACCCGAGCCACAGCACTGTGTCCTATCGCTGGAAGGCAGATGAACCGGGATTCCAGATGCCCGTGCGTGTAGGGAAGAAAGACAACTGGCAGATCATTCAGCCGACGACCCGTTGGCAGACTCTGCCCACGTCACTCAAGGAAAATGAATTCGAGGTGGCGACGGATCTGTACTTTGTCGAAGTCGTCAAGCAATAAACCTCTCGAACCTACGGGAATCACTGGTCATAGCACTGGCCAAACCCTGAGTAGACAGCGACGGCCCCAGTGACCGTCGCGGCGGTCAATGCGAATCTGTTTCAAACATCTTACTTCGCTTCCACGGTGTAGTGGATAGTCTGGGCGACGATCCAGCCATTTTCAATGATGAACGAGTCCGCGCCGTCGCGCACACGCGCATGCTCAGTTTCAGACGTCCATTCCAGGAAGGCGACGCGCCCCTCTAACAGGCGGTTCGTATAAGAATAAGGTGCTTTCGGCAGCTCCTGTTCGAGCAGCCGCGCAAGTTCCTGTGCGCCTTCACGGCCCCGGAAAATGCCTCGACGTTCGAGAATGATGATATCGGGAGAAACGTTGCGCTCAATGTCTTCGTCAAATTGATGCTCGCCGGCGAGGCGAAGGTGTTCCTCAAACACCTCCGCCGCGGAACGGCGTCGCAGATCATCTGTCATAGGCTGCTCCTTTCTGGGGCTGTAGAGAAAAGCACGGCGCCTTCTCTCTTCGCATCGGCACGCGAGTCGTCCACCTCTCAGGCAGCTCGGAGATCCTTCCACTGGTCTCTAGGCTGATTTCTTGATCTTTGCCGAGTCCGGGTGTGTCGCTGCATCGATGGCGTGTATCAATGGCATGTCGACCAGATGCTCGCTTAAAAACCAGATTTGCAGTTCATTAGTGCGCAACACATCACTGACCAGGAGATCATTGGTGACATCGTCACCAAGTTCAGTGGCGCGGCGGGCGAGCTTGCGGCATTGACGGACAATGATTTGATGGGCGTCGAGCAGCCGCGAAATTTGCACAGGAACCTCCTCACGTCCGCGCGGGGGCCGCTCGATTTGAGTTTGTTCGGCAATGTCAGCCGCCATGGCGAGGCTGATGCCACCAAGAGTTTGAATCCGCTCCGCGATACCGTCAACCAGTTCCACCTGCTCATCGAAATGTTTGTCAAATAGTAAATGCAGTTGATAGAAGGTCGGTCCCGCCACTTGCCAATGACATTTTTTATACAGGTCGCGAAGCGTCATGGTATCGGCCAGGAGTTGGTTGAGCTGCTCGGTGATTTCCAGCCTGACTGGTTCTTCCAATTCAAGCGGCAGAAGCAAACTCACCGTCCCGTATTGTTGAATCTGTGCCGCCCGTTGATGCAGGCGAGGCTGGCCGCTGATCTTCTCAGGAAAGCCAGGGTTCTTTTTAGACTTGATCATAGGACCTCCTGTTTTCTGGGAGTGTGATGCTTCCAGAGTGATTTGAGCAGCTAAAACAGAGCTGGTGGAGCCGGTTCAAGGCTCTCCGGTGAACGTGAATACCGCACGAATGAGGACCGATCATGGCGATCGCTAAGGCTCCGGTTGTTTCCAGCATCTGGGATACGGAGCGGGAAAGTTTGTTTTCTTCGGAATCCTACTTTTCGTACTTGCTGCGCTGTCCGGGTAACAGCACAATGACCCAGTCGGCCATGGATGCGCCGATCTGGTTTACGCTCGCTTTGCGCCTGGTCTTGCAGGACCTCGAGCTGGCTCAGCGTGCCCTTCGATAGGAGATTTAATACAGAAGATGGCTCAAACGCGTAGGATAAATAAGGGTTTCCATGAGCGCCGTAGGAAATCTGCCCTAGTGATATCTAAGAAAATCAATACATTAAGCCAGCAAATGTAACATCCCAACCTATAGCAACAAAAGAGTTTGACCGGCTCCGCAGCTTGTTGGAGGCTCGTTGCGAAGCGCTGGCCTGAAAGAACACCTTCCGTCGACTTCTGCCAACTGAGATTTGGTATTGCAGTTTTATTAATGGTTCTCTGGTCCATTTCTTATAAAGTTGTTATAAAATTTCTGCACACCACTTGATCGACTATAGTCAACTTGGTTCGCCTGAGCTTATAGCGGAGTGTGTCTCTGGCCGGGACGCCCTAGCATGGCAGGAATTTGTTCGCCGATTCCAGCCTTTAATAGCCGGGGTCGTAGCCCGCACCGCCTCCCGCTGGGTCAACGTTACGGCAGTGCTCGTGGACGATCTCGTCCAGGAGACCTATCTCAAGCTCTGCAGCGAAGAATTCAGGCGGCTGCGCGAATTCGAAAGCCGCTATGAAGACGCCATTTACGGCTATATCAAAGCCATCGCCTATACGGTCACCCTGGACCACTTCAAATTGCATTATGCCGCCAAACGCGGCGCGATGCTCCGCAGTACTTCGGATCCTGATGATTCCCTGCGAGTAGAGGGGAAGAACAGTTCGATTGAAGCCGACATCCTGTTGCGCGAACTGGAAGAATTGGCCGGTCAGCTTGCTGAAGGAAAACGAGACAAGCTGATCTTCAATCTTTATTATAGGCAGGGGTTTACAACCAGCAAAATTGCCGAAATTCCGGCGATTGGGCTTTCGCAGAAGGGTGTGGAAAGCTGCTTACACCGGCTTACGGAACGGCTCAGAAAACGAGCCGCCAGCGCAGCTTATTAGCATCCCGCGCGAAGGAATTGAGCCCCTCCTTTCCTTTTATTGAGGAGATACTGTTTGAGGTCGGCCAACGAGCATTTGACGACCGCAGAGATCATGCAGGTTCTCTTTGGGCTTTTTAGCTTGAAGAGCGAAAGCCGGCAGGCGGAACTTGAACAGCATCTGGGCCAATGCGAGCAATGCAGACAGGTAAAGGAAGAATACCGGGTCTTCATGTCCAAGCTGTATCAATTCGGCAAGGCGGAAAGCTCGGGCGCAACCGGCCCCTGCCCTTCACCTAAGGTGTGGGCAGAGGTCGTAATGGGGTTGCTGCCGCAGGATCGTGCCTTCAATGCGCTGGAGCATGCCGGCGCCTGCTCCGGCTGCGCCGATGAGTTACGCCATGCCATGGAGGCACTCTGCAGCCAGGATGCCGTCCCCGGGGAACTTGGTAAGGACCTGGCTACCGGGTCAGGAGACTGGCAACGCAACTTTGCGGCGAGGCTTGCATCGGAGCAGCCGGCCCCCGGCGCGGAACAGCGGGTTAAAGCGCTTCCCACGAGGGCAAGACTCGGACCCTCACTTGCTCGCCGATGGTCAATGGCTGCGGTTGCGGCCCTGGTTGCGGCAGCGGTAGGGTTGGCGATTTTCTCGCGGCTGCATCGCCAGTCTGCTGACACCCTGATCCATGAGGCCTACGCTCAGCAGCGGACAATCGAGATGAGGATTCCTGGCGCGGGCTACGGCCCAGTCCGCGTGGAACGCGCCAACGGCAGTTCCCCCCTCAATAGCCCGCGTGCATTGTTGGAAGCTGAAGTCCTGATTAAAGGCGAACTGGAAAAAGCTCCGGATAATCCTGAGTTGCTGCGCCAGAAAGCCGAAGCCGACCTGCTCACGTGGAATTACCAGCCTGCCATTGAAACCCTGAGCCGCGCCTTGCGCGTGAAGCCAGATTCGTTCCCCGTCCTGGTGGACCTCTCGACGGCATATTTCGAACGCGCCGAGGCCGCTGCCAGCCCAGCCGACGATGAATCAGGGTTGCAGTACCTTGGCGATGCTATTCGCTTGCAACCGGCAAATCCGGCAGCGCTCTTCAATCGCGCCATTTTGTATGAACGCCTTTACTTTTATGATCGAGCCATTGCCGATTGGCAACAGTTCCTCAAGTTGGAGCACGACCCGCAATGGAGAGCCGAAGGTGAACGGCGGCTGAAGGAAATTCGTACACATGTAAAAGAACACGCAGCAAGCCAGATACCCGGGCAGTTGTCGCTCTCCGAATTTCAGAGGCAGACGGAGGGTCGCCCGAGCGCCGCTATTGAAGAGTACCTCGGCGCGGCGGAACGTAACATCTTGCCGCGGCTTGACGGTACCGCCGCTGGCGATGAAAACTACCGCGCGGCCCTGGCGCTGGCTGGCAATCTGCGCTCACTGCATTCCGATCCATTTTTGGATGATTTGATGCGGTCAGCGCATCAGCCTGGCTTTCGCCCGGCGGCGCAGACTCTCAGCGAAAGCCTGGTCGCGAACGATAACGGGCATTTCGAGCAGGCCTATGGACTCGCTATCCAATCTGCGGCGGCTTTCAGAAGTATGGGGAGTTCGGCCGGCTGGCTGGCTTCTCTTTTTGAACAATCCTATGCTCTCCAGTTCGAATCTCGGGCAAATGCTTGCACCAACGTCGCTGGGGTAGGTTCCGCAAAGGCCAACAGGCTTGGGTACGCCGTTATCCAGATACAGCTTCTACTGGAGGACGCCATCTGCTCCAACATGAGTGGCCAGGTGGGAACGGCAAAGCGCGTGTTGCACCGCGCACTTTCCCTTGCCCAGCATCACGGATATGAAAGCCTTTATCTGCGCGGACTCACGCTGCTGGCCGTTTTGCAATCGGATGCAGGCGACGATGCGAGCGCATGGTCCGCTGTTCAGGAAGGTCTGGCCCTGTATTGGAAGTCGGACCTGCCACCGGTAAGGGCCTACTCGCTCTATACCGTGCTGGACCGCATGGCCGGGCGGCGAGGACACGCAAATGTTCAGTTCGCCGCTTTGTCTGAAGCGCTCGCTCATCGCGGAGCTGACCTCGACCGTGTGGTTGAAGCATCAGGTCACGCGCGGCTCGGTGACGCCGCTCTGCGCGTTGGCGATCTCCAAGTGGCCGAAGCACAATTTGCCGAAGCCCAACAGATGTTCGCTGCGGAACCGCAAACTGATTCAATCCGCTGGAGGGAGTTGGAGGCGCGCATCAACCTCGCCCGCGTGCAGTCTCGGCGCGGCGCGGACTTGAGCGGCACAATGGCGGCGCTCACCGGTTCCCTGCCCGAGATTCGCAGGCTTTCCAATCGCTACCTGGAGTTTGAATACTATGACACGCTTGCCGAATTGAAGGTGCGTTCCGGAGACACTCTGGCAGCCCGTGAATTCCTGGAAAAGGCAATCATGCTGGCGGAAGGCGGAACAGAGTCGCTCTCCACCTGGAGCGAAAAGCTCACCTGGATGGAGCAGCACCGCCGGCCTTTTATCGCGATGGCGAGCTTGTTGCAGGACTCCGGCCAGCAGGAGCAGGCGCTGGCGGGATGGGAGAGCTATCGCTCCCTCAGCGGGCCGGGTGCCAGTGAAACCGCTATCTCAACCGTTGAATGGAATCCTGGCGAGTACCGGAAGAGTAATTTCCTTCATGAAGATTTGGCCACGAACCCGTCCGGCACTTCTATTCCCGAAACACGGATTCTAACCTACGCTTTCGCGCCGGAACATCTGCTGATTTGGGTACGTGGCGCCGGAGAACTGCATTCGGTCCAAGTCCCCATTCCTCAACGTACCGTTCAGCGCACGGCAGAAAACTTCATCAGCGAGTGTGGACGCGCTGATTCCGATCTCACTACTCTTCGAGCAGACGCTCACGCCCTGTACACATGGCTGATTCGTCCGGTTGATGGCTGGCTTCCTGCAAACGGGCGCCTGATCATTGAGCCGGATGGAATTCTGGGGATGGTCCCCCTGCAGGCGCTGATGGACGACAGTTCACACTATCTGGGGGATCGATATACTTTCAGCATCGCTCTCAGCATAACAGCGACTGGCGCCGCGCAAGCAACGGCCACTGTTCCCTATCCACAGCATGCGCTCATTGTGGCCGCGCCCGCTGCGCTGGGTGGCACACTGGCGCCTCCACCGGGGACTCTCACAGAAGCGAGGCTTGTGGCCGCGCATTTTCGAAGTCCGGAACTGCTGCTGGGAAGTGACGCAAGTGTGCGGCAAGTGGAGAGGGATCTTGGTCGCAACGAAGTATTTCATTTCGCAGGGCACGCAGGCCTGAGCCACACTGGAGCCGCAATCCTGCTTGCGGATGGTCCGCTTGGTACCGGGAACTCAGGCTGGCTGCACCCAGGTCGTTTGAAAGACTTGCAGCTCGCGGTGTTCTCCGCGTGTGCCAGCGCGCGTCCCAGCGAAATGTCAGATTCCCGCAGCGTTGTTGCCGAATTTCTACAGGCGGGCGCGCATAACGTGGTGGCAAGCCGGTGGAACGTGGATTCGAGCGCGACCACAGAGTTTATGGGCCTGTTTTACAGCGCGCTTGCCTCAGATGGCAATGTTGCGCGGGCGCTCAGATCCGCATCGGAAATTTTCCGCGAGTCACCAGGCCACGAACATCCTTATTATTGGGCGGCATTCGCGGCATTTGGCAGCGCGTAAAGATTGAATGTCAGGGGGGCAGAATGAATCGACGTGATCTTCTAAAGCGGTCAGCCGTAATAGCTCTTGGACTTCCTGCGTTCGGAGCTTCGAGCCTGGGGCAATCCTGCTGCGGCGGCGAGGGCAAGTGCCTTATCGTCTCCTTCGAGGGGCCATTCTGTTTCTGGGAGGAAGATGCGCAGATGAAGGTGATGGCTCCGCCTGTGGGAGAGAACTTTCACGCGGCCGCGCATCAGGCGTGGATCGCCACCACCGGGAACGAAACCATGCTCAACTCGAACACAGTGGAGCATCCTCCAACTTACGATCTGAGAATTCCATTGGCCTCCACCCCATCCAAGACCACGGGAGTGGAAGCTATGAAGACCAGCGGAACGCCAATCTTTGGTTATGAGCAGCAGAGCGGCAAAGGCGCGAACCCACTCTTCAACTTTACAATGCCGTTTCCTGATGCAATGGTTGGCGTTCGGCCGACCTACGCGGGCTTCGGACCCTCCGTCGCCGGCGAGGGCAAGGGGCAGCCGACGATCCTTGCCGCAGGCGCCATGTTCCTCTACTACAATGTTGACCTGAACGCCGTCAGGCTCAGGAAAGATGGACAACAGGAGTTCACGCCGTGCTTTCAAAATGACACTAGTCTGCCCGTGGCGAACATTGCAGTTCATCTCTCCCAGATCAACCAGAGGCGCTCCAATAACCACCTTCATGCCAAACACGTTTGGACGCAAATGCTGACGATGTATCCGTGGATGCAATCCGAGTTTGGCAACATCGACTTTCCGGGCTTTGATGTCACAAAATGTCCTCCATCCCCTAATGTCGGCGTGCAATACGGTCCCGGCAACGATTGCGAAGTGCCGATCATGCTGCTGAGCGCGGGAGGGGGTAGAACCAGGCAGAAGAGGTGACCAGCTTTATCTCGTCCACGCATGCTTGTGCTGACGACTTCTTTTTCCTTTGCCTTCAACCGCAACAGATCAAAGTGCCGCCAGGCGAGCGCTAAAACCCTTCCGCCCGCAACAGCCGCCCAGCTAAATCAAACCTCTTCTGCTGGATCGCGGTATAAATTGGCCCTGATTTGCTTGCATCATGTGTAGGACTTTTTCGGTATCGCAACAGGCGCACCGTGGCGGTCTCCTGGAGCGACTCTTCATAATCCTTGTGAAAGATCCGAGGATGAAGCCCCTGCTCGGGGAGCAGTTTGTTTTCCACTTGCGTGATATTCAACAGCTCTTCATCATTGTTACTCCAGAAGCCCTGCTTTTCCGCCGAGACACCTGTCAGATTCAAAAACTGCGATTGTCCTGAAACCGACGCCCCAAGGCGATTGCGAATTCCATGGCCGATCTCGTGTCCCAGCGCTATGGAAGTGGGGCTTAGGCCTTCCCGCCAGGCACTGCCTTGTTTGGTCATGACCCGGTTTTCCGAATCCTTGTGTTCCACGATGTAGCTGACCTTGGCGCCGGTGCCTTGATTGAATACGTATTTCTCGCCCTGGATGCTCACGCCAACAGGGTGGCCTTGGGCCTTATGTTTCCTGGCTGCTTTTTCATAAGCGGCGAGCGGATCGGCGGCAGAATCCAGATCAGCGAAGCCGCCTCCCTGGAGATCGTCGGGAGCCGCTTTGAGCGCGTCCTTGCTCTGATCAAGCGGTTCCGCGTCCCACCCACCCGCAGGGATAGTCCCTTTCTTGTATTTGCCCCAGACGCCTCTTGCCATCACGTCATAAGGCTTGTTGCTCACGGGAGCGATGGTGATATTCTGCGCGGCACCTCCGCCGTCTTGGTTGGCTTCCGCGATCAATTTGCGCCCTTCCGCCCCTTGCAGCAATCGGGCTATGCTGGCCAGGGCCTTGACGCGAAATCCGCTATGGACCCGCTCAAGTCCTGTTCCCTTGTTCCGCTCTTTTTCGTCGACTTTGAGGTTGCCGGTTCCCGCTACAACGCTCTGCCAGCTCTTCATGACCTCTTTTTTGGCCTCCTCAGATAGGCCTTCTGCGGACACAGGCAGTTCGTCTTTATAGGACAACAATTCGCCGATTTGCTTTTCGTGTTCCACCTGGACTTCATCCAGAAGCTCAAGCATCAGAGCTGATTCAGGGGCATCTTTGATTCTTGTGGCTCCGCTGTCACGGAAGTGCTCATGGATGATCCGCTCGACCTCGGCCAAAATCTTAAGTCTTTGCTGGCGGTGCGCTTTCCCGTTGTATTCAGTAAGACGGGTGCCATAGCCATAGCCCCAGGCGCTCTCATACTCTGTTAGTAAATTCCCGATCCGGTCCCGGGGGTTGGCCGTATCCGCGTGCTTGTACCGGCCCAGAAAGGCTGCTCCTTGCATCAGGCATTGCGCAACCTCACCCGCGGGCTGCTCCTGATGATTGATCTCCGCGGATAGGGCTAGGAGGTTTTGCATTCTTCGCATCTGCGGGCTGTATTGAATGTCTTCTTTAAGCTGTACCTGCGCCTGCACCTGTGGACTGCTGTTGACCATCGCAGCCAGATCGTCGAGATGCCCGCTCGGGAGCAGCACAGAGCGGGCTTCGCGCGCCCCGCGAGACCGGGGTTCCTCGGAATGACTGGTTGAATGCGCCGGGTTTGATCTCTTTGCCTTCATCGCGTAACGTCAGCTCGTTCTGCTATCAGCGCAGGTTCCACCTCCATACAGTAGCGGACTTTTGCCAATGCGCTTTCACATTCCCGTAAAGTATCGTCATACCGATAGGGCGCATGCATCGGGCTACCACGGGTCTTTCCATCCAATATTCGGCTGCTTGTTCTTTTGACTGTAGTCACGCGTCTTGCTCAGAGCCTTTTCAACCTCCATGTCGGAGTCGGACTCAACATCTTCATCGCGCAGCGGACTCATATTGCCATAGACGATCTGTTCACTTGGGCCCAGATCGGATTTTGACTTGACGCCGCGATGCACATCCGTGAATCTTGCTACCTGCTTGCGCCCTTCGTCTGCGCTTAGGATGAATTCGTACTCTGTCAAAAAATCCTTAAAGGTCTTTTCTCCGTTTTCAATGCTGCGCAAAAATGCGCGATATAATTTCGCTGCGCCCTGTTTGCGCCACTCTTCGGCCAGATACACAGTAACGTGCAGCATCGATGCTGCTCTTTTCTCAATATCTGATACCAAGCTGGTATCATCCAGTTTCAGAAGCGCCGTGGCGATTTCTACGTCCGTCTTGCCCCCGGACTGCAAACCGCTGATATAGTCCGAGTAAGCATCACCCAGTTTTGCACCGCCAAAGTCTTCTTGCCGGGACGATATTTTCGGCGCTCCGCGCTTGTGGGCAGCGTTGATTTTTCCGGAGCCTAAGGGCGCGTCGACCGAGACCCCCTGGCTTCCTTTAGTCCAATTCTGATATTCGGTAAAGCTGTCGTAACGCCAATCAGCGTGCACGCCTCCCTGGCGTTTGACGATCATACGGCCGTCCGATGCTGTCCCAGCCTTTACATATTTGCTGCCATCACGGGAGAGTTCAAACACGTTAGGGTCAGAGGTACTCTTGAGGTTCAGAGACTCGCCACCCTCTGCATCGAGGTAGGCCCACACCGCCTGCAGCACGCCTCTGCGTTGTACTGGCTTTGGCGTCACCGGCTCGGCCGCGCCCTGTTTGAGCTGCGTGGCAGCCGGCGAAGCATCGGATCTCTTCTGCTGTACTGGCTTCTTCTGAACTGGCCGTTTTCCTCGTGGCGGATCTTGTTCTTTCTTGCCGGAGGTTTTATCCTGCTTTGCTCCGCAGCCGCACTCAGTTTTCGGCTGGCTGGCGTGAGCATCCCCCCGCTCATCTCCGGAGCGATCGCCGTGCGCGAGCGTGCCAAAGATGTCGATTTTCAACTGCGCTGTGCCGTTTAAGCTTATCGAGGACTCGTCACTGGCGCCCGCCGCCTGCTGCTGCTGCAACGCCACCTCGCCCGCTCCCATCGCGTCCGCTTTCCGCTCCAGGCCGGAATGGTCACTCACACCCTGATTGATTTCAGCGGTTAGGCTCGTCAAGCTTTGCACACGGGAGCTTTGCGAAGCCGCGTCTTTGAGCTGCGCCAGCGGCTGCACGCGAGGTCCGCTGTTCATCATCGCGGCCAGTTGTGCCATGTGCCCGTCTGGTTCGGAGACCTTTAGGTGCGCAGTTCGCGAGGACTGAGGCTCGGTCGTTCTTGACGCCTGTCTATCGCCGGGTTCAACGGTTTGTTTCATTTCATTTCCCCTGCCGCATTCGAAGCAATGGCCGCTTGGCTGCCGTGAGGAGCATCGCGATACATGAACACCGTGAAATCGTCCTCGAGATACCCGCTGACCACTTCCACGCGAGACGTCAAACTGCGGCAAAAGGCCGTGACCTCGCTCCGCTCGTGGCCGGTCAGCAAATCATGTGGCGGAAAAACTGCGCCGTCGAGCATGTTAAAGGCGAATGCGCTCTTCGCAGCGCCAAACAGCTTGCGCACCATACGGAAATAATGGCCGGCATCGGCGAAGCGGTAGCCGAATGCTCCGCTGGCAATCACGTAATCCACTTGCGGCAGTTGTGCCTGCGTGAAATCTCTGCGAAAGAAATATGTATCCAGGAGACCTTCGTACCGGGCCTTAGCCTCCTCGATAAACTCCGGCATCTGGTCGATGCCGATATAGGTGAAGTCCGGGCAATGCCGGTCCAGGAACCCTTTTAGGTCGCCATAGCCGCATCCGATATCTAGAACGGTGCGTCCCGTGAAGTCTCCCACTTGTAGCAGCGCCTCGAAGCGTTTGCTCTGGCTTTCTGGCCCGCGCCAGCCCAGGGCCTCAACGCCTCCCGGCTGGAACTGATGGATGCGGTGCCGGTGATAATGCAAGATGGTGGCTTTTTCAATCAGGTTCATGGCCCAAACGCTTTCGCTGCGGCAGCGGTGCTCCAGCTTCGGATAAATAATTTTCTCTTCATTTCTTCTTGCGCTTGTCCACAGCTTGCACGGTCTCTGGCTTTGCCTGCACAGTTGCCGCTTTCGCCCCCATCACGTCCGCTTCCTTTTCCGGCCCCGAATCGTCATTGGTAGCTGTCCCCGAGCGGGCAGAGCTCGGTTCGAGTTATGCGGGTGCCGACGAGGCATCCGATGACTTCGATTGCTTCATCGTGCCGTGCCCCCTTTCCTGCAATTTCAAAAAGCAGCCATTCAATGCGTGTTATCGCCATCCACCGTCTCTGTATCTCCAGCCATTCGTGATGCGTCCAGCAGACGTAACAAGCTCATTCAACCCATCCACTATGCCGGTTTATGTCTCCATTGCGGGAGATTTGCCGATGTCCGAGGTAAGCACTCGATTGAACAGCGTCTTGAACTTCCCGATAGGCATCCGCGCCGTGCGCTCCTGCGTGATGGGATCCCATAGCCGCACCGTGTGCTTATAGACGCTCGTAATCACGTACACATGGCCTTCGCGAATCTTCATGTCGTCCGGATCTCCGGGATTAAGAAAAGTATCGTGACCGTGTCCGGCGTTATTGCTCTCCGCCACCAGCACGTTGTTCCGGTCGTGGCGCAGATCGTGCAGCGCCTTGAACAATGCGTTCGACGAGATATTCTTCACCGACGTCGGCTCGAAGTCCTCTTTGTCCTCTTCTTCGCCTTCTGTAATGGCATTGTCGTGCCACAGCGTCGAAGTATCGTGAACTCCCTCAAGGGTACGCGTCTCAGGGGAGGCAACATTCCACGACAAAGAACGCGGGACAATCCCGACGAGGTTTGCCAGCGCCACTGATGCCGCCTCCAACTGAGAAGCTGCATAACCTTGTTTTTCGTTGGGTCCCTGTTCTTCGCTTCCCCACCATGCGTAGGCTTTCTCCACAATCGCGGACCAAGTGGGAAAATCTGCATCCTCCAGACTCTCTCCCGCGGGGCTGTAGAGAAACGCACCCTCCACATCGACAGGAAACCAATTGTCGACCGTGACCTGTTCCGGGTCTTCATCTACGTCGTTCTCGTTCGTAATGCTGTAAAAGCCAACCCGGCATTTCCCCGCTCCCAAGTCCTCCAGAATATTGCGAATTAAGGCTGGCCCACCCGGCGCATGAGCAATAGCCGCGAGAGGAGCAAGGAAAAAGCAATTATCCAGGTGGCCTTGTCGAACGTCTTCGAGCGCCGGATCACTGTCATCGCTCCCGAATGGTTGCCCGCTTGCCTGCTCCCAGCTCGTAGTGCGTTCCTTGGCCGGGTTCGGCTGACGGGTAAGGAATTTACTTCGCATCCAGCCTTTCTCATCTCCTGATCGCACTCTGGCCCAGTCTCCATTCTCCTCCGTTACCCTCACTCCTCGGCCAACCGAAAAATAGATATGCAGCAATGCGCCATCCGGTGCTTTACACAATCGGACTTCCTGAACCCGGTCTTCATCGTCGCTGCCTTCATTCTCGTTGTCACTGCCTTCGCTCTCCGGCTGAGCTGCCGGCTCTGGAGCGCTCGTGACCACATGGTAGCCGAGCACTCGTTGCACGGGGAACGAGGTTGCGACCGGAGAGGACAGACGCGAGGCTACGGACAAATCCAAAGCTTCATGTTCGAGGCTGTCATCCACCTCTGTGCCGCGCAACTGCGTGGGCGCGCTCTGATTGATTTCGGCAGCCAGACCTATCAGGCCATGCACGCGAGGACTTTGCTGAATGCCATCTTTGAGTTGTGCCAGCGACTGCTCCCGGGAACTGCCATTGATCGCAGCGGTCAACTGCGTAAGGACGCCACGCCCCAGGACCGCCGCGGAGGCGGGTCGCGACGAACGCTGTAGAGGTTCCGATGACTGCTCTCGTGAATGCTGCTCGTTGGCTGTCTTCGATTGCTTCATCGTGCCGGTCCGTGTGCTGGACGCTGTTCATAAATGGGAAGCGGCTTCGTTCTCGCTTCGGGAAGGCAGGCGCTGGGATGCGGAAGTCCCATGTTCTCTTCATTTTCCTTTTTTGCCCGATTGGAAGCTGGGCGATGCCACTTCTTTCCCCTCAGGCTTTTTCTGCTCCGGCTTTTTCGCCCCAGGCTTTTCAATGCGGGGCTGGAGATTAATCTTATGTCTCCTCCAAACATCAGCCAGATGGGTGTCAAAGTCGTAATCAATGATGCTGAAGATGTTGCGCATGTCTGCGACTTCAGCTTCCACATCCCGATCAGAACTGTTCTTAAATTGCTCGATGATCCCTGTGGCATATTTCCTCAATTCCCTCTCATCCCCGTCCCAGAGCTTGCCTGCCGCAGCTTTTAACATCTCTTCCCGCCTATCACTCCAGTCTCTCCTGTAGTCGTCTACAAGCTGCTGCGCCCGGACCGGATGGTCACGCAGGGCATTCGCTATCATCCTGGCCTGATGGACGATCAGATCCTTTCTTCTTCCAAAAACAAAATCCGCATGGTCTTGGTCCGGATTGGCGCCGTGTTGCAACGCAAATTCTTCCCGCTCTTTATCGCCTTTTATCGATTTCAGGCGTTTAATTTCGCCCAATATTTCTACGGCATAAAGGAAAACTTCATGATTCAGCGTCTGGGCCACCGTAGCCGCATCGAAGACCCGATTAGGATTCACTTGCACAACAATACCAACCCGCGTGGCCGGGTCACCCAGCCATGGGCTCCACTGCTGGATAGTGGCGCTGTTGTGCTGGCCACCTTCCGATGTCCGGACCCTGCCCGTTGGATCGATCAGTTTCAGCGTTGTTTTGCCGATGGAGTCAATCTCGGTTGAAGTCGAAAGCGTCAGCACCACATTGGCTATCTGTTTTATCGTTTCGAGGAAGTCACCGGCCGCGGCGGTAAACATTTCCAGTCCTTGCCGCAAAAACTCCCACGTGTCATGCTGCATCAAAGTTTCATAATCCTCTGTTACTTCTGGTTCAGGCTCTATGAAACCTTTCCTTACATACAGTTCTCGCTGCACCACTCCTTGTCCAACAGAAATGCCGCTCCCCTGCGCTGGCCGACCTGAATTGATTTCTTCTGTCAGATTCATCAGCCGCTGCACGGGAAGGCTTCGTTGCGCAGCGCTTTGCAGCTGTTCCAGTGCCTGAACCTGAGTGCTGGCGTTCGCCATAGCTGCAAGCTGAGTGAACTGGCCGCTGTGTGCTATGGCCTGTGCAGGCCGTGAGCGCATCTGTCCGGTCGCAACTTTCTTTTCCTGCTCGGTACCGGATGAGCGGTCTTCATTTCTTTTTCCGCTTGTCCATTGTCTGCACGGTTGCCGCCTTTGCCCCCATCACGTCCGCTTCCTTTTCCAAGCGCGAATCGTCATTGATAGCTACCCCTTTGGCCTGCGTGGTTGGCTTGACCCGGCCCTGGCTCTGCTGGGTGATGTGCCAGGCTTCATGCGGGAGATGCTTCTCCTGTCCCGGAGCCACGTGGATGTCCGTGCCCTGCGCATATGCCAGGGCATTTAGCTGCGCGGGTTTGGGTGAGTTGTAGTGGACCTTTACGCTGTCAAGCGAGACCCCGGAAAGGCTCTCTACGCCTGCCTTGAGGTTATCCGGGAGACCAGTGCGATTGGGCGCCGCCTCAAGTTGAGCGGGGCCTGTGTGATCGAGCTTGTGCTGCCGGGGTTTTTCGAGCTCCTTCGGCTTGGTCTGCGCTAGTTTCTCCTTGTCTAGTCTGCCTTTGGTCTGGGCAGGCTTTTCGTCGAGCCTTTTAAGCTGGGCCGCAACAGTATTGGCGTCGCTGGCCAGGTTGCGATGCGGCGCGGGGGATCCTGCGTTGACCTCCGCTGCGAGCTTGCGCTGCGCCGCGATTTGCGAGCTGCCTTCGATTTCCGCTGCCAGTTGGCGTTGCAGTTGCGCACGCGGACTGCTGTTCACCATCGCAGCCATTTGGGCGATATATCCGGGCCCTTGCCCCGGCTGTTGAGCTGAACGAGACTGCGTCTGCGACGCTCGCGAAGAATCATCGCCGGTCTTAGCGCCCTGAGGAACTGCTTTCTGCATGCTGTCCTCCTTGCATGGGGGATCACTTGAGAGAAGAACGACACGCGCAAAGAAAATCCCTCAACTTTTCTGCGCGCGAAATTGCTGTGTTGATTTTTGAAAATTTTTTTATGTAGACGAGGGAATTTTCCGAATGCCGTCGTTTTTCACGACGTTGTAAGAAGCAGGAGGCACGGAATGGCGGCAGCAATCAAGACGCCTGGCGTCTATATTAAAGAACTCAACGCATTCCCCAACTCGGTCGTGGAAGTCGCGACCGCGGTGCCCGCGTTCATCGGCTACACGGAGAAGATTCCTCCCGGGCCGAACACACCCACGCGGCTATCTTCCCTGGCGGAGTACCACGCTTATTTTGGCGGCGCTCCCAAAACCCAGTTCAAATTTAAGGACGCCAACAGTCCTCTTGAACCGGATCCCAAAACGCGCTTCCTGCTCTACTCAAGCATGAGGTTGTTCTTTGATAACGGTGGCGGACCCTGCTGGATCTGCTCCATCGGAACTTATGACAAGGTAACCAAGGACGACAAGAAGAAAGATGACTTTCTGAATGCGCTCCCCGGGCTGGAAAAGATCCTGGAACCGACGATGCTGGTGGCACCGGACGCCGTACTGCTGAGCGAAGATGACTGGCAGGCGATCGGCCAGCAGTTCCTGGCGCATTGCGGCAAGATGCAGAACCGGGTTTCAATCCTTGATGTCTGGAATGGCGCAACGGCCCGCACGAACAAAGACGATGATGTGGTCAACCATTTCCGCAACAGGATCACCAGTGATTTCCTGAACTATGGCCAGGCGTACTATCCATGGGTCAACACCAGCATCGTGGATGAGTCCGATGTCGATTACAGGGCCATCACGCAGGACTCAATGGATGCTCTCACGAAAGCGCTGTCTGATGCGGTCGCCAATGTGCCTGATCCGGCGAAGAAGGCATTAACTGACCTGATCAACCAAATGACGCCAGCCAGAGCCGCGGAAGAGGCCAAGGCTTCCGGCACGCCGGCAACGGGCGGGACTCCTCCAGCGCCTGCCGCTCCTGGCACACCGCCCCCACCCAGCCTGACGCAGATTCATCGCTCGCTGCGCGTCGTCAGTCCGCTGTATGTGAAGATCCTGGGGGATATCCGGCAGCAACTGAATCTTCTCCCGCCCAGCGGTGGCATGGCCGGCGTCTACACGCGAGTGGATAACACCATCGGCGTGTTCAAAGCGCCCGCCAATACGGGAATGAGCTCCGTGGTCTCGCCCGCGGTGGATCTTACCAGCGAAGAGCAGGAAGACCTGAACATGCCACTCGACGGCAAGGCGGTGAACGCGATCCGCACCTTCCCCGGTCGCGGTGTTCTGATCTGGGGCGCGCGTACTCTGGACGGCAACAGCCAGGATTGGCGCTACATCAACGTGCGGCGCACCATCATCATGCTCGAGCAGTCCATCAAGTTCGCCACGATGTCCTACGTTTTTGAACCAAACAATGCTTCCACGTGGGTCACGGTGAAGAACATGATTGCAAACTTCCTCACGAATCAGTGGAAGGCGGGAGCCCTGGTAGGCGCCAAACCTGATGACGCTTTCAGCGTGGATATCGGGCTGGGCGCGACGATGACCGCTGACGACATTCTGAACGGGTTCATGAACGTGACGGTGAAGGTCGCCCTGGTTCGTCCGGCTGAATTCATTGTCATCACGTTCCAACAAAAAATGCAGACTTCCTGATCCATTGGAGTGCAGGAGCAGATAGCTAGGAGATAAAAATGGCAGATGATGGTTCGGCGCAAAATGCAATATGGCCTTTGCCAAAGTTCTATTTCAAGGTTGATCTCGGCGACCAGAAGAACATTCCCTTTCAGGAAGTTTCCGGCCTGGACACCGAAACCCAACCCATCGAATACCGGGCAGGCAATAGCAAGGATTTTTCCGTGGTGAAGATGCCCGGCATCAAGAAAAACGGCAACGTCACCTTCAAAAAGGGTGTGTTCGCCAAGGACAACAAGTTCTGGGACTGGTACAAGCAGATCGAATTGAACGTTATCAAGCGGGTCCCCGTGACAATCCAGCTTTGTGATGAGAAGGGAAATCCGACGATGGTATGGACCCTGGCCAACGCCTGGCCAACCAAGATCACCGGAACTGACCTGAAATCCGATGGAAACGAAGTGGCTGTAGAGACCCTGGAGGTCGCGCACGAGGGCCTCACCATCGATAACAAGTAAAACTTATGGCCACGGTGTACACGCTGCCTGTCAGCTTCTACTTTGAGGTGAAGTTTGCAGGGATCAAGAACGCAGATGATTCCTGCTTTGCAGAGGCGGATGGCCTCGAGATGGAACTGGGCACGGTGGAGATCAAGGAGGGCGGCGAGAATCGTTTTTCTCACCGCCTTCCTGATCGAGCTACGCACCGCAACCTGACACTCAAGCGGGGCGTGCTACCCGCAAACTCTGAGCTGGCCCAGTGGTGCAAGAGCACGCTGGAATCCGATTTCGGCCAGCGGTTAAAGACCAGAAACATCGATGTGTCGCTCTTGGATAAGAAGGGCAATCCGCTGCTGGTATGGAGTTTCACTGCAGCCTGGCCGGTGAAATGGAATGTGGCCGGCCTGGACGCCACGAAAAACGAACTCGCGCTGGAGACGCTCGAGTTTTGTTATTCCCGCAGCGTACGACAAAGGCAGCCTGACGGACAGTAACAACCGTCTCAAGCGCTGCTCAAGATAAATACAGAGGACAGACTCAACAATGCCTATCGAGATCCGAGAACTGGTCATCAAGGCCGTTGTAGTTGAAGGGCCTTCAGAAAGCCAGAAGACACAACGCGCTCTGGCCGGCATGAAACAGGAGATTCTCAAGGAGTGCCGTGAAACTTTGCGCGACCTCGTTTTGCGCATCAGTGACCGGTAGGGGGAGAACTGCATGCTGGAAAAGCTCACGATCGTGGGATACTCAGACGAGAAATTGACCAGCAAGGTCGGACAATTCAAAGTCCAGATCAACCCTGAAACGTACAAACAACAATACTCCACGCAAATGACTTGCTCGCCTACCGTGAACACAGCCGCGGTGACGAATAAGTTCGTCGTTCAGAATCCCCAGGACCTCTCGCTGGAGTTTTATCTGGACGCCACCGGCGTGGTGCCAGGTATGACGGATGTCGCCGGCGAGATCGAAAGGTTCCAATCAGTCGTCTACTCCTACAACGGCAACATTCACAGCCAGAACTACCTGCGTATCCTGTGGGGCAAGCTTATTTTTGACTGTCGTCTGGAGAGCATGGACATTGAATATCTGCTCTTCACACCGGCGGGCGTACCCCTGCGCGCGAAGCTGAACACCACATTCTCGCAATACAGTTCGCCCGAGAAGGCGGAACTGGCGGCCCGAAAGAATTCTCCGGATCTCACGCATAGGCGTACGGTGGTGGCCGGTGACACACTGCCCCTGCTCTGCTTCCATATCTATAAGAACAGTAAGTATTACGTTGAGATCGCCCGCATCAATGGTCTGAACCATTTCAGAAATCTCGAGCCCGGACGGCAGATTTTCTTTCCACCGCTGGGAGACTGAGCCATGGCATCGCCCGCTGTCGCAAAATCCGATCTGATCACGGTCACAGTAACCGTGGATGGACAGAAAATCCCTGAAATATACGAGATTACCCAGATCCAGGTGCAGCGACAAATCAATCGCATTCCCTGGGCAAAGATCGTGATTCTGGATGGTAGTCCGTCGGACGAGAACTTTGCTGTCAGTGAATCGAGCACCTTCGTGCCCGGGAACGAGATTGAGATTAAAGCCGGCTACCACAGCCAGGAGGCGACCATCTTCAAGGGTATCGTGGTGCGGCACGGGATTCGCGTAGAGGACGACGGCAAATCGTTCCTCACGATCGTGTGCTTTGATAAAGCCGTCAAGATGACGGTCTCGCGAAAAAGTAGTTATTTCCTCAAGAAAAGCAGCAAGGAAATTATTGAGCAACTGGTCAGCGGAGCAGGATTATCTGCTGAGGTGGGCGATACCGGTGCGCCGATTGAAGAAATTATCCAATACTACACAACCGACTGGGATTTCGTTGTCAGCCGCGCGGAGGCCAATGGCCACATTGTGACGGTAGAGAACGGCAAGGTGACATCCAAAGCGCCCGATTTCAGCTCTGACAGCGGCTTACTGGTCAAGTACGGCGAATCGATTGTGGAGATAGAGGCCGAGGTTGATGCGCGCAGCCAGTTGCCTTCCGTGACCTCAAAATCCTGGGATTTCAGCGGACAGTCCGTGCAGAGCGGGGACGCCCAGGAACCAAGCGTTAATCAGCAGGGCAACCTCACCGGATCACAACTTGCCAAGGCGATGGGAAGCGCCAGCTATGAAATGATCACCAGCGCGCCGGTTGCAACCGCTGATCTCAAATCCTGGGCCAATGCCCAGTTGCTGAAATCGCGCATGGCCCGGATCCGTGGCAAAGTCACCTTCCCCGGAAGTGCAAAACCGAAACCGGGTCAGGTGGCCGAATTGGCTGGGCTGGGCGCTCGCTTCAACGGAAAGGCATTCATTTCCGGCGTGATGCACCGGATTGAGAAAGGAAATTGGTCGACAGAAGCCGAGTTCGGCCTTTCCCCTCGCTGGTTTGTGGAGGAGCAGTCAGGAGTAGAGGCCTCGCCGGCTGCCGGTCTGCTGCCCTCTGTTCACGGCCTGCAAATTGGAATAGTCAAGAAGATCCACGAAGATCCGGACGGGCAAACACGAATCCAGGTTGACGTGCCCATGATTGCTCCAAGCGGGGATGGAGTCTGGGCGCGCATTGCCAGCCCTTACGCCACCAAGAACGCCGGAATTTTCTTTATGCCTGAGATTGGAGATGAGGTGATCCTCAGCTTCGTGAACAACGATCCCTCCTTTCCCATGATTCTGGGAAGTTTGTACAGCGGCCAGCGCACCTCACCGTTTACGCCCGATCAGCCGAACACGAACAAGGCCATTGTCAGCAACTCTCAGATAAAGATTGCCATTGATGACGTGAAAAAAGTTATTGAGATCAGCACACCCGGCGGACATAAGGTCATGATGAGCGATGACCAGAAGTCCATCACCATCGTGGACTCGAACAGCAACAAGATGGAGATGACTTCCTCCGGGGTTACTCTCAGCAGTCCAGGCAACATCAGTATCAAAGCCGATGGACAGATTCAGATCGAAGCTCAAACCAACATCAACATCAAAGCCACTGCTGACTTGAGTGTGCAAGGGCTGAACGTGAGCGCCAAGGCCCAGGTAGCATTCTCCGCACAGGGACAGGCACAGGCCGAATTGTCAGCCTCAGGCCAGACCACTGTACGCGGCGCGATGGTAATGATCAATTAACAGGAGAAAACATATGCCTCCAGCCGCGCGATTGACTGACTTTCACACGTGTCCGATGCAAACACCGGGTCTGCCCCCAATTCCCCATGTTGGCGGTCCAATTGTCGGTCCAGGTGTACCCACTGTGCTCATAGGGGGACTGCCTGCTTCCGTGGTTGGCGACACACTTACATGTGTGGGCCCGCCCGACAGTATTGTGAAAGGATCGGCTACGGTTCTGATTGGAAACCGTCCAGCCGCGCGCGTGCTTGACACGACGGCGCACGGCGGCAGCATTGTGCTTGGCTGTTTTACCGTCATCATTGGTGGATAGAGAGGAAAAATGCCAGCAAGCAAAGATTACTGGACCAAGTACGAAGGATTTCTGGGCAAAGGGTGGGCGTTCCCGCCGGCCTTTGACCGTGACGCGCAGACCGCGGCCATGGTCATAGCTGAGGACGACATTCGGGAGAGCCTTTACATCCTGCTCTCGACAATTCCTGGTGAGCGCATCATGTCGCCTGAGTACGGCTGCCTGATCCACCATCACGTTTTTGACATCGTGGGAGAAACCCTGTTCACGCACCTAAAGGGCCTTATCGACCACGCTGTCCTGCACTACGAGCCCCGCATCATTCTGGAAAATGTTTTGTTCAATGCCGAAAGTGAGCGCGATGGCCGTCTCAACATCACGCTTGAATACAGAATCGTTCAGACGAATACACGGAACAATCTGGTGATTCCTTTTTATTTGAAGGAAGGCACTCTGATTGCCCTGGCTGAGGCGAGCTAGGAAAGACGATGCGGCGCGGGCGTGGCAATGTGAGGCCGGTTGCGGGCACGGCGAGGGAGCAGAGATTCCCTCAGCCTCTGGCGCCTGAATATGCTCCCGTGGACGAGAGGACCTGTGCGGAGCAGATGGCGTTTGCCCTCGAATTCTCCAAACTGCTGGTTTACTACGATGACTCCAACCAGCTTTCGGGCACATGGCTGCCCTTTTTCGAGCGTGATCTTTCGTTTCTACTGGCGCGAATCATTACCACGGATTTTCGAGCGGAACACTATGGCAGCTCTGCCCTGCAACGAGCTGCGCGCGAGGGTCGAGTCGATACCCGCGAAATAGTCAAAGCCATCTACCAGGTGGCCAGCCGCCTTGATCACTGGTATCGATGGGCAACGCATATTGCGGAGAAGGACCTTGCAGATAACCGCCTGCGTATGACGTTGCAGTCCATTATCCAGACGGACCTGAGCCAATATCTCGGTGCGAATATCGACGACATCCTGAAGAAGTTACCTCCGGCCACCGGTGAAGAGACATGGTCAACCTACTGGAAGCGGCGGGAATCGCAACTGGATGAAACCTGGCGCAATGCTCCTCCGGATATCGCGCTCTTTGCTCCCACTCCCCATGCCGACCCCGTGGATGGGCTGCTCGCAATCCTGCGGGCGATGCATCAGGCTAATCACCGGCTCCGCGACGTGGCGACAAGCTATCTGGAGCAGGAGCTGAATGATCGCTCCAACCATCCCCCCCACACGACTCTTTATATCGCGTTCGCGAAGCTTCTTGACATGCTCCGCAGCAAGATCAATACCCTCACCGGACGCCATCTCGACTTCTACTACCGTGACGTGCTCGGTCTCGCGGAACGCGGCAGTTCTCCCGACCACGCTCATCTCTCGTTTGCACTCGCGCCCCAGGTAGATGAATATCTGCTGCCGGCGGGCACACGGCTTGCCGCCGGGAAGGGTCCGGATGGCTCGGTGCGCGAGTACGCGACAGATGCCGATCTGTTCATCAATCGAGCCCGCATTGAAAGCATTAAGTCGGTGTACCTAGTCCGCGATCGTCTCCAGACCTCTTCTCATGCGCCGCAGCGAGTCATGAATGTATTGGCGTTGCCCGTGTGCAACTCGGAGGACGGAAATGGCGCGCCTCTGGTTGATCCAGCCCAGGGATGGCCTACGTTCGGCGTCAGTGAAGTACAAAGTGAATCTACTGGGCGATTGCAGCTCAACGCGGAACTTGGCTTCATTGTTGCATCCCCTGTGCTGCTTCTGGAGGACGGAGAGCGCCATGTGACCATCAGCATTGCCTTCTCGGGAGAGGACAGCTTCGGCGCAGCCCTACAGGCCTATCGGAATGCAGCTGGAGATCTCCTGGACCAACCGGCGCCGATTGAGTTACTGCTGGCGGATGCCTTCCAGCTTTCATTGAGCGGTGAGAAAGGTTGGATGGCAGTCACCCGCGCATCCTATCGGCGTCATCCGGTGGTTGGAACGAACATGGAGATTGAGTTCACGCTCCCAGCGTCCAATCTTCCTGTCGTCGCAAACCCCGCCCTGGCGCCCGAGCCACACCGAGCCCAGTGGCCAATGCTCAAATTGGCATTAAACCCTCTGGCCCGGATCTTTGCCTACTCCTTTTTTAAAGACCTGATGGTGCAAACCATCGACATTCGCGTGAACGTGCGCGGCGCCAAAAAGATGCAGCTTCGAAATGACGCCGGCCTTCTCAGCTCCGCTCAGCCCTTCTCTGTATTCAGCCCGGTTCCCGTACAAGGGTCGTACCTGCTTTTGAGCCACCCGGAACTGACGGTGAAGCAAGTTGATCACGTGGCCATTGTTCTCACCTGGTTCAATTTGCCCAAACCGCCCTCGAGCTTTACGTCATACTACGAAGCATATAACCTGGGGATTTCCGACGAAAGCTTCAAAATTCGATTGTCAGTTTCCCATCCGGGCCGTTGGATTGCACCTTACGCGGGCCATGATCTTTTCCCATTGTTTGCGCGTGATTTTGAGCGGTCCGGCGTGCTGCCGACTACGGCGATGGCTGTTGATATTCCTGAACTTGCCAAGCCTCCTGCCGCGCCGCCTGGCCTTGAGTTACTCACTGAAACCCATGCGCCACGGGGATGCATTCGCCTGGAACTGGTTGAGCCGGAGTTCGCGTTCGGGCACAACGTGTTCCCGCGCATCATGGCCGATGCCGCCACCGCAAATGCAAGCGCGGGTAGAAGAGGCGCTCACGTGGCACTGCCAAATCCGCCTTTTGCTCCAGTAGCCAAATCCGTGCTGCTCGATTACGATGCGGCGGACAAGCTTGTGCTCAACCGGCCGCTTCCCCAGGACGAAGGAAAGCGCTTCTACTCCATTCATCCATTCGGTTATGTGCAACATCAGGGACGTCCTGCCGCCTTGCTACCGGATTTCCCCGGCCAGGGCCATCTCTACCTCGGGATAGCGGAAACAGCCCCGCAACAGTCTCTCACACTGTTGTTCCATGTTCGCGATGCCGGCTTTTCCCCAGTCCCATCGCTCCACCACCATGACGAGAGCGCATCTCCGGTCCGCTGGCGCTATCTCTCGCATAATGAGTGGAAGGAGTTTCCCGGGCGGCTGATCATCTCTGATTCCACCATGGGGCTGACGCGTTCCGGCATCGTCCAGTTTTCCATGCCGGAAGACATCACTGCGGACGATACGTTGTTGCCTGCGGGTCTCTGCTGGATAGAGGCTTTCGCTAAAGAAGTGGCGGACGTTTATTGGAGCCAGGTTGTATCCATCGCCACGCAGGCGGTAACCGCCACTCGCGTTTGCAACCCGGAAAGCGACCTGATTCCGGCCACGCTGCCGGCTGGAACAATTACCCAGCTCAGCGAAAAAAAGCCCCAGATCAAGTCTGTTTCGCAGCCGTTTGCGACCAGTGGAGGACGCAGCAAAGAGAATGTCGCTGAATTTCGCACGCGCGTCAGCGAGCGGCTCCGCCACAAGGGCCGGGCCGTCCAAAACTTCGACTACGAGCGCCTGGTACTCAACGAATTTCCGGAAGTGGGACAAGTCAAGTGCATCGGCTCCAACAATAGCCGGTATTTTCCGGGTACGGGCCAGGTGCCCCCGGGATCTCTGTACCTCGTTGTCACGCCACGGTTGCAGGATTGCCCGGATCGCGAACCCCGGCTGCCGCAATTTGTCCTGAAGGAAATCGAGGATTTCATCCGGCCACTGGCTTCGCGTGCTGTTGAGGACCTCCACGCCATTAACCCGGTATATGAGACGGTAAAGGTCTTCGCCAACGTGCAATTTAAAGGCCCCGGAGATGCACTGCACTACATCGATGACCTTGATGCCGCATTATCACAGTACTTGCAGCCCTGGCGGCAAACTCCTCCCCACCCAATGCCCGTCGGCAGCGGACAAATCCAGGGTTACCAGCTCGCCGCCCTGGTCCAGCACCAGCCGTACGTGGAGTTGCTGCACAGCCTGGTGATGCTCCATACCTACCAGACAGAAAAAGGATACGTCTCAGAATGGCGCTCCGCCGAACAAAGGACGTGGGCTTCAGCACCCTGGTCCGTTCTGGTCCCGGCGATTCGGCATGGAATTGCCGTAGTCACTGCTGAAGGCGTTGAAATAGAAAAAGGAATCCGAAACCTGAGTGTCGGGAGCGACCTTGTAACCACCTGGGCGACAAAAAAAGAAAAGGAAAAAGCTCCGGAACAGCGATATTTCCTGGTGATCCCGCGCAGCACCATTCACCCCGCAGCGAGGGAATGATCCTGGCAAGGAGGACAATGGCATGGCGGAACCCGATCCAGCAACAGCCCAGGGGAAAAAAGCTGGCTCAACCGGCGGGCCCATTAAGAGTCGCGTCGAATTAAAAGCCCTCTTCGGTAACGGCCGATTGCCAGACGAGACGGCCTTCTCGCACCTCATTGAATCAATGGCTCATCGGAACGATCTCTGGGCAAACTCAGCCTCTGACGCCGCCGATTCCAACACAAACGTAACCCACCGAATCACTGCTCTGAATCGCTCTTGGTACGTTTATGTGGATTCTCAGAACAATCTGGTGGTTTCAGAGAGTGATGCTGCCCGCCTGCGCCTGAATGCGAATGACCGCGTTGAGATTGGCGGACCGGATGCTCCTTTTGCCTTGCAGGTAAATGGATGGGCAGGAATTGGAATGCGCGCGGGCACCTATGTTCCGGCGGACGATGCCAGGAAGGAGTTTCCCTCCAGCGCTGTTTCCCGCCTGCAAGTCCCGGCTGATGGACTCTGGCACCCGATCATCACCGGGCTCAACAGTTGTCATGGCTTCGAAATTGTTGCCTGCGCTTCCGGAGCCAACACCTCTCGCCTTCATGCCATTAGCCATGCCATCGCGGTGACGGGAAATTCCGGAGGAAGAAAGTCGATTCGGTACTCGTATTCGTATGACGGATGGTACTGGCGGCGCAGGATCCGCCTGAAGTGGCGGCGCAGCGGAGGCATGTTCAAAAGAAACGGCGAGTTGAACCTCTGTATTCGCACAGGCTGCGATTTCGGCAAAGGCAGTGACGGCAAACAGGTGATGGTTCGCTACCACATCACCCGCTTATGGTAACCAAAAACTCGCGATTCACAACTGACGAATACCGGTTGAGAGCCACGGGCTGGACGTTCACGAGTTTGATTCTATCGATTCATGCAAGCACCCAAGACCATCCCGAGATCTGGTACATCAGATACCTGTACGAACTATCACGAACTGCTGCGTCACGGACTCAGGTATTGCCAGCAACTGGGCGGCGACTTGTGGACCGATTACAACGAGCATGACCCCGGCGTCACCATTCTCCAGCAGCTCTGTTTCGCGCTAACCGATCTCGCTTACCGGACCGACTTTGCAATTTCGGACATTCTTGCCAGGCCGGATGGCGTGGCGCAGCCTGAGCATGCGCTCTATACCGGAGATCGGATTTTGACCTCCGATCCGGTGACCGTGGACGACTACAGGAAGTTCCTGTACGACAGCGTCAAAGGCCTGAAAAATGCCTGGCTGGAGCCGGTCCGCGCTGACCAGCATCCGTTGGGCATACGCGGGCTCTATCGGGTCTTCGTAGAAACCTGGGAAGAAGTTGAGGAGCCATCCGAGATCGAAGACATCAGGCAAAAGGTTAAGCAGTTGATGCGGGAAAAGCGCACTCTGGGCGAGGACGTTGATGAAGTCTGCATCCTCAAGCCTCAGCCCGTGCGGGTGGAAGGAACCATTGAGGTCGGCCCCAAGGCGAATCCGTCGAATGTGCTCGCGCAGGTACTCTTCGACATCCAAAATTCGCTCATTCCATTTCCCCAGGTTCAATCTGTCGACCAGCTCTTTCACAAGCTGCCGCCAGATCAAATTTGGAACGGGCCTGCGCTGAAGAATGGGCTGCTTGAGGAAAGCAGCCTGACTAAAAGCAGCCTGGCTGAACGGAAGCGTGTACTTCAGTTGCAGGAAATCGCCGACATCATGCTGCGAGTTAAGGGGGTAAAGCGCGTCAAGCGTCTCAAGATTTGCACGCCACCGGATGCGCCTTCCCGCGAACCGCTCCTGCTGAAGGAAGACCACGTTCCGCGCCTGGACCCGCCGATTTTAAAACCGCAGCCCCGGTACACCATCAACGTCGAACTGGAAGGCGGATTCAAGTGCGTGGTGGATTCGCGCATGGTTTGGTCCCGTATCCAGGAACTTGAAGCTGACTTGCGCAAGCAAATCGCTTATGCGGCGCGTTCCCTGAGCGTGCTTTCGTATCGTCATTTACCGTCGGGAACATACCGGGGGATCGAGGACTACCTCTCCATCCAACACCAGTTCCCGGCAATCTACGGTCTAGGCAAATACGGAATGGGCGACAACCTGGTGGAGAAAGGTCTGACCATCATGCGTCCCGACAGCGCGCGGGCCGCACGGATACGCCAGTTGAAAGCCTATCTTCTCTTCTTTGAGCAGCCGCTGGCCAACTATCTTGCCCAGCTCTCGCGAGTGGGCGACTTGTTCTCGCTTGATGAAAACCTTCACCGAAGCTATTTTCATCAGCCGCTGGCGCACGATCCCCCAGGCCCTTCAGAACCAAGAAAGATCACTGATGTGCTGTTGCAACAGCGGAGAGAGCCCCGTAAAAGCACGGGCCACTACCTGGTGGCGGTGATCGACGGCCGTGGTGAGATTGCTTTCGTCAGCCGCCGGCTTCCCAGCCAGTCCGTCGCTCAGGAAATAAAACGGCAGATCATTGAGAGCGGGCAGGAGATCGCAAACTATCGAATCATCAAGCGGGGGCCGGGCGATGTTCAATTGGATCTGCACAACTCTGCCGGTTCATTCCTGGCGCAGGGACAGGAACATTTCACCGCGTCCGGCGCAGCCCGCGGCACGGCGGAACGCTGGGCCAGCTTCATAAGAGGCGCGCAGCACAACAAAGCGCTGCTGGACAAGGCTATCAAGGTCTTCCGCCGCGAAGATCTCACTCTGCAGATCATTGATGAAGAAAGCCGCGTCCTGCTGACCAGCGATCGCATACAGAGAGAGGCGGACCGCGTCCGGCGCATCGGTGAGATCCTGGCAAGCGGCATTGACCGCCGCAACTACCGTTTCCATCCCATCACCCGGGGCGGCTTCAACATCCTTCTGCATGACACCAACGGAGAGCTCCTGGCAGAAGGTGAAGAAATCTTTGAAACAGAGTTTGACGCCGAAGAAGGAGTGGATAGGCTTGTGCATCTGCTGCGGCGCATGGCGGAGAACGAAAGCGTTCGCAACCATCACCTGCGTCGCCGGCCCGAAGTTGAAGAAATCGGCAGAAATCTGTTGCGTCCCTATTACGAAGGATTGGATCGGCTATCGCGGCAGGCCGACAGAGACTACCTGAGGCGGCGCAACCGGATTTTGAATCATTTGCTCGCGCGTTTCGGCGAATGGTTTGATGACGCCATCCTGGAAAGGCTCGATTTGCGGCCTTACGGGGAGAAGGACAGCTTCTACGAGGAATTGATTCGATGGAAGATTGAGTTTTTGCGTAACTACGTGGAACACGATGGGGCAATGGTGGCGCTCGGGGCAGGCCGTTCCCGCGGTTTCGATTACGGGGCGCCGGAGCACTCCGATGCACTCTCAGGTCTGGAGCAACGTGCTGCGCTTTTGCTGGGATTGAACGGACATGCAACCGACCATTCATATCATTCGCACAGGAGCAATGAGGGGCCTGACACCGGATTTCATTACCTTGATAAGCCTGTTCGACAGTTAGAGCCTGAACGATTGCAGGATCAGGACGGAATCGCCTTCACCCTGGCGCGAGAGAGAATAGAAGCTCCCCGGCTTGCGGGAGAGCCCGACCTCAATGACCTTCATCATAATTTCGTTTTCTCCTCGGAAGATTCTTCCGTCTTGCAGCAGTTGCTGGCATCCGGGAGGTCCCGCGAAAACTATCGGCTGCATGCGTATGAAGGCGGGTATCGCATTCTCTTTCAACCGGGAAGCAGCCAGCACGCTCAGGAGATCCACCATGCCCGCACCCGGCGCGAAGCCGAACAATCCATTGATGCTCTGGTCCGCTATTTTCGGGAACTGAAACAGGAGACACAGCAGTGGTACGGCGGCGAGCGTATGCATGTGGTCGAGCATATTTTGTTGAGGCCACATGAAAATGTGCGCCAATATTGCGTTCGAATTGCCGATCCGCAATTGCGCGTTCATCTCGTCGGCGTTCCCGTTGAGAGCAGACATAGAAAAGCTCATCTGAACCTGATTCTTCAGCACGGCCAGGACGCGGTCAATTACCGCATCAAGACCCATGGCCTCGGAAGGCACTACTTCGTCCTTCACGACAACGAAAAGCCGATTGCCACGGGAACAACGATATTTGCCAGCGAGCAGGAAGCTGCAGCTGCCATCGAACGGCTGGTGGAAATAATTCGATCGCTTAGCCGGGAACCGGAAGCCTCCAGCAAGCTCCCTCAAGCTTCGGTCGCAGATGATTTCTATTCGAATCGCGTGAGCGTTTTTCTTCCCAACTGGCCGATGCGCTTCCAGAACAACGAATTCAAGCTCTACGCCGAACAATTACTTGCTGAAAATGCTCCCGCGCATTTAGCCGTGGAGTGTTTCTGGCTGTCCATGCATGAGATGCGTGAGTTTGAGCGCCTGCTCCGGGAATGGAAAAATCTGAAACGAACGGTGGAATTGGGCAACAAAGCCCCGGAGCATACTGGTGATCCGATTGCCCAATTGAACGAAGCTTCAGGGCAACTCAAAGCCATGATTGAGAGCCTCCAGCGGCGGCAGCAAAATCAACGCGCGCCGGAAGACGAAGGGCAGGAGGCGGGCTTGCCATGAGCAGCACCCACCTCATCACCCGCGTCGCATTTGAGTTGGAACTGCGTAACCGCCAACGCGCGCCGTTGCTGCAAAACCGGGTGAGCTCTTTTGCCGCTGCCAGGATGAACTCTATCCTGATTGATTCTCTGTCCGTTGCGCCCAGCGTGGCTCAGCCTCTGGTCGCGGGGAACGTGGAACTGGATCTGGGGGAGATTTCTTTCGCCCGCTTGGAAGAGGATCTCGCAGCGGGGATCGCCCGTCGCCTGCGTGAATGGGCGCTACACATCAAGCTCCACGAGCATGCCGCATTGCATGAGCTGTCTTCCGGGTCCCAGCCGCAGGACCGTGTACATCCATTCCCAGATGAAAATCGTAAGCCTTCGAGTGCAGGGCGCCTGAGTGCAACAACAGGCGATCTGGGTAAAGCGGTCGCCGGTGCTCTTCATAAGCCTGAAGAGTGGCCGCAACTGACGCAGGCTGTGCGAGATAGCCATGGCTTCCGGCGCCGCCTCGCTGCGGAGGTTTCCCCGCAACTCCTCGACCGTCTTGTCAAAGCTCTCTTTCCTGAGTGTGCTGCATGGATAGGCGAATTGTCTTCCGCGTTGATCTCCTTGCATGGCATCACTCCTCTTGTGCCGGCTGATCCGGCTGCGTTTCGGCGCACCCTCTGGGAATGCCTCCTGACAATACTGGCGCGGGAATCAAAGACTGTTGCAAAGCAGGCGTTCGCAGCGAAGCTGGTACAACTTCTCGCTGCTCGCCACTCTTTGCAGCCGGGAGTTCTCGCTTCCAGGATCACGGAAAATTTCAACCACCTTTCACGCGGAAGCCTCAACTCCGGGATCCACCCGGCCTCCCTCAAAGAGCTCAATGCTTCCCTGGCCAAACTGAATGGAGCCAGCTTGCCGAATGTTGTAGAGAGAAGCCCGCTAGCTTCTGCGACACTCCCGGGACTTGAGCCGGTTCCCCGTGGCGCAGCAGAGGCGGCAATAGAAAAGCTGGCTGGTTTCCTTCAATGGGGAGTTTGGCCGGAGCTCGACGTGCATGACGCTGGTCACGGCCCCCAAGCGGAAATGCTCAGATTGTTGGCCAGCTCTCCCGATGAGATTTGTGCCCTGCTTCGCCGGATCGGCGAAATGCAGGTTGTGCGAAAGCGTATTGCCCGCCAGTTTTCAGAAGAGGTGTTACGCCGTGTGATGTTCGGGTTTGATCCGGTGAATACAAGCTGGATGATTGAATTCATGACCGAACTGCGGCGGCTGCACGCGCAACAACCGCTTGTTGCACGGGAGAATCGCCAGTTTGGCGAATTGCTCTGGGAGCTTGCGCTTGAATACCTGTCTGAGCATGGGTGGAATGGTAAGAATGGAGTTTCATTTCTGCGCTTTCTGCTGCAGCGGCTCGCTCTTCGTCAGCATGGCGCCTATCAACTGCTGCTTGCCGACCTTTCCATTCGCCGCAATGCAGAACCACGACGCCGCAACGCTGCCGTGGTCGCTGCGCCGCGAACCTTGATGAACGCAGCTCTTATTTTTCTGCTGGAAAATGACGTGCTCGGCATCCAGAGCCGGCCGGCTCATCTTCAGCGCCTCACAGTAGAGCGGCGTTTCCGGCATTTGTATTCTGACCTGGATGTGCTGGCGTACTGGCTGCGTTGGCGAAAATTGCCGGCATGGAGCTTCGCTTCCACGCCGGAACAGCTCGCAGGGCACATCGGGCCATTACTGCATGAACTGCCTGCGGAGGTCCGCTACAGAGGAGAGAATCACGATCATCAATCTTACGGCTCTGGCGGGAACACGGTTGGAGCGCGCTCCAATGAGAGGCCGCCAACTGCAGTTCAGATTGAACACTGGTTGCTATACGGACTTTGGCCGGCAGCGGTGGAAATTCCGCGCAACGCGGCGCTGACGAACTGGCTCGAAAGCCGGAGCCTGTCTGACTGGCTGGTTGCTTTGCGGCAGTGCGGCGCCCAGCAACATGCACTGCAGCGGCTCACCTCTCAGTTGTCGCCGAAATTCTTGTTGAGAATCACATCTGTTCTTGCCGGTGCTCATGCAGAAGCTGTTTGCAATTACGTGCGCGCCGTCCAGGCACTCGGAGCGCGCCTCACGATCGCATGCTCTCCTCCCTGGACAGTTCACGTCAGCCGGTACACGCTGGCTCATCTTCTCAAGCTCGCGTCATCACCCTCCCTGAAGGAACTCGCCTCGGCCACCCTGCCCGCGCTTTCACTGGCGTGCCAGGTCTCATACGAGAGGCTGCTGCTTTCATTACGTCAGGAGACTCTTGGACAGCAAACTTTGCAAAATCTCTGCGACGAACTGAACGCCGAATTCGACCGTTGCGCAGTGAACCGCAGCTTGATTTTATCGGGATCTCAGCCCTTCGGCCTGGCCCCCGGCACACTCGCTCGGGTTCGAGTTTGGTCGGAATCCGCTTCTGATTCTGACCCGGGGCGCGACTCACGATCGTTCTCATCCGGCAAAGCAGAAAGCTTCGCAGCATCAGCAGCTTCAGATACCCCCATGGCAGGCGACCGAATACGACCTGCGGTTTCAACAGAGTATTCGGAATCACGGGATCTGGCCTCAACAAAGCATGTGATTCCGGGAGGCTCAGCGCTGGCAGAGAGGAGATTCAAATCGGTAGAGGATGCACAATTCCCCCAGCCAGACAGCTACAAAGCGACTACGAGTTCTGAGATAGTGCTCGGAACCAGCGCTGGCAAGCCCCCGAGAGTCGATGTTTCCGGAGATGTCGATGGATGGCGTAGCGCAGCGCGCACTCAAACCTCCTCCAGAATTGCCGCAGCGCCGGTGCTGCCGAACGAAAAGCTTGGGCTGGGCTCTGAGGCCCAATCCTTTCACTCGCGGGACTACAATGCAACAACGATTCCCGCTCTGCCAACGCAAGCCAGGCACGCTGGTATAGGTAGCTCAGGGCATCTAGTTCCAGAGAAGAACATGGAGTCAGCGGGTACATCCGAAAAAACAGAACTGAGTCCAGGAGCGCCACTCTCAGCTATGGCAGAGAGAAACGGTGAACTGAGATACGAGTCTCGATTGTCAGAGCCAAACAGTTACAAAGCGAGCGCGAAGTACGAGGCACTCCCAGGGACCAGCGCTGACAAGGCCCCGAGAATGGATGTTTCAGAGGTGAGCGACGGATCGCGAACTATCGCGCCGAGTGAAAGAGTGCCGAGTGAAAGCTCCGCCAGCACTTCCGCGCCCATGATGGCGTTGAGCGAAAAACTCGGCTTGGATCGCGAAGCCGGATTCTCGCCTCGGAAAGACGCCAACCCCACAGCGATTCCCTTCTTATCAGCGCAAGCCAGGAGCGCCGACGCAGGCCGCTCAGAACATGTCATTTCAGAGAAGAAGGTACAGTCAGAACGTACATCTGTAAAGGAATTCAGTGAAGCCAAGTCACTCTCAGCTATGCCAGAGAGAAGACGTGCATTGGAATACGAGTCTCACTTGTCACTGCCGGACGGCAAGAAAGAGAGCGCGAACAACGATGCACTCTCCCGAACCACCGGCGACAAGGACTCGATAATGGAAGGTTCAGAGACGAGCCGCCGGGCGCAAATCGCAGCCCAGCCTGAACATTCCTCCAGGATTTCCGAGCCCATGATCCCGCCGGGCGAAGAACTCGGCTTTACTCCTGAGGCCAAATTCCCGCTCCACCACAACTCCACACCCCCTTTCACCCCGACAGAGCAGCACAGCAACAGCGTGAACGCCCGCACAGAACGTGTTACTTCAGAGGACCACAATCACTCAGAGGGTGCGCGCGAGACTGCGAACTCTACTTCATCAATCGATGTCTCCGTTGCTCCGGACGAACGCCTTCAGTCGCTTCGCGAAGGCTATTCAGAACCAGATCACCGTAAATCCGAGCCCACCACGCACGTGGAGAGACGCGCTGGAAACGCGGATAGCGATCCCATACCAATCACAGGTTTTGAAAACAGCGTGGAATCGGATGGCTCGTCATTGAGCAAACGTTTGAATCCGGGCACGGCAGCGAGCCCCGCCTCCCAGGAACAACTCAAATCGCTGCACGAATCCCAGTTGTTGAGGCAAAGCTATCAATCTACAGCGAGCAGAACCGTCGCGAGTTCCGGCAACAATAAAGGCGACGAAGCGCAGCGTGAACAGCTTGAACATCTGGAGCATCTGTTGCGGACGGGTAGCCTGCCGCAGTGGAGTGATGCTCTGACCGCACCTGCAAGGGCCTGGGCTGGAAACTTGCTGCATAGCGAGCCTGAGGCCCTCATGGCAATGCTTCGCAGCGTTGCGGGCTCCGCACAATCGATCGCGCGATTAGTACGATATGTGCCAAAGCGTTGGCTTTCTGAGATCATCGCAGCCGCCGCACCGGAGCTCGGCGGCCTGTTCATCCTTTATATAGAGACCGGCGCCAGCCTTGGCAGCGAGACTCGCCTCTCTTCAGCACAGCGATCCAGCGCGGCCGGAGTGCATTGGCGCGAAATTCTGGGCCTCATACTGGATCAAAACACGCCCATCGACACCCCCGCCAGGTCGTTACGCGCTCTGTGTAGCCGCGTCGCTCAACAACTTGGCCTCGCCGCAGATCGATACCTTGAGATCATGACGCAAGCCGCAGCCCAGCGCGCAGCAACAGAGAGCAAGTACGCTGCCCTGGCTCATGTGCTTTCGCAGGTGAAGAGTGCGCGCCCGCAACCAACCTTGAACGGCGATCTAATTGCAGAATCTCGAGTTGCAATGCCAGAGGCGGAAGTCACTGAAGAAAGGAGAGCGGCAAAAGAGCCGGACTTTCCGCACGACGAATCGGATTCCGGGCAATTGGAGTATCTCCTCCGCTATGGCGAGCTTCCGCCGGCCGCTGCGACCGAGAGCGTGACGGAATTCATGGAAAATGTCGTTGAACCACTAATCGGCCATCCGGAAATATGCCGCGATCAGATGCGGAGGGCCACAAGCTCTGATCTCGAAAGAAAGCGCATCGCCCGATTGTTCTCAGCCCGGGCGCTCAAACTCCTGTGGCCATTGCTGTTGCCTTCCCGCCATGTGCACCCCGCGCTGGCGCTCGAAGACATGTGTGCGGCGGCAACTGCCTGCGCGCGGGGAGTCCGAAGCGAGCGCGTTCGCGAAATCTGCATTGAAGCGCTGTTGAGTACGGCGGGGGCCTCGGCCGGACATCGGTGGGACGTTGCCGCCTACTTCCGGAGCGCAATCGAGCATCTTGCGAAAGAGCAGTCTCTGCGGGCAATCGAGCTGATCGAACAGTTACGCAGAAGGCTGTACTGCCGGACAAGGGAAATCCAGGAAAACTTTGGACCAGCGCTCAATCGCGTGGAGCGGGAAACAGCCGTTATCCCCATCCCTGTGCGAGCTTCGGCTGCCATATCGATTCCCGGATCTCGCCGTCCTCCACTTACGCGGGATCCGAAGCCGTTGCCTTCAGGCGAACCTTTTTATATTGGCAATGCGGGCGCAATCCTTCTCTGGCCTTTCCTCAGCCGCTATTTTGAGTCATTGGGGCTGTTGCAACAGGGCTCTTTTCGCGGCGAGAAAGAAAAAAGCCGCGCGGTGTATCTGGTGCAGTATCTGGCCTCAGGCACGCTGGAGGCGCCGGAACACGAATTGTTGCTGAACAAACTCCTGTGCGGCATCCAGCCCGAGCAGCCGCTTGAAACCGTAACACCACTCACCGAGACGGAAGAAGCGCTTTCAGCGCAGTTGCTGCATAGCCTCATCTTGAACTGGGAGAAGCTGCGCAATACCTCCGTTGATGGCTTGCGCCAATCATTTCTGCTGCGCGACGGCCGTCTGTTGCGCAGGCAGTCGGATGGAGCCTGGTCTCTTGCCGTTTCAACCCGAGCTTACGACATGTTGCTCGACACCCTGCCCTGGCGGCTTTCCATGGTGCGCTTGCCCTGGATGCTGACCGTGCTTCACGTCAAATGGAGATGAACTCTGTGAGCGAACATTCCACAGTTCTGGAGCGGGAAATGGGGTGGCTGACAACTCTGATCGATGCCGCCCTCAAGCTGTATTTCAGCCGCGAATGCGCGTTTGCGGACATACACGAGATTGAGCCTCCTGGCGTGACCTCATCCGCTTCCAGCTACGGGCAAATGGTCGCTGAGCACTCCTTGTCATTCGAGGAGCGCGCAGTTCTTGCACTCGCGCTGGCGCCGTATCTTCGTCCGCAAATACTTGATCCTTTTCTCATTCGCAACGCCGCGCTCGACCGCGGTTTCACGGAATTCGGCGGTACCGGCACGGGCCTGCATGAAGGATTTCGTCCCACCATAGAAACCACTGCCTTTGTTCTGGCTGGGGCCGACCTTGATCGCCGTCTGGCCCTGCTGCGGCTGTTTGCGCCCGGCAGGTTTTTTCACGAGCGCAAACTGTTTCTGCTCGATGAAGTTCAACCAGGCCGCTCCATGCTTTCGTTACCGCTTTACCTGGCGCCAGAACATCTGGCCCATCTCACGACTGGAGAACGATACCGGCCGGCATTCAACAACTCCTTTCCCGCGCAGCACATTACCACGTCGCTGGACTGGACTGACCTCGTCCTTCCTGCGCACGTCATGGAAGAGGTGGAGGAAATCAAAGCCTGGATTGAGCATCGGCACACGCTGCTGCACCAGTGGGGGCTGAAGCGCCAAATCAAGCCGGGCTTCCGCAGTCTCTTTTACGGTCCTCCCGGCACAGGGAAAACTCTGACTGCATCGCTTCTTGGAAAGAGCACAGGGCTTGACGTTTACAGGGTCGATCTTTCTCTTGTGGTCTCAAAGTACATTGGAGAGACCGAGAAGAACCTGGCGAGTGTATTTGATCAGGCGGAACGGAATGACTGGATCCTGTTCTTTGACGAGGCGGATGCTCTGTTCGGCAAACGTACTCAAACAACCAACTCTCACGACCGTTATGCCAATCAGGAAGTGGCCTACCTGCTGCAGCGTGTGGAGGACTTTTCGGGGATAGTGATCCTGGCCTCGAATCTTAAAGGAAACATCGATGTGGCTTTTGCGCGGCGGTTTCAGTCGATGATCTACTTTCCCGTCCCCGGACCGGAAGAAAGAACGCGCTTGTGGAAGGGCGCATTCTCGTCCCGACTGCCACTGGATCCCGGCGTTGACCTGGCGCGTATTGGCGAGGAGTTTGAGATCAGCGGCGGCGCCATTGTGAACGTACTGCGCTCTTCATCACTTTCAGCGCTGCGGGCCAAAAGAGACTTCATTGCTGCGGATGACATCCTGCACGGCATCAGGCGCGAATTCAGAAAAGACGGAAAGGTCGTGTAACGGGAGGCGAAGCGATGATCGAAAAAGCACTCAATTTCATCACCGGAGAAATTAACAGTCTGCTCTCAAGGCGCTTTCAGAGCAATGAGAACCTTGCAGTCCTGTCCAGTCTTGCCAACCCTGACGGCAGTTTGCCGCCTGTCATCGAGAACAAGATCATTCTTTCTCTTATTAATATCGAGCGAGAAGCATCAGCCTCCGGAGGTTCGTGGCCGATGATGGGCGGGAGTGAAGGCTACGCACGCGTCAGTCCCCAGCTCGCGTTGAACCTGCTGGTGCTGGTCACCGCCTCCTTCAGCAGTAATTACAGTGAAGGGTTGAAAGTACTCAGCAATGTAATGGGGTTTTTTCAGAGCAACCCCAGTTTTAACGCTCAGAATTCCGCGAGCTTTCCCGGCGGCATGGAGCGGCTCAGCGTTGAACTGGTGAACCTTACGATCCATGAACTCAACAATGTCTGGTCAATTTTGGGCGCCAAGTACATGCCATCCGTGGTTTACAAGATTCGCATGCTGGTTGTGCAGGAAAACTGGATTGGCGAACGTGTGCCCGCAATCACGGCGGCCGAACCGCAAGTAAAGGGCTAACCACGAGAGTCAACAAGCAGGAGGACAAGAATGCCACCCAATCAGTACGCAGCTTTGTTTCGCATTGAATGTTTGCACGAGTACTTTGGGGGAGGCGCCTGCCGCAGTCTCGTTCTTTCGCCAACGGAAGATTGCCGTGGGCTTCTCGCTCGCTACAGAATGCTCTTTCGCGCCGAAGAAGGAGGCGGGAGCGTGTACGCTCCCATGCAACAGTCGCCCGGCCTGTTGGCGAACTTTGACGAGAGCGCGCCGTTCACTTTTTCGCTGACCAGCAGCGATCCTGCCCTGAATGTTTATACAGAGCTCAATGACGATGCCGCTGTCAATCCGGCTGAAGAGCTTTTTTATTTCGATAACAGGTCATGCCGGGAAACCGCCGCATTCGGCAAGCCGCGCCTTCTGCCGCACAGCCCTGGCGAACCATTGATGGCCCGGTCGCTAATGGTCAAGCCGAAACTCTCCAACTTTAGGCCGCAGTCCGCGTCGGCCGGCGACTATGTGCAAGTTATGGATCCGCTGACTGGGTTGGCAATACAACAAATTCCCGCAGGGCCTGGAACACCATTGCTTCTGGACCTGCGCAGGCTCCCAGTGGGCCACTATTCTCTTGCTATAAGCGGGAAGGAATTGCAGAGATTCTATCTAACTGATTCTCCCGCTTCGCAACAATGGGGAGCCATTTCCATCTTTTTGGGAGGAAAACTGCAGTCCAGCCATCTGCCCGCAAACTGCCGGGCGCTCAATCTCAATGGCGAAGTGAGTCCCAAGAGTTTTACCATTGCGTTGGAAAGCCGCAAAACTCTCTGGCGCTATTACATCATCGACCCGGCCGGCAAGCAGGGCTTTGCCAATCACGAATTGGCAGCCACAATCAAGCAATCGAACAGGACGCACGAGGGCTCCGGTGATATCCGCTTCGTGCGCGCGCCTGAAGCAGCATCTGTCGGCACGCGCGAGGCGTGGGTATTTGAGTCTGAATCGCCGCTGCCGTTTCTATATGCGCCAGGCTCTGATTTTTCAGTCACGTTGCGGCCCGGTGGAAATGGCAATCGAGGAGAGCGTTCCATGCGGCTTCCCTACGCCCAGCCTTCATCAATGGTTAGAAAAGAAGGACCAAAGCCACAACCGTGGTGCTCGGAAATTTTTGTCTATGTCTAGGACTCATCATTGCAACGCAAACGAAGAATTTGTCTTGCTTAATCCGAGTCAAGGCTCAAATTTTGAAATCGCAATTTCGATTTGAAGGAATTTTGACCCCTACGTCGTTTTTCAGGTGTCTATGAAAACAAGATTTGAGAGCGGTGGACCCAGATGAGTACCAGGGCGCAACAGCACGGCAAGACTTCCCTGGCGATTGTAGTTCCGCTTCTGCTGTGTGTAGTACTGCTGGCAACAAGCGGATGCGTCAAGGTTGCGGGCAAAGTAAAGAGCCAGGCCAGAGCGGTCGGCAATCGAATCATTCTGCGCCCCGCTCCTCTCGATCTCACGGTTGCACTGGACCCCGCAGCAAACCGAAACAGTCCGGTCGCACTCGATCTTGTTTTGATCAAAGACAAGAATTTTTGGAAAACTGCGCCTTCCCTGACGGCCAAAGATTGGTTCGCCCGCAAGAGCGATCTGCAAAGGCAATACCGTGATCACCTGCAGGTAACCTCCTGGGAGTGGGTTCCTGGACAGCCGGTAGCGCCCGTCGTGGTGAAGGTGCCACGGCGATTTGCCGGCGCGATGATATTTGCCGACTACCCTTCGCCCGGCACGCACAGCGCACCCGTTCCTCTGGGAGGCGCGGTTTCCATTTCTCTCCAACAGAATGACTTCACGATGGAGGTGAAGAAATGACGGGCACGGCTGCTCGTTCTGCCAGAAATGGCATCGCCCTGGTGCCCTCGCTCAATGCGGTGCAAGTGCGCTTGCCCGGCGATGGATTTCTGTTGAGCCGGTTCGAGGCTTTCTATCAGGATCTGGTTCGGCTGAAAAGAGAGCTCGCCGCGCCCACTCCGGTTTCAACGTCTCAGGCGCGTTTTGCCCAGCAAGAGTTGGCCGCGTTGCTGAGAAAACAGGAAACCGAGGTCGAACGCATATGCAGTCTGTTGGGAACCGAGATGTACCGGCAGGCTCAACGAGTGATGGCCTGTCTTGCCGATGAAATACTTGGCTCGCTCCCCGGCGGCGGATGGACATCGCTGGAAGCTGAGCTGTTTTATGGCAAATCGCCGGGCGGCTTCTCGCCTGGCGGGCAATGTCTCAACAGACTCGAGCAGCTTCTGCAACAAGGTGATCCTGTCTACCGCGAACTTGCGACCGTTTATTACTACGCCATTGCACTGGCAAGAAAGCCGGCCATCGCTCACTATCTCGAACCTGTGAGCAGAATGATTGCGACATCGGACAGTGCTCCGCAGCTTTTTGCCCAGAGCTACGCGCACACGCTGGCCGAAAGCAAAGTTACGCTTCTTCCTTCAGCCAAGAAATGGCTGGTGCTTTTGGGCGCAATCGTTCTCGCATGGTCTGTGCTCTCGTGGGCGCTTTGGATGCAAGTCAGCGCACCGGTGAAAACTCATATTCACGAAATTAGAAGACTGCTTGTGCCATGAGTCTCACATACACTTTCATCAGTTCGTCTTCAGCCGAGTTAATCGCATCAGCGATTATCGCGGCAACAGCATTTCTGCTGGCTTTCCTTTTGTCGCAGAAGGAAACGCGCAAGGCAGAGTCACAAAAAACTTCCACTGCAAAGCAGCGCATCCTATCACCCCGTCAGGACGAAAACGGCAGCCTCAATTCTTCAACGACATCCGCCAACGCAGTTCCACGGTTTCTGCTGCTGGGCGCTCCCGGTTCCGGCAAGAGTTCACTTGTAAACGGCTTGCCCGGTTCATCCTGGACAGACTCATCCTGGATGACCAATCTGGCTTCGGGCATCGCTCGCCGCCATTTTGACGGCGGCGAGATCCTCGAGATCTCCAGCAGTCTTTTTGCGCCCAGCGCCAACTCACCTCGCGCGGAAGAAGAATGGAAAAATCTGGTTTCCCATCTTCGTCATCAGCGGCCGCGACGTCCGGTGGATGGCATCATCCTGACCGTATCCGCCACCGAGCTTGCGGGCGATCACAAGCTCGCGTGCGACAATCTGCGCCGGCAGGCAACTCAAGCATCCAAGCAGCTCAAGCAATTGGTTGATCAACTCGGCTTCTCCGTCCCGGTGTACGTGGTTATCACCAAGTGCGATGCCATTTCCGGATATGCGGCGTATGTGAAAAACCAATTGAGTTCCCATGTCCGCGAAATCTTCGGCTGGTCGAATCCTTACAGCCTCGATGCTCCCTTCGAGCCGCAATGGACCAGTGAGGCCTTTGCCGAAATTCAGAAAGTTCTTGCGGACGAGCGCCTGAAATACTTTGGCCGCGGACCCGCGTCTGAGCCTGCCGTTTCCGATGACCTGTTCCTGTTTCCGGTCCGCTTCCAGGAACTGCTGGACCCACTCTCTGCGTACGTGGAGCAGCTGTTCCATGAATCCGGACATCGCGATGGCCTCCAATTTCGCGGTATCTATTTTTCCGGCGCCAGCACACCGGCGACCGCCGATTTCGAAACCATCCGCGCTGAAAGCGACGCCCACGGCGCGGATTTTACCGCCGACCTGTTCGAGCAAAAAATCTTTCCTGAGCGCGGACTCGCTCACCCCATTGAGCCCGTATTGAGCCACCGCACCAAATACACAACCGTCATGCAGGCGCTCTGCATTGCAGCGGCGTTGCTCCTGTTTCCGGGAACTGTGCTGGGATGGCACAAGCTCTCCACTACTTCTCGAACCACCGTTTCTCAGCTTCAACAAATTCAAACCAACCTCGCGGAAAACGATTCGCCAACCCCCACCGCTGCTTACGCCGCCATCTATTCTGCACAAACGCTTTCTGGCTCAAACTTCCAATCCGCCTTTCTGCCTGCTTCCATGGTCGATTCCCTTCCGCAAGACGTGGACCATGTTATGCCCGCCGTCTTCACGCGTCTGGTGTATCCCGGCGTCGAATCGGAACTGGACCACCGAACGCAAGCGCTGCTGCAAAATTCTCCAGCGCCCGCTGCGAGTTCCCCAACAGTCCCGACGGCCCCCGTCGCCGGCTCCCCAACATCCGCGACCACCACAAACGCCAACGCAACGGACGCCTCGCAGCGGCTCGCCACCTTCACTGACGCGCTGTTGAATATTGAAGACAACATTTTTCTCTTCAACAAACTTGCTCCTGCAGGCCAGGGCAACGGAAAAGATCTGCTCGCGCTGGCAGACTTTCTGTCGCCGCAAACTTTCTCCGCCATTCCGCGCAAAGATACCTCAGGCCTTGACCGCATCGTCCGTGCTTCTTCCGGCCGAGCATTTGATGGCCAGGTTCACACCAAACCTGCCGCCGAGCGGCTCCAAGCCCTGGTGAGCGACGCCTTGCAGAGCTTGAACGAAGAGCGCCTGCTGACTTCTCTTGACGCGCTCGTCAATCAGATCAACCTCCTCGAACAAAACAAGCTCGACACCTACGAACTGCTGGACGGTCTGCGTCAATCCCTCGGCAGCGTACAAACACAGCTTGCCGCGCCGGAAATGCAGTGGATCGCCCTTGGCCAGGAGCGATTCCAGCTTCCGCAGCCCATCAGCGGCAGCCTGAACAGAATCTATTCGCGGCCCTGGCAACGCAACATACTGCTCTGCGAGAGCCCGTCGTGCGCCAACCTGCAGGAGCTGAATTCATTCGTCCAGCAATCCGCCCTGCGCCAACTCGTCAACATCCGCAAGCTGCTGCTCACCGCCTCCACAACCACCACCGGGCCGCTCATCGCCGCCAAGGACGCCAAGCTCCAACTCTCTCCCTCAGCGGCAGACTTGCAAACCGTGCTTGACAACTTCCTCAAGCTGCCATTCGTGGCGCATGAAGGCACCGGCGAACTTCGCGACGTCACCGCCGGACAGCAGCTCTTCTGGGACACCGCCCGCCTGCAGGCCGCCATCCAGGACAAGCAGGCTTATGACACTTTCTTCAGCCAGCAGTTGAGCAACACATCGGCCCCGCTGCAGGACGTCTTTGAGGACGTCGCGCTCGACCGCCTTGACCAGAACATGGTCGACGCCGTTGCTTCAGCGCAGCAGTTCCAGCCATTGCCTCCCGGCGACCTCACCCTTCAGCCCACCATCACTGAGATCCGCGGTTTCCAGGCGGCTTCGCAGTCCATCGCACAAGTCCTTGACCAGTTCGCCGAACTCAAATTCGACGACGACTATCAAGACCTCCTGCGTGTGAGCACCAGCCACGCGCTTCTCATGCTCGCCCGCCTCGACCGCTCTTTCAACGACGGCCACTTCTACTGGCCCGCCGGCCGCAACTTCAACCAGTGGACCCGCGACTCGCTCCCCAGCGTTGCCGGCTACGGCGCGCATAATACTGAGGAGATGGCCGCCTACCTGGTGGCTGAGCGCCAGGACGTACAGCAGTATGCCAACGCCGCTCAACCACTGGTTGCGTTCCTGCAACAGCGCATCCCGCGAAACTCCAAACAGTCAGCCCTAATCGCCAAGTGGCAAAGCATCGTCAATGACCTCACCCAGTACGCTTCGTCCCCCGGCGCTTCCGGCCTAGGCTCGCTGGAGGATTTTCTGGCCAACAGCATGGACAAAATCGGTCCACCTGACTGCCAGGCTCCAGCGCCGCCTGCTTCGCGCCTGCTTTACTTCGTGCAGGTGCGGCAATCCCTGGCGCAGAGTCTGGTTGTGCGCTGCCGCCTGCTTTCCCACCAGTCAGGACTCGCGCTCTACAACCAGGTCGCCGACTTCTTCAACCAGCGCCTCGCGGGCAAATTCCCATTCGCCGCCGCATCCGCCGACCCGTCCGCGCCGGAGGCCAACCCCGCCGACGTAGTCGAGCTGTATCGCCGTCTCGATTCTGACGGCAAATCAATCCGCGCCGGCTTGCAGACCGTTTCCGGAATCCCGGGCGCCACCACGGCCCGCATTGCCACCTTCCTCAACCAGCTCGATGCCTTGCGGCCTCTTTTTTCTCCGCTGCTCACCGGGCTGCCCGGATCAGCGCCTGCCTTTGATGTCGCGCCCACATTCCGCGTGAACCGCAACCATGAAATCAACGGCAACCAGATCATTGACTGGACTCTTCTGGTTGGCAGCTCCAGAACCCAGAATTCTGATCCGCCGGCCACCCTCCATTGGACTTTCGGAGAGCCCATCAACCTGCTGCTGCGCTGGGCCAAAGACTCACCGCAAACGCCCGTTGCCGTCCCGCCGGCAACCGTAACTCCGCAGACGCGCACAGTCACGTTTGCCTATGCTGATCCGTGGTCCCTGCTCAGGATGCTGGCTCAGCACCGGCCGCCTGCCGGCGACTTTGATCGCTCGCTCGACGCCAATCCCCAGACGCTTGTCTTCGCTGCCGACCAGGAGCCTGTTCCGCCCTCCGGCAAAAGCAAGCCCGCTGCGCAGTCGTCAACCAACGGACCGTCAACCAGCAAAGCGTCAACCAGTAAAGCGTCAATCACTCAACCCAGCCAGGCCGTCAAGGTCTTCATTCGCCTCAAGCTTTACGCGCCCGGCAAAACCACACCGCTTGAGGTGCCAGCCTTTCCCATGCAAGCCCCCACCGAGTAACGTGTGTTGGCTTTTGCGGTCACCAGATCACCAGATGCGGGTTTTGCCTTTCTCCGTGTCTCCGCGCCTCCGTGGTAGGTGTTGGGTTTTCCGATCTCGTTGCGATCACGTTGCGATGACGGCGATCTCGGCGATTAGTGGGGGGTACCCCCCGTTCAACGGTATTAATATACTTGACTCAGGAGGAGAGTCAAGTGATGATGGAGGTGCGATGTGACTTCCATCAAGAGCATGGCTGGGATGTTGCATCCTCCATCTGCAAAGTCGAGGGTGATCGTGTCTCTTAGGGCGTATTTTGACGAAAGCGGAACACATTGGAGCGGGCCTAACGCCTGTGATGTATTCGTGCTGTGCGGGTACCTCGGTACAGAATCACTCTGGGACGACAGAACTCCAACTAGCTTCTGGTCGAAGTGGACTGATGTAATGCATGGCAAACCATTTCACGCAACAGAAATGGAATCAAACCCCCAGGGCCCGATAGTAAAACCCATGCTCGCCAATGTAGTCCGGAAGAGCGGCGTCATTGGCATCGGCGGTGGCATACACATCCCTTCGTATAACCGTTTGTTGCTCCCTCATATACAGAAACAAAAGGGCGTGGATAATCCATATTTGTTTTTGTTTGCGGACGTGATTTGTGAAGCCGTGAGGAGTTCGGCGATGTTTATTGGCGAGGACCAAAGCGAGCCGATTGGATTTGTTTTTGCGAGCCATAAAAAATGGTCAATTGAAGCCCATGAAATGTACGACAAGCTGAAACAAGACCCAGAGACGCCGGACGACGTAAGGTGCAGAATGGGGCCTGTCGCATTCGATGATATGGAGAAATTCATACCACTCCAAGCATCCGACCATTTAGCTTTTGAGACGTACCACCTTATGAACGATCCTCCAGGAACGTCGCGCCCGACGATGAACATACTAACGAATTGGCAGCAGAATAATGGACGCTTTTACAACGAACATGGCATCCAGAGATATATAGCAAAAATGCAGGAAGCAGGACTTTTTTAGCCATGAAAAAGGAATCAGAATTCGACAGGTTTTCCGATTTAACGAAACGTCTCCTGGCTGTTCCCAAGAAAGAAATTGACAGGAGACATGAGGAATGGAAGAAAGAAAAAGACCGCAGCCATAAGACTAAGAAGCCCACCGAACGCGGCGCTTCCCGCGATTCTGGCGGCGATACCTAGCAGGCTGCTGAAAAACAGCTACTTTCGTTGATTTCCCTCCCACATGTATCAAATAATCGGGAAGAGAGGTCTGTTGGTTCTGAGTTTCCGCCATTCTTTTGCGCCCAGCAGGCACACTACTCCCTCAGCTTATGCC
>DASTAS010000029.1:0-16834 GCA_035712465.1 Candidatus Angelobacter sp.
TCCCAAGGGACTTCATCCTCCACGCGGCGTTGCTGCGTCAGGGTTTCCCCCATTGCGCAAAATTCCCCACTGCTGCCTCCCGTAGGAGTCTGGACCGTGTTTCAGTTCCAGTGTGTCCGTGCGCCCTCTCAGGCCGGATACTGATCTTTGCCTTGGTGGGCCGTTACCTCACCAACTAGCTAATCAGCCGCGACCCCCTCCTTCAGCGAATTGCTTCTTTGATCACAAGGATCTTCCCCTCGCGATGTTATGCGGTATTAGCCCCGGTTTCCCGGGGTTATCCCCCACTTTAGGGTAGGTTAGTCACGTGTTACTCACCCGGTCGCCACTTTACTCATGGATTGCTCCACTTTCTCGTTCGACTTGCATGTGTTAGGCACGCCGCCAGCGTTGATTCTGAGCCAGGATCAAACTCTCGTTTGAAACCTGATTTAACCCCGGTCTCCGAAAAGACCAGAGCCGCCACCCGACGGGTAGTCAGGGTGGCCGCCATGCGGTTAATAATCCCAACTCACGTCAGGACGGAATTCACCGCACAGCCTCTTACCTATTTTGTGAGATCACTCGGACTTAAATCCTCGTTTCACTCACGACTGGCACGTTCAACCAAATTGTCAAAGATCAATCACGAATTCCGCCTGAGCGGCTCGTTTTCGATTCTGACTGATCAGCTTCCGCCGATCTGTCCTCGAAACTGTTGTCTCTCATGAGCCTCAGCCCCTAGAGACGAACCTTTTAATATTAGCGCGACTCGCTGCTGCTCGTCAACCCGCATTGCCTGCGATTGTTAACTTTTGTGGCACTCATGCAGCTTTTAGCACTTTAGCCTTTGGCTTTTCGCTCTTGGCCTTTGGCTCTTGCCTTTTAGCCCTTTAGCTTAGCCCTTTAGCCACTCTGCCGAGCCTTCCAGGCCCGTGTGGCACAGCCGCCCTCGGCTGTGCAGCCCTTTGGCATTTAGCGCTTAATGGCCAGCCTGCTACTCACATCCCATTCGCCCTCACTGATAAGGGGCTGAATGCTGACGGCTGAGTGCTGACTGCTGTTTTACGCAGCGCGCGCCGCCTCTCCTCGCGAAGAGGCAAAAATCCTGATTCAAAGATCTAATTTGAGGTCTCTTTAAAACCCTTCAGGAACTCAAGGTTCCCGAATATTGCCCCGCGGGTGTCGCCTGGGGCTGATTGATGAACCGAGTTCCCTCGCAAACTATGCTCGGGATTTCGCCTGCGGGCTCCCGCTTCCAGCTCACGCCCGCATGTCGGCTCAAGGTGGCTTCTTATTAGATGGCCCCGAATCCCGAAAGATTCATCCATCTTTGTTCCCGCCGAACATGCACGTTCCCGTCCGGCTTTTCTGCCACATTCTTGCTTCGCTTAATTGTTATACCAATGCGCGCCAACTTGCGCAAGTGCCAGCCATTAGATTTTTTAAAGAAATAAAATCATGCACCAGCGCCGCTGCACACGCCTCTGCATCAGGAACCACGGAGGGCACAGAGCAGCACAGAGGAGCAAACCAGCAAAAGACGCAAAGGGCACGGGAGTTGACAAAGTTATCATTCGCGTTCATTCGCGGCTGACCTGTTTTCCGATCACGCGCGATTACGGGCGATCACGTTGCGATCACGGCCATTCCCCACCCTCTCCGTGCCCCGTAATAGATTTTTTGCGCTCGCTCTCATTCCCCGCTAAACTCTCTCCGCCATCATGCGCACCCTCATCGCCACGCTCGCTTTTGCCATGCTTCTCAGCGGCTGCTCGCGCCAGAAAATCATCGGCCCAGACGATCTTCGCTCCCAGCTCACCGCCGCCATCTCCCTGGCATCAGAAACCGAAACCTTCCTCGACTACATCTCCCAGCATCGCGCCACCGCCAACTTCGCCGCCGGCCACCTCTCCTATCTATCGCAAACTGCCGCCGATGCCGTCAAAGATCTGCACCAGGCCACGCCCACCTACTCCATCGAAAAGCAATTCACTCAGACCCGGCAGCAGGTTGACGCTCTCTCTTCCCAACTCGCCGCTCTTCAGCGTGAAGTCGCAGTCGGTCAAACTTCTGCCGCCGGCAAAGACCAGCTCGTCGAACTTCGCCGCTCGCTTGAGCAAATCAAAGCCAGCTTATGAAGAAGCTCCTCGGCATCAGCCTGGGAATCATGACCGCCCTGGGCGGCTTTGTTGATCTGGGACAAATCGTCTTCACCACCCAGGCTGGCGCGCTGTTTGGCTACAGTCTCTTTTGGACCATCGTGCTGGGCACGGCAGCGATCATCGTGTACATGGAGATGTGTGGACGCGTCGCCGTCGTGGCGCAAGAGCCCGTATTCTCCGTCGTTCGCAATCGTCTTGGCTTCCGGCTCGGACTCGCCACTCTCATCGCATCCAACCTGCTCAACCTTATTACATGCGCGGCCGAACTCGGCGGCATTGCTATCGTCCTGCACCTCATCACCGGATGGCCGGAAAAACTTCTGCTCCTCATCTCCGCTCTCCTGCTTGCCACCCTTGTGCTGCTGCTGCGCTTTCAGTGGATCGAGCGCATTTTCGGCCTCTCCGGTCTGCTCATGATCGTCTTCGCCGTCTCTGCTGTCGCGCTCCACCCCGACTGGGGCCGCCTCGCTCACGGCCTGCTGCCGCACATGCGCCCACCGGCCGGCTCCCCTACTCTCTACTGGTATTTTGCCGTGGGCATCTTCAGCGCCATGCTTATGGAGTACGAGGTCCACTTCTACTCCTCAGGCGCTATAGAAGAAGACTGGACGCCTTCCGATCTCGGCGAAAATTTCATGGTCGCCTCCTTCGGCTCCATTCTGGGCTCGTTGTTGACCGTTGGCCTGCTTCTGCTCGGCGCGCTCATCTTTCTTCCGCGCCACATCTTTCCAGATCTGCTCAGCAGCGCTGTTTTCACCGGCGCTTTTCCTTTTGCACAAAAGGCGCTGCTCGTGTCACTGCTCGGCGTCCTGGCCTGCATCGCCGGAGCCGCCGTGGAAACCGCTCTCTCCGGCGCCTACAATCTCTGCCAGTTTTTCAATCTTGAATGGGGCAAGAGCCGCCGCGTGCGAGAAGTCCCCATTTACACTGCCGCGTGGCTGTCCATGTTCGCACTGGGGCTCGTCATCGCTCTCAGCGGTTTGCGCCCGCTCCAACTCGTGAACATCTCCATCATCTTCGGCATGGTCATCATGCCTCTCACTTACTATCCGATTCTCCGCGTCGCCGCCGACCGCAACATCATGGGCAAGCACGTCAACAGCAAATCCAATACCGTGATCGGCATCGCTTTCCTCCTCCTGATCACCCTCGCCGCCATTGCCGCCATCCCACTCATGCTGCTCACCCACTTCGGCAAGCCATAAAACTGAATAAATGTCTGCTGCGCCGGGGTGAGCGGTCGCAGGAATCCCGTGGCACAGCAACTCTGATCTCGCGGTCATCTGCGTTGATCTGTGGCGTCATTATCTTGCCTTTCTCCGTGTCTCCGTGACTCCGTGGTAGATTTTTTTGATTTCGCGATCATTCGCGTTCGTTCGCGGGTCAAATCGATCCGCGGATTCCGCTTTCCTCCGCTTACTTCGTTCCTCTGTGTTTCAAAGATGTTGGGTTTAGCGGGCCTATAATTTCACTTGAAAGCTCGACCCATGTCCTGGCTGCGACGCTTGCTGCAACGACAATACGACCTCGCCCGCGGCGTGGATGCCGATCTCCTGCGCGCAAATCGCAGACGATTCAAGCTCGCCGCAGCTCTGCTCTGCCTCGGCCTTTTGTTTGCGTGGATTGCAGTAAAAATTCCTTTGCCACCTATCCTGAATGTCGCGGCCACCATTCTTATAATGTTGCTCATGATCGCAAGCTTCGTGCTATTCCATTGGGCCTGGGCCGAGCAACGATTCCTCCGAAAACCCGATCCTGAACCGCCGCCCAGCATTCTCAAAGACTGATTGGCATGCTGCCCTCGAATCTACTTTGATCTCGCGTTCGTTCGCGTGCATCTGTGGCAAAAAGTGCCTTTGCCTTTCTCCGTGTCTCCGCGCCTCCGTGGTGGGTTTTGTTCTTCACGGTTCCGTGCCTCTGCGGCTTTGCCCTGTTTATCTTTCCCCCATATGCTTTTCTTATTGTCGCTTCGCCTACGGCTCCGCTCCAGCCTACGGCGTGTGGAGTTTAATCTTGACGTTCCGCTTACCCAGCACTTATCCCTCAGCGCGCCAACGCGCCTTCGGGATCGTGCTGGGCTATTCTCAGACGCGCCTGGCGGCGCTGCATTCTTGCGGAGGACAAACCTTCGCGGCTCCCGGTTGCATTTTCGAAAGAGGCACAAAGGGAACAAAGTCTTATCTCGGCATTCATCTGCGTCTATCTGCGGCGAAAAGGTTTTGCTTTTCTCCGCGCCTCCGTGCCTCCGTGGTGGGTTTTGTGTATTGTCTTGCGCCTGGTCACGCGTGATTTCGGCGATCCCTCCACGCAAGTAGCTGCCTTTTTATGAAACGCGAGACAAACCCTGCACATCTTCTACCGGGAAGGGAGAAAAATCACATGAAGATTGCAGTCACCACTCCTACCGGCCACATCGGCAACCAGCTCGCCAACATACTTCTTGACCGTAAGGCGGACCTCACGATCATCGCCCGGAATCCGGAGAAAGCGCAGGTGAAAGACCTGGCCGGCCGAGGCGCCAGGGTCATCGCCGGCGAGCACACCGATCCCGCGGTGGTTGAGCAGGCAGTGCGCGGCGCGGACGCGCTGTTCTGGCTCACGCCTGCGGAGATGACCTCACGCGACCCGCTGGGCACCGCCCGCCGCATGGCCGAGGCCGGCGCTGCCGTGATCCGCAACCATCCTGATTTGCATGTGGTCCAGCTCTCAAGCGCGGGAGCGTTCCTGCCCAGCGGTACCGGGCCCATCGTCGGGCTTCACGAGACCGAGGAGAAGTTCCGCGCTGCGGGGAAGAACATCGTCTCTCTGCGCCCGAACGAGTTCATGGAAAACATATTTTTCTCTCTGCCCACCATCATCAACCTTGGCAGCATCTTCAGTTCCGTCTCAGGATCGGTGAAAGCGCAGTTCATTGCCACGCGGGACATCGCCGAGATTGCCGCTGAGTTTCTGGTCAAGCCGGTGGACGGCCATCACGTGATCGATATCGTTGGCCCGCAGGAGCTTTCCTTCGACGAGTGGGCCCGCATTGCCGGCGAGGCCATCAGTAAACCCATCCGCGTGGTCACTGTTCCCGCGGACAAATTGAAGGCCGCCATGAACCAGAGTGGAATGTCGCCGGAAATGGCGGCGCTCATGGTGGAAATGGAAGAAGCCTCCCCCAACATACTGGGGCAGTTCCACGGCGACCAGAAACGCACCGGCAAAATCACCTTCTCACAATTTGCTCGCGAGGTGTTCGCGCCCGCATACAAGAAAGCGGCGCAGGCGGCAGCCTAGTCAATGTCCCTGGCGGCTAAGCTCCCCAAAAACGGTGGTAGATGAAACCGGGATCAACCCGTATTTGACAGGTGGAGCAGGCATAAATGCCTGCTCCACCCTCGTTATGCCCGGCATAAGCAGCCGGCGCAAATGGCTGCGAACGCTGCTTATTCCGCGCTCTTGCTGTCGAGTGCTTTTTTTATGTCGTCGAGAGTGCCTTGATTATCGCTGAAGAAGTCGATGAACTCGTCATGACTAAAAAACAGATTTGCGTAGTTCATCTGGGTAAGCAGGTACCCGCCCCACCCGTTCAGCATCGCCAATTGCAGGAACGAAGTTCGAGATTACGGAACAGCTTTTAATGCGATAGGATTGTTCATCGATCAAAGCTTCGCAACTATGAATCTGCCGTTATGTAGAATTGACATCGTCTCAATTTTCGATCTGCGCTTTAGTCGCGCTGATCGCATACCATGGCCGCCTATCTCTCCCGACAACCCTCACTCGTGCATTGCTTCGCGGCTCTCAGAATCTTTTCGATGGAATTTCTATGGCAACAACATCGAGGGCTTCCAACTGTTTGATCTGTCCCAGGCGGTTTCCGGAGCAACAGGTGCAGGCCTGCGGATCAATCCTGAATCGCGCATAGGCACCCTTCTGATTTGGCGTTCGTATAATAGCCAATCCGACCCGCACACGCTGAAAGCACAGGCATGGGAAGAGAGTGGCAAGGATAGCGCACTCCTCGCACCCGTCTTTCGCGAATTGCGCATTGATCGAATCTACCCTTTTCTCGCTATACAGATCGACACCGATGAGGACACACTGGACTCGGTCGCCGAGGCTAATGCCGAAGGACTTGGCCGTCTCCTTACCGGAGACCTCGAAGGCGAAAGGGCCTCTACGTTAAAGCACTACATCGACGCCGACCTGAGCCGCCGCGCCTACGAGAAATTGTTCCTTCGCTGGACTGAGGCTCTTGCCGTTTACTCACGCCAGGATGATAAAATCTACGAAAATTGCATGTTTCGCGCCGTGCAGATCTTCGAGCATTGCATTCTGGCTCAGGTCTCGCTGATTTCCATCATGGAGCGGATGGATAGCTTCTCCCGCCGCCTCATACTGGTCACGCCCTTCAACTGGCTCAGCTCACGCGGACTCTTTACCGCTCTCGCCAGTGCAGAGATGAGGTTCATCGTTTATCCCCGCACCCAGTCCGTCGAGGCCAATCGGCTTCTCACCGACGCGCAGAGCCAGTTTGGGCTTCCCGCCTTCTTGGCCAGCGCTAAATCCAAGGCGGCGGAAGTACTCGAACAATTCCAGTGGGCGAAAACCCAGACCCTCGCCCTAATCGCTGTCACGACCTACGTGCTCGACAAGATCGTCGGTTGGGACTACGTAAAGCACTGGCTCGCAACCCTCTTTCACTAAGCACCCTGACACCCAGGCGCGCAGATCGCGCCCGACCACCAGTGAGCTGCGTCAACGAAGGCCAACCTCGGTGGTCCCAGAAAAATGCATGCGCTCGACACCGCTGGCCACCTGATCATCACCGATAAGCAGGTGCTCGAGAAATTCAACGCTAGCGTCCGCGCTATGAACTCTCGCGGCGAAGAATTCCGCACAGCCAGCCGTGACTTTGCCACACTGCAAAAGAGCACATTACAGAAATTTGGCGTCACCAGCAAAGAAACCGGAGTTCGTTAAGCTCGTTCTAGTCCTTCGCTCATCCTTGCGAATGGTGACGACCGATCCGTCTGCGTCAAGAAACCGCCTTTATTCAAGGCGGCCCCGTTGAGGTCAGGAATCGTACGTCCGGAAAAGCAGCGCCGACAGGCGCGGCCGAGAATAGCCCGGTACGCAGCACGAGCGGAGCGAGGGCAAGTACCGGGTAAGGCCAAGATAAGATCCAACTCCGCGCTGCCGCAGGCCCGGGGCCCCCAACGCGCGCTTCGCGCGGTGGGGTAGAGATCGGAGCGAAGCGGAAAGGCGAAGCGACACAAAAAAGAACCGCTTTGGCGTTCGGTCATCTTCATGATCATTTGGGAAGTCTTGCTTCAGGACGCATCTGCGTTATGCCAATCGTGCCGCATTTCGCGCAGACTGGATCAACCGGACTGGCGGAGTCTGTCCCCCGTTCAGAAATGAGAGAAAGAATAAAGGCTTCACTCATGCTTCGCGTAATCAGCTGCACCGGAAAAGTGAAGCGACACGTACGGCTGGCTGCCGACGACCCAGGAATCGTGGCCAGGGGGAATGTAGAACATCTCACCCGCATGCAGCTCGATGACCTTTCCATCGGACATAGCCGCAGTGGCGCAACCGGATAGCACCATTCCAACATGTTCAACCATGCATTCTTTCTGACCCAGGCTTTTCCCCACGTGCTCAGACCATCGCCAACCGGGCTCATAAGTGGCCCTCCCGATCGTCATGCCGCCGATGCGTACCAGTTCAAACTTGCCTTTCTCAAAAATGCGAAGCTCATCGGGTTTTTCGAAGCGCTTCAAAACAACTTCCTGCACCGCCTCTTGCATTCGACCGGACCTCCTCGCGGCTATTCTTTTCCCAGGCGCTCATTGCCCGGCTTGTGACTTTCCCGTTTTGCAAGTGATGTATGGGAATTGCTTTGGATTCTTTCTTTGATCTAATTTGTAGCCGCGAGTGGCTACTGGCACCGAGCCCAGGCCAGTTGAGCAGGAGCGCTCGGCGAAGCAGGTTGGAATCGAGTCATCCAGCGGTGACAAATCGTCCTCGGCTGCGTCATTATTATTCAGAATCAATGCGATCTGGGTTCTTTGAAATATCTGCAAACAGTAAAGGGAGCTTCAGAAAATGGCTATGCGACACCTGCGCCCGATTCTCTTTCCAGCCCTCCTGTTCTCATTGCTTGCAACCGGTCCGCTCCGGGCGCAAAGCGATGCCCTCAGTTCGGACGTTAAAAAAGACTACCGGAGCATCAGGGATTACTTTGTCCGAGCCGCGGAAAAAATGCCGGAAGAAAACTACGGGTTTAAGCCCTCGCCCGACGTTCGGAGCTTTGCTCAGCAGATCGCACATGTCGCCGATGATCAATACAATCTATGCGCGCCAGCCCGCGGCGAAGTCAGAAAAGAAGCATACCGGCATATCGAGGAGACGCTCTCGAAAAAAGCAGACCTGATCGGCGCTCTTAAGCAGGCATTTGCCTACTGCGATGCTGCCTACGATGCGCTGACGGATGCTTCAGCGACCCACGTGGTCCATTTCGGAAAAGTGGATAAGACACGCTTTGAGATGCTGAACTGGAACCTTTGGCATACCTGGGAGCACTATGGAAATATCGTGGTGTATCTTCGCATGAAAGGCCTGGTTCCGCCGACGAGCGAGAGAACACCAATGAAATAGCGGGACCAACTCGCCAAGGTCGCAAATGATCGGCTGAAGAGTTCGGTTGCCAACAAATACTCCCTCGACAAAGAGGACCGTGCACTTGTTGATTTGTTAATCGCTCTCCGGAATTTCCTCGCTCACAGGAGTGTCGGTGCACGCAAGTCCCTCCCAGCAAACCAGCCCCGGGTTTGCCGGGGGCCCCGGCCTACGGCGTATGGAGTTGGTCTGATACTCCGCTTACCCAGCACTTATCCCTCAGCGCGCCAGATCACCCCAAGACGCGAACAACGCGCGTCTTGGGGACCCCGGCCTAACGGCGCTCCATTCTCGTGCCTGACACAGCTTCGTCGTTTCCGGTCGCATCTTTCCAGCGCGTTTCTCATCGGACGGTAAGGGAGCCGCGGAGAACCTAACAGTACCGCGCCACTGCCGATCATCCACGTAGCGATGCAGCCGTCCCGCTTTAGCGGGACGGCTGATAATAGCCCGGTACGTCGCGGAGGGAGCTTCGCGACCGTGCGCTAAATGCCGGGAAGAGAGAAAGAGGATGTTGTTCCTCTCTGCCGAAGGCTCGCGCGGAGCGCGCAGGCGGAAAAGGTTAGTCACGACTCGGCGAAGATCGCATCCCTCGTCAGACATATGCTGCCGCCCAAAAGCCAAATACCAGGAACAAATTGATCACCATGATAAGCACAATGCCTGACCACGCCGCGATTTTGAGACCCAGCGACACTGCCCGTCGATTCGGTCTCCTGGCCAGTACCACAATGGCTGCAACCGTAAACAGAGGTGCAACAAAAGACCAGAGGAACATCGCATCCATCCGTGTGTAGCGCGAAAAGGGGAGTGGGCGATACAGCGGGAAGGCGAAAAAGAACGTGATGAAGCACAAGATGGTCGGACTGCAGAGCCAAAACGCGGGCCTTACGTAGTCCCAGCGAAAGCCTGCAGTTATGTCTTTTCTATTTTCGTCCACACCGAAAACTCTCCCAAATGATAATTTTCTGGGCACGACTTTAGCACGTTGGCGAGCATTGCGTAGCTGACCTCGTGCATTGAGTTTGGCTCCGGGCTTCGCCTCCGCTCCGGGCCTACGGCGTGGTGTTGGTTCTTTTCTTCAGCTTCCCCGGCACTTGCACTCGCTTCGCTCCGCTCGTGCCGCGTACCGGGCGATTTTCAGCCGCGCCTCCACCCCAAGAAGACGCGAACAATGCGCGTCTTGGGGACCCCGGCTTCCACCCCAAGACGCGAACTACGCGCGGTCTTGGGGACCCCGGCCTGGCGGCGCTCGGTTCTCGCGGATGAAAGATCCTCGTAGCTCCCGGTTGCATTTTCCAGGCGCGATCCCGCTATTTTTTCGGTGCGACTGCGGCAGAATTACCGGCGTTGCTTCCGGCCTTGGACGGAGATGGCCCCAGAAGCTTGTCTCGAAGGAGACGGTTTCTCGCGCGTTTCTTGGCTTGCGCCCGATTACGCGTGTTTTCGCGTGCGTTGAGTTTTGGCATTGCAGACTCCATGCTCTTTATTCCGAAGGATCTGAACTCATCCTACGCGTTTCCTGCAGCGCGTGCCGAAAAAGGCTGAATTTAATCCTGCCACGGGACAGCTCCCAATCCCACTACATTTGCTGACGTGACGTTCCGAGTTACATCACCAGCTTTGAACTTCCCGGAGTGCCGAAGACCAGCCGCATTGCACGGACCAGTTCGGGTGTGCCGAAAGTGTAGACCGTCGCTGTCGATCCGCCGGCGACGCGCTCGCTCCGGCTCTCAATAGGCATTCCGGCTTTCCGCATTTCTGCGATCCGCGCCTCCGGGGTCCGGCGAGCACAGCCGCCGCAACTCACTCGCGGGCACGGCATCGTGCCTCTTTCTGTTTTAACCACAAAGGACACAAAGGAACACAAAGGTTTTTAAGTCATGTTCCATCCGCGTTCATCTGCGTCAATCTGTGGCGAAGTTGCGGGCGGGTGTCATTTCAGGAGGGCTGAGAATCCGAACACCACGATCATCGCCGCATAGGCGCTACCGGCAGCAATCAGCAGCCCGCCGGCACGCTTTCGGGCCAGAAGATAAAAATACCGGACTCCCTGCAGAAAAACGGTAAGCGCCAGCAGCGCGTGAAAAAGAATCAGTCGCCATATAATCGGACTGCCCGCAGAGACCGGGCCGGTAATCGGACGGTGCGTTCCGGCCAGCCATACGACAAGTGCAATCAGCGGCAGCGCCAGTCCCGAATATTTCAGCCATATGCCAAGCGCGGGATTTTCCATTCTGTGTCTCCCAGTATTGCCACCCGCCGCCAGTATGGCGGCGGATGGCTTATTTGCAGCAACTAATTTTTGACCTTAACGTTCCCTCCTGTCACTGCTCCGGAAACATTGAAGCCGTTGGAAGTGCTGATTGTAACTGTCTGGTTGGCTTGATCTCCCATCACCAGGAACGATTGCGTTGAGCCATCGGCAGCAACGAAGTTCCCGCGCAGAGCGAAAAGATTGCCGACCAGCACCGCTGAGGTCACCTGGCCTTCAGGAATCGAGAATCCGCTCAGGTGATCGTTCAACTCAAGGTGTCCCAAAACCGTACCCTGCTGATCCACGTGGGCTTCCGTAGCGAACGTGGTTTTGCTACCGTCCGTCGTCGTTACAAATCCTTGTGCCTGCACCATCTGTCCCGGTGCAAGCGGCGTGCCGGCCCCGGAGCGAATGGCAAAATCCAGCAGGTCCTGACTTACAGTATTTTCTGCATCGTTCAGTCCGGGCGCGTTGGTCAGGATCTCAGGAAAGCTGTTGGGAGCAATCGTAAACGGGTCTTTCACGAACAAGCTACCCGCCACAAAGTTGATGTCGTCCTGGTTGAAGCCTTCGGCCGTGAGCACCTGCGGGAACGGGCTCGGCAGGCCAAAGAACAGGATGTCGATTTCAGTGTTTAAAACATCATTCACGCTAAACGGAAATGATGTGAAGCCTGATGCCTGTACCGCGCTCTGGGCTGCAGACCGGAATCCTGGCTCCTCGGCCAGCAGAGTGGACAGGGTCGCGGCAAAGTCTCCGGCTGCCTTGAGTTGCTTTTGCTCGGAAACAGTGTCGCCGGCGTCCTCGGCCGAGTTGGCGCGGTTAATGGAGGTCACAATCGCGGTGGCATACGCGCTCTGTTGCGCCGAGTTCTCAATCCAGGCGTTGAATGCGTCCGCTTCTTGTTGCGTGATTCCCGGTTGTGCCTGAATGGTGAGAAGCGTCGGTACAACAGGGACAACAATCACGGTGAAATTCGGGTCATTCGGATCGAGCGCTAACAGTTGATAGTACAGCCCTGCGCCGCCTGTAATCGCGCCTCCCGCCAGTCCTCCGATGGCGCAAATCTTGGTTATCAGCGGCTCCGGCGCAAGTGCGCAGGCTCCTCCCACGGTGGTCAGGCCAAGGCTGGTCGCTCCCAGGCTGATGGCAACGCGAGCGAAATGGTCTTTTTCCTCCTGGGTAAACCTCATCTTGCGCACGCTGAATGTGACACGCGCGGTTTCGTCAAAGTCCGAGCCTGGTATTTGGGCAAATACCACCGGGTTGTCGATCGTCGCCACAAAGTGCGTGGTCTGGTTTACGAAGTAATTGCTGACGGTAAAGGCTCCTCCGGGAAGAGATATGATCAGCTGTTCTCCTTCACCATCTTCATCGATATCGTTTGTAGAGATCGCTGCGGTGACCGTTACGATATCACCTGCTTTTGCGTTTACCTGCAGATTTTGTGCTCCCTGGAAGGTGTAACTCTGGCTAAAGGCTCTCGTGGACAGACTTAACATCACGGCGAGTGCTAAGGCATACAGTGCTTTCATGTGGCTCCTTGAAATACGCTTGCAGGCAGTCATTGCGCGAGGGATCCTGCCCGTCCTTTCAGATAAATGTGGGTTGTTGCTCTTGTTCGCAACGCGATGGATTCTACCTATGAGCCTTTCTACCTGCTTGCGAATTTCAACAGGGGCACAGTACCGTCGTAACCTTCAAGTAGGCTCTGCAGCAAAACTATTCAGACTATTAGATTTAACTAGATTAGAACTTGTTCATGATCGATGGCATTCGCGCTCACGAGCAGCGCCAATGCCACTCTTGAAGAATTTAGCGGTAGTGTCTGGCCCTGAATCTACGCAAGGGCTTGCTAAATTTCGGCCTTATCTAGCATTCATCTGCGCCCATCTGCGGCCAAATGGTTTTCGCTCTTCTCCGTGTCTCCATGCCGGGTCCCCGCGAATCCCGGTGTTGGCTTCGTGGGGTGGTCGCCTCCGTGGTGAGATTGGCTTTTGCTCATACCTATTAATTGCCCCCCACGCAGACGGCATCGACCGCGAATGTCTTCAACCACCAACATTTTTCAGTCGCGCCTAGCGGCGCTGAATTCTTGCGGAGGGCAACCTTCGTGGCTCCCGGTTGCATTTTCGAAAGAGGCACAAAGGAACGAAGTCTTATCTCGGCGTTCATCTGCGTCCATCTGTGGCAAAACTGACGGCGCTGCACTTTCGCGTGTGACGGACCTTGGCGGCTCCCGGTTACATTTTCAAGAGACCCGATTTTCAAGAGATCCGAAGGAAGCACAAGAATTGACCACGAAGGACCCGCCAAGGTTCTGAAGTCATGTTCCATCCGCGTTCATCTGCGTCAATCGGTGGCCGGATGATTTTGATTCTCTCCGTGTCTCCGCGCCTCCGTGGTGGATTGGTTCTCCCGGCGAAGCCGTGGGGCACAGTGATGGATCCGGGGCGGGTTTGTGCATTCCGAAAAGCCGGCTCAGTTCGATGACTTCAATGTGCGGCGGGCAGTTCTTCCAGTTGTGCCGCCAGCAGACAATCACGTCGCACCGCGACGGATCATGGCCGTGGCGGGCAAAGTTCAGGCTCTCATATTCGAGCTCAACGTTCACGTCCTGCCACTTGCCCGGCTGGATCTGGCGGCGCGCGCGGCAGTCAGGATACTGCCCGCGCAAGGACTCAACCTGAAAGCCCAGGTCGCCGGCCAGCATGCCGAAGAGAAACACCACGCCCAGCTCGTTGATAGGCGCGTTGGTCAACGCACAGGGAAAGAACGGAGGCCCCATCACGTGTCGCTCGCCATCCAGGAGGCCTCCGCTGGAGACGCTCGCATTCAAAGGAGCAAGGCTCGCATGGCCGTTCATGTTCGCGCGATCTGACTGCATCGGCATCAGTCCGCGTGGATCCGCGGTAGAGGTTTTTCTGCTGGGCCCCAGATAGCGCTCAAGCTGTTCCTGCCAGTTGCTGTCCGCGCCGAGCAGCGTGCCGACGATCATGGCGCAGAAGGCGTCTGTTACGCGGCGCTTGCCCGCGAGTTCGGCCGGCAGCGCGGTGATGGCTCCCGCCCACTGCATGGCGATGGCCTTGTCCGATTCGGGAGGCATGTTACTTCCGGGTTGGTCGATGTTCTGTGCGACTGAATCGCTCAGTGGCGCTGATTCGGGATGAACCGGGATTGCGCCGCTTTCTTCACTCCGTGTCTCCGTGCCTTCGTGGTGAAGATTCTGCATGGCAGCCCTGCTGATTTCCCCCCACGCGCGAAACCTCGCATAGAAGGCTCCGGCGCTGTAGTTGCCCTGGCGGAGATACTCGTTGCGGCTGGGATTCCTGCCCAGCAGGGCCGCCACGCGGGAAAAATCTTGCAGCAAATCTTCTGTGGCGATTTTCAGCCCGGTGCGACCCGGCTCCAGCCCCGCGGCTTGCACCGCATCGGCCAGGGATCGGAAGTAAACGCGCACCCGCGACTCGGGGACTCCGGTAAGCCTGCGCAGTTCGTTCCACGTGGGCGCCCTTCCCAGCTTTTCCGCCGCCCGCCGGATGGCCGCAAGCAAGCCGCTTCTATCCAGTATTCGCTTTTGTGCCATGGAGAATATTGGACAAAACAATATCGGAAGTCAAGTGCGCCGTGCTGCAGAGAAAGTCTACGGCGCTCTGGGCGGTTCAGCCCTGCCCTATTTTCGTGTGACCTTCGATTGCCTCCGCCGCCTCCGCGGTAGGTTTGCCGCACCATTCGGTTCATCCGCGGTCATCCGCGCAAATCCGCGGTAGATTCCGCTTTTCCCAGTGTATCCAAGCTATAATCCCTTGCACGAATTCGGGAAGACGCGATGAATTTGGCGACGGGTACGCGCTTGGGACCGTATGAAGTCCTGTCACCTCTGGGTGCCGGCGGAATGGGAGAGGTGTATCGCGCGCGCGACAGCCGGCTGGGCCGCGATGTAGCCGTCAAGGTCCTTCCCCGCCATCTGACTGAAAACCCCGAAGCCCGCCAGCGCTTTGAACGCGAAGCCCGGGCAATTTCTTCCCTGCAGCATCCGCACATCTGCACGCTGTATGACATAGGGCATCAGGACGGCACGGATTTCCTGGTGATGGAGTATCTGGAAGGCGAGACGCTGGCCAGGCGCCTGGAGCGGGGGCCGCTGCCCACCACAGAAGCGCTGCGCATCGGCATTGAAATTTCAAATGCCCTCATGAAAGCGCATCAGCGGGGGATCCTGCACAGGGATTTGAAACCCGGCAATATCATGCTCACCAAAGCCGGCGCCAAATTGATGGACTTTGGACTGGCGAAGGAAATCACCGATGCAGAGAGCCCGAACGCCGACCTGACGCGGTCACTGCATCGCCCGCCGCAGCCGATCACCGCTCAGGGGACGATCATCGGCACAATTCAATACATGGCTCCTGAACAGATTGAAGGCGGAGCGGCAGACGCACGGAGCGATATTTTTGCACTCGGCGCCGTCCTATATGAAATGGCCACGGGCCAGCCTGCTTTTAAAGGAAAAACAACGGCAAGCGTGATTGCCGCGATTCTGGAACGCGAGCCGCCTCCCATTTCCAGCATCCAGCCAATGACCCCGCCTGCTCTGGACCGGGCGGTGAAAACGTGCCTGGCCAAAGATCCGGATGAGCGCTTCCAGTCTGTGCACGACGTGAAGCTGCAACTGCAGTGGCTTCTTGAGCCGGGCTCGCAGACTGGTGCAGAATCCGCAGCCAGGGAGCATCACAGAAATCGCGAGCGCCTGGCGTGGGGAACAGCCACGCTGGTTACACTGCTGGCTTTGGCCATCGCGTTTGCCTACATGCGCCGCGCTCCGCAGCCGGCCCCTCTCATCATTTCTCAAATCGGGCCTCCGCCCAATACCGACTTTTCCGAGGCTCTGGGGAGTTCAGGCACCATGGCGCTCTCCCCTGACGGTGAGCGTCTGGCCTTTGTCGCCCTTGGACGCGACGGACACGAGCAGCTCTGGGTGCGGGCGCTGAATTCGCCCACAGCCCAGCCTCTGGATGGGACCGATGGCGCGCGCGATCTTTTCTGGTCGCCAGACAGCCGCTCGATAGGATTTTTTGCCAAAGGAAAGCTGAATCGCATTGACGCGTCCGGTGGTTCTTTGTTCGCGCTGGCGGACGCCCCGCGCGGAGACGGCGCATCCTGGGGGCCGGACGGAACCATGCTTTTCGCTCCCACGCTTGCCGGCACACTCTTCCGCGTATCGGCTTCGGGCAGTGCTTCCCAACCGGTGACTCAGCTTTCAGCTCAAAGAGCAGACTTCGCTCACCGCTGGCCGCAGTTCCTTCCTGATGGAAAGCACTTCCTTTTTTTCGTGTGGTCGGCGGATTTGTCCACCACCGGCGTTTACGTGGGCTCGCTGAACGCCGAACGCCGCGGGGAAGAGAAGCTCCTTCTGCGCAGCCCTTCCGATGCTGTTTTCGTGGCTCCCGACTACCTGCTCTTCGTTCGCGACGGTACGCTGATGGCTGAGCACTTTGATCCCGCCTCTTTGCAGCTTGGCAGCGATGCGGCGCCCGTGGTGGAGCATCTCACCTCAGAAACAGGCCTCGCTGCCGGCCCGTTCACGTTTTCTTCCAACGGCATGCTGGTGTACGCCCCAGGCACACTAGCAGGGTGCTGAAAAAGTACTCCCAAAGCAGAGCTGAGATGTGGTAACAGAAAGCATGCGAGGAAGCGATCAGCAGCAGGGCGAAGTATTCAGTTATTTGTCACCCGAGAGCCGAGTGCGGAAGGATCATCCGCT
>DASTAS010000030.1:0-210055 GCA_035712465.1 Candidatus Angelobacter sp.
GCATAAGCTGAGGGAGTAGTGTGCCTGCTGGGCGCAAAAGAATGGCGGAAACTCAGAACCAACAGACCTCTCTTCCCGATTATTTGATACATGTGGGAGGGAAATCAACGAAAGTAGCTGTTTTTCAGCAGCCTGCTAGAGGAGAGGCAAATGTTCTGGCGAATCACATGGTTTGAGATTGCGTATTGGCTGCGGTCGAAGATGCTGTGGGTGTTCTCCGGCGTAATCGCGCTGTCTATCTTCGGCGCGGTCAGCACGTCTGACATCACCTTCTTTATCGTGCTGACCAACACGCACCATAACGCGCCGTTTGTCATCAGCGCCTACTATGCCTACATAAGCCTGATCATGCTGCTGATGGCGGCTGCGTTCGTGAACTCGGCGGCGCTGCGCGATTTCCGCTTCAATACCAACCAGATCGTCTTCTCCACCCCAATGCGCCGCCGCGACTATCTGCTGGGGCGGTTCATCGGCGCGAGTGTGGTCTCCACCATCCCCATGCTCGGAGTCTCCGTAGGTATCCTGGCGGCGAAATACATGCCGTGGGCAGACTCGGTCCAGTGGGGACAGGTGATGTGGACGGCGCATCTGCACGCCATTCTTGTTTTCGCTCTGCCCAATGCGCTGATCATCGCCGCGATCCTTTATGCCATTGCCGTGCTGTCCCGCAATGAGGTCGTGCCGTTCATTGGCGCGCTGGTGCTGCTGATCGGATACATCGTTGCCGGAGTCCTGCTGCAGGATTTGCGCCACGAACAATACGTGATCTTTGCCGACCCGTTCGGCATCCGCACCTTTGCCCTCACGGCCAAATACTGGACCGTCGCCGACAAGAACACGCTGAGTGTCCCATTCAGCGGCTTGATGCTTTTGAACCGCCTGCTCTGGGGCGGAATCGCAATTCTGGTATTCGTTTTTGCCTATTTCCGTTTCAGCTTCTCGGAGAAGGCAAGCAAAGCCAAGCCGGCGGAACCGGAATCTCAGGCTCAACCCATCGCGGTCGGACGGCCCGTACCCAACCCGAATCTTCGCTCCGCCGCCTGGGCGCAACTGGTGCAGTCGCTGAAAATCCATATTCGCGGCATGCTGGTCAGCGTGCCGTTCATCATCGTGATGCTTGCAGGCGGGATCAATTGCCTGCTGGCGCTGATGTTCAACGCCACTGAGGGCTATGGCAACTCCACCCTGCCGGTGACGTACTGGGTGATTGACCTGATTCGCGCCACGCTCTACCTGTTCATTGTTGTCGTAATCACCTTCTATGCCGGCGTCCTGGTCTGGAAAGACAAAGATGAACGCATGGATGAGATTGTGGATGCTACGCCCGTTCCCGAATGGGTCTCTTATGCCTCCCGGCTTATATCTCTCATCGTCATGGTCATGCTGATCCAGGTCGGCGCGCTGCTGGCTGGGATCGGCGTTCAGGCATGGCACGGGTATCATCGCTTCCAGCTTGGCTTATATGGGCACGAACTTCTGGTGCGTGACTTGTCAGGCTTTTTGCTTCTGGCAGTCCTTGCGTTCTTTATCCACGTGCTGTCGCCCAACAAGTATGTGGGTTACGCCGGCTATATCGCATTTATTGCTGTAAATGCTTTTATCTGGCGTCCGCTGAACGTGGCCACCAACCTTGTCCAGTTCGCCGGGACGCCCAATGTGGTCCACTCGGATTTCTTTGGTGATGCTCCTTACCGCGCCGCCTGGGACTGGTTCACGCTTTACTGGCTCATCTTCAGTGCTCTGCTGGCGATTGCTACCGTCATGTTCTGGCCGCGCGGCAGGCAGGACCGCTGGGCGGGAAAGCGCCGCAACGCTCGCCTGCGCTTCAGTGGCGGCTGGATTACGGCGGCCGCGCTTGGCTTATTGGCCTTGTCTTCCACCGGCGCATGGATCTGGTACAACACCGCTGTCCTCAACCGTCTTATCGGTCCCAAGACTCAGCAACGACGCCAGGCCGAGTACGAGAAGCAATACAAGCAATATGAAAAAATGCCTCAGCCGCGCGTGCGCAGCGTGAAGTACGCCATTGATATCTATCCCAAAACGCGCAACATGGTGATGCGCGCCGAGCAAGTGATCCAGAATCCTTATTCATTCCCGCTCAAAGAAATCCATTTCACTCTGAACCCGAACTACACAACGGATATTGACATTCCCGGAGCCTCTGTCAGCAAGGATGACGCCAGGCTTTACTACCGCATCTTTAAATTCGATCCGCCGATGCAGCCGAACGAAACCCGGACCATGCACTTCACCGTAAAAAGCAAAAATCGGGGCTTTGAGAATTCGCTGAGTACGGTGCAGCTCGTTCAGAATGGGACCTTCTTCAATAACCGTGTCGGTCCCGTCATCGGCTACGACAATGGGCGCGAGCTTACCGATCCTAACGACCGGCGCAAATTCGGCCTCAAAGAGGTGGACCTGATGCCGCCCCTTGAGCGCGATTGCACTGACGATTGCCGCGAGAACTACCTGGGCGGTCACTCCGACTGGGTGGACGTGGACTCCGTGGTCAGCACTTCACCTGACCAGATCGCCATCGCGCCCGGTTCGCTGGTAAAAGAATGGGAAGAGAACGGGCGGCATTACTTCCACTACCACCTCGATCATCAATCGCTGAACTTTTATTCCTTCCTGTCGGCCCGCTACAAGGTTGCCCGGGAGGATTGGAACGGCATCAAGCTCGAGGTCTATTACGATCCAGATCACGCCTGGAATGTCCCGCGCATGATGAACTCGATGAAGAAGTCGCTGGACTATTACACAAAAAACTTTGGCCCGTACTATCACAAGGAAGCGCGCATCATTGAATTTCCGCGCGTGGCCCGCTTTGCCCAGTCCTTCCCCGGAACCATGCCGTACTCGGAATCCATCGGGTTTATCGCCAACATCAACAAGCCTGATGATATCGACATGGTTTTCTACGTGGTGGCGCACGAAATGGCGCACCAGTGGTGGGCGCACCAGGTCGTGGGCGCCAACATGGAAGGAGCTACTCTGCTTTCTGAGAGCCTGGCCCAATACTCCGCACTGATGGTTATGGAGCATGAGTATGGCCGCGATGCCATGCGGAAGTTCCTGAAGTACGAAATGGATAACTATCTGCGCTCCCGCGGTGCGGAGCGTCTGAAAGAGCGACCTCTGCTGAACGTGGAAGCCAATCAGGGCTACATCCATTATCGCAAGGCGAGCGTCGTGCTCTACTACCTGAAAGAGATGATTGGCGAGGATGCCGTCAATCGCGCGCTGCGCAAGGTCATCCATGAATATGCTTACGCCACGCCACCGTATCCCACTTCGTACGCTCTGGTCGACGCGCTCAAAGAGGAGACGCCGCCCAACCTCCAGTACCTGATCAAGGATCTGTTTGAAGACATCACCTTGTTTTCCAATCGGACGCTCGACGCTACCGCGCAGAAGCGGGCCGATGGCAAGTACGACGTTACGATCAAGGTGGAAGCCCACAAGTACAAAGCAGATTCGCAAGGAAACGAAACGGAAGTGCCCGTCAATGACTATATAGATATTGGCGCTTTTGCTAAACCGGCCAAAGGGAGGAAATACGGAGACACTCTCTATCGCCAGCGCATCCACCTGACGCAGAAGGACGCGACCTTCACATTTGTCACGGATTCGCTGCCCGAGAAAGCCGGAATCGATCCCTTTTCATTGTTGATTGACCGCGTGCCGGCCGACAACACGAAGTCAGTATCTTTGGAGAAGGGGATCGGGCCCGCGATCAGCCAGACAGCCCTGGTAACCAGCGCGCATTAAGCGCGGGCCGCGTGGAGTTTATTGTGCAGCCTGCTGGGCCGGTGATGGCGCTACTGCCTTGGCCGAAGTGACTGCTGTGTTCTCCATTTGGCCGAACCATTTGTCGCGCATGGCTTCAAAGGCCGGGAGATCGGCACGCAGCACCGGACGGGTTGGCGGCAGATTCATTCTCTCGAAATTAATGAATTTACCCGCGCGACGGACGCGAAAATCCAGGTGCGGCCCAGTCGCAAGGCCGGTTTGTCCCACCAGACCCACCAACTGCCCCTGCTGCACAGCTTGTCCCCGATGCACCAGAATTCGCGAAAGGTGAAGGTAGTAAGTCTCATAACCGTTCGCGTGCCGCAGGAGCACCATGTTTCCATCGCCGCCGCGGCGGCCCGCAAACTCAACTTCTCCGCGGGCGACCGCCTGCACGGGCGATCCGATGGGGGCTCCGTAATCCGTACCGAGATGGGGCAGATAGCGCTTCAATATCGGATGGAATCGATGTGGGTTGTAGTGAGAAGTGATTCGCGCTTCAAACCGCAGGGGGGAGCGGAGGAACTCCTTCTGCAGTGATTTGCCGTCGGCTGAATAATAGGCAGGACGGCCGGCGCGGTCGTGAAAAAGCACTGCCGTATGCTTGCTCCCCGCGTTGTCATACTCAGCGGCAAAGATCCTGCCGTAATCCACTGTGCTCGCGCCCTGGTACTGGCTCTTCTCCACCACAAGACGAAACGTATCGCCCGGCCGGGGATCGGTATAGAAATCGAGGTCCCAGGCAAAAATTTGTGCCAGCCGCACCGCCAAAGCTGGATGTTCGCCGGCTGCAATCACGGCGTCAAAAAGTGACCCATCCACCTTCCCTGCCACCGTTACGGTCTGCGTGGTGCTTGGGATTTTTTCTTTCTGCGCTTCAAACTCTTTCCCATGCCGGGTAACAACAATCTCGTCCGCTGGGTCCAGACGATAGCGGAGTGACTCCACCTCGCCCTGCTGCGACTTCACCAGAAACACATCCTGCCCCGGACGGATCCGGCGGAGCTGGATCAGCCGCTGCATGGGCTCGATCAGTTGACCGGCAACAGACGCATCCAATCCGGCGTGCTGCAGCAGTTCACTGAATGTCACACCGCGAACAATCTCCAGGCGCGTGACCTGGTCCTTGGGAGCGGGAGCAGGCGTTGGCGCTGCCTCTGCTTTTATCGCCACCCGCTTCGCCGAAACCACTCTGGCATAATAGGCGCCGCCAACCAGCATTGCGACCGCAACTGCGGCCAGAACCACTTTTAATTGTGAACCTCGCACTTCAAACTCCTCAAAATTGGTTGGGAAAAACCAAAGACAGTGACGCGCCATCCCGCATGGCGTCTTCTTTGTTCAGCGTGGTATCAGCAACTCAGCAGAGCAGAACCGTAATGTGCTTCCCGGCAGGCAGGGAGACTGCAGGCAACATCATGCCTCGGAACAATGTCCACGCCGGCCACGGCAAGAGCTCGCTTAATGCCGTAGCTGCCATCGCCAGCATCACTCCCAGGGCGACGGCTGCCTGCTCAGCGCGAAACGTGGTAATCAGCGTGTTGTGCTGGTGGCAGGAGACACAGAACGCCACGACTGCAACAACCAAAAGCAGGGCCGCAATCAGGCGCAGGCGAGGAGACATTGCCCCAAAACTACCTTCATCTCTGGTGAGGAGTCAAGTACAAACAGCCGCATTCGGCGGCGTAATACGCAATGGCGGTGTTCCGGGAATCTTAAGCGACGATTGTTACTTCGATTCGCTCCCGGCTGCAGCAGCTCTTGCTGTTCCTCCCTGGTTCGACTGTGCCGCCTGGTTTTCCGGAAACTTGAATCCAACGTAGGTTCCTGCGCTCAGGCCCATAAGCCCCAGCAACGTTGGATTGAAATCAGGGATGGAGAGCGTGTTCAGCACCTGCGCAATGAATATTAGCGCGAGAACGAGTGTCCATCCCATCATCTGCACGCGGTGCAGTGAAACTGCGGCCCCGCCGGTGAGATCGCGGATAAAGCCGTGACTTTGTTCCGGCGTTCCGTCGGATGAGGTACGGTCGACCATTGCCGCTGCAAGGTAAGTGGTTGCGCTGATTCCCATCACGCCAAGAATCGACGTGGGAATCTCAACTCCCGGGTCGAGGGTGAGAAGGTACAGATACGCATATGCGTTCAACGTCAGCCATGCCCATACCGCCATTTGCGTCCGCGCCAGGCTGTAGGGGCCATCAGGTGTATCCCTCAGCAGAGCGGTCTTGCGGCCCAGGACTACCAGCGCGCAAAAAGCGCTCGCGCTGACAAGTACAATTACAAACAGCCACAAGCGCGGAAGAAAGACCATTTCAAAGCGCGCATTGCTTTTAACTGCGACGCCTCCGTCTGTGCCTATGCTGGCGCGCAACACTCGTGATACCTTGCCTTCCTTCCAGTTCTTCTCTCTCGACATGAGTGCATTCCATGTGGGAATGTTGTCTCCGCGCCTTTCGAGATGAAAATCCAGGTACCCGTTTTCCGGGTCCACTGCAATGGGCTGCAGGCCCTTCATGGGTCTTTCATTTAAAAAAAGAATCAGGTTCCAGGGAGAATTCCCCGCCTTGATCCAGGCCGCAAGATTGGCGACTTTGAGCCTGAGATGCTGGCCCAGCGTAGCCTCGCTGCTGGCGCTGGGTTTGTATTCGCTCGTTCCATTCTCTTTGACGCGAACAATGACGGAATCAACACTCAAGACCGGAGATGTCGCTGCCTGTGCTGCTTGCGACTGGGCCTGATTGTTCGGGGGCTCCTGGGCTGCCATGCCGGCAGCCACACTCAACACAAGGATTAAGATAAGCCCTGGAATCGACGCGCTTCTTACCGCCATTCTTGCCTCCAGCAAAAACTACCGTTGGAATGGCGAAGCATAGCATAGAAAGTTGCTGGATCAGAAAAAGCGCTTGTCGATATGGTAGAGAATATAGCAGGCAGCCAGGAAGCTGCCTTCCAGCACGGCAAGAACGGCGAAAAAGTTGTTATGGATATGCAGCAGGATGCGGTTTTCCGGGCTCCACTCATTCGCCGGCGGACGCAACTGCAGCGCCTTGTGCATGCCGCGCGTGATGCCCACGAAGTAGCGCAGCATCAGCGCATAAAGACCGATCCAGAAGATCACCTCGAACAATGGCCCCACGGATTCAAAAAAGCCGCTCAATCCATAGCTGCCTCCGCTCAACATCAGATGAACCAGTATCAGCACCGGAATGTTAAGCAACAATCCTTCTGTCGTGGCGAAGTAGAGAAAATAATCTCCTGAACTGCGGGCCATCCGGCTGCGTGAATTGTCACCCTGGATGGATTTGCGAACGCCTCCGGCGCAGAGGAGAAGCGCCAAAGAAAACAGCAGAGGCACGCCTGAGCGCGCGATGGCCAGCGCATTCTCCTTGGCGCGAAGCTCCCGTTCCTGCTGCGCCATGCGCTGTTTGAACTGTTCGAGCGAGCTTTGCGATTCCGCGAGCGATGCATTCAGCTCGGCCAGCGCCTGTTCGCGCGTAAGCAGCCCTTGTGACATCTGCAGCTTGAATACCTGGCTGCGCGAATGCGTGATGCGAAGGATCTCAGCATTCGTGGCATCGGTAACGCCTTGCTGGCGCTGGCTCTCCGCCTGGGTGGAAGCCTGCAGCCGCGCAATGTCCTGATGCAGCCGGCCGTTATCGTGGGTGGCATACCAGTTGAGCAGCGATATCGCGACGGCAGCGATTACCAATCCCTGGAACGCGAACGAGTACGGCCACTTCCAGCCTTTGAGCGACGCCATGCTTACATGCGAGAGGAGTTCAGGACAGCGCTCAATGACATTCTTCTGCCTGATCAGAGCCAGGCCGGGCTGGTTCGTCCACTGCAGCCGCAGTTGATCTGCCGGCGACAGCTCCTGCGGCTCCGCTATGAGGCTATCTTCCTGGTACACCTCTTCCAGCATGACAGCAGTTTTTAACACGCTCCTGAAGCAGGGCCAAACACCATAGGTGCATGCCGTGAATTGGACTCACGGGGCCGGATGCGCTCCCGCAAATGACGAGGCGGGTCCTCCCTGGGTCGCGCCGAACAGCGCCCTGCCCAGTGTCATGCCGGGGCGCCTGCAGGCGCTGAAAGCTGGCGGTGGTAGAGTTCCGCGTAGACCCCTGGCTGGGCCAGGAGTTCAGTGTGGGTGCCACGCTGCACAATGGTCCCATTCTGCACAACCAGAATCTGGTCAGCCCGCAGAATCGTCGAAAGGCGGTGCGCGATGACAATCGATGTTCGACCGGCCAGAGCGCCCTCCAAGGCCTCCTGAATGGCGGCTTCCGATTCCGAATCAAGATGTGCCGTGGCCTCGTCAAGAATAACGATGTCCGGCGCTTTCAGCAGAAGTCGTGCGATGGCCAGACGCTGCTTCTCTCCGCCCGAGAAGCGATATCCCCGCTCACCGACCAGCGTATCCAGGCCGTCCGGCAATGATTCCACCAGGCTGAGTATCTGCGCGTCACGCAGGGCCAGCCTGATTTGCTCTTCCGTTGCGTCTGGTTTCGCATATAAGAGGTTGGCGCGAATCGTATCGTGAAACAAGTGCGCATCCTGCGTGACCACGCCGATCCTCTGGTGAATGGAATCGAGCTTTGCATCGCGGACATCGAGGCCGTTGATGGTAATCGCGCCGCTTTGAACGTCATACAAACGCGGTATGAGATGAGTCATAGTGGTCTTGCCTGCTCCAGATGGGCCTACCAACGCCACCAACTGGCCCGGTTCTGCGGCGAATGTTACATCCTTCAGCACCGTCGATTGCGGACGTTTGTCAGGCATAGCGATTGATTCAAGAGACGCGAGTGAAACTTCCGCAGCCGCTGGATATCGAAAGGAAACCTGATTGAAGCAAATCTTCGCTGGGCCAGCCGGAATGGCGGCTGCATCCGGCTTTTCCTGGATCATGGGCGGGAGATCGAGCACCTCAAATACGCGCTCAAACGAAACCAGCGCGGTCATCACGCTGACCTGGATGTTGGAAAGTCCGAGCAGCGGCGCATAGAGCCGGGCCAAATAGGAGACAAGCGCCACCACGGTGCCTACATCCAGAACGTGTTGGACGGCCAGAACGCCGCCCCAGCCATAGGCGAGCGCGGTGGCAAATGAAGCCATCAGAAGCAACGCCGACAGGAACAAACGGCCATACATGGCTTGCTTCACGCCAATGTCGGAGACGCGTTCAGCCTTGCTCAGAAATGACTTGCTCTCGTCGCTGCTGTGGCCGAAGAGTTTGGCCAGAAGCGCGCCGGCAACGTTAAAGCGTTCCACCATCAGGTTGTTCATGGCCGCGGTCAGGTCATAGCTCTCGCGCGCAATGGTCTGGAGCTTGCGTCCCCAGAACCGCGCCGGAAAGACGAACAACGGAATCAAGACGAGTCCGGCCAGCGTAATGCGCCAGGAGAGCGCGAACATGGCGGCCAGGATCAGCACTACTGTGATCACATTGCCCACCACGTTGGAAAGAATGTCAGTGAAGGCAGTGCGCGCGCCGCCGACATCGGTATTCAGCCTGCTGACCAGCGCGCCAGTCTGGGTGCGGGTGAAAAATGCCAGGGGCATCTTCTGGATGTGTTCGAACAGCCTTGCGCGCAGAGAGAGCACAATCCCGGCGCCAATTTTTGAGGACAGATACGTCTGCGCCAACCCCAGCGCGCCATCCAGAAGCCCCAGAATTCCTACCAGAACGGCGAGCTGAATGATGAGGTATGAATTGCCCTTGAGAATGCCATTATTGATGATTTCGCGATAAATCAGAGGATTGGCGATGCCGATGCTCGCATCAACAATGACCACTCCCAAAAAGAGCGAGAGAAGCCGGGCGTACGGCGCCGCGAATGACAGAGTACGTTTCGCAGTACCCGGTTTCACTTTCTGCTTGAGTACGGATGAATCCTGCCCAAAGGAGCGCAAGGCCCCAATCATGCTTCCCATTTACTTCTCTCCAAACTTTAGCCTTGGAATGGCTTAGGAGTTGTGAGACACAGTTTAGCCCAGTTCAAATACGATCTTTTGGCCTAAATGAGCAACGCACTGTTGAAATTTACTTCTTCAACTCACCGGCTATATTCTTGCAGGTTCTCGTATGTAACCCTATGTGTTCCAATTGCACAGTCTCTCCCAGAGCAGCCTGGAGTCGCCGTTCGGCAATTAGGAGGCTAACAAAGGTCATATTCATGGCCCTGCTCGTCACGTCATGTGCGCCTGCTGTAAACGCCGTGCCGGGCGAGTGCACGCGTACCGCTCACACGAAAATCTATTCAAACGCATTCCTCTCCCAGGAGACCGGCGACGTGCTCGGATTTGAGTTGGCGATTGAGCGGCTCAAGAATTCCAGTATTGATGCGTTACTATACGTTTATGAAGGAGTGCCGAATACCGACGGGATACGCATTTCCGGCCGGCTTTCCGGTAAGACGTTGGTCCTGCAAGGAGTGTGGGTAGAGCATCTGATTGAGTACCCCTCCAAGAAAGAAACAGTGGATCAGCACCGAGTGAGAATCGAGGGCACAATCAACCCATCCACCTTCCGGGGCAGCCTTACCATCCAAAGCTTCGGACCTGCAATAAAGGTACGTCTGGCGCGAGTACGCCATCTCTGGTTGTGTAAGCCGGAAAAATGAGACCAGCGCGCTCCCGGAATGTATCGGGGGATTTGCTTCATCCACTGCTAACCTTTATCTTGAGACTTTCATGGCAAGCGATCCTTCTGTTCTCCAAGGCAATGCGCCGGGACATCCCGGCATCTCTCCAACCTGGTCCAGCAGTTCCAAGGATGGGGTCGGCTGTGCCTATGCCACTTCCAGCCGCGTGTGGTTCACGCTGGCGCAGGGCATTGTTACCGAAATCTACTACCCAACCATCGATCGACCGCAGGTACGCGACGCACAGTTCCTCATCACCGACGGCGCAACGTTCTTCCACGAAGAAAAGCGCGACCTGGACGGCCAGGTGGAGCGCATCGAAGCCGAATCGCTTGGCTACCACGTGATCAGCGACGATCCCAAAGGCCGCTACCGGCTGGTGAAGGAAATCATCTCTGATCCGCATTCCGCCTGCGTACTGGTGCATGCGAGGCTGCTACCCGCCAAAGGATGGGAAGGAAAACTGCACGTTTTCTTTTTGCTGGCTCCGCATCTGGAAGTCGGCGGCTGGAACAATTCCGCTACCAAGATGGAGCTGTCCGGCAGGACCATCCTTGTCGTGTCAAAAAACAGCACCTTTCTTGCCCTGGATGCGAGCAGCGGTTTCACGCGGTCCTCGTGCGGCTTTGTCGGCTTCAGCGACGGCTGGCAGGACCTGAATGACAATTACAAACTCGATTGGGAATACGATCGCGCGGAAAACGGCAACGTGGCCATAATCGGCGAGATTGATGTCTCCCAGAGAAATGAATTTACTGTCGCGATTGCGTTCGGTGACAGCTTGCACGCGGCCGCGGCGGTGCTCAAGCAATCGCAAGCAGTGCCCTTCTCCCAGCACAAGACCAAGTTCATTGACCAGTGGCAGCGCGCCTGCGACAGCTTTGAGAAGCTCGCGGCGGCCAGCGGCGATGGCGGCCATCTTTACCGCACCAGCCGCATCGTCCTGCTCTCGCACGAGGACAAGACCTTCGCTGGCGCATTCATCGCCTCCGCCACCATCCCCTGGGGCAACGTGATGGGGGATGACGACCTTGGCGGCTATCACCTGGTGTGGGTGCGCGACATGGTTAACACTGCCACTGGGCTGCTCGCTTCCGGAGATCTCGTCACGCCCTTACGCGCTCTGGTTTACCTTGCCTGTTCGCAACAAGCGGACGGCGGGTTCCCGCAAAATTTCTGGATTGACGGAACGCCGTATTGGAAAGGCATTCAACTCGACGAAGTCGCCTTTCCCATCATGCTGGCGTGGCGTTTGTGGAAGGCCGGCGCATTGCAACTGTTTGATCCGTATCCCATGGTGCGCAAGGCGGTGCGCTACCTGATTGAGCACGGACCCATCACGCAGCAGGAGCGATGGGAAGAGTGCAGCGGATATTCCCCTTCAACCATTGCAGCTTCGATTGCGGCGCTGATCTGCGCCGCTGATTTTGCCCGTTCACGCGGAGAGGCCGCTCTGGCCACATTCATTGAAGAGCATGCTGACTTTGTGGAATCGCACGTGGAGCGCTGGACCGTCACCACGCAGGGTACTCTGGTCCCGGGAATTTCACGTCATTACATTCGCATCCTTCCTCTGGATATACACGACCACGTGCCGCTGGAAGATCCCAATACCGGCAGCATCATTCTGGCCAATCGTCCGCCGGGCGAGCAGTATCAGTTTGCCGCCAAAGACATTGTGGATGCCGGCTTTCTCGAGCTTGTGCGCTACGGAATCCGTGCCGCAGGCTCCGCGCTGATGGAAGATTCGCTGCGCGTCATTGACGCAATGCTCAAGGTGGAGACGCCCTTCGGCCCCGCATGGCGCCGCTACAACGATGATGGCTACGGTCCGCATGCCGACGGCAGGGCCTACCAGGGCTGGGGCATCGGACGTGCATGGCCGCTGCTGGCCGGCGAGCGCGCCCATTACGAGCTTGCTGCGGGGCGGGACGCGCGTCCGCTGGTCGCAGCCATGGAAAATTTTGCCACTCGTTCCGGCATGCTGCCTGAACAGGTCTGGGACGAACCCGATCTGCCGGAAGCACGCATGTATCTGGGCAAGCCCGCCGGGTCCGCCATGCCCCTGATGTGGGCTCATGCCGAATACATCAAGCTGCTGCGTTCGCTGCGGGACGGAGGTATCTTTGACCTGATTCCCGTAGTCGCGGACCGCTATCTCAAGAGCCGTGGACGCCACGACCTGGAAATCTGGAAAATCACGCGGCAGGTACGCAGCATCACGACCGGTTTCACCTTGCGCGTGGTGCATCCCGGAAGCTTTCGCTTGCGCTGGTCGGGCGCGGACGGCCAGTCCCGCGAAGCAGAATCAATCGCCAGCGGACTGGGGCTGGGATATCTCGACCTGAAGACTCAGCCCGGCCAGATTGCTCCCCTGCGCTTTGCGTTCAGCGCTTCTGATACCGAGGCGCCGCAAGATACTGCTTTTGAGGTGCAGGTTACTGCGGCACAGCCGCCGCTGTAAGCCACTGCGGCGATACTGGCACAGCAAACGGCGAACCGTTCACCGGGGTGAGCGTTCCAGTGTCGCTGATCGCGAACGCGGCAATATCATTCGTGATCTGGTCTGCCACGTAAACAAAGCTGCTGGTGGCCAGCACGAATCCCGGTCCGTTGCCCCCCGTAGCAAAAGGCGAGCCACTCACCTGCTTCAGCGCGCCGGAACTGCTGATGGTATATGCCGAAACCGTGTTGCTACCGGGATTGGCAGCGTACAGGAACGATCCCTGGGGCGCAATGGAGAGAGCCACTGCACCGGTACCGGCGGGAAAGGGCGAACCACTGATTGGACTGATGGCGCCATTGCTGCCAATCGAAAATCCCAGCACTGCGTTGTGCGCCGGATCGGCTGCGTAGAGAAAATTTCCGCTTGAATGCACGGTAACAAACGTCGGGCTCGTACCGGCAGTCCCAACCGCAAAAGGAGAACCGGGTACCGGGGTCAAGCTGCCGTCTGACTTAATGGCGAATCCCGCCACCGTGCCCTGCGTTGGGTTAGCTGTGTAGAGGAAATTGCCCAAAGGCGAAATCGCCACAGATTGAGGATTGCTTAAGGTCGTCGGGTCCACGACAAATGGTGATCCTGAAACCAGCCCAAGGTTTCCGTTGGTCGGGTCAATGAGAAATGCCGAGATGTTACCCGAATCGCGGTTGGCCACGTACAAACGCGGCGCATTCGGCGCCACCGTCATCGCAATGGGTGTTGTCCCCGTATTGAATATGTTGGGCGGGGTCAGCGGCGGCAGCGCACTGTTGGTAGGCGGAACCGTAAGGTCGCCATTGCCGCTGTTGATATCGAGCAGCGTGACATCGTTGCCGGCAGAGTTGGCGATATAGAAAAAATCTCCCGGTAGGTGAACGGCAAGCGCGGCGGGACGGGACCCGACGGTGAAATTCGGGGTGCCAAGCGCGGTAAGGGAACCGTCACTGTGGATGCGGAATCCAAACACTTCATTCGTTCCCTGGCCCGTGGCATAAATGAAATCTTTCGAGCCTTTAATGCAGCCGGTCAGTCCGATCAAAGCCACACACAAGGCCGCAAAAATCCTTGCCTTCATTCAGTTCTCCTCGCCTTTCCGCGCATAAAAAAGATTGTGGACAGAATACATGAAACCGCCGTATTGGTGATACCGGCCTCAATGCCCGCTGTAAAGAACGCTCGTTTGAGCGAAGCTTGCGCCCGATGGAGGTGTTGCAATGGACTACCGGGGTGCTTAGTAGCTTTCCTGAAGCGGTGACCTGCTGAGAAACTGGCCGTCTCTGCGGAATTGGTTACCCCTGGGCCGCGGCTGCGCTCGGCTTCTGCGCACGCACAAAGGCGCTTACAAACTTGCCTTCCACCTGCTGCGCAATGGCTGCGGCGTCAATGCCTTCAGCACTCAGAAAAGCGCGAGCGTCGTCGAGGCTGTAAACGCGCGTGGGCTCGATTTCAATGCCGGTGAAACCCGCGGCGGTCAGTTTGGCGGTGTAATCGCTGTCAGAGAGAGCGCCTGCGACGCATCCGGCCCACAGCAGCAGGCTCTTGCGGATCCATTCCGGCACTTCGCCGCGAACCACAACATCAGAAACAGCGAACCTTCCACCCGGCTTGAGGACGCGAAACGCCTCGCGCAGCACCTGGTCCTTGTCGGCGGAGAGATTGATTACACAGTTGGAGATGATGACGTCCACAGAATTGTCGGGCAGCGGGATATGTTCGATTTCGCCCTTGAGGAATTCCACGTTTGTGGCGCCGGCATTTTTCTGGTTCTCACGCGCCAGAGCCAGCATATCGTCGGTCATATCGAGCCCGTACGCTTTGCCGGTGGGGCCAACGCGGCGGCCCGAGAGCAGCACTTCAATGCCGCCGCCGGAGCCGAGATCAAGCACGACTTCGCCGGGGCGGAGTTCGGCGAGCGCGGTGGGATTGCCGCATCCAAGAGAGGCCGCAAGCGCGGCTTCAGGCACCAGCCCGGCCTGCGCAGCATCGTAGAGGTTCTGCGTGATGGGATGGGCGCTGCCGCCACAGCAACTGGATGGTCCGCAATATCCCGTGCTATTCCCGGAAGCGACGCGACGCGCAGCCTCACCGTATTTCTCCTGAACGATTTCCCTGATTTTGCTTTCCGCTATGACTGCCTCCTTATGCTATTTGCAGCAAAGGATCTGCTGCGGTTCAATGGCCTTGTTGCGTGTACAGCATTCGGCGAACAAGAATCCGAGCAATTCCTGGATCGCCGGACAATTCGCCGTGTAGCGCAGAAAAGTGCCTTCGCGCTGCACCCGCACCAGCTCCTCGTTTTTCAGCTTGTCGAGATGATGAGACAAAGTAGACCCGGCGACTCCAAGTTCGTCGCCAATCTCGCCTGCCACCATACCGTCAGGATGGGAGCAGAGAAGAAGGCGCATGATGCGCAACCTCGGTTCGGCGCCCAGGGCGGCAAACATATCGGCAAAGCGCGCGACGTCCTCAGCGCTTGTCTTCGCAGACATCTACATTCCTCCTGTATTTCTATAATAATGGAAATATCGAATAATGACAACCTGTCCGTTGCTGATTGGTGTTCCTGTTTCCAAGCCTGCCAATGAAGCATGATCCGCGTCAAATTGAGCGGGCTCGTGGGCTGCTCCCCTTGGTTGCCGATGGCCACGCTGATCCGGATGACAATGCAGGATGGCAGAATTGCTATTCTGCAGCTAAGTCTCGTCTCCGGAATTCTCGATTGAGCAGCATCACAAACCCTTCACCGCCACCTTACATCTAAAGGCGTAAGAACAGCCCGTCCCCTGGCTGAACGACGCCCGGCGGCTTATTGACTATGACGCAAAAACCCTACCTGGAAGCCCGTGAAGAGATCACTCGCAGCAGCAGTGTCCGATTCTGGTTCAGCAGGTTTGCAACCCGTGCCGCTCAGGTGGTCGGGCATCCCTACCTGTTTTTTACCGCCGTCGCGGTCCTGGTGTTCTGGGGGTTAAGCGGCCATTATTTTCACTACTCAGATACCTGGCAACTGGTCATCAACACAGGCACAAGCGTGATTACCTTCCTGGTGGTCTTTCTCATCCAGAACACGCAGAACCGTGACGCCAAAGCCATCCACCTCAAGCTCGATGAACTCATCCGCTCGCACCACCCCGCCAGCGATGAGTTGATTGATGTGGAAAAACTCTCCGATGAAGAGCTGGACGCACTGGAAAAGCAGTACGAAAAAATCCGCAAGGAAACGCAGGCGCGAAAGGTAGGCAGGGAAAAGAATTCGGTCGCCTAGCGGGCTCCGTGACATTCTCAAATCTCTCAGCTATCAGTGCGGACCGGAAAACATTCGCTCAGCCATTGCCCAGGCATCAAAGGGACTCCCGTCACAAAAAGAAGGCAGCGCGGTATAAACTGTTATGTTGCCATGCCCGCAAAATCTAAAGCAGCAAAGACGCCCCAACGCAAGAAAAGTCAGAACCCAGTCGCATCCTCGAATGGCCACCCGGCCGCGAAACCGCTGTCTATACAGGTGAACCAGTACGGCATACCCGACTGGCGGCTGGAGCACCCTGAATTCGAAATCGTTAAAGTTACATCCGGGCCGGAAGTTCACTATGAAATCAGAGGCAATCTCGATACCCCGGTTCCGCCGGTCCGCGATTCGAAATACCTCAACAAGGAACAGTGCATCGAGCTCTACCGCTGGATGCTGATGAACCGGCGCATGGAAGTAGCGCTGGAAAATCTCTACAAGCAGAGCAAAGTCGTCGGTGGAGTTTACTTCGGCCTTGGGCAGGAGGCCTGCTCCTGCGCATCGGCTTACGCGCTCGGTCCCGATGACTGGTTTGCGCCCATGATCCGCAATCAGGGCGCCCAGCTTGTACGCGGGTTTCATGCCCGCGACATCATGATGCAATACATGGCCAAGGCCGGATCGCCGACACACGGCAAGGACGGAACGTCACATTACGGCGACATTGAAAAGCGACAGATGGTCTCGCCCATCTCCATGCTGGGCGATCTCCTTCCCGTGATGGCGGGCGTCTCTCTGGGCGCGCGACTGCAGGGCAAAGAATTGGCCTGCCTGACGTGGATTGGCGACGGCGGCCAATCCACCGGCGTGAGCTATGAAGGCATCAACTTTGCCGCCGTGCGCAAGCTGGGACTGGTGCTGATTATTGAAAGCAATCTCTGGGCATACTCCACTCCGACCGAGTATCAGGTGGCAGTAAAAGATCTGGCCAATCGCGCCATTGGCTATGGCATCCCTGGCGTCATTATTGACGGCACGGATGCCTGCCAGGTTTACGACGCAACCTATGAGGCCGTACGGCGCGCCCATCGTGGCGAAGGCCCCACGCTCATTGAGGCCAAGCTGATGCGCATGAAAGGCCATGCAATCCACGATGCTGCCGCTTACGTCCCCAAAGAGATGCACGAATTCTGGCGCAGGCGTGACTGCATTGACCGCTTCCAGAAATATCTTTTTGAAAAGAAGTGGCTCACGCCGGCGCAGGATGCCGAGCTGATCGCGGGAGTGGAAAAAGAAATCGACGCCGACCGCGAATTTGCCGAAAGCTCCCCCATGCCCGACCCGCATACCGCCGCCGAAGGCGTTTACTGCGACGGCTGCCACACGGTCAAGCCGAAATACGGCCCGCCGAAGCAGTCAAGGCGGAGCGGGGGCAAGCTGAAGGAGACAGAGGCGGCGATACATTTCAGGTAGCCGCGAATAAACGCAAATCAGCGCGAATTCGATCAAAATTCATTCGCGTCTTTTCGCGTTGATTCGCGGCTTAAACGAGCTATGGCACAGGCAACATATTTAGAAGCAATCCGGCAGGGACTCTGGGAAGAGATGGAGTCCGACCCCAGCGTCTTCTGCATCGGCGAAGATATCGGCATCTATGGTGGCGCGTTTAAAGTCACGGACGGCTTCGTCCATCACTTTGGCCCGCAGCGCGTCATCGATACTCCCATCGCGGAATCGGCAATCGTCGGCGCGGCCTTTGGCGCGGCGCTGACCGGCATGCGACCGGTGGCCGAATTCCAGTTCATGGACTTCATCGGGTGCGCCTTCAACCAGATCGTCAACATGGTAGCCAAGTCGCATTACCGCTGGGGCGCTCCGGCTCCGCTGGTGCTCCGCGGACCTGCGGGCGGCGGTGTTCACGGCGGGCCATTTCACTCGCAGAATCCGGAGATGTATTTTGTACACACACCGGGAATGAAAGTTGTCGCGCCCGCCACTCCGGCCGACGCGAAGGGCCTCATTAAATCCGCCGTTCGCGACAATAATCCTGTCCTGTTCCTCGAACACAAATTTCTCTACCGCCGCATCAAGGACGAGGTTCCGGATGGCGACATCACCGTGCCCATCGGCAAGGCGCGCCTGCATCGTGAAGGGCGCGATCTGAGCATCATCACGTATGCCGCCATGGTGCACACGGCGCAGGAAGCTGCTGAGATCCTTGCCAAAGAGGGGATTGAAGTTGAGATCCTTGATTTGCGCACGCTCTTCCCGCTGGACCGCGAAGCCATCGCGCATACGGTGAAGAAGACCAACAAAGTCATCCTTTTGCACGAAGACACGCGCACCGGCGGGCTGGCGGGCGAGATTGCCGCCATCATCAATGAAGAGGCATTCGATGATCTTGATGGCCCCATCGTGCGCATTACCTCGCTTGATACACCGGTTCCCTTCTCGCCGCCGCTCGAGCACTATTTCCTGCCGAAGGTGGAAGACGTGGTGCGCGAAGCAAGAAAGCTGCACGCGTATTAACTTTGAATTTTAAATTTGAAATCTTCCAGGCTCACATGTAGATAACGTACGACGTGAACCACAATGAGCTGGGCAATGTGCCGGGCGGGAGGGCAGTGATAATTACGTTGAAGTCAGAGGATACCGGCAGCGTATCCAGAACTGATTCCGCACTCTTCGCGGGCTGGACCACCGCCAGATAGCGGAGAAAATCCTCCAGGTGCATGCCTCCGCCGTACTCTGAGCCGGCAAAGGACAACTCCACATTCTCAGTGTTGAAATGGCATGCCAGCGTTGCGGCCAGCGAGACCGCGCGTTCGTAAGCGGCCGATGTGACCCGGCCGGGTTCGGGATTGTCAAATACCACCCGCAGGCGGCGCTCGTCTTCGCGGCTGTATTCGCGAACTTTCAGGCTGCCCGTTTTGGCCGTCGCCTTCCAGTCAAGATAGCGCGCCGGGTCGTGGGGCGTGTAGTCGCGGATCAGGTAGAGTTCGCTGCCCCGGCCGCGCGCACAGGAGACAAATTCGCCCGTGATCATGGGCAAAAGATCCAGCACATCATCCGATTGCAGCAAGGCGGGATAGACGAGCATATCGCGCTGCAGATCGATTTTGCGGCTCTTCACCAGGAAGGAAAACGGAAAACGGGTGGCCACACTGAAAGAGTCCTGGCTGTACAAACCCCGGTGAGGAAAAATCAGTTCCACCTGGGCCTCAGCCGTGTCGCGGGGCCCAAGGTATGTGAAATAAACGGGCCGGCTCAAAACCTCCGTTGGGCGGGGCGCGGGTTGCTTGCGCCGCAAGATGTAATCCGGCAGGCGCAGCAATTGCCTTTTCCGCGGAAAGACAAACTCGCTCTTCTGCCATTCCCATTGGCGAGCTTTTCTCTTCTTCTCGCCGGGGGTGAATACTTTCACTGAAAACGCGGGCATCCACTGCCGTGGGTTCGTCAGCCGCACGCGCACGGCAACGGGCTTGGTCGCGAACGCATTCTGCGGCATGGCCAGGTCCAGGTCCAGCCGGCGCAGCGTCGCGGCCGACGCCAGCCCGGAAACGATGATGGCCGCGAGCATTGCCGCCAGCACAATGAACAGGAGGTTGTTGGCGGTATTCAAAGCCGCAATGCCGATCACCAGCGCGATTCCGAGGTAGGCTATGCCTTCGCGGGTCAACTCGTAATGCAGGGCTTCACGAACCCTTGAGGCTGCCACTCGACGCGCAAGGTAAGGCACCGTGGCCACGCCGACCACGGCGGCAAGAAACAGCGCCGACGACGCGAAGATGGCGGTGGCCAGCACGTCTCCCGATTCGCGCGCGGCGGAAGAAAACACCGCGGCCGCAAAGGCCAGGATCAGTCCGGCAATCGCCAGAAAGAAACGAAGCCATGCTTCTCCGTCCAGGTTCGCCCAGAATGATTTCAGGATGGTCCGCATGCAGTACTTATGGACTCAGTTTGTCACAGGTTGTTTCTGGATGCTCAATAAAATCCAGCACCAAACGGTTGAACACTTCCGGGGACTCTTCAAACGGCAGGTGTCCAACGCCCGGAAGAACTTCTACCCGGCAACTCGCGAGCGACCTGCCCAGGATCTGCGCGGAACCCGGATCGACGGCGCCGTCGAGTGAGCCCCAAACCAACAGAGTGGGTGCGTTCACGCGCGGAATCGCTTCGCGCAGAAATTCCAGGTCCGCTTCCCAGTTCCGCATGATGTTAATGAGGTTGCCGGCCCGTCCAGGGCGGAATAACAGGTTTGAATAGCCTTCCAGCGTGCCAGGACTCATGCGCACCGGGTCTCCATACATTCGTTGCACTCCCAGCGAATGAACCCTGCGGGAAAATGGGAGCCCGCAACGAACTACAAGAGCGCCGATGACGCCGCTAAAAAACCGTATGCGGCCTCGGCCATACTCGGACCACGGGTTCACCGGCGCTGCGAGCACAAGTGACCGTATCTGCCGCAGACGCGCTGCCAACAACAGTGCAACCGCACCACCCCATGATGACGCGACTATGTCCAGGTCGCGCAGATCGTTCCGCGCAATGAAATTGGCGAGGCGATCGGCTTGACGTCGCATGCTGCAGTCGGTCGAGCCTGAAGCATCGGAAAGCCCCATCCCGGGCAAATCCGGCGCAAACACGGTTCGTTTTGCCGCCAGCTTATTGATGTTGAACCGCCAGCAGAACGAGCCGCCCAGCAAACCATGAATCAGCAGAAGCGGCGGCCCCGAGCCTGCCCGCTGGTAATGCATTCGCTGGCCGTCAATTTCAGCCCAGAAGGCGCCACTTTCCGGGCCGGGATTGGCAACCATCTGTTCCCTCCGGCGTTCCAAGATTACTGATATCGCCTCTGTCGCTTCTGTAAGCGGGACGTTCGTAATTGGCGTTCCGCTTTTTTTGCACTATTTTCAGTGCCTCGCATAGCCACGAATACAAAAAACCAGAGAACCATCCCATTTATTGTAGCTTTTGCTGAACTCTCCGGCTATAATCTTCTAACCTGCTGTAAATATTGAATTTAGTACTCTATCGAGATTGTAGCTGATGGCATCCGATTTGCTCCAACCAATGCTGCGAAGGTCTGTCCGGAAGAGTGGGCAAGGGGCTTCTGAGGCTGCGAGCCAGCGGATGCGAAAGGACTCCTTAATTCGGGTTTCGGCGATAGTTCTGGCCCTTCTCACGACGGCCAGCATCGTCTTTGCGATCATCAACTTCCAAAAAGAAAACCAATACCTCACCCCGGATGACGGCGCATGGTGGCTGGAACAAGATGGCGGGCTTGTGGCCCGGCGTCTGGCCCATGACGGCCCTGCGGAAAAGGCCGGTATCAAACCCGGCGACCAGCTCCTTAGCGTTCGCGCATCTACATCTCTGCAGGACCATCCAGTCAAGAATGTTGCATCACTGCAGAAGCAACTCTACCGCGTAGGCGTGTGGCAGAAGGCAGTCTATGGCATCGTGCGCGACGGCGTCCGCATTGACACTTCGGTCATTCTGGCGCCCACTGATCGGTCTCTCTACGCCGGATTGCGGCTGATTGCACTGATTTATCTTGGGATCGGCATTTACGTTCTTTTCCGCCGCTGGACGGCGCCCAAGTCTACGCATTTTTATATCTTCTGCCTGGTTTCGTTCGTCCTGTATTCATTCCACTACACAGGAAAGCTGAACACGTTTGACTGGATGATCTACTGGTCGAACGTTACGGCCTGGATGTTGCAACCGGCGCTATTTCTCCATTTCTCACTGACCTTCCCGGAAAAACGCCATCTTGTGGCCAAACACCCCTGGTCGGTGTGGCTGGTTTATCTGCCTGGCGCGGTGTTGCTGGGAATACAAGTTCTCGCTCTGCTTGAATTTGAGGCGACGGAAAGATTCCGCTTTGATCTCGACCGGCTGCACTGGTCCTATCTCACTCTCTATTTTGCAATCGCTGCCATAGTGCTCTGGAACAGCTACCGCCGCTCCAACACTCCCTTGCAGCGTGAGCAGATGAAATGGATTTCGCGTGGCACCGTGCTCGCGATTGCGCCGTTTACTGTGTTGTACGTAATCCCGTACCTGCTTGGGTTCCTTGCGACGCCATGGATGAAAGCCTCGGTGCTTTCCCTGGTCTTCCTGCCGCTGACATTCGGTTACGCCATTGTGCGCTACCGCCTGATGGATGTTGACCTGATTTTCAAGCGAGGCGTCGCATACACGCTGGCAACCGCCGCCCTGGTGGGCGCCTACTTCGTCGTGATCGGCGGCATGGCTGAAGCCGTCCGCAACAAGCTGCCCAGCACAGGCTCCGCCGGCCTGATTGCCGCCATTGTCATTACCGCGCTGGTATTTGAGCCGCTCAAGAACTGGATTCAGCAGCGCGTGGATAAATTTTTCTACCGCACCCGTTACGACTATCGGCGCACCCTGATCGAGTTCGGACGCGAACTGAGCTCGGAGACGGATCTCAGCGCGATGCTGGTTTCCGTGATTGACCGCCTCTCCCGAACGCTCGGCGTGGAACGACTGGCTATCTTTCTCGCCACCGGCAAGGACAAGCAGCCGTTCGAGATGGTGAAATCGTTCGGCATCTCCTACGATACTGCCGCCTTGCTGGATCTCAGTTTCCTGGTAGTGGAGCGTCCGGAACATTATTGGGGCCATGTGTTCTTCGACAACACCCGCAAAGCCCTGCAGGAGAGTGCGGCCGCGCGTGACACCATTGCCCGCCTTGACCTGAACTACTACATTCCCTGCACCGTGCAAAACCGCACCATCGCCGTCCTCGGGCTGGGCAAAACGCTCTCTGGAGATTTTCTCTCCAGTGAAGACGTAGAGCTGCTGGAGACCCTGGCGGGGTATCTCGGGATCGCCATCCAGAATGCCCGGCTGTACGCGTCACTGGAGCAAAAAGTGGTGGAGTACGAACGGCTGAAGGACTTTAACGAGAACATCGTTGAGTCCATCAGCGTGGGCGTGTTGGCAGTGGACCTCGAAGACCGCGTTGAATCCTGGAATTCGCAAATGGAAGTCATGTATGCGATGCCCAGGTCACATGTGCTTGGCCACAAGCTGAGCGAAATTTTACCCGCATCTTTCATTGAGGAGTTTTATCGCGTACGCCAGAACCCGGGCATTCACAATCTTTACAAGTTCCGCATGGCTACGCGCGCGGGTGACACGCGCATCGCCAATATCGCCATCGCGCCGCTGGTGACCAGAAAGTTCAGCGTGATCGGGCGACTGATCATCGTGGACGATATTACCGAGCGCATGGAACTCGAGTCGCAGCTTTCGCAGGCGGAAAAGCTCTCCTCCATCGGCTTGCTGGCCGCCGGAGTCGCCCATGAAGTGAACACGCCGCTGGCCGTCATCTCCAGTTACGCGCAGATGCTCACCAAGCAGATCAATGGCGATGCCAAACTCGGCGCGCTGCTGGACAAGATCACGCGCCAGACCTTCCGCGCTTCTGAGATCGTCAACAACCTGCTCAACTTCTCGCGAACCAGCGCCACCGAATTCAGTGACGTGGATCTGAACAAAGTGATTGAAGAAACTCTCACCCTGCTGCAGCACCAGCTCAAGACATCGCGCATCAGAGTGGAAACCAGTTTTTACGAGCAACTGCCGCTCATTCATGGCAATCCCGGCAAACTCCAACAGGTGTTTCTGAACCTTTTCCTCAATGCCAAAGACGCAATGGCCGGCAACGGAGGAATGCTTCATATTCAGACGGCGAACGGGAATGCCGTAGAAGTAAGGATTCGCGACACAGGAACGGGAATCGCGCCGGAAAACATTCAAAAGATTTATGACCCGTTCTTTACCACCAAGACCGCGCCGCGGGAAGGCCAGTCGCGCGGGACCGGTCTGGGTCTATCCGTGACGTACGGGATCATTCAAGAACATGCAGGAAAAATCAAAGTGGAAAGCGCGCCCGGGCGCGGTACTACTTTCCACCTTGAATTTCCGCTGATCAGGAAGGCAGTCAATGTCTGAAGTTGCAGTGCTGAGCCGAGCGCCGGTTGAGAAAGCTGTGGGTGGGACCGTCCTCATCATTGATGATGAGATGGCAATCCGGGAATCTCTGGAAACGCTCCTGGAGTTTGAAGGTTATTCGGTGCAATCCGCGGAAAGCGGCGAAGAAGGTCTGGCCAAATTAGCTGAGACGCCGTTCGACCTTGTGCTTCTCGATTTTGCGCTACCAGACAGGAACGGAGTGGATATCCTCGCCGATATCCGCAGCCGCGACCCGCAGCTTGCGGTGATCATGATCACCGCATACGGAACGGTGGACAACGCTGTACGCGCCATGCAGAGCGGCGCCACGAATTTCATCCAGAAACCCTGGGACAACGAAAAGCTTCTGGCCGATGTTCGCGTCGCTGTGGCGCGCCGCCGCGCCGAAGAAGAAAACGAGCAGCTCAAGCGCGCTCTGCGGCAACGCTATTCCTTTGAGAACATCATCGGCAAGAGCGACCCCATGATGCGCATCTTTGACCTGGTTGGTCAGGTGGCATCCAGCCGCTCCACGGTGCTGATCCAGGGCGAAAGCGGCACCGGCAAGGAGTTGATTGCCAAGGCAATCCATGCCAATTCACCGCGCAAAGGCCAGCCTTTTGTCCCCGTCAATACCGGGTCCATGCCCACGGACCTTCTTGAATCAACCCTTTTCGGCCATGTGAAAGGCGCCTTCACCAGCGCGGTTTCCTCCAAAAAAGGCCTGTTCGAAGTTGCCGACAGCGGCACCATCTTCCTCGATGAGATCGGTACCATGAGCCTGGAAACGCAGTCGAAGATTCTGCGCGTCCTGCAGGACAGGAAATTCATGCACCTTGGCGGCGTGCATGAGGTTCAGGTGGACGTGCGAGTCATCGCAGCCACGAATATTGACCTGAGAGTGCTCGTCCGCGAAGGCAAGTTTCGTGAAGACCTTTTCTACCGGCTCAATGTGATCACGGTTGACCTGCCGCCTCTACGCAGCCGGGCGGTAGACATTCCGCTTTTGGTAAACCATTTTCTGGCCAGGTTCTCCGCAGAAAACAACAAGCCTCCGCGCCAGATCTCGCCGGAGGCATTGCGCCCGCTTATGGATTACGGCTGGCCCGGGAACGTGCGCGAACTGGAGAACGTGATTGAGCGCGCCGTTGTGCTCTCCAACTCTCCCGTGATCGGCATCGAACTGCTGCCCGACCACATTGTGGGCCGCGGCTCCCAGGGCAAGATGTTTGAACACAAGCCTGACGCTTCACTGTTTGAAATTGTGGACGACTGCCAGCGACGCCTGATCACTGACATGCTGGAAAAATGCAACTGGAACCAGACCGAAGCCGCCGACCGGTTTCACATTCCGCTCTCCACGCTCAACCAGAAAATCAAACGCCTCAACATCGAGGTAAGAAAGCGGAACCCGAAAGATTAGTAGCCGGATCGCTCCGGATTGTCAGACGTTCTCAAGCGCCAGAGAAACACAAGGATCAGAAACGTCGGCGCACTCAGTTTTTAAAGGCCGCAGATCAGGAGCAGTAACTCCACCTGAATCTGCGGCCAATGTTTTTGCCCCAGCTTAGAACCTTATATGTGCGGCCAACTGCAGTATGCGCGGAGCATATGCCTGGGTCGCTTGTCCAAAGGTTGAGCCCAAATCGGCGGCATCCGTATCGAAATTGCTGAACTGCGTGTGATTGAAAATGTTGAATGAATCGACACGCAGTTCAAGTGTCGCGCGTTCTTTGTAAATAGGCGTGGTCTTTGACAGCGCCAAGTCCAGGTTCGTTCGTCCCGGAGCACGAATCACGTTGCGCGGAGCTGTCCCGTAGGGTCCGGTCGGGTTATCACTGAAGGCAGTTGGATCCAGGAAAAATGGACCGCTCGAACCGCCAAGATTTTGTACTTGGTGCGGATCGACGTAGTGAATAGGCCCAGTCAAGTCCGCATTGACCAGTCCGGAATCACCGGCGCCGGACAGCCCCGGATCAGAATTAAGACTGAAAAGCCCGGCACTGGCAGTCAAAGGATAACCGGTTCGCCAGGTCAGAATCGGGAAAAGGTTCCAACCTTTTACCAGCGCCTTTGGTCCCTTGTTGAAGGGAAGCTCCCAGCCTCCGGAGAATACCAGGAAGTGGCGAATGTCAAAGTCCGATGAAGCTCGGAAGACATGAGGTAGGACAGCCGAAACATTGCTGTTGAACTGCCGGAACCCGGAGGCATCATCAATGCTGTGAGCGTAGGTATATCCCAGAGTGAAAAATGCGTTACCAAACACCGGAGTGTTGGATACCTGTTTGCGAAGGCTCAATTGCAGGGCATTGTAGCTGGCATTTGCAGAATTGGTGAACTCGTTCAGCAAACCAAAGCTGCCGTCTGTGGTGAAATTCACATTATCTGCCAGATGGTTCCCCGGAGTCTCGTTGAGAATGCGTTGTGGGTTTCCGCTGTTTAGCGTGGCCGGATCGAATGGATTGATGTCTTTGAGGGCCGTCAGCTTGCGCGAGAAACTGCCAACATACGCGACCTCCAACGTTGTCCTGCGTGCCACTTCGTGTTCAATGCTCAGATTGTACTGGTAGGTATAAGGCGTGCGCAGATGGGGATCCACAAAGAAAACGCCACCGCCACCGAAGGTGCCAAAGTTGTTGAAAAAGTTAACGCTGTGATCGACCGGCCTGGTAGGGAATGGGTTGGGAAATCCGGTTGAGCCAAACGGATCGTCAAAAAAATTGAACGGTCCGGCAGAACCGTTCACGCTGGGGTCTGGGAAACCAAAATTGGCAGCGGACGCAAAGGGAACTTGTCCGTTGAACTGGAAGTTGTCTTCTGCCTTGAGGATGTCGTAGAACACGCCGATGCCGCCGCGCACGCTGGTTTTTGAATCTTTAAACGGCTGCCAGGCGAACCCGAAGCGGGGAGCCCAATCATTGCGATCGGGGAAGTTCGCTCCACGAGGCGCTCCCGGGTCTCCGGGAAACACCAGTCCCACCGGCGCGCCGGGAAACACCGTGGATTGCTGGCCGGGAATAACGTCAAACGTCCTGCCCAGGGTATCAAGTTTGGGGGTGCTGTATTCGTAGCGCAAACCCAAAGTCAGCACCAGCGTGGGAGTCACATGCCATTCATCCTGACCAAAGACGAAGGTTGACTTGCCGCGGATGTTCGAAGGCGCCGCGGGGAACTGCAGAAAATCAAGCGGCAGTCCGGCAAGGAAATTGGCGAAAGGATCGCCGGCGCCATTGGAATTGCCGAAGTCAAACAGGCCATTGCCGATGAAGTCAAAAAGCTGGTTATCCTGAAATGCCGAAAAGGCGCCCCCAAATTTCATGGTGTGTTTGCCCCGAGTCCAGGACAGCGTGTCAGAGTAGTTGAATGTGTTGTCGGTAAGGTTGGAAGGGCCTTGAATACTGAAACCAACCGTCAGGTTGGAAAAATCCAGTTGTGGAGGCCCGGTAGGAAGGTCAGGCGTAATGTTGATGCCGAGTTGGCTGGGAGTAGGCAGAGAATTCGCCGGCTTGGACTGAAGAATGTCATTTCGCTGGGCCGATACATGGAATTCATTCAACATGTTGGGGGAAAAGATCCGGGTATAGGCAAAGTGTAGAAATTGCCTTGTATTTGCTGTGGTTGAATTGAAGCCGGGAATGCCGCCCGGGCCGGGGTTCAACTGGTCATTGTGAAACCGGCCCAGAGTAGTCGTGAAATGGTTGTTATCATTCCAATTCCAGTCGAACTTGGTTGTAAGCTCATTGAAATTGTTTTTTGCCGGATTCTGAAAGGAAGCTGAGCCTGAAGGCGAGATAGGAACCAGCCCAGCCTGAAGATATGCCTTGGCTGCGGGATCAAACGTGCTTGGGTCAATAATGGTTGGATCTCCCTTGTTGACGCCGCGCTTGGTTGGGTCGGGCTGGAAAAATGGATTTGCCTGCAGGAAGGCAGCGACTGCCGGCTGGTTGGGCGATGCGGAAAAATCCCCTTGTGCTTCCTGGGGCGTGAGGACGCTGACTTGTCCGCCCGGAACCAGACTATTTTCACGCTGCCCTTCATACGATCCGAAGAAAAACAGCTTGTCCTTGAGGATCGGTCCGCCGAGCGTGCCTCCGAACTGATTGCGCTTCAGCACCGGACGCGGAAGGCCATTAAAGTTACTGAAGAAGTCGCTGGCGTTGTACGCATCGTTGCGGTTGAATTCATAGGCGCTGCCGTGGAGAGTGTTCGTTCCCGACTTGGTCACCACGGTGACAATCCCGCCGCCGTTGCGCCCGTATTCAGCGGTGAAGTTGCTGGTTAGCACCTTGAATTCCTGCACAGCATCAGGATCGGGGTTATAAACCACGCCGTTGTCGAGCAGATCATTGTTCAACCCGCCATCGAGAATGAACGTGTTGGAATCGTTTCTGCCGCCGGAAATGCTGAATGCCGTATTCGCGCTGAATGCGCTGGTGTTGTTGGGATTGTCGGCGGGAAGAACGCCCGGCTGGAGAAGCGCCAGATCCAGCACATTGCGGCCGTTGAGAGGAAGGTCTTGAATGGAGCTGTCTGATACAGTCGAACCCATGGTGGGACTGATGGTTTCAACCGTGGCCGCATTGCTCTCTACCGTCACAGTTTCAGCCTTGGCGCCGACCTGCAATCGAATGTCAATCTTCAGCGATTGATTGATGTCCAGCTTGCTGGCAGTCGTGGTAACGGGATTGAATCCGGTGCGTTCCGCCTGAACGGTATAGTTGCCCACGGGCAAGGCTAGCACCTGATAAAAACCAGAACCGTTCGTTACGGTTGCACGCGTGACGTGTGTATCCGCATTCGTGACCACCACCCGGGCGCCGGCGATCACCGCGCCCGATGGGTCCGTTACAGTGCCGACGATTCGGCCGGTTGCATCCTGCGAAACAAGCAACGCCGGTGTGTTAATGAGCAGAAGAAAAAAGAATGCTCCAACCAACCAGGACTTACTGCGAAGGCTTAGCTGCTGCATGAAGTCCTCCAATTCGTCTGCACTTCAAGATTTTGGGGCCACTGCGAAAGAAGATGCTGCAGTGACGGGGACAAAGTATTGCACAAATGCGTCCATAGTTTCGACGTTTTGTAACCTTTGTTTTCAATCTATTCTGAAACCCATCAAAGAGAGGGACTTCAGGAAATTGAAGAAAGGCTACTGAAATTGAGAGAATTGATGCGTAAGTCACCTATCTCTCGCTTGAGTCCAACATTTACCGGTTGGGATTGGCCGTGTACACGAGTGCGGTAGCCATCTAAGTTCCAAAATGGGAAATAGGTAGCGCAATCGGGATGAGATCACCGGGAGGCCAATTATTGTCGCCTCTGTAGCGCCCGGGGTGGAGCTGGACCTTGGCGGCTCCCGGTTGCATTTTCGAGAGAGGCCACAATGGAAAGATACGAACCCCATTCGCGTTAATTGGCAGCAAGTCCGGTTCTTCAAATCTGCTTGACCTGCCAGGCAGAGGGCGCGAAGGCCCTTATCTCCTCACCAGCAACTCTGAGAGTTGATATATGCGGTCCACTGCGACGGCCAGAATTCCGGCGGCTACAACTGTCGCGGTTTGAAAGACCAGGGTACGAAAAATGGGCTTCTCCGTGGTGGTGCGCCAAACGATGGGCAGATTGATGGCGGCGCTGGAGAGCGAGGCCAGCACAGTAGCGCTTCCGGCGAGCGACGCGCTGATCTGGCCGTGCATCGCCATGGTGGCCGCTGCAGCCGTGGTGCTGGCGCTGCTCACCAGTCCTCCCAGGATCGACACAATGAACATGCCCGAGTTTCCGAAGAAGCGCGTCAGCAGCGTGCCGGCGATCTGAATAACAATGAACACCACGCCAAAGCGCAACACTCTTCCGAGCGCAACGGGAGAGCTGAGCGAGAGCGTTCCCTGCAAAGGCTGGTCGTGAGGCTGGTTGCGCCAGACAAAAAATCCCGCCACCACAGTCATGGCGAGCAGCGGAACCAGAGTGGCGCTGAGCGAGGCCGGTGAGAACAAGGTAGCCAGAATCAGGTTGCGGGCGAACATCGCCATCACGGTGAGGTGGCTAAGCGCGGCAATTCGCGAGGCCAGAGGCGTCTCGCGGACGCGTGTGCTCAGCTCGGCCACGGTGGCCGTGCTGTTCACCACTCCGCCCAGAATCGCGGAAATATAAAGTCCCCGCGTACGGTAAATGCGCAGGAGCACGTAGTTCACAAAGCCGATTCCGGCAATGGCGATCACGCCGATCCATGCATCAGCGGGATTGAACAGGCGCCACGGATCGATATAGCGGTTGGGCAAAACCGGGTAGATGACAAACCCAATCAGTCCCAGGAGAACGGCGCTGCGGATTTCAGAGGGCTGCAGATCATCCGCAAAGCGGCTCAACTCGGTCTTCCAAGCCAGCAGCATGGTGATGACGATGGCGCCGGCCACGGGCGTAAAGATGTGTCCCAGGCCCACAAGCGCGCCGAGAAGATAGTTGGCTATCAAGGCGGCGGAGGTGGTGATTTCGAGCGAGCGGTCGGCCAGAATGCTGCGCAAGTTCATGGCGGCAACCAGCAGAAAAACGCCGGCCAATGAGGCAATGAGCACGCCATTCCCGGTACCCGCTGCCAGCATTCCGATGAACGACACGATGGCAAACGTGCGCACGCCCACATCTTTGTTCGACCACTCGCGTTCCATGCCCACCAGCATCCCAATGCCGATGGCCACACCGATTCTCAGAGCGATGGGTGTGGGAGGAAGCTGGTCGCCTAGGTGCACCTGGGTATCACTCCTTGTAATTGAGCTTTGTGTTTGAACTTTAACTCCGAAGGGTAGGCAATGGAAAGAAGTTCCTCTCACAAAAGGCCATCAATGGTTCAGCGACTTCGCGAAATCCGAGTAGTGGGAGGCGGGAAGGTCTACGGAGCCAAAGACGGGCTGGATCGGCGGGTGGCCGAACTGAAAGATGCACTGCCGTCGCTGGCGCAACTCGGGCGGCCGACACGCTAGGAGCAGAAGCTGATGGACGAGTTGATGGCCGCGGCGGAAAACGGGGCCATGAACCTGACGCGCGCGGTGCGCCTGGAACTGGCCATGGCTGAAGAGCCGCTGAGCACAGTACAAATCCGCGATCTGCTGCTGAAGCGCCGGTTCAGCTTTTCCAGCTACAGCAATCCCATGGCTGCAATCCATTCCGCGCTCAACCGGATGGCCAGCACGGGCGAGATCACAGTTCATCAGGGCTCAGGAAAACGGCCGGCCTACGCGCCGGCACGGAAGCAGGTTCAGCCGGCGCGAACAGCGCAGAGACTGAACGCGAAGAAAGCGGATTCTGTCTAGTCACTCCGCTAGCAGGGAGCGATCACCGGCTTTGTATTTGGGACCATATTCGCCTTCACCGGCCGCATTTTTATGCTGATGTGCGCGCATGCGGCATTCGATCTGACAGCGTACGCGCTGATTTATTGGGCCTGGAAACGAACGTGGCCCATTGGCTGTTCAGGTGAAAGGGTTTTGCGCGGCTCAACCTGCGCGTAGTCGTGTTGTTCCGGCTTTAGCAGGCCAAGAGGAACCCTGTGCGGGAAAATGAAGTTTCTATTGACCCGGCCCGGCGGCGGGCTTTTCCAGTTTCGCCAGTTCGCGCGTGAACAACGGGTTATTGGGGAATTGCTCGTGCAGGTCTTCAAGTTTGGCGCGGGCCGCATTCTTGTTGTGGTGGCGAAGGTCGTTGAAAGCCAGCAGAACTTTTGCAAACGGCGCCAGGTAGTGGCCGTGGGCAGCAGCGAGAGACAGCTCGTGGACGCCTTCTGCCTGATCGCCTTTGAACCCGTCCAGGCGGAGCAGCCAGCGGATGGGCGCCGATTTTCCCCCGATGATGTATTTGCCCATGCCGGTGGCCACGTAAGCGTCATAGTAACTCGGCACGCGGGCGAGCAGGCGTTCGGCATAACCGTTGGCGGTCTTGGTGAAGCTTAGAGCGGCCATGTCCTTCTTGGCCAGCAGAGCGGAGTCGTCCGCCTGCAAGCCGTTCACCAGAGCCAGTGAGAAAAGGGCCTTGGCGTCATTCTTATTGCGGGCCAGCCGCTCCTGGGCAATTTTTTTCGCGCCGTTGAGCGCGTTTTCAAACTGTTGCCTATCCGCGGGGTTCCAGGCATGGGGATTGCGGGCATCGAACGCATCATCGGAAGCGAACAGGTCGCTGCGAAGAATGTTGTAGCGATTGAATTCACGGAAAAGCGCTGCGCAAGCTTCCGCCACCCAGGGCAGAGGGTCATCCTTGGCCATGGCTTTTGCCTGTTCTGCGTCGCGAAACGCCTGATCAAAATTCAGGTTGTACATGGCGCTGTAGGCCTGGTCCAAAAGAGCTTGCGAAGCAGGCGCCTGCACCGCCGCCTGCGCCATTGTCCGTGCGGGCAACAGCGCGCCGCCGGCAAGGCTCAGCACCACGGCCAGCAGGCTGGTTCGGATGTATATTTTCGCGCTCAATCTTCCTCAGCTTCCAGAGTTCCGTCGCAGAATGTTACCAGTTCCAGATACATACTCAGAACGCATTCTTACCGCGAAAGTTGTGCCGCTGATGGGCCGCTCAGCCGAATTCGGTACTTCGCCGGGGAATAAAAACTCTCGTCGTCAGTTAACTCGTGCAGAAGCGTGAAATTCAGTTCCGCATCGGAGGACTTCAGGAGGACGAGATGGACCACGGCAAGAATGATGAGATCCTGCACGACCACAATCACGACGGAATCGACCGACGAGGTTTTTTGAAGTGCATGGCCTGGGCAGGAACCGGAGCCCTCTGCCTTATCCAGGGCGGAGTCCTTCAATCCTACAGCCTCAGCCGTCTCCCTGAGCTCAAGGAGAAGGATGCCCGGGCCGAGCTGAGCTTTGTGCAGATCAGCGACAGTCACATGGGCTTTAACAAGGCGGCTAATACGGATGTGGTCGGCACGTTCAAAGCCGCCATAGACAAAATCAATGCGCTGCCTTCGCCGCCCGCGTTCATGCTGCACACCGGCGATGTGAGCCATCTCTCCCGGCCGGAAGAATTTGACACAGTTCAGCAAATGCTCAAGTCGGCTTCAGCGAAAGACGTTTTCTACGTGCCCGGAGAACACGACGTGATTGATGACGACGGCCAGCAGTTCCGTGAGCGTTTCGGAAAGGGCAGCCAGGGCGCAGGCTGGTACAGCTTCGATAAAAAGGGCGTTCGTTTTATCGGCTTGGTGAATGTGATGAATTTGAAGGCCGGCGGCCTGGGAAATCTGGGGCGTGAACAACTGGAATGGTTGGAAAAGGATGTGAAGCATCTCTCAAAGAGCACTCCCATCGTGGTGTTCGCGCACATTCCGCTGTGGACGATCTATCCCGACTGGGGCTGGGGGACAGAGGACAGCGCACAGGCGCTCTCCTATCTGAAGCACTTTGGCTCGGTCACCGTCCTGAACGGACACATTCACCAGATCATGCAGAAGGTGGAGGGCAACATAACTTTCCATACGGCTGCGTCCACGGCGTTCCCGCAGCCCAAGCCGGGCGCGGCGCCTTCGCCGGGTCCGATGAAAGTCCCTGCTGAACAACTGCGCGGATTGCTGGGCATTACGAACGTGAATTACCGGCGAGGCCGCCACGGTTTGGCGGTGGTGGATTCATCACTGGGATAGAAGCGCGTGAAAAGGGAGAATCATGAAAAAGCTATTATTGGCAGCACTAGTTTCAATCGTTGTCGCCGGCGCGGCGCCGATTCTGTTGCCCCGCGTTGATGGGGCGTTGGCGGACAACGCGGTGACGGAAATTAAAATTGACAATTTCTCGTTCACGCCGGCCAACGCGACAGTTCCGGTGGGCTCGCAGGTGCGGTGGGTCAATCGTGACGACATACCGCACACGGTAGCCAGCGATGACGGGTTGTTCAAATCCAAGGCGCTCGATACCGACGACCAATTCACATACAGCTTCACAAAGCCGGGGACGTACAGGTATTTCTGTTCCCTGCATCCGAAGATGACCGGTACGATTGTGGTGAAGTAAAGATGCGGCGGAACGAACACCGAGTCATGGGACTGCGCCTGGCGGTCCAAGCGGGCTACAATCATAGGTTTGAACTTTGCGTTCTGGAGTTACGTGAGCGGACTGAACCAAAAGGAATTTGAAAAGCTGGCGCTGCCTCTGCTGGATTCACTGTATAACTTTGCGCGCTGGATGTGCAGCGATGCCGATGAAGCCCGCGACCTGGTGCAGGAGACGTTCGCCAAGGCGCTTAAAGCGCTTGGGAGTTTTCAACAAGGCACAAACTTCCGCGCATGGATGTTCAGGATACTGCGTAACACTTTTTTGACCAGTCGGACCGGCATGGAGCGCCGCAACACCGTTCAGGAGAGCGAGGAAGGATTCGCTGATTCTGTCGTGAGCCATGACACGCCGGAACTTGCTCTGGTGCGGCGCGCCGATGCTGACTTGGTGCAACAGGGGATTGCCGCCCTACCCGCAAGCTTTCAGGAAGTGCTGATCCTGGCGGATCTGGAAGAGTTGAAATATCAGGAGATCGCCGATGCGCTGGCCATTCCCATTGGAACGGTCATGTCGCGGCTGGCTCGGGGACGGCAGTTGCTTCGGCGGCATATTGTGACGATGCTCAGCCAGAAGAACGACGGAAAGAAAGCAGACCACAAGAAAAAAGCCGGTGCAAAACCATGAGTTGCGAGTGGCAGGACAAAATCGGTCTGTTCGTGGATGATGAACTGCAAGCTGCCGATCAGCAGCAGGTCTCGGCGCATCTCGCCGAATGCGCGGAGTGTACGGCCTCAGTGGCCGAGTTGCTTGCGCTGAAGAAAGCTGTACAGGTGGGCGCGAAGCGCTACGCCGCGCCCCCGGATCTGCATGCGGCCGTGTATCGCCAGCTCCACCCTCATGCCCGCGTGAGCTTCTGGTGGAAGTGGGGGATGTCTGCTGTCTGCATGCTGCTCGTGGTTGCGCTGGGCTACGCTTTGTGGCCGCGGTCTTCCGGGAAGGACCCGCTGCTGGCTGAATTGGTAGACCAGCATGTGATCGCGCTCTCCAGCCCCAACCCGGTGGATGTAATCAGCCAGGACCGCCACACGGTCAAGCCATGGTTCCAGGGAAAGCTGCCTTTCACCTTCAATCTGCCGGAACTCGCCGGCTCCAACTACAAGCTGATTGGCGGGAAGGCAGTATACCTGCAACAGAAGCCCGGCGCTGAATTGCTGTACCTGATTGGGCAGCACAAAATCTCCCTCTTCGTGCTGCAGTTGCCCGCGAATCGGGCTTCGGGCGCGCAGTCAACCTTCAACATCAAGAGCTGGGATGAGAATGGGCTGCGCTTCTATCTGGTGACGGATGCCAGTGATGCCGAATCCGACCAGCTCATTCAAATGTTTCAGGACGCAAACCGCTCCTGAAGCTCAGCCTTTGCCTGTCGGCTTTACCGGACCCTTGGGCATGTAGGGGCTCGATCCAACTTTCGAAACATAACGGTTGGCGAGCTTCCAGGCATTGCCGTCTTTTTTCCACAGATCGATTACGTAGAATTCACCGCCATCAGGTTTGCCCTGGTATTTCGAGTCCTGGACCCGATCGTAGCTGACCACGGCGGCAGTCCCAAGGTCGGCCACGCTCATCTGGCGGAGTACGAACTTCGCCAGCACGAAGTCTTTGTTCATCACGGAGTCAATCCAGTCGGCGCAGTCCATCGCGTCCGAGTCCGGCATGTTGATAGCGCAATCATCGGTCAACATCGATCCGAGCGCCGCCTTATCTTTGTTCTGTACTGCATGGAGCATCTGCTGCTCAAGGCCGGAAAACATGGTGACCTGTCTGGTGGCTGTGATGATTCTTGGTGTAAGGCTGGGCTTCACCGGCTCCTGGGCAGACGATACAACGGTCATGAAGAAAAACACGGCACAGCACATAGTAAGCAGACGCATAGCAGACACTCTCCCTGTCCTTTGATAGTTTTGATTGTAATAAAAAGCCGTCCGGCGGACCGGACGGCTGTGTGATCGAGCGAAGATTAGTTGGTGAAGAAGGTTCCACCCAGGGTCTGGTCGCAACCGCCGCCGCGGCTGTTTTCCCATTCCATCTGCATCATGAAGTTGAGCCCGCCAAGGGTCTGGTTGAAACGCGCGCCATTGGCAGCGGTCTGCGTCGGGCCGAACTTGAAGTTGCACTTATCGGCGTCTTCATTGCCGCTGGAATCAAACCACGCGTTCAGGTCCGGATCGGTGATGGCTTCTTCCGACTCGTGGGTGATGACGTTGATCATGCCGTCAGCGCCGCCCACCCCAGCCGCCGGGCTGTTGGGGCCCGTAGACTGGATTTCGCAGCCGCTGGGGCACTGGTCGGTGTTGCCGATGAATGCCCACTTGATGTCGGCTCCATTGATGGTCTGGTCAGTGTGGAAGCCGCAAAACTGGGTGCAGAATCCACTCTCCTTCACGTTCGAGGAGGTCAGGAAAAGATATACGCCGTTCGGGTCAGTTGGCAGCTTTCCGGTGGTAAGAGCGGAGGAAATTGCCTTGGTGATGTTGGCGTTCCGCAGACGGGTTCCCTGTGAGCCGGTGTCAAAGATCTGGCTGGAGAGCTGCAGGTTGCCGGTCACATTTCCCGATGAGTCGCCATACAATGTGTTGATTTTCTCGTAGCCTGACCCGCCCAGAGAATTTGCGCCCAGAAAAGAATCAATCAGGCTGACAGTAGCGGCGGTGTTTGAACCGCTGGTGCTGGTCCATGTGCCGTACCAGATAATATAGATTGGCACCGGATTGCCATGGAGCACCGGGCCGCCGTTGTAATTGATGCCGTTCCCGGTGACCACCGTCGGGCCCGTGGGCCGGGCGGCTGCGGTACCGTCACCGTTCGGGGTCATGTGCTCGCCAGGAGCTGCGTGGTTGTCGCGAATCTTCTGCGCCACCAGGAAGTTGGCGGCCAGGATCACGAAAAGAAAAGCGAGAAAATACCTGAACTTTCCAAGGGTAAGCTTCATGCTGACCTCACTAGAGTGGTTTTTTACAGAATTCTGCCCGTCCGAGCGAACGGATAAAGCCGGTTTGCATGTGGATGACATTACCGAGCCGGTTGAGTGTTGCGGTCCTCGACCCTTACTACCGCAGTGAGGGGAGTGTACTATGGGCTCTCCTGGAGAGCAACTTAGAAATGTAAGTTTTTTCTAACTGATTCGTTTTCCTCCCAAAATGGGAAAATGCAATGGAGAAGGCGGCCATTGGGATTGTTTGCTTTCCCAATAGCAACGCACTCTTGTAGAGGTCGATAGCTGATTATTAAGCTAAACCCGCTCTAAGCAGTTGGTTGATCTTAAGGACGTTGCATTTTTTAATCTAGCCGAGAAGGACATTGGCTGTTTTGTTTATAAAACTTGCCCTGTACCACTTCGGACTTTTTTACAGAGGAGATAAAAAAGGCCTCGCCGACGTTCTGGGGCGGCCCTCGCCAAACCAAGCAATCTGGTCAGATTACAGGTGCTGCACGCAGGCGCCACCGTTGGCGTTCTCCCACTGTTGCTGGAGCAGCCAATCGTTGTTGCCGAACGTTTGGTTGTAGAAGGCCCCTCCTGAAGTGCCGCCGGCAGAGCACAGGCCATTGGCGTTGCACTGTGAGACCAGGCCGAAGTTGAAGTTGCATTTGTCGGAATCTTCCTCACCGTTTGAGTCGAACCAGGCGTTCAGGTCAGGATCCGTAATGGCTTCAAACTGTTCGTGTGAGAGCACGTTGATCAGGCCGTCCGCGCCGCCCACGCCCGGGGCCGGGCTGTTGGGGCCGGTAGTCTGGGCTTCGCAGCCGCTGGGGCAACGGTCCGGGTTGCCGACAAAAGCATACTTGATATCGACTCCGCCCAGGGTCCCATGGGTATGGAAGCCGCAGTACTGGGTACAGAAGCCGGAGGTTTCATTGATGTTCGACGAAGTGAGCACCATGTATACGCCATTGCCATTGCGCGGCAGCGCGCCGCTGTTAATGGTGTTGCTTACAGTTGTTTGCAGGCTGGCATCGCTCAGGTTGGTGCTTGAGTTCACAAACGCCACCCCGCCCAGGCTCACGTTGCCGCTCACGTTCCCCGTGCTATCGCCGTAGGTGGTAGCCACGTGTTCAATGGCGCTATTGCCCAGCGTGCTGACGAAATGCTCAATGAGGCTGACGGACGCCTGCGTGTTGGAGCCTGAGCCATTCCAGTTGCCATAGAAGATCAGGTAAATCGGAACCGGATTGCCTTTCAGTACGGGGCCGCCGTGATAGTTAATGCCGTTGCCTGTGACCACCGTCTCGCCGATTGGGCCGTGTATGGCCGCAGCTGTTTGTCCGGACTTTCCGTGTTTGCCGTTGGGCACATCATCCCCGCCAGGTTTGACCAAAGGCGTCTGCGCCATCAGAAAATTGGCGGCCAGGATTACAAAAAGAAAAGCAAGAAAGTATCTGAACTTTTCAAGGGAAAGCTTCATGCTGACCTCACTAGAGTGGGATTTAGTTTCTTCTGCTGAACCGAGCAACGAATAAAGCCGTAAGTAAGTCATGATTGTGAACTGCGCCGATACATCTCGCGACGCGGTAAGTTTTGGGAGTTTACTGCCGCTCTCTAACCGAAGAAATTTGAAGTTGAAAAATTTACAGTTTCCGAACACAAGGATGGGATTTGATTAATGTCCTTTGAGTACCGAAATTGATGAGTGATCTTTAACTAATTGAATAAGGCTAGTGTTTCGTGGCAAGCCTCTTAGTTTCAATGCTACAGAAGGCTGGAGCTTGTAAGGATTCAACGAAAAAGGCCGTCCGCAAAGCGAACGGTTCTTGAACGTCGAAACTAACTTTTGCTTACAGATGCTGTACGCACTTTCCGCCGGCGGAGTTCTCCCACTGCTGCTGGATCATCCAGTCGTTGCTGCCAAAGGTCTGGTTGAATTTTGCAGCGGCACTTTTACCTGCCGCGGAGCAAATGCTGGTGGATGTGCAGGTGGAGGTGACGCCGAAATTGAAGTTGCATTTGTCGGAATCTTCCTCGCCGTTTGAATCAAACCAGGCGTTCAGGTCAGGATCCGTAATGGCTTCAAACTGTTCGTGCGAGAGTACGTTGATCAGTCCGTCCGGGTCGCCCTCGAAGGCCGGACTCCCGCCCTTGGAGCGCGGGCCCCGCCACGCGCCGGCTGCGTTTCTTGGGATCGTGCAGTGATTGTTGTGCCTAAATTGAGAAAGCCAGGCCCGTATTCCTGGCAATAGTGAACAGTACGGCAACCAGCAAAAGAGAAGCCCATGCGATCCACGGAAGCCGCAGTTCCATGGCCCGGCCGTGTTTGGAAGCGCGGGATCGCTCAACGGCCCACCAGATGAAGGCCACCGGGATCAGCACGGTTGTGAGCGCGTTATAGTGGAGCGCGCCTCTCAGGTTCAGGTGCAGCAGTTCATACAGGGCGCGAGTGGCGCCGCAGCCGGGGCACAGAATATGGGTGGCGCTGTAGATGGGACAGCGCGGATAGAAGCTGTACCGTGAAGGCGGGAATAGATGGAGCACGGCCGCGCCAACGACCACCGCCCATGCGCCCAAAGGGCGGAATGCCCGGTTGAGGATCATCCCTGCGGAGCCAGAATGCCGGTTTTCTTCCAGCGGCTGATGCGGGAGAAATGGTGCTGGAAATAAAACACGGCAAAAAAGAAGACCATGGCAGGGTTCAAACGCAAGTTAATCGGCTCCACAGAGTTGTAATACTGTTCCAGGTCGTCCTTCATGGTGAACGCAGCTACTTCAACCAGGATGAAGCTCGCCAGCCAAATGATGGAACCGAAAGGATGAAACTCATAGGGGTGAGTCACCATGAGTGAATAGCGGAAGAACGGCGCTCCAAAGCTGCACGCCAGCGCGATCACCGCAAAAAGAAGTCCGTTGCTCTGGGGACGGATTTTCTTTACGAACGCAGCCTCCACAATGAACCAGACCCAGAAGAAGATTCCGCACGTCAAGATGCCTATGATCAGCACCAGCGCCCAATGAAAATCCTGAGGAACTGCGGTTACGGCTGCTGCCGCCGTTGCATTTGGGTATCCCGGAGCCCCGCTGTAAACCGGGGCGCCAGGCGTGGGAGGGACTCCACCAGAGTAAGGCGGACTGCCTGCGCCTGGGCCAGAGGCGGGCGTCTCCGCCGTTGGACCAGGAGGGGTATTGCTGAGGACCTGAGACACGGGGACGCAGTCGGTAGCCCCTTCAGCGCGTGCAAGGTCACTGGGCGCGATATTGCCCTGGGCCACGTAGCGTTGCAGTTCGGCCACGCTGTAAGGCCCGTATTCGTTGAGATCACGTCGAATGTAATATTTCATCGCTGAGTTTGAGCAGGACGTCGGCGGCGGAAACTGCTGCCTCCGCGCGCTGCTCCGACAATTGTATGCATCCGGGCCACAAAAAGGGAGCGACAAGAAGGGTTATGCCAAGGGCCCTGCTCGCCGGAATCTCCTGAGTTACGGGCTTCAGCTTTTGCGGATCTTTCCGGAACCCTTGGTGGCGGCGGCTGGACTCGAACCAGCGACCTACGGATTATGAGACCGTCGCTCTAGCCACCTGAGCTACACCGCCAAGGTCAAACGAGAAGGGACAAACCAGACAAAAAGAAGGCTGCGCGAACGGAGCGTCGGGCAGCTATTTTGATTGTAAGGGGCTGGCATTTGAGGTGTCAAACGCAGCGGCACGGGAAGATTTCACCCGTCCATTGCATGCGCGTTGAGCGCACGCCACAGCAGAAAAAATCATGACGCAGTCAGTGATTACTTCGGTTGCGGGCCGCGCAGGGATTGCAAATCCGGAACAAGTTTGACTGAGGTCACGAACTTTTTGTAGTTCGAGTACACATCCTCTTGATGGACGTTTTCGTTTTTGAAGAGAGCGAGCCTGGCGCCGCCGTCGAGCTCCATGCGCTTCAACAGCCAGACTTCATTCTTGACGAATGTCTTTTCCACCACGATGCGTGTTCCGGGATGGACGCGCACAAGAAACAATCCGAAAGAGATTGTGTCCAGGGCCTGCATGTCCACTTTGACCCAGTTGTAATCTTTATTTTCGATCCAGATGCGGCCCTTGATCTTCTTCAGCATGCCGGCATAGGGCTGCGTCGGCTTGAAGTCCGGCCGAGGCGTGGCGTCAATCACGTAGGTATCCACGCCGTCTATCACTTCGTCGCCGACCAGGCGGAAATAGTAGGCATTCACCACATCGCGCAGGTAGGCGCGGGCTTCTTCCCGCTCCTTCTTCTCTTTGGCCAGGCGCTTCTCGCGATCTTCCGGGCTCTCATCGCGATATTTGGCGAGGAATTTCTCCAGCTTGGCATCTTCCTTTTTCTGGGCCTCAGCGCTGAGCGGCTTATCGTTTTCCGCGATCAGCCGCGAGTACTCTTCGCCAAAGTAGAAGTTGACGTCGAAGGTTTTGATATCAGTCGATTTGACTCTGCCGTGTTTGTCGAGATGATCCATAACCTCCCGCTGCTCGCAGGTGTAATTGCGCGCAAGCTCCAGCGTGCGATGATCGATTTCAACCGAGCGGCGAACGATCTCACGCGGATCGTCGGTGGGAGGAAGCGTGGAAACCGGGGATTGTTCCGCGCTGCTCTGTGCCGCTAGAGTTGGCGAAGATTCTGAAGGCTTTTGTGCCGGGAGAGTTGCCGATGGTTGTGCTGATGCACTTGGAGCGGACTGCTGCTGCGCTGCAGCAACGGCAAGCAAAAGAACGAACGCCCCGACGACCCTGAGTCTGCTGATTCCCTGTGACATGAACTCTTCTTAACTATAACAACACTATTCTTGCATCATCAGCCTCGTGGTTTGAAAGTCGTGGTTACGGAGGTACTCGCAAAAAGCAGCAGAATAGCTCCAGAATAACCCGTTATCCTGAAGCTCTGTATCCCGTCCGGGATTGCGGTAGTGGGTCAGTTTGAATTTTCAAGCAGCGAAATCAATTCCTCGACTGACCACACGTGATCTGTTAAACCGGCTTCCATTGCCGGAGTCACACGCAAACTTTGATGAATCCTGCAAAAATTATAGAAAACATAGTGCACAGCAACTGCTGCCTCCAGGTTCGCCCGTTTCTTTGAAAAGCCATTGGTCAAACGGGTGAAGCGTCGCATTTGCATCCGCATCGTAAGATTTTGCCGCTCAACAAAGCTAGTGGAAATGTGCCTCACGTCCGGCGTGCCACTCAGAACCGCTGTTCTGGTGCTGACCATCTCAGAGGGGCTGTACCGCGTGTCGTATTTTTCAGAGGGTGCGCCGTACAGCTTTATCAGCATCGCGTAATCCACGTCCATTCCGAATGCACCCTCGACGGCCTCAGCATAAGCCCGATGGCCGTCTGTCGTGATCTGAATGCGCGTGGTCACACGCGATGCCAAATCCTCCATGAAATCGTAAGCGCTTGCCGCGTCACGGCTGGCGCATAGATACGATAAAACCAATTTGATATCTGCATCAATCGCGACCCACGTCCAAACGTCGCCAGCCCCTTTTGCTTTCTGCTCAGGGGTGACGTTCTTCTCTTTCGCATAGCAGAAACACCAAATCTCATCGCATTGAACGCGACGAGACGAGACGTTCCTAACGTTTTTGTCATGGAACGATGTGCACGCCCTCCCAAGATCAACAAGCAGTTTGGTCACTGTGTTCTTTGCCACTCCGGTCATTCTCACGGTGGCCCGAATTGACGCTCCCTCGACCAAAGCCTTTAGAACCTGTGCACGCTTGTTGATATCTAACCTGTTCATAATGACCATTATGCTTGAGCTGTATAGTATAAGTCAAGCTCAAAATATTCTTAGCGTTTCCGTTTCACGGCAACGGAGCGGCAATTACATGGCAACGCAAAATGGACAAACAAACAAGCCTTTTAATTGCAACATCTTAAAGGGACAAATATTGTTACTTGCTTTGCCGCGTAATTGCCGCTCCGTTGCCGTGAAACGGAAACGCTAAGAACGGGGATTTCTTCATGGCAATAGTACGGGCAGTTTGGTGCACCCAAACTTTTCGATGTACATTCACTGGGTTTTATGGATAATAGGAGGTGAGTTACAGCGAGGCTGGTTATCTTCTCAGGGACTCCAGCCCCGCTAGTACTGGAAACGGAGGCACAGGATGATAGGTTGACCTGCACCCCTCGCAAGGGTGGGGGCTGGCGAAAGCCGCCCCGTTCTTTCTTTCATGTTTATAGCACGTTTACGGGAAACGGAGAAGAAAAATGCCAACAGAGAACCAACATTACGACGCTGTGATCGCAGACCTGGAAGTGAAACGCGACCAGATCACAAGCATGATTGAGACCCTGAAACACATGCGGGATGCTGGTATCTCTTTTGCCGCCGGAGCCGCAAACAGTGTTCCTCGCACAACAGCATCGCAGGCAGCGGAGATCCCTCACGACGCGTTTTTCAGTATGACGCTGATTGACGCAACACACAAATATCTCTCGATCGTGAAGCAGACGAAACCTCACATTGAACTCTGCGATGCATTGCTAGCGGGCGGCTTCAAGACCACCTCTGTAAACTTCCGCGAAGTAGTGCGCGCCACTTTGAGCAGGCACCCTCTTTTCGTGAAAGTAAATGGCCAATGGGGATTGGCGGAGTGGTATCAGAAACGAGCAAAACGCAGACCGAGGCGCGGAACTACTCCCATGGAGTCTGTGGAGGAAATTGGACGGCACGAAGATCAGGACGAAGATGAGTACGCGGAACAATCAGAACAGAAAGCAGAGGCATAATTGCGAAGTGACAGGCGACCTGAAAGACAAGCTGGCTGCGGCCCTCAGAATTGAAGTAAAGCCAGTATGTGAGGTGCAGCGGCTCTACAATGAGCACAAAAAATTTCTGTCCGGCAAGGTGATCAAAACGCCCTTGCCGGAACATGTTCATCTCCTCGATGAAAATTTCCCGTACTGGATTCATCTAGAAAATCAAGACCCAGTGCGCAACGGCGCGTGGATATCGACCAAAGCAAACGTGGTTTTATCTGACCTTGAGGCTGGTATATTCGACCAGAACGGATTCAGGTTCGACGCCCAGAGAGCCAGATCGTTGTCATACTTGCCAGTTCTACTCAGAAATCCACATTGCATTCATGTGAATTTGCGTCACCACGACGAACGAGGAGATGGCGGAATCCGGGGCCATTACATGTACGTCGAATATCACCACAAAAAGACACGCAAGGTTGCCTTCACGCTCCGGGATGACCGTATCGGGAAGATAATTGTTGTGAGTTCTTTCTGGACATACAAAAAGTGGGTTCAGGAGTGCGCCGAAAGCCCGGCAGTATATGTGCGGAACGGTTGCGAGTGCACCTGTTGCGGGTAAAAGAAAAGGGCCATCTTTCGATGGCCTTTTCTCGCCCTTTACTCCGGGTCCAGAGCAGTATCCAGATTTCTCTAGATAGAAACTTCGCTTATTATGATGCGCTCTATTGCCGCATATGTCAACCAAATGGTTAAATTGGTTCTCCTTTGAAATCAACTAGTTGCGGACAATTGTCTGGTTTGCTAGGCACAAAAAGCGAACCTTAGCCGCCAAACTAAGTAAAATCCCTATTGCCGCTTCCACCGGGTTTGTGCTGCTTTGCTGGCAATTGCCTTGCGTTTCCTGGGTGACAGCTTTTCGGCTCTGGCTTTGCCACCTTTCAGGCCACCTAACCGCCCCAGTGCGACAGCAGCGGGATTCTTTCCTTCGTCTAAGTCCGGTGTCTCTGGGGAGGTGGATTGCTCGACTATGAATTTGGCGAGCTGATTTAAATCGCGTGGACGCTTGCTTGACCGCTTTTGCATAACCCGATTATGTCATTTTGACATAAAGAATCAAAATTCAAACTGACCCACTACCGGGATTGCCCCTGAGTTGCCGGCAACCACTCCGAACCGTAAGCAAGACGTGTGGGGTTGACCCCCTGTACGCCGGCATGTAGTTTCAAATCATGTCAAAAGTTCGCGTCAGCGGGTTTGCGGTGTCGCTTGATGGTTATGCCGCTGGGCCTCACCAGAGCCTGAACGATCCTCTTGGCATTCGCGGCTCCGCTCTTTGATGATTTCAGCGCGGACGATTCTATCAAGAAGAGGATAATTGCGGTCGAGATACACGTCGCCTTCCTCGAACAGCTTTCCCTGATGTCCCGCACGCATGCCGCCGCCCGAAGTCTCGCCGTAGCCCGCGTACAGCCTGTCGATGACGCTCATGCCTTCCACTACCTTGCCCAATGGCGCGAAGCCCATCGCGTCAAGCCGCGATTCATCGCCGGTGTTGATGTAGATCTGCGTAGTGCGAGCGTCTGGGCCGGTCATGGCAAACGCGAACGTCCCCCGTACGTTGCTGCCCTTCACCGGATCGTCGGGGAAGCGTTCGTTCTGCCAAATCTTCGCAATCACGGGATCGCCGGCAATGCCGAATTGCGCGAACCGACCGGAAATCACGCGGAAGAACCGCGAATTATCGTAAAAGCCCGCTTGAACGAGATGATAGAAGCGATCGGCGCCGCGCGGAGCGAGCGTCCGAGTAACTTCAAGCACGATAATGCCCTTGGTGGTTTCAATGCGCACGCGGTACATACTCGGCGCAGGTTGCGACCACAGCGAGTCGTGCGGATCATGCAGCGGGCGAGAACGCTCTTCGGGCGTCACGGGCGCGACCGCCCGCGGAGCCGGGGTCCCCGACACGCGCGGATTTTGGTCTTGCGCGTGACGGGGTAAAGGAGCCGCTGTAAGCAGCGTCGTAAACGCAATCACAACCGACAAAAGGACGAATCGAGTCATATCCAGAAGCACGCCCGCTCTCGGCTCTTTGCCGATGACCGTCTCAGCTCGCAAGCAAAGGGCTATGTTATCGCAAGGCGGGCTAATCCGATGTTTCTGAAGTTGATGGCGATAAGCGCGTTTGTCGTTACCAATTCACGTGTGCTCGAACCTGAAATCTGTCCTGAAGAGACGATCATGGTGACAAACTTTTGTGTGTCACACGACCTGCCCAGCGCAAAACCCCGGAGGCCCATGCCCATTGGAAGTTGAAGCCGCCTAACTGCCCGGTCACGTCCACGACTTCGCCGATGAAGTACAGACCGGGGATTTTCCGGCTCTCCATAGTTTTGGCGGAGAGCTCGCCGGTGTCCACGCCGCCGGCAGTTACCTCGGCCCTGGCATAGCCCTCCGTGGCTTCCGGAGTGACCACCCAGTTATGCGCCAGATACTCCAGTTGAGCCAGCGCATGGTTCGTCCAGCCCTGCGGGGGATACAAATCCAGCCAGCGGTCGGCGAATCGGTGAGGCAGGACGGCGCGGAATGCGGTCTTCAGTGCGGGGAGATCGCGGCGCGAGCCGTTGCGCATGGGCGCGGTCAAGTCGCGCTCTGGAGCAAGATCAATAGTGATGGAAGCGGAAGGTTTCCAGTAGGAGGAGATCTGCAAAATGGCCGGACCGCTGATCCCGCGGTGGGTGAATAGCATTTTTTCACGGAAGCGGTGACGGCCGATCGCTGCCGCCACATCCGCAGATACACCGCTGAGGTCGCAATACCGCTGCCGGTCGCCGGCGTTAAACGCCAGCGGAACCAGTGCCGGGCGCGTCTCTATGATCTGCAGACCGAACTGCCGCGCCAGATCGTAGCCGAATGGAGTGGCTCCCATTTTAGGAATGGATAACCCGCCGGTTGCCACCACCAGCGCCGGCGCCCGGAATTCATCTTGCCTCGCGCAGACGGCAAAACTGTTCCTGGGCTCCACTCTTTCCACTCTTTCTATGACAATGTTGGTAAGAATGCGAACGCCGGCGTAGCCACACTCAAGTTCCAGCATGCTCACGATGTTCTGCGCGGAACCATCACAAAACAATTGGCCCAGAGTCTTTTCGTGATAGCGGATGCGATGTTTTTCCACCAGCGCGATGAAAGCCGACGGCCCGTAAGCCGCCAAGGCGGATCTGGCAAAGTGGGGGTTGGCGGAGATGAAGTTTTCCGGTTGGCAGTGCAGGTTCGTGAAGTTACAGCGTCCGCCGCCGGAAATCAGGATCTTCTTGCCAACGCACCCGGACTTCTCCAACACAGCCACGCGTCTTCCGCGCTTGCCGGCCTCGATGGCGCACATGAGCCCAGCGGCTCCGCCGCCGAGAACGATGACGTCAAAATGCTGTTTCACTCCTCTACTCACTTTGCACCGGTGGGTGTCAGTGCCTGAAGAAGAGACTGAAAATCCGGCGGGAGTTCGCAGTCAATCGAGACGCTCTTTCCGGAATGTGGATGGAGGAACTCAAGATGGGCGGCATGGAGGGCGACGCGAGCGATGCGACGCTCCTCCACCTCCTCGTGGCAGTACTTTCTGTCGCCGATGACCGGGCGGCCAATCGCCGCAAATTGCGCACGAATCTGATTCTGCAATCCCGTCACCAGGGTAATCCGCACCAGGGAAGCAGCCCGAAGAGAGCGTTGGACGGAATACCGAAGTTCAGCACGAGCCGCTCTAGGGTCGCTCTCTCTGGTCAGCCTTTGAAACTCTCCATCTCGTCGAAAGTAGTGAACGAGCGTCCCTTCCTCAGGATCGAGATGCCCTCGGACTACCGCAAGATATTGCCGCACCGGAGTATGGCTTAGAAATTGTCGCACCAGTACGTCTCGATCGCGTTCGGTTTTTGCAAAGAGCAGGAGCCCAGACGTGAAACGATCTATGCGATGGACAGTAAAGGCCCGCTGTCTCTTCGATCTCAAGTATGCGGAAAGAACAGACAAGGCCGAGGGTTTATCGGAGCCTTTGACAGGCACGGCTAAAAGCCCAGCAGGCTTGTTGAGGGCAGCGACGGAATCGTCTTCGTAGAGGATGGCAATTTCGCGGGAGAAACGATGCTGTCGTTGATGCTTCCCTGCGCCGTGGCTCCCCTTGCGTGGCTGTTTCTTCATACATCCAACTTTGTGCTCATTACAAAGAAAGATGCAAGCTTCCTTGCCCGATCCAACCGCGCCAAACGTCAAGGGTGTTCCCCAGTCCCCGATTATCTACACTTGCACGGTCTGGTATTCCTCGTACGTGCCCTTAAAGTCCTCGATCTTGTGGTCTTCAAAGTGCCATATCCTGGTGGCCACCTCGTCGATCAAGTCGTGATCGTGCGTCACCAGCAAAACCGTGCCCGGGTAGCGCTGCAGGGCGATGTTCAGAGCGTTGATCGATTCCAAATCCAGGTGATTGGTGGGTTCGTCCAGTACCAGCACGTTTGGCTTCTGTAGCATGAGCTTGCAGAATAGAATGCGCGCCGCCTCGCCACCGGAGAGAACATCGGTCTTCTTCATGGCCTCATCGCGAGCGAAGAGCATCTGCCCCAGCAGACCGCGGATCTCCTCGTTCGAAACCGAGGGATCCCACTGAAACAACCATTCAAAGATCGTTTTCCCTTTTTCAATCAAGGCGCGGTGGTCCTGCGGAAAATAGCCGACTGATGCTTCATGCCCCCAGATCACCTCTCCGCCCTCGATAAGTGGGCCCTCATAACCGCTCGTCTTGCGCAACTCGGCTTCGGGCGTCGTGGGCGAGCTGGCGAGGAGCGCGTTCAACAGCGTGGTTTTGCCGGCGCCGTTGCGACCCATCAAAGCAATCTTCTCCCCGCGCATGACGCTGGCGGTAAAGCCGTTGAGGACCCGCTTTTCCCCATACGCCTTCGTTACGCCTTCCACTTCTAGAATGTGTTTACCTGAAGGCCGCTTCTGCTCAAACTTCAGGAACGGCCGTTGGATGTTCGACTTGGCCAGCTCCGTCACCTGCAGCCGCTCCACTTCCTTGCGTCGCGATTGTACCTGGCTCGATCGAGTACCTGCGGCAAAACGAGCAATAAACTCGTTGAGCTGGGAAATCTTCTTTTCCCGCTGTGCGTTCTGGCTTTCCAGTTGCGAACGGATCTGTGTCTTGGCCATCACCATGTCGTCATAGCCGCCGGTGTAGGTGATGATGGTTTCGTAATCGATATCGGCGATGTGGGTGCAAACGCTGTTCAGGAAATGCCGGTCGTGAGAGATTGTAATCAGCACGCCATCATAGCGGTTGAGAAAACCCTGCAGCCAGTGGATGGAATCGAGATCGAGATGGTTTGTTGGCTCGTCCAGCAGCAGTGCCTGGGGGTGCCCGAACAGGGCCTGCGCCAGCAACACGCGGACTTTCTGCCCGCCCTGCAGCTCGCTCATCCTGCTCTGGTGCAACTCGTCGGCGATGTCCAGGCCTTGCAGCAGGATCGCAGCGTCACTTTCCGCGGAGTAACCATCTTCTTCGCCAACAATGCCCTCCAACTCACCCAGCCTCATGCCGTCTTCGTTGGTCATCTCCAGCTTGTCGAAAATCTTGTTACGCTCTTCCAGCGCCGCCCACAGTCTCTGGTTGCCCATGATGACTGTGTCGATCACGCAGTAAGCATCAAAGGCAAACTGGTCCTGGCTGAGCACGCCGAGCTTCCGTGGACGCACCACGTTTCCCTTCTGCGGTTCCAGTTCACCGGAGAGCAGGTTCATAAACGTGGTCTTGCCCGCGCCGTTTGGACCCGTAAGTCCATAGCGCTTCCCGGGCGTAAAGGCTGTGGATACTTCTTCAAACAGAACTTTGGCGCCGTAGCGCATGGACACGTTACTGACTGAAATCATTTTTGTTCTTCTGGGTACCGCGAGAGAGATTCCGGCTGCAACGACGGGGACGCAACCCTACCTTCTGATAATAGCATGCCTACGCCTTTCCAACCTGGCGGAGGATAACGACGCGTCACACGTGGTCGCACGGTCGACGTAAGGCTCTCGATTCGGCCAGGTGACGAGAGCGCGATTGAACTAAGCCTCCGCAGCCACCCTGGCTGGGGTTGCCGGGATGGACCTGCGTTTGCTTTGCCTTCATTCTGGCGCCTGACGATCATCCCGGCTTCCACTTCTATTTCGTCTGCGTCAGCCCCGCAACAACTGCAGCAAGCTTATCGAGTATCTGGTTCCAGCCCTCCAGTTGACCGCTATTTTTCGCGCTCTCCATGGGTTCATTTCCAATGTGGGTGAGTTTCGTCTGGCCGTTTCCAAGGTCCTCAAAGATGGTCACGTCGTACGCACCTTCTATGGCCTCATGTTCTATTCCCATCTGCGCGGGATCAATCTTGTTTCCCTTCGAGTCCGAAAAGTACATCAAGGAAACGATCTTCTCGTGCGGAACAATCTCATGGTATTCAACCGCATTCCAGAACTCCTGCCCATCCGGCGTTCTCATGCAGCAGAGAGATTTTCCGCCCACGCGAAAATCCATCTTGCAAACAGGCGCAGTAAAACCCTTCGGCCCCCACCACTGCATCACATATTTCGGGTCTGTCCACGCCTTCCAAACCAATTCGCGTGGGGCATCAAAAACTCTTGTCACAACCATCCGCTCTGTCTCATTCCGCTCTGTCTCATTTAACGTGCTTTTTGCCATGTCCAACCTCCGCTTTTTTCATTTGCTTCACAACTGCATCCAGCTTGTCGAAACTCTCTTCCCAGAATTGGCGATAGCTGATCGCCCAGTCGCTGATTGTCTTTATCGCCTCTGGCCTGAGCGTGCAAATACTCTCTCGTCCACGCTTCGTCTTGATCACTATGTGCGCCCGCACCAGGTAGGCAATATGTTTTGAAATCATCTGTTGCGAGAGTGCAAACGGTTTCGTCAATCCATGCACAGAGGCAGGTCCACGGGAGAGCCGTTCGATCATCGCCCGACGGGTTGGATCAGACAAAGCCGCGAATGTCGTACCTAAACTATCCACAACCATATGGTAGTGAATTATGTATTCGAGGTCAAATGTGAATTTCGCGATTCCTGAACCCTGACCCATTCACCTGACGATGAAAGTGCGCACCGCACTTGCGCGGGAGCGCTAGCCGCCACGGTTGCGGCGCTGGCATCCGGTGCCGGAGAAATGCGGATTGCCTCTGGAGCCTGTTCTCGATGCGGCACCCGCTTGTCGGGCAAGTGATCTTTGCAGTTGACCTTCGAGCGACTCTCGCGGCGAGGGGTAAATCGCCAATGCGCTCACCGGCACCGGTTGGTACTGACAAGCCGGCTTGCATGAATCAATCTTAGAAACTCCTGGACCACGGGCTACTCGGAAGTTAGCCTTGAGCAGTTTGGTTTTGCGCGTGATGGGGTGAAGGAGCCGCCGCAAGCAGCGTCGCAAACGCAATCAAAAGCGACAAAAGGACGAATCGAGTCATATCCAGACGCATGCCCGCTCTCGGCTGTTTGCCGATGACCGTCTCAGCTCGCAAGCGACGGACTATGTTATCGCAGTGCTAGCTCGATCCGGCGGCAAATCCTATGCCCTGTTGCTGCTTCGACGCTCTGAGCCAACTGTATTTGACCGAGGGAGTATACTAAGGCGCGAATTTATCCTTTCATCCCTCATCTTGATCAACTGCGTAAACAGAGCGCATATAGAGCACGCGTAAGCGGCGCACCGGTTCAATCATAAAAGGGCCATGTGCGCCGAGTTGGACGACCGAGGGCCTCTTGTTCTGCGGGAATGCGGCCCCGCTGCATGTGCAGCGGTCGAAGATCCCGGCCCGTTCTTGCACGCAGCACGTCAAGGATCTCGAATCCCGCACCGTCGCTATCTCCAAAATGCCAAAACTCAAGGGACTCCGGGAGACGCCGCAACAAAGCAAGAGTCCCTGATCCAGGAAAACTTGTTTGAACAAGGAGCTCACCGCTGCGAAGTTTTGCGAGCTCGTGAAACGTGGTCTCGTTCTCGATCGTGAGACATCTCTTAGCGGTCGTATTGACTTCCCCGGAATTCTCAATATCAATCTGTGAGAGGCGAAATGGACCCAAGAGCCGAGTTAGATCGATGCAGTCACCACCTCGGCGCAGCAGCAACGGACCGTGCACCAGTGCGAATCGCGGATTTGGAATAATGCCAAGATCGTCAAGCGTCTCGATCTCACCATTCGTGATATCCGAAAGCAGTCGTCCTAATTTGCCACGTAATTGTCCAGAGAACTCGCCGTTGCGTTCCAAGGGGCCTAACGTTTCCAGCCGTTTCGAATCCCCACATAGTACGCAACTAGCAAATCTCACAAGCGAATCACCGTCCCACGCCAGGAGCTTCGGTAATAACGCAAGCAGCTCCGCGTTATCGCGACTCGGATGACGATCAAATGGCTGCACGGATCGACCCGACGCGGCAGCCTCGCGCAGGCGCTCACACCACTTCCGCCATCCTTCTCGCCAACGTTCAGGCACTTCGACCGCTACTGCCGTAGCGAATTGGGTTGCGAGTGCTGCCCGGATCTCGGTAGGCGATGGACGGCCAAGTTGCTGATAAAATGCACTCTCGTTCGCCAGAGAAAAGCGAATCCAGCCAACATTGCACCGATCTCTGTTGTGTACGGGCTCAAGGGCGAGCGCGCCTATCCGTTGCAGTTCGACTAGCTCTCGTTCGGCTGCTGCCCTCTGTTCTCCTTCGTGACAATCAGCTTCACGCAATAGCTCTTCTAGCGAAATCAACGTATCGCGACTCGCGCGACCGGTTCGACCTGCTTGCAGGCGTTCGTATTTGCGAGCGATGGCATCACGCAGTTGTGGTGCTGCGGGCATACCTACGTCCTTTCGATACGGAACCCATAATTCGCTGGGCCTCTTCCGATTCTCGTGCAAGACTCACAGGAATGTTGCGAATGTCCAAACGTTTGCCAACACGCTTTTCTCGTTGTGAAACCACGATAAGCGAGTCACAGTATTCAAAGGCATACGGGATATTCCCTGTGCTCATTGAAAAAATGCCTTGGAGGTCGAATGCCTTAATGGCCTCCATGCAGTCTTTAATGCGTTCGCCACTCAGTTTCGAGAATGCTTCATCGATGGGTACAAGTCCGATCGACGGCTCCCGCCTCCGGGAACTGTACCGCCGATAAGCTCGTAAATAACTCGCCAGTATGGCAATGAAATAAGGCGATTGGTTTTCGCCGCCACTGAATTTGCCCGCCTGCCTGTCTACGCTTGTCTTGCGTCCGTCCCCCTCGAGTACTTCCATGTCGTATTCGTAATACTGCCTATAGTCCAGCAAACGGCCCGCATCGGCGCTGTCAGCTCTCTCTATAAGCAGAGTCAAAAACTGCTGAATCGCGTCCCTTAACCGTGGCTCCGCGGATGCGAAAAATAATTCCCCCGGCCGAGCAAGCGAATTGGCTTCGACGAGATCGTGGTATACACGGAAATCCGGATTCTGGCTGTAATGTACCTGATAACGACTGGTACCAATCGGGTGCTGCTTTAGTGAGCTGTTCAAAAGGGTCAGCAGATCGCGAACAGATTCGAGCGCGGAATGCAACTTCTCGAGTACTTGCGTCCGGAACAAATCTTCCCAGGTCTGGCGTTCCCTTTCGGCCTTTTGTCGGTAATCCGGGATTTCGCTCTCTTCTAACTTGAGCAGGTGTTTGGCATGAGCGTTGACGTCGTCCTCCTCCGTAGGAAGCTCTTGGAACCTAGCATGGACGATTGCGAGTTCGCGCCGTTTGCCATTGAGCTTTTCGAAGCTCGCCACTGCGTTTGTTTTAGCTTCGTAGCAAGTATTGTGACAATAATTTGCAGCGGCCTCTTTCGACGGAAACTCAGCAAGGGCAGATGCGCGTAGCTCGTTTAACTCGCGCAGCCACAAAGAAACATCATCGGCATTACGCACCCTTGCAAATTCCTCTCCGAATTTTGCGAGCTGCTCCTTAAGTTCTCGGACGGACTTTTGCAATCGTTCCACGCTCGCCCGGAGCGGGCTCTGTAACAATTGCCTTTGCTCGCCCTCTGCGTTTTTTGTTTCTTCCTCTAATTCGTTTGCTTCCGTTGCGAGTTGTGAGAATTGCGCGGTGTCAATGGCGAGAATGCGCCGGTCGAGGTTTGCCAAGTCCTTCCGTAACTCTGGTAATCGCCGAGCACGCTCCAGATCATCTCGAAGGTCCGCACCGACTTCAAATGTCTCCTGAAATTCAGCACCAAGTCTTTTCAAAGCGTCTTCGATGGGATGTAGCTGCCGTTCTTCTGCCTCAAGCTGCTGAATTTGCTTCTCTTTCCAAGCAAGCTGTTGCTGTATACCACGCTTGCCAACAAATGGCTGACCGTCAAAGAAACGGGTTCGTTCCACGAACGCACCACGGCTCATAAAGCCGTCCGGCAGAATGGCGAGATCGTAGTTCCTAAGCTCCTGCCGTTGCTCGACACAAATCAGGTTGCCGAAGAAATGGCTGACCAAGGCTGCCGCAATGGGATGATTACATGTAATTTTCTCTGCCAATGAACCCCGCCGAATCTCCCGCTTCATTTTCAGCGCCTTTGTTGGATTAACCAGAGATTCGCGTCCATTCTCGCCAGCCAGCTCGGACGCGCTAAGGCCGTGGTATATATCCTCGGCTTGGTCGTATTGATCGGCAGCTACTACGACCGCAAACTTGCGAGTGAACGCCACTTCGATTGCAGCACGCCAAAACTCGTCAGTGACTTCACACAATTCGCGCAGATGATGAGCGGGCAAATCTGATCCGCGAGATGGCAACCTGCTGTTCAGCGCGTCGAGTAATCGCGTCGGAAACGGCAGTTTCCCAATTTTGAGCGCCGCCACCTCAGCACGCAACGAGCCCAACCGGCGACGCACAACGGCGAGAGATTCGAGGTTCCGCGCCGCAGCGCGATGTGCTTCACTCAAGGCAGCTCGCGCAGCTTCGGCCAACTCGACGAGCGTCTTGGCTGCGCTTTCAACGCCGCCCTGCTGAACAGCAGCCAGTACTCGATCACACGATGCAATGGCGTCGGGGTTGAGTTCTAATGGCACGGCGCGCATAAGCGCTAACCAATTCCGCGCTCCTCGGACGCGATTCGCTAACGCGTCCTGCAGAGTGTTTCCGGTTCCAGCTAGAGCGGCAATCTGACGTTCAATCTTTGCTTTTTGGCCGATCAATTCGTTGAAAAGCTGTCCTTCCGGTATTGCATTGATTGTGTTTCTTAGTTGGCCGATCCGAGTCCGAATGTCGGGAATAATTGTGTCGAGTTCCTTTAGACGCTGAGCTTCTTGCGCGAAGGACTGCAGCGCGATTTCAAGTTCACTCTCGGCGGCGGTGAGCAGTTCATGCGCGTGGTCGCGACAAAATTCAGCTTCCAAGTACCGGCTGAGTACGGACTTGCGACGGAAGCCAGCGACCAAGGAGAAAATCTCACAAATTTCTTTCAACCTCTCGTATTGATCGTTCAGATCTTTCAATTCTCTTTCGTACGCGAGGAACATGCGATAACTAGCAGTGACGTCGCTCACATCGAGTTTGTCTGCCGGCAAGATGAACTGGCGGCAGAAATCGTTGAAGCTCCGCAAGAAGGTGAAGGACATCGCGGTCGGCAGCAGTGAACGAAGCAATGATCTATCAAAATTCAAATGAACGGGCTGGGCCATGTCGCGCAGGTATGCCTCGACCCCTTCCGCATACAAGCGGCCTTGCCGAGACTCAACCAATTCCTTAAAGGCTGAATAATCGAGCGGTCGTTTCGAATGGTCGAGGAAGTCACTACGCTCCAAGGTGCCCGGGACGAAGAACGGGGTAATTTTACCTTGCATATCGGCAGCACTGCCGAATTCAACTCTTAAGCCCCATGTTTCTGATCGCTTCCTGTCTGGCCATCGAAATTCGAGTGCTGCATAGGTAATGCCGCTTTCTCGCATGTAGGGATTAATCCCGTCGTTTTCCTGTTTCGTGTCACCAAGACAATATCCCTTAAGGGTTCTCTGCGACCGCTCGCCAGTCGCGGACTGATTGAAACGGACTAATCGCTGGTCCCCGACGAGTACGAGCTGAATGAGATCCATCAGAACCGATTTTCCGGAGCCTGTGACCCCCGCGAGCAGGACGTTGCCTTCAAATGGAATGCTGTCCTTGTAGCCGTACCAGTTCAGTGCGTGGGCTCGCCGTAGCGTGATTGTGCGACTCATTCGCTGTCCTCGTCGTTTTCGCGAATTTCATTCGATTCACCCGCTATGTCTGGCGGCGCAGCCAAGTACCGGTCCACGTTCTTACACCAGTCCTCCAGATCTTGAAAAGGGATCACGCGCTTCAGTGTAGGGAGTGCCTCGATAACAGACCTCTCCGGCATCGAATCAGGCGTGATCCGCAACAGGTTCTTTCGCTGCGCGAGCGACAAAATCTCACGCAATCGCGTCTGGCTAGGCAGATTCTTCCTTAATGGCTCGAACTTTGCAGCAAGCGAATCATTGAGTTGCTGGACACTTAGTCGAATCGGAGGCGTTTCGCCTCGGTCGCGAACTGCAGTATCAAATTCATACCAAAGCGTGAGCAAAACGAGCGTTGCATCGAGTCGGAGGCGCAGCAGGAATGCTGAGCTCTGCGGCACAGCTTGCACGGTTCGTGCGTCGTGATCCCAATGCAACTTAAAATCGAGCAGATCGGCAAGCTCATCCAACACGCCACGGTTCTGATGCGACCAGTGGTATAAATTCGTATCTCTCGCATCGAGGCCAAGAATAGAGCCGTGTGCAAGTAGGGCGCGCAGGGATTCTCCAAGCCGTTCTCGGTCATGTTCAGAGAAGCGTTCAAGGAGGGCCGCTGCAGTCCTATTCGAATCGTTATCTATCATTTCTTCACCAGGACAAATCGTTCTACTCTGTACCGCAATTTCCGGTCGAATTCGCCGGCATCAGCCTCCATCTCAGCCCGCGGCACAGAAATTTCATATTCAGCGTCGGCGGATCGTGCGTGTAGCAGGCAGGCAATCACGTCAGCAATATCCTCGTCGTTTCGCACGTAATCCCGCAGCAGGTCGACAGAATTCCAAGTTGTTCCGCGATCTCCGGGCAGGCCGCTCACAAAGCGATTAGCTCGATTAACCGTCAGCGAGTCGCGAATGTTTCCCTCTAGCTGCGCAATGGTTGTGTCGTGCTCGTGAAGATCGATGTCGTCAATCGGCTCGATATCGCCCACATTACGTCGCAGCCGGGGGCTGTACAGCGAATCAGTTCCGCTTGGCACGCGTACATCATGCAGCAGAAGCCTCGGAAAATTCAGTGCAGAAATCTCGATGTCAGTCATTCGCTGGCCGGCAAATTGTCTGTTGATAGCCTCGAAGAAATCCTGAACTCGGCTACGATTCTCTGTTGCAGTCTCCTGCAGATATCGGAATCGTGCTTGTGAACGTCGCGCGAAATCCGCCATTCGTCTGTCAATTGCGTCAGCAAGCGGTTCCACCGTACCGAGAAGCTCACGCAGCTCATTTAACCGGATGCGGACCTGGGCGAGCGCACCTTCAGGCGGCAATGAGGGTGCTCGTCGCATTACTTCGGTCTGCATTCTTGAGAGCAGTTCCCAGTCATTTTCGATCTCGTCCATGTTCCGCCGGGCGGCGGCGAGCTTTGAAGGTAATCGAGCTTGGACGAGCTGTGCGTAACAAGCATGCCCGATCTGTTGTGCAAACTGGTCGAACAGTACTGCGAGGTTCTCTTTCAAAGTCGCCGCAGCAAGCTGCTTCTTCGTCTGCCGCTCGATGGAATTTTGCATGCTTCGCAATTCCGCGACTCCCATCTGCAGGCTGGCAACGCAGCTTTCAATCTGCGGCCAAGGATCTTCTGTCAAGGCAGCACGATTGGCCAGGGTCGCGCATACGTTTACTAGCTTGTCAGAGAACACCGCCGCCTCGGGCGAGGCTATCCTGCGCAGTGCTTGCAACAGCAATGAGCCATTCGGCTCAAAGTAAATGACCCGCTCCCAATTGGATCGCTCCTCCTCGTGAACCCATCCGGCTTTGCGAAGCGTCTCCAACACTACTCGCGCTTTGCCGTTTGCACCGGGGGTTGCCGCAGAATCTTCATCCGGCAGATCGGCGATCTCATTGTGCTGTTCTAGGATCTGCTGGACCAAACCAATTGCCTCGTTGCGATCAAGGCCATGAGTGCTTTGAGCAGCTTCGCCTTCGAGAGCGTCGAGGACGTCGACGTAAAGACCGGCGAGGGGGCTGGCAAGCACCCGAAAAAAATCGGTTTTTACTTCGCGGAATAACGAATTTGATAATTGAAGCATTGGGTCCAGGCATTTGTCCGCCTTCCGCTTGGGCTCTGCCGCGACTTCATTCGCCGGGCCCAACAGGTAGAACTTGGCGGTTTGCTTGAGGATTCTAGCCCAACCGGAACCGTTTCGGGAACGGTGGGCAGCCGGTGCGCGCACGAAAACGTCATCTTCGTCAATCCAAAGGAGATGGGGAGCGCCGCAGGAATCGAAAGTACAACCTACTGATTGAGAGTCCTACAATGCGAGATGCTTGCACAGATAGATGATCTGACCCGTATGGTGCGACAGATGCGCGGCGCAGTTCAGGAAAGCATAAAAGCGGTCGCCGGAATCTTCCATGCCCTTCGCGGTGTAGGAGGCGGACCAGTCTGCCTCAGCTTGCCGGTCAAGAGTGGCTCGGACCATGGCAATGGCGTCGCCGAAATTTTTGAGCAGCAATTCCTTTGGGTGGCGGACCGGATCACTGAACTCCAGCGGACGGTTGCGCACGTAACCGGTCCCGGCGATCTGCGCGCCAATGTAGTAGTTCAGGTTTCCCGTGAGATGCAAAAGCAGGTGCCCGATGCTGTTGCCGTACGGATAAGGCCTGTTCCATATCTGTTCCTGCGATAGAGGCTGAACGAGTTGCACAATGGCGTCATGCCGTTCCTGGTAATAACGGCTGAGGTCGCGGGCGATGGTGCCGAATGTCGATGCGGTGCTCATGAGGTTGTCAGGATACATCCAACCGGGCCGGTGTGTCTGTTCGGCGGCGAGGTGTGGTAGCGGGTATTTTGAAACCGCTGCCGTGGCGCTGAGCAGGCGTGGTGCATGAAGGGTGGAAGGAGAGAGCAAATAATTTAACGCCTGAACAGCGTAAGCAAAATAGCGTCACAGGCCGCGAAGCGCCGCTGGACTAAGCGCTAAAAGAATACGGCTGGGGAAACGTGGAAACGGGCACTCAGGCGCATAATGTGATCTTTCGTCAGGTCTCTTTTCCCGTTTAGAACGTCAGAGACTATGCTTTCAGTTCCAAAAACGTCAACGAGGTCTTTCTGACGCAGGGAATGTTCGTCCATCAAATGGCGGATTATGTCGAGCGGCCCGGCGTCAGGAACTGGATAATATTTCGACTCGTACTCTTCTATCAGCACAGTGAGCAATTTGATCATCTTGTCCTGCGCTGGCGTGACATTTTCGAGGCTGGTAAGCTCTTCGAGCTTGGCAATAAAATTCGCGTTCTGCTGCTCTCCGCGAATCACTTCAGGTTTTATTTCAGACAGCAAAGCTCCATAGTCTATGGCCAGTGCGTTCATTTTTTCCACCAGTCCTTTCCGTATTCCTCATGAGTCAACAAGTGCTTCACGAAGATCATTTGCCAGCGGTATTCGATCTTTACAATCAATCGGTAATGTCCGCCGCGGATGTTAAACACGGTGTAGGGATCAACAAAATCAGCATGGGGATAAACGAGCTTAACTTCATTGATATTGCTCCACGTTGCCCGAGTGGCGATCTTGTACCACTCGGAAATCGGGCCTTCGAGGGTATGGTCTCGAGCCCACTGCATCCCTCCAGCCGCTTTTGCTGATCACATGCACTCAATTGGGCGCTTCGCATTCTGCGAAGTTGCAATGATATTCGCAAATTGCGAAGTTTTTCGCAAGCAGAAAATTTGGCTGATTAGACGTGTATTTGCGTGGCACAGCGCGGCGAGCCGCAAGCACCCGATCCCGCACACCCGTGAGCAGTGTCACCCTGAGCCCGCGCCGCATACCCATAGATCAACCGATCCACCAACGCGCGGGTGAAGGGTCTGCTCCGCTGCCGTGTCGCGGGAGCCAACCAGAAACTCAAACGCTTCGCCATCAAAATTGTTCCGGTAAAGGAAGAAATTGATCCTTAGTAGTACAGGCGGCCAGCCGCAATGTACCACTACCCAGGATTTCGACAGAACGGCAAATTTTGGACTGGCCCGCCCAGTTAGGCAGGTTGCCACAATTCGATGGGATTTCCCTCCGGGTCGTGCAGACGAGCGAAGCGCCCAACCTTGGGATAAGTTTCCGGGTCTTTGACCTCGATTCCTGCCGCTCGCAACTGGGCCACCATTTTGTCGATGTCATGCACGCGAAAGTTCACCATCCAGACCTTGTTCGGATCTCCGAAATAGCCGCTCTTTTCGGGAAACGGAGTGAACACGGTGGGTCCGGCCTCCTGTTGCCAAACCGTCGCGCCCTCGCTCGCCGGCGTGAGCGCGATCCCCAGGTGTTGCTGGTACCACTGCCCCAAAGCCTTGGGATCATGAGCGCGGAAAAACAACCCGCCGATTCCGGTCACTTTTTCCATTTGCGTTCCTCCTGGTTGATGTTTATCCGCTGCCTTGGCGGGCGAAGCAGAACTCTCCGGCTGTGCGGGGTTCTGTGCCGCCATGGCTAATTCACTGCGGGGCAGAAGGAAGCCGGCGCCGAAAGCATAGGACAACATTTGAAGCAGTTGTCGTCTCTGGAAGCTCATTCCGTCCTCCTCCCAAGACTTTGTGCGAGCTCGTTTACTATACCTGAGCGGTACATATTAAGGTCGCATAAGGCGCTTTGTCCTGAATGTTCGGAACGGGCTACCTGGAGGGCCGTTTTTCCTATGCCCGAATCAGTGGCACAGCCGCCCCCGGCTGTGCGGAAGCCACTATGACCAGTAGACGATCGGATCTGATGAAACTATAACAATAACTGCGGGCTATCCGGTGGGGCAGGATGTTCTCAAGCCATGGCTGGATACCCCTTGCCGCATAAAAGCCAAAAAACGCACAGGCGAGGGCCCCATCCCAAAACGCGCAAACCCGCGCCGGTAACCTGCGGCGCGGCTTTTCCGCTTGCATCGGGCTAAATTGTTGGATATATTGGCCGAACTGAGGTCACCAGCGCCCGGCCGTGGCACGGTTTGCCCCATACCGTATCGAGCGGAATGTGTGGGCATCTCGGGCAGAGTGATCTCAATTTAGGGCAATAGCAAACGTATTCCCCGCTGCACGCGCAGCGGGGTTTTTGTTTTATGGCGTAGCGGGATTTTTGGTTTAAAGCCCAGCGGGGTTTTGTTTCTTTGAGGTATAGAATCGAGGGCAAATGTCCCAGCCCAGACAGCCAGATCCACTTGCGCCTGACCGCGCCAGCCTGCTCAAAAATGCCCGCCGGGTGGTGGTGAAAGTGGGAACCGGGGTGCTGTGCGGGAACGGCGGCCAGCGCATTTCACAATGCTTCCACTCGTTTTGCCGATGGGTTCCGTTACGGGATGGGAGCGGAAATCGGCATCAGCAACAGCAAACTGCACGCGCGCGGCCCGATGGGCTTGGAAGGGCTGCTGACCTACAAGTACAAGCTGAAAGGCAAGAGCCATGTTGTTGCCGATTATGCTGAGGGGCGGAAGAGGTTCAAGCATCGGCGAGTTTGAAATCGCGGGAAGTTGGGCGCTAATAGGCGAGCTTGAAATCGCCGAAAAATTGAGCGCAAATAGGCGATTTCGAAATCGCCGGAAATTGGGCGCAAATAAAAGAAGGCAGGCTTTGCAGCCTGCCTTCTCAAAATCGAACAGAACCAGACTAGCCTGCGCGAACCATGTCGCTCTGCGCGCGTAGCGCCTGGGCGTCGCGGTTGGGTCGTTTGGCGACCAGCGGCAACACCAGCGAGCAGACCATGACGCCGGCGATGATGTAAACGGCGGTCGAGAATGCGCCGGTTGACTGGTGCAGGTGGGCGATCATGATGGGCGACGGAATGGCTGCGGCGCCCCAGGCCAGCAGCACCCAGCCATAGATTCCGCCCATATACTTGGCGCCGAAGAAGTCGGCCGTGAACGACGGCATGGTGCCGAAGCCGCCGCCGTAGCAAAGGCCGATGATGGCGAAGCAGATGCTGAAGACCGTGGCGTCATGGATCCTGGGCAGCATAAAGAAGACTACCGCCTGGATGGCAAACAGCAGGAAGTAGACGCGGGCGCGACCGATGAAGTCTGACACCCATGCCCAGAAGACGCGGCCCAGACCGTTGAAGATGGAGATCAGGCCGACCATCGCGGCGGCGGCTTTGACCGTCATGCCAACAAACTCTTTGGACTGCGCCATCGGCGAGGCCTGGCTGATGATCATGATGCCCGCCGAGACGTTCAGGAAGAGCATCGCCCACAGCAGATAGAACTGCCATGTGCCGGCAGCTTCGCGCACAGTGAAGTCGTAGGCGCTGGCAGCTTTGGCGACTGAACCTTTGGCCGTCCAGCCGGGGAGCGTCCAGCCCTGAGGCGGGTTCGCGTAGAACTGAGCCGCGATCACAACCACGATCAGGTAGACAATCCCGAATGCCGCAAATGTGTAAGCGACGCTGTGAGCGACGATCATCGGCGCTGCAATCGGCGCCATAACCAGCGCCCCCGCCCCATACCCGCACACTGCGACGCCGGTCATGAGACCGCGCTTATCGGGGAACCATTTCACCAGCGTGGCGACGGGCGTAATGTAGCCCATGCCCATGCCGAGCCCGCCCAACACTCCGTAGCCGGCATAGATGGTGCCGAGGGAATGATGGGCTGATCCATAGCCGGCCAGCAGATAGCCGAGACCATACAGCACGCCGGCGATCGTCGCGACCTTCCTCGGTCCCACGCGATCCTGCCATAGCCCGCCGATCACGGTCCCGACGCCCAGAAACAGAATGGCCAGCGTGAAGTTCAACTGGACAGAGGTTTCTGTCCAGTGTTCTGTTTTCATCAAGGGGATCTTGAACACGCTCCAGCCGTATGCAGCGCCCAAACAGAGTTGCATCAGCACTGCGGCGACTGCAATCCCCCAACGGTTTGGAAGACGATCTGACGCCATATGATTCACCTCTTCAAGAGTGACATTTATTGTTTCGTTCGCTTCAACAGCAGGGCCAAGCAGCAGGCATTTCGGTCCATACCTACGCTCTGTCCAGCGCCAACATCCGGCGCCGATCACAACCTCTTTCTTACGCGCTGATGCGCTTTGCTTCGTTTTCCTCTTCGGGCGAGGCGAGGCACTGGCCGCCTACCACCTCGACCGTCGCATTGTAGTCCGGCACTCCGCTGGGATCGAGCCTTCCTGCCGGGACCAGCACATTGATTTCCGGCCAGTGCGCCTGCAGCGACCCCGGCTTCACGCGATCAATCTTCACCCGCCCGCGGAACTCGCCCAATTCATTGCGAAGTGTAATTGGATCTCCTTCCCGCAGCCCCAGCTTTTCCGCATCTTCACGCGCCATGATCACGTCATCGCGACGCGCGCCCGTAATGGGATCAACCTCAGCGTTGATAATGCTATTGAATTGCTTGCCTCTCCGCGTGGCCAACAGGAACCGGCCTTCCGGAACCTTTTCTTCAGGCAGCTCAACGGCAGTGAAGTGTCCCTTCCCATCCGGCGTGAGACATTTATCCACCAGTAGCCTGGGACCGCCATATTGGAAGTTGTCGCCTTTCTTTTTCAGGGTAGCTATTCCTTTATAGGTAGGACAGACGCGGTCTATCTCATTACGGATGTCCTGGGTATCTTTCCAGGGGAAGGCAGCTTTGGCCCGGGCTGGATTCAGCTTCTCTGCCAGGAGTACCGGGATCTCCCACTCGTCTTTTGCCTCAGGGATATTCGGCCCGCCCGGAATCTGCGGACTAAAAATGATGCGCCTTTCCGTGCTGGTTTCCGTGCCGCCGCCCCGCTGTTCATACCGCGTCTTCGCCGGCAGCAGGACGACCGTGTCCGCCGGATCCACCAGCATGGTCGGATTAGCAACAATGTCCACATGCACGCGCAGCTTGATGCTGCCCAGTGCGCGATCCACAAGGTCCGGCTCGGGCAGCGTCTGCTTGAAGTTGCCGCCGCTCTGCACCAGGATGTCGATCTCGCCGCGCCCAGCCGCCAGAACCATGTGCGCGGCGCTCAAGCCTTTCCAACTCGGCGGCTCAAAGCCCCATTTATCGGGCGCAGCAAACTTCTTGGCGTTCTCTTCCGTAGCGGCAAAGCCCATCACATAAGCGCCGGGCATGCCGCCCATTTCCGCACCGCCCTGCACGCCGCTGTGGCCGCGAATCGGCATCAGCCCGGTGTGGGGCCGCCCGATATTCCCTTTCGAGAGTTGCAGGTTCACCAACGTCCTTACGTTGTCACTGCCGTAGCGATGCTGTGTGATCCCCATGCTCCAGACCACAATGGCGTGGCGAGCTTTGCCAAAGGTTTCGGCAAAGCGGAACATATCCGCTTTTGTCTGTCCGGACCCGCGCTCCAGATCCGCCCATTGCAGGCTGCGCGCCTTGGCTTCCACCTTGTCCCAATCCACGGTGCGCGCGGCAATGAACTCGCGGTCAATCCAGTTGTTTTCAATCAGGTGCTTGATCACGCCATAGAAGAACGGAATATCGCCGCCTACATGGATCTGGAAATTGTCATCGGCAATCTTGGTCCCGAACAGGGCGCTTTCTGTGACCGAAGGCACCCAGTACCGCTGCATCCCCGGCTCTTTATAAGGATTGACAATAAAGACCTTGGTCCCGGCCTTCTTCGCATAATAAAGATACTTGGTGGACACCGGCTGATTGTTTGCCGGGTTCGCGCCCACAAACACAATCAGGTCGGCGCCAATCCAGTCAGAATACGAGCACGTGGTGGCGGCGCAACCCACCGTGGAGCTCAAGCCCGCGGTGCTGGGCGCGTGGCAGATGCGCGCACTGGTGTCCACGTGATTGGTCCCGATAAAGCGGGCCACTTTCTGGTGGGCGTAATAGGCTTCATTCGTGAGCCCGCGTGAAGTCAGATACCAGCCAATCCGTTTGGGATCGGTCACCTTCACCTCGGCGGCAATCGTCTCCAGCGCCTCGTCCCAGCTCACGCGACGGAAACCTTTTTCACCCTTGCGGCGCACCATGGGTACGGCCAGCCGGCCCATCTTCCGCAGTTGCTTTTCTGTCTTGCTCTTCAGCGGCGTAACATCTTCCAGCACATGCCAGTTCATCGCCGGCATGGTGCTGAAGCGCAGCAGTGCCAGCCGGACAGCGCACAGATGCACGCCTTCCATGGTCCAGTCGTGCATGCCGGTGGTTCCCAGCGAGCAACCGTCACAGCAGCCATCGCGCAGAATGCGCCAGGCATAGCCCAGGTTGTCGCGGTTTTCCCACATGGCGTCGACAATATCTTTGTAGTTGTTGGGGTGTTGTTCATTCAGGCCGTAGGGCACCAGGCTTACCCAGTTACGGCCGGAGGAAGACGGCGTAGAACTCATGGATTCATCTCCAACGTGGGCGCGCTCCACGTTCTGGCGGGGCCCCACACTGTATCGCAATGCGATGCAATATAGACCGCGAAAAAACCTTCATCTATAACCGCCCGGAATAGCAGGGAAAAGGGCAGCCAAGTATAACCCAGCAGTCGGACAATGCAAGTCCGATTATCAAATTGAGCATCTGGGCTTTAAAAAGTTTCATCCCACAGACAATGAGCTGGATTGAGGACTATCGCCGCCAACACCCTGACAGCAGCACACAATCTCAACCGGATGAAGAAGTTCGGTTTGCCCAGGCTGTACGCGAACGCTGGCACAGGCTGGGCGAAGAATTGCAAGCAGATGTGGCTGAATTTAACGCCCGCCGGCAGGACGCAAGCTTCTCCTCTGAAGGCGATAATCTTTACCGCGTAAGAAACTCCACCTCCGGCGTTGAGCTGGTGCTTGACGCAGACTTTGACAACCGCATTGTCAGATACCACTACGCGGCGGTAAACAACCAGAGCGCAGGCACTCCCGAAGGCGGCATTCTTTCCATACGCAAATCGCCGCGCGGCAGCGCCGAGTTCTATACCGCCGATGAGCGCCTTACCTCGGAAGAAACCCGCCAGGTTCTGTTGGAGCCGGTTCTCTTCCCTCCGCAAATGGCAGCGTGAGGGAAGAGCAGCACTTAGCAATTAGCAATTAGCTTTTGGCTTTTGGCTTCTGGCTTTTGGCTCTTCGCTTTTGGCTCTTCAGATCCGCGATCATCCGCGTCAATCCGCGGTAAGCCTTTTGACTTTTCAATTTGGATTTTTTGGCAATTTTTGGCATTTCTGGCGATTTTCGTGGCTGATTGCGGAGTGCCAACCACTGGCACAAGCGCTGTAAATCGAATTTGATCAGCGGATATCAGTTCGATCACTGTTCATCAGCGGTAAGCCTTTTTTTCGGCGATCACGGCGGTGTTGAGGAACTGAGTGCTGACGGCTGAGTGCTGAATGCTAAAGCTTATCCCAGATCCGCGATTATCCGCGTCAATCCGCGGTAAGCGCTTTTCCGGCGATCACGGCGATGTCTTGCAACGGAGTGTTGCTCCCGCCGCATCCTTACTTGCATGTCGAACTCTGACTTGACCAGCGTTCTCTTTCTTCTTCTTCTTCTCGTAGGACTTGCCCAACTCTTAGGGTACCTGTTCGTCAAGATGCGCCAGCCCAAAGTGATCGGAGAGATCATGGCAGGCATCGTTCTGGGCCCGGCGCTTTTAGGCCGCGTCCACTTCGCCGCAACCACTTTTCCGGACCTGGCGAAACATCACTCCTCCATCCTCAACTTTGTTTACTGGATGGGGCTGCTGCTGCTGATGTTCATGTCCGGCGCTGAAACCAAGAGCCTGTTCTCGCGGGACGAACGGAAAGAAGTAAGCTGGCTGGCCATTGTGGGAACGGGATTCCCCTTCGTGCTTGGCCTGGTGTTCGGCCCCATGCTGGTGGGACCGGCCATTGCCGGCCCCAAGGGAAACAAGCTTTCTCTGGTCATTATTCTTGCTGTGGGCGTGGCGGTTACGTCTGTGCCGGTGATCTCCAAAATTTTTGCCGACCTCAAAATCCTTCACACGCGCTTTGCCCGCCTGGTGCTGGGCGTTGCTGTGCTGGAAGACATAGTGCTGTGGCTGGCGCTGGCCGTTGCCACGGCCGTGGCCGGAACGGCTGTGTTGCATCCGCGCCAGATGACCTATCATCTGGTCGCCACCATCGCCTTCTTCGTGCTCGGTCTCACGCTCCTGCCCCGGGTGGTGAAGCGAATCAACAAATCGAAATACAATTTTCTGGCCCGGCAGTCACCCGTGGGCTACGCGCTGGCCGTGCTGCTCGCCTACTGTGTCCTGGCCGGCGCGCTCCAGGTGAACCTGGTATTCGCGGCATTCCTGGCCGCCTTCGCCGTCGTCCACAAGAAGCGCCGCTTGTTTGCCGACGCGCTGGACGCGATCGGAAAAGTTTCATTCGCGTTTTTCATTCCCGTCTATTTCGCTATCGTCGGCCTGAAACTCGATCTGGTAAAGTCGTTCTCCTGGCAACTGCTGGTGGTTTTCCTGGTTGGATCATGCATCATCAAGATCATTTCGGTATCCATGGCAGGACGCCTGGCCGGCTTCCGCAAGCTGGACCTTATTAATCTTGCGCTCACCACCAATGCGCGCGGCGGCCCCGGAATCGTGCTGGCCAGCGTCGCGTATGACGCGGGAATCATCAACGCCATGTTCTACACCACTCTGGTGCTGACCGCCGTCATAACTTCGCAATTCGCCGGCGCATGGTTGGAGTACGTGCTCCGTCGCGGCTGGCCGCTGCTCAGCACGGATAAAGTTGAATCGCCGGTCACAGTTCCCGGCGACGACACGGTCGCGGCGTAGTTGCGGCATAGAGGAGCACGGCGTAGGACAACGAACATGCGGGATTTTAGGGTGGAAGCCGGGGCCTTTACGGCCCCGGGAAGCGATCTTTCCTTCTTCAGATTTTGCGCTTTAGCGCTGGTGGTCGTTTTTATTCCCAATCAAACATGGCCCATGCGCCCCAGGAAATCCGCACGTCCTTTGTCGCGTCCGTGACTAATAGACGGCACGCATTTTTCCAAAACGCAGACGCCGCCGAGCTCTTGATTGACACGCTTTATTCTTATCGCGCCCAAGGAAGATTCGAACTGCACGAGTTCCCACCCCACGAAGCCAACTGCCACACGGTTCAGGGGGCCTGCGAGAAGGTGGGATGGAGGGAGGGGCTCTCCGCGGCTCCGCGATGAAGATTTTTGCTTGTTTCCAAATCCGCGCTCATCCGCGTTGATCCGCGGTAAGCGCTCCGATTACGCGCGATCACGCGCGATTTCGGCGATTACGACGATTACGGCGATTATTTCACTCCCGCCATTTCCATCAGCACGCCTCTCAACTCGATCACTTCGAGCGGGCATTCCGGCCAGTTATGGATCCAGCAGACAATAAAATCGCAGCCTTTCACCGAGTGGCCATGTTCCAGGAAGTTCCGGCTTTCGTATTCAAGCTCGAGTTTCACCATCTGGCAGGTGTTGTCGTCGAGGCGCAGCAGGGCCTGGCAGTCCGGAAAGCCGGTTTGCACGTGCGTGATGATGAATCCGAGCCGGTGCGCCAGCATGCCAAAGAGAAACAGCACGCCGGCCTCGTTCACGGGACCGAAAGCAAGGGGCATGGTCATTAACGGCACTCCATAGACCTGCCCGGCAGTCACGATTAAGGGCCGCAATGATCGAGGCTGCAGGCTGTGCTGTACATTCGTTGGTTCCGCCTTCGTCGTGGCCCCGGTTTCGGCATGGGCAGCCGGCATGGCTTGCTTCGCCTTCCTGGCCTTCACAATTTCCAGCACGTCTGCGTATTCCTGCTCCAGGCCTTCATTCACAGCATATTGCGCCATGGCCCGAGGCACATTCAGCCATGACTTGAACCGGCGCGTCAGCGGCTGGTAGCTTGATTTGCTGTAGAGCTCATACTCCGCCATGCTGGGCAGGCGATGGAGCTCCCGCACCACCGCGCTCCAGTTCCGGAACAGCGTCTTCATGGAATAGCAGTAGCCCACGCCGCGCCCCTCCAGGCCGCAGGCTTCCAGCGCGTGCGCGTAGCCCACGAATTCCCGGCGGATGGCTTTTCTCTTCACGCTGGGAAACATCGCCAGCAGTTCCATGAACCTGGGCGTGCGCCCCAGCTTTTCAGCACACTCCCGTATGGCAGCAATGATTTCTTCCCTGGTCACAGGTTTTTCCTTTGATTTGAAATGAAGTTTTGGTTGTGAATCTGGTGATTGGGTGGTTGTGGCTTGTGGCTTGTGGCTTTTGGCTTCCACAGGGCTCAGCCAAAAGCGAAGAGCCAAAGGCCGCTTTAAAACACAAAAGCCACCGCAGCGGGTGGCTCATTAAGTATGGATCCCAAGTCTTATGAATTCGTAATCAGTGGAGATCCGTGCAATCACTGTTGATCAGCGGTGAGGGTCCGGCGATCTCCCTCTGCTTCTCCTGTGTCATTAAATAAGTGGATTGGCTCGTAGTGCCGCGAAGGCCAACCTCAGCGGCTAAAAGCCGCGGAGATCTTGGCAGCCTTACCGCAGGCCTAAAGGCCTGCTCCACCCTCGCAACCCAAACGGCGTGGTCGAAGCAAAAACCTGAATTGATCAATGAAAATCAATTCTATAGCGTCATCAGCGGTGAGCTTTTTGTAGGGGGACACTTCGAGTGCGAGAGCTGAACCGCATCTACCGCGGGACACCGGCGGTCGCGTCAAGGGTCCGAGGCAATTAAAGCTCTGCCTTGCAAAGACCGTTCAGCAGGACGCCCGCGACTCCGGCTCACCTTGATCTGCTAGCGTGGGAGCAGGTTCCAACTCACACCCACGTTCCATGATCCCAGTGACTTGCTGCCGTTCGTCGCATTCGGGCTACCCAGATGAAGAATCTGAGCTCCCGGGCAAGTAGCCATGCCTTTGCATCCAGACGATTACGCCCTGAGTTCGGCTTAAAGCCGGGTCGGGCGTTCGGGTGTAGGCTGGCTCCTTGAGTCTTACCCTGCCAGCCTGCCGGCGACATGGAACCGGCACTGCTCCTTCCAAATCGGCACTATACGCAGTTTGTTCGCTAAAGTCAAGGAAAAACATGCGTCAAGATTTGGCATAATTCGCAATTTTGGGTCTCCATGCGAGGCGTGAAGACGGTGGAAGAACGGCGCTAAAGCGCCGTTCTTCCACCGCCTCTCCCACGCTTCGGAAACCGGGACGGCGTATATACTCGCTGGCATGAAAGAGCAAGAGCAATGGATCGATCACGTGATCCAGTTGGCGATTGAGAATGTGCGGTCGGGTCGCGGAGGTCCTTTTGCGTCGTTGGTGGTGCGGGATGGCGCTATCCTTGCCGAGGGCACGAACGTGGTGACCTCAACCAATGATCCTTGTGCGCACGCGGAAATTGTTGCCATCCGCCGCGCCTGCCAGAAACTCGGGAGGTTTGAACTCCGCGGCTGTGAGATTTATTCCTCGTGCGAGCCCTGCCCCATGTGCCTGGGCGCCATCTACTGGGCGCGGCTGGCGCCCTTGTACTTTGCCGCGGGGAAAGAAGATGCCGCGAAAGCGGGCTTCGATGATTCCTTCATTTATCAGGAGTTCAGCCGCCCGCTTGACCAGCGCAAAATTCCCATGGTGCGCGTCACGAACCGCAAGGCCCTCGATGCTTTTCGCGCCTGGGAGCAGCAGCCAAACAAAGTGCCGTACTAAGCGGCTGAATATTGAATTTTCTGATGCATGCGTCCCGCTCCGGACAACGCAGCAATCCCAGTTCTCCAGATCAGTCAATCAGGATTCATCAGCGGTAAGGTTTCTCCGTTTCTGATGCGCAATACCGGTCTCTGTGGCATCATTGTGGGCCATGCCTGACCAGACCACGCTCGAACAGGCCGGCTTGCGCAAGGAACTTGGGCTTGGCGACCTGATTATGGCGCAAGTGTTGTGCGTGGTCGGCTCAACGTGGGTGGGAATCGCGGCCAAGCTGGGCCGCGCGCACGTGGCGTTCTGGCTGATCTCCATGTTGCTGTTTTATGTCCCGCTGGCGATTGTGGTCATCTACCTGAACCGCATGATGCCGCTGGAAGGCGGGCTCTATCAATGGGCCAAGTCCGGGTTCGGCGAGATGGCCGGCTTTTTGACCGCGTGGAACCTCTGGGTTTATGCCGTGATCGTCACCGGCGCGATTATTTTCGTTCTCCCCACTGACACTTCATACATTCTTGGGCCGGCGGGAGCGTGGCTGCCGGGAAGCAAATTGGCTACTGTGGGGATGACCGGCGCTGTGATGGCGGCGATCACGCTGGTTGCCATTCGCGGCCTGGACATGGGCAAGTGGCTGCACAATATCGGCAGCATAGGAATCATGACAGCCTATGTGATTCTGCTGGGGCTGCCGGTGTGGGCGCTGCTGCACCACTCCATCCACCACTATGAACCTGTGCCCTGGCAGATGCCCCGGCCATCATGGTTCAGCCTGGCGATTTTCGGCCAGATGACCGTCGGAGCGCTCAGCGGATTTGAATACGTTGCCATTCTTGCTGGAGAAACGCGGAACGCGGCGCGCACGATTGGCCGGTCGGTGGCAATTTCAGCCCCCATCATCGCGCTGATGTTCATCCTGGGGACGAGTTCTGTAGTCACGTTTGTTGGCGACCAAGCGATCAACGTGATCGGCCCCATTCCGCAAACCATGCGGCTGGCCTTTGGCGCGGCAAGCTGGGTGGCGCCGATTGCCATTTCCCTACTCATGCTGCGAGCGCTGGCCAGCGCCAGCCTGATTTTTACCGGCCTCACACGTCTTCCCATGACCGCAGGCTGGGACGATCTGGTGCCGCGCTGGTTTTCGCGGCTGCACCCGCGCCGCCGGACGCCGGTGAATTCGATCTTGTTTGTCGCCGTTCTGGTGATGGCTCTCATCTTCCTCAGCATGCTGGGCGTGCATGAGCAGGAGGCCAGCCAGCTTCTGGCCGGCGCATCCATCGCTCTTTACGCGATTGCCTACGTAGCTCTTTTCGCGCTGCCGTTGCTGGGCAGCCGGGCGCTCAGAAGCGCGCTGCCGGTATGGGTGAAGGTGGCGTCGGTGTGCGGGCTGATCTCCAGCCTGGTTGCTCTGGTGGTGACTCTCTACCCTATCGTGAGCGTGACCAGCCATCTTGAATACGCGCTGAAGATTGGTGCTGTGGTGGCTCTGAGCAATCTGGCGGGCGTGATGATCTATCGCGCGGGGCGGAAGCGCGCTGCGCGGCTGCTACTGGTACGTGCTGCGGGAGATGATGAAATCCTCACCGATCCACGAAAAACCGGCACAATCGAGGGCTGACAGCGGAGATTTAGTTTTTCAATTTGGCAGTTTTGGCAGTTCTGGCAATTTTCTTTTTGCTTGTCTCCGTGGCTCCCTGGTGAATGATCTACCTTTTTTGCTGTGTCGCCCCTCCGGGGCTCGCATCCTTTATGCTCGCTCTCCCAGCGCTCCCGCGCTGGGCTAACTCATGCCGCGCCTACGGCGCTCAATATTGATTTTTCGGCAACTTCCCGGAAAACGCGTGGATTTAGGCATTTCTGGCAATCTGCTTTGATCCTCTGCTTGCCCTATTCTTCTGTGCTTTAAGGTTTGGCTTTTCTCCGCGCCTCCGTGTCTCCGCGGTGAATGTTCTTCTTACCGCACCAGCTCGCCGTCTGCCGGGATCTTCACCTTCACTCCCGCTTTGCTTGCCGCGTGCGCCAGGTCTTTGCGCGTCACCAGACAATGATTGATCGCCTCCATGTGGACGGCGACTACTTCCGCGTGAGGAGCGGCGCGGCAGACCTGCACTACGTCTTCCGCCGTCATGGTGATGGGATCGCCTTGAAGGAACCTTGCTCCGCCCGCGTTGACGACGATGATCTCCGGCTTGAAACGCCGAATCGCCTCTGATACTTCAGGACACCAGATGCTGTCTCCCGCGATGTACAAAGTCGGCTCACCTTCATTTTGCAAAACGTAGCCGCTGGCCGGCGCCATGGCTTTGCCGATATCGCCTGTGCCGTGCTGCGCGTGCGTGCGCGTGACGCAGATCTTGCTCCAGTGGCGTTCCCTCTCCACGGCTGCGGCGTTGAGGAAGTGCGTGTCTTCCATCTTCTTCAGGTCTTCCGGCTGGCAGAAGAGCGGCAGATCTTTGGGTACGCGCTGGATGGCCGCATCATCCCAGTGATCGCGATGCGTGTGCGTTACCAGCACGGCCTGCACTCCGTTGAGCACCTCATCCACCGAACACGGCAGCGGAACCAGCGGGTTGTTGCGCGGCTGCGGCGAGTTCTGGATGGGCGCCATGGCTCCGGCGTCGCTCAGCATGGGATCCACCAGCAGGCGCATGCCGGCATATTCGATCAACAATGTCGCGTGGCGAACAAGCTGCATCTGCATCAGAAAATCTCCTTCGCGGCCAGCACGGTATTGCAGTGGATGGTCACGGTATCGTCCACGCGCCGCGCATAGCCGCCGGCAAACGTGACCATCACGGGCACGCCGCGTTCCTTGGCCACGCGGAACACCAGTTGATCGCGCTTCTTCAGGCCGTCGATGGTCAGCGCCAACCCGCCGAGCTGGTCTTCTTTATAAGGATCGGCGCCGGCAATGTAGCAGATCAGCTCGGGATCAAAACTGCGGAAAGCCGAACTCAATGCCTGGTCGAGCCAGCCAAGATATTCTTCATCATTGGTGGCGTCAGGCAGGTTCACGTCAATGGATGAAGGCGGCTTGTAAGCCGGATAGTTGTTCGCCTGATGGAGTGAGATGGTAAACACTTCCAGCTCGCCCTTGCTCGCGCTCAGAGGCTGGAGTTCAGAAGAGCCGCGCCGCAGATCAGGACGGATTCCGCCTGCGCTGGGCAGCGGACTTCCCGGTTTTTTGTGCGGCGGAAAAATTGCCGCCGTGCCGTTGCCGTCATGCACATCAAGATCGACCGTCATGGCGCGAGAAATTTTTCCTTCTTTGTGCATGCGTTTGATGGCCACGGCTACATCGTGCACCACGCAGAAGCCTTCGCCGTGGTCGGGGAATGCATGATGGAATCCGCCGCCGATATTGAATGCCACCGCGCGGCTCAGCGCCAGATCAGCCGCGCGAATCGAGCCGCCCGCCGCCAGCCAGAACGCCTTCACCAGTTCCGGCGAATACGGCACCTCCATCTGCAGCTCTTCCATGGCAGAGAGCGTTCCTGTTTTCAATTTCTGCACATACTCCCGCGTGTGCACCAGAAGAACGTCGTCATCGCTGGCGGGCTTGGGCGCAATGAAATCCTGCGGCTCGGCCAAGCCGGTTTCCAGCAGCCGGCGATGGATCATGCGGTACTTTTCCGCCGGAAAAACATGCGCGCCGATGGGCAGATAATAGTCGTCGCTATAGACGAGTTTGAAGGGCAGCATAAGGACACTTTAGGGTATCAGCGGGCGCGAAACGGCGGCAATGGATGGCCATCACGCGCGCGGCCCTCTACAATTAATGCCGTGAAGGCCACGGAAAAATCAGAGCTCTATCGTTTGTTGCCGTCGGTGGATGAGTTGTTGCACAGCGCAGAGCTGCAGCCGCTGCTGACGCGGGAGACGCCTGCGGCGGTGACGGATGCAGTGCGTGTGGTGCTGGGACACTTGCGCCAGGAAATTGCGGGCGCGAACCTGTCTTCCCCGGAAGCCGTGAAGCTGGCGGTTGCCGGCCTGCCGGATGCAATCGAACGGCAACTGCGGCAGGCGACGGAATACTCACTCAAAGCCGTGATCAATGCCACTGGGGTGATTCTGCACACCAACCTGGGACGCGCGCCTCTTCCGCAGTCGGCGTTGCGGCGCATCAGCGAAGTTGCCGGCGGCTACACCAATCTTGAATTCGATATCGCCCCCGGGGAGCGTGGAAAAAGAGACGTCCATGTGGACCGGCTGTTCGCGCGCCTGCTGAACCAGGATGGCGTCAGCGGCATCCGCACTGTTGTGGTGAACAACTGCGCCGCCGCGGTGATGCTGGCGCTGAACACGCTGGCCGAAGGCGGCGAGGTGATTGTCTCGCGCGGAGAACTGGTGGAGATCGGCGGCTCGTTTCGCGTCCCCGATGTGATGACCAAATCCGGCGCCACGCTGCACGAAGTGGGCACCACGAACCGGACGCGCATTGAAGATTACGAGCGCGCTATCAACGAGAAAACGCGGCTGCTGCTGCGCGTCCATCGCTCGAATTTTGCCATCATTGGTTTTACCGAACAGCCGTCGCTGGAAGAGCTGTGCGCGCTTGGCCGCAAACACAACATTCCAGTCATGGAAGATCTGGGCGGCGGAGCGCTGCTGCCGCTGCGCAGCCTGGGCGTGAACGAAAGCGGCGTGGCCGACAGCCTGCGCGCGGGCGTGGACCTTGTTACCTATAGCGGAGACAAGATGCTGGGCGGGCCGCAGGCCGGAATGCTCAGCGGACGCGAAGACCTGGTCCGGCGCGTGCGTTCGAATCCTTTGTTTCGCGCTTTACGCGTGGATAAGCTGACCTACGCCGCGCTGGAAGCCACACTGATGGAGTACGTCCGCCAGAATTACGACGCAATCCCATTCGCGCGCATGCTGCGAATTTCTGCCGATGATATCCGCAGGCGCGCTGAGGCGCTGCTCGGGAAGATCAGCGCCGCAGATCATCTCAAGGCCGAGCTTGTGGCCGGCGAATCGCTGGTCGGTGGCGGCTCAGCTCCGACGTCCACGCTGCCCACTTTTCTGATTGCAGTCACGGCGCAATCGCTCAGCGCTGATGAACTGGCACAGCAACTGCGCGCTTCCAATCCGCCGATTGTGGCGAGAGTGGAGGAGGGCAGGGTTCTGCTGGATTTGAGGACGGTGTTTGAGGGGGAAGAACAGCTCGTGGTAAGCGCGTTAATGAGGATTGCGATTTAGACGTTGTATTGAAGAGAAGCAGTCAGCATTCAGCATTCAGCCCTTACTGGGTATTGACGTCCTGAGATTGTGATGGAGATTCCCTTACACCTTCTCTCTACTCTAGAAAGGTCATTCAGGGCGAGGCTGGTCCGGGGCTGAATGCTAATTGCTGAGTGCTGGCTGCTGACTGCTGATTTCACCATGCCCACCATTTACACCATCGGCCACTCCACGCGCGATCTCGCCGAGTTCTCGCGCGTGCTGCAGGCGCATGAGATTCGCCTGCTGGAAGATATCCGCGCATTCCCCATGTCGCGCCGCCATCCGCACTTCAATCGCGAACACCTGGAGCTTTGGCTTCCCGAGGTCGGCACGGACTACGTCTGGGAAAAGGACCTGGGCGGCCGCAGAGGCAAACAGATGCCGCGCGAGCAGTCACCGAACATCGCGCTGCGCAATGATTCCTTCCGCAATTACGCCGACTACATGCTGACACAAAACTTTCAAGATGCCGCTGAGCGGCTGATTGCGCGCGCTGCAAAACAGCGAACCGCCATTATGTGTGCCGAACTCTTGTACTTTCGCTGCCATCGCATGCTGGTTTCAGATTACCTGGTGAGCCGAGGCCATCAGGTGCTGCACATCCAGAATGAAAAGCCCCCCAAAGAACACACGCTGAGCAAAGACGCGCGGATCGAGGACGGCAAGCTGGTCTATCGCGGCGATTATCTGCTGTAAGTTTTCGCGCGCGCCGCAACGTTCTACTTACGAACATACAGAAAGACCGAAAAAAGATATGGAGGATGCCCGCTTGCATCCTCCATGTTCATGGCTCGATTTTTGAGTGATATGGCGAGGGGAAGCTATCTCACCTCGATAGAGTGCGTCAGCCGGAAACTGAGGGCGCTTTCCGCCGGCATCACAACTTCTTTGTTGCCGGTATAGGCTGCGCCCGCTGTGCCTGCCCCGGCTCCAGCCACCGCGCCAAGAGCTGCACCTTTGCCACCGCCGGCCAAGCCGCCGATCAGGGCTCCCAGACCTGCGCCGCCTCCAATGAATCCCGCTGACCGCTTGCCCTTGCCTTTCACTGAGCGTTCAACTTCGGCGGTCTGAATAGTCCGTTCCGCACCATGGATGTCCACGGAATTCAATCTGACGGCCAGCATGGCGCCGCCTTTAAAGTGGCCCATGCTTTTCGCGTCGACAACTGTCCCGCGCGCGCGAGCGCCCTGCGCGATGACCGTTTTGCCATCTATTACCACCGGCCGCGCAACCGTTCCGGCAAAACTGTCGCCAGCCTGGCTCTCTTTTGAACTGAGCGTATTTCCAAGGCGTACAACAATCGTGGTGCCCGCCGGAATCCTGATGGATTCTTCCGCCACAGGCTTCTCGGTTGCGGCGGTTTTGTCGCCAGAGGCGCCGGACGCGCTGCTCGTGGCGTCAGTGCTGGCGGCGTTGTCAGTGCTTGTGGCCGGAGTTTGAGATTTGGCACAGCCCATGATCAGGGCCAAAGCCAGGATCATGGCCATGTAGAACGAGTAGATCGGTTTCACACTTACCCCCAATTACAAAAATGAAATTATTTTTTTGATAGCAAACAGCAATCCGTGATCAGTTCCCAAGGCACACCCGGTTTCCCGCTGCTTTCCGGAAAAGAAGATACCCATCAAGGCTTCTCACTCGCTCCGGACGCCGCGGCTGCGGCGTTCCCATTCGCTTCCACTGAAGCCGCCGCACCGGTGCTGATGCCGGTCCTGATCTTTTCCAGAAACTTCTTCGAGTTCAGCAGCGGGCGTTCCAGGCTGGGATTGTAAGCGGTCCAATCCGAGTCTGGTTCGCGCAGGAACTGCGTCCGCATGGCTTCCATCTTGGAATCAAGGTCGTCCAGATAGTGGAGCATCAGCGCCTCTGGGAACATGGGCATCTTAGGGCTGCCGAATTCGTATTTTCCGTGATGGCTGATGATGAGGTGCTCAATCAAAGTCTTGTATTCATCCGGAAACCCGGGCACCTGCGTGATTTTGTCATGCAGCATTTCCAGCTCGATGATCATGTGGCCCAAAAGCTGGCCTCGGGTGGTATAGGCAAATGAGCGCGCAAAGGTCAGCTCGTGGATTTTTCCAATATCGTGGAGAAAGGCGCCGGTCAGCAGCAGGTCGCGGTTGATCATCTCCGGATAGTTGCGCAACGCCAGATCGCAAAGCTGAAAAAGCGAGAGCACATGGTCCAGCAGGCCGCCGATGAATGCGTGATGCAACGTCTTGGCAGCGGGCGCATTTTTGTACGCCTGCTCAATGTTCGGGTCTGCCATGAAGGCGTGCACCAGCGCTTTCAAATGCGGATCGCGAAAACTCTCCACGTATTCGCCCAAAGAGCGCCACAGCGCGGGTATGTCTTTGGTGGTGCGAGGCAGATAGTCATCAAAATCAACTTCGCCATCCTCCATGGAGCGGAGCTTGTGTACGGTGAGCTGGAAGCGACCATTGAATTTGTTGATCAGGCCGCGAATTTTGACGAAATCATCCTGCTCAAAAATGTTGATGTGGTCGGTGACGTTGTCCCACATCTTGGCGTCGATGTGCCCGGTGCGGTCACCCAGAGTAAGCGCCAGGTACAGCTCACCGCTTTTTTTGGGTTTCGCCTGCTTTGAAACCACGACAAACGATGAGGTAATTACCTGGTTTTCGAACCGGACCGCGTCCGCTATATAGAAGTCTTTCATGGGAAAATTTAGTCGCAATGTATCCTAATTCAGTTCGCGGCGCAATCAGGGGAAAACCAGAATGCCCGGCCCGCCGCACCGGCGCATCAGTAGGGGAGTGATTCGATTTTCCAGCGACGATAAATCTGAGCCTCTTTGAAAATATGAAACAAAGCGTGATCCAGCTCGCCATCCTGCACGGCGAGATCAAGAATCTCCAGCGCCCGTTCCACGGAGACCGCTTTCTTGTAAGGCCGGTCGGCTGCTGCGAGCGCATCGAAGATGTCTGAGATCGTCATCATGCGCGTTTGTACGGGAATTTCCGGCGCGGAAAGCTTATAAGGATAGCCCGTCCCATTCAGCTTTTCATGATGACCGCGCGCGATCTCGGGAACGTTCTTCAATTCATTGGTCCACGGAATGGCCTGCAGAAAGCTGACCGTGTGCAGCACATGCGCTTCAATCTGCAGTCTCTCCGCATGATCGAGCGAACCCTGCGGAATGGAGAGCAACCGTACTTCATCGGGCGTCAACAGAGGCTTGATCTCTCCGAGGACATCGGTGTATTGCATTTTCCCGATTTCCAGCAGGCGGTCAAAATTGCCTTCCGGGAGCACGCTCGGTTCGTTGGCCCGCACAATGGCTTCCAGATCTTCGTCCAGTTGGCGCAGTGCATCTTCTACGTTGCCGTCAAGATGAGGCTCGGCAGCCAGAAACTCTTCGCGGTTCTTTTCCAGCAGGTAACGGACTTTGGACGAGAGAACTTCCTTCTCCAGCGTGCGGCGCACGAATGCAAACCGCTGCTGGATCAATTCCATCTGCGCGGGATAAAGCTTTCTTGCCTTGACCAGCACCTCTTCTGGAACCCCGACCTTGCCGAAATCATGCAGCAGGCTGGCATAACGGATCTCGCGCATCTGGTCGCGGGTAAAGCGCACCGGCGCATACGGACCGCTGGATACATGGTCGACGGCCTCCGCCAACCCGACCGTCAGGTTGGCGACCCGGAAGGAGTGCCCTGAAGTCGCGGGATCGCGCGTTTCAATGGCCGTAACCGCAGCACGAACAAAGCCTTCAAAAAGGCGATGAATGCTGTCATAGAGCCGGCTGTTTTCGTAGGCGACAGCGGCCTGGCTGGCCAGAGAGAGCACAATTTCCTGCTGATGAGCCGTGAACGGAATTACCTGTTCATTCACCGCTTCGGGCGAGCTCAGGCGCGCATCCGCGTTGCGCTTGGCGTTGATCAGTTGCAGCACGCCGATGATTTTGTCTTTCTGGTTGCGGATAGGCACAGCAAGAATGGATCGCGTGCGGTAGCCGGAGTCCTCGTCAAATCTGCGATTGATGGCGTAGGGCACGTCCGCAGGCAGGTCATAGGCATCGGCAATGTTGACGATCTCGCCGGTCAGCGCCACGTAACCTGCGATTGAGTTTATGTCCACGTCCATGGTTACTTCGCGGAAAGCCACCGCCACCGTGTCATTCTGGGCCAGCTTAAAACGGAGCCGCCGGCTGGAGGCTTCCTCCGAGGCGTGCGCCATGGCGCCGGGTTCAGCTTCAGAATTGAGGCCCTGGCTGAACAGCAGCGACTGGTGCTCGCCCGGCGCTTCCTGGGCTTCCACCAGGTAAAGTGAGCCCGCGTCACTGCCGGTAAATTCGCGCGATTTGCTCAAAATCAATTCCAGCAGGCGTTCCGGATCATGCTCGGCGGAAAGCGCCACGCCAATCTGGTTGAGTTCATGAATTTCCTGGCTCGCTCCCACCAGCCGCTGGTTGACTTCATGGCGGCTATGGACAAGATGAATGTGGTCCAGGGCATTGTCTACCATGCGGTCGAGCAGGACCTCAGGCACATCCGGCGGGAGATAAGCGTAGACGGCGCCGTCATTGCGGGGATCAGTAAAGTGGTGGTTGGCCAGCGCCAGAACGCGGACATTCGGCACCCGAAGCTGCGCATAATGCCGGTCCAGCAGGTGCTCCCTGGAGAGGATGACAATGCGCTCGACTTCAGGGTCTTCCGCTACTGCCTGTTGGAAACTGAGCCGCCGAAACCGCTGCACTTCATGGAAGTATCGCGATGCCACGGGATCATCGTCAAAAAAAGCGATGATCGGGAGGGCCCGCATCCCCAGGACCGGGCGTCGTTTTGGAGAAACAGCAGTGCTCATGAGTCGGACGTGCGGCGCAAGATAGGGTCGAACGGTGCAGTGATATTAGCCCATTTACCGTATTTTGGGAATGTTACCGCCTGCGACCTGCCTGACCGAAATGGCAATGGCCGAAAGTGACCATCCGGACGGGAGCGATAGCGGCTAAATCTCCAAGGCAGCGGTACATGCACATGCGTTTGTTTACTTTCAACCTGCTGGAACGCAAGATTATGGCTGAGGTGGGAGGCGCAACGATGGACATCATCAAATTGAAAAATGGGCAATTGGCGCGAGCAGCTGTAACCCTTGGCATGAGTGTTGGCGGCCTGATTGTGGTCCGCTTCATCGTGCAGTTTTTTGCCCATGTTTCAGGACATGGGATGGATCGTCCAAAACAAGCTGACGGTGGTGGGAGCCGCAGTGATCGTGGTGGACGCAATGCTGCTTGCCGTTCTGGTCGGGTTCGCCATCCAGATTCGAGCGTTTTTGTGTGCCCGTTTCAAAGAGATTCCCGCTCTGGGAACCATGGCCGTAAGCCTTGTCGTTCTTACCTGCGCCGCCATTGCGTATGCAGATTTCAAGCCCGTGACGCGCGCCTGGCCATCGATCAGAGACGCCTATCTTTGGAGCTTCTCCCTCGTTGCCGCGGCCCTGCTGATCCACATGATGGTCCTGTTCTATAAGAACAGAGATCGAATGGCCGCGCTGATTCTGAAGCAGCGCATGCCCGTTGCTGCGCCCGAAGAACCCGCAAACTTTGAGGAGTCCAGCGCCGCCATGGCAGGCCGTTGATACATCCACGGCGATGGCGGTTCGATTTCTAATGCAGCAGCGCTCGCGGCCAAAGAATACTGCCTACGCGCTTGAGCGAACCGCAACAGATCACGCATAGGTGTGCCCTCCTCCAATTGCAGATCTTGCATGCATCGTTATCCGTGGACACTCAGCAGATCATCACGGGTTTTGACGCGACTTAAGGACAGGTCGAGGCGGCTTCGGATCGGGAGTAATCGGCTGGAAGCTGGACCCGAGGTACTCATCGGCATTGGTTTCATAGCAAGGCAGAGGACTACGCCGGCGCTCCAGATCTTCTCTGGGCACGTGGTGGGAATAGACCAAAGGCTGGTGGCGGGTGGGCAGGCTGCGCGCTGTCATCTGGTCCACCGTCTCATCGCAATGCGGATTGCGCCAGGCTGAGACCTCATGAACCACGGAGTAATCTAAGCCTGTTTCAGACAGGCGCGGCTGATACGGGAGGAAGGTAAATACGAGCTTGATCGGGCTCCACTCCTCGCCGCCAATGTCTCGATCCGCGACGAACACCTCTTCGCTGGAAAAGAAGGATGACCGGGGCAGAGCTAATGCCAGGGCGACGAGGCGCACCCGCATGGGCGCCTTCCTGGGAGGATCGGGCCAACTGAGCTGACCTTCGGTCGGTCTGCCTGAACCCAAAATGCAACTCGCAGCCAGGAAAACCAGGGCTGTGGTCCAGTTTTTCATCCTGACGCTAATCTACGCTCTGTTTGCATGCATCCGCCACATCGGTGCTGCCGCTCATCCGCAAGCGATAAAGTCGTTCCAACTGCTCTGGATACCCTTAACAGACGGCGAAAAGTCACCCGCTGGTTGCCCGGCGGCAGCTCTGGAAAGCATTAAGCACTGCTTCCCGGCAGGCGCGGCAGTAGTAAGTAAAGCTTCGTAACTGCGTTGCCGGAAGGAGCCGCGGCCGAAGCAAAGTCGCAGCCGGGCCGATGCTATAATGAGCGGAGGTTACGCGCTGTTTACCCCATATTCTCGCAGCGGTGAATTCTTTCGTCGGGACGTGGCTCAGCCTGGTAGAGCACTCGCTTGGGGTGCGAGGGGTCGGCAGTTCAAATCTGCCCGTCCCGACCATTCATTTTCCCGATCCCATTGAAGCAAGCTTCACCACGCTCTCGTCCGTCTGCCGACCTACGAAGCACCCCAAGAACTTAGCGAAGCCGCGAGGAAGCGGCGGAGCGCCGAAGCAAAGCCTTGCGACGGGCAGCCGCGTAGCGGCTCGTGCATTCAAATCTGCCCGTCCCGACCATTCATTTTCCCGATCTCATTGAAGCAAGCTTCACCACGCTTTCGTTCGTCTGCCGATCTAACGAAGGACCCCAACAACTGAGCGAAGCCGCGCGGAAGCGGCGGAGCGCTGAAGGAAAGTCTTGCGAGGGACAGCCGCGTAGCGGCTCGTGCATTCAAATCTGCCCGTCCCGACGATTTATTTTCCCGATCCCATTGAAGCAAGCTTTACCACGCGCTCGTTCGTCCGCCGACCTACGAAGCACCCCAAGAACTTAGCGAAGCCGCTTGAGCGGCGGAGCGCTGAAGCAAAGTCTTGCGAGGGACAGCCGCGTAGCGGCTCGTGCATTCAAATCTGCCCGTCCCGACCATTCATTTTCCTGATCCCATTGAAGCAAGCTTTACCACGCGCTCGTTCGTCTGCCGACCTACGAAGCACCCCAAGAACTTAGCGAAGCCGCGCGGAAGCGGCGGAGCGCTGAAGCAAAGCCTTGCGAGGGGGTTCGTGCTGCAAGCACGAGCAGTTCGGCAGTTCAAATCTGCCCGTCCCGACCATTCTTCTAAACTCCCATTCACTTCGTTAGAACCGTTAATTCAAAAGTTTTGGGTTCAAACGGCGCTGTTGGAGGATCGTCTGCAAGAGCTCACCGGTCTCCAAAGAAAACGCATAAAAGGCCGCCAAAATCCGTTTTTTCGTTCTTGTCTTTAATATAACACTATTGTCTTTTATAGGAGACGATAGTATATTTTTATAGACAATGCGACCTCCGAAGGAACGTCAAAATCGCCTCTTGCATCCACTCAACGAAGTCTTCGGTACCGAGGCCAACGTCCGTATTTTGCGCGTGCTGGCGCTACAGAACACTTCGTTGACAGCGGGTGAACTCGCGAAACGCGCAATGCTCGGCCGAAGTTCGATATATCCCGCTTTGCGCGAGCTTGAGCGCGCCGGAGTTGTCGAGTTCATTGGAGCAGGGGCACGAAAACTCGTGCAACTTCGCAGCGGTTATTCGCTCTCCCGAAGTCTGAGAGAACTATTTCATGCCGAGGCTCGCCGATTTGATGCGCTCACCATCGCCTTGCGCGAATTGGTGTCGGCGATGCCGCACGCTCCGATCTCAGCCTGGATCAACCGTGGAGAAGAGAATCTTGAGAGCACCGACACACTTGCGCTATACCTTGTGGCTCGACCACAAGAGCTGGATACATTAATTGACTATCTGAACAAACGGCTCGCGGATTTGGAACGCAAATACGATGTGCATATTGCGGTCAATGGCCTAATGCCCAGCGAACTACAGACGCCACAGAAGGCTGCATTAACCACCGCCGATACAGTAGTGTTGCTGGGCGGGGTTCCGCCCGCTGCACTGCTCGAGCGCTCTCGATCCACTGCTAACACCTCCACTCTCGTCTCACACGATGAACATGATGCACGCTCTCGCAGATTAGCCGTGGCGATTGCAGCCAAGATCCGGAGAGACCCCGGATTGATCGCGATTGCCGAGGAGCGCGTCAGGCGCCGAGCGCGTGAAGCCAGTCCTCACGAAGGCCGCGAACTCGCGGAGTGGATTCGGATTCTTTCAACTATGCCGCCTGCGCGACTTCAAAGATTCCTATTGGAGGATAGCGAGCGCGCCGTTCGATTGCGGCAAACACTGCCTGCCCTGAATTTTCTCTCGCCGGTCGAACGGGATGCAGTCCTGCGCAGTCAGACGGACGCAGAGGTAATGGCAGCTATTACTCATCCATGACGCGGGCTGAGCTAGAACATGCCATTCGCGCTGCCTGTGATGTCTCAGGTGATAACGAAGTCTACGTGTTTGGCTCGCAAGCGATTCTCGGGCAGTATCCGGATGCTCCCGAATCGCTGCGACAATCGGCTGAAGCAGACATCGCACCTGTGAAAGCAGTTCACATGGTGGATAGCATCGATGCAAATCTGGGAGAGCTGTCCACTTTTCATGGGACATTCGGATTCTATGTCCACGGCGTGTCGATTGACGCGGCAGTCCTGCCGACTGGGTGGGAAAAACGAGCAATCGAAGTCCGCAATGCCAACACAAGGAACAATACAGGCTGGTGCGTTGAAGCCCATGACCTTGCAGCCAGCAAACTTGTAGCCTTCCGCGGTAAGGATAAAGACTTCGTAAGAACACTACTTCTCAAAAAACTCATTGACCCACAGACGCTGTACCGCCGACTTCATCAGCTTTCAAATAACCCGAGAGTGAAACCTGAGCTCCTTGCTGCCATCAAAGCATGGATCCATGGTGTGCTAAAGGACATCGGCTGACCCGAGAAGCGAGCTGCAGGAAAAGTTCGAAAATCCTCTGTAGAGTGACGAACCCGGCGGTGCGGAAGGTTCAGCCGCACCTACCCCGGTGGCGGCACAAATTCTTTCGGCAATGAAGAGCCCGGCCCGAAAAAGTACGCTTCCATCTGCTCCACCAGGAATTGCTGCGCTTCTGGCTTCCAGGGCTGCAGACGGTATTCGTTGAGCAGCATCTTCGAGTGATCACCCCACATGCGCCAGGCCTCGGCGCTTACGTTTTCATAAATCTTCTGTCCAAGAGGAGTGTCAAACGGAGGCTCGTCCAAGCCGGGAAGCTCGCGACCCAGCTTCACGCATTTCACCATTCGTGCCATGCAAAATATTGTACAGGAGCAGTCCGGCCGCAATCCCCGCCAACTTTTCTCGCGCGATCCCATTTTTCCGGAACCAACTATCCCGCCTGTCCGTATGGAGCAATATGGAAACGCTGCTGGCAGATATCCGCCATTCTTTTCGGCTCCTGATCAAGAGCCCGGGGTTTACGAGTGTAGCTGTGCTGGCCCTGGCATTGGGTATTGGGGCGAATACCGCAATCTTCTCTGTGATTGACCGGGTGCTGCTGGCGCCGCTGCCCTATCCGAATTCAGAGCGGATCATGCGCGTGGCGCGCAAGTTCCCCAATGGCAATGGGTCATCGGTTTCCATTCCCAAATTCATGGCCTGGCGCAAGAGCAATTCATTTGAAGCCATGGCAGCCTACGACTTTGGCAGCATCAGCCTGAATCTTGGGACAGGCGACCGTCCCAACCCGGTCAACGGCATGCATGCCACGGCGGATTTTTTCCGCGTTTTCGGAGTCTCGCCGATTCTGGGCCGGACATTTACTCCGCAAGAAGACATGCCCAATGCCGGCAAATTTGTGGTGGTTACCTACAATCTGTGGAAGAACCGGCTGGGCGGAAATCGCGACATCATTGATAAAACCATTTTGCTCAGCGGCGACCGCTATGAAGTGCTTGGCGTGCTGCCGGAAAATTACCAGCCTGATCCACCAACCGACTTGTATCTTCCCGAGCAGTTTGACCCCAACAGCACAAACCAGGGCCACATTTATTACGTGGCCGGACGGCTCAAGCCTGGAGCCACGGCCCAGGCGGCACAGGCGGAGCTGGCCGTGATCGCGGACCAGTTCCGAGCGGCTCATCCCGAGATCATGGACAAGACTGAAAGCGTGGCCGTGATCCCCCTGCGCGTCGCCATTGGCGGCGATATCCGGTTTGCGCTGCTGATCCTGGCGGGCGCTGTAGGTTTTGTGCTGCTGATTGCCTGCGCTAACGTTGCCAGTCTTCTGCTGGCGCGGGCCGCGGGACGGCAGAGAGAGATTGCCATACGCACCGCCATCGGCGCCAGCCGCGGCAGAATCGTGCGCCAGTTGCTCACGGAGAGCATGCTTCTGAGCGTGGCCGGGGGGATCGCCGGGCTGGTTCTTGGCAGCATTGGCGTCCGCGCCCTGCTCACGCTGAGTCCGGGAAACATTCCCCGCATCAACGATCCTGAGCACTCGCTCAACGGACTGGCGCTGCTGGACTGGCGCATTCTCCTGTTCCTGTTTGGCATCACGCTGCTCACCGGAGTGCTGTTCGGGCTGCTTCCAGCCTTGCGCATTTCCCATCTTGACGTGAACGCCACGTTGAAGGAATCGAGCGGGCGCTCCGGAACCGGGCTCAAGCACAGCCGCGTTCGCGGTCTGCTGGTGATCAGTGAAGTCGCGCTCGCCGTAGTGCTGCTTGCCGGCGCCGCGCTCATGATCCGCACCTTTGCCGGATTGCATTCAGTAAAACCTGGAATCGATCCTTCCAATGTCCTGACGATGAAGACAGCAATTTCCGGCGCCCGCTACGGCAGCACAGCCCAGGTGGCGAGCATGGTAGAGCAGGCTACCGACCGTCTCCAGGCATTGCCCGGCGTTCAAGCGGCTGCATCCGCTGTCTCTCTACCCATGGATCAAGTTGGCATCGACATGCCGTTCAGCATTGCCGGGCGCACCCCGAAAGGCGGCGACAAGTGGATCGGCGATGAATACTGGCGGTTTGTCTCCCCCGGTTATTTTGAGGCGCTGCGAATCCCCCTTCTGCGCGGACGCTACTTCACGCGTACGGACACGGAGAAGTCCGATCTTGTAGTCATCGTGAATGAAGCCTTTGCCAGGAAATACTGGCCCGGCCAGGATCCCATCGGGCAGCAAATCCTGATTGCCCATGGGCTCGGCCCCGAGTTTGAAGAGCCGCAGCGCCAGGTGATTGGGGTGGTTGGCAGCGTTACCGAGTCCGGCCTCGCCAAAGGCATGGTTCCCGTCATGTACATCCCGCAAAGCCAGGTCACGAATGGTCTCACTCGCCTTGGCGCCAGCCTGCTGCCTCTGAGCTGGGTGATTCGCACCAGCGCCGATCCGTTTTCAGTGGCTGCGGCGGCCACGCACGAATTTGAGAGCCTCGATCCGCAACTTGCGCCTTCGCATGTGCTGACCATGAACCAGGTGATTGCGGAATCCAATACCCGGCAGAACTTTAACACCCTGCTGCTCACGGTGTTCGCGTGTATCGCACTGCTGCTGGCTGCCGTGGGAATTTATGGACTGATGGCCTATTCAGTAGAGCAGCGAACGCAGGAAATTGGCATCCGCATGGCTCTGGGCGCGAACCAAAGCAAGATCATGCGCTTGATCATGGGACAGGGACTTCGGCTGGCGATCATTGGAACGCTCGCCGGACTGGCGGCTGCTTATGGCCTAACACGCCTGCTGGCCAACTTCCTCTTCGGGGTAAAAGCAGGCGATCCGCTGGCATTCTCGGCCGTGGCTGCGACTCTGATTACGGTGACACTGCTGGCGGCTCTCGTTCCCACCAGACGGGCCATGCGCGTGGATCCGATTGTGGCTCTGCGGCAGGAATAATGAGCAACCATCCTTCCCTGCCCTGCTCCCGGGGCTTTTAACGGTCCCGGATAACCTGCGTACCCCCCGCTGAGCCCGCAGTGATGCCCGGTATTTTCACTTCGCTTGACTTTCGCTACCAGATAAGCCGAGCCTTGGGCTATGTTTACGTGGAGGAGTCTGTGGGCCTCACAATTATTTTGACATCAAAATAGATGTCATCGCCCGCCTGAGTCCTTTTTTAGTTATGCGGCATCCAAAGAAAGCGCCGTTTTTAGGCGCAGAAAGCAGGCGAACATGTCACTCCGTCCGGTCAAGGACATCATTCAAACCAGGGCCACACTGGAGGGCGCCGGCGTAAAGCTGCAGCGCGCCTTTGGCTTCGGGAAGACCAAGGAGTTCGACCCCTTCCTGCTGCTGGACGATTTTCGCAATGAGAACCCGGAGGACTACCTGGCGGGATTTCCATGGCATCCGCATCGCGGCATTGAGACCATCACTTACGTGTTGGCCGGCTCGGTCGAACATGGCGACAGCCTGGGCAACAAGGGCAAGATGACTGCGGGCGACGTGCAATGGATGACCGCCGGCAGCGGCATTCTCCACCAGGAGATGCCTAAAGGCGATCCACGCGGACGCATGCACGGGTTCCAGCTCTGGGCCAACCTGCCGGCGCATCTGAAGATGACCGACCCGCGCTATCAGGACATACCTTCCAGCGCGATTCCCGAAGTCACAGACGACGATGGCACAAAAGTCCGGGTGATCTGCGGCGAGTTCTGGGGGAAAAAAGGACCGGTAGAAGGCGTGGCCGCCGATCCCAACTATTTGGACATCTCCGTGCCACCAAACCAGCGCAAGCGGCTCAAAGTGGAGACCACACGCAATGCCTTCGCGTATGTGTTTGCCGGCTCAGGCACGTTCCGCGACTCGTCTGACCCGAAGGCCGTGCTCACGGAGCAGGCCGCCGACCCCAACGCGCCGACCAAATATGATGCCAGCAACCACTCGCTCGTGCTGTTCGACCGTGGCGATGAAATCCTGGTGCAGGCCGTCAATGAAGGAATTCGTTTTCTGCTGGTTTCCGGCAAGCCGATTGAAGAGCCCGTTGCGTGGTATGGCCCCATCGTGATGAACACGTCCGATGAGCTGCGTCAGGCTATCAGCGAACTGCAGGACGGCAGTTTCATCAAGCATCGCTAAATTCGGCGCCAGACCACGCAGCGAGACGAGTTGAGGCTCGTCATCCGCCCAGAACGACCATCAAGAAGCGTGTGACGAACACGTCGGTGGCGATCACCAGGATCATAGACGTTACGACGGCTTCCGTGGTGGAGCGGCCCACGCCCTGCGTGCCGCCTTTGGTTGACATACCGAAGTAGCACCCAACAGTGGCGATGATGAAGCCGAACACGAGAGGCTTGGTGAGGCCGGTGAAGACATCTTCAAACACCAGGATCTGCCAGACGTTCGTCCAGTATTGGCGTGAATCAAGGCCGAGCAGCGTGGTGGCCACCACGCTGCCGCCGACCATCCCCATCAGGTCTCCCAGGATGGTTAGAAAGAACATCATAAATATCGTGGAAACCACGCGCGGCGTGACCAGCTTTTTCATGGGGTCGGTGCCAAGGGCGCGCATGGCGTCAATCTGCTCCGTCACCGTCATGGAACCAATCTCGCTGGCCATGCCGGCGGCGTTGCGGCCGGAAACGACAAGCCCGGTGAGCACAGGCCCGAGTTCGCGCACAATGCCGATGGATACAAGATTGCCCAGCAGCCCGAGAGCGCCGAAGCGGCTGAGAGTGGAAGCACTGTTCAGGGCGAGCGCCGCGCCGGTGAAAAAGACCGCCGCCAGCACGATCGGCAGAGAGCCGACACCAATCAGATTAGCCTGTTCGACGATGTCAGAGACGTAGAGTGGGCGCTTGAAAATATTGGTCAGTGAACCCCAGGCTAAAAAGGCATAGTCCTGCACGGAATGGACTTTGCCTTTGACAAACTCCAGCGGAGATATGAACCTTGCGCCGGTCAGGTCGCCAGCCGCCATCTAAAAGTGCCTCCAGTGCGCTGAACAGTAAATATACGATGAATGCACGCGGGTTGCGAATCCGCACTGTCAGCAGATCAGTCGCTTTCAGGGCGAAACTATTACGACAATAGTTGATCAGCCGCATGAAATCAGGTCTTTAATAAGAACGCCGAATCACTTTCCGCAACCGGGAATGTAGAATTTTGTCGCAATCCGACGTTTGCCGGATTAAAATAGAGGCATGTCCTCACAAGTTGATCCGAACGTATCGTTGTTGTCGAAAACTGCAGATTTTTACCGCCGTTCCATTGAAAACTACGCTGAGTACACAAAGACAGAACGGAAACCCCGCACAAAAAGGCAGCTCCAGGCGCGCCTTAAGGTGATTCTGCAGGAACTGGAAGGCCAGCAGGAAAAGTCGTAAAAGAGGGGCCCGCTTTCCGGGCTTTTTTATTGCGCCGGGTTTCCCGCGCACGCCCCGTCATGCCTGCAGTACCCGCGTGACCGCTCCCGGATCGGCCCTCCATTCTCACTTCGATTTTCCGCTCCTCGTTGGTGGCTCAAGTTTTGAACCTCCGCGTGACAGCGCCGCATCGATAAGCGAATGGAGGTCCATTATGTACGTTGTCACAGGAGCTACCGGCAATACGGGGCGCATCGTCGCCAATCGCCTGCTGGACGCGGGGAAAAAAGTTCGAGTCATCAGCCGCAACGCGGAGCATCTGAAGCCATTTGTCGCTCGCGGCGCGGAGCCATTCACCGCCGACCTGCAGGATCAGGCTGCACTCACCCGGGCGTTCAGCGGCGCGGAAGCCGTGTACGCGATGATTCCGCCCAATCCGGCCAGCAAGGCCCCTCAAGGAGAACAACGCCGGACGAGCGAAGCTATTGCGGGCGCGCTTGAGTCCACGGGCGTGAAGCACGTTGTTGCGCTCAGCAGCGTGGGCGCCGACAAACCTTCGGGAACTGGGCCGGTGGCCGGTCTGCACCAGTTTGAGAATCGCCTGAGCGGGATTGCCGGGTTGAACATTGTGTTCCTGCGCGCCGGCTACTTCATGGAGAACACGCTCGGCCAGGCAAATGCCATCCACGCCATGGGACATATGGCAGGCCCTCTGAACAGCGACCTGAAGCTGCCGTTTATCGCCACCCAGGACATCGGCTCCGCGGCGGCTGACCTGCTGCTCAAGCTGGACTTCAGCGGCAAGCAGACGCACGAACTATTGGGCCAGCGCGACCTCAGCTACAAGGACGCAGCAGCGATCATCGGCAAGGCCATTGAGCAACCTGATCTTCAGTACGTGCAACTGCCTAATCAGCAGATCAAGCCGGCCCTCATTCAACTCGGAATGTCGCCCAACGTGGCCGACCTGATTTTGGAAATGTCAGACGCGCTCAACTCCGGCCACATGCGCGCGCTGGAAGCGCGCACCGCCAAGAACACAACGCCAACATCATACGAAAGATTCGTGGCGGAACAGTTCCTTCCGCTGTATAAGGGACAGGCAAGCGCGGCATAAGGCGAGATTTAACAACAGCGGAGCCGGCTGCGATGTCAGCCGGCTTTCGTGCTGTAGCTACGCTTAAGCGCAAAAAATCGGTCAGAATCATCAGCTTTCTGAGGACGATGGATATCCAGCGCCCTTAACCTGGTCGTTTTCTTATTGAGAGATACGAAAGCTGGATCGCATTATCAACCATGTCTTTGTCGCTAATGCTTCAATATGCTCGAAGCCGCCGCGCTGACTTCGGAATTTTGGTTGAAGCAGTAATCCACAAATTGTGGCGTATAACGCTGGTTGATTGATTCTGGAATATCTCCGCGCTGGATTTCCTGGAATGAAAAATCAACTTTGCCACCCGGGTGGACAGTCCCCAGCAGGTAGCCGTACACATTCTGTTTGGCTTCCATCGCGCGGCTGGCCAGGGCAGGAAGCCGATAGCGCTGCGCGCCAGCCGTGCCCACAATCCATCCGGGCAGGACGCCGCCGTGGCTGCGCCAGTAATCGCTTTCAAAAATATCCGTCATGAAAAAATGCGAATGGCTGGCGAGGATGTACACGGGCTTTCCGGTCTTGCGGTTGAATTTGAGCAAGTCCGCATAGACACGATGGCCGGTGCTGATGCCCAGCGGCCAATCATTCATGCTGTGAATGTAGGCCAGGCTCTCCGGCAACGCTTCATGCATCCCGGTGATCACGGCACGTACTGAGCTGTTACCGGCTGCATGCTTCAGCACGTCTTCAAACCATTTCACCTGCTGCGGATCGAACTCGTCACGGGTGGCGTTATCAAGATAGATAAAATCGACGCCGCCCTGAATCCAGTGATAGTACGTGCGCGGCATGGGCCCTTTGTCCCACGACCGGTCCGCTTCGCGCTGCCTTTCAATTGCCGGCGAAGTTAGCCACTTGCTGAATTCTGCGGTGAAATCAGCCCTCGTCTTCGGTGTCGCCGTTTCGTGGTTGCCGATGCCCAGGAAAAACGGCAACGGCTGAAAGGGAGTGATCTGGTTTTGAATGAAGTCAGGCCACTCTTCCATCAGGTACTCCGACTTATCCACGGGATGCCCGCGGTGCTGGGGCTCGTCTTTGTAATCTTCATCGAGACCGTAGGTCGCGCGCAGATCGCCCAGATGCCAGTAAAAGGCCGCGCTATTTCTCTTTGCTCCGGCGGCAATCGCCGGCATGATCACGTTGCCGCAGTTGCGCGAATCGCCGGAGACGGCAAAATTCCACGATGCAGGCGCTTGCCGCTTGCTGGGCCTGTTCTGCCCCTGTCCCATTGCGGAAAAAGCCAGACATGCGAAGAGAAGCAAACTGGAGCTGCGGACTTGCGCGATAAATGCCATGCAGCCAATCTAATTGTCTGTTGCGGGACTCTGCAACCGTGGCAGGCAAGGAACACGCGATCCATTTTGAAATGGGATCGAGGCAAATGAGTTTTCGTCGCTATAAATGAGTGTGGCTGTGCCGCGGATTACGGCACAGCCACACTTAGTGTTGAAAAATTAACTTCCAGACTACTCGCTCGGTGCTTAGGTCCAGGAAAGATCAGGACGGAAGCGGTGATGGCAGCTCTGGCAAGTATTGTCCAGGTGAATAAAGAAGCTCGTCACCTGGGAGGAATCGTGCTTTTGCGCCGCTTTTTTCAGTTCTTCGGCCACTTGCGTGAGCTGCAGCCTTTTGTCGTCAAAAAACTGGACATCCTCCTTGGTCCAGCCCTGAGCCTGGTATTCCGGCTCATAGGAGCCGAGATTATGGGCAACGTTCTCAATGCGCGCCGATGCCGCAGCGATCGAGTCCATCTTTTCCGCGGTCAGCGGCTGGTCATGCCAGATGGTAAAGCTCAAATACGTGTATTCCGTATGAACCTTGGATTCCATTACATCGCGCAAGTCACCGTGCACAATCATGGTTCGTTGAGTTGCGGCCTCAGCAGCAGCCACGTGATGAACGTGTACTTCGTATCCCGTTATCACGCAGCCCAGCGCAAGAATCCCAGCCAGGAGCCCGAGTATTTTCCCCCTTGAAATCACTGTGCCTGGCCTCCGCTGGCTTGCTGATAGTTGGCTGAGTACATCTTGGGCGGTTTCACCTGAGGGATGGTTCCCGTCAGGGTCTTAAGGAAGGCCACCAGGTCCTTCTTTTCTCGTGGGGTCAGGTTCAGCTTGAAGATCAGCTTGTCCTGGTTGGGAGCGCCGTCTCCGCCACGATCGTAAAACTCCACCACGTCCTCGAGTGTAGCCACAGAGCCGTCATGCATGTATGGCGCAGTGAGAGCGACATTGCGGAGCGAGGGTGTTTTGAAGGCGCCCATATCCTTAGGATCGTGCGTCAGCGCAAAGCGTCCCAGGTCTTCAGGATTCCCCGGAACCGGATTGGCTCCCAGATTGTGATATTTGTTATCAGTGAAGTTGGCTCCGCTATGGCACTCTGAGCAGGAACCTTTCCCGAAAAAGACGATCAAGCCGCGCTTTTGCTGGTCCGTCAGAGCGGACTTGTCACCACGGGCATAACGGTCAAAGGGCGAATCCGGAGTTACCAGCGTGCGTTCGAAGGTGGCAATGGCGGCCGCCACATTATCCAGAGAGGGCGCGCTGCCAAATGCCTTCTGGAAGTCGCGGCGGTATTCCGGAACCGCGTTCAGCCGGTCCACCAGATGTTTCTCATCCACCATGTTCATCTCTGTGGGTGAAAGAAGCGGGCCTTTGCACTGCTCATCGAGCGTGGCTGCGCGCCCGTCCCAGAACTGTGCCGTGTTGTAAGCGGCATTCAGCACGGTAGGCGCGTTGCGCGGCAGTGTCTTGCCTCCAAAACCGCGCGAGCGCGGCAAGGCGTCAGTAAAAGCCAGAGATGGATTATGGCAGGTGGCGCAACTGCTGCTGAAGTCTCCGGACATGCGCGTATCAAAAAACAGCCGCTTGCCCAGTTCGATCTTGGCCTCGGTCTGCGGATTGTCCGCGGGCACAGGAACCGCGGGCAGTGCGCCGAGCTCGCCCGGCAGGACGTTCATGGAATCCACCATCGCCGGCGTGATCGACGGAATTGGCGGCCGGTTCTCATCATCGGAAAAGCTCTTCATACCGAAAGTCGCCGCAACTACAAGCGCAATTGCAGCCAGCTTTACGGGATAACCAATTTTCTTGCGGGTCATCCTTTTGCACTCCTTGGGAACTGTTGTTATCGGTTACTCGTTGGCGGCCTGCTTTACAGGCTCCGGCGCGGAAGCCCCTGGTTCAAGCACCAGGTTTTCCGTGATGACGCCCGTCTTGGGAACAATCACGGTCCGCTCCAGCATGCGTGAGCGCTCATGCCAGGCTTTCAAAATGTACTTGCCCGGAGGAATATCACTGATCGAGAACGATTGTCCGGGGAAGGCGCCGGCGTAATACCGGGTTGGTACCACGAAAATGCGCGCGTGCATCTGGTGGTGGATGGAGCAGAACAGGTCCACGATACCGGTCTTGTCAAAAGTTACCGAGCGAAGCTCGCCTTTGGCATAGATGCCAAGGTTGAATGTGTTCATGCCCGTGAAGGAGTACACGTTGTGCGCAACGTCGTCATCGTTCGGCATGTTGATTTTCTGGCCCTTTACCGCGATCAGGAACTTGGGCGAGAACTGAAGGTTGTGCTGTGAGATTCGTGCCGGTGTCTCCGGCGGCTTTGTTTGCTCCTGGCCTTCCAGCCAGATCACCACGTGCTCTTTCTCGCCGGCGGGAGCGCCGGTGGAGGCGGAAGTCACATTCGCGAGCCGGATTCTGCCGGAAATCGTACCTGCACCGGCAGGAACCGCGAAGAACGTTGCCACGATTGTCGCCGCAAGTACCAAACGCCTGTTCACAATATTTTTCTCCGAAAAGTTTCTAAGTGAGCGCCAGGAGAGGGTTCCGCGACCTGCGCTTTATCCATGCGCAGACGCCGCCTGACTAATCCGGAAGGCAAAGTGAGACGAGAATACTTGCAGGGAAATGGACTAGCAACTTACGTTGGTAATACCCCGATGTAACTATAACTGTGGGAAGACACCGGCTCGTAGTCTTGACTGACCTTTTAGCTTTTGACTTCGGAAACTACAGGCTTGGCTTCAGATACTTATGGACGGAAGGCGGCTCCGGCCACAATCGCAGGCCGAGGGTGCGTATGCACGCTGCGCACAATCTGGCCACTCCCAAGCTGATATTCGAGGTCACGCGATACCATTTCATATCTGCCCTTAAAGCGCACGTTGGCCACGGCGTACGTGAATGTATGCAGCCACATCCCGTCCACGCTGGCAAAGCTCATCAGAACGTGCAGATCGCGTATCCACCAGGAAGGGTTCTTGGCGGGATTGCCCTCTAAACGACGAATGTTATAGGTTTGCTGGTCCACCCAAACCTGCCCGCGAAGCAATTCTTTATCCTCACGCCTGGGCTTGAGCGCCAGCACATAACACGGGTGGCCGTCGATCGCCTCGGTCCCCACGTACTGAAACTCGTAGTTTTCTTCTGAGAGTTCCTGGCGATCAATATCTTCTGGCGGCTGGACCTCTTTCTTCAAAACGTCTTTCAGGACTCTCTCTCCAATACCGCCGTGGCTGCTCTCGATCTGATACTGCTTCCGGTCAGGAGGCATGTAAGTAATGTGGGCGATCACCTGGGCCTTCTGGGTCTGCTCATCATCCAGGAGCTGGTAATCCCGCTTCACTGTCAAGGCATGCTCATGCACTCGATTACGCTGCTGCGCAACCTGCATGCGAGAGACTATGGTATTCAGATCAGGAACAGGGCTGGGCGTGGAGACAGTTTGCGCTGCTGCGCACGCGGATACCAGCAGCCCTAAACATGCGTATCTGAAAAGCTTCAGCAGCACCCCAATACCTTTGTAGTTTGTTTGAAGCAGTTTTTGGGTAAAAGGAGGGCCATGAGGACTGTCAAGAAGAAGCATGTTCTTCCGGCAGCACTCGAAACCGATTCTCACGACCTCTCTTAGGGGACTATGATTGGTGCGTTGGCCGGAAAAACGGCTCCACGTGTTCCGGCTTTTGGGTGTCTTGTGAAGCCACGAGCTTCTATCGCTCTGATTACAATAGTGCTACTGTTAGGCGGCTGCGGAGGCATGAGCCAACCTCCCTCCTCTTCTTCGCCTTCTGCTCCCATTCCCACGGGACTGCAAACGATAGCTTCAGGATTCAATGCACCGCTGGATTTGGAGCAACCGCCGGACAGTTCCGGCCGGCTTTTTGTGGTTGAACAGGGCGGCACGATCAGGATCATTCAGAATGGCACGGTACTGGGCCAGCCTTTCCTCGATATCAGCGGCGAAATCGTGCCCAACTTTGCCGGAACGGAAATGGGCCTTCTCGGGATCACATTCCATCCACAGTTTCAGCAGAATGGGAAGTTTTACGTCAACTATGTGCGGGACAATGCGGGCCAGTTCCAGTCCGTCATCTCCGAGTTCCAGGCAAGCGCCGCCAATCCGAATGTGGCTGATCCCACGAGTGAGCGAGTTCTTCTGGTTGTGGACCAGGTCGCAAACTTCCCCAACCACAAAGCAGGCCAGCTTGCTTTTGGGCCGGATGGGTTCCTCTATTTCGGCCTGGGCGATGGCGGCAGCGAAGGAGATCCCTTCGGGCACGGACAGGACACGAACATTTTGCTGGGCAAGATGATGCGGATTGACGTAAACACCACCAGTCCCGGCCTGCCTTACGGCATCCCTCCGGATAATCCATTTGTCTCGGGAGGCGGTTTGCCTGAGATCTTTGCCAGGGGATTTCGCAACCCGTGGCGATTTTCTTTTGATCGGGCTACAGGCAGGCTCTTTGTCGCCGACGTGGGCCAGGACAAGTTTGAAGAAGTGGACATCGTGCAAAAAGGCGGCAACTATGGCTGGAACACGATGGAAGGGTTCCACTGCTTTAACCCGCCGACGGGCTGCGATATGACAGGTCTGATGCTGCCGATCGTGGAAATTCCCCATCCTGAAGGCGAAGCTGTGATCGGCGGTTTTGTCTATCACGGTACGGCGCTACAGGGTTTACAGAACCAGTACATCTTTGGCGACCTGAACGGGAAAATCTGGACCTTGCAGGAAGGCCCTCCGAACAGCTTCATGCGGACCCTCCTCAACGATACCGGGCTGAGCATCAGCTCACTGGGTCAGGACCAAAGCGGCGAATTGTATGTGGTTGATATCGGGAATGGCAGGGTGTTGAAGATTATGCCGATGTAGGGGAGGCGATATCAATTTTCAGTGTTCGATCTATTCCTTCCGCTCTTTTTAAAACTCATCCTTGGTTAACAGTGGCACAGCCGCCTCGGCTGTGCTGGTCAGAGCGCTTGTTTTAGGAGGGGGCATCCTTGCAGTTTTGGTGCTCAACAGTTTCGGAGTGAAGGATCTTTCCTCTTATCGATCATGTTTTAATTAGCCCCGCGTTTACATTGAATTTCTGCTGGCTCGCGGAAACGGCAGCGGAGCCGATCCTTCAGCCGCGTTGGAATTATGGCTGGAGTCGGTAACATAGTACTGCGCGGGTTCAGGATAACAGTCCTGATGGAGAGAGTGTCGGCCTGGGGCCGCCGTTGAACCGGACCGTCTGTTTCCCATGGGCTTCAGCCCACGCTCACGGCTTCCCGTAGCTCGGGATAGAGCGGGAATGCATCGGCCAGCTCGTGTACCTGGCGCCGGATGCGCACCAGCACCTGCGCGTCCTTGTAATTGTTGAGGGCTTCGGCAATCCAGGCGCCGACCTGCAGCATTTCTTTTTCCTTCATGCCGCGCGTGGTGAGAGCCGGTGTTCCAATGCGAATGCCGCTCGGCTTTAGCGGCGGATTGGTGTCAAACGGGATCGCATTCTTGTTTACCGTGATTCCGGCCTGCCCCAGCGCGTTCTCCGCTTCGCTGCCCAGCATGCCCTTGGAAAATACGTCCATCAGAAACAGGTGGGTGTCTGTCCCGCCGGAGATCACGCGGAAGCCTTCATCCATCATCTTCTTGGCCAGCGTCTTCGCATTGGCGACAACCTGGCGCGCGTAGTCTTTGAATTCCGGCTGCAGAGCTTCATGGAAGCAGACAGCTTTCGCGGCAACGATATGCACCAGAGGACCACCCTGGATTCCGGGGAAGGTCGTCTTGTCCACGGCGGCGGCAAATTCCTGCTTGCAGAGCACCATCCCGGCGCGCGGACCGCGCAGGGTTTTGTGGGTGGTGGTAGTAACGACATGGCAATGCGGCACCGGCGAAGGATGCGCTCCGCCTGCGACCAGGCCCGCGAAATGCGCCATGTCTACCATGTACTTTGCGCCAACTTTGTCCGCGATCTGGCGCATGCGCGCGAAATCGATGATGCGCGCATAGGCGCTGCCACCTCCCACAATCAACTTGGGGCGTTCCCGCTCAGCGATCTGCTCCAGTTCGTCGTAGTCAATCGTCTCCGTGTCCTTGCGCACGCCATAAGGAATAATCTTGTACATCTTGCCGGAAAAGTTCAGCGGATGCCCATGAGTCAGATGGCCGCCGTGGGCAAGATTCAACCCCAGAATCGCGTCACCGGGCTGCAATAGTGACATGTAAGCCGCCATGTTGGCCTGCGAGCCGGAGTGCGGCTGCACGTTGGCGTGCTCGGCGCCAAACAACTGCTTAGCCCGATCACGGGCCAGGTTCTCCACCACATCGGCAAATTCGCAGCCACCGTAATATCGCTTACCCGGATAACCTTCCGCGTACTTATTGGTGAAGACCGATCCCGCCGCCTGCAGCACAGCCAGGCTGACAAAGTTCTCTGACGCGATCAGCTCAAGGCCTTCATGCTGGCGTTGCGCCTCATTGGCGATTGCACGGGCAATTTCGGGGTCCTCTTCAGAAAGGGGGCGGGACATCCAGGCGTTTTTCATAGTAAGAATCTTACTAGCAGTTGCAGGCCGTTGGGGAGAGTCGGAAAATCGTATTACCAGGCCTTCAAACCGCCGGCTCACATTGCTTACGATTGCCTGCTGAAGACGCGCGGAAATAGAAAAGGCCGGCAGTAAGCCGGCCAGGAAAGGTGATCGGCAGGTTTATCTCCTGCGGTGCTCGTGTCTCTCAGCGTCTCTCGCGCCCGCCTTGATGCCCATTTCCACCTGGCGGATCGCGTCTTGGGTCAATTTCAGCGCTTGTGCCCGATGGCCCTGTTTGTCATGCGCGGCTGCCTGTAGCTGCTGCTCGGCCTGCCTGAGTGCTTGCAGAGCCGCCTGCATGTGCGGTTGGTCGTCGCCGTCCGTGGCGGCCGATAATCCCATTGGCAGGCTGAAAACCGCCATCATGAGCGCCACAGCCAGGGTTCTGGCAATTAGTTTTTGCATTAGAGTGATGCCTCCTTGCGAACTTCAGAAGCCGAAATTACTTGTTTCAGACACACCCTGTCAATTCGGTGGACTGCAGAAGGTCAACACCCCACTTGGACCTCCCGAGGGAGCGTGCACTTGCGATTGCCCGGTAAGGCATTTGCTCCCTTGTACTTAGCTTGCGCTCGTCGGATAATCACGCGAGCGTTCACTCGACTACATTCTTTCTGAGGTAATTATGGCCACACGGCCCGCAGCGTCTGAACCCGATATGAGCGGCGATACCCGAGTTCCCGCCAAGCCGCTCAAGTATATCCAGTTTGAAATTGCCAACTTCATCGCCCGGCTCACGATGAGCCACGCGCCGCACAACGTGCTCACCGTGCCCATGATGAAAGAAATGGCCGAGGCCATTGAGAGCCTGAACGGCCGCGGCGATGTCAAAGCTATTCTGCTGCAATCGTCGCAGCAGGCGTTTTCCGCGGGCATTTCGCTTGAGGATTCCCGCCCGGACCGCGTCTTCCAGACCCTGGACGCATTCACGCGCGTGTTCCAGGCCATGGTCGACATATCGAAGCCTGTCGTCGTGGTGGTAAATGGGCCGGCGATCGGCGCCGGGTCAGAGCTGGTCGGCTTTGGCGATGTGGTGATCGCCGGGCCCAAGGCGAAGTTTGCGCAACCGGAAGTCAAGCTTGGCGTGTTCCCACCATTTGCCGCTGTGATGCTGCCGCAGATCATCGGACAGAAAAAGACCTACGAACTGATCCTGACTGGTGAAGCGCTCACCGCGGAAGACGCGCTGAGATTCGGATTTGTGAACAAGGTGGTATCCGAAGCGGAGCTGCCGGAATATGTGGAGTCATTGATGGCCCGCATCTCCGAATTCAGCGGGCCGGTGCTGGAAGTTACCAAACGCGTGATCGGAAGTTCCATCGGCCAGCCGCTGAAGCAGGCGATGAAGACCTCACAGGACCTATATCTCAACGAACTAATGAGCCTGGAAGACGTGCAGGAGGGCCTGCGCGCCGTCATTGAGAAGAGAAAGCCGGTGTGGAAGAACAAATAGCACTCAGCATCCGGTTCACTACCGGGCATCAACTCAGTTCAGATCTTTGCACGAGCATGCAGTAATCATTCAGCAACTAGCATTCAGCATTCAGCCCATTCACAATTTTTAGTCCGTTAGCGGTAAACCCTTTCGGCCATGACGCGAGATGACGGCGATCCGGCGATGTTGAGGGGCTGACTGCTGATTACTGCTTCACCCTGCCTTATATGCGATTCTGCTTTTAATTGATCGATAGATCTCTTCCGGCACCACCATGCGGCCAAGCAGATCGAGCTTGCTGGGGTAAGGCCGATGTTCCACAATGCGTTCGGCTATATCCGCATCCAGCCCCAGAACGCGCATCAGCTCCTGCTGGCTTGCCTCGTTGATATTCAGCAGGCCCGTTCCTGGCCGAGCAGCGCTTCCGCGACGCTGCAAATGTGCCAGCCATGCTGCTGCAAAAATTCCAGCGCCTAAAGCACTCAAGAACGAGAGAACCTTCATGGTTGTTCTTCCTCCAACTTCTGTTGGACGGAAAAATTCTTCGCGGGGTTTGATGGATAGCACCGAGCAATCAGTACTCATCATCCGGCATTCAGCCCAGTACCGGCATGGACTTAAGGCTGACATCCTCCAGGCGAGGGAAAATGTTGAGGGGCTGACCGCTCACTAGAGATTCTTCACCAGAAATCTCACCATGTGATAGGCATCCACATACTTGAACGGGGTCTCGCCTGTCGTGTAGTGTCCGCAGGGCAGCACCACGGTTTTCAAATCGATTCCGTGAGCGCGGAAGGCTGCTACGGCATCGCGCGAGAGCTCGGGGATGAATGTGAGATCGTACTTTGCGTAGATCATCAGCGTCTTGCGCGGAAAGCGGGCAAACTTATCAAAGTACGCCATCGGGCTGACGCACAGCCATGCCTGGCGCAGGCGCTCCAGGGTAAGACCATCGCGTTCAAGGCCTTCGCGAACGTGGCGCGTGGATTGCCCGGTCCACGTAACGTCAGCAAAATAGGTGGAAGCATGATTGAAGGCGCAGGCTTTGAGCCGCGCGTCGTGCGCCGCCGCCAAAAAGGCATAGCAGGAGCCAAGACTCGTGCCCAGCACGCCGACCTCCGTTTTGCCCTGCTGAACCAGCCAGTCAATGCAGCAGCGAACATCCGTGATCGCCTGGCGGGCTGCATCAATGGTGCGACAGATGTTTGACGAGACAGCGTAATCAGACCGCGCCGTCTCTGTAGGCCGGCGAATATCGTGGTACGGCTTGCTCATCCGCAACACGGAAACGCCAAAGCGGTTCAGCAGCGGACCCAGCGCGTTGTAAGCGATGCCGTTGGCGTTCCAGTGCGGCAGAATGATAACGGCGCGATTGCCCTCCGCCTGAAACCAGCGGGCATTGACAAGATCATTTTCCGGATACGGCGTGCGTACCGCCGAAGTGAAACGCAGAAACAGACCGTCGCCCTTAGGAACTTTGTCGCTGGCGTTGCTCCCCGTCGGAAACAGCTCGATTTTGCGCTGCTCCAGGCGGAAGTCCGTGGGCGTCGTGTAGGAAAAGAACTCATCGCTGTGCGCGACAATGCGGTCATTCAGCCGGTGCAGATAATCTTCGTACTCGGATTCGGAAACGGGACAGTCGCCATTCACCAACGGCCAGCGCCGCGCCCAATCCATGCCCCATTCCAGCGGACGCACAATGCGGTTGGTATCGCGCGTGGTGAGACGGGTCTCCCATGCATACATCCATTTTTGATAGAGGCTGGCCATGAGGGCTTCTCTCAATTTTAAATGATGCACGGTGCTTGCACCGCCGTGTGCTGCAATGCGCGCCCGAGTACCGTACACTGATCGCATTGGAGCAACAGACTTTTGATCGCTACCCCGCTCGAGCGCGTCGCCAGTGAGGCCGGAGGACAACTCCGATCCTCGTCCGCTGCTCACGCCACGATTGACCGCATTGCCACCGACTCGCGCGGCGCCGCCCCTGGCGCGCTGTTCGTCGCTTTGCGGGGCGAGCAGACGGACGGTCATCGCTTTCTCACCGATGCCTTTCGCAACGGCGCTTCGGCCGCCCTGGTAGCCACAAGCAAGCTGCCCGAACTCGAACTTCAGCCGCAGTGGCCGCTGATCATCGTCCCCGATACGCTGCGTGCTTTGCAGGCCCTGGCGCGTTGGCAGCGCCGCGAATACCTCGGCAAAGTCCTTGCGATTACGGGCAGCAACGGCAAGACCATTGTCAAAGATGCCCTGCGCACGCTGCTTGCCGGACGCGATTTTTTTGCTTCGCCCGGCAGTTACAACAGCCAGCTCGGATTGCCGCTCGCCATTCTGTCGGCCGAAAAGCCTCAACCCCTGGCCATCCTTGAAGTCGGCATTTCGCAGCCCGGCGACATGGCCGCGCTCAAACAAATCGCCGCTCCCGATTACGGCATCCTCACCAACATCGGCATGGCGCACTTTGCCGCGTTCGGCAGTCGTGAGGCGATTGCCACAGAGAAGATGTCGCTCTTCAGCGATCTGCCTCCTGAGGGCTGGCTTCTGCTGCCTTCGCATGAACCTACTGTCATGGCGCCGGCAAAGCAGTTGCGCTGCGCGGTTCACCACGTCGGCGGCAGCCACCAGGTCCTGGCAATGACTCCGGTATCGCTGACTGCTGAAGGTCAACTGCTGCAACTGAGCACACCAGGAGCCGAGCCGCGCAATGTTCACGTGGGCACGCGTTCTGCCGAAATTGTTTCTGACCTCCACTTCGCCGCCTCCGCCGCTTACCTGCTTGGCGTCACGCTGGATGAAATAGCCGCCGCGCTTGACGGCTATTCGCCCAGATCCACGCGCATGGAACTGTGGTCTTCGCCCGGCGGCATTCGCCTGATCAATGACGCCTACAGCTCTGATCCCATCTCCGTCCACGCCGCGTTGCGTTCGGCTGCGATGAGCGGCGCGCCCGGCGGACGCAGGATCTTTGCCTTTGCCGGAATGCGCGAACTCGGCGCAACCGCGGAGCGCGAGCACGCCCAGGTGGGAACTCAGGCTGCCGAGTGCGGGTTCAGCCATCTTTTCCTCGTCGGCAATGGCGAACTCGAAAGCACAGCAGAAAGCTTTCGCGCTGCCACGCCGCAAGCGCAGATTGCGCGCGTCAACAATCCTGAGCAGCTCAAAGAGCAGCTTCTACCTCTGCTCCGCCCCGGCGACACCGTGCTCTTCAAAGGCCCGCGCAACGCCGGGATGGTCAAGGCCGTTCGCGATCTCTCCGGAGCTATCGCGCAGCGCTGCCTCTGGGTGAACCTCGCTGCGATTGAAGAGAACATCGCGCGTTTTCGCCGCCACTGCGGCGGAGCCCATATTCTGGCCATGCTCAAAGCCATGGCCTACGGCACCGACCTTCTTCAGCTTGCCTCGTGGATGTCGCGCCTCGGCGTGCATCACATCGGCGTTTCCTCGGCCAATGAAGGCGTGGCCGTGCGCCGCGCCGGAGCCGAGCAGGAAATCTTCGTCTTCCTTTGCGAGCCCGAAGACGTGGACAACCTGCTGCGCTATCGCCTTACTCCGGTGATCTATTCCGCGGCGCTGGTCGAGGCGTTTGCGAAATCGCTTGCCTCGAGCGGGCGCGTGCTCGACGTGCACTTGAAAGTCGATACCGGAATGCATCGCCTCGGCGTCGAGCCCAACCGCGCGATTGAGCTTGCCCAGCAAATCCGCAACAGCGGAGTCATGCGCCTGACCGGCGTGTGCACTCATTTTGCCTCTGCCGACGACCCGCAGTCTGATGACTTCACCCGCCGGCAGATTGCCGTCTTCGACCAGACACTCGCCGAACTGCGCTCTGCCGGATTCGATCATCTCCAGGTCCATGCTGCCGCCACCGCCGGCGCTGTTCGCTTCTCGCAGGCGCATTACAATATGGTGCGCATCGGGCTCGGGCTTTATGGGCTCTATCCCTCGCCCGCTGTCGAGCGCGAAATGCAACTGGAACTGGCCATCGGCGTCACCAGCCGCATCACCAGCGTGCAGGACTTCGCGCCCGGTGACACGCTGGGCTACAGCCGCACCTTCACCGCCACGCGCAAAACCCGGGTCGGCATCATTCCTTTCGGCTATGATGACGGCCTGCCCTGGGGGCTTTCCGGCAAAGGACACGTTCTTGTCGAAGGCAAGCACGCGCCCATCTTGGGCCGCATCAGCATGGACCAGATGCAGATCGATATCACCGACCTGCCCGGAATTGGCGTGGGCGCCGAAGTGCTCCTCTACGGCACGCACAACGGCCACACGTTGCGCCCCGAACTTGTCGCCGAACAGGCCGGCACCATCGGCCACGAACTGCTTACCCGCCTCGGCGAGCGCGTCCACCGTATCTATGTCGAGCCATGACATAATTGCAGCGCAAGCTTCTACTCAGCATTGCTTGCGGAAACTTAACGCTTCTTTTCCCTGCCTCCGAGTCGTTTCTCTCTGATTCGCGTTTTAACTAGCAGACAGATTTACCGACTTGCTTGCCCTCTGGAACATCCAATAAGAACAAGCCACAAAGCAAGCGGAACAGGAGGAACAGACGGCATGCGCCGATCTCTCGCAGTAATCTTGGCTACGGCAACTCTGGGTACCATGGTGGCAGCCACCGGGTGTGCAGAACATCGCTATCCCACTCCGTATTACAACAGTCCGAATGACGGCTATTACGGCTGGAACGCAGCCGAACAGGCCCGCTACCGTGAGTGGCTGGCGGAACGCCAGTACCAATACATGGAATTCAACCGCCTCTCTGCGGAGCGCCAGCGCGAATACTGGGCGTGGCGAAATTCGCATTACGGCCAGAGGAGCGTCCAGGACGAATACCGCAATTACAATCGCGAGCGCATGGAGCGCCAGCGCTACGACCAGAATCGCCGCTACGATCGCGACCACGACAACCGGGGCTATGCTCACGATCGCGACCACGACAACCGCTATGCGCACGATCGCGACAACCAAAATCGGGTCTACCAGAACCACTCGCGCAACCAGGATCACGACCGCAAAACCAGGGACCGGGATCGGGACCACGATCACGACCACGACCACCGCTAATCAAGCATTTTCCGGGACAGACAGGGCAACCGAACGAGGTTGCCTTTTCTGTTTGTGGCAAGTCTCAACCACAAAGCGCACGAGGGAACTCCTCAGAGGAACTGAACGCCATTCGCAGTTCCGATTTCGGCGATCCTGGTGCGATTCCGCGCGATCACGGCGATTCATACCCCCCACCCCCCTAGCTTTATTATGATTCTAAAGGGGTTACACGCAGTCACCCCGGAGTGAATCCGGCAAGAAGCAAGCAGCTCATCGCTCAAAGCTATGTTGTCAAAGATCCGGCTTACCACAGCCCATTGCTCAGAACAGGCCAGCCAAAAATCTCCCAATATTAGCATTTTGTTCGCCCAAAGTCACACGCGAAAAAGTACATTGTCGACAAATGCAACTAGGCCGCAACCCTTACCGCTGATGACGCTGATTAAAGGCAGAGTCCCTGGTAGAGATTCAAGGCGCCTTGAATTTTCGAAAACCCGTGTCTCGGGAGATAATGTCTCACTCTTCGTCTGGAGGCATGATGATTCGCAAGAATAGCGCCACATGGACCGTTCAAGCCCTGTTCTGTCTTGCCCTGGTGCTCACGCCCCTTGCAGCCCGCCCGGCCGCCTATGACCACAGCCCCACCATCGGACCGGCCAAAGGCTGGCTGATGATTCACGGCGGCGGAGCCGTAAGCGCCGACGAACGCAAAGAGTTCGTCTCGCTCGCCGGCGGCCCGGACGCAAACTTTGTCTTCATTCCCACCGCGTCTTCCGATCCCATCAACCTGGACCACGCCGCGAAGATGTTTTCAAGAAGGTTCGGGGTGAAGCACGTCACCGTGCTGCACACCCGCGACCGCAAGGTCGCCAACACAGAGAAATTTGTCGAGCCGCTGCGCCACGCCTCCGGCGTGTGGTTTGAAGGCGGACGGCAATGGCGGCTGGCCGACGCCTACCTTGGCACCCGCGTCGAGCATGAAATCAAGGCGCTGCTGGCGCGCGGCGGCGTGGTGGGCGGCAGCTCCGCCGGAGCCACCATCCAGGGATCTTTCCTTGTCCGCGGCGATCCCGCTCACCCCGGCAATCCTGACGGCGACAACCGCATCATGATGGTGCCCGGACACGAAGCCGGACTGGCGCTACTTCCCAACTCGGCCATTGACCAGCATGTGCTCGTCCGCCATCGCGAAGACGATCTTGATCAGGTCATCTCCGCACATCCGAAGCTGCTGGGCATCGGCATCGACCAGGGTGCCGCGATTCTCGTTCACGGCGACACCTTCAAGACCATGGACGGCGAAGTCCTGATCCACGACGGCAAAAAACACGCCGGCAAAGAGTATTACGTCCTGCAGCCGGGGGAGACATTCAATCTGCGGACACGAACCGCGCAACCCTGAGGGTCTAAAGCTGCGCCGCGCAAAATTGCGGCGCATCAACTTGTCATGGTGAGCAAGCGCCGTAGTTGCGCGAGCCGAACCAACTGGATCGCGCGAAGCGCGTCCGAAAACCTTACCGCTGATGAACGCAGATCGAAACCGATTTTCGCTGATCGAAAAATGCGGAACAATCGCTGCAGCATGAGGCTGTTCGGGTAAACGACGCCGTTTTACCCTGTCATTCTGAGCGAACGCGAGTCGAGCAACCCGAAACGAGCGTGAGTCGAAGTTGAGCCGATTTGCGGGCGTTTTGAGCCCGCAGGCGAAATCCTGAGCGAAGCGAAGGAACTACCGAAGGGCCCCGAGGATGTTTCCCTGCCAATGCGGATTCAGGGAGTTTTCTGAAATTTCTTTCTACACCGTGTTGCGCTTAAGCACGCAACGCTGATTCGAAGCCTTTCACGCTGATTAACGCAGGAAATTGGAGCTGCGTCCGGACTCCCTCGCCAGGCGGGCCAGCCGCCTCTTGGTATCCGCCTTGAGGCGGATGCTGAAGCTCGAGCTTTTTGTGTTGGCCATGAACACAGCGTGACACACTCGGGCGGTAAAACCCTTACCGCTGATAACGCGGATCGCACGCGGATCAGGAAATGCTCAGCCGCGAATCAACGCGAATTTTTCCGGGGTGCTGGATTTCTCGCAGGGGAGCGCCAGGCCCCTCCGACGTATCATCCCAAACGACACACCATCCCGAGCCGGAGCCCTGATTGTTCTCAAGCTCAAATGGCTGTTCGGGCCAGGCGAGGGATCGGCTCCGCTGCTGCTTCCTGAAGCCTCGAGAACATCCCGATCGCATCCACAAGTTCGGATCTCTATCCCCGCGCTAACTTTGGGCGGAGCAGATTCCTCGGCCTCACGGCTAACGAGCGGCGCGATTCGCAACATTCTGGAAGTTCGGCCTCGGAATGGTGTCTCGTTCTGCTGTGAGCTGGGCTACCGTTCTGACGGGCCTTCGGCCCTGGCTTATCGATCCTGAAAATATATGTACATGGCAAAACAGATTGGCGTCGAGAAATCCTATTCTAAAAGGAGCGCAGAGCGGCAGAGCGCAGAGCGCGCCCTGCGCGAGGCGCTGGGCGCAACCGAGCTCAATTGGGAATTTACCACAAAGGACACGAAGGAATACGAAGAATGTAACGCCCCTTTGTGTTCCTTCGTGTCCTTTGTGGTTATGTGTCTTTCTGGGTACGGTGCGAAACTTTGAAAGAGCCATCAAGAGCCCGCAACCTCCGCACCGTGAAGGTCTTCACTCTTTGCCCGCCGCTTCGGCATGAGCGTCTCAGCCTTGATCCGCGCCGCTGAAGGGCGGGTTCGATGGTGACCGTCCTGCAAGCTTCCACGGGTCTCGTCTGCGCTGTCAGCCCAAAATCAATATAGTTGCGAATCTCCTCTTGCTCACGTCACTGGGCCACCGATATGACGCTCTGCTGGAGCTCAGACGAATGCTGTTCTGCTACATTTCTGCTCTGGCGATCTCGATAATCTGCCGTTCAAACCGTTCGAGGTCGGTTTTACGAAGATCCATTTGTCTAACTTTCTGAAAAAGTTCGTCTAGCGATTCGCTTCCTGCAAGCTGCGGGGCAAGCTTCCTAGCAAGCTCTAACGGTATGCCGTATTCGTCAAGATCAGCAACAAAAGGAGGTAAAAAAAGATTCTGTACCTTGGTGGCGAACAGCTCATAATCCCCTGGCTCCTTGCCGACAGTCCCAAGGAGATGCTTCTGTATTCGATCCAGGATTCTAAGTAGGCGCGGGAAATGCACTCCCGCCCATAAGCGATAAAAATCCAAAATCTTTGTAACTGCTCTGTCAGCGTCTTTCCAATAGAGATATTGGCTGTGTATCCAGTCATGCGTAGAGGGAGTTGACTTCAGCTTGTTAAGAAAATACGCCAACTGATCGGGGCTTGACGCGCTGTGACCAGCCTTGCGGCGCCCATCGAAATGGCGCCAAATTAATTGACACGTTAAGAGGAGGTCCTCCCAACGTGGGATTGTCCGCCATCGGAGAGAGGGCGCATACTTCTCCAAATTCTCTTTTATTTCTGCCGCTAACTTTAATTGGCTTTCAGGGTCAATGTCATTCTCTCGTAGAAGTTCGTAGGGAACGAGATTTTGCTCGCGAAACCGCCGGAGGCGCTCGCGGGACGCATCTGTCAGCTCCGTTTCTTCGAGACGCATGAGCAAAATATCCGATGCAGCGTCCGTTTGGCTGAACGCCGGCACCTCGATCCGGGGTAGTTCATCTTGTGGTGCATCATGGAAGAGGTAAACATGCCCTACGAAATATCTGCCCATCCGCCCTGATCGGCCCATGATGTTGTTAAAGGTAAATCGGTCGATGTTCTTACGGTCGATCGTGTGGTCAAAAATGATCATATTGCGGGCCTTGGTATTGACTCCTTCGATCAGAGTTGAGGTGCAGACCAAGAATTGAATTTGGCACTCGTCAAAGGCTCTCACAAGAAATTGTGCAAGTGATCGGGGTATCCGCCCATGGTGGACACCAATGCCCTGCCTCAACGCAAGCCCAAAATGCCATTCGGGGTGATATGTCTTCGCAACCCAAGCAGCGGCCGCCTCGCTCTCGGGGGAACTGGCTCGGATCCCTCCAGCAATTAACTCCTTCGCGACGAGCATCGCCTTCTCCGGTGAGGAGCAGAAGATGATTGTGGGATCCGTAAGACTCCTGCACAATTCAACTAATCTGACTAAAGGTACAGGGTTCTTCGTCTCATCGTGAACCTCAGCCGCGACAGTGCGGTACTCTTCGTCAAAAACTTCAGGCTTAAGGGAGCGCAAGAGAGCCGGGTCGATTTCCCCAACATTCGGGCCAAGCAGGTAGATCTGAGTCGCCTTCTTAGCGTACTGGTACAGCACCGCATTCAGCTTTGCCCAGCGTTCGTCATCTTCACGATCAGGGTTCAGCTTGTAAAATTCGTCTATAACTAGCAAATCGAGATGTTCGAGCGGAGGTTGCTCAACGACTCGCTCCTGCGTGTAGATGAAGATATTTCTTCGGGCCGGGATCTGCGAATGGTGCGTTATGACTTTGTAAGCCTCGCGAACCTTTGGCACAAGGCGGCGACGCGTCTCATCGATCAATGCGATCGTCGGAACAACGATCAGCACGTTGTCGTGCATTTGTTGCAGAATCAATGCGTCAATAAGGAGACTCTTCCCAAAGCTCGGGGGAGCGCTGAGAATCACATTTTTCTTTTGGAGCAGGACTTGGAAAACGGCGTTTTGCCTGACGTGAAAGACTTGTTTTCCCTGCTCGCCGAACCGGTGCATCTCATACGCGATCTGGTCCATAGCTGACAGCCGCGTTGGGTCCAAGTATGGGAATAGCCCGATCTCGCGTGCTAAGGCGTCTAGGACGTCCTTCGACTTGCCGAAGTTAACCCGCTGCTCCAGGGCTCGTAGAACAATATCTTGAGCTGCCTGATCGTCCACATGGGACGAGTAGAAAGAGCAGATTTCCTTTGCTATCGCAAACGAGTTTTTCCGAATGACAGCAGGAGAAACCACGAGTTCTTTAAGCTCAGCGAATTCCATTCTATTGCAGCTTGGTCAAACATTCATGAAAGCGAGTTGTCAGATCAGTCTTCTTCCCGAGAGGAGCCAAGAACAGGTGTATCCGTAATGAACGGGGCAGAGTGTTCTTGGCAAACGCTGCATGAAGTTGCCGTACTTCCTCCTCGAATTCTTTCAGAAATTCTGGGCTCACCCTTTTGTGCCTGGCTACCGTCTTACTGTCGTACGCCAAAAGAACTGGGATGCAGATGCGCGTAAAGATTCTATCCAGAGACGTGTTGCTGCTGATAAGCTCCTTAATCTTGTTGGCGTGCTTCCACGTCTCATCGACCTTGTTGGTGATCGCAGCGAATTCCGCGCGCAGGTAATTGCGTCGGAGGTGCCTTCGCAGTTCCTTAACAGCCGCACGGATTGCGGCCTTGACATTTTTATAAAATTTGACCTCGCCTAACCAAAGTTCAATGTCGTTTCCTGAAATAACGACATGCACCGCATCGAACCCCTTGACTGTGTCATTGGCCGAATCCTTGTAAAAATACTTGCTTATCGCTGGAATCGTAGAGAACGACTGCCGGATCAGAACGTGGAGCAATATCTCACCGACCTCTCCTCTCTTACGATACCGCTTTGAGCGATATACGGTCCGCGCGGCCTCCTTTAACCGCTTGTTAGCGTTGTACCACCGGATTTCATTCCACTCGCGGTATCTCAGCGCGAACTCCGGCAACCACTCTATGAGGTGAGCAGCTAACTCTTCACAACGCCAACGCCCGGCCTCATAGCCGGCACAGGCTCCTGTAAGCTCCGGCATGGTTGTGAGATCTCGGACCCTTATTTCAAGGAATTTCTCGGGATGTGGGTACTTAGTTGCTGTCGCCATTCAGATGGGCCCGGGCCATGCAACTCAACCCATAGGTTGAGTCTTGACAAAACCTATGCTAACGACGGGAAGATGCACCGTTACCATCGCTCCAGCTTAGCTTATCACTATGTTTCAGCTAGCAAGAGCAAATATCGGCTGCTCCCGCGCCATTGGCAAGCATCTAGTGGAGCAGGGCCTTTTTGAGTGTCACCGTGTAGTACGGCGCGCCTCAATACCCCTCCGGCCCTGCATCCTGCGCCAGGTTCGCAAACCTTGTCGATTTCTTGATGAACGCTAACCGCACCGTCCCCGTGGGGCCGTTGCGCTGCTTGGCGATGATCAGTTCGGCTTTGCCCTCAAGGTCGGGATCGTCGGGCTTATAGACTTCTTCGCGGAAGATGAAGCCGACCACGTCAGCGTCCTGCTCAATGGCTCCGGACTCGCGCAGGTCGGCCAGTTGCGGACGGTTGTTGCCGGTGCGGGCTTCCGGGGCGCGGCTCAACTGGCTGAGCGCCACCACCGGGCAGCGCATTTCTTTGGCCAGGGCCTTCAGGCCGCGCGAGATCGCCGAGACCTCCTGCGTGCGGTTCTCATAGCGCCTGCCGCCGGAACCAGCCGGTACGGCGGCCACCAACTGCAGGTAATCGATGATCACCATGTCCAGCCGGCCCTGGGCCTGCTGCAGGCGGCGGCACTTGGCCCGCATCTCGCTCATGGAGATACTGGGCGTGTCGTCAATAAAGATGGGCGCTTCAGCCAGCGCGGCCAGCGCCGAGACCAGCTTCTGGTAGTCTTCGCGGCTGAGGAAGCCGGTGCGCAGCTTGTGCGAATCCACCAGCGCCTGCGAGCACAGCATGCGCAGCAGCAGCGATTCACGCGACATTTCCAGCGAAAACACGCCCACCACCTTGTTGTCCATGACCGCGGCGTTTTCCGCGATGTTGATGGCGAAGGCGGTCTTGCCCATGGAAGGCCTGGCGGCGATGATCACCAGGTCAGACTTCTGCAGCCCGCTGGTCATTCCATCGAGGTCTTCAAAGTGCGTTTCCAGGCCGGTGATGCGCTGGCCCTGCTCATAGAGCTTGTCAATGGACCCGAAGCTGGATTTGACGATCTCCGGAATGCCCATGAAGCCTTGGCCGATGCGCTTTTCGGCGATCTGGAAGATGGCCGACTCGGCCGCGTCCACAATCTCTTCGGCCGGCGCTTCCTGGTCATAGGCTTTTTCAATGGCAGAGGACGCGGCGTGGATCAGCCCGCGCAGCAGCGCCTTGTCGCGCACGATGCGCACGTACTGCTCAATGTTCTTGACGCGAGGCAGTCCGTCCGTGAGCGAGGTGACGTAAGCCACGCCGCCCACAGCTTCAATCTCCTTGTGCTGGCCAAGCTGCTCGGTGAGGGTGACGAAGTCGATGGGCCGGCCGCTCTCGGCCAGCTCCATCATGCGCAGGTAAATGCGGCGGTGCGAGTCCAGCGAGAAATCGTCCGCGCGGAGAAATTCCGCCGCCTGCGGGTAGGCCTGGTTATCGAGCAGGATGGCGCCGAGAATCGCCCGCTCAGCTTCCACGCTGGCGGGCAGTCCGCGGTCGAGTGTGTAATCAGTGGTGGCCATTTAGATCAAATAAACCATGCTGGTTTCTCTGAGGCACAGACAAGAGTGTCTCCACCCCAGAGCGCGCAAAACAGGCGCGTTCCGGGGACCCCGGTGTCTGTGCCACACAATTCTGAAGGTATAAGCGCCATGCTCCAGCCATGCCTGGCAACCTGTTCAAGCTCAATCCCGGACAGGGTGGAGCAGGCCTTCAGGCCTGCGGCAAGCACAGCAAAACGTTTTTGGGCTTTAGCCCCTGAGGGCATCTTTGTCCCCCATTATGGTGGCTTGCAAATCCTTCAGATTTCAACCTCAGCGGCTAAAGCCGCTGTCACTCTGCAACTTCTACCGCAGGCATAAATGCCTGCTCCATCCTCCTCCGGCGACCATTCAGGTCCGATCATCTACTGCTCATGCTGCTGCAGCACAGCCGAGGGCGGCTGTGCCACACAATCTTGCAATCCAGAAACACAGCTTACCACGGGCGAAACTGAGGAGAAGCGCACAAATTTCGGCGCAAAAAAACACCCTGCAGATACAAGCAGGGCTCAGGGCCGGGAGTTTTAACCGCGATCTCCGCTCATTCACTCAGCTTCATTCAATCGCGCCGCGATAAGCACCCGGCCTGTACCAGCCATACAGGCCGGGGCGTCAGCGGGGTGTGATGTTCGCCCAACCGCGTGTTGCCGCGCGGTATGTATTGAGTTGTCACGCCTGGCTTCTCTCGCGCTCATCCTTTACGGATGAGACTCGAATGCGCCTCCGTTGCTGCGCATCTACGCAGATTAAGCCTGGGGCAGATTAAGCCCCGGCACCACTCGACGAATCGGTTGTGCTCTTGCGTTCCTCTCTCCTCAGGCGAACATCGCACACTTGAGTGTTAGCACTATCAACCTTCGCGGCCTATGGCTGCAATAGTTGGGAAAGTTTTTCCGGTGGAATGCCTGTGGAGAACGCGCTTTGCCTGTGGAAAGAAGTGGAAATCGCGCAGCCGTGATGCAGAGTTGCAGCGGAAAATGTTCAATCATCACGGCAACCTCGGTTTGTCACCCGCGTTCCAACTGAAAAAGGGAGAGAGGGAAGATGACACAGGAAAAGTTCTGGTCAGGATTTGTTGCCGGCACGGCAATCGGCGCATTTGCCGGCATCGCCGGCGTGCTGCTGACGCGGCGGAACTCCGCCGATATCGATAACCGCGTGGTGCGCCTGGAAAAGAGCGTGAACATCGGCCGGCCGGTGCAAAATGTGTTCGCCGCATGGTCAGATTTTGAGCGCCTGCCCAGGTGGATTGACTTTATCCGCCGCGTGGAGCGCTACGGGACGCAAACGCGCTGGCTGGTGAACATGGATGGCCGCGAGTTCGAGTGGGACGCGCAGATCACGCAGGTCGTGCCCAACGAATCCATCGGCTGGAAGTCGCTCAGTGGCCCCAAACATACCGGCCGCATCACCTTCTCCCCGCTGGGGAATCAGACGGTTGTTCATGTGCTGATGAATTATGCTCCGGGGCTCAGCGGCTTGGGTGGCTTTAGTGGCTTTGGTTCTATGCTGCCCATTGAGCACCATCTGGAGGAGTGGATTGATCGCGGCCTGCGCGAGTTCAAACAGGCTCTGGAACGGGAAGGCGGCGCGCGCGAAGCGAGAACGGAATTCACTTCTCCCGGACCGGGCGGTTTCAACGCGGTCCGCCGCGACATACCGGAGCCTCGCGACTGGGAACCGGTGGAGCGCACCGGGACGGAAGATGTCCCTTCTCCGGGAAAACACAGCGCGCCCTGAACCGTGACCTATACGCGTCCTCCGGAAGATAAGAACTAGATCAGCGATCTTGCGTGTTTTTCCAGGACTGCTCTGATTTTTCCTCCTGCCACAGCGAGGCTCGTATGGCAGAGCGTGCCAGCCGCAATGAGCAAAGCGCTGCTACGTTCCTTAAGGTGTGGCACAGCCGCCCTCGGCTGTGCGCCTTTATCGCTTCCTCAGACGATTGCTTTTGAGCAGACGCGGCTTGAGAACATCCTGCTTTCCCGGACGGTCCACAGTTATCGTCACAGTTTCCTCAGATCCAGATCATCTAGTGGATAATGCCGATTCAGCACAGCCGAGGGCGGCTGTGCCACCCAGACCCAAGTCTAAATCGTGCTCCGCTGGGCTTAGATCGCAAGGAAGGGGGAAAATCACATTCTCTCTTTTTGGGGAAAGATTTCTTCTCTTTTTTGACTTTCTGCCTGGCTCCCGCGAGACGGCAGCGGGGCAGATCCTTCAGCCCGCGCGGTGCAATGTGCGTGAATCTCACCGCGAACTGTGCGCGGGCTTCAGGATGGCAGTCGCTGACAGGCTGTGCCACCCAATCTGCATCGCGTAAAGGTTCTTGCTAATCCTTGCCTTTGCCTGATTCGTCGTCCGGCGGCTGGCCCAGCAGCTTGAAAGTAACTTCGCGGGAGCGCGATGTGGTTTTGGCGCCGACGCCGGTGATCAGTTCTGTGAGCGTGCCGCGCAGGATGTAATAGCCATCTTGAATCTTGCTTTTTGCGGACCCGCGCTCGAACTTCCCCTTGAATGTAAACGTCACGCCGTGCAGCGGCTTGGTGTTGAAGAACACATCGTGCCCCTCGACGGACGCTTTGTCGAAGAACTGGTCCAGAAAGGCTCCGCGGTCACTGTCAAGATCGCCCTGGCGTGAGATGTAGCCGGAGACGCCGTTCTCTTCCACGTTGATCTGCACGAACTCGCCTTCACGCAGAAAGCTGTACATGCCGGAAATCTCTTCCGTCGACGCCGGCGACGTCTTGTCATGCCCTGCGGCTTTCAGGTTGTGCTGACCGGCTTTGCCGGACTGTGCCGCTCCGAGCAATAAAAACAGCGCGAAGAGTATCTTAAGTCCTGGACTCTGCATAATGATGTCAGTTCGAATAGCGCTGACTATAATCCTTCTACTTCCGGGAAAGTGCAACACGTTTACGGATCGAGCCAGTCATATCAATCACGCGGGCGGAAGCTGTCATCGCGCAGCAACGGCCCCGGCTGCGTGGACTCTTTCTATCGCCTCATAAATGCGCGGGTGCGTACACACTTCATAGTAAGGTTGCTCAGTGTAATGCTTCAGCGCAAGATCACGCGAATCAATGCGCGCAATGCGGCCCTGGCGCACCACGATGCGGTGAAACGCGCCCTGTCCCAGCGGCGCCATCCCTGTATAGACGCGCGCTGTGCCGGACTTCCAGATCATCGGAACTCTGAGATCGAATGGCTGGAGTGAAATCTCAGTCCGCAATTTCTCAAAGGCGGCCCGGCTGATGTGGATGCCGCCGATGTTGTAGCGCAGCAGGAACTCGTCCGCGTTCGCTCCCGCGTCGGCGTCGTCGATGGTTTTGAACGAGAAAACATTGAAGAGCAGGTCGCGGTTTTCCAGAAGCTGGCGAATGCCCTTGCTGCAGGAAGAAAGGCGGTCGCTTTCATTGATGGCTTTGGAAATCATGATGGGGCGCGTGCCGTCCATCAGGTACATCGGCGCCGAATCCTGGTAGGAGATGCCAATGCCGATTTCCAGGCTGGGCAGGCCGGCGGCGCGTGACCGCTCGTTGTACGCTGTGACTACTTCTACAATTTCCTTCGCCAGCACGCAGGTCTGCGCCACGCCCACCGCAGGTTCACCTTCGCGTTCGAACAGCGCCAGAATGATGGCGTCGCCTTCAATAAAAACTTTGCGGGCATCGTACTTGGGCAGCAGCTTGTTGATGGGATCGTAAAAATTCAGGCTGAAATAAGATGCCGGGTTGAGACCGCGCTCGAACAAGGTCCGGGTAAGCGTGGTGGATTCGCGGATGTCCGCCTTGAGCACCACGTGGTGCACCACTTTTTCTTCTGCAGGTTTCTGCTCTTCGGGCAGAAGAAATTCATAGAGCGTGTTGTTCACGGCCGAAAGCTCGCGGAATTTTTCACCGCTGAGCACGTTCACTGTCTCCATGGCGGCAACCACCACGCCGAGCCGGCGCAAGTCGCGATGAAAGCGCAGGTAATCGCTGAAGAAGCGCCCCGCCATGCGCGTCTTGTCGGCAGGCCGGGCCCTTCTGATCTTTCGCACGGCCGCGTGCAGATTTTCCGGAGAAATTTTTCCGTGCTCTTCCAGCAGGGTTTCCACCCGCCGGCGTTCCTCGCTGGAGACAAGAGAGTTCTTCAGTTGCTGCGGCGTAAGGGGCGGCGAGTACTGGCCCAGCAGGGGCGCGGCTTCGTATGCAGCCAGCACGCGATCCATCACATCGTACTTTTCCAGCAATTCCACCCATGCAGCCAGGATCGCCTTCTGGGCCTTGCCCGCAGAGGTGGAGTCATCCGGTGAACCCTCCGCCATGATATCCCGCGCATTCTCGGGAGCGTTGAGCAGTCCTTCCACACGCGGATCGTCGGCGGAATCCAGCAACCCAAGGGTATGAAAGAATTGGCCAATCAAGCCATCCATGGCCTCTATCCGATCGGGGGCGTGGTTGGTTCCGAGCAGAACATAGTGCTCGGCGTTGAGGAAACTGTCTTCAGCATCATCTACAAACAGCAGGCGGTTGAGAAAAAGCTCGTAGATGTAGGTTTCGCTATCGCCAAAGAGTGAGCGGCGGGTCTTGCCCAGCACGTCCCTTTCCGCCGCATGGAGCGTCTGGAAGAGTTCCTGTCCTGCGCGCCGCAGAACTGCCTTTTTGTTGATCTGAAATCGCGCAAAGCGATCGCGCAATTCCATCGCGGTATTAGTCGCCGAGCTTCGCGGGCCTTCATACAGCTTCATGCGCGCCCGGCAGCGCTCCAGCACGTTGGCGTACTGGTGGGTCAGCTCTGCGCGTTGAAACTTGATGACTGCCAGGCGGAAGAGAAGATCCATGGCAATGCTGTTCTGCGCCTTTGCCTGTTGCAGCACAGCCACATGCAGTTCGGCCAACAGCTTTTTGAAATCGCCGGGGTCAGAAGGCCGCGCGGTGGCACCTTGGCGTTCGCGGACGCCTGCAAGCAGATTGCCGCCCAACCTGCCTGTGCGGGCTTCCTCCGCAGCCATATCTTCCACGTTTCCGTGGCGGGCAATCAGCTTGAAAATATGCGTTTGCGCCGCAGCGGTGAACCTGGGACTCAGAAATACGTCGTGGCGAACATTGTCGATGCCCGGAACAAGCCCTTCGAGGGCAAGCGAGGGCTCATAGCTGGTCAACGTAAGTTGCCGGGCATACTCGGACACGTTCCCGCGTTGCAGGAATGAAAAAGGCATTCGCCTGCCGCTATCTCTGAGGGAATCAGGATTTTATAACGAAATGGCAGAACGACTTACATTACCTTGGGCACCATGGCCCGCAGCGAAGGTCCGGGCGGCTTCGCTGCAGCCCAGGCAAAGGTCAGAATGCTCCTTTGGCGCCTTCGGCAGCCTTGCGCACCTTGTCGAACTCATCTCCGGGCTGCCAGCCTGCCAATTGCGGCTGGTTGGCCACTTCCCAGCCGATCGCCAGGCCCACTTTGGCCACCTTGGCATCGGCAGTAAAGTCCATGTCGGGGCGATATTCATCGGACGGCTGATGGTAGCGGTTGGTGACATAGTCTCGTTCTTTTTCTTCGCCCCAAGCCAGAGTATGGCCTTTGAACAGCGGCCCTTCGCTCAGGCTGAACGCGGGCACGCCCACCCGCGCCAGGCTGAAATGGTCTGAGCGGTAGTAATAGCCTGCCTCAGGATGGTCGTCCGGCTGAATGGTCATGCCGAACGCTTTTGTTACCGATTCAACGACCGGATAGATGGTGGTCCGCTCCGATCCAGAGGCCACAAGCTGCTCGGGATCGCCAAAAGGCTGAATGTCGTCAAAGTTCAAATCCAGGGAAATATTCCGGGCAGGAACCGGGGGATGCATGCCCAGATATTCCGAGCCCAGCAGGCCCTGTTCTTCAGCCGTTACGGACGCAAACAAGACGGTCCGTTTCGGCTTTTGCTTCGCGTTGGCAAATGCCCGCGCTAACTCCAGCAGAATGCCGCATCCAGTCGCGTTATCGGTGGCTCCGTTGTAAATATTGTCTCCGGGTTCGTTGGGATGGATCCCCAGGTGATCGTAATGGGCCGTGTACAGAATGGCCTGGTTCTTCAGCCGGCTGTCCGAGCCCATGACTTTCCCTACCACGTTGCGCGATGAAAATGTCCGCACCTTGCTGACCACTGTCTGCTTCACGCGAATGGGAAGCTCAACCGGCTTGAAGTTGCGGGAATTGGCGTCCTTCAGCATCTGCTCCAGATTGGTGCCGGAGTCCTGGGCCAGCTTGCGGGCAATCTCCAACTGAATCCATCCGGCTGATTTCAGTTTTGGATCTTTGTCAGCCTGCAGGATTGAAGTTTCTCCGCCCCAAGAGTTGCGCACAACGTCCCAGGGATAGCTGGCCATCTCTGTCTTGTGGATCAGGATTGCGCCCACGGCGCCGCGGCGCGCTGCCTCTTCGTACTTGTAGGTCCAGCGGCCGTAATAAGTGAGCGCCCGGCCTTTAAAGAAATTGGGATCGTCCGACGGAGGCTCGTTGACCAGCATGAGCAGGACCTTCCCTTTTACATCCATGCCTTTGTAGTCGTCCCAGTTGTATTCCGGTGCATGAATGCCATAACCCACATAAACTAGCGGCGCATCGATCTGCGACTTTGCCGAGTGGGTCAGATCCGTAGTGACGTAATCATCGGCGAATTTCAGGACCAGCGGCTGGCCGGATTTGGGAACAAACTCGAGCTGCGACTGATTGTGATCCGTGGTGATTCCGTAAAACCCGATGCGTTGGAAATACGTGCCATGATCACCCGCGGGGAGCAGCCCATAACTCTTGAACTGGGCCGCAATCCAGTTCGCGGCCATGTCGCCGCCTTTCTGGCCCGTGCCACGGCCTTGCAGCGAATCATCGGAGAGGTACTTCACGGTGGCGCGGATTTTCTGCGCGTTGATGGAGTTCATCGCCTGCTGTACCGGAGCAGACAAGGCACTGGCTGTCTCGCGTGGAGTGCTCTTTGCTGGGAGCAAGGTTCCCAGCACGAGCGCCAAAGTCAATACAAGTTGTTTCATAGTCCCTCAAAATGTCTGCCGATCAAACCAGGCTGGAGTTGATTCCTTAATGCTGACTGCTGAATGGCTGCTTTCCGCTGACCGCGGATCAATTTTTTGATTCTCAGCCGGGTTTGTATTCCGGCACCGACTCTCCAGGACGGAAGATGGTGGCCGGCGCGGTGTTGTTGATCTTTGCGAGTTTCCGGCCCAGCTCCTGCACCTCAGCCTTTGACCAGCTAACGGAACTGAACTCAATCTCGCCTGAAGGCGAAATCAAGAATACCGTAGGCACATTGGTAAGCTTGTAGGCGCTGGAAACCGCATAGCCTTTTTCTTCCAGCAATACGGGAAAGGTTACGCCGAAGCGCCGATTGAATGCCTCAGTATCGGCAGCGTTGTCTTGCGAAACGCCAACGAAGCTGAATTTGCCGCTTGTGCCATAAGCCTTGTAGATACGGTCCAGATATGGCAGCGCCATCTGGCACACCGGACAACTGGCTTTAAAAAAAACGGCCACTACGGGCCCATTTTTCAGCGCGTCACGCAGAAAAAATTTGCCACCGCCAGGGAACGAAAGATTGATTTCAGGGGCATGAACGCCGGCTTCCAGTGCAGGCATGGTTCCTCCGATTGACTATTGTAAATAACTGCGGACAATTTTAAAAAAACCGGTGGCCACGCACCATCAGGGCGTACCACGCACCAATGTGCATGGGCGCCTGCTATTGTCAGGCAACTGTTTAAGCGCTTTACCGCTTTCGTCACGATTGCCGAACAGGCAATTGGCATCCATCCGCGAAGACCCGCTGAACGTGATCTTGAGTCCTGCGCTGATTCTGTTTTCCTGATAAGCGTTCCCCCGGTTGGCGAGTGCGCCGCGGCCTGCAGCGTAGTTCCGGATGGCAGTGGCGCCGACCAAATATCCCATAATGGTGGTTTTGCCGCGCCAGAGAAATTTATTCCCCTGCACCTCAGCGTCAGTGACGTTGCCCTGGAAAATCAGCGCTATCACTCCTGATTGGTCAATTTGGATGGTGTTGTTCCTGATGATGAACCCGGCATAAGTTCCTCCGCCTCCGACCACAATGCCGTATTTGCGCGGATTGAGAATCAGGTTGCGTTCGATCACGACGCCCCGGTTTGCTAGGCTGTCAATATTGAACCCGTACTCAGATCCGATGGAGATGTTGTCATGGAACCGCACCGGGCCCATTTGCCAGCCGCCATACCCGATAGCATAGCCTTCGACGCGGTTATTTCGAACTTCAGCGACTGCGTTAGCAACGGCAATGGCTGTACATGCACCGCCGCCCCAATCGCTCATGTTCACCCGCTCGATAATGTTGCCCCGGCTGTCCTCCGGCGATGAACCGCGCTTCACGGAATATATCCGTATGGGAAACGTTTCCCACTTGCCGTCCATTGCGCCGATTTCCCCCGCTGCATGCATCACATGGACATCGTGAATCCAGTCATGTCCGCGATCGGAACGAAGATCAATTGCGTCCAGGTTCAAGGCCCTGATGCCTTCCCGCTGCGCCTGCGCCTTCAATGCCGGATAGTTTCCATCAATAGTCAGGTCTGAGATTTCAATATCGGACGCTGCATCCGAATTCGTGCCGAATACTATGTTGGTCCCCGTGTCGACGGGCATATTCTGCGGGTTAGGCACGGCCCTGATGGGCAGATACGTTGCGAGCTGTACCTTGGTTTTATCGATTCCAGAACCATGGATCTTCCAGCCCTTCCCCAAAGTGAAGCCTCGCGACAACTTGTGCTGAACGTCTATGAGGTAGTCGTACGTTCCTTCAGTCTGAAATGTCCCCGGCCCCAGGCAGACAACCAGGTTCTCAGTTTTGGAAATTGACCTGTGCGGCGCAGCAGGGTCGGCGCACCCTTCCGAATAACAGCGCAGGATCCGGTCAAACTTTTCCGCCCTGCTGCCGTCGCGGGCCTCTTCAGGTGATTGGCCGGAACCGTCCTTTTTGTTCAGCGCGATATACACGCGGGTAAAACCCGCCGGCAATCGCGTAGCCGCATCACAACCGGTCGCGACCGCGGCCCTGGGTTTGGCCTGTACGCGAGACCGAACTGACTCAGCCCGCACTGGGCAAACGCCGGCCAGATACAGGGCCGTAACGAGAAAGCTGAGTGAGAGTAGAAACCTATTTATAGGCGAGCTATCTCCTGTCGATGCTGACAATTTTGGCGCGATCTCCAATTCTCTTTCGGCTTCTCTTAAGGATACCGCATCCGCAAAGATCGCATCCCGGGCTGCGATGTGACTTGGGCCAGGCGGCAGCGGATCTAGCTTGAGACAGACGATCCGATTTGCCGCAAGATCTTCTTCGCCAAGCCCGTCAGTGCCATACGATCCACTTTGTTCAGCGCAACCCATTTTCCCTCTCTGCAAACATCACTCGCGGCATACACCAGAACCTTGTAATCCGTGGTTGTGATTGAGTGCCTCAATTCAGCAATCGGCTGCATGCCAGAGAGAGGGCCCGCGACTTCCGGCAGCTCCCACATGCCCGCCATCAGCGATGCATCTCGGGGACGCTGCTGCAGCAACACGCGGCCATCTTTGGCTGCAAAGATGTATCGCAATAGTGCCTTGCGTCGCCTGACCGTTGTGCGCGCGGCCACAACTCCGCGCGCCGCACATAACATCAGTACCGGGCAGCGATGGCACCTGGGCTCGCCCGGCACACAGACCACCGCGCCCAGTTCCATCATGGCTTGATTGAAATCACCTGGTCTTCCCGGCTCCAGCAACTCTCCCGCAATCCGCCAATTCTCCTGCTCGCTGAGTCGCCGTCCAGAGATGCGCTCCAGCACTCGTTTCACATTGCCATCGACCACGGGAACAGGTTCGCCGAAGGCAATGCTGGCCACTGCCGCCGCAGTGTACCGGCCCACGCCAGGGAGATCCATCAGGGTGGACGTTTGTTTAGGGAATTTCCCTTCGCTTGCCACCTGCTTGGCGGCCGCATGCAGCGCGCGCGCCCGGCGGTAATACCCCAGCCCGCTCCAGGCCGCCAGAACCGTTTGCTCGCGAGCGCGGGCCAGTTCTTGCACGGTCGGAAATTGGCGAAGAAACCGCTTGTATCTCTCTTCCACCACGGCTACCCGAGTCTGCTGCAGCATGATCTCAGAAACCAGAATGCGGTAGGGGTCCTTTTCGCTCCGCCACGGCAGCTTTCTCTGCTCGCGATCAAACCAGCGCAGCAGACGCTTGCGAAATGCGCGCACCTGTTGGGTGCTGAACCTGGCGTGAACAGGCATGGGAAGCGATGTTGATTGTAGCCCAGGCTTTTCCAGCGCTGCAGCCTTTCACGAACATAAAAAAACCAGCCGGCAAGCGGCTGGTCCTTACTGCGAAACTGTTTTCCGGGGGCGTCAGCACTATCGGGGCTTAAGAGCCCTCTAAGCGCCGGGCCTGAATCTTCCATCCAACACTCTTGATGGCAGCGTGGCATTCCACGTCCGGCTCGCCGTCAGCTCACGTATCCTGCGCGGAACCTGTACCCGCTGTTCGATTGTTGATACGCGTCACGCCATGCAAACGTGAATAACTGCGGACATCTGGTTTGGAGCACAACGTGTTGTCGAGCGTTAATGTTTGACCTCAACCGCGGGATTCCATTCTGCCGCTGCCGAGGAAGATCGACTTCTGATTAGCTCCACGGCTTGCCGTCGTGGGTCGCCGGAGTGCCTGTGGTGCAGTGCTTTGAGGTCCACCGGAACCTGCCGCCGGTTTGCGCAAACTCGAACGGCCGTTCGCGGTCGACGCCTCCCGCAGTCCTGGGAAGACTCGTGTTTGCAACAAGTCAAATTCTACGAGATCGGCGCGGGCAATCTAGGTAACTGAAGTCCGCAGCAATGCTCGACTTAGGCCAGAGTCGCCGGCGGGATGGTACAGTGAACCCGTGAAACCACGGCCATGTTCAACCGGCGTAAAGCTTGAGCCGGTCCATACCTTGACCGGCTCTTGAGCAAAACTCTTTTACCCGATTACGGCTGAGCGCCTCCACCCTGACTCGCATCGGTATCAGAGTGTTCGGCAGGTGGGGCTGAACTCTGCTGTTGCGTCTTGTTCAGTTCGCCCTCAACTTCATTGATTTTCTGCTGGAAGAGGGCGGCATTTTTCTGGTCATTGTTCAGAGAGTCCTGGTACATCTGCCGCCGAAAATCGCTGGGTTCATTGGCAATCAAGTCCTGATAATTCTTGATCGAGTCTTTCCAGGCCTTTTCTTCTTTCTGGTACTTCGCCAATTGGTTCTTTAGTTGCGCGGTCTTACCGTCTTTGCCGGAAACAGCAGACCCGGCATCCTTCCTGGCGTTTTTCGAGTCTTTATCCGTGTTGCCGGATTGACTGTTGCCGGCGGTCGAAGCGCTATCTGCGGTGGCGGCTCCATCGGTTTGATCGTCGCTGGGAGCTGACCGCTGCAAATTAGCGTCACTAAACTCGACCACGTCCTTCTTCGTGTCCGGCTTGCTGCTATGTTTTACCAGATCCGCCAGAGAGACCGGCTGTGACTGTTGTGCGAAGCACGCGCCGGCCAGGGTCAACACACATCCTGCTACCACCAACCTGAAGATTTTCACCACAGACTCCTAGAAAGTAATTTCATGGGTAGCGAGTATCCGCGGAGGCACCTGTTGTGCCGACCGCTTCAACGCACAAACGTCGTATTGGAAATTGATGCTGCCTCCGAACACGTCTCCGTCAATGTTGTTGACAGCAAGCACATCTTCACCGGCCAGAATAGAGCCGTAAAGATTCACGTTCTGACCCGCGCCTCCGGTAAACGACACTTTGCCGCGCACGAGCACCAGCCCATACCAGTTCAGGCCGCCGTTGATCTCCAAGTCTCCGTCCACGATGAGGATGCCGGAGCCGGTGGCAGCCGAAGTCAGCTTCACGCTGCCGGGAATGTATTCAGTCACCGATGTGTAACTGCCTGGGGCAGGCTCGGCCGGCAAGCTGCTGCTGGGGTACGAACCGAAGTTCTGGTTCGTTTGCGTTCCGCAATTCGCATACTGAGGAGGGATCGAGTTGAAATTCACAGTCCCGGTACATCCGCTTGACCATGACGGAATGTGCGCGCCACTTTTGTATTGATTGATCAGTTGGTTGATATCGAATGGCCACGGATTCACGCCTGTCTGGTATGGATTCGACTGGCCCGAAATGGGCTGCGTGTTGCCTGCGACACTGACATCGCCTGCCGTTTCTACTGCGTAAGCACCCTTATAGCAGCCTGTGCCTCCGCACGTGGTGGTTGAGCCGGAGCCATTGCTGTTGGACGTGCTGCACGTACAGGTGCAATTATCGTAGGAATTCAGAACGTAACTTCCCTGCAGCTTAACCGGCGCCTGGGTCGCAATCGGAGCATTCGGCACCAGCGGTGGGCTGTTCGCTACCTCCATCTGAGTGATGCGCCTGGCCCCGGCATTCTGCCCGAGACTCGGGGTCACAGCCAGCGAAGTCAGCAGCCACACCGGTCTCATCGATTGGGTAGCCAATGATGCCGTGCCATCGCAGGTAGTGCCAGCCGGGATTACCCGTTGCGTGGAACCATCCCAGCACACCTGTAAACCGTTTGGCTGGGTCGAATCGACGGAGCGATTGATCGCCGGCATGTAGTTCTGCTTGTTGGTAATTCGCACCCACTTGAATGGCAGAGCACCGGCCGTGTTCGTGTTTACGATAAGGCCGGGGTTGGTGGTGGGAGTTATGGGTTGAAAATAAGTTGAAACACTCGGAAGGCCTGCTGTCACCGCTTCGCACGGCGCTCCCTGAGGAGGCGCGCCAAGCGTCATCGACGCGAACTGCTCCTGGCACAGTTCGTCATCAACGGTCGGATTTTGCCCGACAGTACTTCCTGCAGCGGTGGTCGGGTCGATCACGTCTCCGGCTCCTTTGGGGTTCTCGACATAGATCACGCCTGTATTCGCCCCAATCGCCGGCATGCTCAGATTCTCCGCCTGATTGTAGAGCGCTCCTCCTCCTAAGCCGGTCTTTGGATCTGGAGGAACCAGAAGCAGGCGGACGTTCTCCAGCCCTGCCCGCGAAGCGAAATAGGATTTTTCCGACTGTTTGTAGCTGGTGTTTACGTTATTTTCAATGTCGGCCATGTACATGAAGCCCAGACCGATAATCGCCAGCAACACGATCGCCAGCATCGCCACCAGCATGGCAATACCCCGTTCTTTATTTCGCCGAACTATTGTCCTGAAGCTCATGGCAGCCTCCTAGTCATTTGGCACACGCGCCATCCCTCTCATAGTGACCTGGATGGGCGTGCTCCCGTTCATATCGTTGCCCTGTCCCTGCAGAGTGACCGTTACGCCCACGCTCTTGATCTGCTGCAGTTGTGCGTAGGTGCCGTCCTGTGTCGTGGCGCCGGCCGGAAGCGTGAGGTTAAGGCCGGATAAGGAACCGCCATCCACTTTGTACGGGGTGAAGATTCCCTGCGGCCCCGGATCGAGGACGTTTTGCACTTCAATGTAAGTAGCCGGCGTGCCACCCGCTTTGGGCACAACGGTCCGCTGAATACAAGGGCAGGGGAAAGTAGTTGAGGAGTTGTACGAATATGTGACCACTGACACCGTGCCTGAGTTATCCAGGTCTCCCTCCAGCGTCAGACTGTTCGGAGAGATCGACGTAATCCCGGCAGAAATTTTAGTGTCGCTCAGTGAAACCGGTGGCACCAGTCCGGTGGTAAACGGTCCTGGGTAGCCCGCCTGGCGCACATCGCGCGTAAATTGATCAATGAACTGTCTCTGCTGCTGTGTGAGGTCGACTTTCTGGCCTTCCACCTTGTAGCCTGTCTGGGCCTTCCCCATCTGGTCAAAGATGGCGCCGACCACGATGAGGATCAGCACTACAGCCACCAGGCTTTCCAGCAGCGTAAATCCGGTGCTGTGATTTTTTCGAGCTTTCATAATCTCGCCTCGACTTCTCACATCCCCACGATCGTCCGTAGCGTTACCGGGGGGATATAGTTGACCGTTCCCTTGGTCGCCATGAATGGCTGGCGCGCGGCAACGGTGACAAGCTTGGCAAAGGTCGAACTCGGGACCGGATCGATTCTCCAGCGCACATCGTAAGTGACGGAAGGGGTATTGGCGGTGCCGCTGCACATTGTGTAGGTGCCCGAGTATCCCGCAACGGCAGCACTGGTGAAATCAATATCACCGTTGGGCAGCGTTGCCGACCCACCGACAGCAGTCGTAATCTGGAGAGTGTTGTTGGCGCAATCGGTGATATTGATCACCGGGTCGGTTGTGGGCAGCGCTGTAGTTATATCTTCGAGCACGGTCTGCGCGACGTTGGTGGCTGTGGTATCCATGCGCGTGCTGCCGTTGCGCCCAATCCCGAGCACCACCATCGCCAAACTGCCCAGCACCGCAATCGCCAGGACCGCGACGGCAAACATCAACTCAATCAGCGAAAAACCTTCAGACTTTTTGTTCCGCGAAACTATATTCTTCATATCGGACACCTATTGCCATGTTCCGTTGCCGGTCATCCGCCAGGCCCTAATCCGGCCGGCGGGCGAAACGGTGACTGCTTCCCATTCTCCCGTCATCCCGTCCTGCATAAACCATTCAAAACCGGCGGGAATATCACAGACCCATGCAGTCACGTTCTTCTGGCAGGGCAGACCTCGGGAGTTGAACCCGATCTGTCCGCCAATCTGAAGCGTGCTCCCTCCCCCGGCGGGGAGGCCCATGGCCGTTTCAAGCTGCGCATGGTTCGGGGGTGTTGCTGACGGAAAACTCACTTGTGACGCGACGTTGGTCGTTGGATCGGTGGCCGGGTTCGGATTGGCGGAGGCAAGAACTTCCGCCGCAGATAGTGAATTTACGATTGATGGACCGGCAGAAGTATTAAATTGAGCGTAATACGGCGTGTTGTTCTTCACTGCCGCCGACCGGACCTGCTCCAGCATGTTCGCGACGTTGTGGCCGCTTTCATCAAGCTGGTAGCTGCTAATGGTGCGCCGTACAGCCGGAAGCGATATGGCTGTAATAATAATGGCGATTGCCACCACCACGATCAGTTCGATGAGGGAAAATCCTGCGTGTATGCGCTTCATACAAAGCTCCGGAAACCAGCGCCAGTTTTACCTGTCTGGGTAAACGCTACTAAATGAATTGTCAGCCATCGAGACTCTAGTAACTCTCATTTATCCGCCGTTCGAGCCTCGATCTTTTGATCTTAAAGACTGGCAAATTCTAGTCCAGATGAACAAGCGTTGTAACATGACCGAAGTACCGTCCGGCGGTCTAGCGGCTTCCGAGTCTATGACGATGATTGCTGGGCGGCGCTATGGGCTCCCGCGTGCTTGCAGGCTTGGATACACAAAGAAGAGCTCTCGCCATTCCCTTCTGGGCATAGCGGTCGCACGATGGTGTTAGCACTTCAGTGCAGGATGGGATGAACGAGCGCGGCCGGATTCTTCTAAGTATTCAATCTTTAACGGGGTGAATTGCCGACGGGAGTGATAGAGGAGGCGGTAAGAACCAGGCGGGACTTCACCTGCTGCCACACGGACAAAATACGCACCTTTTGACTGGAGCCGGGATTAGGATCGGCAAAACTGATTACGTAAGTAACAACGAGATCAGGCCCCTCTGGCTGGACTACGACTTCACCGATGGAGTAATCGCCGACTGTTGCGCTTTTCCAGTACTGCACCCATTCGCTGCGATTAACCGCCTTACCGCTTTCTTCAATGCCGACAAAAGCGGGCGCAAGATGGCGCTCAAAATTACTCCAGTCCCGGTCGCGAATAGCCTGCCACATCAGCCGCTCGTGAGCCTCTGCCCCGGTTGCATTTTTCCAAGTGGGATGCTTCGGCGGACCGGCACAGCCCAGAAAGACTGAAACTACAAAGCACACGAATGAAGGCACAGCTGTTCTGGAAAGGCGCCTGGGATCTGAAACGGGACGCAACGTCAATTCCTCAAAATATTCATTTCGCTAACTGCAAGAGGCACAACGTTGACTCACCGTTGTGCCCCTTTCGTGTTCTTTGTGGTTCGAAGTTAGTCGCCGAAGACTTCTTCTTTCTCCTCTTTCTTGCTATTCACAGGCGAAATCGAGGAGATGGGCACGAATCCGCCCTGCGGCTTCGGCTCTTTCAGGATGTGTTCGCGATAAAGCGCTGCCATGCGTGCGTTTTCCGCATCGTGTTTCAGCTTCTCATCGCGCGCGCGCAGTTTTTCTTCGCGCGCAGTCTTGGCGATGCCGAGATCGTCCAGCGTATGGTTGCGCTCGGCGTGGACGTGATCTTCATTGAGCCGCAGCTTGTGCGTTCCTTCCGCAAGGCCAACTTTCTTGCCGCCGGCGAAGATCTCATGCCGCCCGTGCTCCTCGTACCATTTGGTGAGCGTGGCGGTCATGTGCATCTTCTCGATGATATTGCGCCAGCCCACGCCGGTGTTGTAGGCGCAGAAGCTGATCTCTCCTTCCTGCGTCGCATAGGGAATGATGCACTGCTCGGTGCGGCGGAAATCGTAGTTGTAGAGGTCCTGGAACCACATTCCGGCGATGAAGAGGAAGTTCCAGCGGTCCTGGCGGCGCCGTTTGATATCCTCAATGCTGCGGTCGCCTTTCACGCTGCCATACTTCTTGTCCGCATCCCCCGTAGCGCTAAAAGTCTTGTCAAACTTCTTTAACAGATCAACGAGTTTGAAATGTTTCGGCGCCTTGAACGGATCATAGTTCTTGGCCAGCGCCAGCGCCATCCCTACGACGGAGAGGAAACGTCCGCGGCCGGCGTCATTGATCCGGGCCACGTCTTTGGCGATCTTGTCTCCGTTAAGGAATGCCGTAACGGGCACAGCCTCTTTGGTCTGCTTGTCGATCATCACGGCCATACCGACGCCACAATTCGGGTGGCAGCCGCAGCTCAGTTGCCCCCAATCAGCGGCGGGGCCGTGAATCAGATCTGCCCAGTCAGAGAACGTGGACATGAATGAGATCGGGAACCAGTCGCGCGAGGGCTCTCCCAAACCGGTCTGGTTCTTCACATCATGCGCCAGATGGCTGAGAGTGTAACGCTGCGCCTGGCGGCGTTCATCAGTAATCTCTTCGTCGCGCCCAGTGAATGAAACCGGCTGGAAGCTCAGGAAGCTGATGGTCTTTGGGTTGTCAAGCGCGAACTGGATGATGCGGCCGACCTGCTCGTTATTGATGCCGTTTACGATGGTGGTGACGGGAACAATGTCCACGCCCGCTTCGTGCAGGTTGTGGATGGCGCGCAGCTTCACATCAAAGAGGTTGCCCACCTGCCGGTGGGAGTTGGCTGCGTTGCCGATGCCATCAAACTGCAGGTATGCGTAGCGCAAACCTGCTTCAGCGGCCTGGCGGCTGAATTCGGGCGACTTGGCAAATTCGATTCCGTTCGTCGCCGCCTGCACCGAGTTGTATCCAACCTGGCGCGCATATCGCACCGCGTCCAGGAAGTAGGGCGAGAGCGTGGGCTCGCCGCCGGAGAACTGCACGGACATCTGGCGGCGCGGCTTGATGGAGATGGCGTTATCGAGCATCTGCTTGATTTCATCCCAGGTCAGCTCATGCACAAAGCCAACCTGGTTCGCGTCCATGAAGCAGGGATCGCACATCATGTTGCAGCGGTTGGTCAGGTCGATGGTCAGAACAGATCCGCGTCCGTGCTTCACTGTGCTGGTGCCGTGGTGATGCAGATGTTCGTCATGATGGGCGCGAATGTCGCGTCCGGGAAAAACTTCCTCCAGATGCCGAAAGAACTGGGTATCAATTGCCATTACGTCTTCAAAATGGCCGTGAATTGGGCAATCCTTCACCATCAGGATCTTGCCGTCACGCTCAACAATTGTGGCCTTGATCTCGCCAACTTTCTCATTGAGCAGAACTTCATGCGGCAGTTTGCCATCGATGATCTGCTGGCGGATTTCCGGCACGCACTTGGGGCAGAGCGAATCCGTGCTGCGCGGCCAGCCTAGCGGCGGCTTGGTCTTCTCCCAGGATTTCAGCAGCGGCTTGTCTGACCACTTGGGGGTGAATGCCGGAGCAGGATGAATCTGGTTGAGCCGGTCAAAAACAGCCCACGCGCCTCGCGCGGCATACGTCAAAGCTTTTTCTGCATACTTGATGGGCTTGTGCATGTGTGGTTTGCGTCTCCTTGAGCCAGCTATCACTTGCAGTTTGAATAAGATAATGATCCGTTTCTATCTTATGAAAGGGACTACGCATTCATAAGAAGGTTTCCCTGAACGGCTGGATTTTGCGCCTCAGCGGTACAGCTGCGCATTAAACGGGAGCGCCAATGAGCGCCTAAGTCATTGGATTTAAAGAGACTAGCAACTCTCCCCCAAGCTGATGACGCTCCTCTCTAATCTGCGGCGGATGCTAGAATCACAGTTACCATGGAGCCCGTCCGCACCGGCCTGCGCAACCTTATGAGCGACCTGCTTCGTGCCCGGCCCGCTGAAGAAGCCGTCCTGCTTGCCTGGCCACTGGTCTGCGGGAAAGAGGTGGCGACGCGTACCCGGGCTGCGGACTTCGCGGCAGGCTGCCTCACGGTTGAAGTCTCAGACTCAACCTGGGCCGCTCAATTGAAGAGTTTCAGTTCCAGGTACGTCAGCGGATTTGAGGCGCTGCTGGGGCCGGTGGTGAAGGAAGTGAAGTTCAAAGTGCAGCAGTCAGCACTCAGCAATCAGCACTCAGCCAAATAGTGACTTTGGCTGCTTTTCCGCGGTATTTGTTGTCTGCTGATGGGCTGAATGCTGATTGCTGAGTGTTGACTGCTCAATGAAAGTTGCTGAAAAAGACGTCGCTTACGCAGCCGACCTGGCAAACCTCGAACTCACAGCCGAGGAGCGGGCCCGCATGGTCAAGGACCTGGACTCTATTCTCAGTTACATTGACCGGCTGAACGAGCTCGATACATCCAATGTCCCGCCAATGGCGCAGGTGTTCGCGAACACTTCCGCAGCAGAGCCTTCCAGCAACAAGCCGGTGACTCCCCCGTGGCGCGAAGATTCGCTGCAGGCTTCTCTGCCGCATGGCGAGGCGCTGAGGAACGCACCGGCAAAGGACAAAGACTTTTTTAAGGTGCCGAAGGTGATCGAAAGATGAGCACTCAGCAATCAGCATTCAGCTTTCAGCCGGCAGCTGCCCATGTGCATCGGTCGAGACTCGATCACCCGATCGCCGGATCACCCGATCACCCAAGTATTTCAGCCGCCTGAACGCGCATGGATATTTCCACTCTCACGGTCGCCTCCACCATCACCGCCATCGCGGAAAAGCAGTTCTCTGCGACCCGGCTGGTGGAAGATTTCTATCGCAAAATCAAGACTGAAGATGGCAACATCCACGCCTACTTAACGCTCAGCGAGGATCGCGCCTTTGGCCAGGCCAAGCGCATTGATGATCTGGTTAGCCACGGTAATTCCCTGCCATCTCTTGCCGGCGTACCGATCGCAATCAAAGACGTAATGGTTGCCCGAGGCGTGCGCTCTACCGCAGGCTCAAAAATGCTCAAGAATTTCATCCCTCCTTATGACTGTACGGCCGTGGCCCGGCTTGAGGCAGCGGGCGCTATCCTGCTGGGAAAAACCAATTGCGATGAGTTCGCCATGGGCTCATCCAACGAAAACTCAGCTTACGGGGCGGTGCGCAACCCGCGTGATAAGACGCGAGTTCCCGGGGGATCCAGCGGCGGATCGGCTGCAGCGGTTGCCGCAGGTACCGCTGTGGCTTCGCTCGGGTCCGATACGGGTGGGTCCATCCGCCAACCTGCATCTTTTTGCGGCGTGGTTGGCCTCATGCCAACTTACGGCCGCGTGTCGCGCTACGGCCTGATTGCATTTGCTTCGTCGCTCGATCACATTGGGCCTCTCACCAGGACGGTAAAGGACGCTGCCATTCTTCTGAACGTGATCGCCGGTCGCGATCCCATGGATTCAACCTCGGCTGATGTTCCCGTCCCTGATTATGCGCAGGAAATCGGGAAGCCGGTGCGTGGTATGAAGCTGGGCATCCCGAAAGAATACTTCGCTGAGGGTTTGGATGCGGAAGTCCGCTCGGCCGTGGAAACAGCCATTCAGCTTCTGCAGGAAGCCGGAGCAGAAATTGTTCATATTTCTCTTCCACATACGAGCTATGCCATACCCACATATTATGTGATCGCCACCGCGGAGGCGTCCGCCAACTTGGCCCGCTATGATGGCGTGCGCTATGGCTATCGCTCGCCGAACGCGCGAACACTCTCTGAGATGTACCGGAAAACGCGCGACGAAGGCTTCGGGCCTGAAGTCAAGCGCCGCATCATGCTTGGCACGTATGCGCTCAGCTCCGGTTATTACGACGCTTACTATCTGAAAGCGCAGAAGGTCCGTACTCTGCTGGCGCGCGACTTTCAGCAGGCCTTCACGAAGGTCGATGCCATACTGACGCCCACCGCTCCCACGGCCGCTTTCAAGCTGGGCGAAAAATCAGACAACCCTCTCTCGATGTATCTCGCCGATATCTACACCGTCACCGCCGATCTGGCCGGCATTCCCGGCATCAGCGTGCCCTGCGGCCACACGAAGTCAGGACTCCCCATCGGGCTGCAAGTGCTGGGCAGACACTTTGATGAGGGCACAATCCTGCGCGTGGCACATGTGGTGGAACACGCGCAATCTCTCCCTCGCGCTTAGACTTGGGCTGTCCCAGAAGCCAATCCGGGTGCCTGGCTGCGCTTTCCTAACCGCCTCCGGGATTTCCCGTCTAAATGGATCGAATGCATGAGACCGATGCATCGGTGGTGGCGCAGGTGCTTGCCGGCGACCGGGACGCTTTTCGCCTTCTGGTAGAACGGCATTCGCGCACTCTCTACCGCCTGGTATATCGCATGACCGGCAATTCCGACGACAGCCAGGAGATTGTCCAGGACACATTCCTGCACGCTTTCAAAGGGCTGAGCAGATTCGAGTTGCGTTCCAACTTTGCCACCTGGATCTACCGCATTGCCGTCAACCGTACATTGGATTTTCTGCATGCCAGGAAGATTCATGACAAAGACAGATATCGCATCCACGAAGAACCAGACGTCGACGATAGAACGCAAGTGCAAGTGGCTGCCACCGAACCAGGACCGGAGCGGATGGTCATGAGCACGGAAATGCAAAGCAAAGTCGAGCAAGCGCTTTTACTGCTCACCCCGGCGGAGCGCCTGGCTTTCACCATGCGCCACGTGGAAGGCTGCTCAATTGACGAGATCAGCCGCGCCCTGAACCTGAAAACCAGCGCAGCCAAGAACAGTGTTTTTCGCGCTGTGCGGAAATTACGGCGGCAACTGGAGCCGTTCACGAGCCCTGTGCGATGAAACATCTGAGCGAGCAAGAAATCGTGCTGCATTTTTATGGAGATGCCGAGGACGAAGGCAGCGTCCGGCAGCATCTGCTTGAATGCTCCCACTGCCGCGGAGAATTCGAACGCATTCAGGACTTACTGGGTAGTATCCCTCCGCTGGAAGTCCCAGAACCAGACACTTACTTTGAAAACAAAGTGTGGCTGAACGTGCGCGACCGCCTTCCTTCCCAGGTGCCGGCAAGAAGTGTCTTTAGAACAGCATTCCAGGGAACGGCACTCCAGAAATGGGCATTGGGCGGCATTATGGCCCTGCTGCTCGCCGTGGCATTTATCGCGGGGCGGTTCTGGCCAGGTCGCGATCACGCCAAGGTTCAGAATGCGGCCGTTACTGACCCACAACGGATTGTGCTGCTGGCTGTCAGCGGGCATCTGGAACGTTCGCAGATGCTGCTTGTGGAAATCATGAATGCAGATGATCAGGACGTGCTCGATCATTCAACTCGGCAGCAGGCGCGTGAGCTGCTGGATTCCAACCATCTTTACCGACTGAGCGCGCAACAGGCAGGCGATCCCAGAATCGTGTATCTCCTCGATCAACTCGGCCGCGTGCTGGCGGAAGTTGCCAATAATCCCGCACAAGGCTCTGCCAGCGAACTGCGAGAGATCCGGGAGCACATCCAGTCCGAAGGATTGTTGTTCAAGGTACGCGTGGTCGATTCGGAAGTAAATTCAGAAATGCGGCGGCACAAATCCAATCCGGCCGCAGCCAACCAGAGGCTATGACTCAATGAAACCCATACTGTTGTTCTCTTTTTTCTTTTTCCCGCTGATTTCCACGCTTGCGCCTTCAGCATTTGCGCAAAAACCAGCCCCGCGCTCAAGCTCTGCTGAACCTCAAAGCACGGTCAACGCATCGGCCCGTGAAGAACAGCTTTATCAAGCCGGTACCGGCGCCCTTGATCACGGGAATTACGATGTGGCTGTCCAGAAGTTCGACCAGGTTTCCGCGATGCATGGCAGAAGGGCTGACGCGGCGCTTTACTGGAAGGCGTACGCGCTCAGCAAAGCCGGCAACAAAGCCGAAGCTGAGGCCACGATCGCGGAACTGAGAAAAAGCTATCCGCAAAGCAAATGGTTGCGCGATGCAGGCGCCCTGGAAGTTGAAATGAAGGGCGCAGCCGTGAATCCCCAGAACATCTCCGATGAGGAACTGAAGTTGCTGGCGCTGCAGTCTCTGATGAATGCGGAGCCCGATAAAGCTGTGCCCATGCTGGACAAGATCATCCGTGGGAACTACTCGCCGCGCCTGAAGGACAAAGCTCTTTTTGTGCTCTCGCAGAACAGTTCTTCTCAAGCGCAACAGATCCTGCTGTCGCTTGCCAAAGCAAACAATGATCCTGAACTCCAGAAACGCGCCATTCGCTACTTGGGCATGGGCGGCAGCCGGAACAACGCGGTTTTGAAGCAAATCTACGACGGAACTACAAATGTGTCGGTCAAGAAAGCTGTTTTTCAGGGCTGGCTCATGTCAGGCGATAAGCAAGACGTACTCGCTGTCGCCCGCACTGAAACATCCCCGGAGTTGCGCCGGGAAGCCATCCGCTATGTGGGAATGATGGGCGGGCGCGAGGAACTGCGGGCCATCTACAACAGTGCCCGCGATGCATCCACACGTCGCGAAGTGGTACGGGCCATGTTGCTGTGCGGCGACGCGCCGGACCTTGAAGAAATTGTAAATATCGAAAAGGACCCTGAAGTGCTGGAACAGGCCATTAACACCTTGGGTATGGTGGGCGGCGAGGGCAGCATGGCTGCTCTCACCAAGATCTACAACAGCCATAGCGATCTCGCCACCAAGCGCCGGGTGATCAATGCCATGTTTCTGCATGGCTCAGCCAAAGAGATGGTGGCGATGGCACGGAAGGAAACCAATCCCGAACTCAAGAGAGATTGGATACAAAAGCTCTCATTGATGAACTCTCCGGAAGTAACCGAGTACATGCAGGAAATCCTGAACAAATAGGAGATGGCGATGCGTGCACAACCAAAAATCGCTCTGGTTACACTTCTGTTGCTTTCGCTTCTGTTGGCGGCGTCAGGACAAAAACCGAATGTCAGCAATGCGAAGGTTGAGGAACTTTCAGCCGCACAGGGGCTAAAGCCTGCAATTGACGCGCTCTTCTCCCGCAATACCGGGCCGTTTTGGATTGGTTATAAGATCCCGACCGCACCCAAAGAGGGCCGCATCTGCTGCTGGCAATCCAGCTCCCTGGAAAGCCGTGATGGCAGGAATTGCTGTCTCGGCTGCCGCATGGACCGCGACCACGACGGGAACTCCATGGGGACAGACTCCAACTGTTCCCCGCTTGAACCCAAGCCGTATGCCTTTGTGCTGCTGCGTGTGGAGGAAAAGAAAATTGCCAAAGTGCGGTTGTTCAGCGCCGAATGCCCTTTGGATTTTGTAGGCATGCGACTTGAGTGGCTGAACGACGTTAAACCCGAGGAAAGCGTCGCGATGCTCACCGCGATGGCACAGGAGAGCAGCGATGAAGAGAAGGGCGAAAACAGAAATCAATTCGCGAGCCAGATAGTAATGGCGATCGCTTTCCATAACGTTCCGGCGGCCGACACGGCGCTAGAGAAACTGATCCAACCCAATCAGCCGGAGAAACTCCGTAGTCAGGTCGCGTTCTGGGCGGCCATTGAGCGCGGGAAAGCCGGTCTTGAGCTCCTGCAGAAATACGTTGTCAATGACAAGGATGACCGGTTTCGCCGTGAAGGAACGTTCGCCCTCTCGCAGAGCAAGCAGCCAGGCGCAATTGAGACGCTGATCGGGATGGCACGGCACGACCCGAGCCCCCGCGTTCGCGGCCAGGCTATTTTCTGGATGGCGCAAATTGGCGGCCGCAAGGAAGCCGGGCAGATTACAGCGGCCATCGAAGATGATCCGGATACTTATGTAAAAAAACAAGCGGTGTTCGCGCTCTCACAAATCCACGACGGCGAAGGCGTCCCGCTGTTGATCAACGTGGCCAGGACGAACAAGAATCCCGCCGTCCGCAAGCAGGCCATCTTTTGGCTCGGCCAGAGCCGCGATCCAAGAGCGTTGGACTTTCTGGAAGAGATCCTGACGAAGTGACGGAGTCGCTTCAGACTTGCGGGCTGAGAAATCAGAAAGCCGGAACAAATGCAGTTCCGGCTTTCTCATGAAATGAAACGTGATTTTGCAAACTACCTGACCAGAAGTGTCCTGGAGAGATAGTCGCTCAGGCTAAGGGTGATCAGGATCATCAGCCAGAAGAAGCCCAGGGACACTGTCAGCATGGTGAGCCGGTCACTGTAGCGGATATGCATGAAGAAAAGGATCACCAGCGTGGCCTTGGTGCAGGCGATGGCAAGCGCCACGATCGGATTGAAAATTCCCAGATCCAAAAAGGCAATGGCCCATGTGGCACAGGTAAAGAATGCCAGCGTGATAAAGATAATGAAGTAAAGTTTCGGAGTGGGGTGAGCGTGTTCAGCCATTTTCAGTCCTTCTATGCCGCCCCTTTGTGACGGCTGATCAGATAGAGCAGCGGGAACAGATAGATCCATACAATGTCAACAAAGTGCCAGTAGAGTCCGCCTAGTTCCACGGGCGTGTAATAGGAGGGCCCGAAGTCTCCGCGTCTGGCGCGCAGCAGAAGCCACGTCATCAACAGCATCCCGATAATCATATGGAAGGCGTGAAGACCGGTCATGAGGAAGTAGAAGGAAAAGAAGATTTCCGTCTGCCGGGCAGTCTGCTCCGCTGAAGGCAGGGGAATGGTCTCCCCAGATTCTTTGGCGTGCTCAACGATTTCCTGTGCAATGTTGCCCAGCCCGGGATTCTGCACAGAGCACCCGCCCCAGGCATTGAATCCTTTTCCGATCACATGTCCGGGGATATGGCACTCGTCATATTTGTCATAGTATTCCTTGCCCTTGATACCAAGGAAAACGGCGCCCAGGATCATGGTTGCAATGAGGAATCCTACCAGCGGCTTCCGTTTCCCCGTGTGCGCCGACCACACCGCCATGGCCATGGTAAAGCTGGAGGCAATCAGCACCAGCGTGTTGGTGAATCCCCAGGAGACGCTGATGCTGGTACTGCCGGCGACAAACGCGGGGTAATACTTGATCCGGTAGATCAGGTATGCGGTAAACAGGCCGCCAAACATCATGATCTCGGTGAGCAGGAACACCCACATGCCAAAGGTGGCCGCGCCCTGCTGCTGGGCCATGCTGTCAAACTGATGGGCCAGCGCCGGATGATGCTCACTCGAGGTCGTCTCGAGTGCCGCTTGATCGCCAGTAGCAGTTGTATCGCTAGTGGACAACGGTTACCTCCTGCTGAGCCCCATAATTGTACGGCCTCGTGGTCACAACCGGAACTTCATGGAAATTGTGGGTAGGCGGCGGCGAGGTCGTCTGCCATTCCAGCCCTGTCGCCTGCCATGGGTTATCCCCGGCAATGGCGCCATATTTCAGCGACCACAGGAAATAGATGGCCGGCAGAATAAAGCCGATCGCCAGGACCGAGGCTCCGGCGCTAGAAAGCACGTTCAGCACCTGGAACTCAGGTGGATACGCGTGATAACGCCGCGGCATTCCCAGGTAGCCGAGAACGAATTGCGGGAAGAAGGTGAGGTTGAACCCGATAAAAGTGATGATCGCGGCCAGTTTGGCCGGCGCCTCGGGATACATTCTTCCAGTTATTTTGGGCCACCAGAAGTGGAGCCCCCCGAGATATGCGGTGACCATGCCTCCTACCATGACGTAATGGAAATGTGCGATCACAAAATAGGTGTCGTGGACGTGAACATCCATGCCCAGCGCGGCCAGCATGATCCCGGTCAGGCCGCCAATGGTGAACAGGCCGATAAAGCCCAGCGCATAGAGCATGGGCGTATCCAGGCTGATGGAGCCTTTGTACATCGTGGCTGTCCAGTTGAATACCTTGACGGCGGAAGGAATTGCCACGGCCATACTCAGCAGCGAGAAGACCATTGCGGAGTACTGAGAAATTCCAGCGACAAACATGTGATGCGCCCAGACGAGGAACCCGAACACGGCGATTGCAATGCTCGAGAACGCCACAAAGGAATAACCGAAGACGCGTTTACGCGAGAAGCAGGTGATCAGCTCGCTGATCACGCCCATGCCCGGGAGGATCATGATATAGACCGCCGGGTGGGAGTAGAACCAGAACATGTGCTGGAACAGCACGGGATCGCCCCCGTACCTGGGATCGAATACCCCGATGTGGAAGGTTCGCTCCAGTGCGAGAAGGATCAGGGTAATGGCCAACACAGGCGTGGCCAGCACCATGATCAGGCTGGTGGCGTAGTTCGACCAGACGAACAGCGGCAATCTGCCCCAAGTCATTCCAGGCGCGCGCATTCGATGGACCGTGACAATGAAATTAAGTCCGGTAAAGATGGAAGAGAACCCGGCAAAGATGACGCCCACCGCCATCAGGGCCACATGAGTGTGCAGGAAGCCGCTGCTCAGCGGAGTATAAAACGTCCAGCCAGTATCCACGCCGCCGCTGACCATGGTGGCGAGGGAAAAGAACGCAGCAAAAATGTAGATGTACCAGCTCAGCAGATTAATTTTCGGGAACGCCAGGTCCTTGGCGCCCAGCATGATCGGCAACACAAAATTGCCCAGTGTTGCAGGAATCGACGGCACCAGGAAGAAAAACACCATATTAATGCCGTGCATGCTGAACAGCTTGTTGTAGGTATCCGACGTGAACAGATCACCCTGCGGGGTAAGCAGTTCCAACCGGATCAGCGCCGCGAAGAGGCCGCCCATGAAGAAAAAGAACGTGATCGACACAAGGTACAGAATGGCAATCCGTTTATGGTCCTTCGTCAGCAGCCATGACCTGATTCCGTAATTGTCGTTCAAGAAATGCTTGGCCGGCATTATCGGCTTAATTGCAGTTGTTGCGGTACTCATGGTTTTTTCCCGGAGGGTGCGGGCTGGCCACCCTGTTGTAACTCTTGTTGAATTTGTGGGACTTCATTGTCGCGAAGCTGCGTTGGCGTGCTCCGGTTGTTGATGGGTTCAGATTCCTGCGTCCCCATGTGTTTGATGTACTCGGTAATCTGAATCAGCCCATCCTCGCTGACCACGCCTTCGAACGTAGGCATAATGGGTTGAAATCCCTGCACGACTTTCGCGTTCGGGTGCAGAATTGATTCTCGGATGTAATTATCGTCAGCAATGACGATGCGATTGTCGCTCAAGCGTACCGGACGGCCATACAAGCCCTGAAGATTGGGTCCGCGGGCGCCGGAATCAGGGCGGTGGCAGGTGGTGCAGCCAAACTCCTGAAACAGCTTTTCACCCATCGAAGAGAGTGAACCTTCAGCCTTTCCGCTGGCCAGCCATTCCTGATAGTCTTCCGGCGTCATGGCAATGATCTGGCCAATCATGGCGGAGTGGTTGGTCCCGCAGTACTGGGAGCAGAATAGGTGGTAAGCACCCGGTTTCGTCGCCTGGAACCATGAAGTAACGTAGCGGTTCGGAAGCACGTCCTGCTTGACGCGGAATGCCGGCACAAAGAAATCGTGGATCACGTCCTGGGAAATCAGCGTGACCTTCACCGGCCGCCCGGTGGGAACGTGCAACGTATTAATTTCGCGCTGGCCGCCGGGATGCTGGAACTTCCACATCCACTGTTTACCCACGCCATAGATCTCAAGCGCATTCACCGGTGGATTTTGTATCTTGTAGTACAGGACGGCGCCCCACACAAAAATAAAGAGCGTAATGCCCAGCGGAATCACCGTCCAGATGATCTCCAGGAGAGTGGAGCCGTGGATCTGTTCGGCTTCACGGTCCGGGCGTCTTCTGTACTTAATGATGAAGAACAGAATCAGCAGAGCGATGAGCAGGGAGAAAAACGTGGTGACTAGCACCAGGAAAAGGTAGAACGCATCCACCTGTCCTGCGAGGGTCGAGGCCTGCTCCGGAAACAACGGAAATTTGAATTGCATCTATTCGGCTGTCCTAAGTCAATCTGTTCTGCCTGGCGGCCAGGTAGTCGCGGCGGAACATAACCGCCATGAACCCGCCCAACGCCAGCACTGTCGCCAAGGCGCTCAGTCTTAAAATTCTGAATACTACGGCGCCGTATTTGCCCCGCGCCGGATCGTACTCGTAGCAGTAAAGGATCACTTTATCCACGATGTTCCCGATCTTGCCCTGGGAAGATTGAATGATTCCCAGTTGAATATCACGGGGAGAGTATTCGATTCCGTAGTAGTACTGTGCCAGCCTTCCATCCGGCGTCAGCAGCATGATTCCGCTGGCATGGGCAAACTGCTGGATTTGCGGGTCCCAGGCAAAATGGAAACCCACGGCATTGGCCAGTGCGTCAATCTGGTCTTTCCTGCCGGTCAGGAAATGCCAGCCCTGCCCAGCCCCCGGCCTGCGGTATCGAGCCAGGTATATCTCCTTGTTTTTCGCAGCGTCGGCCGGGGTGTCGCGGGGATCAAAACTCACGGTGATCACGTTGAAATCGCGGCCCACGCTGAACCGCGTGATCCCATTAAACGCGCCGGCCATTCCATTCATCACCTGCGAGCAGAGCATGGGGCAGCGGAAGTACACGAGCGAAAGAATTACGGGCTTGGAGCCAAAATACTGGTTCAACTGGACCGGCTGCCCGTTTTCATCGTTGAACATGAGGTCCAGCGGAATCTGCTGGTTCAGGCGCTGGTCAAAACGAACCTGATCGAAGATGGAAATCTTCTGATTATTCGTGCCATTGCTTTGGAGGGCATAAGGAGGTTCGGCGCCCTGGCTCCAGCCGCTCACACTGGCGCATAACGCAAAAACCGCCGTCACCGCCAGCTTCCGAATTGTGCTACCGCAAATCACTTCTATACTCCTGTTATCTTCTGCTCGGTCCCGCTGGAACCATAGGTACCGCCGTCGGCAGCATTGGCGGTATATATGGTTCGGGAACATTGGGCAGGCCATGCTGGACGATGAGATTCATCGCCTGATCGATTGGAATATGCACTGTCCCATCGGAATTCTTGCCCGCGCTGTCCAGCCATCTGTCTTCGGAAGTACGGAAGATATTCAGGTCATAAACGTCATCGTACTGAAGCCTTGGCCCGGGGAACGTGCGCTGCAGATGCAAATCGATTTTGCCGCGGCCGTAGTAGTCGGGCAGCGGCTTGACACTCTCCGCTGTGCCCACCGGGAGTGGCGTTTTGCCTGACATCGGCTGAAGCGCGCCACGCTCATCCCGCAACTGCTGTTCAACCACGGTGGCCGGCGGCTGGCTCTCTTTGTCCATGTGTTGCAAAAACCGGTAGAAGCCGAATACGATCAGGAATGCGGCAAATCCGCAGACAGCAAGCGAACCCAGGAAGGCAAGAATCATTCCCACGCTGAGATCGGTCCCTTCGTGCCCTTCCTTCAAATGCAGATGTGCGGCTTGAGTCTCGAAATCATCCATGTTTTGCTTCCAGCATTTCCACAAAATGAGGGTCATTCACCGGCATCAGTGAGCGCTTGCTCAACCGCGTGAAGAAAGCCCATAGCCATATGCCCCCAATTGCAATGGGAGCCAGAACGTACATCACTCCATCCTGTACGCCGAACTTGCTGAGCCCTTCGCCGGGATAAAAATTCGGCGCCGTAAACCACGCCAGATCAACCAGACGCATGATCAGGAGCAGATAAGCAACCTTAATCAGCTTTCCGCCCTGCCGTTTGAGGCTGCGTGACAACATCACAAAGAAGGGGAACAGAAAATGTACAAAAATCAGCGCTGCGCCAAAAAACTGCCAACCTCCGCGCAGCCGGACCAGATACCATTTAATTTCCACCAGCAAATTGCCTGACCAGATAATCAGCCACTGGGAAAACGAAACATATGCCCAGAGGACGACAAAAGCAAAGGTGAGCTTGCCGAAATCGTGCAGGTAATCGAGTTTGAACATGTGCGAGACGGGCTCAATGGGAGCCAGCTTGACCAGGAGCCAAACCGTAAAGCACAACGCCGTGAGCACCTCGCCCACCATAAAGATCATTCCCCAGACGGTAGAAAACCATTTGGGATCGAGGGACATGGCCCAGTCGATGGAGGCAAACGTAATGGTACCGGCGTAAAACACAATGCCGGCGCCGCTTACATTCTGCACTCGGACGAACTGTGCTGGAGTGGTCAGGCCGGCCTCTTCTTTCTCCGACCAGCGCTTGAGAAACAGGTAAAGCGCATACCAGCCGATGAAATAGATGATGCCGCGGATCCAGAACCCCGCGGGCGTCAAATAAAAGACCGCTTTCTGCCCGAGTTCCTTGATGGCCTGGTCGTGGCCCATGGTCGCCCAGGGAAAGAGCGTCTTCATACCGATGGCGATCGGCAGCCAGCAAATGAACATCATCGGCAGAATGCTGGCCGCAGCCTCCCAGAAGCGCCGTCCCACTCTGCCCCAGTTGCCTCCGCTGGTGTACTGCAGCATCAGGAGCACGAGGGAGCCAAGTGACATCCCTAGCCAGAAAAGAAACGCATAGAGCCAGGAACGCAGGAACAACGTCCAGCCGTGCGGGAAGGCAAAGGCGCAGATAATCAGCGCCACCAGCGCCAGCACGCCCGGAATGATGGCATTTCTCGCCCAACGATTGATGATCGGCGGCGGCGTGTAATCCTGCGGAGTCACTCGGATGGTTGTTGTGCTCACGGCTTCACGCCTCCTTTCAACTGCGCAGGCGGCGCCTGAGTCGCGTTGGGCTGCAAAGCCGTTGGACTGACGTAAGAAGTATCAGGAATCTGAATCGGCTGCGTTGGCGTATTCAATTCTTTTTGGTCCTGTGGCGGCACATCTGCGACGGTAGCATCCTGGCTGAGTTGCAGCGCACGAATATAGACGGCGATTGCCCAGCGGTCGCGCGGGTGGACCTGCGCGGCGTAGTCGGGCATGGCGCCGAAGCCATGGCTGATCACATCATAAAAGTGCCCGATCGGGGCGTTTCTCAGCCGGGCCTGATGAAAAGTGGGCGGATGCTTGAATCCGCGCTGCACGATCATGCCATTGCCGTCTCCGACCCGGGAATGACACGGCTCACAGTAAATGTTGAAGCGCTCCTGGCCGCGAAGCAGAAGGTTGCGGTCCAGCTTGATTTCCGGCGGCAGATCATTGCCGAACGAGTTACCGTGTTTCCCCGTCAGGTAGTAGCTGTTCGGGTCGAGCTGTTCGCGATCCAGAGCCGCGTCTTCCATGCGAGGAATGGTGCCGGCAATCGGATAACGCTCAGAACGATGGTCGGGGAAAAACTCACTGGAGCGAAATGGAATGAACTTGGGTTGGTTATGCATGTCCTGCCGGCAGCCGGAAAGGATCCAGGCCGTCGCCATGACCAGCAATACCATACGAGCTTGTGCCGGGGCCTTAATACGGCACCTCCGAAACCTGAACGGGATGATGACTTTCAAGAAATTTACGGGTATCGCCCAGGCTGAACCTGGGGTCCTGCGACTCAATACAGAGAAAGAATCTGTCGCGCGATGCTCCGCTGAAGCCAGAAACGTTGAAAACAGGATGATAAGGCTGCGGCAAACCATTCAATGCCAGCATGCCGAACACGGTGGCGAGGGATGCGCCCAGCACCGCGCATTCAAAGGTGACCGGGATAAAGGCGGGCCATGCGTGAAACGGCTTTCCGCCCACATTGATGGGGTAACTGATCACAGAAACCCAGTATTCCAGCGAATAACCGCCAATCATTCCCAGCAGAGCGCCGATCAGGCAGATCAAAGCCACACGGTTGTGGTGAGCGCCCACTGCTTCGGCGGCTTCCTCCACCGGATATGGAGTGTAGGTATCCATCTTGCGATAACCCGCCTCGAATGCGGCCTTGGAAGCATGCACCAGGTCCGTGGGATTATCGAATTCCGCCATCATTCCGTAAATTGGTTGCGCCGTCGTCATGGATTATTCCTTCACCTTCGATTGCGGCAGCAGCCCACGAAGTTCAGAGATCGAAATCGCAGGCATGAACCGGATGAACAGGAAGAACAGCAACGTAAAGAATCCCATGGTGCCGATGAGGGTCATCATGTCCCACTTGGTCCACCAGTACATTCCCCACGAGCTGGGCAGAAAATCCCGGTTCAAGCTGAGCACCACAATCACAAAACGCTCCAGCCACATGCCCGTCTGCACAATCATGGAAACAATGAACAATATCCACGGAGTCGATCGCACTTTGTTCAGCCACAGTGACTGCGGCGCAATGATGTTGCAGAAGATCAGAACAAAATAGTAGTGCGAATAGGGACCGTGCAGCCGGTTGTGTACCAGGCCGAGTTCGAACTTGTCATTGCTATACCAGCCAATAAACATCTCCATACTGTAGGAGTAGGCGACGATCAAGCCGGTAGCCAGCATGAGCTTGGCGCAATTCTGCAGGTGGCGCAGGGTAATGAAATCCTGCATACCGTACAGATAGCGGAATGGGATCGCCAGCATCAGCACCATGGCGAAGCCGGAAAAGATGGCGCCGGCAACGAAGTAGGGCGGGAAGAACGTTGTATGCCAGCCGGGAACCACAGCAACCGCGAAGTCGAGACTGACGACCGAGTGAACCGAGAGCACCAGCGGTGTAGCCAAACCCGCCAGCAGCATGTAGGCGGTCTCATAGCGGTTCCAGTGCTTGGCGGAGCCGCGCCAGCCCATGGCCAGCATGCCATAGATGCGGCGAACCAGCAGAGTTTTGGCCGAATCGCGCAAGGTGGCAAAGTCCGGAATCAAACCGATTCCCCAGAACAGGAAGGAAACGGTGAAGTAGGTTGACACCGCGAACACGTCCCAGATCAGCGGGCTGCGGAACTGCGGCCACACGCCCATGGTGAGAGGGATGGGGAACAGCCAGTACGCCGCGAGCCAGGGACGGCCCGTATGCAGCAGCGGGAACAAGCCCGCTTGCATGACGGCGAAAAGCGTCATAGCTTCCGCAAAGCGGTTGATCGAAGTTCTCCACCCTTGCTTGAACAGCAATAAGATGGCGGAGATCAGGGTTCCGGCGTGGCCGATACCGATCCACCACACAAAATTTACAATCGCGAATCCCCAGCCGACGGGAATGTTGACGCCCCAGATGCCGACGCCTCGCCCCAGCAGATAGGCAATGGCGGTGTTCAACATCCCAAACAGGGCCACGCACAAGGCAACAATCAAGAACCAGAACACCGGGGTGTGCTTGGCGAGCACGATACCGCCGATGCGGTCGGTCACCGTGCCCAGCGTCTGCCCCGGACCGATGATCGGCGGTCTTACGCCTTTTGGCGGCAATACATCTATTTCGTCGTCAATCTTTGTGGCCATCTACTATGCCTTCTCGAGTTCAGGGTTGGGATTATTGACAGCGGCCAGATATGTGGTTCGCGGACGCGTGTTGACTTCCGACAGCACGCTATAGTTGCGCGGCTGCGCCTTCAACTGCGCGACCCGGCTATTGGGATCATTGATATCTCCGAAAATGATTGCATCGGCGGGACATGCCTGCTGGCACGCCGTCTTGATCTCGCCGTCGCGAATATCGATCCTGCCTTCGGTATAGCGGTTCTGCTCCTCCGCATTGATGCGGGCCGCGGTAATCCGCTGGATGCAGTAAGTGCATTTTTCCATGACACCACGGCTGCGCACCGTTACATCGGGATTGCGCATCAGCTTGAGAACCGGCGTGGTGTAATCGGCGAACAGCAGGAAGTTGAACCGGCGCACCTTGTATGGGCAGTTATTCGAGCAGTAGCGGGTACCCACGCACCGGTTATAGACCATGTCATTCAGGCCTTCCGTGCTGTGCACCGTCGCGCCCACGGGACAGACGCCTTCGCAAGGCGCATTTTCACACTGCATGCAGGGCAGCGGCTGGAAATAAACGCTGGGGTTCGCGGGATCGCCCGCGTAGTAGGTATCAATGCGGATCCACATCATCTCGCGTCCGCGCTGTACCTGATATTTACCCACCACCGAGATGTTATTTTCCGCGTAGCAGGCCACCGAGCAGGCCTGGCATCCGACGCATGAGTTCAAATCGATGGCCATGCCCCAGGCATTCGCCTTGTACCAGCCCTTCTGGCGGAAATCCGGGTAAAGCGAATCGGCCTCCTTCGGTTCCTCCTCAGGGTTGTGGGCGAACTGCTTGTTATCGAGGTACTGCTGCAGACTGGCCGCTTTCACCGGCTCACGGGTATCCATGGTGAAGTGGCCCTGGGTGATAGCGATGTCCCAGTGATCCTTTGTGAGCTGAATTGATCCCGAGCCCACGTACTGCGACGTCATGGGACGAACGCTGTATGCGTCATAACCCGCGCCCGCGCCGACGGTCCCAGTTTTTTTGCGGCCGTAACCGAGAAAGAGACTTACCGCCTGATCGGGGTGGCCGGGTTGCGGCCAGGCCGGAACCTTCACCTTACGGCCATCCAGCGTGATTTCAATTACGTTCTGCGAATCCGACTGGTGGTCGGCGTTTACGTTCTTCTGCGAGTCCGAAGTCGCTATGCCGTCGGTTTCCAGCACGAAGAAGCCAAACTCATTCGCCATATTGGGACTGATATATGCCACGTTGTCCCATGTGCCGCGCGAGAGCGGTTTAGGCGTCTCCTGCAGCCAGCCGTTGTTGTTATAAGCTCCGTCGAAGATCGTAGGATCGGGGCGAAAGATGATTTCAATCGCGTTGGGATCAACGGCCGGCGGAGGAGGCACAGCGCCAAGCCGCGCCGTCACCTGTTTCGCGGGGAACACGCTGTTGGCGATGTAACCGTCGTGCAGGGACCGCCGCCACCACGCCTCAAAATCGTCGCCCGTGTGCTGTGAACGCCAGTAGGCACGCAACATGTCATAACCGGACGAATCGGGCTGGTCAGTAAAGATGGCGATGATTTCATTAGCGCTTTTGCCGCCATACAGCGGCGCAATCATCGGCTGCATCAGCGTCACCGCCCCATCGAAGGAACGGGTATCGCCCCACGACTCCAGATAATGAGCCATGGGTACGTGCCAGGTAGCGTACTCGCTGGTCTCATTATTGTAGATGGCCAACTGAACGATCATCCCGTTCTCGGAGGTGACTACCTTCTTGAGCGCGTCGCCAAATCCGAGATCGACGGGCACGTCATAAACAGGATTGCCGTCGATGATGATCAGCGTCTCGACTTTGCCCGCGTTGATATCGTCCACCAGTTCGCGGATCGACTGCAGATGCTCAACCGGGGCAATTTCAACCGGATCGATATAGGTCACCGTCTGGCCGGCGTTTCCGAGAGCGGCATTCATGGCGTGCGCCAGCGCGCAGAGCGCAGGGGTGTGGAATACTCCCGGCACCACAATGCTTTTGCCCTTATGCTGCATCAGGTCGGCAGCGGCAGCGTCCACCCACTTTTGCTGATCAGCGTTGATCTGGCCCCCGCCGGCGCCCGCAACGCCGACTTTCGCGGCCAGAGCGCGCGCAATGTGTTCCAGCTCAGAGTTCCTTACCGGAATCTTGTGATCGGCCTTCGCGCCCGTGGTGGTGGGGCAGGTTTCTGCGACGTAAAGGCGGTTCATGCCTTTATCCGGATCTTTGCGCCGGCTCATGAAATCACGAGCATAGCGCACGAAGCCCGGGAACCATGAACCCGAAAGGAAATCGCCATCCAGCGAAACCACTACATCGGCCGCGTCGAATTTATAGATGGGGTCATAATAAGCGCCGAAGGCCATCTTCGATCCAGCGCGCGCGCCGTCGCGATGTACAGGCTGCCAGCGATGCCACTTAGATTGCGGGAAGGTCTGCTGAATCGCCGCCATCTGCGATCCAAAAGTCGGCGAAGCCGTCGCGCGGGTCAAAAAGCGCAGTCCCGCACCTTTGTTCGCATTGTGATAGAGCACGCGACCGCGAATGGAACCGAGGAATTCACCCCATGGCCGCGGCTCGCCTTTGTACGTGATATTCACCGACCGGTCAGGGTCATAGAGATCCAGGATGGAAGCCTGGGCAAACAGGTCTGTCGCGCCCATCGACGCGCCATGTTGCGGATTGCCCTCCACCTTGGTGGGCCGGTACTCATGCGTTTCCACCAGCAGCGGCAGCGCGTAATCCGAGAACGGCATGGCGGTGGCAAAGAAAATCGGCTTCCCTGGAACCAGATATTCGGGCTGCCGAACGTAAGGAAGAATCTGCTCTATCGGCTGCCTGGTGCAACCGGCAAGGCCGGCCAGCGCCATCGATGCCCCGGCAAGCTTGAGAAAATTCCGCCGCGAAACCGGATCAAGCCATTCTCCAGCGCCGCGGGGGAATTCGCGCTGCAGCAGCTCACCGAAAGCCGGTTCGTCCGCCAACTCCTGCACCGTGCGCCAGTAGCGCTTTCCGGTAGCGCTGGCAAGTTTTTTGCGTACGGTTTCCAGCTCAGGACTGGCGGGCTTGATCTCGTCTGCCGATATTAAAACAGGATTTGAGTCAGTATGATTCGACATTCGCTTCCAATTTTTTTGCCACTCTTTTTTTTGCCACTCTAGCGATGGCAGGTGGAACAACTGGTTATATCCGCGACTGTGCGGACATGATATTGCTGTTTCAGGTCATCGCCGAGCAGCACCTGGCTGTAATACTGTTTGCCGTCCCACTCCACAGGGTGGGCTGGGGTTGGCTGATGATAGGTCATATTGAAAACCTCTTCTTTGGGCCGCAGAAACTTCTCCGGCTCGCGATGGCAGTTCAGGCACCACTCCATCTGCAAAGAGTTTTCTTCGTACATCAGCGGCATCTGGTCCACGGGACCATGACAGCTATAACAGCCGACTCCCTTGGCTATATGAATGCTGTGATTGAAATAAACATAGTCGGGCAGATCGTGAACGCGGTTCCAGTGGATCGACTGGCCGGTGCGGAAACTGGCGCGGAGCGGATCCAGCAGCGGAGCGCTGGTCCACATTTCCGCGTGGCAGTTCATGCACGTCTTGGTGGGCGGAATGCCTGCAAAGCTGGATTCTTCAACAGAAGTGTGACAGTAGCGGCAATCCAGACCCAGGCCGGAGACGTGGTGCTTGTGGCTGAACGGGATCGGCTGGTCAAGAACCTCGTGCTGCCGGGTGACGTAAGGCGAGCGCTGCAACTGAAACAGCGCTGCAGCCACTCCCGTCAACAGCAGGACGACTCCCAGTATGCTGGCGCGGGCCAGAGTGTTTGCACTGCGATGAAAAAGTTGAGGCATGGATCCTAATACCGGGCAGCAATCGCCGCTGAGTTACTCAATGCTCTTCGGGCGGCGAGACCCGGCTCCGTCAGGAACTCTGAGCTCGTGACGAAAACGGATGATTATAAACAAGAGATTGAAATTCAGCTACTACTTGATGAAAAAATTCTAAAAAAAATTTCCTGACCACCTGAAAAAATTTCCTGACCACCTGCTGGCCCGCAGAGACTCCGCAGCAACCCGCAGCAAACGCGCTGTTCACTTCTATCTTGCGCCGGCCGTTCACACACCAACGTCATCAGTACAGAGCTCAAAAAAAAATACTGCGCGGAGCGGATTGCACTCGCATGGCGGCAATGCAGTACGAGCGTTGCGCTTGATGCGGCATCTATAGATGCGAGAGATGGCGGAGATGCGAAACTTTCAGAGCGGAACTATGCAGAACAGATCGGATGGAAATTTTTAAATCGAAATATTTCAGAGCGACATTTTTTCCACAACTCAACCACCTTTCCACCAACAACCGCGCATCACTGTCCCATCAAAACTGACTTCAGGGCTTTCAGCATTTGCTGCACCTGCGGACCTTCACTGCACGAAATGGCTGAGAGATTGCCTCCGCGAGACTGCTCGCGCCGCGATCATCTCGTCACAAGAGAGATGCTCCGTGAGCCAATCCGACGCTGTGCCGGCATATCCATGTCGGCGAAGGTGAACCGCTCACACCGCCAGCAGCAAGCGCCTTCTCCAAAATAACTGGCCGGCCATGCCAGGATGAGCAAGATGAGCAACAGGACTGCATTTGGCCACCATATATAAAGAGGTGAGCAACGGCGACGCGGGAGCGGTCTGCTTCAGGTTTGTGAATCGTCGCTCTTCGTCTTTCCTTAAGTCTTGCTGAATGCTTGATCTCCGGGCTCACTGCATGGCCCAACTCTGATCTAAATTACAGATTCTTAACGGCTTCTCATAATCTTAACTACGCAAGTTTACGCTTGAGCTGCTGCTGATTCTGTCTTAGAGTTAGGGTTGAACAAACTCCCAAAAGGCTCGATTCACGGTATGTCCCTCATGTCGTTCATTCACACGCCGGCCCCCAGGCATCCGCAGATTCTCATTTCGCATTGCGACTTGTGCGGCTGCCTCGTCGGAGCCAGTCCCAGGCCGTCGCTGATCGCCACCGTCGAAGCAGCCCATCGCTGCACTGGCCAATTGAAACCCGCTGAGATGAAACCTGCTGAGCGCTTTAAACCAACTCCACAGCAAGCCACTCGTCCTGACAAGAAGCGATTGCCTCACTAACAGCATTATGCGGAGCCGCTCCGGAAAGACCCGAGCGCCGGAAGGCGCGACTGAAAATAGCCCGGTACGCCGCACCAACTGACCAACGCGAAGCGAGTGCAAGTGCCGGGTAGCCGAACGTAAAAGCTAGCTCTTCACTGCCGTAGGCCTTCGAGCGGAGCCGCAAGGCGGAGCGAGACTAAAAAGTATTTTCTGGGTGCGTTGGGAAAGCTCCTGCACGCGGCATTCGCGTGCGGCCCCATAGGCCTCGACTCAGGGGCAAAGCTACAGCGAGCTGCACTGGCGCGGCTTCCGCCATGTCGCGAATAGCTCAACCGCCGCAACGCGAGAAGATTCGTCGGCTTTTCCACCGGAGCGCTCGCACGCGGTGACGTGCGGCACGGGCTTGAGATGTTGCGCGGAGCCACTGCCAACGCGGTGGAGCTTTCTGCTTTGCGGCAGCATGAATTGCCTGAGCTGGTAAACCTGCTGGACGAACTCGATCTGCGGCAGTTTGATTATGTTTCCGTGCATGCGCCCAGCGCACCAACGCCGTCCGCGCACTCGACCGGTGGCGCTGGCGATCGTGGGAGATTAGATCGCTATTCAATTTGGGGTGCTTCCAGTCATGGCCTCGTTTTTCTTGTCGCGCTCCGCTGGCAAGTCGGGTTGATGTTGGCGTGAACGGAAAGGCGCCGCGAGTTGCAGCCATCCACGCCACTAATGGGTTAGTGGCGAATCTAGGGCGAAAACTGCTACAATGGGACCACAATGGCTTCTGAGCAAACGTCCGCGCACGAGCAGGCGCTGTTGAACGACCCAGTTCTCAGCAGGACGCGCGCAAGCGCGCGGAAACAGCGACGCAAACTGGATCAAATTTTGACCGATGAAGTCAGCCCGCCCTATACGTATGCTTCGGACACGGCCAGCCTCGTAGTGTTCGGGTCACTCGCACGCGGCGAGTGGACCGGCGGGAGCGATCTCGACTGGACGTATCTTGTGGATGGCCAGGCGAACTCTGATCACCTCCGCATCGCGCAAGAAATAGGTCGGGTACTGAAAAACCACGGAGAAGATTTTCGGCCGCCAGGCCAGACTGGCACCTTTGGCAATCTCTCCTTCAGCCATGAAATTGTCCATCAAATCGGAGGCCAGGCAGATACAAACAAAAACACCACACAGCGAGTCCTGCTGCTGCTCGAATCCGCTGCGATCGGAAGTGAAGTGCAGGCGTATGAACGGGTCATCAGGGCCGTCATCAACCGTTATCTGGAGGAAGACACGCATCCGTTGACTGAAGATGGCAAGGCGTATCGGGTGCCGCGATTCCTTTTAAATGATATCGTGCGTTTCTGGCGGACGATGGCGGTGGATTTCGCCAGCAAACAGCGCGACCGCGGCGGCAAAGGTTGGGGGTTGCGAAATGCCAAGCTGCGAATGTCGCGAAAACTGATTTTTGCTTCAGGATTGCTGCTTTGTTTCAGTTGTCATCTCGATCCCAAATTACAGGCGACGATTTCCACAGCAAATGATGTTATAAAGCAGAATCTCGTGAATCACATTCGCGAATTCGTGAGACAGTCTCCTCTGGAAATCCTCGCGCACTGCCTTCCACTCTATTCGGTGTCGGAACAGACGCAAAGGGATTTTTTCGCGGCGTATTCCGACTTCCTGGCACTCCTGGATGACGAGAAATCGCGCGAACATCTTGAACAATTGCGCGCGGAGGATTCGGGAGCCGATTCAACATTCAAGAAAGTGAAGGAGATCAGTTCGGTCTTTCAAGGCTGTTTGGACAAGATCTTTTTCGACAATCCCAGCCTCGGTCCTCTCATTCGCAAGTACGGGGTATTTTAATGCCGGCCATCGGTTTCTCCACTGGGGCGCTCGCACGCGGTGACGTGCGGCACGGACTTGAGCTGTTGCGCGGAACTGCCGCCAACGCCGTGGAGCTCTCCGCCTTGCGGCAGCATGAATTGCCTGAGCTGGTAAACCTGCTGGACGAACTCGATCTGCGGCAGTTTGATTATGTTTCTGTGCATGCGCCCAGCGCACTTGAACCTGAATACGAGAACACCGCGCTGGAGTTGCTGACGCGTGCGCAGGAGCGGGGCTGGCCCCTCATCATCCATCCCGATGCCATGCATAATCTGGCAACGTGGGGCCGTTTCGGGGAACTGCTCTATGTAGAAAACATGGACATCCGCAAGCCCATCGGGCAGACCGCCTCAGACCTGGCCCACATCTTTGCCCAGCTTCCCCAGGCGTGCCTGTGTTTCGATATAGGCCACGCCCGCCAGGTGGATCCCACCATGAGCGAGGCCGCGCAGATCCTGCTGCAATTCCGGGGCCGGCTCCGCCAGGTGCACGTGAGCGAGGTGAACGCCCAGAGCAAACACGATCCCATCTCGCTTGAGGCCGTCATGGCATTCCGCCGCGTTGCAACTCTGATTCCGCAGGATGTGCCCGTCATTCTGGAAAGCCGCGTCGCCGAACCCGATATCCAAAAGGAAATGGACAATGCCGTTCGCGCCTTAGACAGCAGCGTGGCGCTGGCGATTGCAGGGGATTAGTTTCGTCGTGAATAGGCACGTCCAGCCATGACCTTGTTTTTCTTGTCGCGCTTCGCTGGCGCTGCGGTCCCCGTTCACGCGCGGTTTTGGCGTGAATAGGCAAGCGTGAGCCTATGGCGTGCGGAGTTTCGACAAACACAATTTGCGCATGGGTTATGTCCCGTCTGGAGGACAAAAAAAATGAATTACCGATTTGCTATCAAAATTGGGCACAAAACTTTGCTTCTCTATTGCGTTTAATCGATCTTTGCAACACTCCGATCATTTCGGGCCGAGACATCGCCAAATCATTTCTTCACCTCTTCGTGTTCCCGAACCCCCAAGATTAAAATATCTTAATCCGAGATATTCCACAAAGTTTCTCGTTGTAAACACCTCTTAGCCGGGTTACGATTCAGGTCCCCTCATCAAGCTACTATGAAATTTATCCACTGTGCAGATGTACATCTAGACAGTCCTTTGTTAGGGCTTTCGAAAACGCCCAGCGCGCTCGCCAGCCAGTTGCGTGTAGCAACGCGTCAGGCTTTCGAAAATGTTGTGGAAGCTGCTATCACCAACAAAGTCGATTTTCTCCTCATCGCGGGAGATCTTTACGATGTTGGATTGACTGGCTTTGAATCAGCATTATTTTTCAATCGACAGGCGGCACTCTTGCACAATGCTGGAATCAGAGTGTTTCTAATATATGGCAACCATGACGCAGCTACGAAGCTGGTAAAGAACTTACACCTGCCGCCAAATGTAACTGTTTTATCGGAGAAGCATCCCCAGACCGAGATAGATGAGAAGCTCGGAATCGCCATCCATGGTCAAAGCTTCGCAAAACAGGCTGTATCAGACGATTTGGCGAGCTCCTATCCGCCAGCGCTGAAGGGCGCTTTCAACATAGGGCTGTTGCACACCAACTTAGGCGGCGATCCCAACCACGACAATTATGCCCCCTGTTCATTAGATACACTCGTGAACAAAGGTTATGACTATTGGGCTTTGGGTCATGTGCACACTCGGCGCGTTCTTCACGAGGCCCCCTGGGTTGTTTATTCGGGAAATACGCAGGGCCGCCAAGTGCGGGAGTCCGGCGAGAAGAGCTGTGAACTGGTTACCGTGGACGGCAACGGTCGGGCAGAACTCGAACGTGTCCCAACGGCAGCGGTGCCTTGGGTGGTCTCAACTGTGAACATTGGCGGTTCTACGACAATGGAAGACGTGCTTCAGTTGGTCACCGAACAGATGGACGATATTGTGAGGCAAAATCAGGGAAGGACTGTTGCGCTTCGAATCGAGATTAAGGGTGTTTCAAGCGCACACACCTTGTTAATACGAGATGAGGAGAAGTTTCGTGCAGAGGTCCAGTCTCTCGCGTATCAATCTGCTGGGGACCAACTCTGGATTGAGCGAATTGTGCTCGAGTCAGCTCCCTTGCTCAACTTGGATGAACTAGCGGTTCGAGAAGACCCGATCGGTGAACTTCTGCGGCTGCTCAAGGCCGTTCGAAACAGCCCAGAGTCCTTGAACCGTCTTGCTGTCGGTCTAAAAGGCTTAAAAACCAAGCTGCCTGGCGAAATAGCCGCCGAGATCAATGACTCTTACTTGCTGCAACAAATTCACGGCCTCGAAAGTAGTCTCGTGTTGAGGCTTTCCGAGATTCAAGGACCAACAATGAGATTTGAAAGAATTGACGCGGTAAAGTATGGCCCATTTACAAGCTGTGGGTTCAAATTACCGCCCCGAGTTCCAGACTTCTATGTTTTTTACGGTGATAACGAAGCAGGAAAGTCATCACTGCTCAGGGGCATTAAAGGCCTGCTCTTTGGGTTTGGAAGCAGAACGCAGGACGATTTCCTGCATCCCGCAACTACGCTCAGAATCGGCGGGTTAATCAGCAACGGCAATCTCCTTCTTGATTTCCGGCGCCGAAAGGGCAACAAAGCGACACTTATGGATCCTGCAGAAATCCCTCTCGCTGATGACGCGCTCTCCAAGTATCTCCGTGGGATCGACGGTGAGCGATTCGAGAACTTCTACGGGTTGACTCACCAAATGCTCGTCCAAGGCGGCAAGTCCCTCTTGGAGGGAAAAGGAGATGTCGGTGCCGCACTATTTGAAGTCTCTGGCCTGCTGGGGCTGCGGCAAATGTTGGCGGATTTAGAGGAGCGGGCAAATAAAGTGTTTGCTCCCCGCGCGAGCTCCAAACTCTTGAATCAAGCGCTTGCGAAATACGCAGAATTGAAGAGCAAACCACGTCAGCTCAGCGTTTCCAGGGAAGAAGTCGATCGGCTCTATACGGAGCTTCAGGCGGCCAAAAGTTCACTGGAATCGAGAAAGAAAGAGTCTGCAAGTGTGCACGAGACTCGGATCAAGTTAGCTCGAATCAAAGCGAACAAACCAGACCTCGCCAAACTTGCTCAAATCCAAAAAGAGTTGCAGGAACTGAACACAGTTCCTGATTTGGACGAAAAAGCCATGGAAACGCGAAGAAAGGCACAAGAGGATATCCAAGCAGCGAACCAAGAAATCAGCATTCTCGAGGAAACGATACAGGAGCGTGAGCACCAAAACAGTACGCTTGAGGACCATCCAGGGCTCAAGCCATACGAAGACACAATCGGGGATTTAAATCAGAGAACTGGGAGATATCGCAAGGATCATCAGGACCTGATCACTCGAAAGCGAGACTCGGAAGCTGCACTACGCCACGCTAACAATTCATGGCGCAAGGTTCTGCCGAACAGACCGATAGAGGACGCAGAAGATTTGAGACTTTCTGAAGCTGAGAAGCATACCCTTTCAAAACTTATAAAAGAACATGGTGTAATCGAGGACCGCTGGCAAAAAAGCAGTGATGATCTTAAACAGCTTATTAAGGATCAAGAGAATGCCAGCCGAGAATTGAATGAGATCGGGATCGCCCCCGATTCTGCACAACTGCTGGCCGCTTTAACCAGCGCTCGGGCCTTGGGGAATGTCGAAGCAGAGCGCGAGAAACTAGAACGTCAATCGAAAGATGCCTTAGTCGCGGCAGAGAGCGCATGCAGCAAGCTCCTAATGTGGGATCAGGGCTTAGCCGAGCTTAACAACCTAGGTATTCCATTGTCATCCGCTCTCCAGAGGTATAGAGCGGAATGGTCTGATTTGGCCAATGAAGAAAATAGATTTGCTGGAGATGCGCGACATTCGATAGAAGCCATCCGGGATCTTCAACGAAAACTCGATGCACTGCAGAATGAAAAGTCAGTTCCCTCCGGGGCCGACCTACGGACGGCCCGCAGCGAAAGAGATCGAAGATGGCAAATAATAAAAGCTTTTGCCTTTGATGGGCAACTCACGCTCGAGCAGGCTCGAGAACAGGCAGGTGGCAGAGATCCTCTTCCCTCACAGTTCGAAGCAAGTCTTTCTATCACGGATTCAATATCAGACCGCAGATTTTCTGATGCCATTTTCGCGTCTCAGCAGGAGACGTTGTCACGAGATCTGGACGAACAGAAGCTGCGGAGCGCAGCACTTGCACGCGAGATCGCGTCTGTGGAAACACGCCGGGGCGCGCTTCGGCAGCAATGGGCTGCCGAATGGCCCGATGTCCGGTTCCTTGAACGCACGCCAGATGAGATATCGGAGTGGCTCAAAGAACGAGATACGGTGCTGGAAACCTTCAAAACATCAAAGGAGCGCGAGCGCGATGCGAATGCATTGAACCTGCTCATTTTGCAGAAGCGTGAAGAGATTTCGAGTCGCCTTACGGAGCTCGGGGCGGCTCCGTGCCGGGAGAACGAATCTCTAAGCGCTTTGTTGATCCGCGCAGAGAAGTTGGCCGATGAAATCGGACGCCAATCTCAAGAGCGCAAGATCCTGCAACAGAAACTCACGACACTTACTGCTCGACGGGGACAGTTTGAGAACAGGATCGTGGAATATGAGCAGCAACGGTCAGCATGGGATGACAAATGGAACGTCGCAGCGGGTAAACTGCGCGCCTGCATAGACCCCGATTGCGCTATTGTCGAAATACTAATACCTGCGCTGGATGAAGTCTTCACAAATCTGGAAAAGCATGCATCGGAAGAACATCGAGTGGTAACGATTTCTCAGGATATCGACGCCTTTAAGTCAGCAGTCGCCGATCTCGTGAGGGCTACCGATCCATCCATAACCAGCTTGCAACCTGACGTGGCTGTCGCCGAACTCAGTAGGCGATTAAACAAAATGAGAGATGCAGAGGCCCGGAGGTCACAAAATGACAAGGAAATTAGGAGGGATAAGGAGAACATTGAAAAGCTCCAAGGCAAGAGCGCACTTGCGGAATTAAAAATGGCTAGTCTGCGTCAAGAGGCTAAGTGCTCTACTGATCTTGAGCTTCAGCATGTACTCGAAGCGTCCAAACGGAAGAAGAAGCTCCTTGAAGCAGACGCAGAACTACAACTTAACCTGATTCAACGCAATTCAATGGATGTTCTCGCGATTGTAGGTGAGGCAGAACCGTATTCAATAGATGAGTTGCAGCTGGAGACGGATCGCCTTCACCAGAGAACTTCAGACATAAGTAATGAGATTGCGACGTTCAGCCGAAACGTTGTTCAGTTGGAATCGACGCTTGGCGGTTTTGAAAATTCCGATGGTGCGGCAGACGCTTCGCAAAAGCTCGAAGACACGATGGCAGAGATACGGCAACTAAGAGATGATTTTATTCCTCTCCAGCTATCTGTTGAAATCATTAAGCAGGCGATGGATTCGTTTCGCGAGAAGCATCAAGGGCCTATTCTGCGGCGTGCAGGCGAGATATTCCAGAGTCTGACCTTGGGAGAACACAGGGAACTGAGCACGGATTTCAACGACAAAGATGAACCGATAATCGTCTCCATTCGAAAAAACGGCGACAAAGTGCCAGTCGAAGGACTAAGCGAAGGAACTCGCGACCAGCTGTTTCTTGCGCTTCGCATCGCTGCAATCGAGGTTCACTCAGCGACCGCGCAGCCGATGCCAGTTATTTTGGACGACATATTAGTCAACAGTGATGATTCGAGAGCCGAAGCGACTCTTGCTCAACTACGTGAGTTGGCAGATAAGACCCAAGTGTTATTTTTCACGCATCATCGCCGCTTGGCGGATTTTGCCCAGAAACATGGGGCGGCTAGGCTTGAGGTTGCTCGGTCAGTGGGCATTGGAGCTTGAACCAAAATCCAGGAGCATACGGAGACGTCTTTTGAAAGCCGGCACGGAATGTATCCGAATAACATCGGTTCAAGGCAAATAGAAGAGCAAATGTTTGCGCCGAGCTTGATGGCAGACCGGTTTTTCACATGTTGAGAAGCGACGTTTCTGAACGGCAGCAAATAGCTGTGCACATGGAAAATCAGCCACATCTCATTGCTCCCGCATTGCCACCACCCTCGTTTGCCACCAGGACGAAATAGCACCTGGCGCTTAGCAGTTGGCAGTTCGCCGGATAAGCAGTCAGCAGACAGCACTCAGACGAGGCCTTCAGGAGTGGCCGTTACCAAAGTTCCGGAACGCCGCCCGATTCACGCGTGAGGCGCGCAATCATTCGGAAATGCAATAACCCACCCATTCATAAAATTTTCCGAGATCTTGAAACTCATCACCTGGCGCTGATCGCATGTCTGTTTATGGCGCAGGCGCATTTCGCTCCTCCAGCGAAGCCGGGAATCAGGCTGGTGATCGGTGATGGTTCTCTACGACCCGAAACCTTACCGCTGATGAACACGGATGACGCTGATTTTCGGCGATAACGAAACGCCAAAAAGAGTCGTTTGACGACCATGGGATTACAAGTGTAATCTAAACCCAGTAGAGATGCGTTACGAGCCTGATCACAAAGCGAGAGTTCACCAGAGGATTGTCAGGAACGCTTCCCGGCAATTGCGCGCCAAGGGCCTGAATGGAGCGGCTGTTCCGGCGCTGATGAAGGCGTCCGGGTTGACGCATGGGGGCTTTTACAAGCATTTTGCCAATCGTGACGAGCTTGCCGCCGAAGCGATTGAGGAGAGCCTGCGCGAACTCACCGAGACGCTGATCGATGCGGCGAAGCGCTCTGGAAGACAGGAAGGCTGGAAGGCCATGGTCAAAACCTATCTGTCACTGGAGCGTTGTAACCGCGCCGAGGCGGGCTGCCCGATTGCCGCACTTGCCCCTGACATATTCCGTTCGCGGCCTTCCATCAAGCAGCGTAGCTCAGCGGCGATCCTGAAATTCCGCCAGGAGATCCTGCCCTTCATGCCCGGAAAAAGCGCTGACGAGAAGGCGACGAACTTCCTTGCCATCCTTTCCGCCATGGTTGGGGCCATTGTGATTGCACGCACCATGCCGGATACGGCGGTGAGGCAAAGAATTTTGAACAGGGTCCGCGACCATCTGCTGGTGAGTTTTTAAGGTTCCTTTTTTTGCGACCGATGGGATGATGTATATCATCCAAAAGCCATCCTCGCCGTACGAATGAAAGGGTTTCATCGCACGGGAAGAGGGCCAGATCTTGACAGGAGGCTACGAATGTCACCGCAAATCATTTTTCAATCGCAACTCGTTCTAGGTTATGTGGCGTGGCTGCTTTGCTTCCGCGCCTACATCATGCCCCGGCTCAGGTCCATGGACCTGGTGGACGCGCAACGGGCCATTGCCACTTTGCACAGTTTCCGCTTCTTCGGGCTGGTCTTTATTATGCCGGGCGTGGTCGGCCCCAACCTGCCCGCCAGCTTCGCCCCGTTCGCCGCTTACTGGGACCTGGCCACCGGCGTTCTGGCCATGCTGGCGCTGCTCACGGTAAAGATACGTCCGCTGTTCTGGTCGTTCGTGGTCGCCTTCAATGTGGTGGGAATGATCGACCTGGTCATGGATTACTACCACGCCAGCCGGGCCAGCCTGCCGGCAATCGCGGGGCAATTGGGCGCAGCCTATGCGATCCCAATCCTCTTCGTGCCCCTGCTGATGATCACGCACGTGGCTGCATTCTATCTGTTGCTGCGTCCTCAGCCCCGGACGGCGCGGGCGTTTGTTGGCGAGGCGGCCACGTCTTAGCACTTAGGAAGAAACGCGACACAAAACCTTACCGCTGATGACGCGGATCATGGATTTTCACTGATAAAGGCCAAGGGAGGGCTTAAATCCACGTTCATCAGCGGCTGCTATGGGTCGCGAGGACTCCGTGGTGAGATTTTGATTATGCAGGATGTGAGTGACATTTTTTGTCGTTGACTGTGGCGAACAAAAGTAGTATGCTGACTTGATTCTCTACGGCACAGAACGCACGCCGTGGAGGGTAGCCACCGCCCAGGCGGAGAGGCTTACGTTATTTGAAAATTCTGAGATTGGCGCCTGGCGCTTGGCCGTTCGCCTTGAGCAGGCTACACGGGATAGAGACTCGGGTGTGATTGGCGCAACCTGTCCTGACGAAGCCGTGTAATCAGAGCCATGGTTTTGTTTTCCGATTACGGCGATCACGTTGCGATTACGGCGATTACGGCGATTCGAGGCACTCCTCCGATTTCCGCAGGAAAGAGCAGATGCCGCGTCACCGCCTGGCTGAGCATCAGAACTCCGATCCCGGGGTTGACGCCGGGGTGACTCCATGTAAGTCCTTTAGAATCCTAATTGCCGTAGGGGGGAGGGGGTAGCAAAACAAGATCATTGCACCGTGATGAAGATCGTCTTCTTGAAGATCACCCCGGAGGAATCCTTGGCCTGAACGGTCAGGCGGCGCGAACCGGCGGCGATGGCAACATCCGTATTGAGGTTGCCGCCAGTGGTGGTAAACACCGGGCTGCCATCAACATAGATCTGGGTGAACTTCACTGGGACCGAGTCGGTGGTAGCGGCTACTACTCCCACCGGAGAGCTGGGCGTTGCGCCGTTCAGCGGAGAACATATGTTCACGGACGGCGAGGCCGCCCCTCCCCGGCAAGCGACCGGCGTTGGCGTAGGACTGGGTGTAGGCATTGGAGTTGGAGTTGGACTTGGACTTCCCGATTGCACGGTGATGAAGATGGTCTTTTTGAAGATCACACCCGAAGAATCCTTGGCCTGAACGGTCAGGCGGCGCGAGCCTGCGGCCATGGAGATATTGGCATTCAGGCTGCCGCCGTTGGCGGTGAACACCGGGTTTCCATCAACGTAGATCTGGATGAACTTAACCGGGACGGAGTCAGTGCTGGCGGCAACCACGTGAACCGGAGAGCTGAGCGTTGCGCCATTCAGCGGAGAACAGATGTTGACGGACGGCGAGGTCGCGCCTCCCTGGCAAGTCCCCGGCGTGGGCGTGGGAGCAGGTGTTGGCGTGGGCGACGGCGTTGGCGTTGGACTAGCTGTTGGCGTAGGACTAGGCGTAGGACTAGGCGTTGGAGTGGGCGTGGGATCCGGGCCGGAACCGCTCCCGACTGCAACGTTTTCCGTCTGCTTGAAGAGCACGCCGACACTGTCCTTGGCCTGCACGGTCAAGCTATGCGTTCCCGAGGTCATCGGGACCTGCGCGGTAATGGCCTTGCCGCTCTTCGTCACCTTGGCCGCGCCGTCCGCAAGGATTTTGAGGGAGGGTACAGCATTGGCATCCTTTATGCCGGCGACTACCGTCACGGGAGACAGCAGCGGTGAACTGGCCGAGGGCGTGCAGATGGTTACGCTGGGCGAGGCCGCCTTCAATGCGCACGGCGCGGCCCCCAGGCGCGTGGGATAAAGGTTGAGTTCTGTAGTCAAACTGTCATTCACCGTCTCGGGCGCAGCCACGCCGTTGAAATCGGTAGGCAGGGCGCTGAAGGTGTACTGGCCGGGCGCGAGGCGCAGAGTATAGCTTCCGTCCGATGCGGTGGTGGCGGAAGAGCCGCCCACACTGACTTTCGCCCCGGAAAGAGCGGCGCACGTGGATGAGTTCCGCACCCGGCCGCTGATACTGCCCTTCCCGGTGCGCGGGTTGGGGTTGTTGATGGAGAGAGTGAACTGGTTGGCGCCATCCGTTTTGAACTGGTTGAGAAACGGCGAATAGGTCCGCACCGAGATGGTGTTGCTGCCGGGATGGAAGGTGAGGATGCGCAGCCAGCCGTTGCCTCCGTTCGGCGCAGTCTGATAGTTGGTAAAGATCTGGTTCACCAGGTTGCCATGGTCGCCCAGATCCGTGCGATGGGAAACATTGCCATTGGTGAAGTGGCCGCTCAGCACCATCATCACGTTGGCGTGTTTTCTCAGGCGCTGCCAGACAGCTTCGCCATTGGCGTTGGCCGGCAGCGGCATATCTTGCGAATCACACCGGTCTTCGCGTTTCCCGCTGGATAAGAGAAACGAATGCGTGACCACAATGGTCTTCATGCCCGGATTCGCGGAAAGGATGGAGTCAGCCCAGTTCAGGGATGCGCTTCTGGGCCGGAATTCCAGGATGAGGAACAAATACGGCTGTCCATCGATGGTCAGCTCGCCGTAAAAGTTCTCGTTGCTATGAGACAGATTGCCTTTATAAAAGGAATAGTTCGCGTACCGTGCAGGCCCAAACCACTGGTTGAATCCCAGCGCGCTGCGGCTGGCCTTGGGATTGGCGCCGTCATAGTCGTGGTTGCCGATCGCCAGCATGTAGGGCACGCCGGCGGTGTCCAGCAGGCGCACAGCAGCATCGGCGTTGGCTTGCTGCGTGTTGTTGCCGCCGTCGTTCACAATGTCGCCTTCACCCAGAACCATCTTTATATTCAGCGCCTGCTGATTGTTCACAATCCACTGCATTTGTGACTTCATCACCGACGGGAAAAACTGCGCTTCATTCTGCGTGTCCGGTACGGAGATGATGGTGAAATCCTGGCAGAGAGCTGCCGGAACAGAAATCAGAGAAATCAAAAGGACAAGTGAAAATGCACGCAGCTTGCAGAACAACATGGGTCGGCCTCAGGCCAGCGAACTACGCACTGGCACGAAACAGGGGAACAACGGTTACGGGACAACAAAAGAGATGCTGCTCCGGCGGAGTAGAGGGATTACTTGTCGCGTGGGGAGAGATGAGTGGCGCTCTTCGACTGCGTGGAATCTTCTACTTCACTTAATGGCGTAGATGCGCGAGTGTTGCTGCAGATGCCTGGCTTGCAAAAATTAATGAAGCAGAAATGCTTAAGCGAGAGCAATGGGAAATCGCCAATCCAACAGCTCTGGGGAGGGTCCGCATTGATCATTAGCTCAAGGGACCAGCGTTCCGGAGAGCGTGCGCAGGCTTGCTCCAGGTTGGAGGGCTTGGACAAATGAATGCCAGCTCGCACCGCGTTACTCGTCCGTACCGGAGCTGCTCGTTTGTGCGCCGGGCTCCCTCCCAAGTCAATCACTTTGCGATGCTGGGGAGCACGAACTGTTGCGGCTCGGGTTCCAGCTACCGGCAATGGTTTCACTCATATCGCAGCGCCACGTTGGGATCCACTCGCATGGCTCTGCGCGCGGGGATATAACACGCCATCAGAGCCACTGCAAGCAGGACGGCAATGCTGACAAGGAATGTTGTGGGATCATACGCGGCCACGCCAAAGAGTTCGCTCTTGAGAAAGCGGGCAAGCCCCAGCGCCGCAATCGACCCCACGGACAGCCCAGCGGCGGCAAGAACCAGCCCCTCCCACAAGACCATTTTGCCGATTGAAATGGGAGATGCTCCGAGTGAAGCGCGTATCCCGAATTCCTTGGTCCGGCTTGCCACGGAATACGAAATGACGCCATACACGCCGGCGGCGGCAAGCAACAGAGCGACCAGGCCAAAGGCAGTCAACAACCAGGTGCGAAAACGCGGTTGGGCCACCGATTCTTTGAGGACGTCCGGCATGGTTTCAACGTCGGTGACCGGGAGATTTTTGTCCAGTCCAGCAACCACCTGGCGAATTGTGCCAACCACAGTCGAAGGCGGCAACGTGCTCTTGATTATCACTTCGCCGCCCCAGAAGGGCGCCTGATCGAAGGGCACATACATCATCGGACCGGGGGCCTTGGTCAACTCCACATCTCGGATGTTGCCTACCACGCCAACAATCTCGCGCGTCTGATTTATGTCGGGTGGGAAGCCGAAAACGATTTTTCTGCCGAGCGGATTTTCATTCTTGAAGTACTGCCGCGCCAGCGATTCGCTGATGATCGCTACCCGTGGTGAGGACATGGAATCATCGGCGCTGAAAAAACGCCCTCTGAGCAGGGGAATTCCCATCAGGCCGAAGTAGCCAGGCGTTACGGAAACATAGTCCGCATTTTGCTGCACTCCGGCAGGCAGAGGGGGATCACCGGCGATCGTGAACCCAAGATTCACAAAACCGTCCGCCAAGGGCAAAGGAACACCGATAGCAGAATTTTTCAATCCTGGCTGCGCCTGGATGCGCTCAAGCAACGAGTCAGAAAAAGCGGACCACTGCTCTGGCGTCTTGTACTCGTAGCGCGGCAGAGAAACCATGGCCTTCACGACGTGCGCCACGGTAAAGCCTGGATCAACGGACGTCATTCTGCGCAGGCTTTGCACTAGCAGCCCCGCGCCTGCAACCAACACCATGGCCAGGGCAATTTCGGCGCCGGTAAGAAAACCTCGGAGGCGGAGCCGTCCGCGGTCTGAGCCGGCCTGGGCCGAGCCTTCCCTGAGCTTCGATTGCACGTCAGATCTCGCGGCCAGGATCGCCGGCGCCAAGCCGAAAGCAATCGTGGCCGCCAGTGATAGAAGCAGGGCGAACGCGAGCACTGAGCCATCCACTTCCACCGGCCGAGTCGCCAGCCCATCTACTGGAAGCAAACCGGTAAGCGCGTGCGTGCTCAACCAGGCAAGCGCAATCCCAAGCGTCGCGCCCAGAGAGCCAAGCAGCACGCTTTCCGTCAGAAATTGCCGGATAATGCGGCCGCGTTCTGCGCCGAGCGCTTCGCGAAGAGCCACTTCGCGGGCACGGAAGGTTGCCCGCGCCAGCAGCAGGTTGGCCACGTTTACGCATGCAAGAAGAAGCACCAGAACCACAGCGCCGAGCAGCACCAGCAGAGGAGTCCTGATGTCGCCGACCAAGATACTTTGCAGGGCTTGCACGCGCACATCCCAGCCGCCATTCTGATCGGGGAATTCCGCCTGCAGCCGCTTTCGCAGAGCATCCACTCGCGCCTGCACACTGGCCAGGGTTTCGCCGGATTTAAGCCGCGCCATCACTCCCAACCAGTGCCCCCCTCGCCCTGGAATGAATTTGCTGAAGAGTGGATCCTGGGAAACGGGAATCCATATCTCCTGCTGTGCTCCCAACACTGGAACGCGAAATCCAGCCGGCATGATGCCGATAACAGTAAAGCTCTGCTGGTCGAGATGGATCCACTGCCCGATCAGTTTCGGGTTTGCTCCGAACCGGCTGCGCCACAGTCCTTCGCTCAGCACCACAACCGGAGCCGCTCCCTTGATCTCATCGCTGGAAAGCAGATAGCGCCCGGCGATCGGATTTATGTCGAGCAGGGAAAAGGCCTGAGATGTAACTACCACAGTGGCGACAATCGTGGGGTTACCGGCACCTGTCAGCGTGAGATCATGGCGGTTGGCTCCGGCAACTCCGTCGAAGATGCCGCTCTCCGTAAATGCCTTTACGTCCTGGTAGGAACAGCCGTTGAATTTAACTCCCGCTCGCGCATTCGTCTCAAACACGCTGACCAGTTGTCCAGGATGCGGATATGGCAGCGGGCGCAGGAGCACGGAATCGACCACGCTGAACATGGCTGTGTTCGCGCCGATTCCCAGCGCAAGCGTGATGATCACTACCAACGTGAACCCAGGAGACTTGCGCAGCAGACGCGAACCATAACGTACGTCCTGGCGGACGTTGTCCAACCACGTCCATCCCCAGGCGCGGTGAACTTCTTCGCGTAATTGCAGCATGTTGCCGAATCGCTGCTGGGCCGCACGGTGAGCATCGTCGACGCCGGCTGCGGCCTCATCGCGGAATTCCTTCGCGCGGAGGTCGCGATGCAGGTGCATCTCTTCTTCCATTTCAGCGTCGAACTGCTCCCGGCGCGCGAAGAGCATACGCGCCCGCCGCCAGTTCTCACCCAGCCAGTCAGACAGGTTCACGATTCTCGCCCTCCCTTCAGGCTGTCTCCATCACGCGCGCAACGGCGCCGATCACGCGGTCAAAGCGCGCCATCTCCTGGTCAAGCTGCTTTCTGCCCGCGGCGGTCAGCCGGTAGTACCGCGCGCGGCGGTTCTCCTGCGTGACGCTCCACTCCGCCTTGACCCAGCCCTTGATGAGCATCCGCTGCAGCGCCGGATAGAGCGAGCCCTCTTCCACCTGCAGAATGTCCTGAGAAAGATTTTCAATGGCTTTGGCAATTTCGAATCCGTGCAACTCGCCTCGGCGCGCCAGCACGCGCAGAATCAGCATGTACAAAGTTCCGGGAGGAATCTCGTCGCGGGACACCACCAGCCTCCAGCACTGACATAGTCTGCCTATGTCAGTAGCATAGTTAGACTATGCTAAGGGGAATGTGTTAGCAAGCGATTTGACGATATCTTCGGGAATTCAGCGGCAGTCCTGATTCATGAAATGCAGAGCCCAGAGGTGGTTTGCGTGCAAAGCCGCGCATACGAATCAACAGACGGCGTTATTCTCCGCGCATCTCCCGAAGCCATCGGTTGATTGCCTTCTTACCAGAACCGATCCCAGAATTACCGATGCCACGGTACTTAGCGAACGGGCTACGTGCCGGTCGCGCAACCGCTCGCTTGCTGGCTGCTCTTTTCCGCTTCTTCATATGGAGCGCTTCTTCCTTCTCGAGCTTTCAATTTTGACATTTTTGTCAACCATCGTCACGTGATAGCTTGTCGTTTATGAAAATGCTCTGGTTCGTGATCCTCCTCACGGCTACCGCCGCTGCCCAGCGAGTCAGCGTCCCTGCCACTGCCAGCCTTCGAGGGCTCAGCGTGGTGAACAATCAAGTGGTCTGGGCCAGCGGCACCGAAGGCACAGTCATCCGCACAAGGGACAGCGGGAAGAGCTGGTCGGTCATGACCGTTCCCGGCGCGGAGAAGCTCGATTTTCGCGGGATTCACGCCTTCGACGCTGACACGGCAGTGATCATCAGCTCCGGGCCGGCGGAAAAAGGCCAGGCACGCATCTACCGCACGACCGATGCTGGAAGAAACTGGAAGCAGGTTTTCGAGCAGAAAACGCCGGGAATTTTCTTGGATGCAATTGCGTTCTGGGACCGCAAAGGCGGCGTCGTGCTCAGCGATCCTGTGGATGGGCACTTTGTGCTATTTATCACCAGCGACGGCGGCGAAACCTGGAAGCAACTTCCGCCTTCCGCGCTTCCGCCCGCGCTGCCGATTGAGGGCGCCTTCGCGGCCAGCAACTCGTGTCTCACGGTGCATGGGAGGTCTGACGTTTGGTTCGCCACCGGAGGCGCAAGTGTGGCGCGAGTCTTTCATTCCGGTGACCGCGGAAAAATCTGGACCGTAGCGGAAACTCCCATTCACCCAAAGAATTCTTCGTCCGGCATCTTCTCACTGGCGTTTGCAAACGCAAAGGACGGGATCGCCGGTGGCGGCGACTATCAGAGCCCGGAGAGATCTGAAGTCCCAAACGTGCTTCGCACCCGTGACGGCGGGCGCACATGGCAGGCGTTCTCACCTACTCACCCTCCCGGCATCTACTTTTCATCGGTTGCATTGCAGCATCATCGGATTATGGCCGCAGGCATCAAGGGAATTTGGATTCACCCTGAACGGCCACGCGGCCGAGCGGACATTTGGCGACAGGCTTCAACAGAAAACCTGAACACACTGGGTGTGGCGAATCATGAGATCTGGGCCGTGGGACCGAAAGGCGTTGTGTTGAAGCTGTCAGAGCCTTGATCCGGATCAGAACGCTCATTGTTCCCATGTAATGGTATTCATGCCTTGTTTAGGACGTTTCTGTTCCTGGACGACTGCGTAGGTTTTATGTTCCGATCACGGCGATTGAAAAGTGATGGCCCTCAACTCCGCAAAAGGTTGAGGGCCATAGGTTGATGCCGAACCTGTAAGCCGAATTCTGTACGGCGTTGCCGCCGTTGACGGTCATTCCTCTAGGCCGGTCATTACTGGCAGGCTCAAGCGACCTACCCGAAAGTTTGGCGCACCGAGCAGGCACGCATAGGGGCAGCTTGCGCCGCCTCTATTCCTTCCCTATTTGGTCTTGCTCCGCGTGGGGTTTGCCATGCGCCGGACATTACTGCCCGGCCGGTGCGCTCTTACCGCACCTTTTCACCCTTACCGCGGCCTTGCGGCCGAGGCGGTATATTCTCTGTGGCACTTTCCGTCTGGCGCGCTTCAACGCGCAATCCCGGACGTTATCCGGCACGCTGCTCTGTGGAGTTCGGACTTTCCTCTCTCCTTCCGTGCAGCCCAGGCCTAAGAGCACCCCACCGCACGAAGCGTGCGTTGGGGCCCCCGCGAGCCCGTCGTTCATGGAAGGACAGCGACCATCCGGTCCGGCATCAGCTACCTATTATTATAGGATGGAATTGCAGTTCAGATTCTTTCTGAAGCGCGAACCTTCTTTTCACATATTTGTGGTCGGTAAGGACTTCAACGCCTTATGATCCGTCGCTTCCTCCCTGTCATCGCATTCGTTCTGCTTGCCGGGGTTTCACTCCGATTCCAGGCCGCTGTTTTCGATTTCCGTCCGCCAACGCCTCGGGAACAAAAGGTCCTGCGAAACTATTTGCGCGTGATCAACAAGGTCCTGGCGCAATTCAAGGACGGAACCTGGGAGGAGAACGTGGACCACTCGCTGGCGAATGCTGAGGTCGATCCCAGCTCCGAATTCCCGCTCCACATGAACGGGTTTGTGCAGCGTACGTACCTGGTGCGGCATAACTCGGATCGCTACAAGCAGATGGTGCTACCGCTTGTACAGGAGATGGTCCTAAGTTCAGACCTGAATCATAAGCGGGAGCTCAACCGGCAGGTCGAGGATTTAACTGTTGTTCAGGTGCAGGTGCGCTTGAACCAGCCCCGTATTACTGTGAATCCCAAGCCGGAAAACAATCATGATCTGCACATCCCGGGCACTGCGCTCGCCTATAAGATCAACAATGATGAGTTTTCCACCGGATCTGGCTACGTGCTCTTGTTTGGTAATCCGCAAGCGCTCTCATGGAACTCATACCACAACTGGTTCGATTACAAGTTTATGCAAGGGGGAAACGCTCCTTCTCTGGAAAACGTGGAATTTCTAATCTCCGGGGCCGAGGACCGCATTCAGCAACTGCTGCATACCGTTGACTGGAATGAGGTGAACAACGCCTTAACATCCGGGGAAGGCGGCGCGGCCGCTTCCGGGCTGCAGCCCGAGCTGCAGAGGTGATTTGTTACCAGAGCCGCAATCGTGCATCTAAGTATTTTCAGCTCCAAAAATTTGACTTAAACGCCAACTCAGTTCTGCAGCATCGGGAGCAGAATGAAATAATGAACGGATAGAATGCTCAATTATTTTCCAGGAATGCTGGCTGCGGGGCTGGCGCTGTGTGGGATAGGCTTTTACGCGCTGTGCATCTATAGCGCACGCTCGTTTCTGCGCAATGTCCGTGAGCCGCGTCTGGACTTCGCTCCGCCCGTCTCCATCCTAAAGCCACTGCGCGGACTCGATCCCCAGATGTACGAAAGCTTCCGCAGCCATTGCACTCAGGATTACCCGGAATACGAAATCATTTTTGGGGTGAGCGATCCTGATGATCCTGCTGCAGCCGCCGTCCGTAAGCTGATGGCGGAGTATCGCGCATGCCACATCCGCCTGGTGGTGTGCCCGGAAGTCCTCGGCAACAATCGCAAGGTCAGCAACCTGGTGCAGATGCTCTCGCAGGCAAAGTATGACTATGTCCTGGTGAATGACAGTGATATTTACGTCCCGCCTGATTATCTGCGCCGCGTGATGGCGCCTTTTGCCCAGCCCAGGACGGGTATGGTTACGTGCCCTTATCGCGGAATTCCCGCCAACACGCTGGGCTCAAAACTGGAGTCTCTTGGCATTAGCACGGAGTTCATCCCCGGGGTGCTGGTAGCGCGGCAGATTGAACATGGCATTCACTTTGCCCTGGGTTCCACACTGGCGATGTCCCGCGAATCGCTCAATGCCATTGGCGGTTTGGGTCCATTGGTGGACTATTTGGCGGACGATTTCGAGCTGGGATATCGGATTTCACAAACCGGCTATGACGTTGTTCTGGCAGATGTTGTTGTGGAAACTCATCTTCCGGCATACACCTTTGCGGGATTTGTCCGGCACCAGATGCGCTGGGCGCGGAGCACGCGCGATTCGCGCCGCATGGGGTACATCGGTCTCCTGCTCACGTTTGCGTTGCCCTGGGCCATGATTGCTGTTGTGCTCGCAGCCGGGGCGTGGTGGTCCTGGATTGTGCTTGCCGGTGCGGCTGTCCTGCGCGTGGCGGTTGCGCTCCAGGTAGGGCTCCGCGTGGTTCACGATCGCGCGATGCTCAAGTATCTCTGGCTGCTGCCGCTGCGTGATCTTGTGGCCTTCTGGGTGTGGTTTGCGAGCTTCGCTGATAACAAAGTTCACTGGCGCGGCGAGGTTTTCATCCTTGAGAAGGGCAGAATCCGTCCCGCCGGACCCGCTGGAGAGGAAGTGATTACGGCTGCCGATTCTGACGACAAAGCGCCGGCTCATTGGTGAGCACCAGCTTGCCGCCCCATTTTCTTAATTCGCAATATCCGCCTGTTTGTATGTATTTGGGGATGCTGTGCTCGTCGGTGCAGAGGAAGACTGGCCGTCCGCTTTGCCATAGACGCGTGAATGAGGAGTCATCATCAAAAATGGCGGGAGCATCAGGGAACATTGAGCCGTACCAGATATTATTTCGCCGGCCATTCAGAAGCCGCATCTGCCGGCCGGTATAGAAACTGACGCTCGAAAACGCCTCGTAGTCGCCGTTGTCCTCGATCACCGCTCCCGGTTGCCAGGCCTGTTCAATTGCATTCGCCAGAACTCTTGAGGACAGCACAGGTGAAAAAATTTCCAGACCTCTGTGAGCCGCCTGCAGAAAAGCAACCATAGTGGCGGCGAGCACCAGGTTTGCCGCCATGGTTCTGTTTTTTCTTCGCAGTATCCAGTTAAGGACGAATCCGAACCCAAAGCCAATTCCGGTCACAAGCAGCGGCACTTTGAATGCGCCCATCGCCTGGGGCGTGAGGTCAAGGAAGTGACCGAAGGAAAGCGCATAGTCCTGCGGATTTTTTTTGAGCAGCTCGGCAATGTCATAGCCGGCTGGCGGAGTCTTCGATTTAATCGCCAGCAAAATACATACAGCGCATGCGAGCACTCCGATCAGGGCGAGCACCAGGGAGGAAGTGCGTCCGCTTTTCCGCTCCTTGCTATCGACGGGAGATGCGGTTTCCTCCGCCAGCCATCCACCGAGAAGAAGCGCAACTCCGGGAACGCCGGGAATCACGTAATACTCCTGCCGGCTGGAAAAGCTGAAGAACACTAATATCACCAGGGCCCATAGCGCGAACAGCAGGCTGCCGCGCTGCCGGTCTGTCAGGCCGCCGCGCCACTGCCGCAGTCGGGCGGGTACCTTGCGGAGCGCCTGCACAATGAAGGCCGTCCAGGGCATCAGCCATACCAGCATCAGACCCCAAAAGAGAAAGATCGGGACCGTAGCGTAATCGGCCGGATAGCGCTTGTTCAGGTAGCGCAGGAAATGCTCGTTGACAAAGTAGAACCAGAAAAATCCTCGCGCCTGTCCCTGCGCGGGATTGAGAACGCCGGCCAGAATGTGCCAGGGCGCCGCAAGGATGAGAAAAACGAGAAAGCTTGAAAGCAGCCGCAGGCGCAGCAGGTGGCGCAGATTTCCTGTGAGCAGCAGGAAGAGAAAAATCGTGCCCACAGGAAAAACCAGGCCAATGAGCCCTTTGGTGAGCACATTCAGCGCCATGCTGAGCGCGATGCCCCAGCATATCCACCGTGACGGCGCTTTGCCGGCATCAGCCTGCTCCAGAGAGGTGAGAAAGAAATCAAAGCCGATCGCCAGCCACAAACCAACGGCCATGTCAGGAATTAAAATTCGCGTGAAGATGAACGGACCAAAACCGGTTGCGAGCACCAGGGCCGAGTAGAACCCGCCTTCTTCTCCATACACGCGCCGGCCGAGCCGGTAAACGACCAGCAGGAGCGCCAAAACGCCAAGTATGATCGGCAGCCGGGCCGACCAGTCGTGCACGCCGAAGAGTTTGAAACTCATCGCTGTGCACCAGTACATCAGCGGAGCTTTTTCCAGGTAGCGGACGCCGTGGTTGATGTGCAGCGTGACCCAGTCACCGCCGGTTGCCATCTCCCGCGCGGCTTCCGCGTGAACCGTATCAGCATCGTCCTCGAGCGCCGGATGGAAAATGCTGCCGGCATAAACGGCCGCCCAGACCAGAATGATTATGGAGAGAAGGAGCCGGCGCGTACGAGAGGGATTTTTATTGGCGAGGAGTGATGCAGGCGTTGCCGCGACAGTCTGGTTTCCCATGAACTCGACTATTATATGCGGCCTTCTCCTCACCCGATGGCGGCGCAACTCCGGCGCATCACGCGGCTGTTGTTTCACCTCCCAGCAAGGTAAGCACTTCACCGGTGATGTAACTTGAATCAGCTTCAGAGGCAAAGAAGACATACGCCGGCGCAATCTCTTCCGGTTGCGCCGGGCGCTGCATCGGCGGCTTCTTCCCGAACTGTGAGACCTTTTCGGCTTTTTGGTCAGCAATGTTCAGCGGGGTCCAGACCGGGCCCGGAGCCACGCAGTTCACGCGGATCTTTTTTTCCACCAGATTCTCCGCAAGCGATTTCGTAAAAGCATGAATCGCGCCCTTTGTGGCCGAGTAATCCAGCAGCGCTTTGCTGCCCCGCATTCCGGTGATGGATCCGGTGTTCACAATAGCGCTGCCCGGCTTCAGGTGGGAAAGTGCCGCCTTTGCCATGAAGAAATATCCGAAAATATTGGTCCTAAATGTCTTCTCGAACTGTTCTTCGCTCAAGTCGTCAATCGACGGCTGATGTTCCTGGTAAGCCGCGTTGTTGACCAGAATATCGAGCTTTCCGTAATGCTCCACCACCTGCTGCACGGCCCAGCGGCAGAAGTTTACATCCGTAACATCACCGGGAATCAACAGGCAGCGACGCCCCTCTTCTTCAACAGCGAGGCGCGTTTCTTCCGCGTCGCGTTGCTCTTCGCCCAGATAGACAATACCGACGTCGGCCCCTTCGCGCGCATACAGCACCGCCACGGCACGGCCGATTCCGGAATCGCCTCCGGTAATCAGCGCCACTTTGTCTTTCAGCTTGTCCGCGCCGCGATAGGCAGGCGCTTCATACCGGGGACGAGGCTGGATATCTGCTTCGCGTCCCGGCCGCTGCTGGTGTTGTTTGGGGAAAGGAGGTTTGGGTTTCTCCTGCCGGGTCTTGCTTCTGTTTCCAAATTCCACCAATTTTCCTTTTTTGTCTGTTGCATCACGCCCTGACATACCTGTTCCCCTCGCAAAATTCAGCTACGCAGTTTCTCCGGTCTGGTTGTAGCGCCGCGCCGCGCGCTCTCCCAGTGCGGTCAGCGGAGAGCGCGTCAACGGCGACCGGCTCTCCCTTCCAGTCTTCTTTTCCGACGACGCACCTTCCGCCCCAGGCAGGAGATGGTTCACCAGAGCCAGCGCACGTAGCGTGAGTTCAGGCGCGGCCCCGTGCGCCCGCGCCAGCAGTTCGGCCTGCCAACTGATGGCCAGTTCCGGTGACCGTCTGCGCGTGGCGTGCACGATTTGTCGCGCTGCACGCTCCACCGAGATTGAGAACAACGGATTCGTCGCGCTCAGCGCGAACCAGCCGTATTCCTTTTGATGCTTGCCCTTGAACTGCGCATTCAGGTGCGAGCCGGTGCGCATCAGGCCTGGTACAACTGTGAGCACGTGAATTCCATATTTCTTCAGCTCGGCATAAAGCCCTTCGGAAAAGCCGACTGCCGCAAATTTTGCGCAGCCATACGGCACAAGATGGGGAACGCTGACCTTGCCTCCTATGGAGGTGATATTCACGATGCGACCGGACCCTCGCTCCACCATCTCAGGCAGCACAGCCAGCGTGGGATACACGGCGCCCCAGAACATCACGTCCATGGCTTCTTTGAAGTCTTCAAGTTTTTGCGTGAGGATGGGGCCCACCGCGATGATTCCAGCGTTGTTGACCAGCACGTCGATGCGTCCGAACTCTCTGCGCGCCTCATCAATCGCACGTTCAATTTCCTTCTGGTTGGCCACGTCGCATGCCACGGTCCGAACATCCGCCCCAAGCCGGCTTACATGTTCGCGAGCGCGACTCAATTCCTCTTCATCGCGGGCGCAGAGAACCAGCTTGCACCCCTGGCGCGCGAACTCTTCGGCCAGCGCCAGCCCCAGGCCGCGCGAGCTGCCGGTGATGAAAACGGTCTGGCCGCGCAGGTCTTCGCCTTCAAAGCCGAGAGATTCGAGGCCGGGGAGTCGCCCCTCACGCAAGCGTTTCAAAATTTCTCGCCCGGCGTAAGCCGTTCCGAGTCCCACAGCCGCTCCGGCAGCAACCATGCCGGTGGCAATGCCGCCAAGAATAAATTTGTTCCGCCTTCTCATGAATCCACCTCATTCCTGTCAGCTTGCCATGCGAAGTTCCACGCGCGGCACTGCCGATGGGACGCTGACCTGCAGTTTCTCCCCAAGCGCAAGAAAATTCTCAAGCCACTCGCGTGAAGCAGGGTCCTGCTGCCGCGCTATGATCGGATATTGCGTTTGTCCAAGCGTGTAATAGATGTTCTGTGCATCCCACATATCTACTTTGAACGGCAGCATCTCCAGAACCGACACCAGGACGTTTGTGTGCCGCAGCAGTTCTGTCTCTTGCGATGATTGTTCAAGCCGCTTCATGAGCCTGGTAAGGGCATTACGCGCCGCGTAAGCGACAGAAGCCTCTTCAAATTGCACGCCCTCGCGTTCCACTAACTCCAGCAGCATGGAGATGCGCACCGAGTCCACCGGGTCAGCTTTAAGAGTCCGCACCAGGTCAGAGTTCAGGACAAACTGCGCGGTAACGCGCAGGACTTCCGGGATCGGCTGCCTCATGTCTTTGAGGAATCGCAGCAGCGGCCCGTGTTTCTCATAGATCCGGTGATAGCTGGATTCAGCATCCGCGAGCGTCTGCGAGAGAATGAGGTCAATGATTCTCTTCTGCTCATCCTTGAACAGGGAGCGCAGCGAGTACCGCATCTCGCCGAACCATGAATCCAGCAGGCGCAACACCTCAGGAAAATCTCCGTCCGTGAATGAGGCAATTACTTCGCCCGCGAGCGTCACGTAATTCTTCTCATCAGCGGAATCCAGTACACCGGCATGAAGCACCTGATCGCCCATGTGGATTCCCGCGAACGTCAGCTCGCGCGATTCGCGCGTGATTTTCGAGGTCACCCGCGCGCGTCCAATCCCCATTCTTGCCACTCCCGATTCCAGCCGACGGTAATCCCGTGTGGCAATGTCGTAACAGAAATGGGGCACCTCGTGGTGGCCGTCGAACATGGTGCTGATGGCGAAATGCGCGCCGACCTTGCACAAATCAACGATTGCAGGTTTTACAAAGCGCTCATACACTTGCGCTCCGTCTCCATAACCCGCGATGTTGCTCTGCGCGCGCGACAGAATGGAGAGAAACTCCGGCTCCAGTTTCTCGCCGGAGGTTTGCTCCGCAAGCTGAATCACGCGCCCGGCATATTGCAGCACCTGGACAGTTTCAATGCCGCTGATCTCATCAAAAAACCATCCACAGCTCGTGTACATCAGCATGGCGTGGCGCTGCATTTCCAGGAGCTGCAGGGCGCACGTGGTTTCTTCCGGCCGAAGCTGGCGGCGCGAATGCTTTTCAAAAAAGACCCACAGGTTCTCCGCTGAACGGTCGAGCATCACCTCGATAAAGTCATTGCGCGCCGCCCAGGGATCGTGCAGCAGCTCTGTGCCCTTCTTGTCGAAGATCGCGGCAACGCGATCGCGCAGCATGTCCATGGCATCGCGCAACGGCCCGCGCCACTCCTGGTTCCACCCTGCGCGTCCGGAGTTGCAGCCGCAATTGCCGCGCCAACGCTCCACGCCGTGATAGCAGCTCCATGAGCTTGCGGGAACAATCTGCACCTCCACTTCGGGCGGATACTTGCTCAGGAACTCTCCGTAATTGGAGAGCCGCACCGAAGGATCGACTTCGACTTTGTCCAGCGCCGCCGCCAAAGCCATCTCGCCGTACTTATGATGATGGCCGTAGGTCTCGCCGTCGGTTGCAATATGCATGAGCTGCGGCCATTTCCGCTTCTCACTAAAGCCGCTCTTCAGCCGGTCAGCAAACGCTTGGCCGCTCTCAAGCAGCTTCTCAAAAGCCACCGCCTGCGAGATTGGGCCGTCGTAAAAGAACAGCGAGATCCTTTTGCCCGAAGGAAGCCTGCATAGGTAAGCGCGCGTGGGGTCAATGCGCCCGCCGCTTACGTCCTTCCAGCTTCGGCCTCCTATCTTGCGAACTTTGGCCGCCTGCCGTGGCGCCAGCACTGTGAAGTTGATGCCGAGCTCCGCCAGAACCTCCAGCGTTGCCACATCCACGGCGGCTTCCGGCAGCCACATGCCCTCCGGCCGCCTCCCGAAGCGCTTTTGGAAATCGCGAATTCCCCAGAGCACCTGCGTGTATTTGTCGCGCTCATTGGCCAGCGGCAGGATCATGTGGTTGTATGCCTGCGCCAGGGCGGAACCGTGTCCGGAGAACCGCTTTCCGCTCGCGCGGTCGGATTCAACGATCCTTTTATATGTTTCCGGGGCTTTTTCCTCCATCCATGAGAGCAGAGTGGGACCGAAGTTAAAGCTGATTCGTGAATAGTTATTCGTGATCTGGCTGATGCGGCCGTCGCCATCCAGAATTCGCGAAGCTGCGTTGGGCGCGTAGCATTCCGCCGTGATGCGCTCATTCCAGTCGTGGTACGGAAATGCTGAGTCCTGGCGCTCCACCGCCTCCAACCACGGGTTCTCCCGCGGCGGCTGATAAAAGTGGGCGTGTATGCAGATGTAACGCTCCATTGCGGTTGGCTCCGAGGCTGTGTGGGAGGCAAAAGTCAGCCGCATTTTAGGATGTGCATTGCTGCGCCGATGGTGCCTGAATGATGAAATTTCGCCTTTACGGACCGAACCGGGCTACGGCGAATCCGGCTGAGCTAGGGCGCGTGCCGGTTACTTTGTGCGTCGCGGCTATCAGTTCAGCTGGGGATGCGCACTACAAGGTCCAACTGGGAAGGTATGGGAGTTCCGTAGTGTTTGGCAGGGTTGTATTTGAATTCCCTGATTGCCGCAAGCAGTTTCTGCTCAATCGGCCTGGTCACCAGTCCGCCGATGATCCGGGCGTCAGCCACCCGGCCATCCACGTCAATGGTGACTTCCACCGTGACCAATTGCTGAAAGTGCGGCGGCAACTCATCGGCTGAAATCACCGGCAGCTTGCCGCCTGTCTGAATCGCAAGCTGATAATCGTCCCAGTGCAACCCATAAAACTGGCTGACCCGGATGTTATCCGTCATGCCCGTGGTCGCGCTGGCTGCGTGCTCGCGTAAAACCTTCACGGCTGCTCCTTCCGCCACCGGTTCACTTTCAGGCGCTATCAGGCGGAGCCGGCTCTTGCTCTTATGGCGCTGAGACTTGCCGGCGTTAAGCGGAGCGGCTTTGGCCCAAGCCGGATTGAATGAGAGATGCTCCGTCAGCGGAATTGCCTGCGCACTCTCAAAATTCTGAGGGACAACATAGGGACCGGCCGCGTGCCGCAGCGCCACCAGCAATACCAACGCCAGCACGTGCACACCGCCCGAGAGCAGTATGATCCACCGTCGCGGCGCCGGCACGCTGGAAACAAATATCTGGCTATCGAACGGCATGTGAGTTCCGGCCCTTTCATTCCATCGACGGCCGGGGATGCAATACGGTAGCACGAAATCAAGAGATTGCCAGAATCGGCAGAAGTTCCAGAATTGCCACGATTGCCAAAATTGAGAATTGCAAGCTCTCTATCGCACCCGGGGGAACATCGCTCCGGTGCCGCTAGCATAGGCGGAGTATTCCGCGCCAAAGGTAATGGTCATCATGTGCTCTTCGACGCGGCTCTTGATCTTCCATGCCGCGTAGACCAGCGCCAGAGCGAGCAGGCCGCACACCTGAGCTCGCACCATCGCCGTGCCCAACATCGCCAACAGCAAACCTGTGTAGATCGGATGCCGCAACCATCGATAAGGCCCAGTGCGGATCAGTTCGTGGTCGACCTTAGCCGTCACGGAACTGCTCCAGTTACGGCCCAAATGGATGCGCGCCCAGATGGAGAACGCAAAACCGGCGAGGGTGATGGCAAGGCCGAGGCTCTCAATCCATAGCTCCCGGGGCAACACGCGAATATGAAGCCAGGGCCAGGGTCCTCCGACATCCGAAAACATCAGCAGAAACCCGGCGGCAGCAAGCAGGGTGTGGAGCAGATGTGTGCTGACGCTTTCCCGGCGCTCGGCCTTCTTCATCCATAGCGCCCACACCACCCAGAGCGCCCAGAATAGAACCCAGAGAACGTCACAGATCAGCATAGCCGGCATAACTAGAGATACGGTACCACGAGGCGGAGAGTTCCCCAGATTCCCGGTCGCTGTCGAGGCGGTTGCTTAATTTTTCTTCCGGCCAAACTCTCCCGACCATGTGACATCGCAATACAAAATAAGCTTCCAATGTGAGCAGACTTAACCAGCCTCCCGCTGACAGAGATGCGCGGGCGGTCTGCCTGCAGGTCAAAGGAGCAACTATGAAATTGCTGGTCAAATTCGGATGCATCCTGGCGCTGAGTTTCGCCGTTTCGATACCCGCGCTTGGTCAACAGTATCCACAGAATCCGCCGGGAGGCACGCCGCCGACCTTCCCGGAGGGGACAAAACAAAATCCTGACACCACGCAGCCACAGAATCCGGACCAGTATCCGCAAACAAGCCCAAACCCGCAGACGAATCCGGACCAGTATCCTCCACAAAACCCGGACCAAACGCCTACAGCCGAGAATCCGGCGCCGCCTCCAAGTTCGTTAACACGGGCGCAAGCAGCGGTGGAGAATGCCATCCAGAAACAAATGCCCTCCAGCGCTGATAAGGTCAGCGTGGACATTACCAGCGATAACCGGATTCAACTCAAAGGGAACGTAGATACAGAACAGGAAAAACAGCAGATTGAACAGGTGGCACAATCGGCTGCTCCGGACACAACGATTGTCAACAACATAAGCGTGGGGAATCCCCCACCAGGCTCGAACCCGCCGCTCATCTGAGCATGGACAAGAGGTGGACCGCACAGGCCCACCTCTTTGCCTTAACTAATTCCTGCCTCACTCTCCTGATCTTGCCAGCTCAACCGCGCGCACCAGTGCCTGGGTCTTGTTGAGGCATTCCTGGTATTCGTTTTCCGGGACGGAGTCCGCTACGATGCCGGCGCCGGCCTGGACATAAGCCTTGCGGCCCTTCACCAGCATGGTGCGGATGGCGATGCAGGAATCGAGATTGCCGGCGAAGTCGGCGTAAAGAACAGACCCACCGTAGATGCCTCGGCGCACCGGCTCAACCTCCTCGATGATCTGCATGGCCCTAACCTTGGGCGCGCCGGTGAGCGTGCCTGCTGGGAAGCAGGCGGCGAGCGCGTCCACGGGGCTGAGGTCTTTGCGCAACTGGCCTTCAATGGCGGAGACCAGGTGCATCACGTGCGAGTAGCGCTCCACGAACATAAGGTCGCGCACCTTGACGCTGCCGAAGTCACTGACGCGGCCCACATCATTACGGCCCAGATCGACCAGCATCACGTGTTCGGCGCGTTCTTTTTCGTCGTTGCGCAGCTCTTGTTCCAGTCGCCTGTCTTCGGCTTCATCAGCAGCGCGCTTGCGCGTCCCGGCGATGGGCCGGTATTCCAGCTTGCGCCCGGTCACGCGCACCAGCATTTCCGGCGACGAGCCCAGCACAGTGGTCTCTCCCATGCGCAGAAAATACATATAAGGTGAGGGATTCACGCGGCGCAAGGCGCGGTAGATGTTAAGCGGCGGTACGTCGGGCTCCAGCTCAAGGCGCAGCGAGGGCACAGCCTGAAAAACATCGCCGGCCATGATGTAGTCCTTGATCTTCTCCACCGTTTTGAGGAAGCGCTCCTTCTTGACGGAGATATTGATTTTCAAGCGGTTCCAGTGCGGCTTAGGAGGGCTCAGATATCTCCGGTGCAGTGGTTCATTCAGCTTCTTTTCGATGGCGCGAATGTCGCGCACGGCGCGGTCATAAGCCTTGTCAGGCGATTGATCGCGCACGTTCGCCGTAGCGATGATGAAAATCTCATGCCGCACATGATCGAAGGCCAGAAGGCGATCAAAGAACATGAGCACGCAGTCGGGAAGCTTGAGGTCGTCTTTGGCGAGCTGCGGAAGTTTCTCCAGTTGCCGCACGGCGTCGTGCGCAAAATAGCCAACGGCGCCCGCGGTAAATGGCGGCAGGCCGGGCACATGCGCTGGCTTGTGTTCGCGCAAGAGGCGGTCGAGCACCTTGAACGGGCTGCCCTGGATCCGCTCCTTCATTTTGCCTTTCTCCAGCGTGACTTCGCCGCCGCGGGCGCGGAGCACCATATAAGGACGCACGCCGAGAAAGGTATAGCGGCCCACCTTCTCTCCGCCTTCCACGGACTCGAGCAGAAATGCGTTGGGGGCATCCCTTTCATCGGCAGCGATGCTCAAGAACGCTGAGACCGGCGTGCGCAGGTCGGCCGGTACGGTGCGGGCCACAGGAATCAGAGTGGCATTTTTTGCCAGCGCGGCGAATTGTTCGTAATCGGGCCACAACATGGCAATCCAATATTAACTGATTGTCCAACCGGCGCCGGAAGGACACGTACCTGTGGCATTACGGAATGACCATTTTGGTCACTATGTGTACAAGGAAGAGGCTGCCGGGCCGGGGTGATTTTGGACTATACTTTCCTGAAGTTCAACAAATGACTCCCCTTATGAAGTTCTGTGGCCCGGTAGCCGGGTACAGCAGATCGCGGTCTTAATGGCTGCAAACGTGCTGCAACGGGGGTAAGATGCTGATTAGATTCTGGGGCGTGCGCGGCTCAACGCCTACTCCGCAATTGGAGAATCTACGCTACGGGGGAAATACCTCGTGCGTGGAAGTGCGCCTGAATGGCCACCTGTACATCTTCGATTGCGGCACAGGCTTCCGGAATCTGGGCAAGCAGTTGCAGCAGGAAAGCAACGGACGTCCGCTCTCGGCACATATTTTTCTCTCCCACTTTCACTGGGACCATATCCAGGGCATTCCGTTTTTCGCACCCCTCTACAACAATCACGGAAATTCGTTCGTATTCCACTCATCGAATCGCACCCGCGGGCTGCAACACGCCGTGGAAGAACAGATGTCAGACCCGTATTTTCCTGTGAACATGAATGAAATGGCGGCGAAGCGCCAGTTTCTGAACATTGAAGAAGGCCGCCTGGAGTTTGACGACTGTGTGGTGCAATCCATGTGGCTGAACCATCCGCAGGGCTGCCTCGGGTTTCGGCTGGAATCGAAGAGCGGGGTGCTGGTCTACGCCACCGACAACGAGCCCGGCGATCCTGTATTCGACCGCAATGTGCGCAAGCTGGCCGAAGGCGCGGACGTGCTCATCTACGATGCGCAGTATCTTCCTGAAGAATATGAAGCCCGTAAACAAGGTTGGGGACACAGTCACTGGCGCGAAGCGGTGAACGTGGTGATGGAAAGCGGCGCGAAAGAACTGATACTTTTCCATCATGATCCGGACCACACCGATGATTGCATTGATTCCGTAGTGGCCCGCGCGCGGGAGTACTATCCCAAAGTGAGAGCGGCCTCTGAGGGCATGGAGATCCTGCTCTGACGTAAATTCTCCGGAAGGCTGAATCTTTCAATCGCGGTCAATGTTTCGTCATGTCGCGTGACCAGTGCGGTCACACAGGATTTTTTCTTTCCCCTCGGCGTCGCCATTTTGCCCGCGATTTGTGGCGCATTAAGGACCGCCATTGAGGCCGGGTGGAGCCTAGCTGCCCTAAGATGTCGAAGAGCGCCCTCGGTGGGCTGCCCTCTTGCCTGTAGTTGGTAGACTACTCCAATGGAAATCGTACTTAGTCCGGTGGAAGCACGCGTTTTAGGAGCATTAGTCGAAAAGGACATTACCACGCCGGACTACTACCCACTCTCGCTCAATGCTCTGGTCAATGCCTGCAACCAGAAGAACAACCGTGATCCAGTGATGAGCCTGGATGAAAATACTGTGCGTGACGCACTGCACAGCCTGCAGGAGAAGCGCCTGGCCGGACCAGCCGGCGGCGCGGACAGCCGCGTCACAAAATATGAGCACCGCATCCAGGAGGTGTTCAACTTTACGCGCGCGGAAACCGCCATCATGGACGTGCTGCTGCTGCGCGGTCCGCAGACTCCTGGAGAGCTTCGCGGCCGCACCGAGCGCATGTACAGGTTTGAAGAACTTTCAGACGTGCAGTCCACACTGCAGAAGCTGATGCAGCGCGAGCCTCCGCTGGTGAAAATGCTTCCACGCCAGGCGGGAACAAAGGAATCGCGCTACGCCCACCTTCTCTCTGGCGATGTGGAGGGCTATATCGCGCCGCCGGAACCCGCATCAGCGCAAAGCGCACCGGACAATGAGCGCATTGCTCGTCTTGAGACTGAGCTTGTGGAACTGAGGCGTGAAGTGGCGGATCTCAAGCAGCAGATGGAAAACTTCAGGAAGCAATTCGAATAAGTCTACAAATGCCTGAATAGCGGGAGCGGGACTTCATCCCCTTCAGGTGACGAAAGTCGCATCCTGCTCAAGCCGATGTGCAATGGGCTTATCGGCCCGGCGAGTGTTTGCGCCCGAGGTACAGGCGCGCCGCTTGGGGGCTGGTCGAAGTAAGATGAGCTAACTCATCTTTGTGGAGCCCGGCGACTGAATGGCCAAGTGGAAACAATATGAACTCTGGGTTCAATCCGGAGAAAACAAATGGGACATGGTAGGAGTGTTTCCTACACCTGAGCTTCCCACCGCGGTGGCCAACACGCGCGGCAGCCGCGCCCGCCTTATCGAAGTGCTCTATGACGGCAGCAAACTGCTGGGGCAGGAAGTAATTGCCGAGCTGGGCATGCGACCGGAGAGCGTTGGCACCTGATCAAGAGCAACGCCGACTACCACTGACCGGCAGCCACTTCCAAATCACAAGTAACGCTGGCGCGGCCGGAGTCGCGGAATTCTGACTGGCATTTTTCGCCGGTTCGCTTTAGTATCGCCGAAGTGGCGGGCAGCGATAAAAGTTTGAACCGCGAGCGGCTGGTTTCAGCGGTTCCCGTAGAGGACGACGCTTCTTTTGAACTGAAGCTGCGCCCCCGTTTTCTGCGCGAGTTCATCGGCCAGAAAAAAGTCAAAGACAATCTCTCCGTGGCCATTGAGGCGGCCAAATCGCGCGGTGAAGCGCTGGACCACGTTCTACTCTATGGCCCGCCAGGGCTGGGCAAGACGACGCTCGCAACCATCATCGCCAACGAAATGGGAGTTGGCTTCTCGCAGACTGCAGGTCCAGCCGTCCAGATCAAAGGCGATCTCACCGCCATCCTCACCAATCTGGACGAGAAGCAGGTCTTGTTTCTGGACGAGGTACACCGGCTCCAGGCCGCTCTGGAAGAAATCCTTTACTCTGCGCTCGAAGATTACAAACTGGACATCATCATCGGGCAGGGACCTTCCGCGCGCACCCACACGATTGATGTAAAACCGTTCACCTTCGTGGCGGCGACCACCCGCGCCGGGCTGCTCTCCGCGCCTCTGCGCTCGCGCTTCGGCATCCTGCTGCGCCTGGAGTTTTACTCGAGTGATGAGCTCAAGTTTGTGATTGAGCGCTCCGCCGAAATACTAGGCGTTGAGATTGATGCCGAGGGAGCCACAGAACTGGCAAGCCGAGCCCGGGGAACGCCTCGCATCGCCAACCGCCTGTTGCGGCGTGTGCGCGATTTCGCCCAGGTCCGAGGCGCCGGCCGCATCGATAAAGCCACGGCACAGGCCGCCCTGGAGATGCTGGAGGTTGACCAGCACGGGTTTGACGAAATCGATCGACGCCTGCTGCTGACGATCATCCAGAAATACAACGGAGGTCCTGTGGGACTGAGCACACTGGCTGCGGCACTGGCGGAAGAATCGGAGGCACTGGAAGAAATTTACGAGCCGTTCCTGATGCAGATCGGATTCCTAGACCGCACGCCGCGCGGGCGCGTGGCGACGCGGCTGGCTTACGACCATTTTGGCATCAAGTACGGCCGCCAACCCGGATTGTTTTAGCGAAAACCTGCTTGCAGCGGTTCCCTGCCTTTCCCGGAGCAGCGATTTAAGTTACGCTTTCTTACTCGCCCGTCTAACGTTCACTTGGGTAAAGGAGTCTAAGCAGTTGGGTCCGCGCCTTCCGTTTTGTTGCCGCCGTTCAAAGCCGGACCGGAAAGCCTTGCGCACTTCGAAAATTATATTTGCGTCCATATACGCCGCCTTGGTGTGCCTTGCGCTCGCGACTGCGGCCGCCCAGAGTGAACCGACCAAGCTGAGCTCGAATACTGAGCTGAACCCGGACGCGCGCCCAACCATGGTGCATGAAGCCAACTCTCTGTCCATCCCACGGCTGAACGCCGCGCCCAGGCTCTCCGACTTTGCCGGCATGGAACCGGCCACTCCGCTGGCGCGGCAGATGGTGAAGGTCTCTCACTTTACGCAGAAGGAGCCACATGATGGCGAACCGGTAAGCGAGCCGACTGAGGCCTTCCTGGGCTATACCGACAAGAATTTTTACGCGGTGTTTCTGGCTTTCGACAAGAATCCGCGCAAGATACGCGCGCGCATGCTGCGCCGCGAGCTGATTGATGACGACGACCAGGTCGGGTTGTGGCTGGATACGTTCCACGATCACCGCCACGCTTACATGTTCTACAGCAATCCGTACGGCATCCAGCAGGACGGGCTGTACGCGGAAAACCAGGGCTTCGACGACTCCTTTGACACGGTCTGGCACACGTACACACAGATGAATGGCAGCGGGTACATCGTCATCATGGAAATTCCTTTCAAGTCGCTGCGTTTTCGGCGGCAGGCGAGCGACGATTGGGGATTCATTCTGATCCGCGTGATTCCGCGCAATACTGAGCATTCATACTTCCCGCGCAATACCAACAAAGTGCAGGGCAATCTTACGCAGGAAGGAACGCTGGAGGGGTTCCATGATATTTCCCCCGGGCGCAACATGCAGTTCATCCCCTATTCATCGGTAGGCGCTTTCCGGTCCCTGGATGACCGCGACCCGGCGGGTGAACGCTTCACGGGCAAGCATGTGGAACCCAAAGAAGGGCTTGATTCCAAGGTCGTGATCAAAGACAGCCTGGTGCTTGATACCACCATCAACCCGGATTTCGGCGAGATTGAGTCCGACGATCCGCAGGTCACGGTGAACCAGCGCTTTGAGGTGTTCTTTCCGGAAAAGCGGCCATTCTTCCAGGAAAATTCAAATTTCTTTCAGACGCCTCTCAACCTGGTGTTCACACGCCGGGTGGTAAATCCGCTTTACGGCGCCCGGCTCACAGGCGTGGTTGGACCGTGGGCCATGGGAACGTTTGTCGCCAATGATCGTGCTCCGGGGCAGACTGTGCTCCCCGGCGATCCGCTCTTCGGCAACGATGCCGATTTCGGTGTGTTCCGGCTGAACCGCGAGTTGGGCAAGGGCAGCAGCGTGGGCCTGATCTATACCGACCGGGAACTGCACACCGGTCCCAATAGCTTCTGCACGCTGACCGAATGCGAAGTGGGGTTCAACCGCGTGGGCGGCTTGGATACAGAAATCAGGATCAACCGCAACTGGCAGATGAACGCGCAGGCCGTGACCTCCGAGACAAAATTCAACGACGGCTCGCATGAATCCGGGCCGGCCTATAACCTCTATGTGGAGCGCAGTTCCAGGGCAGTTGAGTTCAACACCCTCTATCAGGACATTTCTCCCGGCTTCAGCACCGAAACAGGCTTTGTGCCGCGCACCGACTACCGCCAATTCAGCAATTTTTTCAGCTACACATGGCATCCGGAGGGCGGAGCTTTGACGGGCCATGGTCCGCGCTTATACGAGCAAACATTGTGGGACCACAATGGAACTCGCCTGGATTATGAAGTAAATCCCAGCTACGAGTGGGACTTCCAGCGCAAGAGTTTGTTCAACATTTTCGGAACTCTGGAGCATGAGCGCCTGCGGCCCGTGGACTTCTCTGCCCTCACCGCCAATCGTGACTATGCGCACGTGAATGGCGGAATCACAGCCGGGACACAGTTTTTCAAGTGGCTCAGCCTCAACGCCACTATGAGTTGGGGTACGGCGACCAACTTTGTTCCCGAGGTCGGCCCGCCCGTGCTGGCGTACTCCAACAACGCAAATGTGAGCGCCACAGTGCGCCCGCTGAAAGGGCTTACGATTGAAAACACTTATCTCATGACGCGGCTGCTCGACCTGGATACGCGAGCCAACATTTTCAACAATCACATCATCCGCTCCAAGTGGAACTATCAATTCACCAAAGAATTTTCGCTGCGCCTGATCGGCCAATACACCGCCACCATCGGCAATCCTGCGCTGACCAGCCTGCAAAACACCAAGGTCTTTAACGGCGATGTCCTTTTCACATATCTGGTGAATCCGGGAACAGCGATCTATGCCGGTTATAACAGCGATCTCCAGAACATCGATCCATCCCTGGAACGGCTGTGCAGCGGCGTACCGTGCGCTCCAGGACAGAGCTTTGACGGACTGCTACGGACGCGCAACAGCTTTATCAACGATGGCCGCCAGATCTTTGTGAAGATCTCATATCTGTTCAGATACTGAATTGTCAACGTCGCCCGGATTGCCGAATTGAGAATCACTTCCCCCTCTCACTGCAACAAGCAGCTTGCTCTATTTCAGATCGCTGACCGGCAAAGCCTGAAAGCCGTTGCCAAGCGGAAAGCTGTGGGGAGCCCGGCAGACAACTGCGCCGGATGTGATCCGTGACTTGCCAATGGCGTTGCGGACGAAGTCTAGATTCACAGCGTCACCGGCTTCCGGCACTTCAGTCCACTTTGCCTCGTAAAGTTCCATCCGGCCCGCGATGTCCACCACAAAATCGACTTCTCGTGTGCGATCACGCCAGAAGAACAGGCTGCCAAGCCGTCCGGCGCTGCGTTCGCGCGCGCGCAATTGGAAAAAGACAAAGGTCTCCCAGATGGCTCCGGCTCCGGGAGCCTGGCGCAACGCCTCTACCGAGCGAATGTTCAGCAGCGCGCAAAGCATGCCGCTATCCCCGAGGTAGAGTTTAGGGCTCTTGACGATTGATTTGGTTCGGTTCGAAAACCATGGTTCCAGAAGCACGACCTGCCCGGAGGCTTCAAGTACGGAGAGCCAGTGATTGGCAGTGGAAGGGGCGATGCCCACATCGCGCGCCAGATCCGTCTTGTTCAGCAGGTTCGCGGACCGAAGCGCGCAAGCTCGTAGGAACCGCTCGAAATCGCGGAGGCTGCCGACGTTTGCAAGCGAACGTACATCTCGTTCCAGATAAGTAGCCAGATAGGAGTTGTAGAAGGCGGCAACGTCAATTTCAGGATTCGCATGCAACTCAGGAAATCCGCCACGCACAATGGCGCTTTCGACACTGGTTTGAGGCAAAGCGGCCTGTATCTCCGCCAGCGAGAGTGTTTCCAGTTCCACAATGTCGGCTCGTCCGGCCAGGGACTCGGACACACTTTTCATCAGCGTGAATTTCTGCGATCCCGTGAGCAGAAACTGCCCGTTCTCATGGCGGTTGGCGTCCACTGCAATTTTGATATACCGGAACAGGCCGGGAGCATACTGAACTTCATCAATGATGACCGGCGGCGGATGGCGCTGGAGAAAGCTCGTCGGCTCCTTTTCCGCTTGCTCCGCTTCGGTGGGCAGGTCAAGCGAAACGAAATTATGGTTTGGGAAGAGCCGTCGTAGGGTGGACGTCTTTCCCGTCTGGCGGGCGCCGGTGAGTACCACAACCGGCCTCGTCTTGGCGGAATGACGCAGCCTGGGCTCGATACTCCGCGGAATCCACATCGTGCAAAATATACGATTCTATCGAATATTTTGCAATGCGCGCGGGCTGGTCGTAGAATCTTGGTTTGTGAATTCATCCAAGAGGGTTAGAGCCTTAGCAGGCCTGCCAGCAATCTCTTCATGTGGGTTAAGTCTTTTCACTACTGGGGGTTGGGGTGCTCGGGTGATATCATGGCCACACTCAGATGGCCATTGGGGTACGTTCCTTCGCAAAAATCAATATCGGGTTGGGCATAGGGCCGCGGCGGGAAGATGGGTTTCATGAATTGCGCACCATCTACCAGACCATTGCTCTGGCGGACGTTGTGCGCGTGGACGTGAGCCGGGGCGTTGGCATTGAAATCTACTGCAAAGATTCGCGCGTGCCGGCGGACGAAAGCAATACATGCTGGCGAATTGCCGATAAATTTCTGCGCGCCATCAAGACCCGCGGCAGGGTGCGAATCACCATTGAGAAAAAATTGCCGGTGCAGGGCGGTTTGGGAGGAGCCTCGTCCAATGCGGTTGCCACTCTGCTCGGCATGGAAAGAGCCATGAAGAAGCAGCTTGCTCCGGACGAGCGGCTGCGCATCGCCGCCGAAGTGGGCTCAGACCTGCCCCTGTTTTTAGTTGGAGGAACGGTGCTGGGGACGGGGCGCGGAGAACAGGTATTCGCCATGGAAGACCTGCCCAGCTTCCCCTGCGTGATTGCGACGCCGGAGGTGGGCGTATCCACGCCTGCAGCTTTTGCTGACTGGGACAAACGCAAAGACGAGCACGATAGATTGACCTCCCCGAATGGCTTTTGTACAATGAACAGGTTCAGCCATTCAGTGTATGAATGGTTTAGCGGTACCAGTTATTCTCCAACCGGTGTCCCAGCCAAGTGCTGTGACCGGGCCGAGGCACTGCTTCTCGACCTTGTCCGTACCGGGATTGAAAATGACTTTGAAAGTGTCATTTTCCCGAAGTATCCCGCCATACGTGAAGTGAAGCGTGCCTTGGAGAAGTCAGGTGCCAGGTACGTGTCTTTATCCGGTTCGGGGTCGGCCGTATATGGGCTGTTTGGCCACCAGGCTGATGCGGAAAAAGCAGCTAAATCGTTGAACGACAATGATATCCCGGCACAGGCGACAGCGACGTTGACACGGGAACAGTACTGGAAAGAGCTGTTTCCAACAAAGTAGGGAGATCGCCGAGATCGCGCGTGATCGCCGTAATCGGGAAAGCGCTTAAAGGTATTGGGCGGTCGACTAATGGTAGGTCAAGTGCCATTCCACCCCAACAAGCGCAAAAGCGGCGCTTGTCGGGAACCCCGGCCCGAACAGTTTTTAAGTCGCTTAGAATGTACTTGGGTTTTGGGCGGTCGACTAATGGTAGGTCAAGTGCCTTTGGAGCACTTTGTCTAGGTTCGAATCCTAGCCGCCCAGCCAGAATTGAGGAAGCAGGTTGGAGGTTAGAGGTCCTTCGCGCTTGCGCGCTCAGGATTTTCCCCTCGCGCCTCAGACGGCGCGAAAGCGGCTCAAGTTCGAATCCTAGCCGCCCAGCCAGAGTTTGGACACAGAGCAAGTGCAAGTTGGGTGATGCAAACGGTGAGCTCCGATTAGCGCGAAACCTTGGCCGAGGGCGAAGCCGCTTGCGGCGGAGCCCTCGAAAATGAAGCGGCTCCGGAGATATCGCTGAAACCGCAGTCCATCTCCGTGCGGGCCTGAAACTAAAATCCGTTGTAGCCAACCAGCTTCAAACGGGTGAGAACATGGCGACGATAGCTACGGCAACAGAGAAGTCGAAGCAGCAACAAACTACGCCGAAGAGCGAGCACAAGACGCAGCTAAAGCACAAGGACGACAAGTTCAAGATTTTTTGCGGCACAGCCAATGAGGCGCTGACCGACGAGATCTGCGCTTTTCTCGGAATTGAGCGGGGCAAGGCCAACGTCACTCGCTTTTCTGACGGCGAGGTTTACATCCAGATACTGGAGAACGTGCGCGGCGCCGACGTGTTCGTCGTGCAGCCTACATGCTTTCCGGTGGATGAGCACCTCATGGAGTTGCTGCTGCTTGTGGATGCGCTCAAGCGCGCGTCGGCCCGGCGCATCACTACAGTGATCCCGTATTACGGTTACGCGCGCCAGGACCGCAAAGACAAGCCTCGCGTTCCGGTGTCGTCCAAGCTGATTGCTGATCTGCTGACCACGGCGGGAGCGCATCGCGCGCTGGTGGTGGATTTGCACGCGCCGCAGATTCAAGGATTTTTCAACATCCCGGTGGACCACCTGTTCGCTTCACCGGTTTTGGTGGACCACTTCAAGAAAATGGAGTTGCCCAACCTGACCGTGGTATCGCCGGATGCGGGCGGCGTGGAGCGTGCGCGCTTTTTCGCCAAGAAGATTGACGCAGCTCTCGCCATCGTGGACAAGCGCCGCACTGATATGAATGTGGCCGAGGTAATGCACGTGATCGGCGATGTGAGAGGTCGCACCTGCCTCATCATCGATGACATCATCGATACGGCAGGCACGCTGGTAAAGACCGCCGAGGCGCTCGTGAATGCAGGCGCTGCCAGGGTTTATGCCTGCGCTTCGCATCCGGTGTTGTCCGGTCCGGCCATTGAGCGCATTGCGCATTCCAGCCTGGAAGAGGTCGTGGTGACCAACACCATCCCGCTCACCAAGGCGGCGAAAGAGGAACCGAAGATCAAAGTTTTGTCGATTGCCGGGCTGCTGGGCCGGGCGATCCAGTCAATTCACGAAGAAACTTCCGTCAGCTCGCTGTTTGCCTGAGGCGCTGCGGAAGCGGAGAAGAAGGAAAAGAAAAAATGAGTTCACATCCGGAAGTTGTTGAAGCACAGCCAAGACCGGACAGTTCGCGCGGCAAGAATGAGGCGCGGCGCCTGCGCGCCAGCGGCCGCATCCCCGCGGTGCTGTACGGAGCAAAAAAGGCGGCGCTTGCCGTCAGCGTGGATCCCAAACAGATTTCCCGCATCCTGCATTCTGCCTCGGGCCACAACACCATCTTCGACCTGAGCGTTGCCGGTGAAAGCGCCAAGGGCATGGTCGTGGACTGGCAAAACGATCCCATCACCGGCAGGCTGCTCCACATTGACCTGAAGCGTATCGCCATGGACGTAAAGATGGTTGTCTTCGTGCCCATTCATCTCGTCGGTGAAGCGCCGGGCGTCAAAGTGGGGGGCGGCATCATGGACCAGGTGCTGCGCGAAGTGGAAATCGAGTGCCTGCCGGGCGATATTCCCAGCCATATCGATGCGGATATTTCCCATCTTGAGTTCGGGAACGTATTACGCGTTGCCGACCTGCCGCACGACGGCAGGATCAAGTTCATGACCGATGAGCAGCAGACGGTGGCGCACGTGACCCACGTGAAAGAAGAAGTCGCGGCCACGCCGGAAGCTGCGGCTGAAGCGGCTACGGCTGCGCCGGCCGAGCCGGAAGTCATCAAGAAGGGCAAGCAGGAGGCTGAAGAAGAGGGTGAACCTGCTCCGGCGAAGAAGTAAGCAGCGTGAAGCTGATCGTGGGGTTGGGCAATCCCGGTATCGAGTATCAGTTCACGCCGCACAACATCGGCTTTCTGGCGGTTGACCGGATCGCGGAACAATGCGGCGTGACCATCGACAACCGGCATTGCAAGGCGCTGACCGGCAGAAGCAGGATCGGGCAAGAAGAAATCCTGCTGGCAAAACCGGAAACCTACATGAACCTGAGCGGCATGTCTGTGCTGGAACTGATCAGGAAGCATGAGGCCGATCCGGAGAAGGACCTGATCGTGATTTATGACGAGCTGGACCTTCCGCTGGGAATGATTCGAGTGCGAGCGCGGGGATCGTCGGCCGGGCACAACGGAATGCAGTCGATCATCAACGCGCTGCAGAGTGAAGAGATTGCCCGGATCAGGATAGGCGTCGCCCCCGACGATCCAAGAAAGGGCGGAGCAAAATACATTCTTGCTCCGTTCCGGAAATCGCAGCTTGTCGGAGTCGATGAATCACTCGACCTGGCTGCGCAGGCAGTGAATGTGATCATCAATGACGGGATCGCGACCGCCATGAACAGATTCAACCGCAAGAACAAGCCGGAAGAACCTGATGGGCAAACCGGTGAGAAGTAATTGGAATTGAAGCCGCGAAGCCGGCTTGCGCGCTGAGCGGCTCGCTTCGAGTGCTGAAGGAGCTTACGAGAAAGAGGCTTTGAAGCGGTTTGGAGCGAAGCGACAGAAAATCGGAAAGTTGAAGCCGCGAAGCCGGCTTGCGCGCTGAGCGGCTCGCTTCGAGTGCTGAAGGAGCTTACGAGAAAGAGGCTTTGAAGCGGTTTGGAGCGAAGCGACAGAAAAATTGGAGACAACATGCAAAGATCGTATGAAGTGATGTTCATTGTGCGGCCTGACCTGCTGGAGGAGGACATGGATAAGCTGATCTCTACTCTGCAGAACCATGCCACCAGTGCAGGCGCAGCCGTACAGAACACTGAAAAAATGGGCAAGCGCCGCCTGGCCTATGATGTGAAAAAATTCCAGGACGGCCAGTATGTACTGTTCACATTGACTGCGGATGGCAAGACCATCCACGAACTGGAGCGCCGCCTCCGCGTGACCGAGCCAGTGCTGAAATTCATCACTGTGCGCACGGACGAAGAGCGCCAGCGCCTGGACAAAATCAAGAAGATTCGTGCCTCGCACGTGAAGCGTCCGCCTGCGGAAGCCACCGCAGCCGCGGAGAGCGAGGGTGCGCCGGCAAGCGCGTAGCCTCTCGGTTTTCGCGAGGAGGTCTTGGGTTGTGGACCGTTAGGCGTGCGAAACGCGATCAATTTGATTGGGGGCTTTAGCCCCTGGTGGCGGCTTCAGCCGCGTACAAGCAAGTTTAAGGAGAGTTATGGCAGACGAAGTTCAGGAAGTATCCACACCACCAGCACCGCGTCCGGCGGGACGGCCGGACCGTCCTGACCGCGGTCCGGGAGGGCGGGAAGGCGGACGCAAATTTTTCCGGCGCAAGAAGGTTTGCAAGTTTTGCGTGGAAAAAATTGACGACATTAACTACAAGGATGTGCGCCTGCTGCAGCAGTTCGTGGCCGAACGCGGCAAGATCGTGCCTCGCCGCCTGACCGGGGTGTGCACGCCGCATCAACGGCAATTGACCGCGGCCATCAAGCGCGCGCGCAACATTGCCCTGCTGCCGTTCGCCGCGCGGTAGGTCAATCAACGGAGTGAAGCTTTTGACGCAGCCGTGAAGGCCTGCTTCCACTCCCTAGGCGTGGCGTGGCATCGCTTAAGTAAGAATCTAAATTGGAGATTTTGAGATGGAAGTCATCCTGAAAGAAGATGTTCCCAAGTTGGGCCACCGTGGCGATGTGGTAAGAGTCGCCGAGGGCTACGGCCGCAATTACCTGCTGCCGCGCAAGCTGGCCATTGAAGCCAGCCAGAGCAACAAGGCTGTGATCGAGCAGATGAAGCAGTCGGCCGTCCGCCGCTCCGCCATCGAGAAGGCCGACTCTGAGAACCTGGCCAAACAGCTTGACGGCGTCACGCTCACCTTTGCCCGCAAGGCCGGAGAGAAGGACCACCTGTTCGGCTCGGTTACCTCGGCGGATATTGCCGAAGGACTGGAGCAGAAGGGCTTCAACATTGATCGCCGCAAGATCCAACTGCATGAGCCGCTCAAGAGCATCGGCGAGTTTGATGTGCCCATCCGCCTGCATCGCGACGTGACCAGCCGCGTGAAGGTCACGGTGGAAAAAGAAGGCGGCGCAGAAGCGTAGTTCTCGCAACAGCACGAAACCTTTACCGCTGATGGACGGTGATTGTCGCTGATTTCCAGGAGGAGATCAGCCAGTCAGCGTTCATCGGCGGTATGCTTTTGCGGACAAAATTAAAAACCCAGCGTTTCATCCGCTGACGGCCCATACGTGGCCGGAACCGGCTGGCCGGTCAGTCGCAGATACACGCCCAGTTGCGCGCGATGATGCACCAGGTGGTTGAGAAACATTTGCCGGTAGGCTAGAAAGCGCGGGCCGTCAAAAATCGGCTTGCCGTTGATCAGGAGTTTCCAGTTTTCCTGCCAGGCTCCTTCCGGAACCTTTTTGAGCGCCTCGCGCACGCCGTTGCAGCCTTCGTCAAATGCGCGCACCAGTTGCCCTGCGGACTCGAACGGCAATGGTTTGTAGCTGCCGCTGGCAAAATCCAGTTGCGGCGTGGTTAAGACGCTGACCCCAAAACCGCCCAACTGGGCCACATGCGGCGCCAGTTTGCCCAGCGGCATGGATTTGGCATGGGGCGCAAAATCCGGTTTAAGCGGGACGCGCTCCAGCGTGGCGCGCGTCTTCTTTGCCTCTTCTTCAAATTCGGCAATCAGCAGTTCATTGATCGGCATTTTGTTTGTCTCCGTACAAATTTAGCGCCTGATTCATTCCCGTCATTCGATGCTGCGGAGTTTGAGATGGGCGCAAAAAATCCGAAAGATTCGGCCCGGAGTTTGCGCCGGTTATACGGACTACTCGCAGCCGTCAGACAAGCTTGGGAATGAACCGTTTCGTCCGCTCCATGTAGGCCCGATACGGTTCGCCCAGGACTTGCAGCAGGGCGCGCTCTTCCACGTGAACGCGATATCCGTAACCCACGATCGCTCCGATTAAAACAATGACGACGCTCAGCCAGTTCGCCAATGCCAGCATGGTCCCCGCAAACAGCACCATGCCGGCCGTGTAGGAAGGATGCCGAATCCAGCGATATGCGCCACGCTGAATTACGTGCTGTCCCGGTTTGACTACCACAACCGCGGTAAACGAAGAGCCGAGCATGCGAAAGCAGTGGCGGCGGAGCAGAGCCCCAGCGACCATCAGTATTACACCGGACCAGAACCAGAAGTGTTGATGCGCAAGAGCGCCAGATTGATTGGTATAGCCAATAAGGAACCCGGCGAATATGGCTAGGCTCTGGACCACAATGACGACGCGAAACGATCCCGCATCCTGCGGCCCCAGCAGCGGCCGGGAACGCCGGTTGAGAAAGAACTCCGGCACAAAAGCGATGATGTACACGGCCCAGTAAACAGCCGCATACGGCCAGATGGCAATCAGCGGGCGCATGGCGCTCCTTACCTACGGAAGTATTTACGAGGTGTCCGCCAGAATAGTTCGGCACATGAGCGAAGGCAAGCACGGAGCGCGGCTAAAAAGGTTTTACTCCGCCAGGTTCTCAGACGCTCTCGTTTTTCCCGCGCTGCGCCTCAACCGCGGACCAGGAAAAGCACTCCCGCCACGATCAGCACGCCTTCGATGATCGCGACGAACACTTTTTCCGGCAGCCGGTCAACGATCCGCTTGCCCAGCCACGACCCGAACACCATGATCGGGCCAAGCGCAAGGCCGATCAACACGTTGGCCCCGGTGAGGACCGCAGTTTGCCGATACGCGACCAGCTTGGTCAAGTGCATAACCACGGTGGAAAGCGCCTCCGTGCCGATGTACGCGCCCTTGACCAGACCAAAGGCAAGAAAGAATGGCGCCATGATGGGGCCAACGCTGCCCAGCAGAGCGGAAAGAAAGCTCGCGCCTGCGCCAATCCCGGCAAAGACGGGGGTTGGAAAGGGCTTCGATCGCCGTGGCCGCAGACGTCTCCAGGCAACGATCAACAGCAGGAACGCTCCGAGAAGCCGGGTCAGGAATGCCAGTGGGGCCTTCGCAAACAGATAGCCGCCAGCAAGCGCCATGGGGACGCCGCCGAGCGCAAACCAGGCCACCACACGCCAGCGCAATTCCCGGCGATTGAACCATGCCCGGCTTGCGTTTCCGATGAGCTGGGCCACGGTGAGGATAGGAATGGCGTCGCGGATTCCGAACGCGCCCACCAGTACCGGCAGCAGGACTGCCGCCCCACCGAACCCGGTGACGCCCGCCAGGGTTGAGGCGAACAGGGCCGTTACTGCGAGTACAACCCACTGCACAATCTCCGACATGAGGGGCGATTCAAGCCTGATGGTCCAATGTAAGCTCTGAGTCTACATGAGAAGGGGGCACGTCTGAACTGCGCAGCGTTTTATCAGGTGCTTCTTGAGCAAAAACCTATCTTGAGTTGAGCGAGTTTCACACGGCTTGCCTGCCTGCATTACACTTTCCTGTTCGAAATTCACATTCCGGGAGCTTCCTGCCTTGATTCGAGTTCTGCGTTCGTTTCCTTTGTCGCTTTTGGTTATCTCGCTGTTTGTGTCGGTTGGGTATGCGCAGTATCACCAGGCGCCACAGCCGATCCACGATCTGCTGAACGCGCCGCCGACCCCGCTGGTGATCGTGGGGCCGGGCTCGCAGGAGCTTCTGGTTTGCGACCGGCTGCTGTATCCGCCCATCTCTGATCTCGCCCAACCCATGCTGCGCATTGCCGGCCTGCGCATCAATCCTGCAACCAACGGACGTCACCATCCTCCGCGCCTCCTCGGATTGAGCCTGGTGGATGTGGCTACAGGAAAAACGCGCAAGGTGAGCGGGCTGCCGGCGAATGCCTATCTCAGTGCGCCCGTGTGGTCGCCGGACGGAAAGCAGTTTGCCTTCACCAACACCACAACGAGCGGCATCGATTTGTGGCTTGGCAGTACTGCGAGCGCGTCGGCTGCGCGCCTGGAGGGCGTGAAGATCAACTCCATCATGGGCGAACCGGTGCAGTGGATGCCGGACGGCCGCACGCTGCTGGTGCAGACCGTGCCACTCAATCGCGGCGCCGCACCGGAAACTCCCAAGTCACCGAACGGGCCGATTGTTCAGCAAAGTGACGGCAAAGCGGCGCCGGTGCGCACCTTTGAAGATCTGCTTAAAAATGAGCACGACGCGGCGCTGTTTGACTACTACGCCACCGCACAGTTGGCGCTGGTCCACCTGCACGGCGGGAAACTCGGGCCTATGAAGGCGAGCCTTACCACGGAAAGCAGCGTAGGCAAGCCGGGTATCTTTGCTCTGGCCGAGGCTTCGCCGGATGGACGGCACGTTCTGGTCAGCCGCATCGTTCGACCTTATTCCTATATCGTGCCGGAACGCGATTTCCCCCACGAAGTGGAAGTGTGGGACCTGAAAGGAAATCTCGAATACAAGCTGGCCAGCCTGCCCATGGCGGATCATGTCCCGATTGAAGGCGTGCTTACTGGCCCGCGTGATTTCGAATGGGCGCCGGAAAAGCCGGCCACGCTGGTATGGGCGGAAGCGCTGGATGGCGGCGATCCGAACGCCAAAGCTCCCTTCCGCGACCAGCTCATGATGCTGAGCGCGCCATTCCATGAGAAGCCTGTGGAAGTGGTCAGGTTAGAGCAGCGCTATCTGCCCGGCTTTGGCGGAGGCTTCTTTGGCTTTGGCTCAGGACGAGGGCTGGAATGGGGCGAGAACGGCATTGCGCTGGCGCGCGACTATGACCGCAACCGCCGCTGGCTGCGCACCTTCCTGATCGATATCAACAAGCCCGGCCAGCAGCCGCGCCTGGTCTGGGAGCGCGCCCTTCGCGACCGCTACAAAGATCCAGGTATGCCCATGCAGCGCACGCTGGCCAACGGCCGGCACATCATGTGGCAGCAGGGCGATGCCATTTTCCTGGCGGGAGACGGCGCGTCGCCCAGGGGCGAGTTCCCGTTCCTCGATCGTTATGACCTGGCTACAGGCAAGTCGGAGCGGCTCTTTCAGTGTGCTGACAAGCAGTATGAATCTGTGCTGGCGCTGATCTCGCCGGACGGAACAAAGTTCATCACGCGGCATGAGAGCCCCGCGGATCCGCCGAATTATTTTGTGCGCACGGCAAATTCGTCCACTGCGCCGCGAGAGCTCACGCACTTTCCTGATCCGCAGCCGCAATTGCGCGGCATCACCAAGCAGCTTGTGAAATACAAACGCGCTGACGGCGTACAGCTCAGCTTCACCCTCTACCTGCCGGCCGGTTACAAGCAGGGCGAGCGCTTGCCGACCATCATCTGGGCGTATCCGCTCGAGTACAACAATCCAGCCACGGCCGGGGAAGTTTCGAGTTCGCCGTATCACTTCACCACCATCAATGGCATCTCGCAGCTCTTCCTCGTCACCCAGGGCTACGCGGTTCTGGATAACGCCACCATGCCTGTGGTGGGTGATCCGGAGACCATGAACAACACTTACATCCAGCAGATTGTGGCGAACGCCAAGGCGGCAATTGATAAGGCCGTTGAGATGGGGGTGACCGATCGCGACCGCGTAGGCGTGGGCGGCCACAGTTACGGCGCGTTCATGACGGCAAACCTGCTGGCGCACTCCCGCCTGTTCCGCGCCGGCGTGGCGCGCAGCGGAGCTTACAACCGCACGCTCACGCCGTTCGGTTTCCAGAGTGAGCGGCGCACGTTCTGGGAGGCGCCAGCTATGTACATGAAGATTTCGCCGTTCATGCATGCCGAGGATATCAAGACGCCGCTTCTGCTGATTCACGGCATGGCTGACGATAACTCCGGCACGTTCCCGATCCAGAGCGAGCGCATGTATGAGGCGATCAAGGGCAATGGCGGAATCGTGCGTTACGTCCAATTGCCTTTTGAAGCCCATGCATATCTTGCGCGCGAATCCACCGAGGACACTCTCTGGGAAATGGTCAACTGGTTCGACAAGTGGGTGAAGAACGCTAAGCCTGCAACAGAGGAAAAGAGAGCGAGCGGAACCAACTAACCCAAAAGGCAGGGGAGCCGTGGGCTTCATGGCTCCCTCTGTTCATTGATCAGGTCGGATATTATCTCCGGATTGCTGAATATTCGTTCTGTGTGCGCCGCGCTGCCAGCGTGGAACCCACCGTGGCATTGCGTTACGAGTGATGCTTCCTGAGCAAAGCGTTATCTTTTTTCTTCCGATTTTCTTTGATGTGAGTGGCACAGCGCGACGAGCCGCAAGGCGGAAAGACTTTTCTCGCCCTAAAACGTGTGGCAAGAAGGCTATAGAAACTTTCGTGCTCCGGCAGTATTCTTCCGCTAACAATAAGAGCCGGGGAATAATTCCATCAGGCGCGTAGGAAGCCGAGACATTAAACAGGGTACCAACGTGCCACAACCTCCGACCATTCACCATGAGCTTGTGCTTCGATTTCCTCTGAAGCTGCGCTATGCTTCGGTAAACAATGCCAATCGGTACTTCCAAGGGTCACGTTGTGGCCGCAATGGCCGAACTCGAAAAGCTCCGCCAGAACTTCCGCGACTCGCTGGCCGCAGAAAAGCGCCCGGAAGAATTTTCTTCGCGCGTGGGTGTGGTGCTTTCGGGAGGAGGAGCGCGGGGCGCTTATGAGGCCGGTGTGCTCATGGCCTTTCAGGACGCGCAGGTCCCCACGCATATTATTACCGCTTCATCCATCGGCAGCATCAATGCGGCATCGTATGCCTCGCACGCCGACGGTTTTGTTGGCAAAGCCGAGAACCTTGTCAAATCATGGATGGAACTCACGCCCTCCACACTGGGCATTGACTGGTCGCGCTACGTCTTTCTGCTCGCCGGGCTGATCGCCGCTTCGGCCGGTATCGGCAACTTTATCTGGGAGTTCATGCAGGAACGCGGCATCTACCTGCACGCGCACCATCCCAAGACCACGTGGCTTGCCCTGGCAGCGGCGGGAATCGCCATTCTTTTCTTTGCCGACAAGCTTTCCTACATCGGCTATGTAGCGCTGAATTTTCTGCGCGGCCGGCGACTGGAGCCGGATAGCAGAAAGATCTGGGTTTCTTTTGGCGCCAACGTCCTGGTCTGGGGCTTCATTGTTTTATTTCTTGCGTTCACGCACATTCATTTGCCGTTGCGCGGCGGGCGGATTTTTGAACTCAGCGCGCCTATCCCCGCGATTCTTGTCATTGCTGCGGGCATCGCGTTCTATCGCGTCTTCAAACAGCCTCTCAGCCGGTTGAGCCATCGCTTTCTGCGCCTGCCGCTGCGTACCGGGTTATTTCCCAACTATGACCGCATCAGGTTTTTGCGCGAGCGCATCTCTGACGAGAAGCTGCGCCGTTCCGATATTCGCGTCATCATGACGGCCACGGATATCCAGCATGGCACGGCGTGTTTCTTCTCCAACACCCCTGTCGATGTGCTCGCCGGCGACCCGGCCGTTCACCAGGATTTTGTGCGCCAGGCGGTGGAGCAGCCTTCCGACCTGGTGCAGGCCGCCGTGGCGTCATCTTCGTATACCTTTGCCTATGAAGCCGTCCCCATGGACGGCCGCCTTTGGACCGACGGCGGCATCATGAGCAATCAGCCCATCCTGCCAGCCCTCCGCCTGGGGGCTGATGTGATTTTCCTGGTGCTCATGTCGCCCTTTGCCGACCAGAACAGTCCCGCCGAAATCAAGACATTTCTTGATGTCGGCGTGCATGCGGTCGATATCCTGATCTCGAAGAATTTCAATTCTGATCTGGCCCTGCTGAACAACTTCAACCGCCTCTGTTCCGTTTATGCCCGCGAACTCGGCGTCCAGCCGGAGCAACTCGAGTTGGAAATTGGCCGCCAGCGCTATCGCTACGTGAAGGCTTTCACCATCGCTCCGGAAAAAGCGCTGCCCCTGGACCAGCTTGAGTTTGAGGGCGAGCTCATTGGGCCAGTCATTGTTCAGGGATATAAAGATGCCACCCGGATTGTGCGTGAATTTCTGCGGTACGAAACGGAGCGTCCGCCGCGCGAATCGCGCCGTGTGGTCAGGCTGGCGGCAGAGCGCGTGGAAGGAAATTTTCATGCGGCAAAGCAGGGATGAAGGTGAAGCACGAGCGTAATTAGCCGGGAGATCGCGATGTTCTTTCGGACTCGCTTGATAATTCTCCCCATTTCCGAGGAAAGTTGTTTCCCATTGTGCTGGAGGGAGAGGCGTTTAATTAGTCCGCCATGGCAGATTCTTTTTCGTGGGCTTGGATCTGGACCAGTTCTGGCTGCGCCGTAGCGGGACGGTAGATTTCATGCGAGGTTTGATTCTGCGGGTCGCGCCAGAAGTCAATTAGCGAAGTCTGGTGAACGCAGGATACGGTGCAATTGGGAGCGCAGGACTTTTGCGTGAAATACTCGCGCCTGATGTCTTCCTTTGTATATTCAGCCAGAGGAACGCCGGGATAGCCGCGCTGCTGCGAGCAGTAATGCACCAGGCCATCCTCACAGATGTAAAGATAGCGGGAACCGGCGCGGCAACGCCAGCTATTGGATTTGCCCAGGGCAATGTTGTTCTGGAACTGGTTGAAGCGGGCGTAACTGTGTTTGCCCAGCTTTTTCATTTCGGCGAAGATGGTCTGCGCTTCCGGAGAAAGAGGCTTGAGCTGCCCGGTTCCGTCATGAATGATGCCGACTGTGGAGGTGAAGCCGAGTTCGACCGCGCGCTTGCCGATGGTTACGGCATCCCACTGATTTCTCACTCCGGCGCCGATGACGGAATTGATATTGACGTGGAAATCGGCGTGCTCGCGCAGCCACTGCAGTTTTTTGTCGAGCACCTTGAGCGATTTCTTTGAAACCTCATCGGGCTTGACGTTATCGATGGAAATCTGCAGATGGTCGAGTCCGGCGGCGTTGAGCAGCTGGATACGCTTCGGCGTGAGCAGGTAACCGTTGGTGATCAGGCCGGCAATGATGCCATGCGAGCGGATGCGGCGAATGATGTCATCGAGTTGCGGATGAAGCAGGGTTTCGCCGCCGCTGATGGTAATGAGCGTTGTGCCGAGCGCCGCCAGCTTGTCGATGCGCCGGTACATTTCCTCCAGCGGCACGGGCTGGGAGACATCGTCATACTCGTTGCAGTAAGCGCAGGAAAGATTACAGCGACGCATGGGGATGACGTGCACCTGAATGGGATGGTGTTTTGAGACCAGTCCCTTGCCGATCATCCGGATTTCTCGAAGCGTGCGCCCAATGGCTTTGAGGCGGCGTCTTATCCTGGTGCCTGGTTGTGCCATGCGTAAACAATTATTACAACATAGCGGGCGGACCGGCAGCGACGATTATCAGCAAACGGTTGATTTTTAAGGGCGAACGGGGAAATTCTGTCCCATTCGCCCGTTCGAGCTAGAACACTGTTGCCAGGCCGGCGCGGACCAGTGCGGCAATAAAATACAGCACAAAGACAGTAGTGATCGCGGTGGATGGAGCAATTTTCTTTCGCCCGACCGATGACACGATGGCGAAGCCAAGTCCAAGCAACGCAATTTGCCAGAAATTGATGATGTCAAACCGGGTGACCAGAGAATACAGGAACTTATTGCCATTCGGGTCCATGAAGAAAGCCGGACTTGTGGGAATGGGGTTGCCGGAGGCGAAGTCAATGGAATTGGGGTCCGAACTGATCAGAATACTAACCAGGAGCAAGATGACGCTGATAACTCCTGGAAGGAATGAGTAGAAGGTGACAGACAGAGCATGCCGAAACGAAATGCTGGCGCCGAAGCCGAAGTCAAAAACTGCCATGAGAACGGCGCCGATGATCAGCCCCCAGAACAGGGTGAGCACCGGAGAAATGAAAAAAGCAGCTTTCGTGATCTTGGCCTGCATGCTGATGGCGGCATCGCGCTGTTCCGGAGTGAATTGCTCCATTCGTTTCTGAGCCATCGTTGAACGGTCCGTCGCCTGGCGCGTAAGCTGTTCCATGTCGAGCTTCTGTATAGCGACAAAAGCAAAGGCAAGACCGACGATAGCGATCAGCAGCCAGGGCCAGAACCAGCCGGGTTTGCGGCGGACATCCTCAAACGTTTTACGCGGCGAGACAAAAGCATTGATGAGCCGCGAGGACTCAGACAGTCCGGGTTGCGCGGGTTCCTGGGGCAACGCAGTACCGGACGTGGGCTGTGGAGGTGTGCTCATATTCATCCTTACGTTTGGGTTTTGGGAAAGTTACGTGCATTCTACATGAGCGCGAAAGTGATCAACTCCGAAAATGCTGCCATCCCAGTGGCCGCAACGTGCGCTCTGTCCCATTTTCATCCAGAATCCGTATTGCACACCGGTAATCTTTTTTAGTGACGACGCCAATCTGCGTGGTCTTTACGCCCTCGATCGCGGCGGGGATTTTCGCTTTAGCAGGAGCGGTAAAGATCAGCTCGTAATCTTCGCCGCCATGAAGTGCCAATTCGAGCGTCGCGCCACGAGCGACGGGCAGTTTGCGGGAACCCACCATCGCTGAGACGCCGCTCTCTTCGCAAATGTGCTCCAGGTCAATGGAAAGACCATCGCTGAGATCGATCATGGCGCTGGCGATGCCCCGCTTCCGCAGCCAGGCTCCGGCTTTGAGCCGCGGTTCGGGGAAGAAGTGCCGGTTGCCCGCAGCGGGACGGACCCTCCGGCCGGCAAAAAGCTGTTTCAGCGTGGCTGTCGAGCCTCCGAGCTCGCCGGTTACGTAAATCAGATTTCCGGGCCGCGCGCCGGAACGCAATACCGCCTTTCCAGTGGGAACCTGGCCAATGACTATGATATCCGCCGTAATCGCGGACGCCGCAGAAATGTCACCTCCGGCGAGCTGCACCCCGAATTGCCTGGCTAATCCGGCAAGTCCGCGCAGGAAGTCATCCACCCATCTCTGCGGGAGCTTCGGTGGAAGCCCGAGGGAAAGAAAGCACGCTACGGGCTCGCCGCCCATCGCGGCAATGTCGCTCAGCCCGCGGGCCAGGCAGCGGTGACCTACGCTTCGCGCAGGATGCCACTGGCGGCGAAAGTGAACATCTTCAATGGAGAAGTCAGTCGTGACCAGCACTTCGCAGCCGGGCGAGGCCTGCAAAATCGCGCAATCATCGCCGATGCCCCGCCTTACCGCCCGATTGCGGCTCTGGCCCGCCAATCGCCGGATACTCTCAATCAGCTTTTTTTCCGCGGCAATCAAAGTGAGCTCAACTATATCGAAAAAAAGGCCCCTCCCCGGGTTGCGTCGCGCCCGATGCTCGAGAAGCGGGTGTTTTTGCCGAAAATGGCTGGTTTTGACGGTTCCGAACAGAAGGACATCTTTGTATATGCACTCTAACTGTGGCCTGGCTGCGGACTTTCGTTACTTCCCGTGCGGTTGACAGGGGTAAGAAGCCCACAGTAAAGTTACCCCACCAAAAAGTCGCCTGAATCAGCCGCCTGTAACCTCCCTCTGCCGGACGCAAGGCGGAAAAAAGTTAAATTTGCCGTCCAGACGGCCTAACCGTTTTGAGCCTTGTCGCCACTAAGGCGCTCTTGAGAGCGCAGTAAAAAGATTTCATACGCGGAGTTGATCGTTGCGGAAGCGTTTTTATCTCATGCTGGTGGCCCGGAACGCGGAGGGCGAGCTCCTCAAGATCCCCATCCCTGTCCACTACGCCTACGTGTTCATCGCCGGGGCCCTGATTGGGATGCTGACCATCACCGGAATGGCCGGCTCTTACACCCGCATGCTGCTCAAGACCCAGCGCTTTAACCAGCTCCGCACGGAAAAAGAAGCTCTAACGTCGCAATATTCCCAACTCGAACAGATTGCTCAGGAAAACCAGTTACAGGCCCAGTCGCTTACGTCGCTGGCCAGCGAAGTCTCTTCTCTCTACGGCCTCAAGCCCGATCCCGCATTTCAGGATGACGATCCAGCTTCCGCTTCCCTGCAGCAGTTTTATGCTCTGCGTATGACGGCGATGAGCGGCGCGGCCTCGGTGGGCATCGGCATGGGGGATATGCGGGGCGCGAGCACGCGTGACTGGCTGCGCCTGGCACAGGCCCCCACGTTATGGCCTGTGCAGGGCCGGGTAAGCGGATCTTTCGGTGAGCGCATTGATCCGTTCAGCGGAGAAGGCGCATTTCATCGCGGGGTGGATCTTGCCGCCCCTGTGGGCACGCGCATCATTGCGCCGGCCGATGGCGTGGTGCGCTTCGCCGAACTTGTGAATGGCTACGGCCGAACCGTCCTGATCGACCACGGGAACGGCATCAGCACGCTCTACGGGCACATGTCCGCTTACGCTGTTACGCCCGGTGAGCTGGTGCATCGCGGCGATACCATCGGCTACGTCGGCCAGAGCGGACGCAGCACCGGTCCGCACCTGCACTATGAAGTACGCATCTTCAATACGCCGGTAAACCCGAAACCATATTTGCGATTTACATTTACCCAGCAGGTGGCGTCGGGCGCGCCATAGGCTTGTGCCGGCTGTGATGTCGCCGGGACCTTTGCCGCGGCACTGGAGCAGGACTCGGAGATGCGGCAGGCGGGGCGGCTTGAGGGCCAGCCTGTAAGACCAATTTTTTCAGAAATCTTTGCGAAAGCGTGGCCGTGAACGTGGCCACCTTTTTATTTTGTTGCACCTGAATGCTGTCTAGCGCAGCCTTCACATCAGGGTCCGTGCCGTGTGTGCCCACTGACTGCGCTACGGTGCGGTACATGGAGAGAAATGCGCCGGCGGAATCAGCCACCTGCCGGGCGGCATCCTCTGTCGCTGCAATCACGTCGGCGCGCAACAGCAGATTGCTGTCATACCGGACAGAGCCGACGGTCACCGTATCGGCGAGAAAATCAAAATTCCAGCCGGATGGAAGTTCTGCCGTCTGCGCGTCCGACCCGGTGCGAACAAGCGCCCAACCCAACGTCGCCACCGGGATATGCTTGTAATAACTCTGGAGCAATGAAGGCCCGCCCGGAGAATCTTCCGCGGCATCGATGATTTCGTGCATCGGGTCACTCGAACTCATGTTGGTGACCGCCACATGGTTCTTGTCGAGCACGCATACGCGCACCGTGTGCCCTTCATGCGGAATGAGGTAGAGCATGTGGCCGTGATAGCTGTCGCGCTGCGTTGAGATATTTTCAAGCCAGCTTGTCAGCTTCTGCTGATCAAAATGTCCCGCAAAAACTTCAGAGGATTCGGTGTCTTTGCCGTCCGCAGTGGCCCGCCGGGACATGGCAACCTCATTGAGGTCGCGTTCGAACTGGATGCCTGTTTGAGCGACGAAATTACGATAATCGCCTTCCACGGGAACAGGTGTGGATTTCGCCAGGTCCCAGAGGTGGGCCGGTTTGAGGTTCGCGTAGAGGATAACGTCGCCCTCCGGCAGCAAACGGGCCACCTCCGGCGGCCGGCTGGACCGGAGATAGAGGACCAGGGCCACAGCGGCTACCGCGACCAGAAAAATGACTGAAATCAGCACTTTGCGGCGGAGAGACATGCAACGCCAGTATAAATTACGCCACTTTCTGTCAGTCCGGTTCACACAAGCAGCGGGAAATTAGGTACAATAAATTTCGGGCATTTTCCCCGGCAATATTGCCGTAAGAGAATCAGTGTGGTCGTTGCACGCGGATGGCCGTTGTGCTAACTTATTTGTTTCAGTAGTTTGCTGGCGTAGCTCAGCTGGTAGAGCATCTGATTTGTAATCAGAGGGTCGGGGGTTCAAATCCCTTCGCCAGCTCCAGATGGTAAACGGGTTTTCCCGGAGCGCGATAGCTGGCGCGTTTCGGTTTGAAGCAGGCACTGCGCACAGAAGAGTTTTCTACCGAAACATTTTTCCACTGACACACTTTCCATCACGTGAATGGCACCTGATGCGGAAGTATGTTTGCGCGTCTCCTGAAATCCCGCGAAGTCATCCAGCGTAGGGTCGGAATAAAGAGCGTCGGAATAAAAAAGAAGCTCGGCAGCGAAGCAGGTTTATTGGCGGCACATTGCGTGAAAAGCGCGAAGAGGTCGCAGATGCACAGGTGGCCGAGTGGTTAATGGCAGCAGACTGTAAATCTGCCGCTCTCCGGAGCTACGGAGGTTCGAATCCTCCCCTGTGCACCAGGTTGAGGCGTAAGCGGGCGTGAGTGAAACGGGAGCCCGCTGCCGAAATCCCGAGCGGTAGCGAGGGAACTTGTGTTGGGCTGATGTAGCTCAGTTGGTAGAGCACTCCCTTGGTAAGGGAGAGGTCACCGGTTCAATCCCGGTCATCAGCTCCAGAGTTTACGCAAGGATGTAGCTCATTGAGAGCGCTTCCCTTGGTAAGCGTCGCGGCAGCGAAGCGTAGCCGCGACAGACGCGATGTGAATGGATCAAGATAAGAAATTCGGTATAGCAATGGCGGTTTACGCAGTTCTTGCTGTGCTCACCTGGGCGACCATGACGAACGCCGGAGTCCGGGTAGCGGGGGATGGCATCAGCCTGCGCGGTCTGGTTTGGATTCTGCTGGGATTTTTCGCGGCGCGAACCGCGTTGCACTGGCGGGCGGACAAGATCAGAGCTGCGCGAGGCGAGTAGAGCTAGAGTTCCAGAATTTGTGAATTGGATCGTGGGATTTGGTAATTGAGTAAGTTGGTAAATGGGTAATTGAAAAACGGCCCCTCCTGCAGAAGGCTGGCCAAATTACTCAATTAGAAATTACTCAATTACCAAATCCGGGTTGGCGGGAGTAACTCAGTGGTAGAGTCACAGCCTTCCAAGCTGTTGGTCGCGGGTTCGATTCCCGTCTCCCGCTCCAAGGTTTGAAGAAGCAGTCAGCACTCAGTAGTCAGCATTCAGCCCCGAAACAGTATGGGGTGTTCCGACAAGGAAATTTGGCGGAAGCTGAGCGCGACTTGAATGAACGCAGGAATTCAGGAAGGGTGAAACGCGAAGCGAGCGCCGGAATAGCGCGAGCGGAGCGTAAGGGCGAAGCAACACTGAGCGAAAGCGAAGTGGATTTGCGGAGCCCTTGGGATAAAGACCGATGGCATTTCAGCAGGCCCCGATTCCGGTTCAGAAGACCGAAGATTTTGAGCAGTTGAAAGCGGCCATTGAGCGCATTTTTGGTGCGGCCGCCGTGGAGAAGTTTTACAGCCGCCTTGAGAGCAGGAACATGGGCGTTCGCGAGTTTGAAAAGATTGTCAGCTCCGGGCTGCTGGAGATAGTTGATTCCACGCTGGCGCGCTCGGGAAAGACGGCGAAAGAAGTGTGGGAGTCGCTGGCGCTGTCAGACCAGGCGCTGATGCGGGAGTTTTACCTGGAGAAGGTGGAGCAGGTGGATCCGGCAACGCGCCACAAATACCGCAAGGTTTACCGGTATTACTGAGGACGGAAAAGCTTACCGCTGCTGAACGCAGATCAGCGCGGATCAGGAAGGCTAATTGATTTTCGGGTCAGCCAGGCTGATCGCATAACAATGATCCAGCGCCGCAGGCGCGGAATGAGTTAGCCCAGGCCGGAAGGCCTGGGTAGGCTGGGAGCTAGAGGCTAAAAACATGGCTAA
>DASTAS010000031.1:0-52105 GCA_035712465.1 Candidatus Angelobacter sp.
CCCTTCCATCCCAAAAACAGCCGCCCGCTGAGCGAAGCCAGACTGGGATTGACCGGGCTGGTGTCTCCCAGAATAACTTTGTTGGCAAACCCGGTGATCGAGTCGCCTGAGAGCAGCACCTGCGCCACATTCAGGTTGTCATTGCCATCGCCCTTCCAGCCGATGTAAAGGTTTCCGTTGTGGGCGCACAGCACCGGCGTCTCCGGGCTCCGTTCCTGAGAGGTGAACTTGTGCCCAAAAGTATGCCCATTGTCGGCCGAGGACATCACGTTCAGGAAGTTGTTGCCATCTCCCTTCCAGCTCAGGTACAAGCGCCCGTTGAGCGAAGCCAGGCTGGGATTGACCGGGCTGGTATCGCCCAGCACCACCTTATTGGTGAATCCGGTGATCGAGTCGCCTGACAACACCACCTGGGCCACGTTCAACTGGTCATTGCCGTCGCCTTTCCAGGCAATGTAGAGATTGCCGTTATGAGCGCACAAAACCGGCGTCTCCGGACTTCTTTCCGGGGAGACGAACTTGTGCGCAAAGGTATGCCCGTTATCGGCCGAGTACATCACGTTCAGGAAATTGTTGCCATCACCCTTCCACGCCAGGTACAGCCGGCCATTCAACGATGCCAGGGACGGGTCCACCGGGCTCGTATCCCCCAGCGTTACCTTGCCGGCGAAGCCGGTAATTCCCTGGTGAGTAAAAGCGCTGATGTTGCTGAAATGGACTTCGCCAAAATCGGCAAGGTGGGTGAGCTGGTTATTGACTTCAGGGCGTTCGCCAACCCACTCAGCACTGTTGCCCGTCAGCGCGGTGCCAGACGGAGCCGTAATCGTAAACGTGGTGGCCACTCCATTGCTGAGATTCTGAAGAAGGACACTGCCCGAAGTATTGGAGATCACATTGAGAACGCAATGCAGTATGTGTCCTGCTGAAACGGGAAAATTGCTGATTTGGATTTCCTGCTCCGGGAACCATTCCCACCAGGCATAGATATTGCGCCCGGAGGTGGAAGCCTCGCACTCTACGCCAGCCTGGAAAACGTCACCCGATTTGTCGCCGTCAATGCCAATCCAGAAGCTGGAATAACTGGTGCCGTCTGGCGAACTGGGCTGGGGCTGGGGGACCGTCCATTGGCCGGCTACGGATTCAAACGATGATCCGGAGGGCGCGAAGACGGCCGCACCCGACCAGTTGTCACTGATTTCAAGCGCATCGGTGACCCGCCGGTGGCGAGGTACGTGTCGATTCCGCTCCATCCTCTTGAAAGTGGGCTGGATAAAACGCATCTGCCGCGACATTGTTTGTTCCCATTTTTGAAGCTGCTCCGGATGCGCCGGGCGGGCCGGGAGGCCATGCAATTGCAGCGTTTTTTCATCAGCTTCGAGCGGGTTGAAGCCTGATGGTGGTGCGGGGAACACCCGGATTGATGCCCCGCTGGGAAGTGAAATGATTCTGGGAGAAGGCTCGCTTTCGGCGGGCCTGACAAGCTCTGGTACTACGGCTGGTTGAGCCATGAATTCCTCCGTAAGACTGTTTGGTCGGCTGCCTGGGAACCAAATGCCGCGTGCTGGCGCTGATTCTTCAAGCTCCTGATGTGGTAGTGGCCACTCCGATGAGTTCGTTACAGAGTTCCCGGGTTTGAGCCCTACCTGTAGCCGGGCACGGACTTGAGCTCAACATTTCATGCATCCTTGAGCAAAAAAATCGAGCATCAACATGAAACTGCCTCGTGACGCATCCGATTTGAAACGACACTTCGGCTCTTTGCTACCGCACAAAGGAACACAAAGAAAAACCATTTGGCTGCAGACTGACTCTGATAGATACAGATAAGAACTGCATTCGTCATTCGTGTTCATTCGTGGCCCATCTCTTTCTTCTCATCTGCGTTGATCAGCGTTCATCCGCGGCCTGCTTTTTTGTCTGAGGCTCATGATGAGTCAGTAGTGCCCCCAAGAGCGCTCCGGCAGCGGCAATCTCCCCGGCGGACGATTGTCAATTCGCCACAAGTTCACGCCTATCACTTTCAGACAGACCGTAACCATCGTAATTAGCCCGATCAAGGTGAGAATGCTTTAATAAAGCCCAGCATCGCGTCGGGTGAAAGCATCTTCCCCATGTCCGACTGACAGCTTTAAGCGGAGAAGCAGCTCATGTTGGATCTATCAGCTAACAAAGTCCTGGTTGCCGACGATTCACCCCTGTACCGGCACCTGCTTACCAGAAATCTGCGCGATTGGGGCTTTGACGTCACCGTCGCCAACAGCGGATCGGAAGCGTGGAATATCCTCCAGCAGCAGGACAGCCCCATGCTGGTCCTGCTTGACTGGGTGATGCCCGGAATGGACGGCGTTGAATTGTGCCGGAAGTTGCGCGAACGCGACTCCAGCCGGGGTTACGTTTACACGATTTTGCTCACGGTGAAAGAAACACATGACGATCTGCTGAACGCTCTGGATGCCGGAGCCGATGACTATCTGGCCAAGCCTTTCGATGAACGGGAACTGAAAGCGCGTCTCATCGTTGGACAGCGCATCGCGCGTTTGCAGCAGGAGCTGGTTGCGGCGCGTGAGGCCATGCGCAGCGCCGCCTGCCACGATCCGTTGACCGGGTTATCAAACCGTCGAGAGATTTTCGCCACCCTGGAAAGGGAGCTGGCTCGGTCGGAACGGGAGAAACGCCCGGTCGGCGTCATTCTTGCCGATATCGATGACTTCAAAAAGATCAATGATCAGCTCGGGCACATTGCCGGCGACGAGGTGCTGGTCGAGATAGGCCGGCGGCTTCGCTACGGTCTTCGCGCCTATGACGTGGTTGGCCGCTACGGTGGCGAAGAGTTTCTGCTCGTTCTGCCCGGCTGCGATATGCCTTCAACCCTGAAGAGGGCCGAACAGATCCGCGCCTCCGTTGCCGAATCGCCTGTCCGCACATCGGAAGGGCAACGAGATGTCACGGTAAGCATGGGCGTGATCGCCTCTGCCAATGATCACCGCGGTTGCGACTTGCAATCACTGCTGCATCAGGCTGACCTCGGCCTGTACCAGGCAAAGCGAAATGGCAAAAATCGCGTGGAGCAGTTTGAAGAAGTGGATACAGCCGTGGCTGCTACCAGCGCAATCGCGCGAAAGTAGTGGGCGCGTTGCACAAAGATTTTTCTAAAACAATTCTTATTTTTGCCAGTCAATCAGCACTTCTGCCCGGCCATAGTTGCCGCGTGCGCCGGGCCGGAGTCGCATCTGCCAAAAAGGGCTGAATCCAGCAAAAAGGAATGTACCAGCGATATCGATTTGCGGTATATTCAAGCCCCCCGGCTAATTTCCTGAAAATTCTGAGGTGAAAAAGTGCACTGGCGCCGTAATCTTCTCTTGACCGCTTTGGCTCTTCTGTTTTCGTGCCTCGCGCTGGCACAAAACGAGGACTGGCTGCCCATCACGCAGCAGGAGCAGCAGATCAAGGATGTACCCGGAGACGCGGGTGCGTCCGCCATCCAACTGTACTACGCTGACTATATCGATGACGTGATGCACACCGAGTTCTATTACCACCGGATCAAGATTCTTAGCGAGCCGGGCAACAAATACGCAGACGTGCAAATTGAAATCCCTCAGGATGGATCCATCAGTCAGTTGAAGGCGCGAACCATCCACCCGGACGGCAAGATCATTGACTTTACGGGGAAGCCTTTCGAGAAGACCATCGTCAAGGGACGCGGCGTGAAATTTCTGGCCAAGACATTCACGTTGCCGGAAGTCACACCGGGCAGCATCATTGAGTACAAGTACCACGTGGATTGGCCCTATATTCTGGAAGAAAATTACTGGACGGTTCAGCACGACCTGTACACAGTTAAGGAAGACTTCAGAATCAAACCCTATTCAGGCGCCCTGGATGATTTTCCTATGGGGTACCACATGTCTGTAATTTTCGGCAACATGCCTCCGGGCCTCAAACCTAAGCAAGAGAGCTACGGGTTTCAGATGCACGCCGAAAATATCCCCGCCTTTCAGGCGGAGGGCTATATGCCACCGGCGGATGAGTACAAGCCGGAGGTGCGCTTCTTCTACATGGGCGGAGGCGCCACAAATGCCGACAAATTCTGGCAGGACGTGGGACGCCGCTGGAACAGCAGGGTCGAGCACTACATAGGCAATCGTGACGAGATCAAGCAGGCCGCGGCTCAGGCCATCGGCAACGAAACCGATCCGGAGAAGAAACTGCGGGCCTTGTATGCTCGCGTCCAGCAGATCAGGAATCTTTCTTACGAGCGGGCGCGCTCGCAGCAGGAGCAGAAAAAGGAGAACCTGAAGGATGACAGCAACGCGGGAGATGTTCTGTCCCGCGGCTATGGATACCGCTACGATATCACACGCCTGTTCGTTGCCATGGCGCGCGCCGCAGGCTTTGAGGCTTCCGTGCTGCAGGTAAGCAATCGCAAGGAGCGCTTCTTTAGTCGCGGGCTTTTTTCCGCAAACCAGCTTGCTTCTGAAATTGCGCTCGTCAGCGCCGGCGGCAAGGACTATTATCTTGACCCCGGAACCAGATTCTGCCCCTTCGGTTTGCTGCGCTGGTTCTACACTTCCACCGTCGCAATGAAACTGGATAAGAAAGGCGGAACCTTCATTTCGGTTCCTGCGGCCACACAGGAAAAAGCGGTGGTGCAGAGGGCGGCCAGCTTAAAGCTTCAACCGGACGGATCTCTCCAAGGTGAAATCACGGTGCAATATACCGGAGAGGACGCGCTGGAGTACCGGCTGGATGCGCTGAGCACCGATGAGGCCGGCAGAAAAAAAGAGCTGGAAGATGAGCTCTCGTCCCTACTGCCTCAGGGCGCGGTGGTAAAAATGAAAACTGCCGGAGACTGGCAGGCCAGTGAAACGCCGCTCACGGCCGTTTTCAGCGTTGACATTCCGGGCTTCGCTTCATCGGTAGGCAAACGCCTATTGATGCCGGCTTATCTGTTCCAAACCCGGCAACTCGACGCTTTCAAGCAGACGAATAGAAAGTATCCGGTCTATTTCCCCTATGCCTTCGCCGAGGTGGATAACTTGAACATTCAACTCCCATCCGGTTACACGACAGAAAGCGTGCCATCGACCGAGGACGCAAGCCTTCCCTATGCCCGGTATCGAAGCATCAGCCAGCTCAAGGGCGACACGTTCAATATGCAGCGCGCGCTGCTGTTCAACGGCATCTTCTTCGATCTGGACAAGTACAAGGAAGTAAAGACTTTTTTCAACAAGGTACAGTCCGCCGATCAGCAGGAGTTGGTATTGAAGGGAGGCGGTCCCGTTGCGCAAAAAGCTGACTAGTGCAGGTTTGTTTCTTGTGGTCCTGAGTTTTCTCCCTGTTCCCGCCCGGGCTGGGGTTCCGGACTGGGTGCGCGCGGTGGCCCAGCAGCCGGCGAGGAAGTACGCCGATGATGTCAACGCTGTTATGCTGCTGGACGATCAGGAAACCACCATCCGGGACAATGGCGACATCGTGACCCACCAGCGTTCCGTGTACCGGATCTTGCGCCCTGAAGGTAAGTCGTATGGCAGGCTTGAACTGGGATTTTCCGGCGATACCAAAGTGAACTACTTGCGGGGCTGGAGCATCACGGCCAAAGGCGAGGAGTACGAAGCCAAAGAAAAAGACAGCTTCGAGACCAGCCTGAGCACATATGAGGTCTTCTCTGACGATAAGGAAAAAATCCTGCTGCTTCCCGGCGCGGATGTCGGCACAGTGGTCGCGTTTGAATATGAACAGCGCGAGCGCCCCTACGTATTTCAGGACCGGTGGTTCTTCCAGTATTCCATCCCCTGCGAAAAGAGCCGGTACACTCTGCACCTGCCGCCGGGATGGGAGTACCGGGCCAGTTTCATCAATCATCCTGAGGTCACACCAACGGCGCAGGGAGAGACATATACGTGGGAAATTTCTGATAGCCCGCGCATCCAAGACGAATACAATGAACCGCCCTACCGGGCGTTGGCGGGACACGCCGTCATAACGTTTTTCTCGCAAAAGGCCCACGACAATACCTACAAGTCATGGGCTGACCTGGCTGCCTGGAACGCGCGTTTGATTGCCGGCTCCTTTACCGCGAGTTCGGCCATGCAGCAGAAAGTGCAGGAACTGGCGCCGGCGAGCCTTCCTTTGCTGGACCGCATCAAAGCGCTGGCAAGTTTTGCCCAACGCGACATCCGTTATGCCGCCATTGAGGTCGGCATCGGCGGTTTCCGCCCGCATTCTGCCTCTGAGATTTTCGCCCACGGTTATGGCGACTGCAAAGATAAAGCCACCCTCCTGAGCACCATGCTGGCCCAGATCGGGGTAAAGTCCTTCTACATGCTAATCCATGACGAACGCGGCATTTATACAGCCGCCACTCCTCCGAATCTGGGTTTTGATCACGCTATCCTCGCCATCCAGCTTCCGGAAGGCAGCTTCAAGTCTCCTTTACCCGCTCTCTATGAGCATCCCAAGCTCGGGCACCTGCTGATTTTTGATCCCACGAACGATCTGGTGCCATTCGGGCACATCCCGTACTACGAGCAGGACAGCTTTGCCCTGTTAGTCACAGGGGATGGAGGAGAACTGATCCACTTGCCTGTAACTCCTCCTGCCATGAACGAAGTCCGCAGGACGGCAAAATTCACCCTTTTGCCCGACGGCACCTTGCAAGGCGATGTAGAGGAAAGTCGCTCAGGCTATCTGGCGATGCTGACGCGCTCCTATCTTCGCGATGAAAGTCACAGTGACCGCCGGAAAATGATTGAACATCTCCTCGGATCCGATCTCGCAGATTTTCAGGTCGACAGTTTTGCCGTGGAGAACGCGGACGATATCGACAAGGACCTGGTGCTGCGCTACAAGTTCACGGCCAATCACTATGCAAAGACCGCCGGCCCATTGTTGCTGGTGCGTCCTCGCGTTGTGGGGCAGATGGCCGGGGCATTTGATTCCACCAAGCCGCGTCACTATGCGTACGATTTCGCAGCACCGTTCCTGCGCACCGATTCCGTAGAGATCACTCTGCCTGACGGCTATGGCGTCGACGAACTCCCCGACCCGGTACATACAGTCCTGCCGTTTGCTGAGTACGAGAGCAAGTCAGAAAACTCCGGCAAGGTCCTCAAGTACACACGTGAATATAAAGTGGAGACAACGCAGGTACAGGTAGACAAGGTCACTCAATTACGGCAGATCTTCTCTGAGATCAATGCCGACGAAAAGAACATGGCCATCCTCAAGAAGGTGAACTGAACGGAAGTTTGAGCTGCCCACGCTGGAGGCATCGCAAATCGGTGCTTTCGTGTGTCCGGCAGATGGTTCTTGCCCCTGCTTTTCCGCATCTTCTATGATTGAAGGTTTGAAAAATTCCCTTATGCCTGACCAACTGAAAAACAAGAAGAAAGAGCAGAGCACGGTGGCGGAAAGCCCGATTGCAGACGTTTTCCAGGGTCGCCATCCATCGGATTCAGAGCGGCAGTGGGCTGAACGCACGCTTGCACCGGCACTTGAAAAATCGCCGGAAAAGCCGGTCGGCTCTGCCAGCGGCACCAACCTGGATGAGCACGGAAACGCGCGCTTCACCACCATCAGCGGCGTCCCCATTCGGCGGCTTTATACCCAGGCGGACCTGCCTGAGGACTGGAACTACGACCAGTATCTCAATTTCCCCGGCCAGGTGCCGTACACTCGCGGCATTCACGCCACCGGCTACCGCGGCAAGCTGTTCACCATGCGGCAGTTCTCCGGCTTCGCTTCGCCCGAGGAGACCAACGAGCGCTATAAATATCTTCTCGCCCATGGTGGCGGCGGGCTTTCCGTGGCTTTCGATCTGCCGACCCTGATGGGCTACGACTCCGATCATCCTGCCAGCGAAGGCGAAGTCGGCAAGTGCGGTGTGGCCATCGATTCACTTGAGGATATGGAGATTCTCTTCAGCGGAATCGATCTGGAAAAGACGACGGTTTCCATGACCATCAATTCGCCGGCGTCGGTGTTGTGGGCAATGTATCTGGTGGTAGCGGAAAAGCAGGGCGCTGACTGGAACAAAATTTCCGGCACCATTCAGAATGACATCCTGAAGGAATACATTGCGCAGAAAGAGTACATTTATCCGCCTGCCCCATCGATGCGGCTGGTGATTGATACGTTTGAATTCGGATCAAAATTCACGCCCCGCTTCAATACCATTTCAATCAGCGGATACCACATCCGAGAAGCCGGCTCCACGGCCCTGCAGGAACTGGCTTTTACCATCTATGACGGCGTTGAGTACGTGGAGTGGGCGCGCCACCGCGGGCTTGACGTGGACGAGTTTGGGCCGCGTTTGAGCTTCTTCTTCAACTCGCATAACGACTTCTTTGAGGAGATCGCCAAATTCCGCGCCTCGCGCAAGATCTGGTATCGGCTGATGAAAAACCGCTTTGGCGCGAAGCAGCAGCGCACCATGCTCATGCGCTTCCATACGCAAACCGCGGGCGTCTCTCTAACAGCGCAGCAACCCATGAACAACATTGCTCGCGTTGCCGTGCAGGCGCTGGCTGCCGTGCTGGGTGGAACGCAATCTCTCCACACCGATTCCTATGATGAAGCTCTGGCCCTGCCTACGCAGGAAGCGGCTCGCATTGCTTTGCGCACGCAGCAGATCATCGCCTATGAGTCCGGCGTGCCGCAGACTGTGGACCCGCTGGGCGGTTCCTATTTTGTAGAGAAGCTCACGCTCGACATGGAGAAAGGCGCATTCGACTATTTCGACAAGCTGGACTCGATGGGCGGCATGGTCAAAGCTATTGAAAACGGCTACCCGCAGAAGGAAATCGCCGAAGCGTCATATCAGTACCAGCGCGCCGTCGAAGCGCGGGAGAAGATCATTGTTGGCGCCAACGATTTCGTCATCGAAGAAAAGCCGCCGGAGACCCTCTACATCGGCGAATCCGTGGCAAAACGCCAGACAGAAAAGCTGAAAAGCCTGCGCGCACGCCGTGATAACACGGAAGTTGAACGCCGGCTCGATGCCTTGAAGCGCGCCGCCGCCCAACAGCCGGTGGCGCCAAAAGACGGCAATATCAGCCCGGCGAACACCATGCCGTACATCGTCGATTGCGTCCGCGCCTATGTCACGGTCGGCGAGATCTGCCAGGCGCTGCGCGAAGTGTACGGGACATATGAAGAGGTGAGTATCACGTAATCGCCGGGAGCGCCGCCATCGCAGCGACATCGCCGAGATCGGGCTCTGGATGGAGGGTGACTGTTCTTCAATTCTCACTCACGCAAGTGCTTGTTGTGGTGAACGGGTTTCCGATCTCGGGCGATCACGGCGATCACGCGCGATGGCGGCGATTCCTGTACACCGCCCACTGCTCTGTTCCCGCAATTTTTTCCAGCCAGTCGCACCTTGAAAGCAGCGCTTCGAATTCAAGAAAACGATAGGCAATGTAGACCGGCCACGGCGTCTCTGTCGTCGAGCGACGCAATTTCTCCAGCACCGCCGCGAACAGCGGCTCCGGAAAGGGATTGAACAGATACAGCACCAGCGGTTCAGCGGGGAACACGAAATCGCGCGCGTCCATGCACAGGCTCTCAATTTGAGTCGTCAAGCCGGGGTGGTCCTGGGCAAATTTGGAAATATTTTGCTCAGCCACCCGGTGGAGAGCCGAAATGTATTCCACGCCGACAGCTTTGCGGAAACCGCAAGTGGCGGCCATCATGAGCGCTCTTCCCTTACCCGACCCGAGATCGATGAGCGTGAACCGGCTGAAATCGATGGGCAGCGCCTGCATGATCTCTTCAAACAGCCACGGCTCCGTGGGAAAGTACTGATGGCCTGTGAGGGCAGCGGCGATTTGCGTGCGCAAGGGGATATTCGCGCGCGTGGTATCCACCATGTGGTCCCAGTCGTAGTCAAGGTCACCGTACATGGTTTTGCGGCGGTCGGGCAGAAGCTCCCGGAAAACCCGGCGCAGCGCCTCCGCCTCCTGTCTGAATGTGCGCCATATCCCGTAATGGCGCACGCTGTCACGCCAGTGCCGCGCGAAAGCGCGCCGGAAGCTGGACTCCGGCTGCGAATGCAATGTGGTCGGAGTTGTGGTTATATTGGGATCAGCCGCCATGAGAAAAGCTGTCAACCACCTTAAGAAATCTGATGCCATCCTTGCATCCGTCATCGCCCGCGTGGGTGCATGTAACGTGACGTATCGCGAGCCGACATTTGAAGCCCTGGCGCGATCCATTGTCTTCCAGCAGTTAAGCACAAAAGCTGCCCGCACCATTCACGGCAGGCTGGAGGAAGCTGCCGGCGGCAAGCTTACACCGGCAGCCATCCAAAACCTGAGCATCGGCGAAATGCGGCGTTGCGGACTATCCAAACAGAAGATCGGCTATATACGCGACCTGGCGGAGCACGCGCTCAGCGGCAGAGTTGATTTTGAAAAACTTCCTTTCATGACCGACGAGGAGGTAATCATCGCGCTGACGGATATCAAGGGCGTTGGCGTGTGGACGGCACACATGTTTCTGATTTTCGCCCTGCGCCGCCCCAACGTATTGCCCGTCGGCGATCTGGGGGTGCGCACCGCGATCCAGCGATTGTATGGGAAGCGGAAATTGCCCACTCCCAGGCAGATGGAGAAACTGGCCGAAAGCTGGCATCCGTACTGCAGTTATGCCGCATGGTATCTGTGGAGGAGCCTGGAATTTCCGAAGAACAACTTAAACCACAAAGGAACACGAAGGAAAACATAGGCTTTGCGCCTTTGTGATCCTTTCTGCCCTTCGTGGTAAATGGGTTTGGTAAAATCTTGTAGATGCCTGCCGAACGCAAAATCCGCGTGCTTGTTGCCAAACCCGGACTGGACGGCCACGATCGCGGCGCCAAGGTGATTGCCCGCGCGCTACGCGATGCCGGAATGGAAGTGATTTACACCGGGCTGCGGCAAACGCCGGAAATGATCGTCAACTCCGCCCTGCAGGAAGACGTGGATGTGATCGGGCTCTCCATTCTTTCCGGCGCGCACAACGCCATTGTGCCGCGAGTTTCAGAGATGCTGCGCCAGCACAAGATGGAAGATGTGCTGCTGGTAATCGGCGGCATCATTCCCGAGCAGGATTTCGAGTTCATGAAGAAGTCAGGGGTCGCGGGGATCTTCAACCCCGGTACTCCGATGGATGAAATCGTCCAGTTCATACGCAGCAACGTAAAACCCCGCAGCGTGATTGCCTGACCGAAGTCCGGCTCGGTTCCATCCTGGCGCCGCGATCAGCGTCCTGTTCCCGATTTTGCGGCTTTTGCTCTGTTTTTGGCTGCAAATCACATATACTTGAAGCTGCCGCTTCTCATGACGAAGCTTGATGAAATCCTGGCTGCCGCACGCGAACGGGCTGCCCGCGCCCGCAGTGGCGCTAACATTCGCGCCCTGGAGAAGAGCGCCGCGGAGCACCAGCCGCGCGGGTTTCGCCGCCGCTTACAGGCTATGGCGCAGCTTGGCCCGGCAGTCATAGCGGAATTAAAAAAGGCTTCACCCTCGAAAGGGCTCTTGCGGGGAGCCTTCGAGGTGGGATTGCTGGCCAAGCAGCTTGCCCGGAGCGGAGCTTCCGCGCTTTCCATTCTGACCGATGAGCAATATTTTCAGGGCTCGCTCGCCAATCTGATGGAGGCAGCCGCAGCCATCGACCTGCCCTGCCTGCGCAAGGATTTTATAGTGGATGAGTTTCAGATCCTGGAGTCGCGGGCTCACCACGCTGACGCCATTCTGCTGATCCTGGCGGCGCTGGATGACAAGACCTTTCGCAAACTTCTTGACCGCGCCTGCGCCATGGACCTGGACGTTTTGTGCGAAGTGCACGACCATGAGGAATTGAGACGCGCTCTGGAAGGCGGCGCTGAAGTGATTGGCGTGAATAGCAGGAACTTGAAAACCTTCCATGTGAGCCTCGAGACGGCAATTGAGATCGCGGAAAACATTCCCAATCACGTTTTGAAAGTCGCTGAAAGCGGCATCGAAAAGGGCGAAGACATCCGCGAGTTGCACTCCGCTGGGTACCAGGCTTTTCTGATCGGCGAGACCCTCATGCGTGCCGACGATCCGGGAAGGAAGCTGCAGCAGCTTTTGCAGGATGCGGGCTGGTATTCTCCCTCACAATCATCCTCGCCCAACTGGCGCGGCACAGTACAGTAGGCCGCGAGTTTTCAAAAAAAGAAGATGCGGACCTGGATCAAATTTTGCGGGACTACCTCCCTCGCGGATGCGTTGGCATCGGTGGACGCGGGTGCGGACGCGCTCGGGTTTATCTTTGCCCCCAGCAAAAGGCAAATCACGGCGGCGAAAGCGCGGGAGATCATCCGTGAACTGCCGGAGAGCACTGAGCGAGTGGGCGTTTTTGTTGATGAAGGCGCGGACACAATTTGCGAGATCGTGAAAACAGCCGCGCTCACCATGGTGCAGTTACATGGGAATGAGTCGCCGGAATTTGTTGCTCGGCTCAAGTCCAACTCTATTGGCGGCCACAAGCTGCGTGTGATCAAGACGGTGGTTATCCGTGGCGATTTTCATCTGGAGCTGGAGAGATTTCTTAATGCGGCTTCACCGCCTGACGCTATCCTGCTGGATTCAGGCGCGGGTAGCGGACGGGTTTTCGATTGGCGTGGCGTGCGGCCGTTCCTGACAGGAACTGAAATGCGCTTCATTGTCGCAGGGGGGCTGGATCCCAGCAATGTGAGCGAGGCGCTGGCAATGTTCTGTCCCTTCGGGGTCGATGTCGTTTCCGGGGTGGAGACTGCGCCCGGCAAGAAGGATCCCGGGAAGTTGCAGGCTTTTGTAGCAGCAGTACGAAACGCGGAGAAAGAATCATGGGCAGCACGGCAGTAAAAAGCAAACCAGTACCTGGACGTTTTGGCGTCTACGGCGGACGGTATGTCCCCGAGACGCTCATGGCGGCGCTCGAAGAACTGGAGCGTGAATACGAGAAGGCTCGAAGAGACAAGAAGTTCCGCGCCGAATTCGAGCGTCTGTTGAAGGAATATGCCGGGCGTCCGACGCCGCTCTCGTACGCGAAGCGGCTCACGCAGAAACTGGGCGGGGCAAGAATTTACCTGAAGCGTGAGGACCTGCTGCACACGGGCGCGCACAAGATCAACAACTGCATCGGCCAGGCGCTCCTAGCGCAGCGCATGGGCAAGCATCGCATCATCGCCGAAACCGGCGCGGGACAGCACGGCGTCGCCACGGCCACTGTGTGCGCGCTGTTCGGTTTTGATTGTGTTGTCTATATGGGCTCAGAAGACATGCGCCGCCAGGAATTGAACGTCTTCCGCATGCGGCTGCTGGGCGCGGACGTCCGCGGCGTGGATTCAGGGTCGAAGACTCTGAAGGACGCGATCAATGAAGCCATGCGGGACTGGGTGACCAATGTTCGCAACACGCATTACCTCCTTGGCAGCGTTCTGGGAGCGCATCCCTATCCCACCATGGTGCGCAATTTCCATTCTGTGATCGGCCGCGAAGCGCGCGCGCAGATTCTGAAAGGCGCAGGCAAACTGCCCACGGCGATCATCGCCTGTGTGGGCGGAGGATCAAACGCCATCGGCATTTTCCATGAGTTCATCAAGGACAAGCGCGTCCGGTTAATCGGCGTGGAAGCCGGCGGCCGCGGCGAGCAACTGGGCGAACATGCAGCGCGGTTCCGCGGCGGACTGCCGGGTGTGTTGCAGGGCACTTATTCTTACGTGCTGCAGGATGCCGCCGGGCAGATTGCCACAACCCATTCTGTTTCCGCGGGCCTCGATTATCCATCCATTGGACCGGAACACGCCGCTTTAGCCGACGCAGGCCGCGCCAAGTACGTGGCTGCGTCCGATGCTGAGGCGCTTGACGCATGCACGTTGCTGGCGCGCACGGAAGGAATCATTCCCGCGCTGGAGTCGTCGCATGCGGTAGCGGAGTGCATGAAGCGCGCGCCAAAAATGAAGAAATCGGATGTGGTGATCGTGAATATTTCAGGGCGTGGAGATAAGGATATGGGAATCTTGCGAGAAAACCTGAATATCGGGTGATCCGGTGAAACTTTTCACCACGGAGACACGGAGGCACGGAGAAAGCAAGAAATGGCAAAGCAAGAGAAATATCGAGTGAGTCGATTGCAATTCCAGAAGAGACCAGGTCTCGTCGCCTACGTGACCTGTGGTGACCCGAACTTAGACACCACGCGCGAGATCGTCCTCGCTGCCATTCGCGCCGGGGCCGATGTAATCGAGCTCGGAGTGCCCTTCAGTGATCCGGTGGCCGATGGGCCGGTCATCCAGCGGGCCAGCGAGCGAGCGCTGAAAAACGGAACGAGTCTGCAGGATGTGCTGAAGCTGGCGGCGCAGGTGCGAAAGCAATCCGAAGCCGGGCTGGTGGTCTTCACTTATCTCAACCCCGTGCTGCGCTTCGGGCTGCGGAGCTTCTGTGAAGAAGCCAAGAATGCGGGTGTTGATGGCGCGCTGATCGTCGATCTTACGGTGGAAGAGGCCGCGGACTATCGTCAGCTCATGCGGGAGCATGCGCTGGATACTATTTTTCTGGCCGCGCCCACCAGTCCTGACCAGCGCCTGAAACAAGTCGCGCAGGCGTGCCAGGGCTTCGTCTATGCGGTATCGCGAACCGGAGTCACGGGAACGCGCGATCAACTGGCCGGCGATGCCGCGCAACTGGTAAAGCGCATCCGCAAGTTCACCACGCTTCCCGTGGCGGTGGGTTTCGGCATTTCCAACCACGAGCAGTTTTCCCAGGTGGGAGCATTCGCCGATGCCGCGGCAGTAGGCAGCGCGATTGTCCAGGCAGTTGAGCAGCATCCCGGACAAGAAGCAGAGGCCGTCGCGGAACTGATTGGAAAGCTCAAAGGATTCCAATCGGCCGCTTCCATTGTTTAACTTATTTAAGTTATCCTATTCAATCGTTAACTTTATTAGGTTTTGCAGCCACAGATAAGCTGTTGTTTAGAAGGGCCGAGACCATGGATATAGCCGATTGGCGCAGGAAAATTGACGACCTTGACCGCCACCTGGTGGAGATTCTGAATGAGCGCGCGCGTGCCGCCCAGGAAATCGGCAAACTCAAGCGCAATACTGACATGCCGATTTACGAACCCAATCGCGAGAAGATTATCTTTGAGAACGTGCGCAAACATAACGGCGGACCATTGCCCGATAGCGAGCTTCAGAAGGTGTATGAGCGGATCATCGACGTGATGCGGAACATCCAGAAAGAGGAGATCGTGCCGAAGCAGAAGGACGCCGGCGGAAAGACGGAATTTGATGTGGAAGTAAATGACTGAGGAGGATCGCCGACATCGCCGTGATCGGGAAGTCACAGCCTGCCCACTTGTGAGGTTTGCCATGAGCGGCAGGTTTGTGTGGTGGGCAGCAGGGATTCGGGTTGACTAAAGATGATTGTAGCCATGCAGGAGACAGCAACGGAAGAACAGGTGCAGAACGTAATTGAGCGCCTGGTTGACATGGGTTTTGAAGTGCATCGCTCCACGGGTGCGCGGCAGACAGTGCTGGGAGCGGTGGGAGCGCGGCGCGAATTTGATATCCGCGATGTGGAGGTGCTGCCCGGTGTGGGCGAAGTCCACCGCATCAGTTCGCCATACAAGCTGGTGGCCAAAACATTCCGTCCTGAAGGTACGGTAGTGCGCTTTCCCAATGGAGTGGCCGTGGGCGCGGATGAAGTCATGATCATGGCCGGCCCCTGCTCTGTGGAATCAAGAGAGCAGTTGTTTGCAGTGGCGGAAGCCGTGTCGCGTTCGGGGGCAAAATTTTTGCGCGGTGGCGCGTTCAAGCCCCGCACCTCGCCTTACAGCTTTCAGGGCCTGGGCGAAGAAGCGCTCAAGCTGCTGCGCGAAGCCGGTGACAAATTCAAGATGCTCGTGGTCACCGAGGTCATGGAAATTTCGCAGATTCCGCTCATGCTTCCCTATGTGGACCTGCTGCAGGTGGGCGCGCGCAATATGCAGAACTTCAACCTGCTGCGCGAATTGGGCAAGGTGCGCAAGCCGGTTCTGCTGAAGCGGGGCATCGCCGCGACCATTGAAGAATTGCTGCTCTCGGCCGAATATCTGCTGGCCGGCGGAAACTATGAAGTGATCCTGTGCGAGCGCGGCATCCGCACCTTTGAGACATACACCCGCAATACGCTTGACATTTCCGCCATCCCCATTGTGAAAAAGCTCTCGCATCTTCCGATTCTCGCTGATCCCTCACACGGCACCGGACGCCGCGATAAAGTCGCTCCCATGGGACGTGCGGCCATTGCCGCCGGCGCGGACGGCCTGCTGATCGAAGTCCACAATTGCCCGGACAAAGCGCTCTCTGACGGCGCGCAGTCCCTCTATCCCGAACAGTTCGCGGAACTGATGGGACAGTTGCGTATGATTGCGCCTGCGGTAGGACGACGGTTGGTCTAGCAAAATTTCAGAGGTTGATCTCTGCTGACCGCAAGAGTAAAGCCCGGCCGCAAACTGCCGGGCTCGTGATTCTAAATCAGCAAACGCTTTATTGCGGTGGTTGCTGCTGCGGTGGTTGTTGTTGGTTCTGGTTGGCAGGAGTGTTTGTCTCCTGCAGGGCTGTCGGATTGGGCGCGGTCCCGGGCACGTTGGGCTGTGTGCGAACCTGGCCGGTAACGGCTTCGTCCAGCTTGATATTATTGCGCTCCAGCGTCTGAGCGGTGTCCTTGTCAAGTAGGACGCGGGAGTTGGCGTAATTGGTCATCGCTGTTACCAGGTTGGATTCAGCTTGAGCCAGGTCACGCTCGTCGGAGAGCACGTTCAGGTAGGTTGACGCACCCAGGTTATATTTCTTCTGCTCGGCATCGAGCGTCTCGGCCGCGAGCTCGCGAGCTTTTTGCGCCGCCGCTACACGAGCCCGGTTTTGCTCTACGGCGAATGCGTCATTGCGCACCGTGATGGCGATCTGGTTCTGAAATGATTTCAGCGCCAACTCAGACTGCCGGTATTCAAGTTGTGATCGAACCGCCTCAGCTTGGGCAGACCGGTTGCCGAGGGGAACTTGCACGTTGATAGCCACGCCCTTGTTAGGACCGGAGGAGTTGAACAAGTTGCTGAAGGCGTCGCCAAATCCTGTAGACGGTATGGAGCCGGGCAGGAGACATCCTGTATTCGGGCTCTGTCCAGGTGCGCACGTATTTGCGGGATTTTGATTACCTGCGATTGATGTCGCCCCATAAAACCCAACCAAGTCGACGGTTGGCAGCAATCCATTTTTTGCACCCTGAAGGCTGATTTGGTTATTCTTCAACGTAATCTGCTGCTGGATGTAATCGGGGCGGGCTTGGAGCGCCTGTTTAATCATGTCTTCCACCGGCGGCAAGTTCTCCTGTGCAGGGATCTGCACCATATCCGTGGGGACCACTTCAGCCTGCATGAGTGAGGAATTCGCCGGCAGGTCCCGCGTCAGCGCATTCTTCATGGTTAACTCTTGGAGTTGCAGAGTCGTCTGCGAGACAATCAGGTCCTGTTGCGCGGAGGCCACGCTGCTTTCCGCGCGTACCACGTCAAGGGGAGCCAGAGTCCCGATCTGCACCTGCTTCTGGTTGTCACCAAGTGTTTTTTGCGCCAGCGCGAGCGAACGCTCCTTTACCTTCACGTCCTGATAGGCATTGACCAGATTCCAATAGATATTTTCAATCTGGCTGACCGTGGAGATGACCTGATTACGAAACCCTTCTTCGGAAATCACTTTATTGTTTTTTGCCTGTCGGATGAAACGCGTATTCAGGCTGGGACCAAAGCCCTGGAGCAGGTGCTGGCGCACTTGGACAGTAAAGTTGGAACCAAGCGACGGGTTCACACTCGAACGCAGGTTGTTGGACGTGGTACGCGAATTGTCCATGGTCACCGTCAGGAGTGTCCCTGGTGAAAAACCCTGAGAATAGTTGAAGTTCACGGTTCCCTGATTTTGAGTGAGAACATTTGTTCCGGTAATGAAGTTTGTCGTCTGGGGCGAGGTAGCGTGGTTGATCTGGAAAGTTGCGCCCAGCACAGGATCGAAATTGTCCGGCTGAGGTCCGCCGCCGCTGGTAGAGCCGACGATGCCGCTTGCGCCCGCGCCAGCTCCGCCTGCTCCCGCCGTTGTGCCTCCGGCCCCGGTTCCGGTCACACCTGATCCGATGCCACCGACGCCTCCACCCGGTGTATTGGAGACTACTCCCGCATTCACGCCCAGGGGCACGCCGCCCGACTTGGCGCGGAGGATGTCTGTATCCGCGATGGGCAGATTGTAACGCGCCACCGCGATGTCAAGATTGTCTGAAACAGCGATGGCAATGGCATCGTCCATGGACAGCATCAGCTTGCCGTTCTTGATGAGGTCTTCAAGCCGGGGCGCGTTCGTGAATGACGGCTGCGGCACATCGCGCATCATATAGCGGGCGAACGGGTTGGGCAGAAGCGGCGCCGGCTTGGAGTAATCAAAGCCGGTCGGCTTGGGAAGCGCTTGCGGCTGCGGCGCGTTGACCACCGGTTCCGGTCCGGCCGTTTGCTGCTGGGTTGTGGCCGGCGTCGGCGCGGCACTCGGCTGCTGCCCTGCCGGCGTGCTGCTTGCCTGCTGTGCGATTGCAGTGAAACTCCACAGGCACACCAGAGCGATCATTGTTCTTGCAAAACCATTACGAATTAAAACCACGGACATTCTTCTTCTCCCAGACTTGCAACTGCTGTTGTCGTAATTTATAGAGACTGAGCTTCCCTGGATTCCGTCAACTTGAAAATACGAAGAAAGCCCAATCACAGTTCCAGCGCGAGAAAAAAGTTGTGAGCGGCGGAAACCGGATAGTATATCGGCTCGACAGCGCCCGCGGGCGTTAAAAAGTGTTTTGTTGCGCAAATGACACGCAAGATGATACGCAACCTGAAACTCACACTGGCGTATGATGGCCACGATTTTGCCGGATGGCAGGTACAGCCCGACCGCGCCACCATTCAAGGCACGCTACTGTCCGCTATCGAACACTTGTGTGGCGAAACGACACTGCCTCAGGGCTCGGGCCGGACAGACGCTGGAGTTCATGCGCTCGCCCAGGTAGCGACCGTCCAGATCTCATCGCCTATTCCGGCTGGCAACCTGCGCACCGCAATGAATCACGTTCTGCCGGAATCCATTCGCGTGCTGAGCGTGGAAGAGGCAGCGCCGGATTTTCATGCGCGCAAATCGGCACAGGCAAAGACCTACCGCTATCGCATCTATCGCGACGAAATTTGCCCGCCCTTTCTTTCCCGCTACGTTTATCACCATCCCTATCCGCTCGATGAGGATGCGATAGAGGCAAGCGCCGCCGAAGTCCAAGGCGAGCATGACTTCACCTCCTTTGCCGCCTTCGATCCGGAGAGAAATCGGGAGCATGCCGAGTTCTCGAACGTTCGCATCATTTATTCATCGCAGTGGAAACGCGACGGCCCCGAGCTGATTTACACAGTCCGCGGTAACGGATTCCTCCACCACATGGTGCGCAATCTGGTAGGGACATTTCTTATGATCGGAAAAGGCAGCCTGACGAGTGACGATCTGCGGCGTATTCTGCAAGCCCGCAGCCGCTCGGCCGCAGGGCCCACAGCGCCGGCATCAGGCCTGTACCTGGTAAGCGTAGAATACTGACGGAAACCGGATGAGCGTAATGCAGGCAGAGAGCGCACAGGCTGCAATCGAGGTAAGGAATCCCGCCACTCAGGAAACGGTGGGCATCGCGCCTATCTTTTCTGCTCAGGAGATTTCAGTCGCAGTAGACCGCGCGCGCACGGCCCAGGAACGCTGGGCAACCACAGACGTAAGCAATCGGCTGAAGCTGATTCGGCGGTTCCAGCAGCTTTTGTGCGAGCAGAAAGAATCCGTCGCTGCGGTGATCACCCGTGAAGCGGGTAAGCCGCTGGCCGAAGCGCTGTCAACAGAAATCCTGGTGGTTCTCGACGCGGCGCAATTCCTGCTGAATCATGCGGCGGAATTCCTGCGGCCCAAGCCCGTGCTTCACTCCAATCCGGTGATGAAGCTTAAGAAAGGCACGCTGCTGCGCGAGCCTTATGGCGTGATCGGCATCATCAGTCCATGGAATTATCCCTTCAGCCTGCCCGCGGTACAGACGCTCACTGCGCTGGTCCTGGGAAACGCAGTGGTGCTGAAACCTTCAGAATTTACTCCGTTTTCATCGCTCGAGTTGCAGCGGCTGCTGCGCGAAGCCGGACTGCATCATGATCTTATGCAAGTGGTCACCGGCGAAGGCGCGGCGGGAAGCGCTCTGCTGCAGGCAAACATCGGCAAGATGGTGTTCACCGGAAGCGTGGCGACCGGGAAAAAAGTGGCTCAGGCCGCGGCGGCGCGCCTGCTGCCCGTGGTGCTTGAGCTCGGCGGCAAAGACCCGATGATCGTGCTCGAAGATGCGGACGTAAACGTTGCTTCGAGCGCGGCGGTCTGGGGCGCATTTATGAATTCCGGGCAGACGTGCCTTTCCGTGGAACGCTGCTACGTGCATGAATCCATCTACCAACAATTTCTCGATGCCTGCGTTGCCAAGACAGCGAAGTTAAAACAGGGCCCCGGCAGCAATGGCGGCAGTGATATCGGGCCGATGATTCATCAGCGGCAGTTGCAAACCGTGCAACGGCACATCCGGGATGCCGTGGCGCGGGGCGCAATATTGCTCGCTGGAGGCAAGCCTGCTGCGCAGCTCGGGCCAAATTTTTTCGAGCCCACAATCCTGGCCAACGTTAGCCATGAAATGGATCTGATGCGGGAAGAGACCTTTGGCCCGGTGCTGCCGGTACAAAGCTTCAGCACGGAAGATGAAGCCATGGCGCTGGCCAATGACTCCGAGTTCGGGCTTGCCGCCAGCGTGTGGACACGAAACAAAAAACGCGGGCAGGCAGTCGCAAGACGCATTCACGCCGGGACAGTTATGGTGAACGACGTAGTCGCCTGCTTCGGCATCAGTGAAGCTCCCCACGGTGGAGTTAAGGCCAGCGGCATCGGACGCACCCACGGGCTGTTTGGCCTGGAAGAGATGGTCTGGCCGAAGTACGTGGATTCTGATCGCCTGCCTGGAATGAAAAAATTGTGGTGGTACGGATATGGTCCGGGCTTTCAGCAGCAGATGAACGGATTCGTTGAGCTGTTGTTCAGCAAAAATTTAATAAAGCGCATGCACGGCGCGGCGAAAAGCATACAATCCTATCTTCAGCGCAAGCCCTTGTAGAGTAAAATCGGTTTGGGAAGCCTTTGGAGCTTATAAAGCTGTGCTGAAACATTCAGATCTGATCTACGACTGGAATTCCGTTCCCGGAGCTCAATTCAACCCGCCCAGGCGCGTCCTGCTCAACGACGAAACGCTGCGCGATGGTTTGCAGTGTCCCTCGGTCAAGGACCCGGCGATTGATCAAAAGCTGAAGATTCTCCATCTCATGGAAAAACTGGGCATCAACAGCCTTGATATCGGCTTGCCCGGCGCGGGACCACGCGCCGTCGCCGACGTTGAGCGCCTGGCGCGCGAGATCGCCGACTGCCGCATGAACATTCGGCCGAATTGCGCCGCCCGCACCCATGAGAATGACATCCGGCCCATCGCCGAAATTTCGCAGAAGGTCGGCATCGGAATCGCGGTAGCCTGCTTCATCGGTTCCAGCCCGATCCGCAGGTACACGGAAGGCTGGACGGATGATTTTCTGGTCACCACCACGGAAAAAGCGGTCAAGTATAGCCGGTCTCTGGGGCTGGACGTGATGTACGTTACAGAAGACACCTCGCGTTGCGATCCCGAGACAGTAAAGCGGCTTTACAGCACAGCTATCAATTGCGGGGCCACGGCCATTGTCGTCTGCGACACGGTCGGGCATGCAACCCCGAGCGGCGTCCAGGCGCTGATCCGCTTCATACTCGATGAGGTCGTGAAACCTTCCGGGGCACGAATACGGGTAGACTGGCACGGGCATTCAGATCGCGGACTGGCCGTGGCCAACTCTCTGGCTGCGCTGGCCGCAGGCGCTGATTGCGTCCATGGCACAGCGCTGGGAATAGGCGAGCGCGTCGGCAATACCCAGATGGACCAGATGCTGGTTAATCTTAAGCTGATGGGAATAAAACCCTGGGCGGAGCAGGATCTGACCAGCTTGAAAGAGTATTGTCAGATTGTGTCCCACGCCACCGGTGTTCCCATCCCCCGCAATTATCCAGTGCTGGGCGATGACGCGTTCCGCACCGCTACCGGGGTTCATGCCGCCGCCGTGATCAAAGCGTTCAAGAAGCGCGACACAGAACTCGCAAATAGTGTTTATTCCGGCGTTCCCGCGCACTACTTCGGCTTGGAGCAGGCCATCGATATTGGGCCGATGAGCGGTAAGTCCAATGTGCTCTTCTGGTTGGAGAGCAGGGGCATTTCTGCCCCGGAGGACGTGGTGGAAAGAATTTTCCAGCGCGCCAAATCTTCAGACCGCTGTCTTAGCGAAGAAGAAATCATGGCCTGTTGCTCGCAAGCGTCAGCACGCAGGTAGACATCTTGGGCGGTCAGGCGCAACTATTTCCACGGTCTTGGGTTTCGAATAGCAACACTCTGAATCTTCCTCTTAAAGGAGAATGCATGAAGAAGCTATTCGCAGTACTTTGCACCCTGGTAATTGGTGGCGCTTTGGCCGTGGCTCAGCCAGTACCTCAGTCGACCACGCCAACGACAACGACCAAAACCACCAAAACCACAAAAACCAAAAAGAAGAGCACGAAGAAGATGCATCACAAGACAGCCAAGAAGAACAAGAAAGCTCCGGCTGCCGACACTTCGAAGTAATTTCCTGGAAATTGTTTCGCTTCCGCGGCCCTGGCGAGGGCCGCTTTCTTTTTTCTGTTTTCATGGCGGCCTATGAGACACTATGCCGCAGGAGAGCAGTAGACCCTTTTTCGTAATTTCCCATTCGAAGGAGATCACCATGAAGAAGCTACTCACACTTGTGTGCGCAATCGCGTTTACCGGCGCGATGGCAGTCGCACAGGCTGGCGGCAGTTCAACAAGTCCAAGCAGTTCAAGCGCGCCGGCAGCACACAAGAAGCACACCACTCACAAGACGAAAAAGCAGGCCAAGAAGCACAAGAAGGCCGCAGCCAGCAGCGCCGGCGCCAGCAACCCCAAATAAATCGCCGATTGTAGAATACAGGCGGTCCGCTTGAGTTGCGGGCCGCTTTTTCTTGTGCGCTCGGTCGCCCAAGTTTTGTGCGGAACATTGTCCTATCCGGCGTTGTAGTATGGATGTCGGTCTACCTCATGCCCACCCGGTCGCCAGCCACTGATTCCACCAGCTTTCCGGCTCAGGAAATTGCGCGGCTTGCCGAGATGCGGGCGGTTCATTCAGCATTTCTCTATCTTCATAACCAGGAAATGGAGTTCCGGCGCTGGCAGCGCGAACTCACAGAAATTCCCTCGCCTCCATTCGGCGAGGCGGCGCGCAGTCTTTGGCTACAGGAGAGATTCAGATCAATCGGGCTTGAGCATGTGCACGCGGACGAACTGGGCAATGTTTTTGGACTGCTGCCGTCAGATCAGCGGGCCTCGTTTCTGGGAGTGAGCGCACATTTGGACACGGTTTTTCCCATCGGCACGCGCCTGGAAACGCGCGAGGAAGGCAACCGGCTGTTCGGGCCGGGGATCAGCGACAATGCCGCAGGCGTGACCGCAATTCTTGCCATTGCCTCGGCGCTGAAACGATCGCAATTGCGACTCGCCATGAATGTGGCATTTATCGGCAATGTTGGCGAGGAAGGAGAAGGCAATCTGCGTGGCATGCGTCACATCTTTGCCACTCAGCCGTGGAAAAATGCCATGCAGTCTCTTGTGGTCATCGACGGCGCGGGCACGGACACCTATGTCACGCAAGCGCTGGGCAGCCGGCGCTTCGAAATCTCCTTTCGCGGGCCGGGAGGTCACTCCTGGAGCGACTTCGGCGCGCCAAACCCGATCATTTTGCTGGCGCGCGCCCTTTCCCGTTTCAGCGAAGGCGGAGTGCCGGAGTCACCGCGCACCACCTATAACGTCGGCGTGGTCCAGGGCGGCACTTCAGTCAATTCCATTCCTGAATCAGCCGCCGCGCGCGTGGATTTGCGCTCGGCATCCAAAGAGGAATTGCAGCGGTTGGAAGAGCGCCTGCGCGAATGCGTCCACGAAGCCTGGAGCGAGCGGACCGTGGCTCCCCGAGGCAGCGAGCCGAAAGCGCGGTTCGCAATTGAGCCCATCGGCGACCGGCCGGCGGCGGAACTCGCAGCCGACGCGCGCATCCTGAAAGTGGTGCGAGCCGTGGACGCGCATTTGCGCATCCAGTCCATCCCGCGTCTCGCCTCCACAGACGCCAATGTGCCGCTTTCGCTGGGCAAAGAAGCTACCACTATCGGCGCCGGCGGCGATGGCGGTGGCGCACACACCATGCGCGAGTGGTACGATTGCACCAACCGCGATTTAGGATTGAAGCGAATCCTTCTCATCTTATTGGCTCTTGCCGGAGTGCATGAATGAAAATTTTCTTTGTGCTGTTCTTCGGACTCACAATGACAACCATCGCAGCCGCAAAAAATCAAAAACAAGCAGACATAATTTTCATCAACGGCGATATCTACACGGGAACCGCCATGTGCGCGTCGTCAACAAGTATGCCGCACACCTGCCCAACTGCGTCCTTTCCCGGTCATGAATCCTCATTCCCTGAATCGGTCAAGGTGCCCCACGTGCACGTGCAGGCCCTGGCTGTTTCTGATGGAAGAATTATTTACGCCGGGTCGAATGAACTGGCTCTAAAATTTAAAGGTAAGAAGACGCGGATCATCGACTTGGGCGGCAATTTCGTGATGCCCGGATTCAACGATGCCCACGTGCACCTTTTCAGCGCCGGATCAGAAAAGCTGAACGTGGATCTGGTCGGGTCAAAGTCTCTCGATGAGATGAAGCAGCGTATTGCGGCGCGGGGAAAAGCCACCGCGCCAGGCGAGTGGATCAAAGGCGAAGGCTGGGACCACACACTTTGGGCTTCGCAGACCACGCCTACCCGCCAGGATATCGACTCAGTTACCGGAGATCATCCCGCCATTTTCACCCGCGTGGACGGGCACATTGCCGTAGCGAATACGGCGGCTCTCAAAGCAGCAGGCATCACGGCGCAAACACCGGACCCGCAGGGAGGCAAGATCGATCGTGACGAAAAAGGCGAGCCAACGGGAATTTTGCGCGAGACCGCCATGGGCCTGGTCCAAAGTAAAATTCCGCCACCCTCGCCGCCGCAGCGGCGCAAGGCATTAGAGCTGGCGATTGATGACGCAATCAGGTCCGGCATCACCTCCGTGCAGGACTTTTCTACCTGGGACGATTTCCTCGTCTATGAGCAAATGGAGAAGGAAGGCAAGCTGCCCATACGCATTGCCGAATGGCTGCCGTTTGACCTCCCTCTGGCAACGCTCAAAAAGATGCGCTCGCATCATTCCGCCTCCGATCCCATGCTGCACACGAGCATGCTCAAGGCATTCATGGATGGTTCGCTCGGGTCTCGCACAGCAGCCATGCTCGCGCCTTACAGTGACGACCCGAAGAACTCGGGCATCCCGCGCTATGAGCAGGACAAGCTAAACAAGATGGCCATTGAGCGGTCCAAGGCCGGCTTTCAACTTGGATTCCACGCGATTGGCGACCGAGCAGTGAGGATGGCCCTCGATGCATTCGCCGCTGCCGAAAAGAACAGCCACAAACGTGATTTCCGTTTCCGGGTGGAGCACGCCCAAGTGGTGGCGCCCGAAGATTTCATCAAATTTAAACAGCTGGGGGTGATAGCTTCCATGCAGCCCAACCATCTCCTTACTGACATGAACTGGGCGGAAGCGCATCTTGGCCCGGAGCGGGCAGCGAACTCCTACGCCTGGAAAAAGTTCCTTGATGAAGGCGTGCCGCTGGCCTTTGGGACCGACTACCCGGTCGAGCCGATTACGCCTTTTCGTGGCGTGTACTGCGCCGTCACGCGCAAAAATGAGGCCGGAACCAAAGAGTATTTTCCTGACCAGAAACTGAACATCCATCAGGCACTCGCCGCCTACACGACGGGCGCGGCTTATGCAGAGTTTGCGGAAAACGAAAAAGGCGTACTAGATCGGGGCATGCTGGCTGATTTTGTGGTCTTGGACCGCGATATCACCAAAGTGGCTCCGCCGGAGATTCTAAAGACGAAAGTGCTAAGGACGGTGTTGGGCGGAAAGACAGTTTACGAATCAAAATAGGCTGCGCTCGCAATCCCGCTTTCCCAGCACTTAATCCGCGGGCACTCCCTGGCGGCGGGCGACTCTTCGTGTCTTATAGGAGTCAAACAGCAGCCACGCCATGTAGATCACGATCAGGATATTAACGATCAAAATCGCCCATGTGGTCCTGTTGTGGTGGCGCACCACCTCGGCAATCTCATAAGGAATGTACACTCCGCCGGAAACCAGCGCGAACCATTCGGCCCATTCCTTCTCCAGCCACAGGCCCGTCGCTTCAGTAAAGCGGATTGCCGCATAGATCAGTACCAGAACGACCACTATGCGGAGGTCCCGGCCGTTGATCTTTTCGGCAAAGTGCATGAAAGCCCGGGCAATGTGCCGGTCTGGTGCAACGTGGACTGTCCTGAGCATGTGTTCCGCAACTTCCAGCAGGTCCTTGTGGCGAAGCGTAGTCACCCAGATGGCTCCGGCGACAGCCAGGCCTCCTTTTAACGCCTCAAACAGAGCGACCCCGCGCAGGCCGAAATGGCGCACAAAAAAGCTGGTGTTGTGTGGACTCATGAGGTGAGCGTAAGAGATATTGTAAATGCAGCCCAGAGTTCCGTCTCAGCCGCAATGCTCATCGGGGGTCATGTACACTCTGGGGAGTATGGCGAATCGTACCGGAATCGTGCTGCTTGCATTGCTTCTTGTGGGCGCATCAGCCCAGGCGCAGTGGAAAAAGGTTCCCCTGCAGAAGCCGACTGTTCTCAATCCCAACCTGTACCGGGCCGATGCAAACCCGGTCCGCGAGATCCAGCAGGCGGTTGCCTCGGCTGAAAGGCAGCACAAGCGAATTCTGCTTGTCTTTGGAGCCAGTTGGTGCAGCGACTGTTACATACTTGACCGGGGATTCCATCAGCCGCGGATTCAGCCACTATTGCGCGACAATTTTCTGGTGGTGCACGTAAACGTGGGGCAGTACGACAAAAACCTGGACCTCGCGAAGAAATACCACATTGATCTTAAAAAAGGCATACCGTCGATTGCCGTGCTCAGTTCGTCCGGCAAATTTCTGTCTTCCACCACTGAATTTGAAAAAGCGCACTTGCGGACTGAAGAGGATGTAATCGACTTCCTGAATGCCTGGAAACCCGGAGGAACGCGCGGCTGAGCGCTATGCCACCTGTAACAAACGTTCCACCGCTTTCACGAACGTGAGCGGACCTTCCTGTTTGGGAACGACTTCATCAGGGCACTCGCTTTTCACCGGGAAGACCCTGTCTTCCGCATGGATGAGGAATTTCTGATGGGGATCTCTGCCTTTAATTTCCTCGCAGAAATCAAGCCCGTCATCGGCGAAATGGCCCACGTCCACAATCACCAGCTTGTAACGGCGCTCCGCCATCTTCGTCCGAGCATCCTCCAGGCTGCCTGCCGTATCCACCCGAAAGCCTTGCATTCGCAGCATCAGGGCGCGCAGTTGCTGTACGGTGGGATCGCCATTGACGAGTAATATCCAAATGCTGCGCCGAGCCGCGGGCATAAACAATCTCCTCTGTTTTTCTGGAAGATCTTTCCTTGAGCATACGCAGGCAAAGCGGGAGCGTCTATGACACGAACACCGTAATCCTGCAGCTTGGGTCAGCAGAATTACTTAAGATATTCATCGAACCATGCGGCCACGCGCTGAATTCTGTCACGCAGGTGCGCAGGATTGGAAAAGCCGTGCCCTTCGTGCGCATACACCACCAGTTCCGTTTTTGTCCCCAGCGTCTTCAGAGCGTGCCAGAATTCGTAGGACTGCGGAGGAGGACATTCGCCATCACTATCGCCCACCAGCACTAGCGTCGGCGTCTTGGCGCGCTTGATGAATGTAATGGGAGAGCTCTTGGCATAGACCTGGGGATCGTCATACACAGACGCTCCAAAGAACGGGATCATCCACTTATCAATCTGGTTTTCTCCGTAGTAGCTCTGGTAATTGGCAATGCCGGCCCCGGCCACAGCGGCGGCAAAACGATCTGTCTGCGTGACCGCCCACATGGTCATGTAGCCGCCATAACTCCATCCCGTAATCCCGAGGTGATGCTCATCCACGGGCGCTTCCTTCAGCACCTGGTCCACGCCGGCAAGGATGTCGCGAAAATCCCCATAGCCGAAATCCTTCACGTTGGCGCGCGTAAACGTCTCACCCTCCCCAAAGCTCCCCCGTGGATTGGGAAAGAACACGAAATAACCGACAGCCGAGAGCGGGACTCCAAAGCTGCCCGGCCCCGGCCACGAAGAATGCACCATCGCCCCCGGACCGCCGTGAACCTCCACCACCATGGGATACTTTTTTGTCGGATCGAAATCCCTTGGATACAGCAGCCAGCCCTGCAAGTTAAAGCCTTCGTTCGTCCAGTGAATGCTTTTTGCCTGTCCCCATGCCGGTTTGAGCGCAGCATTGACATGCGTGACCTGGGTCCAGCCACCAATCGGCCCGGCCCAGACTTCGGGCGGCGCCTGCAGAGACGCCCGCAGCAGGGCTGAAGTCTTGCCGTCCGCAGCTACGGAAATCGATGTGCCCCATGTACCCGCGGTCACCTGTTCCGGACCATGCCACAGCGTCTCGACCTTTTCTGTGCCTGCTTCGACCGTGGCGAATCCGCTCTCACCATCCACATCTTCGCCGAACAGAATCTTCTGCCCGTCGGGCGACCATGTGAGCCAACTGGCGGAAGCCTTCATATCAGCAGTAATGTTGCGAGCTTCGCCGCCCTCGGCGGGAACCACAAAAATATCTCCGCCGGTCGAGCCTTCATCGCTCATCAGTCCGGAAATGAAAGCCACCGATTTTCCGTCCGGCGACCACGCCGGCTTGGCCACCTGCAGAGTGGGCTTATAGATTGACTTCATTCCTCCGCCCGCTACGGGCAGAGTGTAAATCTGCGCGATGTACCAGTTATCGTCGCCGTTGCCGTGCGCGGCGGTGGTGACGAAACTCTTGCCATCCGGCGACCAGTCATACTCGTATACGTACATATCCGCCGGCGAAATCTGTTCCAGCTTTCCACCCGCAGCGGGAATCACCGCAAGCCGCTGCTCCGTGGCAGCTTCCTTGATCACCCCGGTCTGCTGTACCTCCGCAGCCAGCGGTCCGGCGGCGCGCTCCGCGTTCTCAATGAAGAGCAGGGCGAGGGTTTTTCCGTCGTGCGACCATCCCGGCGACGCCAGGTTCCCTTTCACGCTGGTCAGCTTGCGCGCGTGCCCGCCCGTTTCGCGCACCACATAGAGCTGCTGCTGACCGGGCGTCACGGCATCAGAGAGAAATGCCAGCTCTTTGCTGTCCGGCGACCAGGCAACGGAATCTTCATCATGGAAAGCCGAGGGCCGTCCCGCGGTAATGCGATGCGGCCTGCCTGCGCCGCTTACATCGCCAACGTAAATTGCGCTCTTTCCGGGCGCAACGTTTTCCACCCAGGCCACCCGTTTGCCGTCGGGCGAGACCGCCGTCTGGCTGAAGGTCTTGCCGGAAAACAGGACGTGGATAGCATCATCCAGCGGAGACTTGTTTTGCGCCGTTGCGGCCTGGGCATGGTGACGAACGGACGTTTGCGCAACCGACAGGTTGAAAGGATACAAGCACAACGTGAAGATAATGGCGGTTGCTGACCGTCTCAGCAGCTTAGACATTCAGCCTCCATGATTACGTAGTAGAAAATCCAGTATACAGTCGCATCTCCGCACCCGGGGAACGAACGGCCCTTGCGGCTGAGATCGTTTGCGAAAATCACGCGGATTCTGAAGTTGTTGCGGAGTTCAATTCAGCAGGGGAGCAATGGCATCGTGCATCTGCGCGTACCCTGTGGCGTTCGGATGCACGCCATCAACTGTGTATCCCGATTCGTTCTCGAACAGCCTGGAGAGATCAACCACCGCTATGCCTGGTCCTTGGATGCTTCTGATCATATCGTTCAGTGGGTTTCGCCACTGATCGTAAAAGCTAACCGGGGCGTTGCCAGTGGGGACCATCCACCGCGCAGGGTGGGCGGGGTCAAAACGGTACACTGTGCAAATAAGAACCCTCAGACCCGCCTTGCGCGCAAGCCCCACCATCTTGATCACGTCAGGACGCGCATCCACCGTGTAGCCCTGAAACATATTGTTCCATCCCGCGAATATCACAATCGTGGCCGGCGGCGGAATAGGCCGGCAATTGAGAGTTGCCGCGATCCCTGGCGCGCCATCGAACCCGCTGCACACGTTCTTCCCTGATAGTGCATCGGGCAGTGCGGCCAGCAATTCATCACTGCGCTTGCCGAAATGTCCGCCGTTAATAACATCCTGGCCGGGGAAAAATGCCTGCAGGTCCCATTTGCCGAAGATGGAGTCGCCATAGAAAAGAACACCGGAGCGGGGCGTTCCTCCGCACCCTGTCAGCAGGCTGAAGATGAATAAGAGCGCAGTTACAGCAAGGATGGTCTGCTGGCCAAACGCGGCAAAACATCGCGCCCCGTTGCCGCATGAGCCGCTTGCGTGCCGTCGCAACGAAGCGTCGCCGCCACTTTTTTGATTGTCAACTCCGCCGGGACAGAATCCGCCATTTCGCTCCCACATTTCCAGTCGTTCTCTCACTCACATTTACAGATTGCGAAAACTCTCTCCAGTGTTGTCTGAGCAATAGTGCCTGCAATGCAATAATCATTGAGCATGAAATTTCTGCTCTCGGCCGGCGAAGCTTCCGGAGACAACTATGGCGCACATCTGATTGCCGCTCTGTCCCAGCTTGCGCCGGGTTCGGAATTCTTCGGCATGGGCGGAGAAAAAATGCTTGCGGCCGGCTTCGATGTTCAGGTCCATGCCAATGAAGTTGCCGTCGTCGGCCTGACCGAGGTTATCACCCATCTGCCGGCGATCCGGCGCCGCTTCAAGCACCTGCTGGCGGAAGCTGCGCGCCGCCGCCCTGATGCCGCCGTCTTGATTGATTTCCCTGATTTCAATCTGCGGCTCGCCCGCGAACTGCACAGCCTGGGCATCCCCGTCTTTTACTTTGTCAGTCCGCAGCTCTGGGCATGGCGGACCGGCCGGGTGGAGCAGATCAAGAAATATGTCCGGAAGATGATTGTCATCTTTCCTTTTGAACAGGAGTTTTACCGCAGTCACGGCGTGGACGTTTGCTATGTCGGGCACCCCCTGGCATCTTTGCCGCTGCCGCAGGTTTCGCGAGAGGAATTTGCGGCAAAGTACAAGCTCGATCCCGGCAATCAATGGATCGCCATCCTGCCGGGCAGCCGCCGCAAGGAATTGCGCTTGAACCTACCCATCCTGCTGGACGCGGTGGAATTGCTCAAAAAAACCGAAAATGGTTTCGAGTATCTGCTCCCTGTGGCCTCGACTCTCGATAAAGAGTGGGTCCGCTATCAGCTCGGCCCGGCATACACGGCCATCAAGTTGACGGAAAACGCGCAGGCCACGGTGATGCTTTCACGCGCAGCAGTGGTAGCCAGCGGGACGGCCACCGTGGAATCCGCGCTCACCGGCACTCCTTTTGTGGTGGTGTATCGCTTGTCTCTCCTCACCTGGTTATTGGGCAGGCGCATGGTCAAGCTGGATACATTCGCCATGCCCAATCTAATTGTGGGCAGAAAGATTGTTCCCGAGCTGATTCAGAGCGAGTTCACGGCTGAGGCCGTAGTAGGGGAGCTCAGAAAAATTTTGCCAGACGGGCCGGCAAGGCGCGAAATGCAGGAAGCGCTGGCCGAGGTGAAGCGCAAATTGGCGGTGACGGAGGCGCCCGCGATGCGAGCGGCGGAAGAGATTTTGAAGGGGATTAAACGCGGAAAATAACCGGGATGTCTTGCGAGTTAGACGCCAACCCAATACACCGGATTGGTCGATTGGATTCGCACCAACATCGTCCCGGCGCGGCCGAATTATACTTGACTAAAGGAAATACCAATATCATTGGTCATTGATGTCGCCTCACCTGAAGATACGCCACTGCTTCCGCGAGGCTGCAGCGGAGAAGGTCCCTCACCTTCGCCCAAGCAGTAGTGAGACACCTCGCATCTACGTGGCTCGGTTCCGTACGACACGCCAGGGGAAGGTCGGAATTTTCGAATAGGGGAAAGCATTGGAAATTAGCCGAAAAGCAGCTTTTTTGAAAAAATAGACATCTAACGTTCATACTGCCAGCATCTCTGGAGAGTTTTCATGCATACTGCACGACGTCCCCTGCGACGTGCTTACGTTGGCTTTTCCGCCATTTTCTTGTTGCTGTGTGTTCTGCCGGCTTTGGCGCAGAGGCCGCGCATCCGGGTTGAGGATTACCAGATCAACGCCGAGATTACGCCTAAAACCCACCACTTGAAGGCCCAGGCGAAAGTTAAATTCACGGCGCTCGAAGATTCTACGTTCGCCAGCTTCGAACTGCATAATGATCTGCGCGTCACCAAAGTCCTGGATGGCAACGGAAAGCCACTCTCCCCCGAACGCATCACGCAGGACAATGCCGTCCGCCTGACCTTTCCCAACGGCCTCACCAAAGGCGCGACTGACACCTTGACTTTCGACTATGAAGGCACGCTGGCCAATGCGGATGACAGCCCCGTGCAAGGCCTGAAGCTGGCATATATCGGCGATGATGTGACCTATCTGCTGTATCCCGGCCGCTGGTTTCCCGTGGCCAACTACGGCATTGATCGCTTCACGGCCACCATCAACGTCACCGCTCCGGCCGGCACTGTGATTATCGGCAGCGGCAGCGTGAAAACTGACAAGGAGGCGCCGCCGGGCATGACGGTGGCGTCGTTCAGTTGGCAGAAACCCGGTTTCCCCGGATCAATCTTTGCCGGGCCATTCAAGGAGAGCGTGTTTGGCGGCGGCAACATGCACGTATATTTCCTCGCCGATAAGAATCAATTCGCTCCCATTTACGGCGATACAGCACTCAAGGAGCTCGAATTTTTCAGTTCCCTCTACGGTCCCGCGCCTTCGCCAGTGCTGAAACTGGTGCAACTGCCAGATGACACGGTGCCCACGTGGTGGGCTCCGGAAATCGCGGCCATATCCGCGCGCAATATCAGCGAGAAGATCAACTACCGCCTGATGGCGGATTCCGTTGCTCACCAGTGGTGGGGAGGTATAGTCAGCCCGGCAACCAAGGAAGACTGGTGGATCATGGACGGTGGCGCGCGCGCCGCAGAAATGGACTACGTCCAGCACAGTGCCGGGCAAGCCGCTTTTGAGCAGGCCACCAGCGATATGGCCGTGGGCGCGCTGGCGTATGACACGGTGCCGCTGGCTGACGTGGGCAAGTTGGACACCTTCTCTCCCGATTTCCAGGCCCTGGTAACCGACAAGGGCGGCATGATCTTCCACATGCTGCGCTGGGTCATTGGCGATGCGGCGTATGACAAGACCATGAAGGACCTGATGACCCAGTTTGCCTTCAAGCCTGTGACCGTGAATGACCTCCAGACCCTGGCGGAAAAGAACTACGGCGATAAACTCACTTCATTCTTCACCCAATGGGTCAACGGCACCGGCGCGCCCGAATTCAAAATGAAATACACCATCTACCGCGTGAAGAATGGCTTCCGCGTGACGGGCGAAATCAAACAGGACCTGGATCTGTTCCGCATGCCGCTGGAAGTAAAGGTGGACACCGACGGACAGACGGAGATGAAGCGGATTGAAGTGGTGGGAACCGAATCGCCATTTTCCATTCAAACCTTCGGCATGCCGCGCAAGCTGACGCTCGATCCCAACAATTGGGTGCTCAAGAACTCTCCCGATCTCAAAGTGCGCGTGGCCATCCGCCGCGGGCAGGAGTTGACGGCGCAGGGCAGCCTGTCTGAAGCGCTCACGGAATACAACAAGGCGCTGCAGGTAAACCAGAACAGCTCGCTTGCGCATTACCGTATAGCCGAAGTTTATTACCTGCAGCGCAACTACCAGTCGGCGGCCAATGAATACCGCGAGTCGCTCAACGGCGACGGCGACCCTCGCTGGACCGAGGTCTGGAGCCACATCATGCTGGGCAAGATCTTTGACATAACCGGCCAGCGCTCGCGCGCCGTCAACGAATACCGGCAGGCCATCCAGACCGGTGACAACACCCAGGGCGCGCTCGACCAGGCGCGCAAATACCTGGAGCAACCCTTCCAGAGAGAAAGAGGGACTAACGGGGAGTAAAAGATTTGGTAATTGGTTAAGTTACTGATTGAGTAATTGAGGAGCATGGGAAACTGTGCTCCTTTTTTTGTAATTTGTGAATCTGTGATTTGTGAGTTGTGAATTAGGCTGCCAATCACAAATCACACTTCACCAATCACAATTCACAAATCCATCAAATTTCCCATGCAAGATCAACTCTGGACCCACGTTCTCTGGAGTGAACACGAGCGGTAACTATCGCAGAAGTATCTCCAGGGAGACACCATGGACGATGCGAGATGGCATAGCAGCCCGGCAAGATTCATCATTCCCCTCCTAGCTACGTTCCTAATATTTTTCTTATGTATTCTCTTGCAGCCGTTCCCGGCATCTGCCGGCGTTCATGCCACCACGGCAATCTATTCGCGTGGTTCGCTGCACGTGGATATTCCATACGAGGCATCGCGAGCCGGCGCGGGAGAGCTGACCATCGAGCTTCTCGATCCGGAAGATAAAGTTCTGGGCCGCACGGAGCGGCACATTGAACTCAGCAAAGGGAAAGCACGGTGGCGGGACGAGATCAAGCTCCAGAAGCCGCTCCCGATGGAAGACCTGGTGTGGAATCGTGTCCACTACCGCTTTCAATATGATGGTGACAAAAACGCGAGTTTCGAGGGAACAGAATCCGTGTCGCGGATTCTTCACCGCCCCGTAGTTCATATCCTGGGCCAGCAATCGTATGTGAGCGGCGGGCCGGCGGCAGTACGGGTGATCGTCACAGACGCGAAAGATGAATTCATTGCTGGCTTGGGGACGCTGAGAATAGAGCTGCTCGAACAAGGTAAGACACCGCGCCTGCTGTTTACCGGCCGCCTCGACCGGCGAGGAACCAGCCAGCCACAGTTCCGTTTTCCGGCCGGCATGGTTGGCAATTACCAGCTTCGATACCTTGTAGACACCCAGATCGGCGCAACCGAATTCACCCAGCCTGTGCGTCTGGAAGATAAAGTTTCCATTCTCCTCACCACGGAAAAACCAATTTACCAGCCGGGACAGACAATCCACGTGCGAGCGCTGGCGCTGGACCGTTCCGATCACGAAGCAGCAGCCGGACACCAGCTTGTCTTTGAAGTTGAGGATGCACGAGGAAACAAGGTCTTCAAGAAGAGCACGGAAACAGATGCATTTGGCGTAGCCTCGGCTGAGTTTGCGCTGGCCGATGAAGTGAACCTGGGAACGTATAATCTGCGCGCATTCATGGGTGATCCCGATGCTCCCACGAATACCGCGGAGATCGCCCTGAATGTCGACAGGTATGTGCTGCCGAAGTTCAAGGTAGCGGTGCAATTCAGCGATCAGCGAGGCAAGCAGAAGCGGGGATACCGGCCCGGCGACCATGTAACCGGCACGGTGAGGGCCAATTATTTCTTCGGTAAACCGGTGGATGGCGCCGAGATCAGAATGAAAGCTTCGGCCATGGATCTGACGGTGTTTGAAGCGGCCTCCGCGCAGGGGAAGACTGATTCGGACGGGGCATATCGCTTTGACCTTACATTGCCAAAGTATTTTGCCGGACGGCCGCTTAGCCACGGCGCTGCACGCGTGCTGATTGAGGCATCCGTGAAGGATTCGGCGGGGCACGTTGAAACTCGCGGCGAGCCGATTACGGTAAGTGAATCACCACTGCTGATCACCGCAGTTCCTGAAGGCGGCACACTGGTTCCGCATCTCGAGAACCAGGTCTTCATCCTGACCTCCTATCCCGACGGGAGCGCGGCGAAAACCGATGTAGTGGTGCGCGGCCCGGGAAATTCGTTTCAGCGTTTGACCACAGATGACGGCGGTGTTGCCATCGCCCGGCTCAACGCAGGATCCAGCAATGCAAGCATCAAGATTGACGCCCGGGACCGAGAGGGCAATCAGGCATCCAGCACCGTGGAGTTGCAAGCCCGCCAGGGTGATGACCAGATCCTGCTTCGTCCCGAACGCGCCATCTATCGCGCAGGGGACCGCATTGACCTGAAGATTTTCTCGACCAAGTCGCGCGGGGCTGCTTATGTGGATGTGGTCAAGGATGGGCAGACCGTGCTCACCCGCGATCTGGAACTCAAGAACGGCCAGGCGGATTTGTCGTTGATTGCCGGGCCGGAGTTGGCGGGGACGGTGGACTTCAGCGTGTACCTGTTTGGCAGGAACGCACAGCCCATAGGCGATCATCGGATGATCTTTGTTCAGCCCGCGGACGAACTGAGGATTGAGGCCGCGCCGGAATTGGCCGTCTATAAACCTGGCGAGGATGCGCGCGTCCGCTTCCATGTGACCAACGCACGTGGGGAGGGTGTGCGTGCCGCGCTGGGATTGCAGGTGGTGGATGAAGCGGTGTTCGCGCTGGCGGAGAAGCAGCCCGGGTTTGCGAAGGTGTTCTTTTACCTGGAGCAGGAGGTGATGAAGCCACGGTATGAGATTCACTCCATTGGAATGCCGGAGATCGTGGAACCGCCGGAGAAATCAGAAGTGGACCAGCGAGACCGCGCGGCGCGGGCCTTGTTTTCGGCCATGGAAATCACAACACCGAACAAATTCACCACAGAAGTCGGCAAGGACCTGCCCATGGCGAAGTTCGCCGAGTACTCGCGTCGCTACCAGGAGCGATTCGCCGATAAGACGAGAGCTGTGGCAGCGAAACTTACCACGGTGTTCGAACATGCCCCGGAAGACACAGATCCAGTACGAATGTTTGCCGCCCTGGCCCTATCAGGTGGCCGGGACTTTCTTGATCCGTGGGGCAACAGGCTGGTTCTTGAATCTACGAACTGGGGCGCCGGTAAGGGTTATTACCTGCTGCGCAGCGCCGGCCCGGACCGGGAATTGAAAACTGCCGATGATCTAATGAGCTGGCTATATTTCCAGCAAAAATGGACGGCTGAAACGCCGGACACCCGGTCCAAACTCAGAGTTGAAATCGAACACGACCGGGGCGCATTCAACGGTTTGGCGGAAACCGTTGTGACTGCCGTGGACCCGTCAGGAGCCGTGATCCCGGGCGCGACGGTTGAGCTGCGCAACGTTTCCACCGGGAGCAAACGAACTGGCAGGACGAACGACGCCGGGCAAATTTCATTTTCCGGGCTTCCCGCCGGAAAGTATGAAGTAAGAGTGTCAGAGCCGGGGTTCAGGATGGGCCGTAGCAAAATCACTCTTCGAGCGCGAGATCGCGCGGTCGTGACCGGCACGTTGGCAGTTGGGGAGGTGACCGAAACCATCGAGATCACGGCGGCAGCACCAATGGTGGAAATGGAGACCGCGACGGTCGCTGCTGCGCGCGATGCCGGCATTGCCGGAGGCGTCGTCAACGCGCCCAGAGGCAAATCCGCGAATGGGGTAATGGATCGCGTAGCTTCCAATAGCGCCGTTCTGCTGAAAAACGAATCGGGCGCGCCCACTGCTCATGTACGTTCGTATTTCCCGGAAGCTCTCTACATTAATCCGGAAATCATTACGGACGGCGACGGCCGAGCCAGCATTGAGATTCCCTTGGCTGATTCCATCACCACATGGCGCATGGCGATGATTGCTTCAACACGACACGGAGCGCTTGGGTCTACCAACGCGAGCCTTAAGGTCTTTCAGGACTTCTTCGTCGATCTCGATCTGCCGGTCACGCTCACGCAGGGCGATCGCATCTCCATTCCGGTTGCCATCTACAACTACTCGGATTCTCCGGGAGAGGTTCAACTGCAACTCAAAGCAGATGATTGGTTCTCGCTGGTTGATGACCAGCCTGCCAAATCCGTCAAGGTAGATGCCGGACAGGTCGGCAGCTCAGAATTCAAAATCGACGCCCGGCGTATTGGCAAATTCAAACTCACGCTATCGGCACAAATGAATGGCAGCGCCAAACGCGCCGATATCGTGGTCCGGGAAATTGAAGTTGTTCCCAATGGCCGGGAGAAAGATATCGTCTTCAACGGCCGGCTGGAGAGCGCAGTGCAGCACAACATTCAGTTCCCCGCCAATGCGATTCCCGAAGCGAGCAAAATTTTTGTGCGTCTCTACCCGGGTCCCATCAGCCAGGTGGTGGAAGGCATGGACAGCATTCTGCGTATGCCGGGCGGATGCTTTGAGCAGACGTCATCAAGCACATATCCCAACGTTCTGGCGCTTGACTACATGAAGCGAACAAAGAAATTGACTCCTGAAGTCCACGCCAAAGCCGAAGGATATATCGCCAATGGATACCAGCGGCTGCTGACCTTTGAAGTTCCGGGCGGCGGATTCTCGTGGTTTGGAAACGCGCCGGCAAACAAGATCCTGACCGCCTATGGCTTGATGGAGTTCTATGACATGTCCAAGGTCTATGACGTAGATACGAGAGTGATTGCCCGAACCCAGCAGTGGCTGGCCAGCCAGCAATGGCCGGATGGAAGCTGGAAACCTGACACACAGTTCATCAATGAAGGAGCCACCACCCGCTATAACTCTGATGTATTGCGCATTACCTCGTATATTGCGTGGTCACTTGAGAACACAGGCTATCAGGGGCCGGCAATCGAGAAGGCAAAGGAGTTCGTGGAAGAACACCTGGGAGAGAAGCTGGACGCTTACACCCTGGCGGTGGTGGCCAATTTCGCCGCCGATTATGGCAAAGACCGGGGCTTCACGCATCAGGCAATTCAGCTTCTGCTCGATGCCCGCACGGAAAAGGGAGAACAGGCTTGGTGGACGGTAGCGGAAACAGGCATCTACGGCAGCGGATTGAGCGCTTCAGTTGAAACTACCGGGCTGGCTGTACAGGCCTTGCTCAAAGCAGGCGAGGCATCCGGAATCGCCCGCAAGGCGCTGAGTTATATTGCGTCCAAAAAAGATGCGAATGGCACATGGGGAACGACGCAGGCGACGATCATGGCGTTGCGGGCGCTTCTTACATCCACTGAAAAGGGCACAGCGGACGTGCATGGCACAGTGGTTGTGGCCGTGAACGGCAAGCCGGCCGCTAACCTTACGCTCACGCCGGAGAATAATGATTTGTTTCACCAGTTCGTTTTCAAGAGCAGCGATTCAAAAAGGGCTGCTGACGTCGAGATCCGGTTTGAAGGAAAAGGCGGGCTGGCTTACCAGGTAGTAGGCAGCTACTTTGTGCCCTGGGAGGAAAAGGCAGCTCAGGAGCCACTCTCGATTGATGTGGCTTACGATCGCACCCGGCTTGCCCAGGATGACATTGCCACCGCGACCGCGACGGTCAGGAACAACCTGCGCGGAACCGCAAAGATGGTGATGGTGGACCTGGGGATACCTCCGGGGTTCGATCTTCTCACCGAGGATCTGGAAGCTTACAAAGAAAAGAGCGCCGGCTTTAAGAGCGGGACCCTGTCAAAGTTCAGCCTGACAGCAACTCAGGCCATTCTCTACTTTGATTCGTTTGCGCCGGGTGAGACGGTGAAGTTGAAATTCCGGCTGAGGGCGAAGTATCCAATCCACGCGCGGACGTTTGAATCACGAGTGTACGAATACTACGATCCTGAGATCAGCGCGGTTGCACGACCGGTGGAATTTGAGGTGCGGCAACGGTAGCTTAATTTAGCCACAGATGAACGCAGATGGACGCAGATCAAAACTGGATTGGCCGCGAAGGAACACGATGAATCGCGAATGAAATCAATCGATTCATGTTGATTCGCGCAAATTCGCGGCTAAATCTTTTTCAGCGCCTGCTCCAGATCCTCAATCAGATCATCGGGATGCTCAAGGCCAATGGACAGCCGCAGCAGGTTTGCCGGGCTGCGCGTGTCCGGGCCTTCGACCGATGCGCGATGCTCAATGAGGCTATGAGTTCCGCCGAGGCTCGTGGCATGCGTGAAAATCTTCACCGCACCGAGCACTTTGAACGCGTCCGCCTGGCCGCCTTTGATTTGCATCGACATCAACCCCCCGAAGCCGCCTGACATCTGACCGGCGGCAATTTGGTGGCCGGGATGTTTGGGCAGACCGGGATAGTGCACAGCCTCCACTTGGGGCTGCGCCCTCAGGAACTCGGCAACGCGCTGCGCATTGGCCGCAATCGCCCGTGCGCGATACGGAAATGTCTGGAGCCCCCTGAGCGTGAGCCAGCACTCGAAAGGCGACGGCACGGAGCCGCTCTGCTGCTGGATATGCCTGACTCGCTCGAACCGTGGGCCGGTTTCGCGGAATATAAGCGCGCCGCTGAGCACGTCGCTGTGTCCCGAGAGATACTTTGTGACCGAGTGCATGGAGATATCAGCTCCAAGCTCCAGCGGTCGCTGAAACATTGCCGTGCCTACGGTGTTGTCGCAGGCGACCAGCGCGCCGTGTTTTTTTGCGATGGCAACGACCGCCCTGATATCGGTAACTGCGAGCATCGGGTTCGATGGAGTTTCCACCCAGATGAGCCTGGTTGCCGGCGTGATGGCGCGCAACATGGCCGCGGTGTCCTGCATTCGAACCTGGGTCAGCGTGACGCCCCAGTTGGCCATGATGGTTTTGAGCAGGACCATGGTTCCGTAAAAAACATCTTCGCCAACGATGACATGGTCTCCCGGCGAGAGCGATTGCAGCAGCGCGAATGTGGCGGCATTCCCTGAAGAAAACGCCAGCGCGGCTGCGCCGCCTTCCAGAGAAGCCAGCGCCGATTCCAGCGCTTCCCGATTGGGATTGCTGGGCCGCGAGTAAAGATAGCCGCCGGGGAGGCTTCCATCCTCAGCTTTTTCGAATGTCGTGGAAAGATGGATTGCGGAGGTTACGTCGCGAGTCCCACGCTCAGGGTTCTGGCCGGCGTGGACGGCAAGAGTCTCAATTTTCATGACGGACTAGGGTACAGAAAGCACTCAGCATTCAGCAATCAGCATTCAGTCCCGCAGCGCTTCCCGGAACTCTCTTGGCTTTGTCATCCTGAGCGCAGCGCGATCTTGAGCGCAGGCGAAAGGGAGCGCGAAGTCGAAGGATCTATGTAATTTCTTTTTTCTTGATATCCGGAAACCAGTCTACCGCCAAGGCCTTCCACGTCGGGGTTACACTCACGATCAGCCGAATCTTCTTGATTCGGATCCAGCATTTCGTTTGCAGAATCGTTGCTTGGCGCTAGGGTTATGCGGCCGATACGCATTTGGTACCGCCTTTTCCACAGTGACATGGATTTCCACATGCTGCATGAAAATAAATTGGCTATGCACGGGCTCTCTGTTTCACTCACAATATGAGTAATGTCCACCCCAGTCGATATCGCCCAGACCGTCAAGCAGCAGGCGGATATTGTGCGCGTGGTGGGCGACTACATCCAGTTGAAGAAAGCGGGCGCGCAGAATTTTTCCGGACTGTGTCCGTTCCACCAGGAAAAAACTCCTTCGTTCTCCGTGCATGCGGTGCGGCAGTTCTATCACTGCTTTGGCTGCGGAGCCTCGGGTGACGTCTTCAGCTTTGTGCAGAAGATCGAGAATATTTCTTTCCCTGAGGCCATCCGCCTTGTCGCACAAAAGCTCGACATCAAGCTGCCCAAGATGCAGTACAGCTCAGAGCACGAAGCGGCGGATGCGAAGTTGCGCGGGCAACTGATTGAAATCCAGGAGCGCGCCTGCAGTTTTTTCCAGGAGCAACTGCGCCGGCCGGAAGGGGCGCAGGCGCGCCAGTATCTCAGCAATCGCGGGCTGAGCGAGGAGACAATTTGCGAGTTCCGCATCGGCTTCGCGCCGGACAGCGGCTTCCCGCTCAAAGACCGGCTTAAAGGCGAGTACAGCGAGGAACTGATGCGCGCTTCCGGCCTCTTTGCCTGGAAGGAAGGTGCCGAGGCAAACATCTATTCGAAGTTCCGCAACCGCATCATGTTCCCCATTGCGACTGAGCACGGGAAGATCATCGCGTTTACTGGGCGCACGCTGGCGGCGGATGAGAAGGCGGGACCGAAATACCTGAACTCGCCGGAGACGCCGATCTACTCAAAATCGCGTGTGCTGTTCAATCTGGATAAGGCGAAAGACCCGATTCGCAAGCTGGATTACGCCATCATTGTGGAAGGCCAGATGGACTGCATTTCTGTGTTTGCAGCGGGATTCAGGAACGTGATTGCCAGCTCCGGGACGGCGTTTACGGAAACGCAGGTCCGGCTGATCGGGCGGTTCAGCAAAAACATTGTCGTCAATTTCGATCCGGATACGGCCGGGGCCACGGCTACGGACAAGTCTCTGGGCATGCTGCTGGAAGAAGAATTCAATGTGAAGGTCCTGCGGCTGGAAGCCGGGTTTGATCCTGACCTGTTCATTCGCAGGAGCGGAGCGCAGGCATACAAGCAGGCGCTCGCGGGATCGCTGAAATATTTCGATTACCTGGTGGAGCGGGCGATAAACATGTTTGCGGTGCGCACGCCGGAGGGAAAAAAGAACGCAGTCAACTATCTTTTGCCTCATCTGCACCACGTGCCTAACCGAATTGAACGCGAGGCGCTGGCGAATGACATCGCCCAGAAGCTGGGGATCAGCTCTGAGGTGTTGCGCCAGGAGTTCAAGTCTGCGGCAACCAAACGCGGCACACGCGAGGTTCACGGCAGCGCCGCGACGGACGTAATGCCGGCGGAAAAGGTTCTGATACGCGCGGCCGCTGCTGCATCAGAGCAAGACGCGGAACTGCGGCGCAACGTGCTCGATGCCTTGCGATCAGAACGACTTCATCAGGGGTTGAACACGGAGCGATTATTGGAACTGCTCCTGGAAAATGAAGCGTCTCTGGACGGCCCGCTTGCGCTTCCGATGGAGGATGCTGACCGGAACCTGCTGGTGGCCATCCTGATGCATGAAAATGAGCCCCTGACTGAGGACTTGGTGGAAGGCGCGCTGGAGGCTTTGCGGCATCGGCGGCAGATTGCCCAGCGCGAGCGGGAAATTAAACGCGGCATCGTCGAAGCCGAGCGGAAGAATGACGCCATAGCATTGGTGCGTCTGAAACAGGAAAAACTGGAGCTCGACCGAAAGCTGGCAGCAGCATTGAAGTAGCCTCAGCGTGCTCTCATCGGCAGGAGTATTGCTTGACAAGTTATTTGTTTCCTGCAGCTTAAGGATCGATGGGTCGAGTCTCTGTATGCGCGCGCAAAGGAATTCTGCAGGGAGGTTTTTTCGAGGAGCGGTTGACGCGGTCCTTAATCCCGCCGTTCTAAGCAAAAATATCACATTAAGAAGCGTCAAGACTGCGCGAAACCATCTAAGGTGCAGAGCATCTATATATTACGGGCGCTTCTATCTCCTTTGTTTTGCGGCAGTCGGGCTGGGCAGGTGCTTTTCTCACTTGGCGTTTTATGATAAGCTAAGTACCTTCGGGTCTTGCGCGCATTCCAGCCTACATCCGGCACGCAGCTACGCTTAAGGGATTCAAGCGTCAGGCCCGTTCTTGTCCTTGGACGGCGAAATGTGGCTCGGCAACACTGAACGAAAAGGAACCGCGGTTTGGCTCTAGACGACAAATACGAAGACATTAAAAAGCTGATCGACGCAGGAAAAGAAAAGGGATACCTCACCTACGATCAAGTGAATGATCTTATACCCGGTGATGTTCACTCTCCAGACGATCTGGACGACCTGCTTACCACGATCGGCACACAGGGCATTGATGTCCTGGACACAAAGGGATTGCCTTCCGAACAGAAGTTTGAAGACCTGGAGGAAGGCGAAGACGTTGAACTCGATTTAACCCCGGGCGCTCTGGAAAAGACGAACGACCCGGTACGCATGTACCTGCGCGAGATGGGCACAGTTCCGCTGCTCACGCGCGAAGGCGAAGTTGAAATTGCCAAGCGCATCGAGCGCGGGCAACTCCGCGTGCTCAAAGCGCTGTCACGCTCTCCCATCGTGATTCGAGAAATCCTCGCCCTGGGCGAGGACCTCAAGAAAGGCGTGCGCTCCATCAAAGAGCTGGTCGCCTTCGACGAAGAGGAAATCACGGACGAGATCGTGCAGGCGCGCCTCAAAGATTTCGTCGGTAAAATCGACGACATCGGCAAGCACCACAAAAAGGAACTCCAGCTTCGCGAGAAGCTCGAGACCATCCCGCAAAAGAAAAAGCCCAAAGAGTACCGCCGGTGCCGCTGGCAACTCGGACGCGCGCAGGTGCAGGTCTCAGTCGGCATCCGCAAGCTGAAGTTCACCAATCCTGAGCGCAAGCGCCTCATCGATCGCGTGAACAAAAGCGTCGACTCCATGCGCCAGCTCGATCGCCAGGTCAACAACCTGGAAAAGAAGATTGATGCCACGCGCGTTGAAGAGACCAAGCGCGAGTATCGCCGCATCCAGCGCCAGCACAAACTGGAACTCGAAAAGCTGGAGACTGACACCGGCGTCACTTTCCAGGAACTCAAGCGCACACAGCGCGAGATCATCCAGGGCGACGTCGACGCCGAAGCCGCCAAGCGCGAGCTCATTGAGGCCAACCTCCGCCTTGTCGTCTCCATCGCCAAGAAGTACACCAACCGCGGCCTGCAGTTCCTCGATCTTATCCAGGAGGGCAACATCGGCCTGATGAAAGCGGTCGATAAGTTCGAGTATCGCCGCGGCTACAAATTTTCCACATACGCAACGTGGTGGATCCGCCAGGCCATCACTCGCGCCATTGCCGATCAGGCCCGCACCATCCGCATTCCGGTGCACATGATCGAAACCATCAACAAGCTGATCCGCACCTCGCGCCAGCTGGTGCAGGAACTCGGCCGCGAGCCCACGTCGGAAGAGATAGCCAAGCGCATGGACATTCCCGTGGCCAAGGTCCGCAAGGTCCTCAAGATCGCGCAGGAGCCTATCTCCCTCGAAACACCCATCGGTGAAGAGGAAGATTCGCATCTTGGCGACTTCATTGAAGATCGCTCCATGGTCTCGCCCGCCGAAGCCGTGATCAACGTGAACCTGAAAGACCAGACCGCGCAGGTCCTGCGCACGCTCACACCGCGCGAAGAAAAAGTCATCAAGATGCGCTTCGGCCTGGAAGACGGATCCGAGCACACGCTCGAAGAGGTCGGCCAGTCCTTTGCGGTCACCCGCGAGCGCATCCGCCAGATTGAAGCCAAGGCCCTGCGTAAGCTCCGCCATCCATCGAGGTCCAGGAAATTGAAAGCCTTCATGGACGGCATCAGGGAGGCGTAACAGCAGTTCCTTCGCTCCGCTCAGGATATCGCCTGCGGGTTCAAACGCCCGCAGAACTGCTCAACATGGACGCCATCCGTGAAGCGTGACTGGATTTGGTAATTGAGTAATCTGGTAAGTGGGTAATTGACGGCGCTGCTCACCACGCGGCGCCTTTTTTATTCCTTCGCTCGCGTCCTTGTTCCTCGCCGTTTTTGTTCGCTGAAATGATCTAGAAAATCGGCGGCCGCTCCCTTTCCTCCAATGATGAAAGGTGTCTTGATCCGCGTTCATCGATTTCAATCCGCGGTACGCCTTGCCTTTCACATCACGGGGGTCCGCCAACAAGCCTGTTGGTGGCTTAATGGGGTAGTGAGCGGTCGTGGCCAGGCATTTGTCGAAGCGCCTCTTCTGCGGTACAGGAACGCTCACCGGTCCGCAAGCATCCCTATAATATAGGAGTCCAAATTTCTCGGGACGCGAAGGCTCATCGCATGCGATCGCACATTAAGCTGGGCAAGATCTTCGGAATTGAAGTCGGCATTCACTATAGCTGGTTCATCATCGCGGTGCTGATCATGTTCAGTCTGGTTGCCCAGTTTCAGACCATGAACAAAGACTGGAGTCCCAACGTCGTTTGGGGCGCGGCCCTGCTCACCTCTCTGCTCTTCTTTTTGGGACTGCTGGCCCATGAGCTTTCGCACTCTCTGGTCGCCAAGGCCCGCCACCTGCCCGTCAGCCGTATCACGCTGTTCGCGCTGGGCGGGGTCTCTGTGATTGAGAAGGAATCCCCTGACGCCTGGACGGAGTTTCTGGTCGCTGTCGTGGGTCCCATCACCAGCGTGGTGCTCGGGGCAATCATGATGGGCATTGCCTACGCCATGGGCCCGAAACCTGAGGCCACCCCGGGATCCGCCATTCTCTGGTATCTCGGCGAGATCAATATTGCGCTGGGTGTCTTCAATATGCTGCCCGGCTTCCCGCTGGATGGCGGGCGCGTGCTGCGCAGCATACTGTGGGGCATCATGCACAACATGGAGCGCGCCACCCGGGTGGCTGCGCGCGTCGGCCAGGTGGTGGCGTTACTCTTCATTCTCGGCGGCATCTGGGAATTCTTCGCCGGCCGCAACATTGGCGGATTGTGGATCGCATTCATCGGATGGTTCCTGCTCCAGGCCGCCGGCGCCAATTATCTTGACGTCAAGATGCGGCATGCGCTGGAAGGCGTGCGCGCCGCGGACCTCATGTCCCAGGATTGTCCAATGATCGAGGGCGCCATGAGCGTGCAGGATTTTGTCGACCATTTTCTGCTGCGCACCGCGCGCCGCTGTTTCCTGGTCAAGGTCATGGACCGCCTTGCCGGCCTGATCACACCGAATGAGATCCGCACCCTCAGCCGCGAACTCTGGCCCATGACCCCGCTCCAGCAAATCATGAAGCCGCTCGACAAAATCCGCTCTGTCGGTCCCGATACCCCTGTCACGGAGGCGCTGGACGTGATGGGCAAAGAGGATCTCAACCAGGTGCCGGTGGTCTCCAACGGCGGCCTGCTGGGTATGCTCAGCCGCAGTGACATCTTGCAGGCGCTGCGTGCACGAATCGAACTGAAGAAAGCGAGCTAGGCTTTTAGGAGCGTGGGCAGATAGCTGCCCACGCCGTTTTATCTTCAGTTTTCCAGGTAATACTGCACGGTCGTGACTACGCGGACTTTCTTCATCAGGCTCGAGTCGGCGCCCTGATCTGCTCCGCCGTAGACCGACTCGCCGGTGTCGCTGCCCTGATCGGCCGCAAGGATGGAGAACACGCCCTGATTAGCCTGCCGGATAGCCCCTACTTTACTACCCGAGTCGGAAGCGAACCGGCCGGCTGCGGCGCGCGCCGTGCGCGTGGCTTCCGTGATCATGTCCGGCTTAATCGAATTCAGGCCATTGAACTTATACGTGACCTCGCCGTTGCCGCTCAGCACAATTCCCTTCTGCACGAGTTGCATCATCTTCTGCGCCGCGGCTGCAATCTGCTCCACCCTGACGCTGCGCACCGTGATTCCCTGCGTAATGAGGTAACGATGCGGCGGCCGGTTGGGGCCTCCATACTGTGTAGCTTGATTGTCCACAACCTGGATTGAGCCCAGTTCAATCTCCTTCGGCTGGATTCCCTGCTGCTTCAGGAAGTCCATGATTACGTGCTTGTCTTCCTCGCTCTTGCCATACACCTGAGACAGAACGTCTCCCGCTTCTGTGTAGCTCAGCGGCCAACTGGCCAGGTCGGATTTCACTGTCCGTTCCACCAGCCCTTTCACGGTGACGTAGCGGTCGGCCAGCCGTGTCGCCTTGATCTGCGAGCCCAGCAGCCACCCTCCCACGATGAGTCCAATGGCAATCAACAGCCCCAGTGAGGCCACACCGGCGGTCCTCACCCTGCGAATCTCATTCATCTGCTTTTCTCCTGTGTTGTCCCGACGGTTGGAGTGTCGCGAGATCAGAGCGGGGCCTGCTTCACTGAAGCACTCGGGAATGTTGTCGCCCGCTTAAACACCTGCGTTGAAGGAATGTTGCGTACACCTGATCAGGATCACAAAATCCGAGCAGCAAGGCCGGGGGAGCAAATCAAGCTTCCAATCGCTGAGGTCGTTATTTTCGTCCTTGAGGGTGATCTATTGGCCGGTGTGCCGCGTTTCGATATAAACCGTGATCGTTACTCTCTGCTCGATCCGTGCCCGGCCGTCAGTCAGGAACATCAGCGCATCAGGCCAAAGTCCTGCACCGATCCAGGACCGTCGCCGAACTGCTGGCGAACGGTGTTGGCGGGCAGCGGTCCGCCTAGGCGGAGGTTGGCCAGAGTGATCTGGACGCTGGCACGAATCTCGGGGTCGTTGATCTGCGTGAGCATGCCAGTGGCGAGTGCGGGATCAATCTTGTCTTCCAGCACGATGCAGGCCCGCCATACGGCGGTTGAAGGCCAGTCGAATTTGAAGGCGCGGTTGGCATCGTCATTTTTGGTATCGCGCCGGTACAGTCGCGAAGCCACGGAAAACGCCTTCACCACCAGCCGTGTTGCTTCCGGCTTGTCGTTCATCAAGAACTTAATGTTGGCGGCGGTCAGGAAGTAAAAGCTTTGCGCCAAGGGAGGATAGTCCGCAGCGGCCTTCAGCATCTGCTCAAGAGCCTCGCCGGCAATGTCCGGGTGCTGGCGAAGCTGGCCGATTGCAATCCGCGCCAGCGCGTCCGCGCGCGGTGAGCGCCCGTCTTCCACGCCGGTATCGGGCAATTGCGCGGCTTTCTGGATTGCGGCCCTCGGATCATTGCTCGCCTCGCTGCTGATGTCCACGCTTTCGCGGGCAAGCTGGTCGTGAAGCAGGTCCGCATTCGCCTGGGGTGAAGTGCCGCCGTTCAGGCGATGCGTAATGGTGAATTTGGGAGACTCGCCCGGCTTCAGAGGCGTGTCGCGAAAAGTGGGCTCCAATGAGGCCAGCCCTTGCGGGTAGGTTTTGAGCACTGCCGCCAGTTTTGGATTGTCGTTCAGAATCGATTCGGCACGCCCGGGATCCAGTTGCTGAAAAATCGGCATGAGTTCAAATAAACGGTACTGATAGGCGCTGCTGAACTGGGCTTCACCCAGTGCCGTTCCGATGGTGAGCGTCGGAGCAAATTTATTGTTCAAGTCTTCCTGCGCATGCTTGAAGATCTCATCGATCGCTTGCAGTGTGAGCTTTGGGTCCAGGTGACGCCAGAAGCGGATCACCAGCGTTGCCATATCTTCAATGCTGGGCGCCGTGGACGGGTCCTGCTGCCGGTAGCTTTCAAGGGCGGTCAGAAACACCGTGCGACGGTCAATATCACGGTCAGCAGGGAGGTGAACCATTAGCTCAGCCGCGGCACGGTAGGGGAAATCTGGAGAATAAGAGAGGCGGCTCACCAGGGCCAGTGCTTCGTCATAGTTCTTGCTATCGACGAGCCGCTGCAGGATTCGCGACTGGATGTCGATCCTGGCCTGAGCGTCGGCCGAAGGCAGAAGGTCGTCCACCGCTTGCGGATCGCGGGAATAGATGGCATCAAGAATCCTGAGCTGCAGATCAGCCTTGAGGCTTTGATCTTTGTCGTCCAAAAGGGTTGTTTCCCGGAAGCACTGCTTCAATTGCTTCACTTCCTTGGCTGGTTCAACCAATGCAGAGGCGGCGGCCGCGTGATAACAGGCATGCGCCCGCAATCCGGCAGGCGCCCCTGCCAGCATGGAGCGGGCCGCGTCCAGCATGTCGAGGCTGCGTTGCTGGGGAGAAACAGCCTCCAGTTTGCTGGAAGGTTTGCTCTTGGGAGTATCTTTGAGGCGGGAGGCCGGAACGACGAAAGGAAAAAGAACCACCAGGGCAAGGAGGGATAGATTGGTGCGGTTCATTGCCGCTCTCCTGTAAGTCTGGAATTGTGGATTAGCGAATGCGGCAGTCATCGACCACCGCATCCGTTTTTTCGGTCTTGCGTCTCGCTTAAATGGAGAACAAGAGCTTTTTAGGAAGTGAAGCCGTCTGGCAGGAGGTGGCCGGCTTACGCGGTAGCAGGGCCGCAATAGACTTCAGCAGCGAGCGGTCTCTGTTGCCGGCAAGACAGGTGATTTGCGTGCCGCAAGGACCGCCTCCGCCAGTACCACCGCCGCCGGTTCCGCCACCGCCGCTGCCATCACAACTGGTAACGGTATTGCCATCGCAGATAATTTCTGTGCCGCATCCTTCCGTCGCGTTCGGATCATTGATGCAGGGATTCTCGCATCCCGCAGCTACAGGATTTATGGTGCACGGGTCAGTAGGAGTGCAACTGCCTTCGCTACAACTGCTCGGGCAGGTACCTGAAAGGTTGCAGAATGACCCGGTAGAGTTGACGCAGATATAGCAACCTTGAGAATTTACCGAACAACCTTGGTTCTGGCAGGATTGAGCATGGCCGGCAGCAGAAATACCTAAACAAAACAACACACTCAACGCCACCGTAAGTACGGTTTGCTTGTGCATCTGACCACCTCATGAAAGAACTTTCACTTCACATGCTACGAATCAGACGCCGTCTAGTCTGCATTTGCGCAGCTCACCATGTCAACCAAAACGCCACGAAAAACTTAGATCCAGTTCCAAAATGGGAAATGAGGCATCGCCAAGCTACTGAGCGTCCGCAATAAAAATTTCTTAGCCAGCAGTTTGAATTCTAGAGGCATAGCTCTACTTCCCCTCGAGTCGAGGGCAATCGACGGTACAGTATCGTTTTACGATGTAACCGCAGATGGCCGGCAACATTCTGCGGCGGGGAGCGATAATTCCGCCAAGTGCGATTTTTGATGCCTGGGGGTGCGGAAAACTGGGCCAAAGCCTAGCTCCCGACCGTAAAACCTCTCTCTTGAGCAATTATTAAAAATTTTAATCTGCGCTGCCACAGACAGGAACAGCGGCATAACTCTTAATAATCAAAGATATAGACTCGGCGGGCAGCATAAGTGCTTTTGAATATGAGTCTTAAATGTGCTTCCTGAGATGGATTGGACTAATCTTAACAAAGCTTAATCTTTAATTCCTTGTCTACAAAATAAGGGCTGGCTAATCTCAGCGCGGCTTTACTCCGTAAGGAGATGCTCTTCACCTCCGGGGGGCATGAAACCTTCATACGCGACTTCCGGCTTTTCTCTCGCAAAAAGTTAGCCAACTGCGGAAGGAGTGTGTCTCGTAGACAGTTTAGCGGGGCGCACCAGAGTAGTTGTCGTCTATCTTAACCAAGGAGCGTAGCTAATGAGCTATATCTATCTTCCCCAGGACGCGTCCAAGGCGCGTGTGCGGGAAGCGGAAAACGCACGTAAAAACCGCCTGGAAATTGTCAAAGCGTATTCACAAGGCAAGGTCAGCCGTCGTGATCTGATCAAATGGGGTCTGATTACCTCGGCAGGATCGATCGCGCCCATTGCGGGCTTGAGCCCGTTTGCCCCGAGTGCTTACGCGCAAAGCACAGCGGTATCATCTCCGGAGGGAGTATTCGATATTCCTACTGGGGCGCCGCTCAGCCCGCTGTTTGGCGTTCAGGCTTTCAGCACGCCAATGCCGCGTTTTGACGTGATCGCTCGCGGCACAAATCCGCTGGGCGGAGACCTCACACCGGTTCCACAGGCTGAGTCGAACCAGACGCAGCAGCCGGTCGATCCCCTTCTGGGCGGCGGCACAGGCCCCATCGAGGGCCGTCCTCCTGGGCCAATCTGGGCTCACCAGCAGTTCAATCTTTTCCCGCCGCGGGTCTCAGTGGAAATGTCACAGGCCCAGGCCCAGACCAACGTTGTTTACAATCCGGGCGTTGATTCGCAGTTCAACAGCGGCATCAATCCCGCCGATCCGATTCCACTGAAGTTCCATCCTGGCTTCCCGACGCAGGACCCGAACTCGGTGTGGACCTTTAACGGCACCATTCCGCCAAAACTGGTCCAGGGCCGCTACATGGAACCGATCCTGTTCCGGCATCACAACACGCTGCCTGCGGATGTGACCCAGAACAACGGCTTCGGACGGCATACCATTTCGACCCACGAGCACAACGGTCACCACGGCGCGGAGAATGACGGCTTTACCGGCGCGTTCTTCTTCCCCAACCAGTTCTACGATTATCACTGGCCAATC
>DASTAS010000032.1:0-27129 GCA_035712465.1 Candidatus Angelobacter sp.
GTTTTCCAGGTCCCGTACCAGGTCCGCGCCGGACTGATACCGTTCCTCGGGCGATTTGGCCAGCGCCCTTGTAACGATAGCGCTCAATCCGGGGTGGACAGTAACGTCAAGATCACGTGGCGCGATCGGGTTTTCATTCACAATCTTATAAATGATCGTAGTGACGTTCTGTCCCACAAACGGCTTTTCGCCGGTGAGCATCTCGTAAAGAATCACGCCGAAGCTGAAAAGATCGGACCGGCCATCGAGCGGCCTGCCTTTCACCTGCTCCGGCGCCATGTAGTTTGGCGTGCCCAGCACCTGGCCGGTGGAGGTCATGCTCCCGCCGGCCTTGGCAATGCCAAAGTCCATGATCTTCACCGTGCCGTTGGCCGTAATCATGATGTTGGCCGGCTTTACGTCACGATGCACAATTCCGTGGGAATGGGCGTAATCAAGCCCTTTGCATATCTGCCGCGAATACTGGATCACATCTTCAGTGGGAAGGATGTGGTGCTCGGCGAGAAGCTCATGCAAAGTGGTGCCCTGCATGAATTCCATGGCGATATAGAAGATTCCGTCCTGCTCGCCGGCGTCGTAAATGGTGACGATGTTCGGATGGCTGAGAACACCTGCAGCCCGGGCTTCGTTCTGGAAACGGCGCACCATCTCGGCAGTCTCCAGCCCGTGAACGTCGAGCCGTAACGTCTTGAGAGCTACCGTGCGCCCAATGGTGGGATCTTTGGCCTTATAGACCACACCCATAGCGCCACGGCCAAGCTCTTCAATAATCTCGTATCTGCCAACCGTCTCAATCACGGACATGAGGGCTTCTCTTTTCAGACTCAGCGGCGGCCCTTTGCTGTCAGGGGTTTGCGGTCAACTGTCTCCGTTTAAACGGAAACCAGCCTCAGGTCACTCGAAAATAACCCACCCCAATATGCCGGTCAATGTACCTTTGCACCTGCCATGTGACTTTGGTAAGCCCCGGGAAACAGGCGTTCGCCTTAGTCCGCCTGAGGCTTAAAATGGCGGGCATGCGCAAACTCTGGCTTTTGCTTGGATTGTTTCCCCTGGTGATGATGGCGCAGAGCGACTACCCAGTCTCAACACCCTCGGCCAAGGCAGCCCAGTCACCGAACAGCCGGCAGCCGGCGGTCGCGGCGGAACAGCACGGCGATATGGAGCAGGCCATCAAGCACGTGCTGCTTTCACAGGTGGAAGCCTGGAACCACGGCAGCATCGAAGGCTTTATGAACGGCTACTGGCGCTCGCCTGATCTCACTTTCTTTTCCGGCGCCACCGAAACCAAAGGCTGGGAGCCTACCCTCAAACGCTATCGCGAACGCTACCAATCCGGCGGCAAAGAAATGGGTCACCTGGAATTCCAGAACCTTGAAGTTGACGTCCTCAGCCGCAGATCAGCCGTGGTGATGGGCAGATGGAAGCTGACGATGTCCGATGGCAAAACTCCACACGGGCTCTTCACGCTCATCTTTAAACGCTTTCCTGAAGGCTGGAAGATCGTGCACGATCACACATCGGCGGCAGAATAAATCGGAGTTGACCGCGGAGGAAAAGCACGATATGTCATTTCGGACAGTGGTGGATTTTACTTGGTAAGGCGATCCAGTCCAGAATCGCGTGACACAGTCCTGCAAGCCGTAATGCGCTCTCTGGCCTTCGGCATCCAGATTTTTCGCAAATGCCCGGTCACCGGTTCGCCAGGAGTGAGTCTTCTTCCACAAATGATTCGGGTCGGCAATGGCCTATTTGTGCCGGCAGATCCTTTTTAATTAATGATGAAAAACCTTCTCCCTCTCGGCGGACCTGCAAAAGTTCTGGTGCTGGGCGTCACAGTGGCGTTTTGCTGTTTCGGGTGCCAAGGGAGAAGCCAGTTTTTTGAGCCTTCTTTCACCCCGGTAGCTGGAATCCGGGGTGCCATTGGTTTTTTTATCGATGATGGCGCTCATGGGACCAGAGTCTCTTACTCAGTCGATTTGAGCAATGGCAAGACATCGCTCTCTCGGGCGCCTACCGAAATCAAATACTCTGATGGTTCTGAGTTCAAGAATCATTACTTTGTCATCCCGATCAACTCATGGTGTGATGCGGATCCTCCTTTGGGCGCAAAGCTTGAACCGCTGCGCTCGCCTGATGGCGCCAAGTCTGTTATGTGTCATGGCGGTTCCGGCACTGCGTATCTCAGTTTGGAGCCGGGCGACAGGACTGTTGCTCTCGGCGCAGATTGCCCGGTACTGAAGGGAATGTATTGGTCTCCCGATGCAGCGTCTCTGGTTCTGGTATGCGGGTTGCAGGCCGGAGCGACAGATCCGGTACGGATAGCTGTGGTCGATGTTCCCAGCCTCGAACTCAAGGCCTGGACCCGCCTTCCGAATCAATTTGTAGTGGGCGACATTACATGGTCGCCGGACTCGCAATTTGTCGCGGTGCTGGCAGGCCATTACGAGATTGACAGGACTGCCATCTTAACAACCCTGCTGTATCACCCTGTTCCAATCGACGACTATGATCTCCTGGTCTATCGCAAAGGGAAGTCCTCCCCGGAATTGCGGTTGCAGATTGATCGCAACGTAAGATACGGCTCTGGTGGCTTGCTCAAATGGCGGTAATGCCGAAGAAGCGCTCTTCAAAGTGCCTGTTCGTTATTCGTAACCATTCACGTCGTACACGTGCTCTCATTTCCTTCCAGGTCGTAACCCTCGTTGCACTTCTCGATACACCTCGCTCTTGGAAACGCCCCGCTCCTTTGCCAACAATTTCAGCGCCGCCTTTTCATCCAGATCCTGCTCCCGCATGATCTGCTGCAATCGTGTACGCAAATCAACCTGAGCAACCGCCTGCTCTCCCTCCGCCGCTTTGCCGATCAGGAGCGTGATCTCGCCTTTCAACTCGCGCGCGCGTATCTGCGCGGCCAACTCGCCGGCTGTGCCGCGAAGAAATTCTTCATGCACCTTGGTCAGCTCTCGCGCTATGACCAGCGGCCTTGCGGGACCAAGCACGGCGACAACATCATCCAGCGCCTCACGAATTCGATGTGGGGCTTCATAACATATAACTGTGTGTTGAGCAGAGCGGATGGATTCCAGCTCCGTCCTGCGCTGGCCTGACCTGGCGGGCAGAAACCCGCGAAATTCGAAGGCATCTGTAGGCATGCCGCTCGCCGCCAAAGCCGTCACCACTGCTGACGCTCCGGGTACGGGCACCACGGGAATACCGTGCTCAATGGCCAGCTTGATGAGCCGGTAGCCGGGATCGGAGATGCCCGGCATTCCGGCATCGGAGACCTGGGCAATGTTCACGCCGGCCTGCAACTTTTGCATTAACTCCTGCGCGCGTTCTGCCTCATTGTGTTCGTGATAGCTGACCAGCTTCGCGTCAATGCTGTAGTGGTCCAGCAGCTTGCGCGTGTGGCGGGTATCCTCGCAGGCAATCAGGCCCGCTTCGCGCAAGACGCGCACAGCTCGATAGGTGATGTCCTCCAGGTTGCCGATCGGAGTGGCCACCACATACAGCGTTCCTGTTTGAGGCTGCACTGAATTTTCCATCGTCAGATCCAACGGCAGCCCTCAAAGAATAGCATCAGAAATCGCGGGGCCTCGCATCTCATCAAACACACAATCAAAGGAGGCCGAATGAAGCTTAACAACCTACAGGAGTTATTTGTGGAAGAAATGCAGGATCTATATTCAGTGGAACAGCAGATCATTAAAGCTCTGCCGGACATGATCGAGAAGACTTCCGCTCCCGAGCTGAGGTCCGCTCTCACGCAGCACCTGGAAGAGACTCGCGGACAGGTGCGCCGCCTCGACCAGATCTTCGCCCAGATACCCGACGTCGACAAGGACGACAAGACCTGCAAGGGGATGAAAGGCATCATCGACGATGCCAAGGATATCCTGAAAGCCAAAGGCGAAGCTGACGTGCGTGATGCCGGCATCATCGCCGGAGCGCAGCGGGTGGAGCACTATGAGATTGCCGGGTACGGCACTGTGCGCACCTATGCACAACTGCTCGGCCGCCGAGACTGGGCTCAGCTCCTGGAGCAAACATTGCAAGAAGAGAAGCTTGCTGATGAGAAACTGACCCGGCTGTCAGAGAGGGTCAACATAGAAGCCAAAGCAGCATAAAATCAGCCGCGCTGTGCGGCCTCACTGGCGCGACCACTCCACGCTGACGGGCACGGTTGCGCTACGCCACTCGAAAGAGTTCGACACATTTAGGCGGGCCAGGGCTGCGGCTCAGCTGCAGCCCTGTAAAGCCCCGATTGACGCGCCTTCCCCTTGTTTCCTAGAATCAAGCTGAACAGCTCAATGAACAAAGGTTGGAATCGTGCCCATCTACGAGTACGTGTGCAAGAAGTGCCATTACAAATTTGAAAAAATCCAGAAGTTTAGTGATCACAAGATCAAGAAATGTCCGGAATGCGGCGGTCCGGTGGAGCAGACCATCAACGCTCCGGCCGTTCAATTCAAGGGGACTGGCTGGTACGTGACCGATTACGCTAAAAAATCCGACTCCAGAGATTCGAACTCAAAGCCCAAGGAAGAGAGTACTGCTGCGAAGGACGGTGGCAAGGAAAAGTCCGAGGACAAAAGCAAGAAAGCGCCAGCCAAGAAGAACGACTGATTCGTTGAATCAGTGACACAGAGCAGCAATTCGCAACGATCAAAAGCGCTCCTGCTCGTAAAGGTGTGGCACAGCCGCCCTCGGCTGTGTGTCCCCCGCAGCTATGGAACCGAGCGAACCTTCATTCAAGAAGCCGGCCTGAACGTACTCGTCTATGCACTAGCTGGGCGGGGAGAGCGAGGATTGTTCAGATATGTGCCCTTGCAAGGTAGCCGTAAAGAGCTCTGCGGAAGAGTAAAGAATCTGCTGCCTGATTGGGGCAGCTCCCGCACAGCCGAGGCGGCTGTGCCACTCGATCTCTCTAAGCCGGTAGTTCACCTTCCATGTCCTCGGGTTTCTCACGCCGCTTCCCGTTGCTTTGTGCCGAGCGCCGAGTCTGCGAATCTAGCCAGCAGGTCCGCAGGTCCCGCATACACCTGAATACATCCTGCCTGGCGCAATTCATCCGCGCTCCATCCGCCGCTCAGTACTCCAATACAGGCCACGCTGATCGCGGCTGTGGCTTGCGCATCGTACGGCGTGTCGCCGACTGCCACTACTTCCTGTGCCGGAGGATTCCCCAGCCGTTCCATCGCTGCCTGAAAAATATCAGGATGCGGCTTGGATCGTTCAGCGTCGTCCGCTGATGTTTCATGCTCCACCAGATCCTCGATGTGTAGAAGCTTCTCGTATTGCTCCACTTCGTCGCGCTTGGCCGAAGATGCCAGGACGATCCTTGTTCCCTGTCTGCGGATGGGCTGGAACAATTCGGGAACCATCGATAGCGGCCGAATCAGTTTCATGTACTTGCTCTTGAACAGTTCGCCGCGATAGTGGTCCAGTTCTTCGCCGCTGCGCTCAAATTCTGAACGCGAGAGCAGGGTCTGCAACAGTTGATCACCACCCTTGCCGATCTGCCGTCGCACACGCTCATAAGGGAGCCGATAACCGAAATGCCTCAGCGCTTCCTGCCACGCAATGGCATGGATATCCACCGAGTCAGTCAGTGTCCCGTCAATGTCAAACATTACGGCGGTCAGTGGATACACGCATAGCTCCGGCGGGAATCGCCGCTCTACTAAAAGTAAATGTGCGCCAAATCAGGCTGCTTTCTTGCGGCTTGACGATTTTTTCGGCACCTTGGCGCCCTTCTTGCGCGCCTTGGAAAGGCCAATCGCAATGGCCTGTTTGCGGTTCTTAACCTTATGCTTGCCGGAACGCATGTGATGCATTTCCGTGCGCACTTCCTGGCCGGCCTTCTTGCCGTATTTGCGGCCGCTCGATTTCTTTTTCGAACCTGAACTGCTCTTCTTGCTCGAACTGGATTTCCTGTGAGAGCTGGACTTCTTTGTTGCCATGAAATTCTCCCTGTCAAATTGAGACGTAAGCTCAATTGCAGAGGTTGGCAGCAAAGAGCACTAAGCAGTCAGCAGTTGGCACTCAGCCGGTAAACACCATGTACCGGGGAAATAAACCCGCACCCGATTGCGGATTAGATCAGCAAAATCGCTCGGCTAAAAATCGGCCAATTCACAATAGAAAATTCATCGATTGAATAAAAATGGAGGAAGCCAGATTGCTTCCTCCTTGAGAATGCTCCGGGGCTGAATGTTGAGCGCTGAATGCTCTCCTTAACGCTTCCTCGCCCCGATGGTCTCTTCAACGGCATGCCCGCTCACCGTGAACTTCATCTGGCGCGCCGGAACATCGGCGTCAACCACAACGTGGTCGCCATGCTTGACTTCGCCTTCCAGAATCTTCAGCGCCAGCGGGTCCTGCACCATCCTCTGAATGGCGCGCTTTAACGGCCGCGCTCCGTACGCCCGGTCGTAGCCCTCAATGAAGAGCAGTTCCTTGGCCCCAGGTGTCAGCTCAATGGTGATCTTGCGGTCGGCCAGCAGCCGCCGCAGATCGTCCAGGCGCAGCTCGATAATGCGCGTGAGCTGTTCTTCGCCCAGAGGGCTGAACACGATCACATCATCCACGCGGTTCAGAAATTCCGGACGGAAGTGCTGCCGCAAAGCTTCCATAACGTGTTCCGTAGCTTCAGCAAAAGCTTCCGGCGAAGCGAGGCCCTCGGCCTGTAGGTAGCTGGCGCCAATGTTCGAAGTCATGATGATCACCGCGTTCTTGAAGTCCACAGTACGTCCCTTGGAGTCGGTCAGTCGCCCGTCATCCAGAATTTGCAGCAGGACGTTGAACACGTCCGGATGCGCCTTTTCGATCTCGTCAAACAGGATCACGCAGTACGGACGGCGGCGAACCGCTTCCGTCAACTGCCCGCCCTCGTCGTAACCGACGTATCCGGGAGGCGCGCCGATGAGCCGCGCCACGGCGTGCTTTTCCATGTATTCCGACATGTCGATGCGCACCATCGCGTGCTCGTCGTCGAATAAAAACTCCGCCAGCGCCCGCGCCAGTTCGGTTTTACCTACGCCGGTGGGACCGAGAAAGATAAACGAGCCAATCGGCTTCCTGGGATCGCTCAAGCCCGCGCGCGAACGCCGGATGGCATTCGCCACGCGACTCAGCGCCGGATCCTGGCCAATGACGCGATGGCGCAGCCGCTCCTCCATGCTGACCAGCTTCTTGACTTCGCCTTCCAGCATCTTCGACACCGGAATCCCGGTCCACTTGGAGACAATCCGCGCCACATCTTCTTCGTCCACCTCTTCCTTGAGCATGCGGTTCTTGCTCTGCTCGGCTGCGGCACTCAGTTTGGCGAGTTCGGCTTCGGCCTGGCGCATCTCGCCATAACGGATAGCCGCCACGCGCTCGAGTTCGCCGCGGCGTTCCGCCTGCTGCTCTTCAATCTTGAGCTGCTCGATCCGCTCCTTGAGCTGGCGAATGCGCGTGATGGATTCCTTCTCCTCTTTCCAGCGCAGCTTCAGTGCGGACGATTGCTCGCGTATCTGCGACAGCTCGCGTTCCACGGCGTTCAATCGTTCGCGGGAGTTGGGATCGTCTTCTTTTTTGAGCGCCTGTTTCTCGATCTCAAGCTGCGTTGCGCGCCGCTCAAGCTGATCGATTTCCGTCGGCATGGAGTCAATCTGGATGCGCAGGGATGCCGCCGCTTCATCGATCAGATCGATGGCCTTATCGGGCAGAAAGCGGTCGGAAATGTAGCGGTGCGAAAGCGTTGCCGCAGCCACAATGGCCGAATCCTTGATGCGCACGCCATGATGGACCTCATAACGTTCCTTGAGGCCGCGCAGAATGGAAATAGTGTCTTCCACATTCGGCTCGCCCACAAAGACAATCTGGAACCTGCGTTCCAGGGCCGCATCTTTCTCGATGTACTTGCGATATTCGTTCAGTGTGGTAGCGCCGATGGCACGGAGTTCGCCGCGCGCCAGCGCCGGCTTGAGCATGTTGCTGGCGTCAATCGCGCCTTCGGCCGCTCCCGCGCCCACCAGCGTGTGCAGCTCGTCAATGAACAGCACAATCTCGCCCTGAGAATCCTCAATCTCTTTGAGCACAGCTTTGAGACGGTCTTCAAACTCGCCGCGATACTTCGCCCCGGCCAGCATCGATCCCAGGTCGAGCGCGACCACGCGCTTGTTCTTCAGGATCTCCGGCACGTCGCCGGAGATGATGCGCTGCGCCAGCCCTTCCACAATCGCGGTCTTGCCCACGCCGGGCTCGCCGATCAGTACAGGATTGTTCTTGGTCCGGCGGGAGAGCACCTGGACTACGCGGCGAATCTCCTCATCGCGGCCGATCACCGGATCAAGCTTGCCCTTGCGCGCCAGTTCGGTCAGGTCTTTGGCATAGCGTTCCAGAGCCTGGTACTTGCCCTCAGGATTCTGATCGGTAACGCGCTGCGAGCCGCGGACTGCCGTCAGCGCTTTCAGAATGCCATCGTAAGTGACGCCCGCAGCCGCCAAAACTTTGCTGGCTTCGTTGTTCTTGTCTTTGTCTTGCGCGATGGCCAGCAGCAGATGCTCCGTGGAGACAAACTCGTCTTTAAATTTGTCGGCTTCCTTGAATGATTGGTCCAGAATTTTCTGCATTCCGCTGGAAAGGGTCGCCTGCATGGCTCCGCCGCCGGAAACCTTGGGCAGCCGCTCAATCGCCTGCATCACCTGCGCTTCAACCTGCGCAGGGTTCGCCCCCAGCCGGGTCAGCACCGGCGCAATAATGCCTTCGCGGTCCTGCACCAGCGCCGCCAGCAAATGCACCGGCAACATCTCCGGATTGCCGTGCTGCGAGGCGATTTCATTCGCCTGCTGAATCGCTTCCTGCGACTTGATGGTGAATTTGTCCCAACGGATTGCCATTTGTGTAACTCCTCTAGTTGCCCCTTTTCTCGCTAGGGCAGGGTTATGAGATCCTTCGCCAACGGCTCAGGATTTCGCCTGCAGGCTCCGCCTCGCTGACGCCTGCAAAGCGGCTCAACTTGTCCCAACGAATTGACGTTTGTGTAACTCCTCTACTGCCTGTAAATGCTGAATTGGTTATGCCAGCGCCTGTTTACTTTAGAGCCCAAAAAAGGGAGGCGCGAAGCCTCCCTTACTTGATTCGACGATATCCACCGGAGGTGCGTGCCTCACGTTATCCCTGAAGCGTCTTCTGGCCGTTGCCGACCTTGATCTGCTTGGGTTTGGCTTCAGCGCGCTTGCCCAGCGTGATTTTCAGGATGCCCTTGTCATAACCGGCTTCAACTTTCTCGGAATCCACCGTGTTGGGCAGGCGGAACGTGCGCGTAAAGGAGCCGTAACGGCGCTCAATGCGATGGAAGTTCTCTTCCTTTTCTTCCTTCTCGAACTTGCGCTCGCCGCTCACGGTCAGGGTATTGTTTTCGAGGCTCACGTTCAGATCCTCGTCATTCACCCCGGGAATTTCCAGCTTCAGCACCAGGCTGTGTTCGTCTTCATAAACGTCCACCGCCGGGACAAACGTGCCCCGCGCCAGCTGCTCTTTGCCGCCGACCTCGGCAAAATTCTCAAACAGGCTGTTGAACCGGTCCTGCAGGGTCGCCAGCTCACGGAAAGGATCGATACGGGTAATCATCGTCATTTTTCTTTCTTCCTCCAATGAATGGATCAAAATTGCTTCACTGCATTCGATGCAGTATCTAATCACATGAGAAGCATAAAATATGAGTGTATTGTTGTCAATATACTATTTTCAGCGTATTTTCAATTACTTACGTGGATTATTATGGCTCTTGGCATCACGCGAAAGGCGAGCTCTATTAATGTGTTGAATCAGAGGAGGTTGGGAGAACAGTGGACGAGTCACACTTGGCAGGAACACCCGTCGAGGCGCGCTGGCGCCGGTTCGAACCTCGGCGGACGTTAGATCCAGGACTCGCCGAGCGGATGCTCAGGCAGGCAATTCCGGACTGTCGTATTGCGTCCGTCACGCGCCTGAGCGGCGGGTACCGAAATGCCAATTTCAAGGTGAAACTCGACTCTCCTCACCTCACGACTGTCCTGCGCGTTTACGAGCACGCGCCTTCACTGTGCCAGAAGGAAGTCGACCTGATCAGGCTGGTCGGTGCGAGCGTACCCGTACCTGAAATCCTCTTTGCCGCGCCAACTGCAACTCCCGATATGCCTGCTTTCGCAGTTTTCAAATTCGTCGAGGGCATCACCCTTCGCGACCTGAAGCAGACGGGGGATAAGGAGGCGGTCGCCCAGGCAGCCTCGTCTTCCGGGCAAATTCTGGCAGAGCTCGGGAAATTCCACTTTTCAAGAGCGGGTTGGCTCAGCGCAAGTCTAGCAGTCACCGCTTCTCTCATGGAAGGGGCTGATCCTCTGCCCCGCTTTGTAGATCTATGCCTGAATTCAGCCAATTTGCAGCGGAGAATCAGACCTGAGGTTCGGTCTCGAATCCATGATCTGGTCTGGTCATGGGCAGCCCGGCTTTTTGATCTCGATCAAGAAACATCGCTGGTGCATTGCGATTTTGGGATGCGTAACCTGCTCGTCCGGCAGGAACGAGGCACTTGGAAGGTGGCTGCGCTGCTCGACTGGGAGTTCGCGGTCGCGGGCTCTCCGCTGATCGATCTGGGTCATTTTCTGCGCTATGAACTCAGTGACTTGCCTTTGCTCGAGCCGCACTTCTCGCGGAGTTTTCGCAATTCAGGCGGCAAGCTTCCTCATGGCTGGCGTCAACTTTCCCGCATTGTTGACCTATCCGCCCTGCTGGAAACATTCACCCGTGCGCAACTTCCCGAGAACGTGGAAACGGAAATTGCCGAACTCATTCGTTTTACAGCCGAGGACAGTGATCTGCACCTATGACTCCGCTGGACTCAAACCTCACGCAACCGAGAGGATGATGCACTTCAAATAGAACGTTTCCGGCACGCCCAGCAGGATCGGGTGGTCTTTTGCCTGGGTCCGCTTTTCCACGATCCTGACGCTCCGATGCGCGTCCTGCGCCGCCTCATTGAGCACCTCCAAAAAGTCCGCTTCGCTGACGGCGAACGAGCAGGAGCAGGTCACCAGGTAGCCGCCCGGGCGCACCATCTTCATGGCGCGCAGGTTTAGCTCTTTGTACCCACGCAGGGCTGAAGCCAGGTTCTTTTTGGATTTCGCGAATGCCGGCGGATCAAGAACAATCATGTCGTACTGACGTCCGGCGTCGGCGTAGTCTCTGAGCAAGTCGAAGGCATTCGCCTCATACCATTCAATTTCGTTCCTGAGCTGGCCTGAGTTTAACTTTTCATTCTGGTCCGCCACTTCCAGGGCTTCGCGCGAAATGTCAAGCGCGGTAACATGATCGCAGACACGCGCAAGGTGCAGGGCGAATCCGCCCTGGTAGGTACAGACGTCCAAAGCCTCGCCGCGCGCATATCGTGCCGCGGCGGCGTAATTTTCACGCTGGTCGAGAAATGCTCCGGTTTTTTGCCCACTCTGCGCGTCAAAGTGGAAGCGGATTCCGTTCATGCTGAAGATGCCGCCGCTCTTATTGCCCGCGACATTGTGGGAAGAAAGTGGGGGCAATTGTTCCAGTTCGCGGATGCGTTCGTCTACGCGCTCCACAATGTGCTCCGATCCTGTGCACTCCTTGAGCGCCGCGAGGATGGTCTGGCGCCGCTCCGGCTGGTCCCAGGCCTGGGTCAGCACCTGCAATGTGAAAACATCGTTGTAGCGATCGATAATGAGGCCGGGAAGCCTGTCAGCCTCGCTGAACACCAACCGGCAAGCATCGCTCTCTTCCACAATTTGCTGGCGATAATCCACTGCATTGCGGATCCGCTCCCGCAGAAGCGACATTAACTCATCTTCTGACCCTATGACATCTTTGGAAAGTAGGCGCATTTTGATCTGGGAAGCGGAACTGTAAATGGCCGATCCCAGCAGCTTGCCTCTGGCATTGGTCACATGCACCAGCGCGCCGGGGGCAGCGCCACCGTCATTCAGTACGTCCGAGGCATAGACCCACGCGTGCCCGCCACGCAGTCGTGCTGCCGCGCGCTCGTTCACAATGACTCTTTGGATTGCCGGGTTTTCTCGCATCTCTCAAACAGAATATAACGGCGGCGCGGGCTACCATTTATGTTGTCGTATGATTCTGAAAACTGGTGAGGTGGCAATCTTGGCAACAGGCGCGCTCGACGCCTCCAAAATCACGGCCATAAAACCGCAAAGGCTACCGACATTTGACTGGATGCGCGGGCTGGCCTGCGTCCTCATGTTCCAGACCCATTGCTACGACGCCTGGCTGTCGCCCGCCGCGCGCCAAAGCACATTTTTCACCTGGTCACAATTGTTGGGCTCGCTTCCCGCACCTCTTTTTCTGTTTCTCAGCGGAATTTCCGCCGTGCTTCTGGCCAAAAAACTCAGCGCCGGGGCCGGTCCTGACGCGGCAGCAGCAAGGTTGGTGAGGCGTGGATTTGAAATCTGGGGCCTGGGGCTGCTGCTTCGATTGCAGGAATATGTGATCGCGTTTCCCTGGGCGCCATGGACCGACCTGCTGCGGGTGGACATCCTCAACACAATCGGCGTTTCACTGGTGCTTATAGGACTGCTTTTCTATCTGTCCTCCACCTGGCGGCGTATGGCCTTGAATGCCGCGCTGGCTGCCGCCGCCATTACTTTGCTCGCCCCTCTGGTGTGGAACCATCGCTTTACCGCGCTGCCATGGTGGATTGAGTCATACCTTAACGGCGTGCATAACCTGGGCAAGCCGGAGTCGTGGCTGTTCCCCATTTTTCCCTGGGCCGGCTTTGCTTTTGCCGGCGTGGTGGTTGGCTGGTTCGTGGTGAGCGAAAAAGCAAAGCGCATGGGCCGCCTGCGCATTCCTGTGCTCGCGCCCGCGGGAACTCTGATTGCAGCCGCCGGCTATTTTTGCGACCACCTTCCGGTGAGCGTGTATCCGGCACGCATGTACGATTTCTGGCACACCAGCTCCGGCTTCTTTCTCATTCGACTGGGAATTCTTGTGGCCATCATCGCGGTCGCGGAACTCCGCTGCTGGCTGCATCCATTCTTTACCAAAAGTAAGGCGTTAGTTCTGCTGGGACAGCATTCTTTGCTGGATTACTGGGTTCATATTGAGTTCGTTTATGGCCGGCTACACATTTTGCCGCGCCACGCGTTGGGAGTAGCGGGATCATCATTTGGCCTGCTGGCGATCACGCTGGCTATGCTGCTTCTGGCGTATCTGCGGGCTAAATGGCCGTTTACGTTTATAGGCCCGCTGCGGTCTCGCGCCACCGCGTCCTCGTAGGCATTTCCGTCTGCACACAAAACGTATTCGTGCGTAGCCCGGAGCTAAGGTGGCAATTTCGGAAACCCGAGTTTCCGTCCGCATCGCTCCAGGGAAGCAAGGATCGTTTATGCTGTATGTGTCCAGGGGATGTACCGTGCTCCGGGAGAAGGCTTTTCAAGCGCTGATCGGCAACCTTCCTGACGTTGTTGTCATGACTGACGCCGATGGCATTCTGCGATTTGTCAATCCCCGGATTGAAAGCCTGCTTGGTTTTAAAGCGGATGAAGTGCTCGGGCACAAGATCTTTGACTTCATCCATCCTGAGGACGTTTCCCGTGTGACTGCCCGATTTGCGCAAGCGCTCAATCACGAAGGCGAGTGCGTACCAATCATTCTTCGCGCCCGCGATGCCCGGCAGGCGTGGATCTCTTTTGAGATCATAGCCAACAATCAACTGACGAATCCAAACATCGGGGCCGTGATCCTTAGCGCGCGCGACATCCGCTACCGCACTGAGGTTGAAGAAACCATCCGCCTGGCCAACATGGATCTGGGCAAACCTGTAGAGGAGCGCATCACCGAACTGGCAAGGCGACACGCGGAACTTCGCATTGAGAATCAGTGCCGTCTGCAGACGGAACAGGAATTACAAAAGGCGATCTCACTTCTCAACGCCACGCTGGATGCCACGGCGGACGGCCTTCTCGTGGTTTCCAACCAAGGGAAGGTAAGCAGTTGCAACACCCGATTCCGGGACATGTGGGGGTTGGGAAGCGAGGCGGCAGTGGGCAAGAAGGACGCTGACCTGCTCACGCGGGCGCTGCCACAACTTAAAAACAGTGATGAATTTTTGCATAGAGTCGAGGAGTTGTACTCGCAGCCTGAGGCCACCAGCTTTGACGATGTCCATCTTAAGGATGGCCGCACCTTTGAACGCTACTCGCAGCCACAGCGCATCGATCAACGCGTGGTGGGCCGGGTATGGAGCTTTCGTGACGTGACCCAGTCCAGGAACATGGAGGAAGAACTGCGCCAATCCCAGAAAATGGAGGCGCTGGGCCGGCTGGCCGGCGGCATGGCGCATGACTTCAACAATCTACTCATGATCATGACGGGTTACCTGGACCAGGTAGTCCATGATCCCTCCCTGGCCCCTGAGCACAAAAATATTTGTGAGCAGGTTCTGGCCACCTCCAGGCGCGGCGCATCGCTCACACGGCAACTGCTTGCCTTCAGTCGCAAGGACCAGAATGCCCCCCGCGTAGCCGATCTGAACAAGGTTGTGCTCGACATGGAAGGCATGCTGCGCCGCGTAATTTCAGACGTGGTTCGCCTGGAGATTTCTCTTGCCGCTGAGCCCTTGCATATATTTCTCGACGTGCATCAGTTAGAGCTCATCATTTTGAACCTGGCGCTGAACGGCCAGGATGCAATGCCGGGCGGCGGCACTCTTTCCATCAGCACCAGCGCTGAGACTCTTTTTCCCGGCGAGAACAAAGCTTATGCGGTCCTCAAGATCGCTGATACTGGACACGGCATGACGCCGGAAGTGCAGGCACACATTTTCGAACCGTTCTTTACCACGAAGGAACTGGGCCGGGGCACCGGCCTCGGCCTCTCCACCGTTTACGGAATCGTGCAGCGCGCGGGAGGGCAGATCAAGATCAACAGCAAGCTGGGCCAGGGGACCAGCTTCATCGTTTACTTGCCGCAGACGGAGCTTACTCCCGGAACCAAAGCCTCTGTGCCCGCTGAGACCGCACCGCCCCACGTCGAAACCATACTTCTCGCGGAAGACGAGGCTGGCATTCGCGCTATGACGCGAGCTTATCTCGAAGGTCTTGGCTATCGCGTGCTGGAAGCGGCCAATGGGGCTGAAGCCATCGCCCTGGCCCGCACGCATCGCGGCAAGATAGATCTGGTGCTCAGCGATATTCTGATGCCGGGCATGCGGGGCGATTCGGCGGTGAAGGAAATTCGCCGCGACAGTCCCGGGATCAAAGCGTTGTTCATGTCAGGTTTCACTGACTGGACCACGGTGGACCGTTCGCTCGAAATTATGGAAAAGCCCTTTGAGTTTCCCGAACTCGGGCGGCGTATACGACTGATCCTTGATCGCGTGGCCGGCGATTCAAGCTCCGCCGCCTGACCTGAGTTCAGACAAAATTCAGCGCTGGTTCATGCGCTCAAACATCTGATCGAGTTCGGCGCGCGAGGCGCGGCTGGACTGCTGGGCAAAGCCGTAGGCAATTTCAAGCTCGCCTTGGCCCAGTCGTGAGAAGACGTCATCGGCAAAGTCGTTGAGCGGAACGCCGAAATTATGCAGGCCGGGGCCGCCCAAATCCGTGTTCACTGCGGGGGGAATGATCTCAATCACCTTGATCCCCGCGGGCGCAAGCTGCCGGCGCAGTGAAAGTGTGAACGACCGCAGAGCGGCTTTGGTGGCGCAGTAAAGCGGCATGGCGGCAATCGGGACGAACGCAAGTCCGCTGGTCACGTTGATGATGGCCGGCTCGGACTGCCGTTGCAGGTGAGGGATGAACAGTTCCGCGAGATGGATCGGCGCTTCCAGGTTGATGGCCAGCTCTTCATGCGTCCTCTGCCATGGTTCCGACTGCGGATGGGCAACGTTAAAATCGCGGCGCTGAATACCGGCATTGTTGACGAGCACGTTCAGGCCGAGAAATTCGCTCGTGACCCATTCGACGAAGGTGACGCGGGCGGATGGATCGGCTAGATCGCAAACTCGCGTGTGCAGCGTGGGAAGCTGTGCGCGGGCTTCTTCAAGCTTGTGGGCGCGACGTCCGCAGATGATGACGTTGCTGCCAGCGCGGAGAAAGCGCTCCGCCAATGCCAGACCGATGCCGGAGCCGCCGCCGGTAACAAGAACAGTATTCTGATCCAGCCGCATGGGCACTATTGGAACAGGATGAGTGAGCCCGGCGCAAATTAGCCGAGTGACACAACTTCGCGCTGATCCAAAGTGGCTGGCCGCTGCATCAGGGCTACTTGCTTGCCGCCGCAGCGCCTTGGTCAGCTTTGATTTCATCAAGAACGCGGCGCACGGCGGCTGCATTGGGATCGTGAGGCGCGAGCTTCAGAAACATGCCCAGGTGATCGGCCTCGGCGGCGCGGTCACCCTTGGCTTCATCGATCTTGGCGAGCAGCAGATATACCTGCGCCTTGAGCGCGTCATTGCCCTGCTCGGTGGCAACCAGTCCAGTCTTTTCCGCCGCGTCAAACTGGTTCAGATGAAAGTTCGCCAGGCTGTTGTAGTAGAAGGCAGACGGCGCTTTGGCCGGGTGTGCATCGATCACGTGATTGGTGAAATCGGCCACCTGGTCCCACTTTTGTTGGTGAGCCGCAATGTCGGCAAGGCAGAGATAAGCGGGCAGATAGTTGGGATCGGCGTGGCTGCCCTGCGTGCACGATTGCTCAGCGTCAGCGAGCTTACCCGCTTCTTTTTGCGTTTGTCCCAGCAGCACCCAGGCTTCGGCATAGGCGGGATCGGCCTTCACCGCCAGGTCAAGATGCTTCAGCGCCTCATCGGTCGATTTCTTGCGAGTCGCGGCGCAACCCTTGTCGTACTCCTTGCGTGCCTGCTTGGATATCTTGTCGCCATTTTCTTTCGCGACGGAGGTGACGATCGCGTTCATGGGCCAGTGCAGGCAGGCGGGCTGGCCGGGAAATGAGTCAGAGTAATTTCTATCAAACTCCGCATCCTCTCGTCTGGGATGGCCAATGTCGGAGTAAACGCCCATGGCATCGCCATTTGCGCCATTATTCTGGGCGAAGAGCGGCGGGCACAGGCACGTGAGCAACAGCGTAAAGATCAGGGCGGTAGAGTACGGTAAGCGTGACATAGTAGTTCACCAGCGGAGTGCATTGTAGCTCGATTGGCACTATTTACAAATAAGGTAAGTAGCTGGCACGCGGTTCGCTCTCTGCTGTCACGGGCGTTTTTAGGGCGCGGCTTTTTTCTGTAGCTGGAGCAGAGCGAAGCGACTGCAAGTGCCGGGTAAGCTGAGGATCAGACCAACTCCTCGCTGCCGCAGGCCCGGAGCGGAGCCGCAGGCGGAGTGACAATTCAGGCGGATGACAATTAAAGAAACATCTCAGCCGGAATTTCTATGTGTCACCCACAACTGCCCGTTGCTGATCCCGCGCCCGCCACATCGCGAGGAGATTGAGGCTCGGACGGTGTAGCCGGATGTAGTCTCCGAACATGGGATTAGGTCCCGTCTCTCCCCGGTTTCCGGCGCCTAATCGTCTCCACAACTTGGGAAATCTGCTAAACTCCGTCCTATATTTCTCATGGGGTACCCACCATGCAAGGTCGGCGGATCTCGCACTTTCGCATTCTGGAAAAGATTGGCGCCGGGGGCATGGGCGAGGTTTATAAGGCCGAAGACCTCCAACTGGGACGCTTTGCCGCCATCAAGTTCCTGCCACAGCAGTTTGCCAGAGATCGTGATGCTATAGAGCGATTTCGCCGTGAAGCGCGCAGCATTTCAGCACTGAATCACCCAAACATCTGCACGGTTTACGAGACGGGCGAGTGCGACGGGGAACTCTTTCTTGTGATGGAATTCCTTGAGGGTCAGACGCTCAGGGAAGTTCTCCAGCAAAAGCTTCCGGGCTTAGACGATCTCCTCAGCTTCGCAACGCAGATTGCCGATGCCCTGGACACAGCTCACCGGCACGGCATCATTCACCGCGATATCAAGCCGGAAAACATCTTCATCACCGAGCGAGGGCAGGTGAAGATTCTGGATTTCGGTCTCGCCAAGGTCACGCTTGATTACTATCATTGCGCCAACACTGCCGAGCTCGCCCTTACCACGGCTGCGGGCGCAACCCGCGGTCTGCTGACAACAATCGGCAGCGCCGTCGGCACGCTTGCTTATATGTCCCCGGAACAAGCGCGCGGGGCACCCCTGGACTCACGAACAGACCTCTTCAGCTTCGGCACGGTTCTGTACGAGATGGCCAGCGGAAGCCGCCCCTTCACGGGGGATACCGTTGTCGCGCTAAGCGACGCAATCCTGCATTCCAAGCCGGCCAGGATCTGCCCAGGAAACCCTGAAATCCCAGAGTCGCTGGAGCGAACCATCTTCAAGGCACTGGAAAAAGATCCTAAAGATCGGATCGCTTCAGCGGCTGCGATCCGTTCGGAGTTGGAGGTTCTGCGGAAGACGATACTCAAATCCCGCAGCTCTTCGCGGCTGTTAACCGCGTTGAAAAGCCCAGCTATAGCAGCCATTTTGCTCCTCGTACTCGCCGCATCCGCCACAGCCGGCCTGCTCAGCTATTGCCGGCAATCGCGTTTACGATGGCTGCATGAGAAGGCGACGCCTGAGATCATTCAACTGGCTCTGGAGCGTAAGGGAGTGGCCGCGTACCGGCTCATCAAAGAGGCGGAACGATACGCTGCCAGCGATCCAGCGCTGGCGAAAGTGAAAGCTGCAACGCTCTGGCCTAATGCTGTTCTCTCGAACCCTCCCGGGGCGGACGTTTATGTGCGCGATTACAGTGATGCGCAGGGGAACTGGGAGTATCTGGGCAAAACCCCTCTTCAGGGAACGCGGCTCCCCCATGCGTTTTATGCATTCAAGCTGATCAAGGATGGTTATGCGCCCGTGCTGGCCACCGGAACGGCTCTTGATGGATCTCCGGTGAAGGTGATGCTTGATCGGTTGGGAAGTCTCCCGCCGGAGATGGTGCACATTCCGGGTGGCAGAGTTGATCCAACGGGCCACGCGGCGGTCAGCGTGAGCGATTTTCTGCTGGACAGATTTGAAGTCACCAATCGTGACTTCAAAAAGTTTGTCGATGCCGGAGGATATCGCGACCCGAGATACTGGAAATATCCATTCATCGAAGACGGCCGGCAACTCAACTTCAGCCAAGCCATGTTGCTATTTCGGGACAAAACCAATCGCTTCGGGCCGGCGAACTGGGAACTCGGGGCTTATGCGCCGGGAGAAGATGACTATCCTGTCAGCGGAATAAGCTGGTATGAAGCCGCAGCTTACGCTGAATTTCAGGGCAAGACGCTGCCGACGGTTTATCACTGGCATCGGGCCGCGGACATGGGCAGGTTCTCAGACATTTTGCAGGCGAGCAACTTTTCTGGAAAAGGAGCAGCCAAGGTTGGAAGCTATCCCGGCCTGGGGCCGTTTGGGACCTACGACATGGCGGGCAATGTCAAAGAATGGTGCTTCAACCCGGCAGGAAATCAACGATACATTCTGGGCGGCGCTTCCACCGATCCTCCGTATTTGTATCATGACCCGGAAGCGCGCTCCCCATTTGACCGGTCGGCTGCCAATGGCGTGCGCCTGATGAAATATCTTCACGCGGATCCCGCTCAGAAAACTTTAAACGGGCCGCTCTCATTTGCAATGGCCGATTATCGCCGGATGAAGCCTGTTTCCGACGCGGTGTATCGCATTTATGAAAGCATGTATTCCTATGATCGCACGCCGCTCGACGCGAAGGTGGAGAGCGAAGATGACAGTTCTCCCTACTGGCGGCGTCAACGGGTTACCTTTAACGCTACATACGGCAACGAACGGGTGATTGCTTATCTTTTTCTCCCCAAGGGGACCTCTCCACCCTATGAAACGGTAGTTTATTTTCCGCACAGCGGCGCGCAAACATTCCATACGGTTGAAGACAATCAGTTCATGCTGATCGAGTTTCTGGTGAAGAGCGGACACGCGCTGATGTTCCCGATCTACAAAGATACCTACGAGCGGCTTGGCACTCCGCCCGAGGCGGGCACAGTTGCGGAGCGGGACGAAACCATTCAGCAAGCCAAGGATTTACGACGCGCAGTTGATTATCTCGAGACGCGTCCTGACGTTGATAGCAGCCGGTTAGCTTATTACGGCATTAGTTGGGGCGCTACGCAGGGCGCTATTATGACAGCCGTTGAACCGCGCTTCAAAGCTGCGGTATTCGCCGCCGGAGGTTGCAACAACGCCAGGGTTCTTCCTGAAGCTGACCCCATGAACTTTGCTCCCAGAGCCAAATTGCCGGTCCTGATGATCAATGGAAGATACGATTTTGCGATTCCGCTGGAAACCTGCCAGGAACCGTTCTTCCACCTGTTGGGCGCCGCGCCTCAGAACAAAAAGCACGTCCTGTTTGACACCGGGCATGCTCCTCCGCAACTGCCGGTGATGAAAGAAGCTCTCGATTGGCTGGACCGCTATCTCGGGCCGGTGAAATGAACCAGCGGACGGCCGGTCATCTCTGTCCCGAATTTTCAGCCACACAACAAGAGGGCGCCATCGGGGTACCCTCTTTGTTTTATCGTTGGAAGTAGTTTCGGTTCGCGCCGTCAAAACGGCCCGACTGCAGGTGAGCACTTCTTGAAATTTCCGGCCTGAACCGCAGGGACATAAATCAGTTCTGCCGAGTTACTCCCGCAGTTCTTCCTCGCCTTGAAGCACTCCAGATGCCTCGGTTGTTTGGCTAATTGCCAGTTGCTGATCCCGCGCCCGGCACATCACGCAAGCAGCTTTGAGGCTGGGACAGCATAGCCGATGTAGTCTCCGAACATGGGATTACACCAGTCCGTCCCGGTTTTCTTCAACTTAAAGTGAAGCATGCACTGAGACAAAAGCTCAATGGAACACGCTTCTTACGTTTGGATGTAAATCGGATAACGTAAAACGAGTTAGTAGTCAGGACTTACCTCTTCACCCAGTTGATGTGGGAACCGCAGACCGTGAGAATCCCAATAATTCTGCCCGAGTTTAGCTTCGTTAGCTTTCGATGCCAAAGTAGCCCATTCACGCTGGAGTGTGGGTCCGTCTTTGAGGCCGATAATTTTCGCAATCTTGTCTCGGTAATCTGGGCGGCCACTCAAGCGGCTGTTAAGTGCGGACATCGCTCGCGAAGCCTGTTCCCCGGACAATAATCTGTAGCCTGGATAAAACTGCCGATCATCATTGTGAACAGCATAGGCGAGTGCAAGGAGCATGAGGAACTGCGACACCGAAAACTCAAAAACATCCTTCGATTCGAAGAACCGTTGAATATGCGGATGCTTATCCCATAGATCCCTCAAATATAAAACCGTGAAATTCGCGTAGCCAAGAAATGCTTCGGAGTAGAAAAGAGTGCGTCGATCACGCAGCGGACGGTGAACAAACCGCCCATGCTTCTCAGACTCGATTGGATCGTTGACGATCAAATCAACCAGATCATAAGCCTCCTCCAAGAGGGCTTTAGCGCCCATAAGTATGAGCAACCTCCACGCCAGCAATGCTGGTAAGCCTCTCGCAAATCGAAGATTGAATCCACCGGCGGGCGATTCGCTAATCGTGATTAGATCGCCCGCAAACGCCATCGATTCTTCCACACCTTCTTTCCAGTCAACCTCCACGGATGTGAGACCAAAGATCTCGATATTTTGTATAACCGGCTCGCCAACTCCAATAAATTGCTGCGCCTTTATCGGGATTTCCTTTTCCTGCAGCGAGCCAACACTACCGCCTTCATTTAATTTGCGCACGATAGTATTGATTTCCTGGGCCAAGGCTGGGCGCGTTTTGCGGCGCACCGCTTTCGCAGCGCGCGTTGGATCTCTCTTTACCAGAACGCGGACCTGATTCGGAATATCTAATTCCTCACTGCCTGGGCCTACAAGGGGGCTAATGCTTGCCGTGCCGACAACAGGTGGACCAGTAGTTTTTACGGGCAGTGACCGAACGGGAAGGTCTTCCAAAAAGTCGCTCACAGGATTGTCGGGACGCTCGGGATTTGTGTCGATTTCATGCAAGAGCTCCCGTAGGGTTCTCGTTAATTCTTCGTTGCCCTTTTCAGATCGCCAGTCATAGACATGTGACGCATAATTCCCAAGGTCGAATGGAATATCGCGACGGTCTTGTGCAATGATGATCGTTCGGTTCGTAAGTGCGTGCCTTACGCCAAGTTCGTAGAACACGTTGGCGTTGCGATCTGTGAGGTCGGCAAGCACGACATAAGCATCATTGAGATCGCGCACGATACCCGCGACGATATTTCCCCGCGTCGCATTAGATCTGCGGCACTCGTATCCTAGGCCTGCGCCTTCGATTGCAGGCTTGAAGATTGCCTCAAATATCCGAGTCCATTCCTCCTCGGTGCAAGATTTCGTAGGAGAAAATGGCATTATGACGAAACAAACTCGAGAAGTAGACTGAGGCATATCGTAACTTTATCACTTCGCAATTTGGCGGGTGGCGCACCCTTCTTTTTCGTTCCACAAGCCATCGATTCGGCCCAACGGCGGCCTGCACCGTGCTTTACGATTTCGTATAGCGCCAGCCAAGATGGCGACAGAGGCCCACAAGATCTGGAAAAAGGGTGAATTCATTAACTCCACAGCCGTGCAGGTGCTCGCGAATTTGCGGGATGTTCCGCCCACTGATTCTGAACCGGATCAATCTGTGTTTAAACCGTTTGTTTCTTTCAATTGAGACAACTGCTCCATTTGGTTGAATTCGATGAAGCGTGAAGATCCCTGCCTGAGCGGCAATTCTTGGTGTAATCAGGCGGGGTCTATAGATGCGGGTTGCTCCTCCTTCAAATGGGCTTTGCCTGCTTCTTTCATCGATGAAGTCATCGAAGTGTGTTTTGAGTAGCCAAACAAATACGTCTTGTGCCTTGCCCTCGATTTCCAGTGGGCGCTCAATCGCGAACCAAAGACCTGCGAGAGCGCTATATGTCCAATCGAGGAGTCGTGTCGGTAACCCATGGTGCTGCGCCAGGGCAAGAAAATCCCATTCATTCGTAGGCTGCAGTGCCGTCAGCGACGCGCAGGTACGCTGGAATTCAGCGAACATCAACTTTTCTCGGTCCCTTCGATTTCCGCGTCGCACGATCCGGGCTAACTTTGGGCGAAGCGTCTCTTCACTACGTTGCCCCCGATAGATAAAATCCGCTTTGTTCCCGTTCGTTTCTTCCAACCGTTTAGCGCGCTCGATCAGATCGAGATATTCGGATAAGCTCCTAACCTTGTATTCGATCATTGCTTCAAAGGAAAAGTGCGTGGGTCAGAGTGGTGTTAAAATCTTTAAATGTTGGTTTGCTGTTCGGGTATGTTTTAAAGGCCAACGGCCCGGTTCCAATCTGCTATATACATGTAAACCCTTTGAAATTCTGTCGGCAATAACATCCGGTTATGAGCAACGAAATTGCGGGCCTTTTCTAACTCGTCCATCCGCTGCTTAAGCCAGTGTTGAGACGGGATAATATCGTCGAAAAGGGGCCATTTCTCTATAATGATAGCCGCGAGTTGTCCGAAGTCGACGAATCCCAGGAGGTCTGACTTTTCGCCTTCAAGCCAGGTGTCCGAAAAGGCGGTTTTCTGCCTGGACTCAGCAAACCTCTTCGCAGCTGACGGAAGTTTATCAAGCCAATCTGGCCCCTCTTTCTCCCCCAGAGTTTCGCGGATTAGAGCGCGAACCTCGTTTTCAAAACAATGGAGCACTGCGTAAAGACGAGCCATCTCAAGAGCATTATTTCGTGCGACCACGTTGAACGGTGCAAGAGCTTCTGACAGCAGTCTTTCTTCAGCTTGGGAGGTGTCGGCTCCGACTTGTATGCCTGCGCCTTGAAACGCAGCAGCCTCTGCTTCAAACATTAATCCTCTAAACAAGAAATCTCGCACGTCCTTAGAATTGCTACTCAAGCAGATGGCCTTTCAGGGACTTGAAAATTGCGTTGTAAACCTCCACATCTTTTGTAGCAGGCAAATGAATTTGAATGTTGTAGTGGAGGCTGGTTCGAGCACTTGTCTCTCGTTCGTGCTCAGGTTGATTTGGGCTCAGTGGCGGGATTGTTGTTTGCAGCCGATTTTCAGTTTCTTGTTTTTTTTCTTCCGATGCTGCAGCCAGGTCAGCCAATCCCAACAGCGCATAAAACGTGCTAGCCATTAGTTTGGCTGTAATGGGAGTGGCATTATGAGCGCTCCTGAACTTTCCTTCAATTAATTGTCGATCTGCTTCGACTGGTCGCTCTTTAATTGTGAATAAGTCGCCATACGCTTCCTTTAGTGCTTCTCCCATCACGCGCCGCGATCTCGCTTGGTTTCTGTATTCAAGATATCGGCTTGTGGGTGCCCCATCGGATGAAAGAAAGCCCAAACTTTTCAGCAATGGAATAGCTGCATGAAAGTTGGATGAAGCAAATCCTAGATCCTTTAAATACTGCCGCGTGAACTTATCCGGTGCTTGAGCTTCTGCTATGCGCCGAAAAAAATCAGGGAGCTGACCATATACCTGAACGTAACTATTTGATAGTGCCATAAAGTATGTTAGTGCAAGTAGCTACGGAAAGATTTGAACACATCGTTCCACGAAGAACAAGAGAATTGATTCCAATAAATTCGGCAGATGGAACCTAAACCTTCTCGAAAACCGGAGAAAACCGGGGATGTTTTCTGGAAAACGTTGGCGGCCAGCATAGCGGCGATTATGAGATAGGTTCCGTCTGTCCCCAGCTCCCGACGCCGTCTCGCCGGCGAATCTGGGTCCTTATCCAGTAACGATTCTCATCGGGTTCTATTGGCGGAATATTCCCGAGCGGCTCCGGCCCATGCCACTAGCTCTGGAGCCGGCATGAAGTTCAAAATGCGCTCTCGTTTGATTCCAGCAGACAACGCGGATGCCAAGCCCAGTTCAATGAAGCGTAGCTGAGACGGACCGTGCGCATCGGTGCCTATGGAGATGCGACAGCCGGCCTTGGCTGCCAGTTTCAAAAGATCAGGGCTGATGTCCTGCCGATCCGGGTATGAGTCAATCTCAACTGCCTTGTCGAGCTCTGCCGCAGTATCGAATACCCGCCGCCAATTTGCGGTGAGTCCAGGACGGAAGTTGTAAATGCGGCCACGAGGATGCCCCAGGATCTGAATCATTGGGTTTTTGATAGCAGCCAGATACCTTTCCGTTTGATCTTCTTTTCTCCTGAGCGCGGAATGAAAACAACCGAGCACGATGTCGAGCTTCGCCATTGCCTCCGGCTCCATGTCGCCGTTGCCGGCAGGATCGAGGTTCAGTTCAATGGATCGCAGCACGCGAAGTGGCCTGGGTCGCGATGCCATGCTGCAGTTGACCTGCTCGATCTCTTGAGCCTGGCTCTCTAGCTGCTCTTCATTGATGCCGCCTGCTATTTTGAGGCCCTTGGCGTGGTCAGTAATAGCAATGTAACTGTGTCCATACCCGGCTGCTGCTTCTGCCATTTCCGCGATGGATGCGCTGCCGTCACTCCACAGCGTGTGCATCTGCAAATCGCCTTGCACACTGCTTCGCCACGAGGGATTCTTCTCCAGAATTTTCTGCGCTTCCAGCAAGGTCAGGAACCCATTGCGTATCTCGGGAGGCTTGGGAACCTGCGGAGGATTGTGGAACCAGCGTTGGATGATGCTGCTCAAAGAGGGCCCGACGCCTGGAAGCTCTTCAAGGGACCGTCGCTGTTGAATAAGGTTGGAAACCTCTTCAGGCCACAAGAAGGCTTTTCTGGATGCGCGTCTCAGTGCCTTTTGAAGGGGCTGTTTGGCTGATTCCGCCGCTAGTGCCAGCAACTCAGCAATCTGCGCATTGGAGAAAGTATCGATTGGCGGCACAGCTATTCAGATGCTTTGTTTGTGGAAACCGGGGGAAACGGGAATCCAACACCTTTGAAACGCATAGGAATGGAGTAAGCCGAGGAAAGCGGAATCCTACCGCGGATCAACGCGGATGCACGCGGATCAAAAACCCGTACCGCTGATCGCGCTGATCACACGGATTTGCGGTGATAAAAGAGGAATATGCTCTGGCGCCGCCGCGCGCCGCGCCGCAGCGCTTATTTTTTCAGCAGAGCCGGCCAGTTGGTTACCAGCGTTACTGGCTGCGAGTCCTTTTGTTCCACCGGGGTGACGACAACAAACTTCTGCCCGTCCGGAGAGATATCGAAGTCTCCTGCCGCGGTGGGGGCGATAGCGGCTATGTTCGCCCGAAACAGTGACTTCACTTTACCCACGGAAAGCCTTGTGCCTTCATCCGTCACCTGGGCTGCCATGATCTGGTGGTCCGGCGAGAGATAGAAAATCTCTTTGCTGTCGCGCCGCCAGCTTGGACCCACGCCCGCACCGGTGGACACCTGCCAGGTACCGGTGACATTGGGGAACGTCGAGACATCCACCTCCCCACTGGGCGTAACGTAGGCTATCCACTTGCCATTTGGGCTGACGGAAAACTGGCGCACGTTCTGCAAGACGGGAAAAGGCTTGCGATCGCCGGAGAGCGGCATGGCGAACAGGGTGCGCTGGTCCGAACGGCGGAAAAGAAGATAACGGCCATCGCTGGTCCATTCCGGCGCGGCGGCGTGTTCCTGCAGAAACTTATCCGCGAAGAGCGGAGTAGAGCTTCCGGTGCCATCGGCCGGCTTTTGGTACAGGTGTATGCCGCCACTCCGGTTGGAAACGAATGCAATTGTCTTCCCGTCTGAGGACCAGACTGGCGCCACATTAAAGGAATTGGAAAAATTCAGGCGCCGCTTGAGCCCGGTGGTGAGATCGAATACGGTGATCACTCCGTGCGTTCCAGCGCCGGCGATGCTGACAGCCAGGCTCTTGCCATCGGGTGAGATTTTCGGAGTGTCGTAGTAGCCCACGGAGCCGGTTTCGCCAATCTGCTTGCCGGTTCGGTCAAACCATAAGAGGCGCGTCGGCCGGAAGCCTAGCAGGCTGCTGAAAAACAGCTACTTTCGTTGATTTCCCTCCCACATGTATCAAATAATCGGGAAGAGAGGTCTGTTGGTTCTGAGTTTCCGCCATTCTTTTGCGCCCAGCAGGCACACTACTCCCTCAGCTTATGC
>DASTAS010000033.1:0-38759 GCA_035712465.1 Candidatus Angelobacter sp.
ACGCGAGCATGGTCTTCGGCGATCCGGTTCCGACGCTTACGGGAACAGTTACCGGCGTAAAGAATGGTGACAACATCACCGGCGTCTATACGACCACGGCGACTTCCACGAGCCCGGTGGGGACTTATCCCATCACAGCCGAAGCCTCTGACAATGGCACTGGCAAGCTGACCAATTACATCGTCTCCCCGGTGAACGCCACTCTGACGGTCAACCCGGCTCCGCTGACCGTGACTGCGGCCAACGCGACCATGGTCTTCGGCGATCCGGTTCCGGCTCTGAGCGGAACGATCACCGGGATCAAGAATGGCAACAACATCACAGCCACCTACAGCACCACGGCGACTTCCACCAGCCCTGTGGGAACATATCCTGTCACTCCCACAGTCTCTGACAATGGAACCGGCGCCCTGGCCAATTACACGGTAAGCACCAACCCTGGAACTTTAACGATCACGCCGGCTCCGCTGACGGCAACGGCCACCAGCGCCAGCATGATCTATGGTGATCCGGTTCCCGCAGTTACCGGAACGCTGACCGGGGTAAAAAATGGTAACAACATCACGGCCAGCTTCAGCACCGCCGCCACCTCCGCCAGCCCTGTGGGAACAGATCCCATTGTGGCTGCGGTTTCCGACAATGGAACCGGCGCCCTGGCCAACTACACCTTTACCCCTGTCAATGGCACTCTGACTATCAACCCGGCTCCGCTGACCGTGAGCATAGCGAACGCCAGCATGATCTATGGCGACGCTTTGCCGGCCTTTAGCGGCACGATCTCCGGAATCAAGAATGCCGACAACATCACAGCCACTTACGGCACCACGGCGACCTCAGCCAGTAACGTAGGCACGTATCCCATCACGCCGACGCTGTCTGACAACGGCACCGGCAAGCTGGCTAACTACACCGTGACCCCGAGCAACGGAACCCTGACGATCACTCAGGCTTCGCTGACCGTGACCGCGGCCAACGCGAGCATGGTCTTCGGCGATCCGGTTCCGGCGCTCACGGGAACAGTTACAGGCATCAAGAACGGTGACAACATCACCGGCGTCTTTACGACCACGGCGACTTCCACGAGCCCGGTGGGAAGCTATCCCATCACGGCCGCAGCGTCTGACAATGGCACCGGCAAGCTGACCAATTACAGCATCACTCCGGTCAACGCCACTCTCACGGTCAATCCGGCTCCACTGACCATCCAGGCTAACGATGCAACGGCGCCAGTAGGCGGGCCGTTCCCACCGTTCACTGGAACCATTACGGGGGCCAAGAACGGGGATGTGATCACGGCAACGTATTCAACCACGGCGACCACAGCCAGCCCGGCTGGGACGTACCCAATCATCCCAACCGCCGACCCGAATCCGGCGCTGAGCAACTACATTGTTAACCCCATCAATGGAACGCTGACTCTGACTGCGGCTGCCTCAACACCCGCCGTAGTAGGAGGAGCAACGCCAATCTCCACCGGCACAACCACTGATCTCCAGGTAACTGGCTCGGCGGCTCACGGCAGCGTGAACGTTCCGGGTGCTGATACCCTCACCTGGCAGATTAAGAACAACCAATCGACCCAGGCCAACAATGTGGTGTTCACCAGTGACCTGCCTGCCGGATTCCAGTTCAGTTCGATGAGCAGTACGCTGGGCTCCTGCACCGGTCCGGCAGTCGGGACGGCTGGCACCGTAACGTGCACGGTTCCCACTCTGGCAGCTTCCGGCAGTTTCACCGTAACCATCGATTTTGACGTCGTGACCACGGGAACGTTCAACACCACCGGTTCGGTGTCATTCAGTGGAAACGATACGAATCAAGGTAACAATTCAGACAGCGTGAAGATCAACGGACAATAAGGGACCCTCGCTTGCCGCGATGAAGAAATTCATCGCGGCATTTTTTTGCATTATCGTAAACGTTGCATCTGAAATGGAATGCTTACTGTTGTCGGATGATGGCAGCGATCAAGCAAGGATCGCATTTTGCATCGGTTTTGGGCGGGGTATGCGGGCAAGAGTGGCGCCACGAAAGAGCCGCTGGATACCATTCAGGAAAGTCTCGAGAGAAATGCGCTGGCTAACCTTGAGAAAGAAGATGCACGAACAGGGGCTTGGCTAAAGCAAATAGCGTTCGGTTTTCCTATGGTGAAGCGCTGACCACCTTACTCGGAAGGCTCGCGCTCCAAAATGACGAGATATTCGGGACGTCCTGAATTGAACGTCAGGTGAGTGATCGCATATTCCACTGGAACAAAATTTGGGCCGTTCAGCTTAGCCTCAAGTTCTTGTGCATCCTTTGCAAAGATCACCCGGATAGCGAGTACGAGCAAGTTGAGCTGCGTTCATCGCTCAAGTGTATGCGATGCAATATGTAGTTCCAACAGGGCGGCAGCCGGGTGTCATACCACAATAGAAATGTCCCCTATTTCGCGGCAATAGAGATCGCTTTCGGTAATGTCGGTCCCACGAGGAGTGCTTCCGCCGAGCCACATCCGTGAGCGATAGATTTACCAGTGCCCTCAGAAGCTTCATGTTGCACAATTCCACGCCGCTGTCCAGGTTCATCGACTGGCTGCCCGCGGCAACGCAACGGTTGAATTCAAGGCGTGAAAAAGGCTGCAGCCTCGCTGCAGCCTTGATCAAAACTGAATTCTCCTGTTCTCATTTCTTTGTACTTTTCCGGGTCCTTGCGGGAGCGTGATGGCTGGCTGGCGCCTCAACCGACGCGCACTCGCAATAGCGCAATGTGCTTACCTTTGTAGTTCCGCTTTCAATCACAGTGGTTACGAATAGTCGGTCATATTCGTCCTGGCCAATCGGACCTATAGTTCCGGCGTGCATGCGCGCGATGATGAACGGCAGCGTGTCACTGTGGCTGACCACCAGAATATTCCCTCCGCCGGAGTACAGCAGATCGCGAATCAACGTGTTCGGGTCTTTGGCCGGAACTACGGTAGGCGTAATTTTCAGCTCTTTCGCCAGCGGAGCAGCCGTCTCTTGCGTGCGCCTGGCATCGCTGACAAAGATCTGTTTGATGCCCGCGTCCTTGAAAGTCCTGGCCAGGCACTCAGCTCGCTTCTGGCCGGCGGCCGTTAACGCCGCATCCGGAGCTGAGGATGCCGCTTCAGCATGCCGGACCAGATACACGATGCGCGTCCCCTGCTGCGCCAGCGCCAGTTGCGATAACAATAAAGTGGGGAAAACTACTCGCGTCAAAAGTCTCATTTTCTTCAGAATCGCCTCCGAAATAGTTCTAACGTTTGTACCATTTTGTGCTGATGGTTTACAGAAAACTCGACTGTTGACAGGTATAACTGAGGTACTCAACTGATCAGAGAACGTTCCAGAACCGGGAGTTTGCATCGGGTTTTTGCCCTAATTGGATCAGCGGTCACGGTACTGAAGATACACTTAGCGGCCCAAAAAACGTGTGCTACTATGGGCCCATCGCTCCAGTTCTGAATCAGTTGTTTTCACTTAAAGCAAGGGAAGTGTGCCTCACATGATCCGTAATGTTGTCATCATTCTTATTGCGGCAGTAACAAGCCTGTTCGCACAGCAACCGGCGACGGCGCCTTCGTCTGCCGCCGGAGTAACTCATCCAATGCCGGTACAGCAGAAACCGGTTGCTCCGGATGCACCCGTCATCACTGTCCACGGCATTTGTCCTGCCGGAAAGCCCACGATTGGTACCAAGACGGATTCCTGCACGCTGGTCCTTACACGCGCTCAATTTGAAGCCATGGTGGGAGCCATCAATATCTCGAACCAGACCTTCAACCCTGTAGCGCTTCGCAGCCTCGGTTCAAGTTATGTCACTCTGATGGCCCTGGCCGATGCCGGCGAAAAAGCCGGCGTGGAAAAAGACCCGCGATTCCAGGAACTCATGGACGTAGCCCGTACTCGCGTCCTGGCAGAGACTTACCGGCGTCATCTCGAAGAAAAATACAGCAACCCGTCAGACGCGGAGATTCAAGCCTATTACAAACAGCATCCGGAGATGTTTGAACAGACGCGCATTGAAAGAATCTACATTCCCAAGGTGAATCCGCTGCACTCACAGGATAAGCCGGCCGAATTTCAAAAGAAGGCCCGTGAACTCGCGGGGCAGATCCGGGAGAGAGCCGCGAAAGGTGAGGACATGATGTCGCTTCAGGAAGAGGCATACAAGACTCTCGGCATCCGCTCCATGCCTCCACAGACGGAAATGAACCCCATGCAGGTACGGCTGTTGCAGAAGCAGCTGCAGGCGGACATCGCTGCGCTAAAGCCGGGAGAAGTGACCACAGTTGAGGTAGAACCCTCCGGCTTCAACATCTACAAGGTTAGAACCCGGAAGACGCTCTCGCTGGAGCAGGCAAAGCCGCAGATCGCTCGCGAGATCTCACAGAAGAACGTTGATGCCGGCCTGAAAGCCGCTACCGGCGGCGTACACACGGATTTCAATGAACAGTTTTTCAATGACCGCGGAGTAGGCCCGCCACAGATTCCGGGCATGCCTGTGCATTCGGGTACGCACATGATTATTCCCGGGCGCGTGCACGCTATTCCAGCCCCGGCGTCGGGCTCCGCAAACAAGAACACGCCGCAGCAGACGGGCGCGCCCAAATAATCAGCTACCCCGTCAATGTAAGCTCCTGATCGATAGCAAGTCTTGCGCATGAAGTCTTGCCGCCATCTGATTCCGGCGACATTCGCATCAAAAAGCCGCCGCGTGAGTTGGGCGCTCGCGCGGCGGCCCGAGAACAGGGCGCAACCGATTTTCCCGGTCCTCGCCCATTTCTTTTGCTTATGGCTTTACTCGCACCTGGCCTGTTGCCGCCGGGTTCGAGCTGTCAGTTCCATCAAAGCTGACGTAGCCTGTGGATGAGAGCGTGGTTTCGGCGGAGACGATCGGAGCAACGTAATTCACGTTCACTTGCAGTTGTGTCACCGTGCCGTTGCCGCCCCCTCCACCCCCAGCACTGGATGATCCTCCCAGATAGTCAATGTTGCAGAAGACTACGTTCGTTCCGGAATCGCCGGGGACCGGGACGCTGCAGGAAACCGGATCCGTGCTGTTGGAGCCCGCGACAGAGGCGGAACGGATGCTCATGCGATTGTCGGTCACCATGGCGAACACCAGTTGATTGGCCGCGATTCCGTTTGAGTTCTGCAAATTCCAGCTCAGCGTTCCGGAGCGCCCGCCAACCAGGTCTTTGGGTGTGGGATTGGCGGAAAGCGAAATGGAAACCACTGTTGTTCCAGCGGGCGGGTTGCCGTGCAGCGTGGTCCTCTGCGCAGGCGCGGTGGAGAATGAGGCGCCACTGCCATCGAAGCCGGTGGCCGATGCTGAGAATGCGACGTCGCCGCTGACCATCTGCGCAGCAACATCAACTGTGCTTGATGCGCCAGGATTGAGGCTGCCAATTGAACAGCTCAGAGTGATCACACCCTGTCCTCCCGGGTCGCACGTTCCCTGGCTGGGTTGTGCGGTGATCAGATAGGAACCATCACTGGCGCTGAGCACATGGCTCACCGCAATGCTGGAGACGATCCCCTGTGAAGTGTTGGTTACTGTGACTTTATAACCTGGGACCGCCGGGGTGTCTTTGAATGAGTACGGTCCGGAAACGGTGATTGCCAGGGGCGCGGTCTGAGCAAGGGATACGGTTGCCGTGATTGCCAGAAGTACCGCGAGATAACTCAGTTTGAGCGGTATAGCCCTTCGAAATATCCAGTGTGAGATTCTTGAGAATAGAATTCGGAGATCCATTGTGCCTTCCTCGTCTCGCAAACAGGTTGCGAGCGCTTGTTCCAGATTTTAGAAAGGCATCATCCGAGTTTTTTGACTGCGTGCGGCTTCTCTGGGGCCCGCCGGAATTGCCGCACCTGCACCTAAAAGTATTCGCCGCCGGAATTAGGAAGCAATTGAATGCGAATTAAAGTTTTTAATTCGGATTGCGATTGTGAGCCGCCTGCAAGTTGGCCCATTTTCTAAACTGAAAAAAATAATGCCGAGGCGCCCCGCAAAAAGCGCCTCGGCAATCGATTCGGCGTGCGCGTTGATCCGCAGTTCCCTTTCCGGGAGAGCAAAGCGCCGCGCCCGCCGCGATCTTTAATTTAAACCACCATTTAAATCACCTTGTAGTTGAATCAGCTCAGTTAATTCACCTTGAGCTTGACGGTCGCAGTCGCCTGCGAGCTGTCATTGCCAAAGAAGCTAACCGTGCCGCTGGGCAGGAAGGTCAAACCTGTCCGGTTCGGCGCAGTTACTCCCACTTGAACGGTCATTTTCTGCACCGGAACGGCTCTACCCAAAGCATCGATCGTGCATACGATGCTGTTGGTTCCAATGATGCCCGGTGCAATGGAACTGCAGGAAGCCGGTATTGGACCGCTGCTGGGAGAAACAGTGATGCTGTCTACTTGCAGCCCCGTATCGACCGAGATAAAGAAAACCACATCCTGCGCGGTGTCATTCGCCGTGTTCGACACTGTGAATGTGAGCACTCCGGAATCTCCGGGATGCAACGACGTGGGTGTGGCGCTGGCCGAAACCGGAACAGGGATGGAAGCCAGCGCGTCTGTGACCACTGTGCCGTTCGGTGGCGCGGTGGCGCGGTGTTCAAGCTTGAACGTCAATGAATCAAGGTTGAAATCGGTCCCCGTGACTCGTGCGCTATTGGCAATTTGCGCCTGCTGCATCTGCGCGGTCACATTAATCGTAACGATCTGCTGTCCCGCCATGCTGCCAAGCGAACAGGCAACCAGCGTGATCCCGCTTCCACCGGCGGTACAGAATCCCTGGCTGGGCTGCGCCGAGACGATGTAGGCGAAATCGGTTGTGCTGAGGACATCGCTGACCAGGATGTTGGTGACCGGGAAGACTGAAGTGTTGGTCACGACTACCTGATAAGTCACGAGTGCGGGAACGCTGGTCACCGAACCGGGGCCGTTCACTTCAACTTTCATGATCGGCAGGTTGGTTGCCACCGGCGTGATTGAAACCGACTGGGTTGACTCACCGCCGCTGCCAACACCGTTGGTTGCATGCACGCTGAACGTGTACGCTTTGCCGTTGGTCAGGCCAGAAACAACGGCGCTGCGCGCTGGAGCAGTCACTGTGGCTGTGATGCCTGTGGAAACCCCACCTTGCAATGCCGTAACCGTATAGCTGGTTATGGGCACCACGCTCGAATTCGCAGGCGGATTCCAGCTTACGAATGCCTGTGCATCTCCGGCGATCGCCTGCACGGCTCCCGGAACACCCGGAACCGAAAGTCCTGGCGGCGTAACCACGTTGCTGGCGCCAAAACCGCTGGAACCCTGCGCATTTGTCGCCAGCACCTGAAATTGATATGACACTCCGTTTGTCAGTCCGGCGATCACAGCCACTGTCGGCGGGTGCGAACTCTTCCCTGGAGCCTCTATCACAACATCAGGGACGGTCACACCGGTTGAGGCAAAGTTGTTGTGCACTGTGTAGCTGTCAACCTGCTGACCTTTCTGAGCTGGACTCCAGCGCAGAATCACCTTTGAATCAGCGCCCACAGCAACAATGTTGATCGGCGTACCCGGAATTCCAGCGGCTGCGGCCGTAAGCGAGGTCTGGAACCAACGCCCGGCTCCGGCCGTGCCCAGGCCACTCGGATCATCTCCCGCATAGAGAACCAGATTGGCAGGATCAGTTCCATCGACAGCGACCGCTCCCACATTCGCCACTCCCACGGCAGGATCAAGATAAGTCAGCGTGAGCGTCCGGTTTGAGCTATCGCCTGCATTCCCCAGCCAGGCAACGTTGCCGGCCAGCCCAAAGTATAAGTTGTCGCCGGTAATGCTGGGATAGAACTGGTCGCTTGCGAGACTGGTGGGACCGGCGATGGAAGGCACCGCCAGCACCATGCCATTGGCAGGGCTGCACGCCGGGTTGGGATCAATAAGACAGGCCGTGTCAGCATTCGGAATCACAAAGGCGCTCTCGGCGTCAGCGCCCCAAAGGTCGTGTCCGATCCAGGCGAGCCCGTTGACAACCCGGTTGTTCGGCGTGGTCGCCACCACCTGAATAAATGACGCGCAGTCGCCGAAATCAATGGAAGCTGAGTCCGGGTTGTTGAATCGCAGGATGGAGGCGCTCTTCGATCCAACCCAGAGATCGCCATTCGGGTCTAGCGCCACCGAACGCGGCTGGCTGGGCGTTCCGGGCAGAGCGCAGCCAGTCTGGCCGGCAGGGTAGATTTCCCCGGCGGGATTTCCACCCATCCCGAACAGGGTGGTGTAATCCAGCAAGCCGTTGCCGCTGTCCGCGGCCGCTACATATGTAATCTGGAAAATGCCTTCCTTAGGATCGGCAAAATAGAGCAGATTCGTCGTGGGATCGAATGCCATCCCCGCGCCGTTAATTCTCGAACTGTTGAGCTGGAACGCGCACGTGTTCGGATTAATGGCAAAAGGGCCAGGGGAATCAAGATCGGGATCGATGCGGCAAATGCCGGCCAAACCATCTGCTACCCACAAATGGCGTACCGGCTGGTTCGTCAGCGGGCTGATCGCGGTTCCATACATGATGAGGCCGCCGTTAGGGGCCGTAACGGGACTTTGAGTGTCTGGCGTCCCGGCGATCTGGATGGTGCTGGTGGTTGGACTAACGGCTGTCTGGGCGCTCGCAAAAATCGTAGCGAACATGACTATCAGGCAGCAGAAAATACCTGTAGCTTTTCTGCGCGTAGAGGTTCCATGCTGCCCGGCAGAGGGGATCAGTGTGGAGTTCAAGTTGTGCCTTCCCTTCCCGTAAGCTTCAGGCTTCGAGAATTTTTATTTTGGGAAGCAGCGCCACCCGTAAGCTGATGATTTGCTTTTGAAGCTTCCGGAAGAAAACCTGACACTACAAATTGCAACTGCAGCGACTGAATGGTGGGTACAAACTACGGCTGTGGTTCGAGTTGCTTCATTCACTGAAGCAGTACAGAAAACTGTCTTCTAGATGTAAGAGAGTAGCTTTGCGGTAAAAAAAATATACTTTCAACTGGATTGAAGCAAAAAAAATGGCCGCGCATGGCGGCCATGCATACGATTTGAGGCGGCAAACGCCGCCGGTGTTACAAGCGGAGTGCCGGGGCGTGTAGCGCCCCCGACACTCCGTTTTCCCGCTATTTTGCGTTGATGGTCACGAGGACCGAGTTGTTCTTCGCGTTGGTGTCCGTGCCCGCGAAGGTTACATTGCCGGAACTGCCGATGCTGCCGGTCTGGACAACGTTCACATTCACCACAACGTTGAACTGCTGTACCGGTTTCGCGCCGTTCTGTCTGGAGCCGCCAAGGTTGGCAGAGTTACAGGTAACGGTGCCGCCGGCAGTGCCCGGAGCCGGACCGGAGCAGAAGCCGAGATCCACCGGCAAGTCCGTGGTGACAGACTCGAAAACCAGCGCCGGAGGCAACGTTTGCGTGAAGACAACGTCACCCGCAACATTGGCGGTTGCATTCCGGATTTGCCAGTTGTAGGTGTCTGGAGCGCCCGCGGGCAGCGTACCGGTAACCGTGGGACCGCCGTTCTTGGCCGATCCGGACAACTGAAGATCCGTAGTGGTGTTGGTGCTGGTTCCAGCCGGTGCGAGAGTGGTGATACTGGCAGTTACATTCGCCAGTGCTGTACCGGCTGAATCCGATCCGCTCAGTATGGCTGAGTTCTTGATGGTCTGGTTCTGCATCTGCACGATGAATGGGATCCTCACCACGGCTCCCGGCTCGATCAAGCCGATGTCGCAGGAGAATGTGAAGACTCCCGGTCCGCCGGCGGTGCATGTACCCTGACCAGTCTGTACCGACATGATATTCGGCGCAGGAAGCAGCGTTGAAGTTCCAAAGTTGCTGCTCACCGCACCGATGTTGGCTTGCTGGTAAGTGAACGTGCTGGCGGTCGGCGTGTTCAGAATAGTGAATGTGCCGTCGAATGATGCATCGCTCACGCCGGCAATCGTCACCTGTTCGTTTGGAGCATATTGCTCGTTGGTAGCGAGAGAGACCGAGACAAGTCCGGTCTTATCGCGACTGATCAGCGCAATGTTGTCCGGCACCGCGTTCAATGTCTCTGTGAGAGTGACATTGTCGATGGGGAAGCTGGAGGAATTCGTCACTGTGATGGTGTAAGTATTTTGCACCGGAGTGACTTTTTCAGTGGTTGGACCGCTTATGGTCATCGTCGGAACCGGCAGATTCCCCGCCGTCGGCGTAACCGGGGCTGAAGGTGCGGATTCCGGACCGGCGCCAGCGATGTTAGTGGCATGAACCGTGAACGTGTAAGCGGTGTTATTGGTCAGGCCGGTAACAACTGCGCTGTCAGTATTTGATCCCGCCGGTGGGGGTGGAACGGTGACAGTCGCGCCCGTGGCAACTCCGCCGGTAAGAACCGTTACTGTATAGCTTGTGATCGGCTGTCCGCCATTGCTGGCCGGCACCGTCCAGGTCACAAGAGCTTGGGCGTCGCCCGGCTGTGCAATCACATTGGTGGGTGCGCCGGGAACGCCGAAGCCCGGAGGCGTAGCCTCATTGCTCTGGTCGGAGAAGGCGCTGTCGTGGCTCCCGTTATGCGCCTGGACTTCGAAAGCGTAAGAAACGGTATCCGTCAGGCCGGGGATCACGATTGAGGTTGGCGGGAAATCGTTCGGCGATGCCGGATTTACAGTGATATCCGCAATCGGCGAACCCGCAGAGACAAACGTGTTCCGCACTGTGTAACTGGTAACTGGAACAGCGGATTGCGCCGGGCTCCAGCTCAACGAGATTTGTGACTCACCCGCAACTGCAACTACATGCTGCGGCGCATCTGGAGTTCCGTTGACGTCTATCGGCCGGGTAGTTTTCCACCAGCGACCGCCGCCGATGGCGAGGTTATTAATCAAGATCAATGGATCGTCTGCTACGTATGAAACTTCATTAGCAGGATCCGTGGCATCAACGACATTAGCGCAGAAAGCTACCATCGCCGGGTCTGGCGACGGGCTGATGTTTGTCGGCGTAAGATAATTGACATCGAGCGTCTGGCCCGCAGTTCCACCGGCGACGTTTCCAACCCATGTGAGGGTTCCGGCCCCGGCTCCTATCGTTCCCGGCGCTATATAAAGGTTGTTTCCATTCGTTGCCGGATAAACCTGGTCTCCGGCCACACCCGCTGTTTCACCGATGCCGGGCAGCGTCGGTACCACGGTGCCATTGGCCGTGGTGCACGCGCCAAACGGAGGAACAAGGCACGTGGTATCGGCGCTCGGGATCACAAACGGAGAGTTGGCGTCGCCTGACCACAGATCGTGGCCGATGAATGCCAATCCGAACGTCGATGCGTTGTCCGGACTTATGGCAACCACCTGCACAAGCTGATCGCAACTGCCAAAACCCTGGTCAGCGGTTGCGGGACTGTTGATGCGCAGGATCTCCGGTCCATCGGAGAAGCCGACCCAGAGATCACCCAGCGGGCTCAGCGCAACGCCGTTGGGGCGCGCGCGATTAATTGCCGGCCCGGGATAAGGGCAGCCCGTACCGCCGGCAAAAGGTCCCTTTCTGGTGAATTGCCCGCCTGCAAGGGTGAACGCTTTGGTGATATCGATCATCCCCTGCCCATTGTCAAGCGTAGGGTTATAAACGATTCGAATCACGCCCTGGCTAGCGGTGTTGTTGTCAGTAAAATAGAGAAAGTTATGTGCGGGGTCGAAGGCAAAAGGCCCGCCGAGCGGGATCGCGCCACCTTGGCGATTGATGGCATATTGGCAAGTGTTCGAGTTGATAGTCAACGGACCAGGAGCATCCAATTCCGGGTCCATGCGGCAAACGGCGAATTGTGAGTCGGAAACCCACAAATGCCTGACCGGACGGCCCGTGATCGAGCTGATCGCGCTTCCGTAGAGGACAATTCCTCCAAGCGGATTCGTATTAGCTGGGGCCTGGTTAGGGCCGGAAATCTGGATTGTGTTGGTAGTGGGATTGACGTTGGTCTGGCCGCTTGCCGGCAGCACTGCAAATGCAAATGCAAAAACCGCCAGCAACATAAAAATGCGACCAGAAAGCAGACCGGAGAAAACGCCGCGGTCGGCGGCTGTCCATGCGCAGGATCTCATTGTTTACACCTTTCCCCTCCCAGGCTTTGCCCAGAGAGCTTGTTCAGTATGGGTAAGGCATCATCCGTTGAATCTGGACGTGAGCCGCCGCAACTCGACTTTACGGCAGGTACAAATCTTCCACCAGCATCCCATGGCTTGTAGGAATCCGGAAGGCAAGCCGGAACGCAATATGGCACATTTCTGCCAAGTAGTACTACTGGTGTAAGCCTCGTCAATTAGAAGCCGATTGAGAGTACATTAAAACTTTTAATCATAACTAGTTAAGAGTCTGTCTCCGAAAAAAACCGGGCACTAGGCCCGGCTCGCCATGCTTGGCGACTTAAAAAAATCGTTTGAAGCCCCGCGACAAGGCTGCTTCGCTCGTGCGTCGAGTTGTTGGCTTTGCGAATGTTGAGATCACGGCAGAATGAATTGCAAAATGAATATTGACGTTGCCGGCGGCGAGATGCCATTAATTTGAGATTAATTCCTTTAACAATTTTCGAATCACTTTCCTCTGATCCCATTTGACGTCACGCCAGTGCTTCCAGCTTTCCAACACGTCAAAATTGAAAACGGCCGCCCGGACTGGGGCGGCCGCTTTGCGTCTCTTGCTTTGAATTAGTTCACTGTAAGCGTCACGTTTGTAGAGTGGACCAGCGTCGGGCTGGTTCCTGTGACGGTTAAGGGATAAATCCCCTGTTGTGCGCGATGATCCACCACGAATGTAAGGGTGGATGAGCCGCCGCCGTTGACCGATGGCGGATTGAAACTCGCCGTCACCAGATTAGGCAATCCGGAGATGGTCAGGTTCACGGTGTCAGAGAACCCGTTCAACGCGGTGATGGTGACCGTTTCAGATCCGTTTGAATTACGCTTTACGGTGATCGGGGCGGCGGAGATGGTGAAGTCCTGTGTAGAGTTAGGAGCTGTTACCACCAGAGTGCCCGTTGTCGTGTGGACGAGCGGGCCGCTGGTTCCGGTGATTGTGAAGGTGTAGGTCCCTGCAGGAGTATTAAAGGACGTGGTGATCGACAGCGAAACAAGTCCTGAGCCTTGCACTGAGCTCGGACTCAAGGTCGCCGTCGTTCCCGCGGGCAATCCACTGACGCTCAACGCGACAATAGCCTTGAAGCCACCCGATGAACCGACCGTTATACCGTAGCCGATATTCTGGCCCTGGTTGACGGTCTGCGAAGTGGGAGACACGGACAAAGTGAAGTCGCCTACCGGATCTACCACCAGTGTCAAAGGCACGCTATGACTGTTCGTGCCATCGCTTGCGGTAACAGTGAGGTTGTAAATCGCCGCAGGCGTATTGTTCGTTGTGGCAATCGTCAAGGCGGATGAACCGGAACCAGGCAGGGTGGTGGGATTCAGCGTGGCAGTTGCGAACGGCGGCAGCCCGGAAACACTCAGGGTGAGTGTGTTTGCGAATCCATTGAGCGCCGTTGCCGTAACTGTATAGCTCGCCGAGCTACCAACCGTGGTGGTTTGCGAAGAGGGCGTTGCCGAAAGCGAGAAGTCAGTGATGGATAAGGTAACGTTAGCCGTATGCGTCAGCGTACCGTCGCTGGCGGTGATGGTCAGAACATAGTTGCCTGCGGGAGTGGTTCCGGACGTCGTGGTGATGGTCAGAGTGGAGCTTCCTGAGGTGGTCACAGATGCGGGGCTGAACGTCGCGGTCGCGCCGGCCGGCAGTCCACTTACGCTGAAGCTCACAGTTCCTGCATAGCTGTTCAGTGGCGCTATGGTTGCCGTGTAGCTTGCCGAGGCGCCATTCACAATCGTCTGCGACGCCGGGTTGGCTGACAGGCTGAAGTCGGGAACCGTGACCGCCAGATTGATCGACGTTGTGTGAGTCAGAACACCGTCAGAGCCGGTAATGGTTAACGGATAACTGCCGGTCGGTGTCGAGGTTGTTGTAGTGATCGCGAGAGTTGATGTGCCTGAGCCGGCCACCGATGCCGGCGTGAAGGTGGCCGTCGCGCCGGTCGGAAGGCCGCTGATGCTGAACGAAACTGTGTTCGTGAATCCATCCAGTGCGCTCAACGTAATAGTGTAATTAGCCGTGGTGCCTTGATTGGCAGATTGAGATGACGGCGCGGCGGAGACCGTAAAGTCGCTCACGACCAGCGTGACCCCAGCCGTGTGCGTCAGAACGCCGTCTGTTGCCGTAATTGTCAGAGCGTAGCTGCCCGCCGGAGTTGTTCCGGCGGTGGTCGTGATATCAAGAGTGGAACTCCCTGAAGTTGTCACGGACGTGGGAGTAAAGGTTGCCGTAGCGCCCGCGGGCAGACCACTCACGCTGAAGCTTACGGTTCCGGTGTAGCCGTTGAGGGGCGCTATGGTTGCCGTGTAGCTGGTCGATCCTCCGCTCTCGACTGTTTGCGACGCGGGTGTTGCGGAAAGCGAGAAAGTCACCGCAGCGTTGTTGTTCCAGAAGTTCACCAGATTGGCGGCATCGACTGAACCCCAGCCCGTCGCCTGATCGTAACCCGCCCCTGCGGTAAAGCCGGTCACTCCGGGGACACTGTTGTCGCCCGTGAGAGTGTCATGATAGACCGCGGTTCCGCCCGCAGCCTGGTTCTGTCCCATGCTGTAAAAGATCGGATTGGCATTGCCTTGCGCGGCTCCAGTCTTCTGTACTACCAGGGCCATAAGGCCTGCGAAAGAAGGTGATGCCGCGGACGTTCCGCCCACAGAAAAGAGTCCTGTGGTGGTGGCCGTGTGTCCCTGGATAATCAGATAGCCGTCATGGCTGGCGGAGCTAAGAGCCACGTCAGGAATGTCGCGAGCGGCATCCGCCGGCACTCCGGGGCCTGCCTGAAAAGCCGGTTTCGTATAGACGGTGCTGGCTCCGCCGCCGGTGGCGAACAGGTCTGAGCCGCCGGTGACGTTTCCACTCTCATTCCATGCGACTTCAGGAATGTAGTTAAGCGCGGACGCCTGCGTCGTCGGATTGTTAGTCGTCGACCAGAAAGTTCCTGTGCCTTCATTGAACAAAGTGCCGCCGACCGACACGTTATTGGGCGTTGAGCTTACACCATTCACGCCAAGCCCTTTAACCGCCGTCGCCGAGGTGGAAGCATCGCATCCCGCAGCGCCGCTGTCGCCGGATGAGACGAACGCGGTGATGCCCTGCGCTGCCGCCTGGGCCCACAGCGTGCTCCAGAAATTATTTCCTGCCGTGCCTAGCGCCGACTCGCACAGGCCAAAGCTGGTACTCATGATGTTGGCGACGTTGTTATTGACGATGAATTGCGCCGAGAGGTCTACGCCATCAGTTGTGGTGGTGGATTGCGAGATCACGAAATCGATCGTCGCATTTTTTGCCACCGCTCCCGACCATTCCACATCCAGATCGGCCTCGGTTTCCTCATTGCCGCCAAGATCGCCCGGGTCAGCCCCGTTGTGTATGAAAACCGGATCTTTTGCCGGCAGCCCGAAAAAGCTGCGGAAAAACTGCACGTCCCCTAGATTGATATCGGTGCGGCCTACAATCGCGATCGTCTGTCCGGTGCCATCAATTGCGGGCGCCGCGTTGTAAAGAGGGTTGACGTCATAAATGGTCGCGAAATCCGCGGGGGCCAGAAAATTTTGACCGGTGCCGGGATTGGTAAAGTCCGGTGGAAGCTGGCTGATTGTGCTGTTGGGATGCTTGCGGAAGTCATTCAATGACACTACACCCTGCACCAACCCGCTCAGCGCCCGAGGGATGGTCGGGTCCGTGGCATTGGCATGGTGAATCTTGCCGTTGACGTCGTACTCGTGGATGCTGGTCTGGAATGCCCGCTCCACCCTCTGCACATCACCGCTAAAATTGATCCACATTCTGCCGTTCGCGACCTGGTCAATGGTGAAACCGAATTTCTCTAACCAGTTGGTCACATCCGCAATGTCCTGGTCTGTCGGGCCGAAGCGCAGGCCGAATTCTGTAGGACTCAGCCATTTGTGATAATTGGGCGATTTCGGGTCCTGCTGCTCCGCGAGCAACTGCTGCAATTGCGCCTGCGCATCCGGCCGCACCGACAATAGCAGGACCATGTTGTTCATCGGCATGGTCGCGCTGGCAGATCCGCGATCGAATTCCGCCCGGGCGAGTGGATGTGTGTTGCCGTGTAAGGTGACGCGGTCCGCGTCATTGATAACCCGTTGAGCCTGAGCGCTCAAAGACAAAAAGCTGCTCAGCAGCAGCAACAACATCGCGCTGAGACACGAATGTGTGCGGTGGAATGTGTGCCTGTGCATTTACTCCCTCGTTATGTGCCTAAATTTTTCTGAAAAGGAAAGGCAGAACAGCCATCAAACCGGAAGGTGGGTGCGCAGGTTTTCTCGCCCCTTTGTGATGGACCGGAAGCAACACGTCGAGCTATTGGCTAATCTGAAGGGCAGACATTGGGGATTGATTAAAATCTGATTAGAATTTTTAATAGAGCCACAAGCTTCCAGCCCATTCTTCAGATCAGCTACTAGAAAAATGCCTTCAAGAGGTCCTCTCTCGAAAAAAATGCAACCGGGAGCCACGAAGGCCGTATTCCTCCCGGGAGATCAGCGCCGACAGGCGCGGAAGGAAATAGGAAAAGGTAAACCCACGGATCGTTGAGCGCGCTCTCATTGCCACCAGGTGGAATTGCAAAATGGCAGCCACCAGTTGAAGATCAGTTACAAGGCTCTGCTTTATAAGATGAAACAGTATCGAATCTTCCCCCCGGGAGTCAGCGGGCCGGGGTTAAGGGGAGCGCATAGCTGACATGACACGATCGCAGGCAAGCTTTCCCGCACAATGATCACTGGATCTCCAAAGGCTGGTCCTTCATCAGTTTTTGTCCTCCCAGTGCCGTATAGAAGCCCCAGATCGCGATGGCCAGAACGGCGAGAGGAATGATCATTGCGGTGGTGGCGTACCAGCGGGAAAAGTCCAGAGTAACGGGAACATTGAGCATGGTGTTTGCCACGAATACGGCCACAGCAAGTGTGATCAAGCCGAAGCGAACCAGCGCAAAAGAGGCGACCCCATAGATCACGATTGAACTTGCGGCCACCAGTCCGGGATGGCTGCTACTCAGCATTTGGAGCCCTGTCAACAAGACGGTAAATGCTACTGCTACAGCCCAGCGGTTACGCAAGAGAGCGCGCAACGCGATCAGAAAAATGAAGAACACAAGCGTGCCCTGAATGGCATTCGGAAGTTGCGCTGCCAGTGATCCCAGCATGGTTCTGCCTCCCATAAGAGAGTCACTGGCGAATAACTGCGGGATGATTCCAAAGTGCGCTACACCCACAGCCAGTCGAACCTCGAGCACCAAAGCCCAGGTGAGCCCCAGGATCACGCCGAACAATACGTCGCGTCCCACCAGCGGGTCACGCACATGTCCGCTCACCAGCCGGGTCCAGGAAACAATCGATTGCGGCCAGAGTTTGCGCACATACGGCTCAAGAGCCATGTAGAGTACCCAGCAAAGTCCGGCGACAAACAACCCGGTACTGATGGCAAGCACAAGGGGCCCTATCACGTCGAAGGCGGGAACAAAGTGTCCGTAACAAAGCCAGATTGCAATCTGCGCCAGGAAGACAAACACGGCCAGACGGAACGCGCCCACGCGGTCGCTCCTGCCCTGCTTATATTGCCGGCGCGCCAGCCCTGATGCGCCCGCCAGGATCAGGAAAAGCAGTACCACTCCCACAACCTGAGAAAACTTCTGGCCGCGTGTCGCCTGATAAGGGCGCATGCGCTCCGGACGCGTCCAGGGACCGATCAGTTGAAAGAACACCGGCTTGCCGTGCCATGCGGCAGCTTCAACGCGCAGCGGCCTTCCACTGCCCGGCCACTTGCCGGTCCAGGCAGCGCGACTATCCGCCGCAGCCAGTGAGTTCCATTGCGGAGTTGCCGGCTGCAATTGCGAGGAATCAAGCCCAGCCGCAGTAAAAAGCGGATTCCAGTCCACTGGTTTTGTAACCTTGGAGCTTTCATCCACCTGAGGTGGTATCGCCTGGAAATACAGCAGCTTGCCATTGGTATCGAGCATCATGTTGATCATGCCCGAAACTGTTGGAGGGGGATCGTTAAGCGTAACGATGCCGGGGATCAATTGACCCTGCAGGTCGGACGGCACCATGTAACGCGGGCTGAGGCGAAAGATGAAGCGAAGAATCGGGGGCTCCTGGCCCAGGATTTTGGCCCATTGTGGCAGCGGCTTATCATTCTGCTCAAGCCAGCGCTGAAGGTCTGGGTCATAGTCAAAATCGCCGGCACTGTCGGTCGTTCTGGAATTGTAGCCGATCGTGCTCACAATATCTCTTGCCCTCTGGGCCAACACATCGGGAGGCATTTCCAGAGAAATATTGCGCAACGCATCGCTGCGCGGGATGAGAAGAACTGTGGCAATGAGTCCCACAACGCATACCGCCAGGCAGAGCAGCGCTGTCATGGGCTTCATTCCCTCAATCTTTCCCGCGGCCGCCACCATCTGCGGCGATGGCGTCTCACCTGCGGCCAGCGCGGCAGCAAGAGGGTCTCCTCCTGGCAGCGCCGCAGCTACGGCCAGTGCGCTTTCTGGACGATTCGCCGGATCGTTCTCCAGGCAGCGCAGTATCACACGCTCCACCAGAGGATCCATGTCCTTCACCAGCGACGACGGCCGGCTCACCGTGCCGGCGCTGCGTGATCGCAGCAACTCGCCCAGCGTTTCCGCGCTGAACGCCCTTTTGCCGGTAAACACTTCATACAGCACCAGGCCCAGTGAGTAGATGTCACTGCGTTCTGTCACTTCCCTGCCCGCAAGCTGCTCCGGAGCCATGTATGCGGGCGTTCCGCTGCGGACCTCCGCGCCCTGCGCCTGATCGGTCAATGCGGCCAGGCCGAAGTCGGTAATCAGCGCCTGCCCGCGCCCATCCAGCATGATGTTGGCCGGCTTCAGGTCGCGATGCAGCACTCCCTTGGCGTGCGCAGCCGCAAGTCCCGCGCACAACTGGCGAGCAATGTCCACGGCCTTATCATTGGGCAGCCGCCCGATGCGCCGCAGCAATGAGGCCAAGTCTTCACCGTCAACGTATTCCATGGTGAAGAATGTCTGGCCGTCCACTTCTCCCACGTCGTACACGCGGCAAACATTGGGATGAGAAACCTTGCGCGAGATGCGAACCTCGGCGCGAAAGCGCTCCAGCAGTCCCGGATCTTTGGCCGCCTCTTCGGGCAGGAATTTCAACGCTACCGGCTGGCCCAGCGTAAGATCGTCGGCGCGGTAGACCTCGCCCATTCCTCCCCGGCCCAGCAATGCGATGATCCGGTACCGCTCCGCCAGCAGCGATCCGGGCAGAAAGCGGCCGGCGCCCAGTGCGCTCGATGAAGATGAAGGCGTATGACTCACTCGGGTGCTGGTCCGTGCCGTTTTCGCCACGGCTGCGCCCGCGCTTTGCGCCCGTCGCGCCTCGCCCTGGTTTTCCAGGCTCACCGCGGTCGCGTCGGTGGCAAGCATCGTGGGCACATCGGAGGAAGGCAGGGTTGCGCCGCACGACGAACAAAATCGAGCAAGGGAAGGAGCTTCAGAGCCGCAGGACTTACACCGGGACATGCAATCAGAGCCTCAGATGGAGCGAATCTTGTGGAAGTCTACGCCCGTTCGAACCAAAATGGAAATGGGGAACCCACACCGGAACTCGCCAAAATTAGCCGCAATCCAGGCATCGCAGCATGCCGGCAGGCTTATAATCCTTGACAGTAGCGCTTGCGTGTGGAGATTTTCCATGATCTCGCCAGCACACCGGTTCTCTTGCCGTCCCATCGGTGCTCCGTTTGTGATTTTTGCCGCTCTGTTCGCGTCCGTGCTCATGGCGCTTGCCGGCTGCAACGGAATGATGGGCAATCCGCTGATGGGCCCGGCGCAATCCACCGCTTTTGCCTTTATCAGCAACTCCGGCGCGGGCACAGTGTCAGCTTTCGCCATCAGCAGCACAGGAGGACTCTCAGCGGTTTCCGGCTCTCCTTTCCCGGCAGGCAGCGGCGCAGAATTCATGGCGTTCGATGCGATCCACAAATTGCTGTTCGTCAGCAATCAGAGCGCAAACAGTGTCTCTGAATTTTCCGTCAACACCGCTAGCGGAGCCCTCACCGCAGTGGCCGGTTCTCCGGCGGCGACCGGCGCGCGACCCACGGCCATAGCGGTTGATCCAGCCGGACGATTTCTTTTCGTCGCCCAACAGGCCGCCAATAGCATTGCCGTATTCAGCATCGGCTCAGGCGGCGCGCTTGCTCCCATTGCAGGATCGCCTTTCCCTGCCGCCAATCCCTTTGGACTGGCCGTGAATCCCGCAGGCGCGGTTCTTTTTGCCAGCAATTTTCCTGATTCCTCCGTTTCCGATCTGAACAGCGTTTCAGCCTTTTCCATCGCCGCCAATGGAGCTCTTACGCCTATATCCGGTTCGCCCTTTGCCGATGCCAATTCCTCGGCTGGGTTCGCTGCCACGATAGGTATTCTTGCCGACCCGAGCGGCAAATTTCTTTTCGCAGCCGACCACATGGCGGAGAGCGTAGTTTCTTTCAACGTCAATGCAACAACAAGCGCCTTGAGTCCGGTCTCCGCATTGCCGACTCCGGCATCAAGCTGCGGAACCTCCTGCCATCACAATCCATTGCGGCTCGCGGTTGATCCCGCGGACAAATTCATCTACTGGACCAACGTCCAGAATGGCACGGTTTCGGCGTTCAACATCAACAACGGCAATCTCCTGCCGGTTGCAGAAACGCCCACCGGAACGCACCCGTTCGGCCTGGCGCTTGATCCCACGGGCCAATTTCTTTATGTGATCAACAAGGCGGACAACACCATTGCCGGATTTTCTGTGAATTCAGCCAGTGGAATGCTCACCGCTCTGCGTGGCTTCCCCGTCGCTGAAGGCTCATCCGCGCCTACCGACATCATCATTGTCGGCAAAACCATGTAAACCGAGCCGCTCACCTGATTGAGCAACGGCATTCATGCGAGTACGATGAATGGCGAATGAAGAAACTGGTGGCCATCGTCGTACTGCTTTGCTGGATTCCGATTGCCATCTTTGTTCCCGAAGCGTGGACGGAAACCTTCTTGCGTGTCCTTCGCGCGTAGCCGAACCTTGGTTATTGCATCGCCGAAGTCATGGCCGACGCATGAATGGCCCGCTGCCCCCACTTGAGAAGTGTGCGCGGCGGGAGTCCCTCACCAAGAATCATGGTCGCAGGGAAAAATCTCTGCGTGGCAGGTTTTGACTTTGGATTCTTTGGCAATTTTGGCATTTCTGGCAATCTCCAGACCCACGTTCTCCCGCAACTTCCCTCTGCTACTATTGTTCTCGCGTGAAATCCGTAGGTTCCAATGTTGTCCGCATTGAGGCGGAGGCGCTGCGCGCGCTGGCGGAACGCATTGCCGGTCCCATGGGCCAGGCATTTGACTGCGCGGTGGAGTGTCTGCACTCCTGCGGCGGGCGCGTGGTGGTTACAGGCATGGGCAAGAGCGGGCTGATCGCGCGCAAAGTTGCCGCAACTTTGAATTCCACGGGCACGCCGGCGCTTTATCTCCATCCTGCCGAGGCGGTCCACGGCGATCTGGGAATGATCGTCAAAGGAGATGTGGTGCTGGCGCTCTCCTTCAGCGGCGAGACAGAAGAAATTCTGCAACTGCTGGCGACCATTCGCCGCAACGGGATCAAGCTGGTGACCATCACCGGCGACCGGCTCTATCCCGCAAACGTAAACAACCGGTCCACGCTGGCGCAGGCTGCGGAGATTGCGCTTGACTGTTCCATTGATAAGGAAGCCTGCTCCATGGGACTGGCGCCGACGGCCTCAACCACGGCCATGCTCGCCCTGGGCGATGCGCTGGCCCTGGCGCTGGCGGAAAAGCGCGGCTTTAAAGAAGAGGATTTTGCCAACCTGCATCCGGGAGGCAAGCTGGGCAAAAAGCTGGCGCGCGTGGGGCAGCTCATGCACACGGGTGACGCCGTGCCACGAGTAGAACCCACAACGCGCATGCCTGACGTGATTTATGAGATGTCGCGCAAAGGGCTGGGCATTACCACCGTGGTGCAGAACGGCAAGCTGATGGGCGTGATCAGCGACGGTGATCTGCGCCGTCTGCTGGGAAAACACAAAGATGTCCTGAACCTGACGGCAGCCGATTGCATGACGGCGAATCCTAAGACGATTGCGGCCAACGAGTTTGCCACCAGCGCACTAAACATCATGGAACAAAAAAAGATTACTTCCCTGGTTGTGACGAATGACCAGGGCATGCTGGAAGGCATCATCCACCTGCATGATTTGTGGGGGACGCAGATGGTGTAAGGGCAGCTTCTAGCTTCTCACTTCTAGCTGCTGGTTTTGTGTGGAGGCAACTGCGAACTGTAGACGCCAGGCGCTGCTTTTGTATTACTAGCCCACGTTTTACAGGACGCAATGAAGTCTCAGTGTGAACTACGCCATATGGCCGTTCACACTGAGTTTAGGTCGGCGGATCAAGATTTTGGCTAGACGCCAGCAGCTAGTAGCCAGCAGCTAATTTCCATGACTGACTCCGAAACTCGCGCCAAAAAAATCAAACTGATTCTCTTCGACGTTGACGGCGTGCTCACTGACGGCACGCTATGGTTCTTCCCTGCCCCGGAAGCGGGACCTCGCGCAACCGACGCGGAACGCGCCCAGAGGGGCGATGCGCCCGGCTTCGGCATTCTCAGCCAGAACGTGATTGAGGCCAAAGGCTTCAATGCTCACGACGGCACAGCCATCTCACTGGCGCGGCTCGGGGGGCTGAAGACCGGCATGGTCACCAAGCGCATTTCAGAGACGGTGGCGATTCGCGCCCGCGATTTGCACATCGACTACCTTTTCCAGGGCGCGGATAACAAGTCCGAGGTGCTGGACAAGATTCTGGCCGAGAGCGGCTTCCGCGAAGAACAGATTGCCTATGTAGGCGATGACGTGATCGATCTGCCCGCCATGCGCCGCTGCGGCCTGGCGATTGCGGTAGCCAACGCGCGTCCGCAGGTGAAGGCGATGGCGCACTATCACACCCAGTCGGGCGGTGGCCACGGCGCGGCCCGCGACGCCGTGGAATACATTCTGCAGGCGCAGGGCACGCTGGAGAGAGTGATTGAGGCGTACATCGCCGCGAGAAGCGGGATGAAGGACCAGTGATCGTCGCATAGAGGGCAATTGGCAGAAATGCCAGAATTGCCAGAATTGCCAAGATCGAAGATTGAGAGCCAAGCGGCGGAGGCGCTGAGACGCAGAGTAAGACAAAAAACAGACAAAGTCCACGGCGCCCCACTGAGGTCACTTGACCGAGCGGCTCGCTACAGGAGCGTACAGAATTTTGGCTGAGCATGACTCTGAAGCTGCTTATTCGTGAAAAGACATGCAGGAGAACTACTCTCTTCTATGCCAATCGATCCGATCTTTCAACGAGTGTTCAAGAAGATATATGGAAAACCTTGTTGGCGCGTTTCGCCAGGCTATGGATCGTTTCTGACAATGGAATTTGGTGAACCCCACCTTGATATCAGAGAGCCTCGCTCCCCGAAAGGAAGCTTTTCGCCAAGAGTAAAACGGCTTTTGGAATCCCGACTGGTGTTCATTCACGGACAATGGCATCTGTGGGTCTACTGTTGCAACTGGAAAGTGCTCCTCGAAAGGAAACTGATCGGAGATGGATCTTCAAAGCGAAGCATGCAGAAAGCGGCGGACTTTCTTGACGGACAGAAGTTGATTCAATTCTCGATAAGCGCTAAGCAGAGCCGGTGCCGGTTTACTTTTGATTTGGGAGGCGTTCTCGAAACATGGCCTTACGATGACGACAGTGAGCAGTGGTTTTTTTTCGACGACTCTTTATCTCATAAAGTATTCACCCTGCGAGCTGACGCCCACTATTCATACGGCCCATCTAACTCTACGGAGTCGAAAGAGTGGAAACCTGTTCAAATCTCCTGAGGCAGGACTGTCTACGACGCGGCCTCTTGCCAGCATTCCCGGCGAGCCCGGCTTCCGCGTCGAGCGGCTCGCTACAAAAGCCTTGAGAAACTTCAGTGGAGGGGAACTCGTCGGCGGTATGGAGCGCAGCGACCTTACTTATCAAGCCACAGTCCCGGCGAGCCCGACTTGCGCGGCGAGCCGGGTGCTACAGGAGCCCACAAACAGTTGGCGGGAGCAAAGATTTCTAGCTGGTGTGGAGCGCAGCGACCTTACTTACCAAGCCACAGTCCCGGCGAGCCCGGCTTGCGTGGCGAGCCGGGTGCTACAGGAGCCCACAAGCAGTTGGCGGGAGCAAAGATTTCTAGCTGGTGTGGAGCGCAGCGACAAAAATAAAGCCCAACCCACCGGTTTCCCTGCCAAGGCGCTTTCGCGTCGAACCGGTGGGTTCAGCTTGTTCTGGTCGCTACCCGTGATTTTTGAGCAACTAAAAATCACAAGCAGACACTTAGGTTAGTAGACACAAATCCAGAAAAGGTTGCCGCGAAACTTGCAGCTCAATTTGAGCTGGAAGCCGGTGTTTTGAGAGAGCGGACAAACGTCACAAATGCCGGATCTTTGCGCAGGCCGGCGAACGGGCCGTCATGCAGGGCGTCGCGTATGGGATAACCCTGTTCATTGGCCTTGGCGAGATAGTAACGGCACTTTGGGATGTTACCGTGCGTCCCGTACATCTGCGCCATGACGTAGTAAAAATGGCCGAGATCGGTGGAAGTAATCAGGTTGACGGAAACTCCGCCGCTCTCCCGCTGGTCGAACACAGTCGCGTCAATATCCATGGCGCGCTGATATTCGATGGAAGCGTGACGAAAATCTTTTTTCGAGAAATACGCCGTGCCCAGGTTCTTATGAAAGCTGGCATTCAAGTTTTCCAGCCGGATGGCTTTCTTGTACTCCTTGATGGCTGAGCGGAACTTGCGTTCTTCATAGAGGAGAGCGCCGAGATTGTTATGGGCCTCAGGGTAATTCTTGTCGAGCTTGATGGCGCGTTTGTATTCGTTTTTGGCTTCGTGATTCCGCTGCAGAAGGAAATAACTGATGCCGGCCTTGTTGTGCAGGACCGCGGAATCATGCTTCTTCATGGCGGCGTGATAGTAATCAATGGAATCGAGAAAGGCCTTTTCCAGGCGCAGGCTATCGCCTTCCTGTTCAAGTTGCTTGGCCGATGCATTTTCTGGGGGAGGAGGAACGTGCAGAGGAGCAATGGCCTCAGGCGGCGCGGATGGAGTTTGCAGAGCAGGAGCGCGCTGAGCGGAAAGAGGAAGCGCAGTTGCGAGCAGGATTACACTGCCGAACAAGCCGAAGTGAGCCATGGTGGACTCTCCTTACTGCTGCGGCGGGCGATTGCCTGGACCGTTGGCCGCAGGCTGATTCTGCTTATTATCGTCCTTATTGTCGTTTCCGCCACCAAATAATCGGCCCCAGAATCCCTTTTTCTTCTCTGGCTGCTGGGTTTGGGACGGGGCGCCGGTATTCGCGGCAGGAGCCTGCGCTTGAACCTGGCCGGTGCTCCTGATGTTATTAGACGCCGGAGCGGCCGGTTTAGGTTCCATCCCAAGCATCCTCTGGAAGAAATTTCCGTGCCCGGCTTGGGCGCCGGCAGTCTGTTCGCAGGTCTGCGTGGGCTGCGTGCCGTCAATGAATGCGGTTGTATAATCGTCCGGGCAGGCGGGCGTGGCGATTTCATTGGTCGCCTTGTCCAGCGTGACTTGCACCACGCCGGGAGGCGGGGTGAAGGGAGCAACATCAGAATACTCGGGAAGCGCAATGGCCCGCTTCATGAATTCCGTCCAGATGGGCAGAGCCAGGGCCGCGCCGGTCAGCTTGACATCACTGTAATCGTCAAAGCCGACCCATACGACGCAGAGCAGGTTGGAGGTGTAGCCGGCAAACCAGGCGTCGTGCGAGCTGCCGGTCTTGCCCGCGGCGGGAGCGGTAAAGCCTCGTGCTCGAACACCCACGGCAGTGCCGTTATTGATGACGCCTTCCAGCATTTTGGTGATCACAAAGGCGACACGAGGATCGAGCACCTGCGTCTTCTGCGGCTGAAAGTTGTCGATGACGTCGCCGTTCGGGTCGCGGACAGACTTTAGCATCAGAGGCGTGATGCGGGTGCCTCCGTTGGCGAAAACAGTGTATGCGGAAGCCATCTCCATGGGAGTGGCATCGTAGGAACCAAGCGCCATGGCGGGCGTCGGCTGCACGGACATGATTCCGGCGGACTTGGCCAGAGCAGCAACTTTGTCATATCCGACCATCTCGGCAACTTTGACAGTCGCATTGTTGAGAGAGAGGTCGAGCGCCTTCTGCGCCGTTACCTGGCCGTAATATTTCTCCTCAAAGTTGCGCGGTGTATACACATCATCCCCATTTATGAACGCGGTGGGGCTGTCGTCGACGAGGGTGGCCGGGGTGAAGACGGGCTGCTGGTTGATGATGTCATTATTCACCGCGGTGGCGAACACAAAGGGCTTGAAGATGGATCCCGTCGGCCTTTTCGCGACGGCGTGATTCAACTGGCTCCAGCCATAATTTCTCCCGCCGACCAGCGCCAGCACTTCGCCCGTATGCGGATCCAGCGCCACCAGCGCGACCTGCGCCTGCGGCCCGGGCAGCACTTTAGTCTCATACTTTCTGCCGACCTTCACTCTCCTGGTGCGAAGCTTTTTCAGCGCCGCGTCAGCCTCTTTGATCCCGACATCCACAGCGTCCGCGGCTGCTTTCTGCAATGGCGGATCAATCGTCGTGTACACGCGATAGCCTTCATGGTTCAGCTCATTTTCGCCATACTTCGCCATCAACTGATCGCGAATCAAGTCCACGAAATACGGAGCATCGCTGGCTTCCACATTCTGGGGCGCGAGTTTCAGCGGCGTCGCCTTGGCCACATCAGCCTGCGCCTGCGTGATCGACCCCGTCTCCACCATCGCCTGCAGCACCAGATTTCGCCGATCCACCGCGCGCTCCGGATGCCGATACGGCGACAAATAGCTTGGCCGCTGCACCAACCCCGCGAGCAGCGCAGCCTCAGGCAGCGTGACGTCCTTCAGGTCTTTGCCGAAATACGCATTCGCCGCCTCGCCAAATCCGGTGATGGTGAACGAGCCGCGCTGTCCCATGTCCACTTCATTGGCGTAGAGCTCAAAAATCTGCTTCTTGGAAAACCGCTGCTCGAGCTCAAATGAAATCAGAATCTCAATCAGCTTGCGCTTGAACTTCTTCTCCGGCGAAAGGAAAAATCCACGCGCCACCTGCATGGTGATGGTGGACGCGCCCTGCACGTCGCCTCCCTCTTTCAGGTCAATCAGCGCCGCCTCAATCAGGCGCCCAAAGTTCACGCCGCTGTGATAGAAAAATCGCCGGTCTTCAATGGAGACAACAGCATCCACCATCACCTTGGGGATGTCGTCATATTTCACAATGCGGCGTTTCGAGCGCTGCTGCGTGTCAAACAGGCCGGTGACAAGCTGCGGCTCCAGCTCATAGGCGGAGAGGTCGCCGCCATCGCTGGCCAGGGAAACAATCCGGTCCACCTTCCCACTGGCCACACGCACCACCGCGCCTTCCGCGTTGTAATAGGATTCAGGGCCCGGCTTGATCTCCACCGCGTCTTTCAGCACGCGATAGGTGCCCAGCTTCGATGCGCCCCTTTCGCCCTCTTCCGTGTACCCGGCATGGCGAAGGTAATTGGCAATCTCGTTTGGATCGGACTTCTGCCCCACGCGGACCTCGCGCGGCTGCGCATAGATCTTGGCCGTGTTGGCAAAAATCGGCCCATAGAAGCGCTTGTCAACAATCTTCTGGTACTTAACGTAGTAGTAGGAAAAGATGCCGAAGCAAACCAGAAATATAATCACGCATGCCGCTACCACGGCACGCAGGATGGGGCTCTTCAGCATTGCTGCAGAACCACGTGCGCGGGGAATTCTAAGTTTTATGGCCAAAGGAAAACTCCGGCGGATTCGCCACTAATTTTTCTCAGACGTATGGCGGGCCAGAGCGTTACCTGCTCGTGCTGAGGACTCTCTTGTCGTCTCCTATTATATCCGTTTGTTGTACGAATCGGCAGCAAAGTCCAAATCCACGGGATGCACCGCCATATCCACGTGAACCCGGTACTTCACGGAAATGGCCAAAGCGTTGCCTTCATGGCTTACCGTGATCTCCTGTTCGGTCAGCGGGATGAACTCCTCTTTTGCCTTGTCCAGCACGTGCTGTTTTATCTGGTCGTCTGGGAGCGCGTAGTAGCTGTCCTTGCGCGCGATGTCATCCAGCTCGTCCTGCAGTTGGTAATTATGAAAGTAAGGCGGAATAAGATTCCACGCCACATAAAATCCGCCGACGATCACCGCCAGCCCAAACAAAGCTTTGATCTTGCCCATATTTTCCCCCTCGACATTTCTCCTTTTGCCTGCCACGGCGCCTGGCGACCAGACAGCCTCGCCACACTGCACGTCCGCTTCATCGGAATGGTGGAAGAAATGAGCAACCGTCCACTGCTCTCACCCTGACCGACTCCGAGGGAGCTTGCAGAGGAGTCAGAAGGATGTTGAGGATGTTTCTCCCGCCGTGCTGTTCAGCAGATTCTGATCAGAGTCTTTCTTCTTGCGAGATTCTCTTATCGAACTCTGCTGACCATGTAAGCGTCTGTGCTGCTTGATAACTTTTTTCAGGAGGGGGAAAGCTGCCGTCATGCGCCGGCAATTTGCCTGAAATAGCTCTCAATGCCCGCGATATTAGCATCCTCAGATTTGCGTGTCGAGCGGGTAACCAGCTCAACTTTCCCTTCCGTAACCTTCTTGCCAACGTTGATCCGGTAAGGGATTCCCACTAGGTCGGCGTCCTTGAATTTCACTCCGGCGCGGTCATCGCGGTCGTCCAGCAGCACGTCGAACCCGGCGGATTCCAGCTTGTGCGCAATCTCGTCGGCGGCGCGCATCACCGCCTCATCCTTTGTATTCACCGGCGTCACCACCACGTCAAAGGGCGCAATCGAGCGCGGCAGCCAGAAGCCGTCGGCATCGTTACTCTGCTCAACCGCCGCCGTCAGAATGCGCTCAATTCCAATCCCGTAACAGCCCATAATCGGGTTCACCTCTTTACCATCCTTATCCAGCACGGTAGCGCGCATGGATTTTGAATACTTGTAGCCCAGCTTGAAGATGTGGCCAATCTCCATCCCTGTGCCGACGGCCAGCGGCTCGCCGCAACTCGGACATCCCTCGCCCGCCGCCACGTTGCGCAGGTCCACCCATTCCGTGGGATGAAAGTCGCGCAGCGGCGTTACGTTCTTGAGGTGATAGTCTTCTTTGTTCGCGCCCGCAACCAGGTTCTTGCGGCCTTTCAGCGCCGTATCGGCCAGCATCAGCGGCAGCGAATCCAGGATCAGCGCCTGCGTCTGGCTGCCGATGTGCTGTCCGTCTTGCAGAGCCGGAACTTTCACCGGACCCAGGAATCCCGCGGGCGATCCAAACACCCTCCTGATCTCCTCTTCGTGCATGGGACGGAACTCCGCCCCGCCCAGCACTGCCGTCAGCTTGGCTTCATTCAGCGTGTGGTCGCCCCGCAGCAGCACAATCACCGGCCGCGTCTTCTTCTCGCCCGGCTTCTTGGGATCGTCCTTTATCTCCATCAGCGCCAGCGTCTTGATCTTCTGCGTGGGCGAAACGCCCAGGAACTTCGCTACTTCCTCAATCGTCTTCAGCCCCGGCGTGTGGACTTCCTTCGGCGCGCCGTCATCCGGCAGATCTTGCGCCGGAGGAAGCTGCGAGGTCGCCTTCTCCAGATTGGCCGCATAGCCGCACTTCTGGCAGATCGCTATCAGGTCTTCGCCCGCGTCGCTCATCACCATGAACTCGTTGGATTGCGATCCGCCCATCGCGCCCGAGTGCGCTTCCACCACCGCATATTTCAGCCCGCAGCGATCGAAAATCCGGCAGTAGGTGTCGTAATGCTTCCTGTAACTCACGTCCAGGCCGGCGGAGTCGATATCGAATGAATACGAATCTTTCATCGTGAACTGGCGCACGCGGATCAGACCCGCCCGGGGACGCGGCTCGTCCCGGAACTTGGTCTGGATCTGGTACCAGATCTGCGGCAACTGCTTATAGCTGCGCAGCTCATTGCGCGCAATATCCGTCATCACCTCTTCATGCGTCATGCCCAGGCACAGGTCCGCGCCTTTGCGGTCCTTGAGGCGAAACATGTTGTCGCCCATGATGGTCCAGCGTCCGCTTTCTTCCCACAGGTCGCGAGGATTCAGCGCGGGCAAATAGAACTCCTGGCCAATGCGGTTCATCTCCTCGCGCACAACCTTGGTGATGCGCAGGATCGTCCGCTGCCCCAGAAACAGGTAGGAATAAATTCCCGCCGAAAGCTGCCGTATGTAACCCGCGCGGACCAGAAACTTGTGGCTGGCGACCTCCGCGTCCGCGGGCGCCTCCCGCAGCGTGGGAATAAACAGTTGTGACCAACGATGCATTGTGTGTGATCGCGTCCTTCTTCATTGAGGTGAATTCATTATTGTAACAAGCAGCACGAATCGCCGTGATCGCGCGTAATCGCAACGTGATCGCCCGTGATCGGAAACCCAGAACCTTACCGCTGATGAACGCGGATGGACGCGGATCAAGAACAATTTGGTTGAAACGTTTCAAAAGCCTTTGGGTTTTCAATTCCGGCGATTTTGGTAATTTTGGCAGTTCTGGCAATCTCTTCTGATCTGCGCTCTTCTGCGGAAATCTGCGGCAACTTGCTTTTGGTTTTCTCCGTGCCTCCGTGTCTCCGTGGTGAACCTGGTTTTCCGATCACCAGATCACCCGATCACCAGATCACCGGATCACCAGATCACCGGATCAACCGATTCTTCTCTGTTTCCTCCGTTCCTCTGCGTTTCAAAGGTTTTGGGTTTGCTTTTCCGATCACGTGCGATCACGTTGCGATCACGTGCGATCTCGGCGATTAGATTTGTCATCCTGAGCGAGCGCGAACGAGGAACGAGCGAGCGCGAAGTCGAAGGATCTATGTATTTGGCTTTTGGCCTTTCAATTACCCGATTACCAGATTACTCAATTACCAATTTTCCTGATCCGCGTTCATCCGCGCAAATCCGCGGTAAAGACCTTCTTCAGTTCAAGCACTTCAATTGGGCACTCCTGCCAGTTGTTTTCCCAGCACACAATCATCTCGCAGCCCTTCACATCATGCCCGTGCAGCACAAAATTCCGGCTCGCAAATTCAAACTCAACCCGCACGCGCTGCCATTTGCCGTTGGGCAGACGCCGGAGGACTTCGCAGTCGGGAAATCCCTTCTGCACCTTGAGCACCACAAATCCCAGCTCGCGTGCCAGCGTAGCAAACAGAAACATCACCCCGGCTTCGTTGGTGGGAGCTGTCGCCATCGGCGCCAGGCTCAGCGGCTCGCCATAGAGCATGCTCTCATCAACGCCTTCAGGCATCGGTGTGATCACACCGCGCCCCTGCTGCGCGTAAATGGACGTAAGTGGACTCCCATGGACTGGCGCCTCCTGCGGGTTGTCGAGCGTGGGCAGTGGACTCCAGAATTCGCCGGAAGAGCGGCTTTCTGCCGGAACGCCCGGCTGTTGTTGCTTTTGGGTGGAAGAGCGGCCCTTTAACGGGGTCCCCGGCAACCCTGGTGTTGGGTTGCTGGGGTGGTGTAGGGCCGCGTACCGACGATCTAATGAAAGGGGCTTTAGCCCCGGCGCAACAAACTCCTGATTTTGCCTTCCTCCGCGTCTCCGCTTCTCCGTGGTGGGTGGTGTTTTCCCGATTCCGGCGCTTACGGCGATTCCGCGCGATTCCGGCGATTCTTCTCCGTGTCTCCGTGCCTCCGTGGTTGGTTTTTGTGTATACCTCTGCCCGCGCGTGCAATCCTCCACCTTCCTCCCAATCAGCTCCCTTACATCTTCCCATCCCGCCCATAGCCCTTTGCTGTCGCCATACTCGAACATGGCCGCGGGAATCCTCTCCCACGCCCCAAACCTGTCCTTCAGCGGACGCACGCTGTACCGGCTGAACTTTTCATACCGCCGGATCGTGGGCATGCGTCCGGCCTGGCGCGCCACCGCCACCCAGTCGAGCCATAGCTGATGCATGGTCAGTTCGCCGCCGCCAAGCCGTATGCGTTCGCAGCCGCTTTCTTCCAGGACGGCCGCCCACCCGCCAAACATCCTCTGAATCTGCCGGCGCGTGACGTTCACCACGCGCATGACCTCGGCATATCTGGGCGGCCTGCCCAGCTTCCCGGCGAGTTCTTTCACGGCGGCTATGACTTCTTCTTTGGTGACAACATTCCTAGTAACCAGCATGGCGACATTTTTCCTTTCAATAAAAAAGCCACCCCGCGGTGGAGGTGGCTTGTAAGTTGTTGAATTCGAAGTCCGAGCACTTAGCAATTGGCCATTAGCACTTAGCCAGGCAGACTGGGTCCGTTTCTGATCCGCGTTGATCCGCGCAGATCCGCGGTAAGGTTTTGCTTTTCCGATTACGCGCGATCACGTTGCGATCACGCGCGATTCCGGCGATTGCTGGGGCTCTTGGCCAGCAGCTAGCGGCTAGTAGCTAGCAGCTTTGATTCAATCAGTGAAAATCAGTGCAATCAGCGGTAAGGTTTTGTACGGAGACACGTGTAGTTCGCGTGCTGAACCGCATCTACCGTGGGACCCCGACGGTCGCGTCTTAAGGGTTTCCAGACGCCAGGGCGGCTTAACTGGAGGAACCGTTCAGCAAGGTAAGCCAGAGACAGGGACAAAACCCATCTCCGACTGGAGTCAGGCCTTACTCCGGCGGTGCGGGTTCAAACCCGCCCGGGATGCGACTGGCCTTGGGTGTTAACCGCCAGCCTGCAGGCGCCTGCACCGGCACTTCTCCTTCCAGATCATCTATATACGCCGATTGTTCGCTAAAATCAAGCAGAAACTCAGGCCCCCGGTTCTCGGACGTTCTGCTGGAAATTTAGTTTTTGCTTTTCGAGATTATGATTGGCTCAGTGACACAATTTTTTCGATAGATTTTCGGTTTCGCTGAAGCTTTGCTGTGGTATTCTCCATACGAACTGCAAACGCTTCGCAAGGAGAACAACCGAATGGCTCTGGCAGATCCTGCACCTTTTTCTGGCAGTGCTTTGCAATCTGGTCCTCTGGTAAGATGCCACGAAATGCAGTCAACTCTTTTTGGCGCTCCTGCCGCAACCAACGGCTTCCGCGACCCCTCGTTTACAAAGAATAAGAGCCTGCCCCTGCACCGATGGGTCCCATGGGTCGCCGGTTTCTCTGCAGATTTTGTTCAGGACTGTATCAGCAACTATTTGCCGAACGCGACAAGGGACTCCTGGGTTTTGGATCCGTTTAGCGGAGTCGGCACGACTCTGGTCGAGGCGTATCTTGCCGGGATCAATGTTGTAGGCTTCGAGATCAATCCTTACGCTGCGCTCGCGACTAAGACGAAGCTGAAAGCCTTGCAAATCTCGGTATATGAGTTGGGGCATGAAATCGCAAAATTTGAGCGCTTTATGGAGCGCGCCAACGACGGATCGTTAAAACGGAGTCCTCGAACTGCCCCTCCATCAGGCTTCAACGGGCGCACACAACTGTTCAGTCCTAGGGTCGAGCGCAAAGTGCTCTACGCCTTGGATTTCATTGAGGGCATCGAAAATCGGACCATCAAAGATATCTTTCGTCTTGGACTTGGCTCGGTAATGATCAGCTTCTCAAATTATTCCTATGAGCCAAGCCTCACAAGGCGCTCGGCGGTGAACAAACCCAATATCGAGGATGCCAACGTGGGCCTGAGCCTTTCGGCAAAGCTGCGTCTCATGCTTGAGGACATTGGTTGGACTCAGGGACACATGAAGAGGTTTGGGTATCGTCCGCGCACGAAGGTCATTCCGACGAGCGTTGTGTCAGCTTTGAAAGTTCTAAATGGCGGTGCATGCATTGACCTCGTTGTCACGTCGCCACCATATTTGAACAATTATCACTACCCTCGTAACACGCGACCGCAACTGCATTGGCTTGGCTTTGCCGAGGGTTCCGGGTACAAAGGCGCTCGAGAGACCTCGAGTTTTGGAAAATTCTGGCAAACAGTGCGCGATTCATCAGCAATTAACTTGGACTTTGCAATGCCCGAACTGTGCCGCATTGTGGAGACCGTTAGAGAACGCAACCGCGACAAAGGCGCTTATGGCGGGCCAGGATGGGCTAATTATATTGCTACATATTTCAACGACACACATGCGTTTTGCCAGACTTTGCAGCAGTTACTCCGGCCGGGCGCTGTCGCGGTCGTCGTCTTAGGAAACAGCATTATTCAGGGAGTCGAAGTGAAAACCGATTACTTCTTCGGGAGGATCGCGGAGTTTGCAAACCTCAGATTCGAAAACACGCATCTGCTAAGGAAAAAACGGACAGGCAGCAGCATTATCCAATCTTCTGTAAGGGTCGATCAGGCAGCCGATAAAGCCGCTCTTTACGAATCTGCGATTGTGCTTCGAAAAGCCTCATGAATTTATCCTTCTTCCCGGCCGATCTTCACCTGCGCAAATCGGAAAGCGGTCTGTTTGTCGTCACACTGTCTGGGCAGGAAATACTTTCGACCAAGTCGCAGCGAGCTGCTGTTGCCAAATTCAACGCTCTACGAAGCGAGCTTGAGGAGCGCTTTCCAGCACGCGAGGTGACGGCTGAGGAAAAGGCCGACCTCTTGCGACTAGAAATCAAGGATTCTCTTGTCGGTCATAACAGCCTCGGTGGCCGCAAAAAGAAAACCACCGCCGGGGGCACGCGAACGTTTGGAGGATGACTTCTTACCCTCTACCATTTCCGGCCGAGATCGAATAATCTTTCTAGGCTAGTGGCCGAAACCCCATTCAATCCGCTCGATAAACGCAACCTGGGCGAAAGCGTTGCAGATGCCCTGCTGGACCGTCCATCCGGACCTCTCCCACCGGAGAAAGGCTTTACTGGCGCCGGAGTTTACGCCATTTACTATGCTGGCGATTTCCCATGCTATGCCCCCTTGTCCGAGGGGAATCGAAAAAAGATGAACGAGCGGCCCATCTACGTTGGGAAAGCGGTCCCGCCTGGAGCCAGAAAGGGAGGGTTCGGTCTCAGTACGGCGCCCGGAACAGCTTTATATTCTCGGCTCCGAGAGCATGCTCGATCGATTCAGGAAACGGAGGTGCTGAAACTGGACCACTTCTACTGCCGATATTTGATTGCTGATGATATCTGGATTCCCCTCGCTGAGTCGCTGCTGATCGAGAAATTCAAACCGGTCTGGAATGTGCTTATCGAAGGATTTGGGATTCACACACCCGGCGCGGGACGCAAAAAACAGGTTTGCTCAAAGTGGGACACCCTCCATCCCGGGCGAGCTCTGGCACGCGACCTGCCGCCTAACCCGCAGACCGCAGCTCAACTGGAGCAGTTGGTGACAGACTTCTTTGCCGGACGTACAGGGCCTGCTATTTCAACAGGCGATGCGGTAACGCTCGATGAGGAAGGGGAGGCTTAGGACGTCAATAGAAACATAAACGAACACGTCCGGACAACCGCAACGGGTTGGCAGCGGCGAAGTGTTTTGATAACGCTTTCATCTTTGTGTTACGGTAGAACAACTCAGAACACGAGCTTTATTGGTTGTCTATAATCGGGTAGCTGTCAACTTTTTCGTTGTAACTTCTGCGGTTAATTTGAGCAATTGCGCATGGAGTTATGAATGAGCATTATAGTGCGTACGACTGTTGCGCTTCTCTTCTCCTGCACACTGGAATTGTGTGGTTGCACATCCAACAGTGTCAAGACCGACCCTCTCAAATATGTGGTACAGGTCGTTGGTGATGGCGTTCCAGGTGACTGCCCGCATAATGGGATAACACGGCAGTATCCCCTCAATAGGGCCCAAGGCCAGTCCATGTGGAAAGGTGCTGAGGTTGCCTACATCCATTCACCCGTTTGGACAGATCTCCGCGAGATAGTCGCCCTTCGGGGCTGTGATGATGAAGGGGTAAGCGTTGGATCGGAAATGGCAGCATCCCAGATCCGACTCAACCCGGAGACTATCGCAGTCATCGGCCACGCAACTTCCGGCACAACACGCAGCGCTGCTGCCATATATGCATCCGCAAACATCCCTGTTCTCATGCCCATTGCAACCAGTCCGAACGTCTTTTTCGATCCGAGTTCCGGTGACCGTTTACAAAACCTTTTCCGTCTCCCACCTAGCGACGATCGGGCCCAGGCACCCGCCGTAGCATATACTGCAATTAATATATTGAAATCGAGAAGAATCTATCTCGTTCGCGACATTTCTGAAGATGCGCCGGAGTATTCGGGTCCTCTTTTCAAACGCATCCAACAGTTGATTGGTAGCAACAAAATCGACGATATTGAGGTTAACAGAAAGACGCCATCAATTCATGAAGTCGCGCAGAATGTCTTTGACCAAGATGCAGATCTTGTAATCTTTGTAGGGTACGGAACCACCGCCAATGTAATCCTTTCGGATATTCAAGTCGAGTACTCACGCTTCAAACGGAAGCCGCCTCCCATTCTGCTCACTGACGGTTGCAAAATTGTCGATTTGAATGTCGGGTCGTTGCTAGTCTATGTCACATTCCCAGTTCCCGATTCTCATAAGTTGCCATGCGACACAGAAGATATGGCAATTTTCAACGAGCAAGTGCCCCAGCCGAAGTCGTACGAGCTTTACGGCTATGATGCTATGGTGATCCTGGGCAAAGCTCTTAACTCCTGCTTACGCACCTCATCTCTATCTCGCGAATGCGTTCAAAACGCCCTGAGCGGAGGAAGTCCCCTTGAAGGTGCGTGCCTAACATATTCTTTTTCGGCTGGTGATAATTCGCGATCCTCCATATATCTTTATCGCGCACGTGCAAGCGGACCTGACAGCGCAGACTATGAGCAAATCAGAGTGGTGACTCCAGACGATTGGCACTTGCTGAAGGGACAATAGCCTAAATGATAAGCAGTTTGCGGCAACTACTCTTCGCCCATATACGAATTGGATACTGCAGGTTTTTATTTCTAGTAGATGCCTTTGTCGGATCAGTATTGTTATATGACCTCGCAAATATATTTCGGTCAAGGATCTGGTGGACTGCTGCGCTCCGGAACACGCCGCAGCTCACGACCTCGGCGAGCCTCAAAGATGCAGCGGCCGTTTTTGTGGTTTTAGGAGTTGCGTTGCCTTTGACTATGGCGGTCATTCTGATCGCGAGCAGGCAATCGCAATTTTTGAGCCACATCAATGGAACTGGAACACTTGTACGGTTCGGACACATTGCTTTCTGTTTATTGTCATCCGTGGCTCTGCCTGTTTTTGGCGCCTTTCAAGTTCTATCTGGATACCAAGGCAATCCTGGTTCGCTGCATTTTTATTACCAGTCTATTTTCTGCTTGGCAGTCCAATGGGTTGTTAACTCTCGGCCTGCGCAGGTCGGCGCCGTTGTACTCTCTGGTACAGTCTATCTTTATGCGAAAATGGCTTTCGAAGGGAAGGAGCCGCCACAATATCTCAAGAAATATCTAAATAAGGCAGTTTTGGCAGACCTGAGCGATGACCTGAGACCTCGGTGGCAGAGCGGATGGTCGAGCTTCAACATCAGCGTCGCGCCGGAGCTTCCCCTTATACGCAGACTCTCCAATGGAATTCTTCGGGAATATCAGAGACGGATACCCGGCAGTTTAAGGGCTGCTGAGTATGTGACAAGTATTTTGAGAGAGTGTGAAGCTGATATTAAGGAGCTATTATTGGACGAGTACTCTCGGACCAAGTGGCGAGTTGAGTTGTATCCGGGGACTAGCCGCGCAATGGATGCAACGTTGGCTGGCTTCCCTGCAGGGATACCTATCATAACGTCACCTTTCGAGCATCCGAGTGAGCTCGCTGTCGCCAAATGGGGAGCGATTCTAGCCTCACGGCAGATACATCCAATAAATTTAAAAGCGAAAGACATAGAAGAGCGATGGGAATTTTCAAAGGTGCGAGTGTTGAATGAGCTCACGAATACATTTCAGCAGGTCGACTCCAGGGCGATATTAATCGTCAGCGATGTCTTTTATGCAACCGGTCATAAGATTCCTTTGGAAGAATTGATTAACGGAATTCGTAGTGAGATACGAAGCCGGCTCTTTATTGTCATTGATGGAGCTCACAGTCCTGGGAATGGTGGTCGATTGAAGCTACCGCTCTGGGCTCACGCATATGTCTGCAGTGCACATAAGTGGCTTCTATGTCCTGAACCGTGCGGTCTACGGTTCGTTCAGCTGACAGATCGGAACCCCGCATATGACGTCTGGGATGACGCGGTTCCTATAAGCACTGGAAGCGCACAAATGATTGCTTCACTTCACGCATGCTTGCGAGTGTGGCGCGAATTTGGTCCCGACTCTCTTTTTCGTCGCTCTCAATTGCTCAAGGAATTGTTCCTCTCTCAGGCAAAGGATCTCAAAGTCCAAGTCGTTGGCAGTGGCAATGGGCTCATGGAAACATCCGTGGTAAGCATCTGTCCGAAACTAGCAGGGTGCTGAAAAAGTACTCCCAAAGCAGAGCTGAGATGTGGTAACAGAAAGCATGCGAGGAAGCGATCAGCAGCAGGGCGAAGTATTCAGTTATTTGTCACCCGAGAGCCGAGTGCGGAAGGATCATCCGCTG
>DASTAS010000034.1:0-125339 GCA_035712465.1 Candidatus Angelobacter sp.
GGGAAAAAAGGCTCCGCCCTCAATCCCGCCCACAGGAGCGTTTGCCTACAGGTGTGCAAACGTCAAAAATCTTCGATTTTTGCTGGATTTTGAATGGTCGGGGAGAGAGGATTTGAACCTCCGACCCCCTGGTCCCGAACCAGGTGCTCTACCAGGCTGAGCCACTCCCCGACATGAGAAATCTGCGCCGCGTGTGCGCGTAGAGTGCTTGGGCAGACCTTGATTATAGCAGAGATTTTCCGGACGGCTTCGCGACTTTAGGTGATTGTCGACAGCGAATGCCAGCGACAATCTGGCTTTGCCGTTCACTCGGAGCCGCTGGCATAAATGCCTGCTCCACGCGACTGTTCCAGAGTGTTACGGTGCATTACGAAAAGCCGCTGTCCAAACAGGCTTTGGCGGCAGGTATTTACCTGATTGCGGCTGCAAACGCAGCGGCGAACAATTGCAGGTAACGTTTACCATGCAAGTACTTGACCTGTGTGAGAGGCCCGCGCCGGCCCAGCCCGCCATCAACGAGCTTCCCGCTCGCGTTGAAGCCGAAGCGTCCGATCCGGCTGATCCGTCTGATCCGAGGATTGAGGCTGATGCTGCGAGTGTGCCGGTCCGCTCATTCTGGCGGCGCTCCACCGGACGCCTTGTTGTGATGGCGTTGATCGTGTTTGGAGTAAGAATCTTTCTGGGTGAAGCATCCGTTGTGCCCACAGGTTCCATGGAGCGCACCATCCTGGTGGGCGATCATCTTTTCCTCGACAAGCTACTCTATGGCCCGAGGATTCCTCTGCTCAACTGCCGCCTGCCCATGCTGAAGACGATCCGCCGTGGGGACATTATTGCTTTTCTGTACCCGAAGAACCCGTCTGAAACCTACCTGAAGCGCGTGGCGGGAGTGGCCGGTGACCGTCTGGAGATCCGCAATGGCGTGGTCTACGTCAATTCGCGTCCCGTGCCTGAACCGTATGCAGTCCACACTGGGCCTGTGACTGGACCCTACGAGCAGATGGCGCCCATTGTCGTGCCTCCAGGCAAGCTGTTTGTGCTGGGCGACAATCGCGACGACTCCAGTGATAGCCGCGACTGGGGATTTGTTCCGGTGCAAAACGTAATTGGCGAGCCAATGTTCGTCTACTGGTCCTATGACGCACCTGGTTCGCGATGGCTGGACGAAGACATTGAACACCGGCTGGCCTTCTACGCATCCATTCCCAGTCACTTCTTCTCTCAGACGCGCTGGAACCGCACCGGCATGTGGTTGTAAGAGCAGCCACCATGTCCCTGGGGGAGCTTGAAGTTTAATACAAGCACGAGCTACGGTTATCCTGCGCTCTTGCCCGCAGCGCCTGCTGCCGCTTCAGTCTTCTGCGTGCTTCGCACGGAAAGTATTTTTCCCAGCATGCTCACGCCTGTGCCACCGCCGAAAATTCCCCAGACAAAGGCTTCAAATATTTTGCTGATTTACAAAAACACACCCCCGCTGCTAAGGGTTTTCGTTCTGCGCAAGCCGCACCTCGCTGAAGCGCATGCGCTTGAGGTTGCCGGCGGTCTCAATGAGCCGAATTTTGCTGCGTCAGGAACCCATGAAAACTGGAGGCCACACGAGCGAAGGCATCGCCAGAATGGGAGAACAAAACATTTCCATTTACCGTGAGAAACCGTGTAAGCTGCTGCTCATTAAAAATTCCAAACCATGAATCGAGCTTTTATGCGTACTTATCTGCTGGCTTCGGTGCTGCTGATCACGTGTATCATCTCATCCGCGATTTCCCTCGCGACTTCACAGATCTTTTCCATTTATGACGTTCAACTTGGGGCGATATACACCCAAAACCGGTAATGAAAGCCGTCTTTCATGATTTCGTTGAAACACCCTGCAGCAGCATGGTACTGCATGCAAAGTTGCACAGGCTTGTCATCCCGAGCGACTCAGAGCCGCGCAACGCGCGACGATGAGGAGAGAGGGACCCCCAAAATGGCGGAAGTGTTCATGCCGCCGCAAGGCGTTTTCTAAAAATACTCTTTAGCTTTCCGAGTTGTTTTTTAAAAATAAAGGTTTGAACCCAGCGCCGGCGGAGTTAAAGAACTTCCCATCAGTCCCCCGCTTTCGCAAGAAAACGCCTTGACACTGCATAGTGCTGCGATCATCCTCGCGGTCCCTCTCTCACGCTTAGTCGCATCGCTCCCGCGCGTTCGCTCGGGATGACAATATTAAGGTTCAGGCGCCGAATGACGACTTTCAAAATCCATCCAAAGGTAAAATCCACCCAATCATACAAAGGCTTGTCATCCCGAGCGACTCAGAGCCGCGCAACGCGCGACGATGAGGAGAGAGGGACCCCCGAAATGGTGGAAGCCTTCATGCCGCCGCAAGGCGTTTTCTATAAGAACACCCACCCGCTGCTAACCGCTTTCCTTTTGTGCGAGCCGCACCTCGCTGAAACGCATGAGCTTGAGGTTGCGCGCCTGAAGGCGCTTGCAAATTTCGCGCGCACGTCGGAGAGATACTCCACAATGCGGGCGGTGCATGACAGATGCTGGGGTGCTGCGTCTTGCTGAGAGCTGATTACCGTGTTTTAGCTTCGGGGTAGATGCGAACAATAACAGCCGCTATGAAAAGCATTTCGACCGCGCCTACGGTGACAAGAGAAAGAATGCCCACGCCATTCATCCAGTCTTTCAGTCGGGCATTGATGATCCAGAACAGGATTGTGAATGCCGCAACCAACATCCAGAATCCTGCCCGGTCATACAATTTTTTAAGGGAAATGATGACAAACGCCGCGGGCATTGAGGTTGCAATCATCGGCAATCTCCAACCCGGGAAATAGCGATCACCCAGGAGCGTTTCTACGGCGATAACGCCGATTAAATGCCAATGTATCTGGCTTGGCTTTTTATGATCCTTTGCCAACGCTTCTTCTGTCTGCATTTTTGGCTCTTTCCGGGCAAAGTCTCTCATGAAACAAGGACAAAAGAAACCCAGCCGCTGCTAATGCTGCTCGTTGAGTGCTAGCCGCACCTCGCTGAAGCCCATCACCATCATCCAACAGCGATCTTCTTTTACATTGTCATCCCGAGAGAGCGCGACGGAGCGGTGCGACGGAGCGTGAGAGAGGGACCTCAACAGTGATCGCAATACCATGCAGCCTCAGGGTGTTTTCTTCCGGATGCTTTCACCCGGCATCAGGAGTGGACGGCCCCAATGTTCCGCCAGATCCTGCCATCGCGGATTCGTCTTTTCAATCAGCGCAATTTTCTTTTCACGCCGCCAGCTCTTGATCTGCTTTTCGCGCTGGATCATTCTCTCAGCCTGATCGAACCCTTCGTAATACACGAGGCGCGTACATTTGTACTGCTTCGAGAATCCTTCAATCTCGCCACTCTTGTGCTGCATGATGCGCTTGTAGAGATCACCGGTAAGCCCCGTGTAGAGCGTTCCAGTCCGGCTGGCGACGATATACACCCAATATCGGTAGTGAAAACCGTCTTTCATAGTACTTTCATTGAAACGCCTTGACACTGCATGGGTGCTGCGATCATCCTCGCGGTCCCTCTCTCACGCTTAGTCGCACCGCGCCCGCGCGTTCGCTCGGGATGACAAAGTGTTAGGTTGCAGGCGCGGAATGACAACTTTAAAAATTCATCCAAAGGCAAAATCCATTCAATCGTACAAAAACTTGTCATCCCGAGCGACTCAGAGCCGCGCAACGCGCGACGATGAGGAGAGAGGGACCCCAAAATGGTGGACGCCTTCATGCCTCAGCAAGGCGTTTTCTGAAACTGTGCGGCACCCGAACTGTGTTTCTGAGGGATAGAAAGGGTTTTAAAAGCCGCGCGCGTAGCTTTGGAAAAATGCTTCATATGTTCCCGCATTCTCAATAAAACGCCTTGACACTGCATAGTGCTGCGATCATCCTTGCGGTCCCTCTCTCCCGCTTAGTCGCATCGCTCCCGCGCGCTCGCTCGGGATGACAAATATTAAGGTTGCAGGCGCGGAATGACAACTATCAAAAATCCACCGAACCGCAAAATCTTCGAACTTACAAAGGCTTGTCATCCCGAGCGACTCAGAGTCGCGCAACGCGCGGCGACGAGAAGAGAGGGACCCCGAAAATGGTGGAAGTGTTCATGTCGTCGCAAGGCGTTTTTAAAAATACCTGTTTAGCTTTCCGAGTTGTTTTTTTGAGGGATAGAAAAAGCTTTAACGCTCGCCCACCCGCTGCCGTAGTTAAAAAAACGTCCAATCGGTTCCACTCTCGCAATAAAACGCCTTGACACTGCATGGTGCTGCGATCACTGTCCGGGTCCCTCTCTCACGCTTGGTCGCATCCCGCGCGTTCGCTCGGGATGACAGGGTATTAGGTTGCAGGCGCGGAATGACAACTTTCAAAAATCCACCCGAACCGCAAAATCTACCCAAACTTACAAAAAATTGTCATCCCGAGCGACTCAGAGCCGCGCAACCCGCGACGATGAGGAGAGAGGGACCCCCAAAATGGCGGAAGTGTTCATGCCGTCGCAGGGCGTTTTGTACAAGAACATCCACCCGCTGCTAACCGCTTTCCTTTTGTGCGAGCCGCACCTCGCTGCAGCGCATGCGGTTCAGGTTGCCGGCGGCCTCGATCAGGCCGGCTGCGGCGAGATGCTTGATAGGATTCCGTCCCACGGGTCGAAAAACTCACATCCTGCGTTACACTCGCTCTGTGCACAACGAGCAGGCACTCATCGCGGCGTTCGTGAAGCGGAGCAAACGCGACCGTTACCGGGAGATCCTCGCCAGCCCGCGTCTGCGGCACAAATTCACCCGCCAGCTCGCGCATTTCGCTGACTTCGATCCGAGATACCGCCTGCCGTTTTCCAGCGACAAATTGTTTGTCGATAATATCGCCCGCGAGTTGCAGAAGCGGCACTCGCCCAACGTGGTTTTTGCGATATCGGAAGACCCGGCTCTCGATCAAAGAGATGTCGCCCTGATTGAAGCTCTGGAGCGGATCGTGGGACGCGGCATGGGCACAGTTCTCTCCTGCCTTCCCGGACGTCTTGCGTTTGTCGAAACAGAAGATGAACGCTTCATTCTCGAGCGGCACAATCCGCTGGAGAAACGGGAGTATGTGCGTTTCGTCATCGGGCGCAAAGACGAGGACAGCCATGTTGAGCAGGGAATCTTCCAGGCAGCAGCGCTGGCGCTGGAGTGGGGCCAGATAACAGGCTCAGACGCCGACGAGCTGAACGAGCTGCGAATGTGGTTTAGCGACAATCTTGAAAGGCCGACTTCCTTCGGACGTAACAGCCTTCATCGCGGTATCTGCTGGTTCAAGACGCACTCCGCCGAGCACATCTCCCGTATCTGGGAGATGGTCCGCATTCTGGAACGGAATGGCATCTACGTGAAAAAGATCAGAACCGACAGGCCGGGCTACCTGGTTTATGAAGACGAGTGGCAGATCGTGGCTGAGCCGTTCAGGAAAGGGACGCTGGCGGGTAGATGAATTGTTCCGGCGTTGAGCTTGAGGGCAAGAAACTTGGAATCCCACCCTGCACCGTTCTGCGAAGCTGAAAAGCAACTAGCCAGCTCACTGCACTAAGCGTGCGCAACTGCGGCGCACGCTTGGGGGCCCGCGGAAGAGCGGGGCAGTCGAGTTGTGTCTCTGAGGGACAGAAAAGCTTTACAGGCTAGAGCACGCGCCCTCCTACCCCCTCCACAAAGGGAACGTTCAATCGGCTCGCCCGCTCTTCACACTAGATGCTGAATGTCAATTCCAAAGTAGGCTCGAACCTTTGCTCTGCAATCCGCTAACTGCTGCTCTGTTACAAAAATCGTGGGATTGTCGCCGCGTACTGCCGCGGCGAGCAGATGCTGATCGTGCGTTGGCCACCGGCAGCGAGATGTTGCTGTCGCATAATCTTGGCGCGACAGATTATTGCGGGCCACTAAGATCCCACGTTCTGTAAGCGCAGCAAAGAAAAGCTCTATGACGTCATTTCGGCGGTCTCGAACGTGAGCCTCATATTCCGCCAGCAGCTTCCGGTTATATCGGATCCGACAGTTAGCTCTCGCCGATCGTTCGATGGCTGAAAGCCTACGATCAAATGTATTTCCGGGTTTTCGCGCCGCGATATCGCCGTTTGCGAAGGCAACCACAGTAGTGTCAAAGACGCAGTCAGGCATTCCTTTTACCTATGGCCTTGAGAAGCTTGATTCGATCGTCTAACGCTTGGCTCATGAAGCCCCGTGGAAGATTTTCAAATTGAAATGAGTCCCCGATTTCAAGCTCTCGCACGGTCGCTGTCGCGCCATCTTCTCCGGTGAACAGTACCGATACGTCTTCCTTCGTGAGGGCCGGGACATCATCATTCTCAATTGGTAATCCCGCAGATAACGGCTTTGCATTCTCGGCCAATCGACGGCGGAGGCGCAGGAGCAGATACTCGCTGTGAGTTTCAACGACGGTAATCACACCATAACTAGCGAGATACATGAAAAAATCTGCTAGCCCGGCTTGAGCATCGGGATGGAGGTGAATTTCCGGTTGCTGTACGAGATAGATTCCTCCCCGTCGCATCAAAAGGCCCTGGACGAGAACGGGTAGTACCTGAGACACTCCAAAGCCCACGTCAACGAGATTAGCGGCTGTGCCTCGCCCTGCCCCTTTCAGATCGACTTCGAACAAATTAAGTCTCTTTGCTATGTCCTTGATATCGAGAGATTTGGCCAGCTTAAGATGTTTAATCCAGAAAGATACGGCCGCATGCAGAGGCCTCGGGCCGTCGCGTTTGACTAAGGCCTCCGTGATTAAAAGATCTATGGCCTGCTCACCGCTCGGACCACTCCTACTCGCACTGAACCCGCCGAATGCGTAGCGGCGTTCTGGTGGTGTCCTGAATGGCCCTATAACCTCGCTCTGGAGTATCAGCTGTTGTAGAAACGTGAACAAGAGCTGGCTGCAGCCGATAAACTCCCTAATGTGTCGCTTTGCTGTAACGGTACACCTGCTGAACGAGGACTGCCGTATCTCGATTCGGGGAAAGAACGCGCGAGTTCCCGCCCGGAGCGCGAACGACCGCGGTGGCAGCGTCGAGGTGTAAACACGCCAATGTTCACGCCTTTGCCCACTTACCGTGCGTACAAAACTAGCGCTCCCGATGTTACCAACCTTCATGTCGAAACCACTCAGACTGGGTCCAAACGGCTCGTTCGCGGTAAATCGAAGGCTTACCTCGACAGTCCCTTCTTTGGGTACTCGCTCGGCTTCAAACCAACCGTAGTACCCAACCCCATAGGGTTGCCTCATGCGTGGAAGATCCAAATCAACGAAAGGTCGTCCCCGTTCATAAACGACTTTTCTCAACTCGGAGATCCTCATTGATAATGAAATTGAGACCTGTGACGATTCATCGTGGTTGTAAACCACGTCAGCATAGTTACCTAAGTCAACATATGGTCCAGACAAGGTAAGCGGTGTTACAGCTCGTCCCATTCCTTCCTGTTCCAGGCTTTGTTTGAGCAGCAAGATGGCATTGAGTATCGACGACTTGCCGCTGCTGTTTCGCCCGACAAGGCAGGTCAAAGGAGCAAGTTTGAACCAACCGGAATCTCGGAAGAGCCGAAAATTCTCTAGCCGGAGGTTAAGGGAAGTGCGCCGAGCGGTTAGCTTAGACTTTCGCATTCAAGGAGTACCATTGATCTGGCCACGGGAGAGCCGGTTTGTCAAGACCGATTTCTTGGAGTGGCACAGTTTCCATATTTTCCAATCCTGTGGGCGAAGAGTCCGTGCGCTAATTCACTCGTGGGCATTTGCAAATGCACAAAGCCAAATTTGGAAGCTTCACCTGGCAACAGCAAATTCGGTAACCACCGCTAGGACCTGCCCGTCAGGATTCAATCCCGCGTAGGTGGCGTATATGCCGTCGCCGAGGCCGGATTTGAACACATGACATTCGCATCCCCGACGGAGAGATTCAGCCACTCCCAAGTATCGCGGTAGATCTTTTGCATTTCCGCGACCATGAATTTGTAATATTCAGGGGCGGCTTTCATCTTGGCGAACAGAGCATGGCTGGCGGAGCAGCAGGCGATAGTGTGGCACGCGATTTGGGGCAGGACTGCGAGGCTGACAACTGCGTGAGTTAGAATGCGCAGCTAGATAAGAGCGGAGGAGAGCATTATGGCCGACGAAGCGCAGCTGGTGCTGCTGAGGGAAAAAGGTGTGAGGGTCTGGAATGAATGGAGAGAGTTGAATCCACAAATTTGGCCGGACCTCCGCATGGCGAATCTGGTTCGTGCTGAACTGAAAGGAGCAAATCTGTACAGAGCAAACCTGCTCAGATCGGTACTCGCCGAAGCAGATTTGCGAAGAGCCGATCTTACTGGAGCAGACCTTCGCCAAGCCGACTTGCGCGCCACCGACTTTAGCAACGCGGACCTCCGTGGTGCCAATTTTTATGGGGCGGCACTTTACCAAGCTGACTTCAGTCGAGCTACAGTGGGGTTTACAGAGTTTGAGGACATCGATCTTCGCGAGATAAAAGGTTTGGGCACCGTTAAACATGTCGGTCCATCGGAGGTAAGCGTTCGCACCATCTACCGCTCTCAAGGGAAAATTCCATTTGAATTTCTGCGGGGCGCGGGTGTTCCCGACAATTTTATCGAATACATGCATTCTCTTACGGGGGCCGCATTCGAGTACTACTCCTGCTTCATCAGTTACTCTTCGATGGATCAGCAGTTTGCAGAGCGCCTTTACGCGGACTTGCAAGCTAGGGGCGTGCGATGCTGGTTTGCTCCACAACACGGGCAGTCCGGTCAAAAGCTTCATCGGCAGATCGATCAAGCCATTCGAGTTCACGAGAAACTGCTGTTGATTCTGTCTCCTAACAGTATGAGCAGCGAGTGGGTCAGGACGGAGATCAGGAAAGCGGCGAAACGCCAAGCGCAGGAGAAGAAGGATGTCTTGTTTCCCGTTTCGCTGGTTCCTTTTGATCAGCTACGCGAGTGGGAGTGCTGGGACGGTGACTTGGGGAAGGATCTGGCGTCTGAGATTCGCGAGTATCTTATTCCCGACTTTAGCAGATGGAAGGAACATGATTTGTATAGCAAAAGCTTCGGCAAGCTTTTGAGGGACCTTCGCTCTGGAAGAATGAAAGCGGCTGCCTCTTAAGAAGGTCCTCAGGGCGACTTATCGTCGAAATCTCGGTTCCACTACGTCGAGATCTCGGTTCTTTTCCTAAGTCTTGAATTTCTTCTTTCCCCCGGCAAACGGACAGCTCGCACGTAACGGGAAAAATCGAACTGAAAGCATTGACTTTTCGCTGCCTCTTTGCTACATTGTAAATTGCTGGCCGAGCCAGCAGATTCAAGTCGCCGCAGCCGGATGTTTCGGTTGTGGCGTTTCGTGCTTTTAGGAGGCAATGTGCAGGGTAACCCCGGGGTGACGAACGATAAGTCTTTTGTTTTCGGGGTGACAGAGTGGGGTACCCCCGGCACCGGAAAAGCCAACCACAAAGGACACCCGTTCGACTGCGCTCAGGGCAGGCTACGGAGCACAAGGGAGAGTAAGTTAAGTGCCTGAAATCCACAGAGTTACACACGATTCCACAGGTCGGCGGGAGTGTCTGGACGCCTATAATCAGGAGACCAGAGCCACTAGCTCAAAGCCAGGAGCCAACAGCTAATCATGTCTGAATTCGTTCACTTGCACCTGCATACCGATTATTCGCTGCTTGACGGCGCCTGCGACGTGGAGAAGCTGGTGGCGCGCGTGGCTGACATCGGGCAGACGGCCGTAGCCATGACCGACCACGGCAACATTTATGGCGCGGTGCATTTTGTGGATGCGGCGCAGAAGAAGAACGTGAAGCCAATCGTCGGGTGCGAGCTGTACATCTGCAAGAAGGCAGACCACCACACGGAGCGCATGCCGCCCGAGGGCGACACCTACAACCATCTGCTGGTGCTGGCGGAGAACGAAGAAGGCTATCGCAACCTGATGAAGATCACGTCGGAAGCCAGCCTGCACGGCTTCTATTACAAGCCGCGGATCAGCAAGAAGTTTCTCGCCGATCATGCCAAGGGGCTGATTGGGCTGAGCGGGTGCCTGGCGGGCGAGGTGTGCGAGAACTTTCTGGCCGGCAAGTATGACGCGGGCAAGGCAGCGGCGGCGCAGTACCAGGAGATTTTTGGCAAGGGCAACTTCTTTATTGAGATCCAGGACCAGGGACTGAAGGAAGAGCACAGGATCCATCCGGATCTGTTCCGCCTGGAAAAAGACCTGGGCATTCCCATGGTGGCCACCAATGACAGCCACTATCTGTGCGAGGACGACGCTCACGCGCAGGACGTGCTGGTGTGCGTGCAGACGGGCAAGAGCATCCACGAGACGAACCGGCTGAAGTTTGAGACCGACCAGTTCTATGTGAAGTCAGCGGATGAGATGGTCCGTTTGTTTGACGGCCGGGCGGACGTGGTGAAGCGCACGCTGGAGATCGCCGAGCGCTGCGTCTTCAATAAAGTAAAGAAGATTGCGAACCCGTTCCCGCAATTCGATGTCCCGGACGGCTACACCCTGGACAGCTACTTTGAGAAAATAGCGCGCGAAGGATTTGCGCGCCGCTGGGAGATGCTGTCGTCGCGCACTCTGAAGAAGACACTCACGGAGTACCAAGAGCGGCTGGCGCGCGAGATCGGCGTGATCCAGAAGATGAAGTTCTCCGGCTACTTCCTCATTGTGTGGGACTTCATCCGCTACGCCAGAGAAAACTCAATCCCTGTGGGCCCGGGCCGCGGCTCGGCCGCCGGCGCGCTGGTCGCGTACGCCATGGGCATCACGGATATTGATCCGCTGCAGAATGAGCTGCTGTTTGAGCGCTTCCTGAATCCGGAGCGCGTATCCATGCCGGATATCGATATTGACTTCTGCATGAACCGGCGCGGCGAGGTGATCAATTACGTCACGCAGAAATACGGGCGCGAGAACGTGGCCCAGATCATCACCTTCGGCACCATGGCGGCCAAAGCGGCCATCAAAGACGTGGGCCGCGCGATGGACATTCCCTATAGCGACGTGGACCGCATCGCCAAGATGGTGCCGAACACGATAGGCATCACGATTCAGAAGGCGCTGGATGAAACGCCGCCGCTGCAACAGGCGTATGAGAGCGAAACCAACATCAAAGAGCTGATTGATACGGCGCTGAAGCTGGAAGGGCTGGTGCGGAACTCGGGCGTGCACGCCGCGGGCGTGGTGATTTCTCCGCAGCCGCTGACTGAGCTGGTGCCGCTGCACAAGACCAAGAACGACGAAATTGTCACCGCCTATGACATGAAGGCGGTGGAGAAGATGGGCCTGCTGAAGATGGACTTCCTCGGGCTCACCACGCTGACCATCGTTGACGATGCGCTTAAGCTGATTGCCCAGCGCGGCCAGCCGCTGGAGATGCACAAGGTCCCGCTGGACGACAAAGAGACTTACGAGAAGGTCTTCCACACGGGATTGACGTCCGGCATCTTCCAGTTTGAATCGGGCGGCATGACGGATGTGCTGCGCCGCTACAAGCCAACCACGGTCGAAGACCTCACGGCGTTGAACGCGCTCTACCGGCCGGGACCGATTCAGGGCGGCATGATTGATGACTTTATTGAGCGCAAGTGGGGCCGGCGCAAAGTCGAATATGAGCTGCCCGAGTTGGAGCCGCTGCTCAAAGAGACGCTGGGCGTCATCGTTTATCAGGAACAGGTGATGCAGATTGCCAACGTGCTGGCCGGCTACAGCCTGGGCGAAGCCGATCTGCTGCGCCGCGCCATGGGCAAGAAGATTGCCGAAGAGATGGCCAAGCAGCGCGAACGGTTTGTGCAGGGCGCGCTGGAAAAGAAGCTGCCGCAGAAAAAAGTTGAAAAGATTTTTGACCTGATGGAGCAGTTTGCGGGCTACGGCTTTAACAAGTCGCACTCGGCGGCCTATGCCCTGCTGGCGTATCACACGGCGTATTTGAAGACGCATTATCCCGTGGAGTTCATGGCGGCGCTGCTGACCTCGCAGTCCGGCAACACGGACAACGTGGTCAAATACATCAAGGAATGCCGCGATATGGGCATTCCCGTAGAACCGCCGAACATCAACGTGAGCGACGCCTATTTCACGCCGCACGGCAACGCGATTCGCTTTGGCCTGGCGGCGGTGAAGAACGTGGGCGGGAACGCGATTGAGTCAATCATCGCGGCACGCAAGCAGATGGGGCGCTTTGCTTCGATCTTTGAGTTCTGCGAGAAGGTTGATCTGCGGCTGCTGAACCACAGAGTCATGGAGTCGCTGATCAAGGCGGGCGCGATGGATGAGTTTGGCAATCGCGCACAGCTCATGACCGTCCTGGTCAAGGCGATGGAGCGCGGGCAGAAATCGCAGCGCGATGCCGAGATGGGCCAGCATGGACTGTTTGGCGTGTTTGCCGATGATGCGCAGATGAACGGCAATGGGGAGAAGCTGCCCAATGTGCCGGAGTGGGATGAGCATCAGCGCCTGGCCAGCGAGAAGGAAGTGCTGGGCTTCTTTATTACGGGGCATCCACTGGAGAAGTACGCGGAAAAGCTGCAGGATTTTCACGCGCTCAGCGCGCAGCAGATCACGGAGATGACCAGCGGCACGGGACGCGACGAGATCACCACGGCCGGCGTGATCAGCGCCGTGAGGGTGATGAAGTCGCGCAAGGGCGATCTGTATGCGAATGCGGTGATGGAAGACATGACCGGCACGGTCGAGGCCATCGTCTTCCCTGAGGCGTACAAACGGCTGCAGAATATTTTGAAGCAGGAGATTCCCATGCTGGTGCGCGCGAGCGTCCGCGTGGAGGAAGGCGCAAACCCGAAGATCGCCATCAGTACGCTGACGCCGCTGGAAGAAGCCAAGCCGTCGCTGCCGAAGTCGATACGCATCCGCGTGCCGCTGGATTCGGCGACCGAGGGCACGGTGGACGCGCTGCACTCGATTTGCCGCGAGCGGCGCGGGGAAGCCAAGGTGTTGTTTGATCTGGAACGTACCGGCGACTTCATGGCTGTGATGGAAGCGGACGGATATAATGTGTGTCCAGACCGCTCGTTCATCGCGCGCGTGGAAGAGCTGTGCGGGAGAGGTAGTGTTCGCATCGTGGATTGATGGATGCGACTCGGGGATTGTCGTGAGAATTCCCGGAGGCGGCCATGGTGAGTGACACATCCTCGGGGTCCTTCGACTCGCACTCGCAGTCGCTCGGCTTCGCTCAGGATGACAAGTCCTAAAGGGGTGTTCGGGAATTAGGCAGTTACGATGTCGTTAAGATTTTTGCTAGAGGCTAGAAGCTACTAGCCAGAAGCTGAATTTGTAGAAGCCAGGAGCTGATTTTTGGACCCAGCGGCTAAAGCGCAGCGTCAGTTGGAGACGATTGAAGGGCAGATTGCCGAGCTCGAGACGAAGGCCCGCGCCGACAAAGAGGCGCATCTTCAGCTCAAGCACCTGCAGCACCAGATCGGCTTCCTGCGCGAACAAATCCGCAGCCACGTGAACGCGTGGAGCAAGACGGAGCTGGCGCGGCATGGGCAGAGGCCGTTCACGCTGGACTACGTGGAGCGCATTTTCAGCAACTGGAGTGAGGTCCACGGCGACCGCGGCTTTGGCGACGATCCGGCCATTATCTGCGGGCTGGCGCGCTATCACGGCGAAGAGGTGATGGTCATCGGGCACCAGAAGGGGCGCGATACCAAGCAGCGCGTGTACCGCAACTTTGGGCAGGCGAATCCGGAAGGCTATCGCAAGGCGCTGCGCTGCATGAAGCTGGCGGAAAAATTCGGGCGGCCGATCTTCACGTTTATCGACACGCCGGGTGCGTATCCGGGGCTGGGCGCGGAAGAGCGCGGGCAGGCCGAGGCGATTGCCCGCAACCTGCGCGAAATGGCGCGCATTGAAGTGCCGATCATTACCACGATCACGGGCGAAGGCGGCAGCGGAGGCGCGCTGGCGCTGGCTGTTTCTGATCGCGTGTTCATGATGGAAAATTCCGTCTACTCGGTCATCTCGCCGGAAGGCTGCGCGTCCATCATGTGGCGCGACGCCGCAAAAAAGGAATTGGCCGCGCAGGCTCTGCGGATCACCGCGCCGGACCTGAAGGAAATGAAGATCATTGATGAGATCATTCCCGAGCCGGAGGGCGGCGCGCACACTGACCATGATGCCGCGGCCGCGCTGGTGGACCAGGTGCTGCAACGCCACTTTGACGCATTGAAATCACTACCCGCGAACCAACTGCTGGATGATCGCTACGCAAAATTCCGCCACATGGCCCAGTTCTTCACGGAATAAACCTTGCCGACCTCCAGCCGAACCACCTCATCGCCAGCCATGAACGCTGGCCAAACGATCATTGCCCATGCGCCGTGCCGCGTGGACCTGGCCGGAGGAACGATGGATATCTGGCCGTTGTACCTGTTCCATCCCGGCGCGGTGACGGTGAATTTTGCTGTAACTGTGCTGACGCGCTGCCGCATTCAGCCGCTGGCGGGCAGGCAGATCCGCCTTCGATCTCTGGATACAGAGCGCGAAGAGGAATTTTCCAGCCTGGATCAGCTCTGTTCGGCAAAGAAGTTCAAGCATGCTATTGGTGTTCATCTCACCCGCTTCTTCGCTCCGGAATGCGGGTTCGAGCTGGAGACGAACTCGGAATCACCGGCAGGCGCGGGAATTTCCGGCTCGTCGGCGCTGATGATTGCAACCACAGCCGCGATGGCGAGGCTTACAGGAAGAGAGCTGGAGCTTGAGAAGATCCGGGAAATAGCGCAGAACGTGGAAGCGCAACTGATCAGAGTGCCAACCGGCTGCCAGGATTACTATCCCGCCCTCTATGGCGGCGTAAGCGCCATTCATCTGGACGCGGACGGAATTCACCATGAAGCGGTGCGCGTTGCGGCGGAAGAGCTGGACCACCGCTTTGTGCTGGCCTATACGGGAGCGCCGCGGCAGTCCGGCATCAACAACTGGGAAGTATTTAAGCAGCACATCAACGGCAATCGCAGGATCTTCCGCAACTTTGAGCAGATCGGCGGGATTGCCCGGGCCATGCATGATGCGGTGGCGCACGCTGACTGGCCGGAAGTCGCCCGGCTGCTGCGGGAAGAGTGGAAGCTGCGCAGGACGAATGCTCCGCGCATCAGCACGCCGTTGATCGAAAAGCTCATCAAGGCGGCGAGCAAAGCCGGAGCGCAGGCAGCCAAGGTCTGCGGCGCAGGCGGCGGAGGCTGCGTAGTGTTCCTGGTTGAACCGGAGGCGAAGGCCCGAGTTGCGGATGCAATTCGCGAGAACGGCGGTCAGGTATTGCCCGCAATGGTGGCCCGCGAAGGGCTGGTGATCCAGTGAGAGTAGAGCGCTGGCATTCTTTGGCTTTCCCGCCGGAGAGCGCAAAGGCATCTAATTTGTTGGCTGCTAAATGGGTTGAAAAGCGCTCTTATTGGGCGGACAATAACAAGATACGCAGCCCGCAGGTGCTCATCATGTTTCGCCGCGCAGTCCTCTTCTCCGCAGTGGCTTCCATGGCCATCAGCCTGGGCGCTCAAGAACAGCAAAAAGCCCAGAAAGCGCCGGCCAAGCCGGCAGATCCTGACGTTCTGGTGCTGAAGTCGCCGCTGCCGCCTCCATCAACAGTGCAGCAAAAGCCCCAACTTCGCGCCGTTGACTTGGAAAAACGCCAGAAGCTGGATGGACAGACCAAGATGAAGCTGATCCAGTTGCTGGACGCCGATTTTGTCCATACGCGCAAGTATCTTCCTCTGGGAGACAAGAGCACGGTCATCACCCCCGAAGGGCTGGTTAAGCCGGACGACCCAACCCTGTATGAGAAGATCCAGGCGCACGGTGCGGTGGCCAAAGTTGGCGAAAAGGTGCAGGTTACCAACGTGGTAATCCATGACAAGTCTGTTTACGTGGAGGTAAATGGCGGGCCCAAGAAGAAGAGCCACTGGTACCAGCATGTCAGCATCATGGGCTCAGGCGGCGTCGCTACTCCCTCAGATCCCAACATGGGCCAGGCGACCGGCGCGGCGATCACTTTGGAATTTAATAAGTACGTTCCTGAGATGACAGGAGACGAACTGGAAAAGCTGCTTAGCCCGGTGCTGGATTTCAGCGTGAAAAGCGCTGCCGAAGTCTACATTGAGACGATGCCGCCGAAAATTCGCCAGGCCATGAAGGACCATGAGGTGCTGGTGGGCATGAACAAGGACATGGTCATCATGGCCAAAGACCGCCCGGAGCAGAAAATCCGTGAAAGGGACGCGAACGGCAAGGACTACGAAGACTGGATCTACGGGAGGCCGCCGCAGGATGTGACGTTTGTACGCTTCTATGGCGACGAAGTGAAGCGAGTGGAAATCGCCAAAGCCGGGCAGCAGATGATAGTGAAAGATAAAAAGGAAGTGGACGTGAAGGATGGTGTGGTATCGCTGGCTACTCTGGAAGCCAGCAACTCGCCCCAGGATGTAAAGGCGAACCAGCAGGCGCAGCAGCATAAACCAATGCGTCGGCCAACGTTGCGGCGTCCCGGCGACCCCCCGGACCCGTCAGTCCAGCAAAGGTCAGAAGGTCCGGTGCAACCGGCTTCCGATCACACTGAGGAACCGCAGTGGGGCACGAAGAACGATAAGAATAGCGGTTCGTCTTCACAAGGAGACCAGCAGCCGCCACTGTAGATCGCACTCTGTGCGATGGCTCCGGTTTTCCCGTATTCCTAAAGCAGCGGCTACAAGTAACGGCCGGCGATCTAGCCCAAATACCTTGATGCGAGAACGGTAATTCGTCACGAGCCCGGTTGCGAACCGATGCCGCAGTTCAGGTAATCGCGTTACACTGAACAGGTGAAGATTGCTCTAGGGCAAATCAACCCTACCATCGGTGATTTCACCGGCAATTCCGAGAAGATCATAGAATTTGCCCGGAAGGCGCATGCAGCCGGCGCCCACATGACAGTCTTTTCGGAGCTCGCGGTTTGCGGTTATCCGCCGCGAGACTTGCTTGAAAAAGCGGCATTCGTTGCACGCAACCGGCAGGCCACACGGGAGATTGCGTCCGCCGTGCCTGAGACCACAATCATCACAGGCTTTGTCTCTCCCGCCGCCGTGGACACCGGCAAATCCGTGATGAACTCGGCCGCCGTGCTGCGCGGCGGCAAGATACAGTTCGTTCAATCCAAAATGCTGTTGCCCACGTATGATGTTTTCGATGAACTGCGCTATTTTGATCCCGCCTCATCGCAGAAAGTCTTTCCGTATTGCGATAAGCGACTGGCATTGACCATCTGCGAAGACGCCTGGAATGACAAGCATTTTTGGCACCGCAGGCTGTACAGCGTGGATCCCGTGGATGAGCTGCTGCGCGCGGGGGCGAACCTTGTTCTGAATATTTCCGCTTCGCCATTTCACGTCGGCAAACGCGCGCTGCGGTACAACATGCTGCGCACCATCGCCTGCGACAACAAAGTTCCGGTGGTATTCGTCAATCAGGTCGGCGGGAATGACAGTCTGGTATTTGACGGATCCAGCATTGTGATCGCGCCGGATGGACATATCATCGCGCAGGCCAAGTCGTTTGAAGAAGACCTTGTCATTGTAGATACGGAAACGCTCACAGGCGATTTTCATGCGCAAACTGAGGTCGACGAACCCAGCGCGTACGCAGCGCTGGTCCTGGGCACGCGCGACTATGTGCGCAAATGCGGGTTCAAGAAGGTCGTCATTGGGTTGAGCGGCGGGATTGACTCGGCTCTGACCGCGTCCATCGCCGTTGACGCACTGGGCCAGGAAAACGTAACCGGCATTGCCTTGCCTAGCGAGTACTCCTCCGAGCACAGCGTCAAGGATGCTCGCGAGCTCGCGCACAACCTGGGCATTCGTTTTGAAGTTGTCCCAATCGGAGAGATCTTTGAGTCCTATCGGCGCACGCTGGCGCCACTTTTTTCCGGTCTACCGGAAGATGTGACGGAAGAGAACATACAGTCACGCATTCGGGGCAACATTCTCATGGCCCTCTCCAATAAGTTTGGCTATCTTGTGCTTACCACCGGCAACAAGTCAGAACTTGGCGTAGGCTACTGCACGCTTTATGGCGACATGGTAGGCGGGCTGGCCGTGATTTCTGATGTCCCAAAAACAATGGTCTATCAGCTCAGCCGATACGTTAACTCGCGCAAGCCGGTCATTCCGGAATCTACCCTCACCAAACCGCCCTCGGCTGAGCTAAGGCCAGGGCAGAAAGATAGTGATACACTTCCGCCATACGAAATTCTGGACACGATTCTGGAAGACTACGTAGAAGATTGCCGCACCGCGGAGCAGATTGCCGCCGAGCGAGGCTATGAGATAAAACTGGTGCGTGACGTCATTCGCATGATTGAACGCAGCGAGTACAAGCGCCAGCAGGCTGCGCCCGGTATCAAGATCACCCCCAAGGCGTTCGGGTTGGGGCGGCGTTTTCCCATTGCGCAAAAATCGGAGATATAGGATGAAACAAGTCCTCCTCGCCGTAATGCTGCTGCTTCTGCCTTTTACAGCCTCACCGCAGCCGCAGAGCCGGCACAAAAACACCGGCTCCGGCGCCAGTGCAGGAACGAAGCTGCCGACTGACGCGGAAGTTGACACTGCGCTCAAACGGAGTTTTGGCTACGATCCGGCAGTAACATGGAAGATCCTGCATATCTCGTCTTCCGGCGCGCCCGGCATCGCTGATGTGTTTGTTCTGCTGAACAACAAAGATTTCGTCCATTTTTACGTGATCCCTTCTGTGCAGAGGGCGATCCAGGGAGAGATGGTTCCCTTTGGCCCTCATCCTTTCCGGGAGGAGCGCCAAAAGCTTAAGGCCGCCGACGGCCCCGCACGCGGTCCAAAAAATCCGGCCATTTCCATCATTGAATTCAGCGACCTTGAATGTCCTTATTGCAAGGCGGCACAGCCTACCATCGACAGACTTACTGCTGACTTTCCGCAGGTGAGATTTGTGTTTCAAAACTTCCCTCTTCCAATTCATCCCTGGGCAATGAAGGCGGCACTTTATGCTGACTGTGCCTCCCGCCAGAACCCGGCGGCGTTCTGGAAATTTCTGGACAGCACATTTGAGAACCAGGGCAGCATCGCAGCCGCCATCGCTGATGAGAGATTGAAGCAGTTGGCGACTGGAGCAGGCCTTGATGCGGGTAAGATTTCCGCTTGCGCCGCTTTGCCGTCGACTGCCAATCGAGTCAAAAAATCCATCGCTCTGGGCAAGTCTGTCGGCGTACAGGGGACGCCCACAATTTTCATCAATGGACGGGCGCTTCCCGGGCTCGGAGGCCTGGCCTACGACAAGCTGAAAAGTCTGGTGCAGTTTGAAATTGCGCACGCGCAGAAGTGAGTAACTTTTAAAATCATGATCTTTTCAAAAAAAATATTTGCTCTAATGATTGCAATTGCTGCTCTGGTTGTTGCACAGAACAGCTCAGCTCAAAAGCCGTCTTCCACAAACAAAGCCAAATCAACCACTACGGCTGAACCGGCAGGTACGCCGTCACCGGTGCTCCTGCCCAGCCAGGCGGAGATTGCCATCGCATTGAAGCGCAACTTTGGTTACGATCCCGGGCTCACCTGGACCATCTATGACATCAAGCCGGCAGTAATTCCCGGACTCGTGGATGTGCTGGTTTCGTTGAACAAACAGGCTCCTATCCATGTTTACATGTCGCCCGATACTCCTTATGCCGTGGTGGGGAACCTCATTCCCTTCGGCGCTGATCCGTTTGCGCCGGCGCGGGAAAAGCTGAAGGGCGCGGACGGTCCTACGAAGGGGGCGGCCAGCCCGGCGATTGAGATCGTGGAATTCAGTGATCTGGAGTGCCCACACTGCAAAAAAGCGGCCCCTATTCTGAATAAGCTTGTCACAGATTTTCCCCAGGTGCGGCTCAGATTTCAGCAGTTCCCACTGCCGGCATCCATGCATCCCTGGGCGCTCAAGGCGGCCGAGTATGCTGATTGCGCCGGACGAGAGAGCCAGGATGGCTTCTGGAAATATGTTGACACCATCTTTGAAAATCAAGGAAGCATCGCCGCCGCCACGGCGGATGACAACCTGAAGCAGTATGCAACCACGGTAGGATTGGATGCGGACAAAGTCGCCGCTTGCGCCGCGAATGCGGACACAGAGGCGCATGTGAAGCAATCACTGCAGCTCGGCCAGTCTTTGGATGTAGATCAGACGCCCACGGTGTTCATCAACGGCCGCCGGGTGCTTGGGATTGGAGATATTCCATACGAACAACTGAAGTCCCTGGTGCAATTTGAAATTGACCACGCGGGAAAATGATTTGTCTCGGGGTTATTGCACGTTCCAGACTGCAGAGCTGCCGCGGTCGTGGAATGGCTTGCGCACCACATATGGCGTGACCACGATCATGACTTCGTTATGCGTCCTGTCGCTTGAATTCGCGTTGAGCACGGAGCGAATCCCCGGAAGCTGTCCGAGCCCCGGATAGCCTTGCGTAGACCGAAGCTCCTGATCAGAGATAGCGCCGGCAATTACGGAGGGCTCACCTTCCCGCACTGTAATATTTCCCTTGTAGCTGCGGGAGGTGAGTTCCGGTATACCGTTAAAAGTCTGGCTGCCAAGGCCCTCGATTTCCAGGTCCATATCCATTTTGATATGGCCTCCGGACTCGTAATGCGGAGTTACTTTCAATGTCAAGCCCAAATCCACATACTGGAACTGCGGTGTGCTTCCTGCATTGGCGAGGCCGCTGCTGTTCACAGTCACGGCGCTAAAGTTTGCCGTGACAACCGGGAACTTGTCGCCCACGCGAAAGGTCGCCGGCTCGCCGTCAATGGCGCGCAAGTTCAGGTGTTCCAGATTGGCCGAAATTGATTTTCTGAATGAAAGTTGTCCCGTAATCGGCAGTGCGGTGATCCCAGTCAACCCCAGGCCCTTGCCAAAGAACACAAACGGTTGCAGCAACGGCGAGTTCTGCAGGTTGGACAGATCGGAAGCAGAAATCTGGCTCGGGTCGATGGTTCCGTTCTGGTTAAGCTGATCGATGACGCTCTGGGCGTCGCTACCCAGAACCCGCCTGATTTCAGACGTGATGCTGAAGACGGTAAAATCCGTCTGCACGTTCAGTCCGTAATTGTAGAGTTTGTCGGCATCGAATTCATATTCATTCAGCACCAGCATGATTTCCGGGCGCGCATCCATGATGCCGTCGATAAAACCGCCGATGGCGTCGATGTCCCTCTGTGGAGCGCGCACCGTGATAGTGTTCTTGGTGGCATCGACGCTGATGTATTTCATATTGAAAATCACTCGCATCACATTGGCCAGATCGTTCAGGTCCGCCGGGCTGTTTACGTTGTCGATGTAAAACGTGCGCACGGACATGCGTTCGTAAGCAGTCCGCATCTCCTGCGTGTCATCGGCAACAATGGCCTGATGGCTTGATACAGGCGCCCAAAACGTCTTGGTAACTTTTCCCAGGAATGATGTGACGGTGTAAAAATCGACGTTGTCGAGGTCCAGCCGGAACCGGCGGTTCGTAATATTCGGGTCGAAGTCGAACGTTACATTAAAGGCGCGACCGATTTGTGCATAAACGCTTCGCATGTCCGGTCCGGCATGAATGTCTCTCTTGCCCGGAGCCGGATGCAGCTCAACATTCGTGACGCCGGCAAGCAATTGCATCACCTTACGGTGGTAGGGATCATCGTCATCCGTCACATCGTGCAGGCGCTGTTGTGCAAAAAGATTTTGAGGATCGCGGGCCAGCGCTTCCCGGAACTGCTCCGCTGCCGCTTTCTGATTGCCTTGGTCCGCCAGTTGGTTCCCGCGATCAATGTAGTTGCCCACAATCTGCTGCCGAATCATTTCCCGGGTGAGCAGGTATTCACTGTTGGCGGGAACGAGTTTTGACGCGTCGGTGGCGGCCAGCAGCGCTTCTTCCAGTTTGCCTGCTTTCTGCAAATCCAAGGCGCGCTGCAAATCGGCCGCGGCCATCTTCTGGTCTTCACTGGATATGGGCTGTGTCTTCTCCCCTGCAAAGGCACACAGGGACAAAACAAGCAGCAGGATGGCGGGCAGCAACTTCATGAGGAATTTACATTTTACCGTTATTAGGAACGCTTTCGGCTGGATTGTTTGCAGCGGTTACTGAAGTTTTTATGGGTAATATCACACTAAAGCTGGCTGCCTGGCACGCTCCATCGCCGGTCAGGAGCCACGGGTGATCGCTCGCGATTACCGGCGATTCACGCGTTCCTCCAGTTCTTCCGGCGTCTTCGGCCAGTCCTCGCGCAGCAGACGGCTTAAAGAGCGATCTGCCAGCAACTTGCCGTTCGTTTGGCATTGCGGACAATAGTTTGTCTCATTCGCGGCATACCGGATCCTCTGCACCTTCGATCCGCAGCGCGGGCATGGTTCCCCATAGCGTCCATGGACTGCCATTTCCGGACGGAAGGCCGTCACCTTTTCAGGAAACTTACCTGCTTTTCTCCCGCCTGGCTCCTGCGCTCCCAACAGCCCGGCTTCCGCCCGAAGCTTATCAATCCACAGCAGCAGTGTTTTCCGGATGGCCTCGTGAAGCCGGGTAACCTCTTCCGGCTTGAGCCGTTGCGTTAACGCCACCGGTGAAAGGTGCGCGGCGTGAAGGATCTCATCCGAATAGGCGTTGCCGATTCCGCTGAAATAGTGCGGATCAGTCAATGCGCGTTTCAACGTGTGATTTGCGGAAGTCAGGACTTTCCTGAATTCTTCCCCATCCGCTGCCAGCACATCAATTCCACCGGGATCGAGTTTCGCAAGTTCCGCGTCGCCGCAAACGAGGTGCAGTGATGCCCGCTTTCTGGCCCCGGCTTCCGTCAGCGTGAGCGTGCCATTATCGAAATCAAGCGCGGCCAGCACGCGGCGTCCATCCGGAATTTTTCGTTTTTCGCTCCAGTGCAAGCGCCCGGCGATCATCAAGTGGAACACAAGCCAGAGCCGCTCATCAGACCCTGCGGCAACACCTTCCAGCCCGATGGCAATGCGCTTTCCGATGCGTCGGAGTTCAGTGACTCTGCGGTTTTCAGCAGCGGTAATTGGCGGCGTGGCCGTTCGCAGAAGTGACGGCCCCGCAATCTGCACCCGCTGGAGCACATGCCCAAGTACGCGCTGTTCCAGCGCTTCGATGTAAACGGTGATGTCGGGCAGTTCCGGCATTTTCTCCATCCCGATAGAAGTGACAAGCCCATGTCCTGTGCTCTGTCAAAAGGCTCGGTGGCATTTCATGATCCCACACTGGCTGAATGAGGGTACAAAGACTCGCGATGATCCGCCCGAACTATTTCAGCTCCAGCAAATCGGTTGCGCATGCCATGCACGCGTCCGGCCCGCAGGCCATCAGATCGCCGAAGCTGTAGATCCCCGTAGCCAGCGCAATCACTGGAGTTCGAAGGGCACGCGCGGCTTCAATGTCAGACGGAGTGTCACCAACAATGATCACATCGCCATCCTGCCCAAGCTGTTCCCTGGCCAGAGCAATCCCGTGCCGGAAGATATCCACGCGCAACTCGCGGGGATGGGAGAACGAGGCAAAGGAAAACCGGGGAGTCAAGCCCGCCTTCTCCATCTTGAGCCAGCCGACCCGCTCCAGGTTACCGGACACAACACCCAGAATCTTACCCTTCTGTTGCAGATGCGTGAGCAGTTCCAGGATGGACGGGCAGAGCTCAGGAATCAACTGCTCGCGGTTGCTTTCCACTTCGCGGCACATGCGATCGATAATCGCTGGCAAACTCGCGTTGATGGTTTCGTCAGGCAATCCTTCACGTCGCAGCACGGCGCGCAGAATTCCAATATCAGTATTGCCGTGAACGGGCACGCCGTCAATTACGGCTTCAATGCCGAGCACCTCGCGCATGGCATTGCGAAAAGCAAAATAGTGAACCGCATCGCGGCTGTTGAGCAGAGTTCCATCGATATCAAAGAGATAGGCCGCGGCTGATTCCCACGCAAAGCCGGGATGCAGGAATGCGCGCTGCTCCTGCGGAAATACAACCATTCTGGAACCTCCGGCTGCAACGGGCTCGTTCTCTATTTGAGGGGATACAGGTCCGCTGCCGGCCTCTTGGGATGAAAGGATAGACACTCTCGGTTGGATTCAGAAACGCGGGCAAGCGCTGCCGGATCTTAGCGGACGGCCTTCTTTTCGAGAGAGAGTGGCTTTTCACTGCGCACCGGACGCCTGCCGCCTTCACGGTACTGCCGCACATCCAGCTTGAGCTCCGCGATGGTGCGGCTCAGGGTGTTGCGATGCATTCCCAGTTCGCGCGCCGCTTTGCACTGGTTCCCTTTGTTCTGCTGCAGTACGTTCATGATGAAGCGCTTTTTGAACTCCCGCACGGCCTCAGAGTAAAGAATTCCGCTGGTGTACATCTGCGCCACAAGTGCTTCGAGCTGGTCCTTCACACGTTCCTCGCTTTCCAGGGGAGTATCGCCCATCAGCTTCTTTTCTGTTTTTTATTTCTTTACTGCCGGTTCAGCCTTGCCACGCAGCTTCTCTAAACCTTGACGAAACTTCTGCCGGATTTCCGAGGGCGCCAGCCAAATGGCTCCGCGTCCGGCCACCTGAAAATACGGCGCCAGTTGCGACCCGGCGAGTTCGTGGGACTCGGGAGCAAACGCCGTAACCGCCAAAAGCGCCGCGGTCACAATCAGCATGCCGCGCAAAAACCCGAATGCAGCCCCAAGCGCCCGATCCATCCACCGCAAACCCGCTTCATGGATCATCCAGCGCGCGATCCTGGCGACAACTCCCGCAAAGATCACCACGGATAAAAAAATCGTCAAAAACCCCGCAAGGTCAGCGACCGGCGTCGATTTCACATAATCCAGAAACCACGGCGCCAGCCGCCTGTAACCCCACGCTGCCAGCAGGTATCCAATTACCACGCCTGCCAGCGAAATTACTTCAAAGAAAAAACCCTGCGCCGCGGCCAGCAGCGCCGAACACAACATAATCAGCAATATCAGCCAGTCCAGGCCGTTCATTCACCTGCCCTGCTGCTTCAGCCTGCCGGCAGTTCGCGCCCTGCCAGCGTTCTGTAAGCTTGAATGTACTTCTCGCTGGTCTTGCGCGCGACATCGTCAGGCAGGGAAGGAGCAGGCGGCTGTTTGTTCCACTTGATCGCTTCCAGGTAATCGCGTACGAACTGTTTGTCATACGACTCCTGCGCCTTTCCCGGCTGATACTTGTCTGCAGGCCAGAAACGCGAAGAGTCAGGTGTAAGTACTTCATCGGCGAGCACCAGGCCCTGCTCGGTGCGGCCGAACTCAAATTTGGTATCGGCAATAATGATGCCGCGACCGGATGCATAGTCTGCCGCAGCGGAATAAATTTTCAGCGTGAGATCGCGAAGTTGCTCTGCCAGTTCGCGTCCCGTGTGCTTCGCCATCTCCTCGAAGGAAATATTTTCATCGTGGCCGGTCACCGCCTTGGTGGCCGGAGTAAAAATCGGCTCGGGCAGCTTGTCAGACTCTTTCAGTCCCGCGGGCAGTTTGATACCGCATACCGCGCCGGTCTTCTGGTACTCCTTCCAGCCTGAACCGGAGAGATAGCCGCGCGCCACGCACTCAATGTCAATCATGTTGGCTTTCTTCACCAACATGGAACGGCCGCGAAGCTGATCACCATATTTCTGCAGAGGCTGCGGGTAATCGTCGACGCTGGCCGTGATCAGATGGTTCTGGACGATGTTCTTCAAAAAATCAAACCAGAACAGGGAGAGCTGCGTAAGAACGCGTCCTTTTTCCGGAATGCCGGTCCCCAGCACGTAATCAAAGGCGGAAATTCTGTCCGTGGCCACGAACAGCAGCTTTCCCTCGATGGCATACAGGTCACGCACCTTGCCCCGGGCAAATAATTTAAGGTCAGGAAACTCAGTTTGGAGAAGAATTCGATTTAGTGTAGTTGGGCTCATGATGAATAAGATGGGCGAGGCGTTATTCTAGCGTCTCAACATTTTTTGTCAACCACTTGCGGGAGCAGTCAACAGACGAAAAAGCCGCTCTCGCGCGCCGGAACCTCCCGCTTAAAAAAGAAAGCTGTGAAACCCGCATGCTCAGCGGATTTCACAGCATTGATTTTCATCGCGAGTTGTAGTACCCGTGACTGAACAATTAACGGGATAACTGAAAATTTTTTTCCGTTACGCCGTGGCGCGCCTCAGCGTACCTTCCTGCCCGAACTTCACTGACACGATTTTGGAGACGCCGGGCTCCTGCATCGTCACTCCATACATAACAGGCGAGACCGACATCGTCCGCTTACTATGCGTGATGACGATGAACTGCGTCTGCGCGGACATTTCCTTCACCAACTCGGTGAAGCGGCCTACGTTGGTTTCGTCCAGAGGCGCATCCACTTCGTCGAGGATGCAGAACGGGCTCGGCTGATACTGGAAGATCCCCACCAGCAAAGAAAGAGCTGTGAGCGCCTTCTCGCCCCCGGAGAGCAACAGCACATTTTGCAGCTTCTTGCCCGGAGGCGACGCCACCACGTCGATTCCGCTTTCTGACGTGTTTAGCTCATCGGTAAGGCGCATAAAAGCCTGGCCGCCGCCAAATAGCTTGCGGAAGGTGAACTGGAAATTTTCATTGATGCGTTCGAACGCCTCCTGGAATTTCTGCCGTGAGAACTCGTCAATTTCCTTGATGGTGGCTGTCGTGTTCTCAATGGAATCAAGCAAATCCTGGCGCTGGGCCGTGAGGAACTGGTGGCGCTGCTCGGTCTCCTTGAACTCCTCAAGCGCCATCATGTTCACCGGGCCCATGTTTTCAAGCTTGGTCCGCATCTCGCGATAAGCGGTTTCTTCTGTCGCGAGCTGCTCGCCTTCTACGCGAGCGATTTCCATGTTGTCACGCAGTTCGTCCGCAGTGACGCTGAGCTCGTTCAGGCAGGTCTCACCCATGTGGGCCAGGTCGGATTGCAACTTGACCAGTTGAGCCCCCAGTTCGCTCTTGCGCTCGCGCACCGCATCCAACTCCTGGCGCGCAGCCTTCAACTCGATTTCAATTTCCGCAATGCGCGCCCGCACCTGCTCGGATTCATGCTGCAGTTGCACCGCGGTGGCTTCAGCAGCGGCCTTTTCCGCGGCCAACGCCTCCAGCCGCCCGGCGATCTGCCGATTCTCGGCTTCTCTCTGCTGCTTCTCCGCAGCGGCAGACCGGATCTGTGATTCCAGTGACTGCACCTGCCGCGAAGCTTCGGTGGAGAGCGTTTCAATCCTCTCGAGCCCCGCCGCAGCCGACCTGCGCCGTTCTTCGAGCCCGGCAAGACGCGCCGCAGCCTCGGATGCCGATTGTCCGGCGCTGTCACGGGCGGCTTTCATCAAAACAAGCTGGGCCTGGGCTGATTTGACTTCGTTCTCCAGCGCCTGACGTTTCTGTTCCAGAGCTTCGGCGGCATCGCGCTTCTCCGCGACCACAGTCTCCTTCTGGCCGCGTTCAGAACGCGTACGCTCAAATTCCAGCCGGTAGGTGTTCAGCCGCTGCTCGGTGCGCGCCAGTTCGGTTTCCAGTTGCTTCAGCGCGTGGCCAGAGGTAAGCGCCTGCTTTTCCGCTTCACGCCGTTCTTCTTCCAGATTGCCAAGAAGGGTTGTAAGTTCCTTGAGCTCGCGTGTGAGCGTATTGATTTTCTGCTGCTCGTTCTGGATTGCCGCTTCCAGCTCCGTGCATGCCTTTACCACGTCGCGCAGCTCCCGTTTGAGCGAGAGCGGCCCTTCTTTGCGCTGCTTGCCGCCGGTCACGGTGACGTTGTGGAAGACCTCGCCATCAGAGGAAAGGAAGTACGCATCCGGATTGCTCAAGGCCAGGCTGCGGGCCGTGTTCACGTCCGGAGCGATGTAGCCGTCGCGCAGCTTGGGCAGGATCACTTCCAGTGAGCGTCCGAAACCATCGAGCACGCGAATGCAATCCTTCAAGCGAACAATGGGGGCAGGTTGAGGCGCATGCTGCTGATTGTCGGACACGGTAAACGAGAATTTAGCCTGCGCGTCTTCGGGATGGACCAGGAATGTTGCCCGGCCATCCACGTCGGTCTGCAGCAGCTTCATGCCTTCATTGGCAGAGTCCCACGACTTAACGACCACATAATTCAGCTCGTCGCGCAGAAATTCTTCCACCACGCTTTCGTAACGTGTTTCAACCTCCAGGAAGTCCGCCAGCACGCCGGCAGGCGTAAAGCCCTGGCCTACTGCCCTTGACTGGAACAGGCGCTTGACCGATTCGGTGGAATAGCCGTGCTCATTGATGACGGACTCCAGCGAATTCTTTTTACCCAACGCGGTGGCGTATTCCCCGCGCAGGTTGTCGAGATGGCGCTTGGCTTCTTCTTCCTCCCTGCGCTTGCTCTCGATCTGATTGCGCGTGCTGTTGATGCGCTCGCCCAGCGCGTTTACCGTCTGGCTGATGGATTCGAACTCAAAGGCAATCTGGCCCCGCTTGCCGCCGAAGCCTTCCATATCCAGTTGGGCGGCGGCCATCTCGCGCTCCACTCGCGCGGCTTCGCGGTCGAGGGCGGTCATATTTTCTTCCGCCTGAATGATCTGGTTGCGCACCTGCGCCGCCGATGACATCACTTCAAGCACCGCCTGCCGTCGCGCTTCCTGCTGGCGTTCCACATCCGCCAGCGATGTGGATGCCGCCTGCGCCTCCTGCTGCCGCGCCTGCCATTCATGCTGCGCAGAGGCAACTTCAGCCGCGGCCGATTCAGCAAACTGGCGGTTTGTATCCAATTCGGCGACAAGGGCGATCAACTGGGTCCGGGCGCGTTCGAGTTCGGCTTCCGCCGCTGCGGAACGCGCTTCCAGTTCCGCACAGCGTTCCTGGTTGGCCGCGCGACGCCCGCTGGCGCGCTCGGTTTCGAGTGCAACCGCATTCAACGCCTGGCTGTTGTGCGTAATTTCATTCTCAATGGCGTAGCCGCGCTGCGTCCGCTGGGTATGCTCCGCTTCGCTCGCCGTGACGGCTTGAGCGCGGCCTTGAATCTCCTCCGCAATGGACGCTAGTCCTCCCTGCAGAGACTCTTCTTCCCTGCCCATCTGGGTAAATTTGCTGGCCAGCACCACGCGGAGCTTCTCCCGCATCTCGTCGCGCAGCCGCGCGTAACGCTCGGCCTTAGCGGCCTGACGCTTGAGCGAGTTCATCTGCCGCGTGACTTCTTCAAAAATGTCATTGATGCGCGCCAGGTTCTGCCGCGCCGACTCAAGCCGCGCCTCGGCCAGCCGTTTTTTGGTCTTGAACTTGGTAATGCCGGCGGCCTCTTCAATGATGGCGCGACGGTCATGCGGCTTGCTGCTCAGGATCTGGCCGATGCGTCCCTGCTCGATGATGGCGTAGGACTCCGGCCCCAGGCCGGTGCCCATGAAGATGTCCTGAATATCGCGAAGGCGGCACAGCTTGCCGTTAAGCAGGTACTCGCTCTCGCCAGTACGGAACAGCCGGCGCGTGACCACGATCTCGCCTTTGGCGAAATGCATGGGTTTAAACTTGCGCCGGCGAATCTTGAGAACCACCGCGTTCGGAGCGATAAGTTTGGCTTCTGTGTCCGGCGCACCTGCCGCCGAATTTGCAGGATGGGAGGCTGACTGCGTTTCTTCGCCCGAAGCCTCTGCAGAAGGAGCGCTCTCAACGGTGGCCTCTTCAGCCCCTTCAGCGTGCGCGTCAGAACTCTGTTCGCCTGCGGCTGCGTCAGATGCATCAGCTTCATGCTGCTCAAGTGCGTCCAGCGGGCCGGGCTGCACTTCGGCCAAATGCGCTTCTGTAGCTTCGGCGGCTGCGGAGCGAATCCCGGCTTCATCCCAGTCATCTTCTTCGAGTTCGTTCTGAACATCGATTTCCGGCTCGCCGCTGACCGGGCCTTCATAGACTTGGGGATCAACCAGGGTGAGTGAAACCTCCGCCATGCCGGTGGGCTTGCGCTCACGCGTGCCGGCAAAGATCACGTCTTCCATCCGCACGCCGCGCAGGCTCTTGGCGGATTGCTCGCCCAGAACCCAGCAGATGGCGTCAGAGATGTTGGATTTTCCGCACCCGTTGGGGCCCACGACCGCGGCAATGCCTTCTCCCGGAAATTTCAGTTCCGTGCGGTCGCAGAATGATTTGAAACCGAGGATTTGTACTCTCTTCAGCTTGAGCAACTTCCCACTCCTTCAGCAGGCCGAATTCGTTCGACATGGCGCGTGCGGCTTCGGGTGTCATCGGCTGGAAGAACAAACCCGCGTTGCAGCTAATGTACCCATACAGTTACCGGGGGTCAAGAGTAATAGCCCCAATATCTTGTGGATAAGCCGTCCAGTCCACAGTATGTCGCAGCGCATGTGCAACTTTCGTTCGGGTTAAGCCTATGCTGGTGAGTTGAGGCCGGAAGAATACGCGAGAGCTAAAAGAAACTGTAGCGCTTTTGGTGCAAAGAGGCAAGGGCATGGAGGGCTGTTTTCAGGACACCGGTTCGCTTAGACCTTCTGCACATCATGCCTTTTCTCGACGACGCCTGCCGTCCGTTTCCTCCATGCCTCGTCACCGCGCACCGATTCTCTTTGAATTAATAGCTGGCTTACTAAACTGTCCAGGCTTGTTGAGGTAGGGCAACTTGCGGTTGCGACCCTCTGCTGACTTTCGTGCCCCCCGCCCCCGGTATTTTTCCGCTTCATTGAAAACACATGTACTTACGCAAAATCGACCCAGCCTCGACCCTTGGGTCACGCCGAGATTTCCACTGGGTCACCCGGAGTTTTTCACTGGGTCACGCAAGTTTTTGGTTGGGTTACCCAACCATCTTTTTGTTGTTGAATGACAGCAGTGGGTCGCAATCTCTTGAGGTGGCCTACTGGAACCGCCAGAGCAGATCTTTCGCTATGCGCGTTGCCTATTCTCTTCGGCATACCGCTCCCTTGAACCAACACTCAAGCCGTACCGCTGTCCCGATCTCTTGACGGTTGAACGTAGCTTTACGGCGTCGCATCAATATACGTATTATATTCGCCAATGTCAACAGAAACCTTGCTGGCCGGATGCGAGGAATGGCTCCGTGACCGCCTTACATCGCGTCTCATCGCCGATTCCGCCGCAGCCGGGTGATGCCTTCGCGGTCGCCCATATTGGCAAACATTTCCCGGGAGGCTGGAGGCGATCCAGCAACTTCCCGATTGCATGTATCAGCGCCGCAGGTGCGACAAGAGGTTAGCCCATCCTGAGGCGAGTGAGCGCAGCGAAGAGCCGTAAGGGGGGACGTTGAGAAAACAATTGGAGCCCCAGCGGGGCGGCACAGAAACCTCAGGTGTCGCAGGTTAGAGACTCTTACGCCATAGACTGAGGCCTTTTACCAGGGATTCTTCCAGCCAGGGCAGGAACCGCGCAAGGCTGGCCTCTCGTGTCTCCGCATAATTGACTTGGAATGTGTCGGAAAGGATCTGTCTAGTCGTGGGTGACAAAAAGAAAGCCTCGATTCCAATGATGCCCCGAAACTTCGTGCCAATCTGCCTGGCTTGAATGGCGATCTCCCATTCTGTCGGAGGAGTAAATCGCCTGATTACCAGACTGTATCCATCCTGATAAGTAGGATCAGAAGTCATTTTCGGAGGCATGTGCTCATGTTTGCGGGACTTCAGCCTAGGAACATCAAACTGAAAGCCTCCAGCGAGTGATCCAAGTTCTTGTCTAAGCGCATTCGAGACGTGCCCAAGACGGACACCAGCCCGCGCCCAAAGACGTTCGGCATTGTCGCGGACTGTTGCCCAGACTTTCGGATCTCTGGGTCTCCCCATGGTTGTGAGTGCGTTTCTGGCTGCCGCGATGGCGTCCTCAACAGTCTCATCTTCGCCTAACTCAGAGGCCGTCTGAACCGCGTCAAACAATGCGCGCCTCTGGAATTGCGTGAGCAAAGCAATGAAGGACCGCAATTCTCCCTCATCCGCTACCTCCAGTGCATCGATGTACCTCGCCCGATCGTCCCGTGTCACCACCACCGGGAACCATCCGGCCTTGATAAAGATCAAACTCGCCAGCGCCCTTGCCACGCGACCATTCCCGTCCTGATAAGGATGAATTTGCGTAAACCGATGGTGCAGCCATGCTGCTTTCACCTCCACTGGAACGCCCTTTTTCTCGTGCTCAGCATGCAGGCTTAACAAGCGCTCCATCTCTGTGTCGACCTGCTCGGGAGGGCAGTATTGATGCATGCTTCCGTCCGGCTTTTTCGGATTATTCGGACGTTCCTTATATTTTCCTTTGGCAAGCTTGCTCTCAAAGAAATGCCCAAACTGATCCATCACCACAGTCGTTTCCTGATGGCGCAGCAGTCCGGCATGAAGTTCGTGGATATAGCCCTTGGTGAGAGGCCGATCTCCTTTAACGAACTGAAAAAGCCCTTCGAGAACCTCTGCATGGTCCTGGATAATGGCTGCAATCAACTCGGGCGGCTTCTGACCGGGATGGTTGCCGATGAGATCGGCATCAATGCCGCGTTCAATTAGCGTCTGCGTGATTCCGCGGTCCAGCTCATACACGCCTTCAATTTGCCCGGTCTCAATCGACCACTCGCGGGCCAGCCGGGCGCTGAATTCGGCGAGAGCGCCATCCTGCTCCACATCAGCACGCTGGTCATTCCAGAATTGCAGGAGAGGCACAAGCTCGCCGTCGGTGAGCTCTCGCCAATTGTCCGGCAGGTCGGTGATCGGTTCCCACACCAGGACCATCGCATCCTCTCTCTTGCAGGTTATGCTATCGCCAGCCGCACACCTCCAGCGAGCTCTTTTGCCGGAACGTATTCAATGTGCAACACGCGGCAAGTGGCCTGCGAGCGCGCTTTGGAAGACGCGTGGATGACCAGGGGCCGCATAGCGACTACACCACCCCGCGCGGCGAGGCACTCAATCGGAGTGTCATAGGTGGTGTGCCGTTCAATTTCCGCTTCGCTCAGCACCCCAAGGCCATGTGTGCCCGGGATCACGCGAAGCGGGCCATTTTGTTCTCCACAGTCATCGAGATGCAGCCTGAGCGCCAGCACCTGCTCCAGAACGCTGGCCGGAGCGTGCGCATAGATCACGCCTTCTTTTTCTGACCACGGACCCCAGCCCGGCGCTTCAATCTGCGCTTCTACCGGCAACGCCGTATCCTGGTGCCAGCTCAAGAGCCGGTTGCCCTCGGGCGTTCTATCGAAGAGCGTAGCGCGAAAAGGAAAGGCCGCGCTGCCCAGCACCGCCTGCGCCATCTCCAGCAGGCGGGGATTATCGGCAACCACTTTGACCGTGGGATGGCTGAGAACATGCCGGATGCCGGCGCGTCCGCGCGAGGGCTGCAGGTCCGCCAGCGAAACCAGGATCGGGATGAGCTCGCGCGTGCTCAGCACAGAAGGCACAACGGCGAACCCCTGCTCCGCAATCTCGTTTTGCCAGTCCTGCTGACCGCTGGATGGTTGGCTCACCTCATCTCCGCTTTGAAGTTCCGATTATGCAGATATCCAGCCTTCTGACAAGTGCATTCTCCAGAACGCGTTTTTCCGATTACGGCGATTCCGGTGCGATTCTGGAGATACGACGATTACATCATTTCCCGAGCTTTTCAAAAAACCGGATGATCGACTCAATGCCGCGATAGAAGTTCGGAATGTGGAACTTCTCGTTGGGCGCGTGCAGGTTGTCATCCGGCAGTCCGAAGCCCATCATAACGCTGGGCAGCTTGAGCACGTCCTGAAAATCAGTGACGATGGGAATGGAGCCGCCGGAGCGGATGAATACCGTGTCCTTTTTGAAGACGTCATGCATCGCTTCCGTGGCGGCCTGGATGTAACGGTTGTCCGTGCTCACCACGCAAGCCGGTCCTTTGCTGTAGCACTTGATATTGACTTCAATTCCCTTGGGCGTGAGCTTCTTTACATAATTGGTGTAGCGCTTGAGGATGTCATCGGGATCCTGGTTGGGCACGAGCCGCATCGAAACTTTAGCTGACGCGCGCGCCGGAATGACGGTCTTGGCGCCCGCGGCGGTGAAACCTCCGGGCATGCCATGCACTTCAAGCGTTGGGCGCGCCCATGTGCGATAGAGCACTGAGAAGCCCGGCTCGCCCGTGAGCACTTTCGATCCAACTTCCGCCTTGCGGTAATGTTCTTCATTGAAAGGCAGCTTCTTCCAGGCTTTCAGTTCGGCGCTGGTGGGTGCCTTTACCTTGGTGTAAAACCCGGGGATCAGGATCTTGCCCCTGGAATCTTTCAATTTGCTGATAATCTCCACCAGGGCGAACAGCGGATTGGGCGCGGCGCCGCCGTACATCCCCGAATGCAGATCAGTCTTTGCACCCTGGGCTTCAATTTCCGTATAAAGCAGCCCGCGCAGGCCGACGCACAAAGTTGGCAGGTTCGGCGCAAACAATTCGGTGTCGCAGACCAGCGCGAAGTCAGCCTTCAGCTTACTTTTCTCTTTGCGAACATAAGCGGCAATGGATTCGCCCCCGACCTCCTCTTCGCCTTCAATGATGAATTTTACGTTCAGCGGGAGCTTGCCGCTGTGGCCCTGCATGAGGGCCTCAATGGCCTTGAGTTCCATCCAGAGCTGGCCCTTGTCGTCCACGGCGCCGCGGGCATAGATGTTCTGGTTGCGCTCGGTGGGCTCGAACGGCGGCGAAATCCACTCATTCAGGGGCTCGGCCGGCTGAACATCATAATGGGCGTAGCAGAGCACGGTCGGCTTGCCCGGCGCGTGCAGCCAATCGGCATAAATCAGGGGATGGCCCTTTGTTGGGATTACCTCCACGTGCTCCATGCCCATGCGACGCAGGTCGCTGGCGACGAAATCAGCCGCGCGGCGAACATCGTCTTTGTGTTCGGGCGCGGTGCTCACGCTGGGGATGCGGAGCAGGTCTTTGAGCTCTCCCAGAAATCTCTGCTGGTTTTCTTTGGCAAATCCAACTGCTGGCGAGGCCATACAAGTGTCTCCTGGCTGGAAAATCAAACTTTAAAGTATATATCGTGGAGGAGAGGCTATTGGATGCCGCCGAGCTTTCGGGCAGAATCCCACTGCGCTAAGAGACCCAGTTCCTTAACCCATCTTTCGACGTAATCGCGATCAAGCTCATGAAGCCGTTTCTGGGCCACGATGCCGGCATCCCCTGCCTGTCTCTCGGATTCACCCATTTGGGACCATTCAAGCTTGGAAATGATCAAATCCTCTACGCTTATCATCGTCGTCCGCACGCCTTCAAACGTTGCTGATCTGCGACGACGAAATGCTTCCCTGTGAAAAGGAGTAGATTTCTGAAATATCAAATCGATCTTCCAACTGCGCACCATGTCGAGTACGTTGAACATTGATTGGTGCCGGTGCGCTTCCAAAGCATCCTGCAATGAGGCGTAGTATTCATTGGAAGGAAACAGGCTCATCAAGATCCTGAGTTTCTCCGGATTCGCCGAGATGACGATGTCGAGATCTTCTGTTGCCCTGGCCAAACCGTAGTAAGAAGCGGCTATCGAACCAGTGATCATGTATTGGATTTCGCTTTTTTCCAGTCTGCTGCTTGCTTCGCGCAGCACGTCAACGAAACTCATCAGAAACCTCGCGGCGCTTTGCCAGGAGGAAAAAGCGATCGCAGAAACTCTCGCGTGACACGCTCCTCCGACCAGTCAGGGTGCTGGTCGCGAAAATACTGTTTTGCCAGCTCATGAACGTAATGGCTCATCTCGAGTGCCCGAAGAACGCGTTGTTCTCCGCTCATTGAGTCCTGCAACCGTGCGTGCATGGCGGCAATTTCCGGCTTGGTATCAAACGGAATCACAGGTCGATGTTATCACTGTCTATAATAGAACCAGTGAGTACCCAACCCTCAGTCCGCAAGCTTGCTGACGCCGATTTTCCCACGCGCTGGGGACAGTTCCGCATCATGGGTTTTGAAGGCCAGTTTGCGGCCGAGAACGGCAATGAGCCCCGAAAGGAAGAAGCCGTCGTGCTGGTCATGGGCGATATTCATTCCGCTCCGCCTTTGGTGCGCATCCATTCCCAGTGCCTCACCGGAGATGTCTTTGGTTCTTTGCGCTGCGACTGCCGCCAGCAACTGGAGATGGCTCTTTCCATGATCGCCGAATCCGGCGCCGGCATCCTCATCTATGAGCAGCAGGAAGGCCGGGGAATAGGGCTGATGCCGAAATTAAAGGCCTACCAGTTGCAGGATGAGGGACTCGACACCGTCCAGGCCAACGAGAAACTAGGCTTCAAAGCCGACCATCGCGAGTTCCAGTTGCCGGCCGAGATCCTCAAGGTACTGGAAGTCAAGGCGGTGCGCCTGCTCTCGAATAATCCTCAGAAGGTCGCTGCCCTGGAATCTGCTGGAGTAAAAGTAACCGAGCGCGTGCCTGCGGAAGTGGAAGCACACGCCGCTTCTGAGCGCTATCTCAATACGAAAAAAGAGAAGCTGGGACATCTGTTCACGGGGCGGTGAGAAAGCAGTCAGCACTCAGCCCCTAAGCTTTCGGGTGTGTCCGGAGTAAGTTCGACTCTCTTCTTTTCGGTTTCAGCTGATTTTTGGATTTTTCCTGATCCGCGTTGATCCGCGTCGATCCGCGGTAGGATTTTTCTCCAAAATCCGCAGCATCTCTGTCTTTCGCGCCGAGGGCAAATCCCTTAACGCAGACCGCACCAGCGCACGATAAACATCCTGCGCCTCCGGCACGCGCCTCAGGTCCAGCAAATGCCGGCGCACGGTTTCCACATCGCCGCGCTTGATGGGGCCGCTGAAGGCTGCAGCCGGACCGCGATCCAGGTAATTCGTGAGCGTCTGCTGCAGGATGGCAGCCATGACTTTGCGGGTTTGCGGCAGCGTGAGTCCGGCCGCGCGCCCCACGCGCTCCGCTGTGACCAGCGTGGCCACAATCAGCGGCGATGAAAATGATCCCAGCGCGTGATAGAGAACCTTGGATGATTTCTCGATCGGGAACGCCTCCGCGCCCAGTTTGCTCACGATCTGCCTGGCCGCCGCAATTGCCTGCCGGTCGCCCTCTACTGCAAACGGCACTTTGCTCATGTCGGGAGTAGTGCCGGGGACAAACGTCATCATGGGATGAAGCGATCCCGTATGCGCGCCGGTGCGGCGCAGCGGAGCCAGCACATCGCTTGATAGCGCGCCACTGGAGTGCAATACCACTCTGCCCCGCCATCCCGTCGTCTTGGCCAGGGTTTCCGCCGTCCCACCCAGCGCATCATCTGTGTGCAGAAGCCAAACTATATCTGCGGCCGGTTTGAAATCCTGCAGCAGTCGCCACTGCGCGCCAACCTTCCTGGCCAGCAACTTTGCTCTGCGGCGCGATTCTGCTGCATTGCGCGCCACAACAGCGTCAATCCGATATCCGGCGGCCCGTAACGCCGGCCCCAGCGCATGAGCAAGACTTCCTGCGCCGATCAACGTGATTGATTTGGGCGTAGCAGCCATTGCGGGTGAGGATACCAGATGTTGTTCGTTTATCCCGAGCGCAGCGAGGGAACCCTAGCCTCGCAATGCACTTAGGTGCCGCCGGTTTGTTGTTACAACTCCACACCAATCCGGCGATTTTCATTTTTGCGTATTGTTGTTCCAGCGGATAGGGCTCCCTCGCTTCGCTCGGGACGGAGCGAGCGTTTAGACTGTCCTCATGCCCAAGCTCCGCAAGAAAGCCTTCGCGCGCGTAATTTCGTCGAAAACCGTCTTTCGCGGTCCCGTATTCAGCGTGGTATCACAGCAAGTCGAGGAACCTGATGGTGTGCATGTGCGCCGCGACATCGTGGAACATCCCGGCTCCATTGTGATTCTTGCCGTCGATGAGTCCGGGAAGTCGCCCAAGGTGCTGCTGGAGCGTCAATATCGCCATGCTGCGCGGGGCCCGCTTTGGGAACTGCCCGCGGGTAGCCTTGAACCTGGCGAAGCGCCATTGCCGGCGGCGAAACGAGAACTGTTGGAGGAGACCGGCTATTCCGCAGGCAAATGGCGAAAAGCTCTTTACTTTTATGTGAGTCCCGGCTTCCTTACTGAAAGCATGCAGGTATTTCTGGCTATGGATCTAAAAAAAAGCAAAGCGCAACCGGAAGAGGATGAACGCATCACGGTGCGATTTTTTCCCGTGAGGCAGGCGGTTCGAATGGCCATTTCCGGCAAAATTATTGACGCCAAAACGATTGCGCCGCTCCTGTGGTTGGAGAAAAGGCTCCCACAGATGAAATGACGTACCAACAATCAGCAGACTTATGGCTCTTTCTGTCTAAAATATTCCTATGGAAAAAGAAATCTTAGAATATACTAAGGATTGACATTAGGTTGTTGCGGGGAGGAGAATATAAAAAAGCCAAAGTAACGGGTAAACGACGTAATACCGGGTTAACCTCTCGGTGTCTGCGTTCCTCCCCCAAGCAGTGGCAACACCCAAGTATAAGAACAGTCCCGGGCTGAGACCGCAAAGCGGCAGTGTCCCAGGACGCACGGAGTAGGAAAGTGTCTCGAATCAAAGGTAAAGTTAAATGGTTCAATAACGCAAAGGGTTTCGGCTTCATCGGTCGGGAAGACGGCCCCGATGTGTTCGTCCACTACAGCGCCATCCAGTCTGAAGGCTACAAAAGCCTGCAGGAAGGCGATGACGTTGAGTTTGAAATCGTGCAAGGCCAGAAAGGGCCTCAGGCAGAAAACGTTATAAAAGAACAGCCAGCGCATTCTGCCTGACCTGCGTAACCTTCTCACCGCTACCCGGAGCCCGGTTGCAGCCACGCATACCGGGTTCTTTTTTTTAGGCGCGCTTCGCGCGCAAACCGCTTTACGGTCATTCTCCGGGGCTAAAGACCCTTATGCTCCTGTTGCAGCCGGACTCAGCGCGTGCACGGCTTCGGCTTTTCATTTCTGTCGCTTCGCTCCAAGAACCGCTTTTGAGCATTCGAACCCGACAATCACATTTCTGCTCCTGCTTCAGTCCGCTCGGCACGGAGGTCGGCCTCGCAGCCAGTTAAGGCGCGCTTCGGGCGCAAACCGCTTACGACCGACCAGATGACCCGAGGCCGAACGGGGGTTCGCCCGGAATATGACGCATGAACTCCGAGAAGGCAAATGAGGAGACTCTGGAGCCCACTCCTCATTCACACAAATGTATCCGCGCTCAACCTGCTTTTTGAGCAACCACCAGCGACTGCGGAGCCCCGTTGAGCTGCTCCAGCCTGGGATCGCCAAACCCGGCCTCACTGCACATTTTTGCAAGCTGCGAGAAGGTATAGGCATCACCATTCGGAGTCGTGCTGAACATGACCACGCTGAACATGGCCGGCTGAGGCGGAGAGACGCGGTCCTCATTGGGGATGAATTCCAGCAGAACCACCTGCCCTTTCGGCTTCAAGGCCGCGTGCGCCTTCTTGAGCAATCCAACGTTCGCTGCCGGGTCAAAGTGGTGGAGAAAGTTGGTCAGTAGCACGGCATCGTAGCCCGTGCCCCACTCCACGTCAAAGGCGCTCCCCGGCAGCAGGTGATACCGGTCCTGAACGCTGTGCGCTACAGCATTCTCTTGCGCCACCTGCAGCACATTGGGCCAGTCCAGCGCGTAGACCTGCGCGTTGTGAAACTGCTCCGCCAGCGTAATCCCGAATGTACCGTGCCCGGCGGCAATATCCAGTACTTTTACTGGTTCTTTTTTACCGGAGAGCGCGGGGCGCAGCAACTGCGCAATGGTCTGCGCCGCCGGATACATCAACGGCGCCATGCCGCGGGCAAAATTCACCCACATGGGATCTTCAGGAGTCACGGTGAAAGTATTCTCCGGCGGTTTGCCGTTGCGCACGATCTCGCTCAGGTTCTGGATGGAACCTATCTGGCGCTGATCGAGCATGAAATCAAGAGCGCGGCCCAGGTACGAAGGCGAACGGCTGTCTAGAAATGCGGCGCTGTCAGGTGTAAGCGTATAGCGGTTTCCGCTTTTGCTCAGAAATCCGAGCACCGTAAGACAATCGCACAACACGCGTATGCCGCGCTCCGGCGCGTGGCAGCTTTTCGCGATCTCCTGCACCGTGTGGTTTCCTTTGCCAATGCCAGAAAAAAGGTCCAGATCCACTCCAGCTTTCAGAATGAATGCGCGCTGATAAGACTGCACGGTATCAAAGAACAGCGCCGGGCTGGGTTGTGGTCCATGAGCTGTCGATTGCAAGGCAGACATTGCGTTTCATTACCTCCTTGCGGCTTATTGTATCGAGTCGCGATTCACTAAGACTTGCGTACTGCGAGTATTACGCGCATTTTTTGAGAGCTGGATGCTTTGCGGCAGCGCGCGCCGTGCTAGACTCCACCCATATCGCAGTACGACGTATTGCCTGCCGCCCAGCCTGCATTCCTTCCGGGCCCGTCAAGAAATACCGGGAGCGCACCCCTGAACCGGCGCGGCCGGCTCAATCTTAAAGTCGCTTCCGAGCCTTTTCCGATCTGGCCATCCCTGGCTGGGTCAGCAATGAACCTCAATTCCACAAAGGAGTATCCCATTGCACTCGACCTTCAAGAACTTGGACCAGCAGTCGAACCATAAATCCACGATTCAGACAGAACATTTTCGTAAGTCCGCGCTTGGGCTTTGCCTGGCCCTGGCTATTGCCATCTTCTGCACTCCGGCGCTGTTTGCGGCCACCCGGTGTGTAAGCCAGGATGGAGCCCGGGGATGCTTTCCCACAATTTCGGCCGCGGTAGCTGCGGCGACTCCCGGAGATGTCATCAAAGTTGACGAAGGCACATACAAAGAAGATGTAGTGATCAATAAGCCTCTGTCCCTTGTCGGGCAAAACAGCCGCAATACCATCATCGATGCAACCTCACTCGCGAACGGAGTGGAAATTGACGGGCACGACAATCCCGGGCTTAGCCACGTAATTGTGACGGGCTTCACCGTAGAGAATGCAAACTTTTCAGGGATTCTGGTGAGCAATGCTTCGGCCGTGACCATCAGCAACAATCATGTGCGAAACAATGACAGGAACCTGGCCTCCGGCACCTGTCCCGGCCTGCCGGGACTTTTTGAGCCGGGCGAGGACCTGGACTGTGGCGAAGGCATCCAGCTCAGTGGCGTGGACCATTCCACGTTCGCGGGCAACCTAGTAGAGCACAATGCCGGCGGCATTCTGGTGGCTGACGACACCGGAGCCACGCACGACAACATATTCACCGAAAATATTGTTCAGCAAAACACACCCGACTGCGGCATCACTCTGGCCTCGCACAGTTTCGCAGGAGTGTTTGACAACACTGTGGAAGGCAACGCATCGACGTATAACGGAGGGGCCGGCGTCGGTATTTTTGCCGGCGGACCTGGCAATCAGGCCTACTCCAACACCATCCTCAATAACCTGCTCACGGGCAATGGCCTGCCCGGAGTTACCATGCATAACCATGCCGCGCCCGGAGTGGGTGGTGTCCCCGCCGGCGCCCCAGCCGTGGTCTTCAGAGACAACGTGATCGTGGGCAACTTTATCTCGAAAAATGCACAGGACACAGCGGATGCGGCCACGTCCGGCCCGACTGGGATCAACATCTTCAGCCTCACTCCCATGCCGGGAACCATCGTTGACCGCAACACCATCACTGACGAAGCCTTGGATGTAGCCATCAAGATTCCTGCAGCCGCGGCTGGTTCAGCCGATATCCAAGCCCATCTCAATAATCTGGCCAAGCCCGTTGGGATTCAGAACGCCGGCGCCGCTACCGTGGACGCCACCGAAAATTGGTGGAGCTGTCCGTCAGGTCCAGGCAGACCCGGATGCAGCGGAGTTGTGGGGACTGGAGTGGTGTTCAATCCCTGGCTGACGCGGCCCGCCGAGAGTAACCAGGGACCGCATAGCCACCGGGAAGACTGATTTCTTGCGTTCTGCTTGCGGAGTAGCTGCGCAATACCGCGCAGCTTCTCCGCAGCGCCCGGGTGGAGTAAAGGCAAAAACTGCTCGCTTGCTTTATCTTAGGAAGCCGCCCCTCGGTTTTTCTTTCTGGTCCTTCTTCGGTTCCTCACTGAGGCACTGCTTCAATCGTTGCTGAAGCACGCTGATGGAATCCAGCAGAGAACTCACGCCATAGCTCTGCGCCGTGATCAAGCGCCGTTCCAGGTCGCCGCAAAGATTTCTGACCAACTGGTCAAGCCTGCGCAGGCGCTCCGCGGAGAGGAACGTGAGCACCGTGTCTGGCTCCTTGGTGGCGCGCTGTGAATTGATGAGCTCGCTGACACTCCAGGCGGTGAGTCGCACGTTGTCAACCGACTGGCGAAACTCATTCAACGCCACGCTGTCCGGCGCTTGTTCGGACTGAAGCCTCTGGTCTATGCGCTTCAAAGCAGCAGAGAGATTCCTGAGTTCGAGAAGCATCGGTTCGGGAGCGCTCATTATCTAATCTCCATGTCCTGCCCTCATAACTGTATCCTCAAAGCAAGCCGCGCTGCCAATTTAAGATCAGTGCGATGAAGTCTCTCGAAGGTGGTGCTCCAAGCTGAGGGAGCGCCCGGTTCTGGAGTGCTTTGTGGATTCCTCGATAACAACGTGCATTGCCCACAATGAGCATATGACTAACATATTAGGCATATCCCATACAAAAGCCACATGAGCATGATATATTATGCAAATGCTGCCGCTCTCGTCCGTGGGTTCTAACATCGCCACAAAGCGCAAGGCTGCCGGTTTGAGCCAGTCGGAATTGGCCAAAAAAGCGGGCGTCAGCCGGGCGACGCTCGATGCGCTCGAAAATGGGCGCTGTGGCGAGCTCGGATATTCCAAGATCACCAGGCTTCTGACGGTGCTCGGTTTGGAATTGAAAGTCCAGGAAGCAGAGGCGCACCGCCCGACACTGGATGAATTATTGGAAGAAGGACGAGATGATCAAAGTCTGGATAGACGGCGCTGAGGCTGGTTTTCTAGACCGTTTCCGCGAACGCGGGAGTGCCTTCGCGTATCTGCCGCACGCGGCACGTGAGCGCGCCGTCTCGGTCACAATGCCTGTACGGCTCCCTTCCTGGGACATCCCCTTCGGGCTTGCGCCTATTTTCGAGATGAACCTTCCTGAAGGCGTCTTGAGGGAGCGTTTGCGACTGGCTTTTGCCAAGGCCACCGGTACATTTGACGACTTTGATCTTCTTGCTATTGTTGGCCGCTCCCAGATCGGTCAACTTCGTTACACCGGAGCAGAGGAGCAGTTGCAGGAAGACGTGCCCTTCCAGTCCGTCGATGAGATTCTTGCGCACACGCGCGATGCAGACCTGTTCCGTTATCTGCTCGATAAATTCGCAACCTACTCCGGCATCAGTGGAGTGCAGCCCAAAATCCTGGTGCGCGATGAGAGCGCATCCGCACCTTTGAGAGACAAAAAGGTCCGCCTCTCGCAGACCTACCGCGGCGCCACCCATATTGTGAAGTTCTGGGACGCGAATGAGTTTCCACAACTGGCGGCCAACGAGCATTTTTGCCTCGCGCTCGCAAGGCGTTGCGGGCTTGAGGTCCCCACCTACTGCCTCTCCGAAGACGGTCGTGCTCTGGTTGTTGACCGGTTCGATCTAGGCCCTGACGGCGGCTATCGTGGGTTCGAGGATTTCTGTGTTTTAAACGCCAAGCGTACCGATCAAAAATACAGCGGCAGCTACGAAAGCTCTATTATGAAGCGCTTTCAGCAGTTTGCCGGATCGCCGGATCTCGTTGAGGACATGGAAAGGCTGTTTATGCTCATTGTGATTAATTGCGCAGTTCGTAACGGTGACGCGCATCTGAAAAATTTTGGCATCGTTTATGACGACGTGTTTGGGACCGCCAGACTCGCGCCAGCTTACGACATTGTCAGCACCACCGTTTATATGCCGAAGGACAGCATGGCTCTTACGCTCAACGGCTGTACGAAATGGCCCAGCGGCAAGGATCTGCTCAAGCTCGGCCAGACGCGTATGGCTGGCACCCCTTCAAAGGTGAAGCAGATTCTTGATCGCGTCTCCGACGCGATGTCACATACAATGGCTGAAATACGCGTCCATAGAAAAGACTTTCCCGAATTCGCTGATGTTGGAGAACGAATGCTGCAGGAGTGGGAGAAGGGCCGGGAGCTCTCGTTGAAACTAACGTGACGATACGAGTGGAATCGAACTGCTGAGTTGCCGGCGAGGGGACGCTCTAACCAGCCCCGCCTTTCTCGCAATCCTGAACACCGGGTCGAATGGCAGTGCAAAGCAGACCCAGTGTAGAACTTCCCCGGGCTGGCTGTGCAATACACCGTCGCCAATAAGATAAAAAGAAAAGAAACAGAGGAAGGAAGAAAGAAATGGTAGGCACGAGGAGACTCGAACTCCTGACCTCTACCGTGTCAAGGGAACTTTTCGACCTAACTTACTGAGTCTTAACGGTACTGACAGCCTGTTAATGATCCTTTAAGGAAGCTGTTGACCATTGCTAACGGACCCCAATGAGCCCCACGATTCATCGCGGCTGCAGCTCGCGCTGTCCCTAATAAACGCGGAGCCTGGCCGATGACTGTGCGAATGCTGTTGATCCGGCCTGCGATCACCGCTGGGGGCTTCCCGTGTTGCGTCTGCTCAGCTTTGCCTACATGCCGTCGCCATTACCCCGGCAGGTTTGATGGAACCGATTCGCTCGTGCTTTTTCCAACAACTTCGGCCTTGCCCAATATCACGGTGGGTCGGCTCCTGCATTAATCGTTTCGAGGCCTGCTCAGCGTTCACTCTACTTAACCCTGTACTCCAGGAAGGAGACTCTTTATTCCGCTTTCTGCCTACAAATTATTGCTGCCGATGTTCCTGATCCGCGGTCGTCAGATGTCCATAGGACTCCGTCATAAGCTGGTCGCCACGAGCTATGACGGAGACGAGCTGCGGAGTAAACAACACCCACTGATCACTAAAATGGTCCTCACTTGCGGTCGTTGCGAACGTGCGTAGTCTGCTGCGGTTTTCGAAGGTAATTTCCAAATCCAGACTAGGCCGAGCAATTACAAGGTCCGTAATTTTCACTCCTCGCAAGCTTTTCACTGCATTGGACGCCAGCATGCGTTGGTGTTCACCGGCCGTAAGGATTGTGTCTCCTGACTCCAGCCGCCACGCACATTCATAAAGCCATAACCGCCATTCACCGTGTATTCTGACGCCCGATTGACGAGGGTCACGAACTCCGAAGTCTAGAGTTAAAACAGAACCGGCGCCTAACATAACGGTCCACGGCGCTTGGCCGACCAGTTCTTTAACCAATGCTTCGGGATTTCCTCTTTCCACCATCACTCATCTCCAGATGCTTTGCCGGGACGGGTTGCCGGGTTTGTTGCCGTGGTGTGCCTTGGATTGGGCTATTTCAAGGGGACGAATTGAGAGGCTCGAATTAAAATGCCCCGGGCTAGCTGTGTTTTGCGTAATGAACACGGGACGGCATTTCCTGATTTATGGAGATTTGATCGAGTCCGCCACCAAACGAGCCATGTCTCTCACCTTCAAATCGGCATGTAGCTGCATTCTCTCGATGCTTGTCAAATATTCTTGATCCTGCGTTAGACGAAACAATGCCGCAGTGCATGACAAATAGTCGAGATATATAAATCGGTCTTCCCAAGATTGAAGCCTCGGACGTGATATGACCTGCTCATAATGAGCTTTCAATGCATCTTTGAGGATCGTGGTCGCTCTTGGGTCAAGAAGTTTCTCCACTGCTTGATATTAATTCGCCAAAGGCCCAATTCTTTCGGCGATGCGCGCCAGAAGAAATTCCAGCGCGAGATCACGATCTTTGTAGTGCACAACAGAAAGAGCGATAGCCTTCCAGATTGGGTGCTCACCTTTCCGCATCAAAAACGGAGAACATCCTGATCCTCATCGCGCAATACGTCTCGCGCGGCGAATGCCCAGCAAATTCGAGTCTCTGCTCGGCGGTCCAAGAGGGCCAATATTTGCTAATCTCCTCGACTGAAACGGTGAATTCGGGTCTCAAAAAGTTTGAGACATGTCTAATGCGTTTACCTTGAACATCCACAGTCTCAAACCAACTAAAGGTACCTTGATTCATGTTTTTGATGAGCTTACCAGTCATCCTCGCACGTGCCAAGGGTCATAGATGCTGCTGTTCGAGGGCACTTTTCAAGTGTCGTTTTATAGCTACAGAGCTCCCCCAACCCTTTCCCGCAGTGATACCTACACTTTGTTCTCGTGACATCAAACGAATTAGTGGGTGAAGTATGTGATCCGGCTTGGCGCCTTGTGGCCTCGCAATGCCAGCAACGATAAAGACGATTCGCACTACGCGAATCGACATCGTCATCGGGTAGGTTGTGGTCTTTTGGTTCTGAGCGGTGACCGACGTCTACCTAGAAAGTCATAGCCGAAGCTGACCAAGCTGCCATCAGGATAAGTAATCACGGTGAGACGATTCATGTTGCCATAACTGAATGTGGTCGGGTGCGCCGCGCCGTTGATCGCGTCGATCACAGCCGTGCGGTTTCCCGATGCGTCGTAACGTCTTTTGGCCCCTTAACCACTGTACGGACAAAAGCCAATGTGCGAATAATAGATGTCTCGTTAGAACAAGCCATGAGCACAGATTTTGCCGTTGAGTTTCTGATATGGGTCCTGATCGCCGCCTCCATCATCGCTGTAGTAGCGGCGCGACTGAGAATTCCGTACACCGTGGCGCTAGTGCTGGGCGGCCTGGCGCTGGGTCTGATTCGCCTGCCGATTGTTGAAACCCTGGTCGCGCACAAGCCCGACTGGCTAACTCCGAGCGTCACCCTTGTGGTGTTTCTTCCCGCCCTGCTTTTTGAAGGCAGTCTCAAATTGCAGGTGCGGCGGTTGCGTGAAAACGCCCTGCCCATCCTTCTGCTGGCGACGGTGGGCGTACTGACGGCCACGCTGGTCACCGGATTCGCGGCGCATTGGGTGCTCGGACTTCCGGTCCTAGTGGCGCTGATATTTGGCGCGATCACTGCCGCCACCGATCCCATCTCCGTGCTCTCCATCTTCAAAGAAATGGCCATTCCCCAGCGCCTTTCTGTCGTCGTGGAAGGGGAAAGCCTCTTCAATGACGGCACGGCAGCCGTGTTATACGGGATCCTGGTAGCCGGTGTCGCGTCCGGCAGGCTGGGCATATGGGGTGGCGTTCAGGACTTTCTGATTGAGGTCCTCGGCGGCATTGCCCTGGGCGGAGCGATGGGATATGTCTTCAGCAAGCTGACGCAGCAAATTGACGATCCCCAGATCGAAATCACGCTGACTACCGTCCTGGCCTACAGCTCGTATCTGCTGGCGCGGTCCGTTCATGTTTCGGGCGTGATTGCAACCGTGGCTGCCGGTATCACGGTGGGCAATCTTGGAACGCGCATCGGGATGAGCCCGCGGACGCGCATTGCCTTATGGTCGTTCTGGGAGTACTTCTCCTTTGTCGTCAATTCGCTGGTTTTCCTTCTAATTGGCCTGCAGGTCCGCGTTGGGATGCTTTTGGATACCTGGCGGCCGACTCTGCTGGCCATCGGAACCGTAATCCTGGGACGCGTCCTTTCCGTCTACGGACTGGTTCCGCTGGGCAATTTCTTCAGCGTGAAAATCCCCCTGCGCTGGCAGCACATCCTGGTGGCGGGCGGTATTCGCGGTGCGCTCTCGCTAGCGCTGGCCCTGAGCCTGGCCCACGATTTCCCCTATCGCCAGCAGCTGCTGGCCATGACCTTCGGCGTGGTTGCCGTCACAATTGTTTTTCAGGGACTCGCCATCAAACCTTTGCTGCGCGCCCTCGGCATGAGCGCCGTCCTCGAGGATGATTATGAACGGGCCCGTGTCCAGCAGATCGCCATCTCCTCCGCCCGCTCCGAACTGGACGATTTGTTTCGCAATCACGTCCTCTCCGGTCCGGCGTATGACCGGCTGCGCGGTGAACTCGACGGCCGGCTCGCACACGCGAAGGCGCAAGTCGTCGAACTGTACGAAAAAGACGAAACGCGAATTGCTTCTGAAATTGGGATGGCCAAGATGAAACTGATCGCGGCGGAAAAGAGCTCAATCGAAGAGGCTGTCCATGCGGGCCTGATTACCCAACAGACAGCCGACAAAATGATTGAAGCCGCAGATCAGGAACTGGACAAACTCAGCGGCCGTGATACTTAATGGCAGATCGTCATAATTAGTAGGGGAGATATTTCGGTTCCGGGGCCATGCTTTGACCTGCGAAATGACTTCCTTGTTCAGCCATAAAGGCAAAACTGGGCGTTCCTATCGGCTCTCTCTGACATTCTTGAGTTCTTCTCTCGCTCAATCGGCAGCAAAGTCCAGCACGTTACGTCCAAGTAGCCGGTTTGGATTTCCTATCACGGGCGTTAGCTTGCGTGATTGCGGCGCCGCGGTGTATCAAAGGAACCATGCACAATCTGTTCAAGAACCCCCGCCTTTTCGACATGGTTTATCCCCTGATCATGCACGCGATACGGATGTTCGTGATTTTGGGGGTGGCGTACATTTTGACGCGGATTGTTGCACGTACGGTACCGAGCGTACGCAGACACATTGTGAAGCGGATGACGCGCACTGGGTCGAACCTCGAATTGGAAAAGCGGGCGGCAGCCCCGGGTGGAATTTTCCGGAAGACTTTTGGGGCTGCCGACCCATACCTGTTTGTCGATCAATGAGATCAAAAGAGTTATTCTTATTTTATGATGTTCTCCGGCTACGTGCTCAGCCTACGGGGAGTGGAAGCTGTCGTATGATCCTCGCGCGGCGCTCACCACAGGCTGACTGAAGCGGTCTGAATAAGTCAGACAAGCTTTTAAGAGTCACAAGTGTGAAGGGCTTTTCTGCACGAAAAATGAATGAGACAGGCGCGCAGGTCGCGGTCTTGGATGAGAAATGGGTCGACATTCGGAGGATACGTAGAACTCAACGTGCTATTCCCAATAGTTGAAGAGGGTCTGTGGCATCATCACATCCTGAACTCGTTGTTACTAGATATTTGGATGGCCTGCCAGTCGCTTGGCGCTGTTCTGTTTGCGGCAAAGCAATTCGTCCAGCCCATGACAACATTTATGTAAGCAGGTCGGAGATTGCTGAAGAATTCGGCAAGCATTGCAAACAAGAGCACGGAGAATCGCCAGTGTAATCCAATCTCCCCCACCAACCCCAACCGAATCCTGCCGTCGCACAGATATTCCGTCCGTTCGACAAGCAACACCCCGCCTTCTGCTTCGATACCTGATGTACGACCTCGGCGAGCGCTTTCTCCCTACCCTCACTCAGGGCTAATTTCGTCTTCGGCGCAGAGTGCCGTAACATCATTCCAGGCGATGGCACCCCCCTCCCGGACGAGAAGAGGCGGCGGGCATCAACCACCCATGACATGGCCAAAGAATCCCCTCTGCTGCTCCCAACCTAACCGCGCCCTGCCGTACTTCCGACAATTAACCAATCTTGCGTCTCCCCGCTCCGGTGGCCACTATCGCTTACTTCCCGGCCTGATCCCCTATTTTTCTCATCAGCCGATCACAAGTAGCTCATGTAGAGAGCAGTTCCTCGTCCTACACATCGCGCAGAGGCAAGGCGGTTTCAGCCAAAAATCGTAACCCGAACGGTGGGCAAATTTCCGCGCGAGCAATAGAAAGGAGTGCGTTAACCAGCTTTGATATCAGGTAACTCTTTGGCTGGGTAATTCTTGTCTGGTTTCTGCGACTTTCCTTGGCGGAAACGGTTTTCCACTGCGATGGACGCAAAATGCGCAAGCCCTTCCATCAACTTGAAGTCCTCGACATCGAAGGCTTCACGATAGTGGTGGGAGACAACCCAGATGGTTCCCCGCACATCGTCTGCCTGCCATGGGATGAGTATGCCATCGGTGATGGGGTCGGCTTTGATACCGAGAAAGTCATAGTAGTTCTTGCTGACGCGATAAAGCTGCACTCTGCCAGAGTCCAATGTCGTTCCGCAGGGACTGAAGAAACGCGGCGTCGTTCCGCCTAAGAATGAAGCGAAGCTGCCGGAAATGGCTATCCAGCGAAACCTTCGCGGCCCCTTCTCGTCGCCCTCTTCCAAGCTGATCCCAGCACTGTCGGCACCACAAAAGGTGGTAGCAGCATCCACCAGATGTTGAAGTATCACGTCAGGATTATCGGCGAATACATGTGCCATAATTCGGTAGGCGTCGGCAATGCAACTTTCTTGACGCGGTCGCCGTTTTCGGAGCGGAAACTCAGTATCCGCAAGCAGGTCGCGAAGTTCCATTCCAGATTCGGGCGTTTTACTGAGATGATTGAATACGACTTTGCTGTCGAGAGTCTTACATTGAAGAGGTTCCCCTGGACGATTCAGTTCCGCGCGCGCCCACTCCAAGCTTTTCGGGAAACGGATTGCCAGTTCCACCCGGTTCCATACGCCAACTCTGTCAAACACCGAGTGCAGTACATTCTTTACGATCTGCTCGGTTATTTTCAGTTCGGAGGCGATTTCGCGATTGGAATATCCACACGCTGCCAGTTCCGCGACTTGCAATTGTCGGCGGGAGAGACTTGAAAAAATGCCATTGCCATTTCCTGACATATCCCAAAACAACTCGCTCTCTCTGGGGAACTTTACATGAGCCTCGCGACAACGAGATCGTCGATTTAGGAAGACACTGAAGTCTTCGATCTCGTGGTGCCGCGAACTCTCAACCTTGCATTGCTGAGATGTACTTCCGTTGCGAAGCAGTTGCCCTCAAAGCACCCCGAACTGGAAGTGAATTCGGCGTGAAAGCAACTCGTTCCGTGCCCTTTGGATCATCCTCAATCGCGGCAAGCACACTGGCTCACATTCCTTAATCTCAGTTCCAAGTGCCGCCTGGTTTGCATCGGAACTTCACTATCTTAAGATCGAGGAAGGCCCATTCAGAGCAAGTGCCAATATGCGACGTGAATGTAACTCCGATTCGCCCGCCCTTTCTTCGCTAGCAGCGTTGTGCGGTGCTGACTAATCAACCTAATCACTTCTGTCCGGGACCTCGTAATGCGCGAATGCGCGGACGTTCTAAGCGTTCTGACAAAATCGGCGCTGGGCAAAAGCAAACTCTTTGTACTTCTCGTTCCTAGCTGTCGCGAGGATATCGCCGACACTGCACACACTGCGACGGCGCACCGGCCTCATGTGTTTGAGAGCGTTCCGATTTGGGAAGCATTCGGGTTTTACTCAAGTTTCAGAGGTCTTGATGCTCCGATTTACGCGTCTTACCATATGAATGAAAAATGCTGATCAAGGTGCCATGAAGAAAGTGAAATCTTTACCTACGAGAGAAATTGGACGGGGAAATACTAGGGCCAGCGCATGTTCCCAAGTATGCAAACGATGGACAAGCACATCGCCAGCATGTTAAGCGACGGTTGGGAGATCATGAGCGGGCTCTCTCACTATGGCAATAGTCGTGGCTTTCTCCCCTTTGCCAAGCGCGACACCATTACCGTTTCATTCGAAAGACGCTTGATCGCGACTGTGGTTTTTTCTGTTCTCTGTTGCCGGCATCGCGATTCGGATCATGTTGCAGTGATTCACACAACAGAGAATCACGGATTTATGACGGTGCACTGGAAAAGACATTGCGGCGAACTGTTGGTAACTTCCCACCGCTTAAGTAAAACTCCGTAGTGGATGAGTGAAAGCACAAGCACAAGCCTTTATGGGCGAAGCACTCCCCCTGGTTCTTGCGGTCCCCGCCCGGAGTCGCGCATACTGCTTCGATCAATTCTACAAGGCGACTCGAGAAATGCCCTTCTGTCTTCGGTTCAAGAGTTCTGCAACAGTGTCCAACAGAACCGGAGGCGGCTCATTTTTCGTGATGTATTTGTCCACGCAGCGAAGGGCTTCACCTGGAAGGTCAACATAGGCGGAGAGCATGAGGATTGGGACCGCCGGCCTGCGCCGCTTCATTTCCTCAGCAACGACATCGCCATTCATTCCTGGCATCATGTAATCGAGAACAACGACATCAATTCGCTCTGAGTAAAACAATGCTAATGCCTCTGAACCATTCTCGGCGGTAAAAACAGAATATCCCTCGGATTCGAAAAGCAGCTTTCGAACGGACAAACCTACAGCTTCATCATCCACGCACAGAATCGTCGTGCTCTTGCTGGTCTCTGTCATCGAATACCGCCGTGTTCAACGGTTACCCTTCCCCAAAACCGCAGGCAAGGAGGAAATGTCGAGTTCGCTAGATTAAATATCATATCTGCCTATGCGGGAGAACCGAAATTCCCCAAACGAGGAAGCCAGGAGCAGCAAATGTGCTTCTTCGTCACATTGCTCGGAAGTTGGGAGAGTGGGAAGAGGAATTGCCGCACCGTCCGTATTCTCACTCGAATCGCGTTGAGAAAAACCGCGCAGGAAGGCGGCTCCCGTTTCGAAAAATCAAGGTATTTCTCACTGTTGTAAGGTTTGCTTTGTTCGGCTCTGGGGAACCAACCCGAGTCGCTAGAAAGGCTTCCAAAAGCAGGTTGGAAGGGTTGAGAGTCTCCTGGGGGACGAGTACATGCGAGATGCGCACGGGGCAAACTGAGGAAATGTGGAAACCAGACGCGAAGAATTATCGGCCGGCTTTTATCGTGGTTGATCCTGAACATGCAGGAAGCATCTCGACCCGAAAGTTGTTGCTGGAAACGGCAAAGCTCAATGTTCTAACCTGCTACAGTGGGACTGAAGCGGTTGCGACACTGCGTAGATTTCCTAATGTTGATGCCATCGTCTTGAACGTGGACGTCCGCGATATGGACTGCTCGGAACTTGTGCGGCAAATGAAGACCAGTGCCCCAACTGTGCCGGTGGTCCTGGTGTCTCCGGCCGGGTATACTTCGAACTGCAACGGAGTTGATCACCAGGTCTCGTCTTACGAGCCGAAAGAATTGCTCGATCTTTTTCAAAAGCTCTTCGGAAAAACAACTTCGGGGGAATAATGCTCGCTCCCACATTGATCCGAAATGGGATTCACTTCGGCTTTCAAATCTGATAGCTGGTGTGTCGGGCGTTAAACCGGGTGCAACGGAGACAGCTTCGCCAAGAGGCCCGCTTGGACGTACCAGTTTCGCAGGCAAGTTCCAACCACATCCCTCTACTCGGCATTTCGCAGCAATTCATTGGTAGCTCCGACCTGAAAACAGAATAAAGAATAATTTGACAAGTGGGATATCCGGCCTAATTCTGCCGCAAACCTCAATTCCATTCCTATCCCGCATGACTACATCGCAAATTACAACATCCGGCAGAAGGCACGCATTCACGGACTCTTCCTACGCGGCAGGCTCGGCATCGGAAGGTCCCGATTTTCGGAGTACGCGGGCATGAGAAGGCAAGAATATTGATACGACGGTTCCGCTCTTGTGCTCGGCATCGGAACTCCTCAAGGTCATGATTCTGCCAGATGAGGAGGGCTCATCGTAGATAATCAGAACCGGTTGCTCCAGCGATCAACTTGGAGTGGGTAAAGGATTGTCTCCGCCCCCGTGACCCGATCCATATGGACAACCCGTGGCTCCTTCGCGATACGAATCGCCAGAGCCCGGATGTCAGTGACACCGGCATCGAAGGTCCCATTCGCCTTCGCGTAGCTCACCGTTTGATCGAAGAGTTCTGCAAAGTAGTCGAACAGTGCATTTTGATCTTCAACGCCTAAGGCCAGAATGCGATTGAGGAATCGCGGGACATTGCGCAAATCCTCGTCACGAACCTCTTCCCGGCCATCACGACAAACCAGCAAACCAATATCGCGCAGCGTCTGTTTCGGGTCGAGCAGACCCGGTACCGGGGCGCCTTCGGTGGTAATACGGCGAAAGAGCAAACTGAGGGCGGCTTTCCCTTGCTCGGTTTCGAAGTTATACCTCGCCCAGTCGGCGTTGTCCGCTGCGCCGCGATCTCCTTTGGTCAGCGCGCCCAGACTCCCAAGCCGGCGTGCAATGGTGGAGCTGAAACGCTTCTCTCCTCCCAATTCTGTGGACAGCAAAACGTATTCCGGCGGGATGGCCTGGTCGCTGCGGTGAGTTCGCCCGAAACACTGCATCTGTTTGTCCGCGCTCCAACCGAGTTCATGAGTGATATGCACCCGTCTTTGGCGGTTAGGTGCGCGATTGGATGCGTGCAGCGAAATTCCGATCGAACCAGCATCGCTAATGATGGCCACTCGGGTATTACCGGCCTGGAACTGCTCCATGCCATGAACGTTGACGCGGTTCATGGCCACGCCTTCCGGGGCTCTCTTCTTATAATGCGTCTCCCCGGTTCTCTTGTCGCGGATAAGCCGCCGGCTTCTGCCGGTGATTTCGGAAACATTGAATTCGCCAAAGTGATTAACGAGTTGGTCCAGCGGGTTTTCAGGAAGGTGCAACGCGGAAAGTCCGTCGAGTAATCGTTGCCTCAGTTTCAGCGCTTCCTTGCTCTGGATCGGATGTCCCTCCTTATCGGTTACAAGAACTTTAATGATCTTCTTGCTCACGGGGTCGGTCTCATCCCGGTAAAGCGCCGTGGGGAAGCCTCGCTCAATGAGCTTGCCGATAATTTCGCGAGGAGAGAAGTCCAGATCCTCCAGACTTCCGCCTTCTGCAATGGCTTTGGCAATCTGGTCCTTCGTCCTTGCTTCCCCTGTGCCAACCAGGGACGTGACAATCGACTTCTCTTGCGCCAGAGCAGCCTCGGCCTCGGCAATCACGGTAGGCACTTTGAATGAACAGATGATTTGCCGGAAAAAGCGTTGATGATCGCCCCAGAACTTGGTAAGCGCCCGGCCTCGCGCGCGTGAACTCGCATTGGTAATGTCCAAAGCCTTTTCAATATTCTGCAGCACGACCTTCCATGCTTGAGAGGCATGGTTGTACATCGATCTCTGTTCGTCCGTGAGTCGATGGATGACTTCTCGGTATTCCACCGCCTTTCCGCTTGTAGGGCATACTCCGAACGAGATCGATCCCGACAAATACATGCCGAGACTTTTCATGTCACGGCTCACCATTTCCATGGCGCCGACGCCGCCGTTATCAATGTCCTCCATGAAGTCTTTGAAACCGTCCGGAAAGCTGGTCCCTTTTCCCCAAAGGCCAAGTCTGGTCATGTACGCCATGTTGCGTACGTCTGTCGCGCCGGTGGCCGATGAATACACGACACGATAATCGGGATTGCGAGTGGCATCCTGCAGATCAATCACAGCCTGACCCGTGAGTGTCGGCTCGCCGCGACCGCCGGCAAGTGCGTTCTTCGCTTTATGCGCCTCGTCAAAGATGATTACGCCATCAGGTCCTAACCAACGCTGAATTTGGTCCAGCCTCCTGGCGCCATTTTTCGCCGTGGCGATCAGGGACCCGTAGGAGCTGAAGATGACACCGCAACGCAAGCTGATATCGCCGGCCGCGGGATCGTCATTGATCTTTGCGAGGGGGACGTCTACTCCCAGATCACGCAAATCACGCCGGGTCGAGTCAAGCAGGTCATTGTTGACCGAGAACCAGATGGCGCGACGCCGGTTTTGAAACCAGTTGTCCAGGATGATCGCGGCAAGGACTCTTCCCTTCCCGACTCCGGTCCCGTCACCTACGTAGAAACCGGCGCGAGATCCATCCGGCAGTCTTTGCTCATGGCGCTGCCCGGCGTAGATCACCCGTTCCAATTGGATGATTGAGAGTTTGCCTTCTTTGACAATTTCGACCGGTAGCCGAGGTCGGTAAGTAATATCGGGGGGAACAACCGCCGCCATGGACGTAGATTCCACAATTACTGCGGGATGGGGTGAGCCTCCAGTTAGCTTTGCCGGTACATACGGCACGAATAGTGGGGTGTGGGCTTTCGTTCCTGCAGCGGATGCCGATACCGGCTGACGATTCGCTCGGGGCGGCAACTTCTCTAGACGAGACGAGGCCTCTTCGACGCACTCGGTGCTGCCCCAGATGATGCTGTTTAACTTGGATTTCCAGCCTTTGCCGGTCGTCGGGCCGATCTTATCGATGACAATAAGTTGAACGTCATTCGCAGTGCCGTATTTCGCATACTCTCTGCCATCGATCCCGAGATTGGCACGGACCGTGTACTCGGCCATCAGGTTTTCCCACCAGGGAGTCATTGCCGGGCGGTGAAAACTGACACTCTCTCCCAGGATCGCCACCAACCGGCCGCCTTCTTCGAGCCGCCTCAGGGCGCTTTCGACATGCAGGAGTCCGTATCTCGAGTGGTGTTGCTCCACCCTTCCTGCTGTCGCACTGAATGGCGGATTCATGAGGACCGCTGTCGGCTGGACCAAGTCAGGAAGGACATCGTGAATAATCTCGGCATCCAGGTTGTAGCTTTCAAATCCAAGTGTTTCGAGTAAGGTACGTCGGCGCTGGCTGATCTCGTTGCACACAACTCGCAAGCCAAGGGCATGCGGCCAGATGGCGAGGCTCCCGGTTCCTGCTGAAGGTTCGAGAACCGTGTCTTCGGGCCGCGCCCCCAGTACTTTTGCTGCAAGGAAAGCAATCGTTGGTGGAGTGGAAAATTGTTGAAGCTCGGTCTGCTCCGCTGTCCGGTCGGTCTGTGTCGGTAGCTGCTCTATCAACGCGCGCAGAGCTGGAAAAGCGTCCGCACCAGCCTGCATGAAATCTTGTGCCTTGCCCTCAAGCAAGAACCTGTTAACTGCCGCTTCAAGCGCGTCGTAGGCGTCTCGGCAGGTATAGACGCCTTGCGTGCGCGTGCCTCCGAAGGCATCGTCTGCCAGCGCGGTGAACTTCGGATTATCGAAGCGTTCACCCGCAGCAAGGCTTGTGACCATCTGCTGAATGAGCCGGCGCATGCCTTCAACGAATTCGGGATTAAGTGTGTCAGTCATCATGTGTATGGCGTGTTTGGAAGAATCAGCGGGGATGGATGAGCGTGGTGTTATGAATTCGAAATCGAGATAGGGTGGACCATGCCGCAGTTGTCATCGCAGCCTCGCAAATGAGACCGTGCTATGTCGCAAAGAATTTCTGGGGGAAAGCCCCTGGCTCGACAACGAAAGTGAATGACGAGTTTTCCATGTGCCCCGCGCTTCAGGGACTCATGCCCGCTTCTATTCCCAGCTCACGATGGCGGTCGGGTTCTCACGTTGAATCGCAGAAAGGACGTCATGTCGTGGCTTGCGGGAATCAAAAGATGTGGGGATGGTGTCCGTCTCAAAGAGCGCTTTGATTTGGTCGGAATGTGGACCACTAAAGCGCGCTAGGACCGGCTGTCCGGGGATTAACGTTATGCGATTCCATTCACGATTGGAATTGTCGTCAAAGCTCAGTTTTGCTAGTTCAGCTTCCTGGAAGAACACGAGTAGAGAATCCAGGTCGAGCTGCGCGATTGTGTGTTGTGGTCGCTGTGATGGCAGAGTGTGTGCGATCATCCAGCAAAGTGCGCGAGCGTTCTGTGGTGTGACAACATAACACACGCCTGTGGCCTGGGTATTCAAAGAATGCAGAACAAAGTCTGTGGGCATGAGGGATTGAGGGACGCCTTTCGGCGAATTGAACCTGGGGTTGAAGGATTACGAAGCGGGGTATAGCACACAGTGGCATGAGGCTACCCGCAAGGTGGGGCCACCATCCATTCTGGATCGCAACGGCCGCTGAGGTTGTAGGAGGCATAGCGCCGATAGCCCGATTTTCTATCGCTCACATTATGGCGAATAATGAGCGATAAGGGCTTGGCCTATCGCTCAGCTATCCCCGGGTGTGACACCTAAACCATACTTTGTGTCGCTTCGAAGACGCTGGAGCCGAGTCTGCGGCGTGTGTATGGCATTTTGAGGATCCTGAACCGGTACTTTAGATTTCTCACGAAGCTTTTTGCATTGCGGAGCGATCTTTTATCAGAAAATAAAAAGGGAGCCCATAACATAGTGTTGCCGAACGGCAACTTTATGCTTTAGGCCGCCGAGCCAGATCGGCAGCGATTGACTTCGCTGGCTATTAACAACAGGAACTCTGAATCATTGGCGGCTGTGGCGATATCGATCAGAAATTCGGCCGGCTGCAGGCAAAGATTCGGCGCCACGTGCATCACAGCTTTGGCGCCGGTGTCCAAATCGAGAATATAACGCAGCTCCTTCCCACAATGAAAGCAGGTTTGCATTCCTCTTCCTTTAGAGTTTGAAGTTTTATACAGGATCTGATTTCGATGGCCGACCATTCGAAACTTTCAGCTTAGTCGCGGCTGTTTGACAGGCTTTGCCTTCGTTCAGACTGGAATTGTCTTCGCGTCGTACCAGTTATCTGAATTGTGGGCTTAATCCTCATTCGGCCCACACTCGAACTTGAGTCGCGGGGAAACCCCCTTTTTGCATGGGGCAAGCCAGTGTGCAACTGGTGCCCTTGAAGACCCTTTTCGGCCCTGATCACGATTGCCAAGGGTTGACCACCGTTACCTCCATCGGCTCAAAATCGCTCACATTTCGGGTTACAACTGTCATTCCATGAACAAGTGCCGTCGCCGCAATAAGCGCGTCCCGATCGGAGCGAGGATTCGGAATATGAAGGGCTGCGGAGCGCTGGGCCACAGCCGTATCGATCGCGAGAATGCGGCTGCCGAACGTCGGTAAGACATGCCCATCCATCCAGGCGCGAAGAATTTCGCCCTGCTTCCGATCGCGCCGTTCCACGAGCAGAATTCCTATTTCTAATTCGAGGATTGAAATTACAGACAAGTAGAGGCTCGCAGCGGGAAACGTTTGAGCCCACTTTCTGACGCTTGGGTGAGCTCTCTTGGCTCTTCTTAATTCAGAAACTACGTTGGTATCGAGGAGATACATTAGGAAAGATCCGGTGCTTCCTGAAGATTTCCCATGAGGCGCGGCGGGTCAAAGTCGATTTCCGCAGCTTCCGGCATCGCCAACAGATCGGCAACATTCTTCTCGCCCTGGGTAATCCTCTGATACTCCTCGGCCGTGAGCAGCACATGGGATGGACGTCCCCGGTCCGTGATAAAGACTGGACCGCGTTTTGCAGCTCTCTTCGCTCTGCTTGTGTCCTGATTGAATTCTCGACTTGACAGTTTGGTAATGGCCATACTCGCTCCCTTCCCATGTAGCAACGTAGCTACATTATAGCAGGTTTCAAGTCGTCTCAGGGCACGATTTTGAGCCGTCGAGCCTCTGCCTCTATTGCCAACAAGACGCGCTGGCCTGTGCAGCCAAACTGGTTGAGGACGGCTAGTAGGGAGTGGCCAGGGTTGTCGAGTCCGCTTCGCAGAGTAATGACAATATCCGCAGTCAAATCCGCGATACTGTCCGGGATTGGGTTGGTCATCCGAATCTTTTCAAGGACATGGCCCGATTTTGTCGGATGAGGTTCGGCAACTCTTTCGTATTCGTACAGGAAAGCCTGAATCTCCCGATGGAGATCGGCAAAATATTTGTCAGCCCTAGCGAGCTTCCGTCGGCGAACTTTCGAATGGATGTGACATTAACCTTGTGAAAGTGTTTCGGCGCTCGCCTTTATAAAGACTATTTCGCCACAGCACAACCATAGTGCCAAGCTGCTGGCTAAGGAAGGGAAAAACCGCCTTTTACCTTTTCAAACTCTCATCGGCATTAACACGTAGCGGTACCTGCAATCGCCCGAATCGGCTTCATCCGGCGTTAATTCGCATGCGGTTTGGGTGCTCTTGAACCCGAAGCGGACATTCGCCGACTCAACCACTTTCAGGAAATCGAGCAGATATTGCGAGTTGAATCCAATGATCGCCTGGTCACCCGTGTAGGCGGTAGGGACACTGTCTTCCGATTCGCCGGTCTCCGCGTTGGAAGAGGAAATCGTCAATTCGTTCTTGCTCAGCCGGATTCGAACCGCATTCGATCGTTCGTCAGAAAATTCCGCGACGCGCCGGATCGCGCAAGAGAGCTCATATCTGGCAAGCACCACAGTGCTACTGATATCGCGAGGAAGAACGGCGTCATAGTTGGGAAAGCTTCCGACGAGCCGCCGCGAGGTCAACAGGCGATTCCCAACCACAAAGAATAATGTGGAGTCATCCTTTGCGAACTGGATTTGACCAACCGGTGACGAGGATAACAGCGAGCTCACCTCACTCAGAGCTTTGTGGGGAATCAAGATCTTGACCTCGTCCTCCTGGAGCACCGGTGAAGTCTGCCTTTTGTACTCGACCTTGGCCAGACGATGCCCATCTGTCGCGATCATCGCCATATCTCGAGGTCGAAGTACGAGCAGCGCACCGTTCAGCGTGTACCGGGATTCCTCCCGCGAGATAGAGAAGATGGTTTTCGCAATCAGATTCCGGAGAACATCGGCATCTAAAGCGATGGCCGCCTCCCTGGGAAACAGCGGAAGAGCGGGAAAACTGGATCTTGGCAGCCCAACCATTTTGGTGTTCGAGCGCCCGCTGCGGATTTGAATCCAATTGTTTTCCAGGCTTTTGATCGTGAGCTCTTTCTCCGGAAGCAGCTTCACGTAATCGAACAGTTTGCGCGCCGGGATGCAACACGCTCCGGGTTTCTTGACCACAGCGGGACAGGCAGTGCGCAGGCTAATGTCCAAATCTGTGGCTGTGAGCTGCAGGACGGCACCCGTTGCCTGCACCAACAGATTCGATAAGATCGGGACCGTCGTCCTGCTGGCTACCACACTTTGAATATGCGCCAGTTCTTCGAGCAAATCCCTTCTAGTGACCGCAAACTCCATGGTTTCGTCTGTGGCTTGCGTGGGCGCAGGAGGGATATCGGGCGTTCGGGCAATTGCTTCGTGCATGAAGAGTAGATAAGCCTCGATGGGCTTTCCTTTCCGGTTGATGTTTTCAGGTGGGTGAGTTGGTCGAGGAGCGTCCGCGCCGTTTAGTCGCTGCTTACCGTTTCCAGGATGAATTTGCCGGCACGGCGTACCCATCGAGCTGCATGAGAGAGATTACGTTGGGGGGTGTCGCTCCGAGCATTTCCGTCCGGCCAACCTTGTTCCGGAATCCAGTCAGTAGGTACATGCCGAATGATGTCGCCGAGAGTGCCGTCGCCGTTGAGTTCTTGCGATTGGTACGGCTCAATATCCTTCGCATGACAGATCGGACATTGATCGTTACACATGCAGTTCCATTCGTCGGTCCATTGGTTACGGCAGTGAAGGTAATAATTCAGGAACTTCATGAGTTTTCCCATTTCGGAGACTTCATAAGTCTCGCCTGTTGCGGCGGCATGCCCGAGACTTGTTGGCCACACGAAGTCGCGGAGCGCGCGTACGAACAGGTGCTGCAGGAGCCGTCTGATTGGCTTCGAAAAGACGTTGCCAGGCCGCCGGGTTCACGGGAATCGCGGCACACACGCCCGTCGCTAGGTTGACGAAACCTCCGTGATAAGGAAGACGGCCATGATGAAAAAGCCGGGCAAGCATGGCGAGTGCAAGATTCGCAAGGCTCTGGTTAATGAATGGTTCTTGTCTTGTGAGCGCCTCAACGGCACTGCAGGACGGTAGGCTGTCCCGCTCATCACGACTGGGGTCGATGATTTCGGGGAATAATTCCGCCACTGTAGGTAGGCGGCCCGGAGTCTTCCCGTTTATCTCATTGTCTGGTTGTCCCAGAATGAACTGGCCGTTTGTGGCGTTGTTGCCGATATCCAGCCAGTACCGACAGGAGTGGTACGCGTGCGTACGGACGAGAGAATGTCGCGCTTTTCGCGTGTCCACGCAGCTGATCAGGATATCACTGCAGTTACGCCAGCCCTCATCGACAAAGCAAGTGGAAGCTCTCCAGCCAAGGCCATAAAACAGGTTGATGCGCGTGGCCAGTACAGTCGACTTGTATAACCCAATCTCGTTCTCGCAGAAGGGTTGCCGAACGCAGTTCGTAGCCGAAATCTTGTCCGCATCGACAAAACAGACATCCAGACCGTGCGGGTGGCCGAAGGCAAGCATCGCCTGGTGCAGAAGTGGAAGCCCGGCCGCTATCGCGGCGCCGGTTCCTCCGCATCCGGCAACCGTCACCTGAACTGGTTTCTCAAGCAGCTTACCGGGCAGCAGGTGTTCGAGTGTGCTATTGGGCGTGGGTTGTGGGCTCATTTGGATTCACAAACGTTGCCAGGGTTTCTTTCAATGGCACCAAATATCGCATCGGAAACATCTTTTCGTTACGAAGGGACTTCCACAGCCCAACGACTCCATGCGGATGATCTGTTGGCTTCTGGCGTCCCGCGCCGGCATGCGTGAACTCGCTTTGAAAGAATGAAATCTCCCAAGTATCAATGGCAGAAACGGACTTCTCTTTTGGAATCCTCATCGAACCGGTACACACATTCCCACGATCATCACAATTCCAATAGGGAGCAATGTGCATGATGGTGTTGGCATGTGGGCGTGCGTTGTCTTTTAAAGCGCGCACCCAGAGTCGTGAACCAGACGCCTTAAAGACAAGTGGCGGCTGCGGGTAGCGCTGACCATTCATTGCGATCAATGTCGCATCAGCACGGTCGCTGAAGAAGAGAACTCGTTCGCACGCCGGCATCCACCAGACAATGGTGTCCGTCGTCCGTACCAGTACGCGCTCGGGCAATATTTCGAGCGGTATCGAACGCCCAAGGCCCGCCATGATTTGCGCCAGCAGGTCCGGCGTGACCAATTGTCCTGCAGCCAGGCGGGCGGTGTCACCCTGGTGAACGACTTCATGGACAGTAAGAAAAGGATGGCGATAGGGAAAACCGTTGTAATCACTCGTTCCGTATACCAGCAGGGCACGGCTGAGCTTGTAATCCTGACTTCTTCCGATGTTCACGGAGATGTTCATCGTTGAGTTCTCTGATTCGGCTTACGATCCTGGCTCCGACGCGAAGCGAGCGGAGCATTGCGCCTACATGATCGAAGGCTTGCCTCACTTCCTTGTCGAGTTGGCGTGCCTGTTGCTTCAGCCTGATGCGCAGCAGCATGCAAGGCTGCATGGGAGCATTCTGGCCGAGATATTGCATCTCGTCATCGAAGGCGGCGCTAATAGCATCGTCTTCGTGCCATGTGATCGCGCATCCGGGTCCGCAATCGTCCGCGTCCGACAGGAAATCCTCAAGCCCGGGTATCTGTTCAGCAAGTTGAGAAGGCCAACGATGTTGTTTGCCCTTCGACTGCGAGTACATTTCGAGCACGTCCTGCACGAGGTTCCGCGCGGCGGAGCGCCGAAGAGTTCCACTTCTTTTCTTTAAGAATTTCGCCGCTTTGACAACACTGCGTCCGCTAGTCGCGTTCGAAGGCGGCGGCAAGCACTTGGGCACGCTGGGAGCAATCTGCGGATAAAAGGATTCTTTGAGTTCCTCTTCTCCAAGATCCTCCATCATCATTTCGGCATGAAAGCAGGCGTCGGTGTAGTCATAGACCCGCATCCACGGGTAGAGAGAGTAAACAAATGCGAAATAGAAAGCCGAAGGGAGCAGCGGGTCCTCGCGCTCCAGATGCATCAATGCTGCTTGGATAGGAATAGAGGCGGCGGCTTCATACTCTGCGAGCAGAAAGAGTGCATCGGCGGGAGCATCCGTCTCGGCGCGCGAGTTGTAATACTCCAATTCGCTCATCCGGAATAGGCTGTCCGTGATCCAGACGGTGCCCTGCCAGATTTCGCTCGCGTCTTCAGAGCCATTCTCTTTACAGAAACGCTGGAAGCCGCGTTCCACGAAATCGACGGCATTGCCGGTCCAGTCCTCAGGCTGGCAGATGCCCAGTCGAAGCAGGCTCTTTCCCAACGCAGCTGCGGGTTGTTGGTCCCATCGGCTACAAAAACGACACGGAATGCCTTTGAGCGTGGGAATAGTGGTCGTCGCTGCATTGCCGATCAGGTGAAGGGAGGTAGCACGAGTCCGGCTGGCGGCAATATGCGCCCTCCGCATTCGCGACCGTACTTCAGGTTGTCGCACATCCTGCCGACCAACTCCCCGACTTTGAAGGCTCCTGGGCATAGTCGTAACTGTTCCTCAATTGGCGTACTTGCTTGGCCATCATCTCGGATGACGCAATCGAGCGCATACAAAATCTCGCCTAGCTGGTCGCGTTCTCCGCGAGTGACGCGCCGTTTCGGCGTCCCCCGCTTAAGCCGTCTCATCCCTTGGCCCCAATCGCCCGTACAAAGGTGTACTGCATTGCGCCGCTGATCGGGGCTGGGCCTTCTATGCTCGCTGTAACCAGCTCAGGGTAGGTGTTCACATACATGGAGCGCACTTCCTCAATCGTCAGCGAAGGCCCCGGATCGGGCAATTTTGCCCCGTTGAAAATAAAGACGCGCTCAAGCGGTGTGGCAGTGATCATCTAACTGGCTCCTTCCGGGTTTCCGCCTTCAATCGCCTGTGATGGAGCCGCGTCCTGTTGACTTGGCGTCGACGCTACGCTCATAGTCGAGGGAGCGCACCAGGCAAGCGGCAAATTCATCGGCGTTTCAGGTTCTGGGGTGGTTTTCGATTGCTGGGTGGACTGCGCGTTCTCTTTGCTCGAACCTTTTTCTTTGCTCGTAGCAGTCTTCGCGGCAGACTTGGCTCTATTGCGGTCTTCGATGGCCTGGACTCCGTGGGCGATCTCGGTCATCGCACGTTCGAGTCCATCATGGAGGGAGACATGCGCTTCCGCGAACTTGATGAGTTGCTCGGGCATTCCAGCGTCGAGTTCGGCGGCCGTTCCTTCAAGGGACAACGGCGTCGTAAGGGCCTTGATCCCCTCGTCCGGGATCTGTTTCACCTCTTTGTGACCGCCGGCTTTATCGTTTACGTGTTCGTCCGACTTGATGCTTTGCGGGATAACGCATACCCTGATTTTCCCCCCGGCCAACGCCGCCACGGTGATGGTGAGAGGCCGGTGATGAATCAAAGGCAGCAGCTCTGAAAACATTTCTTCTATTCCTTCCTCGGCGTTTTTCGCCGTCCTATTCGGCTTGCGCCTTCTCAGCAGCACATAAGGTCACATCGGCTCAAAAAGGGAGAATAGACCTGCCTTCTGTGCTGCCGAGAAGGAGCAACCGCAAGCTAAATTGCGTTGAAACGGATCGCTTCGTTGTTGGATTTACTGCGAGGCAACAATGTGGGCAGTGGGCTGCACTGTGCTCTCGGGGAGAACTTCGAGACGATAGTGACCGTGGCGTTTTCTTCGTTTAAGGCGATTTTGGAGGAAAAGCATGGCCATCTCATGCCGGCCTTTGCGATAAGCCTGATTCTGGGTGGTCGCGATCAGATGACAGATGTCCCAAATCCGCTCTGGCGGCAAAGTCGTGCAGAGTTCATCGAACAATTCAATAGCGTGGCTGAAGCGGTCGTAGTAGCCTTGCTCGCCGCCTCCGTGCGACTCCAAAATGAGCAAGGAACCGCGATGTTTGTAGACGCCGTACTTATGGGAGTCGCCGGTCCACTTCGTGTTAGACCCAGCCCTTGTAGGCCGTCCGGCTCCGAAGGTCCCGACTCCGATCAGCTCCAGTGGCGCTAACTCCACCTCAAACTCTGCGTCACTATGTGCGGACAAGGCGAAGCCCATGCCCACACATCGCAGGTGCGTCGGTGCTCCGTCTGCGGTGCGTCGAAAATAGATCCTGGCGTCATCATCGGTGTGGTAATTCTCGCCAGGCCGGCCCTGAACAAATCTCACAGTTGCATCTCCTCATGATGGTTGTTTCAAGTTCAATAACGCAAAGGGGCGCGGAAGTTGAGGCAGGTGAGGTCATGGAAGCTGAAGGTCTGCAAGTTTGGTCTTCAATTGCTGACGCCTGGAGGTTCCTCTTTACTGCCTCCGGTGAGCTCAATATTCCACCGGTGTTCTTCAGGTATCGGCCGGCTGAGCTTGATTTCGGTCACTCCAAGACGCGTGGCCTGTTGGCCAATGCCAGAACCGAGAAAGCGATTGAGCTGTAATAGAAGCGAGCTGCGCGGGCCTTCGAAGTAGTCGCTCAGAGTTTCCTCTATGAAACCCTCGTAGTAGTCTCGTTGGGTTTGCCAGCTGTCGCACTCCAAATCATCGGACGATTGAAAAGTCGCCCACATTAGAAAATCGGCGAGCCAGAATGGCCGAGCCCCGGACTTATCCCATGGGCTGTCTTTTACGACGACAAAGGAGAGGTCGTTGACTTGTTCTTCATCGACATGGACAAGAGCGGGCAGCGGGAGACTCTTCGCCTTCTCTCCTATTTGTTCAATTCTCACGACCACTTCAATTTGGTTCGGTCGGTTATTCTTGGCAGCGGGTTCGCATTCGGCGAAAGGTATACCGTCAACCAGAACCGCAGCATTCACCAGCAACGGAAGCGCGTCGTACCAGGAGTAACCTCGAAACTCAGGTTTTTCCTCGTACAGAAGAAAATCAAGTGTTGCCCCGGAATGAAGTGCTGCCTGCAGCGTGTATTCGTTTTCGAGGGCAGACTTGACGAGTAATACTCGGTCGAGATTCGAAAGGATTTCTTTCTCTCCGTATCCGAATAGTGGTTCGATCGCGTCGTCCCGCGCGGGCACTGTCCAGTTAGTAAGCAGGCGGGCAGCCTCGGGCAAAACCACTCCCAGGTCGCGTGCCTCTTTCCAGCGTGCGAACGTGAGAGCATGTTGCGCTTGCTTTTGAAAACAGCGGTAGGCAGCGGCGCGGGCCTTTCGTTCAAAAGCGGTCAGGAAATCGCTTCGGATGACGCTTCGCCTATCAGGTAACTGCAACTTGATGCGTCCGGTCTCAAGGACATTGAATCTGGCATTCAGGCGCGATTCCGAATTCGCTCGACCTGGATCGAGAAAGCCAAAGAAAGGCGGAAAATGTTCCTCGATGAGGGCTCCATAAAAGTTCCAGTTTTCAGGCCGGTGAATGCCAACCTGGTGCGAAAACGTGATCGCGAATCCAATCTCAATACCATCGATGATTTCTCGATGAATCGCTCCTTCCAAAAAGTCATAGCGTTGAAGGGACTCGCCGTTAACACGAACGTCGAGTGGACCAAATCGAGATACAGCCTCAAGCGCATTTTTCAGGCTTTGGTGATTGGATGAACGAGTAAACCGCAACCGCGTGCCGGCGACGTAAGGGTGGTCGGTCACTTCGGCGGTGGCATTTCCTAGAAACACGTCTTGGGAGATCGTCACGCTTCGACTACCACTACTGATTTCAACGCCAGACTGGCAAAGCGAAAACAGTCCCATGCCGGCCGGATCTTCCGTCTTCTGCGTCTGTGCGTCCCATCCCGATCGGCCTAAGGTTACTAAGTCCTGAAAGTCGTCGATCCCGGCTCCATTGTCCATCACGGAAACAGTGCTGGAATTCTCCTCCCCGTCGGTCGGATGGATGGTCACCTCGACCGTGGTTGCGCCAGCTCGCCTGGCATTTTGCAGTATTTCGATAAAGATACCCCTGTCGTCATTCCGGAAAAGGCGATCTGCCTTTTGCAAGATTCCGGCATCAACTTTGCCGCGAATTTCCATAAAGACTCCTTTTTTGGGGAAGTTCAAGAACGAGCGTTACAACACAGGGTGGGGCCGCCCTCGGAAGCCTGGTGGTAGGGTGATGTTTGCTTCGCCTGATCTGAAGCGCTGGTCAGTCCTCGTTCGGCAACAAGGTAAGCAAAACTACATGAGTTTCCATCTCGTGCTTTGGTACAGAATCGGTTCCTTCAGAGGTCGCGGCAGAAGCACTTGCTCCTTATGTTATTCTTCGGGCGCGGGCCGGACGTTGACGCTACCGCTATCGTGCTAGATGCCCCAGTGGTGAGAGATGGTGAGAGATGGAATGTCCGGCCTCAAATGCTTGCCACACCTCCCGCGTACACCTTGCCTTTGAAAGTCACATTGAGCAGTACCAAATCAAGCCGCTTTCTTGCCCTTCTTTGACTTGAGAAAGTGTCTGCTGCTATCAATCTGCACAACGTTGTGCCGCGCTCCGTTCGTGGAAAGGAATGTGTCTGCCAGAAGCAGGTACTTAGCTTGCTCGGAGTACGGCGCTTATGGGGATACGAGTTTCACCTTATGAGGGCCGAATTCATCTTATGGTGTACACCCAGAGCGAAACCGAACAGCGTTTTAAACCGTTTAGCTGCAACCGCTGGAAGATCCGCAATTGGTGCAGATGTAGCACGATCCGTTTCGCGTCGTGATGCTACCGCAATGCTTGCAGGAAGGCGCATCGCTGAAAGCTGCCAGGGATTCCACGGTGCTCGTTTCCAGAACGTCCGTCGCGGTGTGGTTTGGCTTATCCGCACAAGGCTGCAGCAGGGCCGCAGATGAAGGCTGCGGCGGTCCGAATTTCAATTCCAGCCAGCGGAAAATGTAGTCCATGACGGAGCTCGCGTGGCGAATATCGGGATGACCGCTCCATCCGGACGGCTCAAAGCGAGTGTGGGCAAATTTCTCACAGAACAGTTTAAGGGGAACGCCATGCTGTAGGCCGAGCGAGATGGCCTGCGCGAAGCTGCTGATCAGGCCCGATACGGTAGAGCCTTCCTTCGCCATGGTGATGAAGAGTTCCCCTGGCCTTCGGTCCGGATAGAGGCCGACCGTGATATATCCTTCGTGTCCCCCGATACTGAACTTGTGGGTCATGGAGAAACGCTCGTCGGGTAAGTGCGTCCGCACAGCGGGTGGCGGTGAGTAATCGCCGTGTGTTTTGCCCGCTGCTGCACCGGAGATCGCACACTCCGTCACTTCACGGACTCCTTGCAGTTCGGCGGCGGTTTGCATGATCGGACCTCCCTCACTCGTCAGGCGCTTCGGAGAATTTCTCGGGCGAGACGGCCGGTGGCTGGCTGCCAGTATTTGTCGCTCGGCTGGCGTACTCGTATGGCGCCATCGGGACCAATTCCTAAGCCCGCTTCTTCTAGGGCTCGAAGAACCTGTCCGCGCCACTCCAGATGTTGAAGCGGCATTTTGAAGCCGGCCCTCTCGAGAAGTCGCCTGAGGCGCCACAGCGAATCCATCGCCGCTTCGCGGGTCGAAGCGTGCCCCATCCAGTCATCAACAGTTCTCAAGGTCTCAGCGGTGATCCCGGCTATTTCCCGTAAGGCATGGAGTTCTGCGTAGAGCTGGAGCCCATCCTGTCTCACGCGGTAGACTCCCAGAAGCCTGAACCATTCAGGTTGTGGAATGGCGACCATTGAGCAATCAGGCAATGCCGTCGAGCGCGCGGCTGCTTCCTCAAGAATGGCGCCCATCATTATCAGGCGTTCCCGTGCAGCTTCAAGTTGTCCCGTGATGTTATGCAGCCGTACATGGAAGTCTGCGAGGCGGGTAGCCGCTTCCTTGCGGTCGGCATCGCCGATGTTTTCCAGGCGGTTGACTAAGTCGGCGATTTCCGACCAACGCGGAAATTCAACACCACTCGTACACTGCACTCTGTCCGCCTCGAATTCGCGGCCCAGAGCGACCATTACTGTGGCAAAGGATCCGGCATGACAGATGCAGCGCAGGCCCCCTTCTTCCCAAACACCAATGGTGTAGGCGGATTTCCCATCAGCAGCCGAGTGTTTGAGCACTTGGAATCCAAATTCTCGATTCTGCGATTGTGGCACCTCAAGTCTTTGAGTGGTGGCCATGGATCTCCTTTCCGTATTGGAAAATGTGCTCGTGGAAGGCGGAAATTATCGAAACAACAGGTCATCGGAAGCACCCTTATCAGGCACTTCGGTTGGCTTGAGCCTGACCCATGGGATCTGGTGTTTTCTCCGCGGCTGGCCGCCCTCATGCAATTCGAAGATCAGGCCATTTGACTCGGAGAGAGCGTAAGGAAGAGATACGACGTCGGAACAATCAACGTCAGGGGCGGAAGGATTCTGTCTAGCCATTATTCTCCTCCCTTCTCTGTTATCGATCGGGATTACTGCAGGGGTCCCTGCGGCTCGGGTAAGCCTGAAAGAGCATTCAAGACATCATCATCAAATTCTGATTCGGTCTGGAACAAAAAGCACTGGACCTTTTCACCGTTAGCCGGTTGTCGCTGAATAGCGATTCCGTAGCATCCCGCGAGTTGCGGATAGACACGCTTTTCCGCTTCGTTGAACTCGATATACACAAGATCATTAATGCAGTTGCCCCGGGAGGTCATAGCAACATTGCAAAAATACGCAACCAGGTCTGCTGGGTAAGCGGCTCTTGTCACACTGTTCGGACTTTGCGATGGACAAATCCTGAGCCAATGTCCCCTCCGTTCCGTAAGGTTCAATCGGCTGTGATTTTCACCGTCTCCCCAAACGGAGCAATTCGTCTTGAGTCCGTTACCCAAAGCACGGGATAGGCTGGTGGCACGGGGTAGGCAGTGCAGCACAGGTCCGTCAGATAGATGAGGCACACTGGCGCTAAACCCTTGGCATCTACCCACTCGAACACCGGGCGGAAATCCGTTCCGCCGCCGCCCTTCGCCTCAAGTACAACTGGCTCTGATGGGAGAAATTCTTGCGTTCCCTGGACAGCCGCGTCGCAGTAAACAACGTGGATGGCTGCGGGGTTTGCTTGATCGGAAATCGCGGAAATTTCCCCGGCAAATTGCTTCAATTCTTCGTCGCCGATGGAACCAGAGGTATCTACGCCAATGACGATCTCTCCGACACCTTCGCGGTTCACTGAGGGCAGGTATAAGCCTGATGACACAAAGCGGCGGTTCGGGGGCGACCACCGGTAATCGGAAGGATTAGTGGCCCCAACGAAGTCGCGCAGGATGGCTCGCCAATCCTGTTTCGACTCGCGTGCTTCATGGAGAGGTCTGTCCACATCAGCAGGTTCGTGACCGCAGACTTTGGAAGACCTGACAGCCTGCTCTGCTGCAATGTTCCACTCATGCCGCTGGCGTTCGATTTCGGCTTCCGAGGCACGATTGCCAGAATCGTCAGTGGCGTCTTGGACCTCTCCAAACCCGCCAGGGTGAACTGGGGTCTGCTTCCCCTCCTTATTAATAGGTCCCGACGCCGTAGCCTCCGAATTTCCACTCCCGGATTGAGGCGGCTGTGCGGTTGGCGAGTTCGTACCCAGCCCACCGTGGCTTCCCGACGGAGGAGCGGGTTGTTGGCCTTCGTCGTTACCCTCCTGCAGTAACCGCGAGTAGATCTCTTCGGCTGACAAACCATGGTAGGCGGGATGGTCCAGCGCGTCCGCGGGTAGAGCAAGCCCATTGTTGAGGATGATTGGATTGATCGCAAAATCCGCAGCTTTATTCCAAAGCAGGGGATCGCGGGTTCCTCGCCGGCAATGATGTGCCAATGCACAGTGCATGACCTCATGCGCAAGCACTCCTTCAAGCTCGGCTGGTGTCAGTGAATTTACGAATTCGCCGCTATAGACAATCAGCTTGCCGTTCGTCGCCATCGTCGGAACCTCGGCAGGCACGAGCTTGAGCCTGAGACAGAGCGAACCGAAAAACGGTTGATTCAATAAGAGTTGAGTGCGAGCCTTCGTCAGCTTTCTCTCGATCGGTGTCTGTGACGTCATATGGATTTCGGTTCAGGGGGCGGAACTCCCATGTAGGCAGCCATGCGTGCCGCAATCGCTGCGGCGCCCTTGGCTGTATCGGTACGAGCGGTTTCAGACTTGCGGAGCTCATCTGGGTCTACCAGAAGGGACGCACGAACTTCAGCGGCCATCCGTTCAAGTTCCTGGTCTCGCGTGATATTCAGTTTTGGGAGGACGTCCACGATTTCAACAATGTTGGTGACCCACGAGTCGTAAACTTTGCGCGTCTTGCCTTCTTCGCTTGCGTTGTACTCGGCCAAACGCTCCGACATGTGACGCACAACCTTGTACAAACGCTGCCACAGTTCCCGTGTTCCCACCTGCAGGGATGCTTCGAGCGATGCCATGATCTGGCGCTTGATGCGCTGCCGGTCTTCATCTCCCAGGGACACACGAAAATCGGCGGCGTCAGGCAATGGCCTCACATCCGTCGTAAACGAGAATTTCTCTCGAAGCTCTTGTGGACAGGCGAGGATTAGCCTGTCGCCTGCGTCGCGCGTCATTCCCGGATAATCGGCGATGTTGAACATTGTTCCGAGCCGGCTATGCTCTCTGCTCTGTTCCGCAACGAGATCCGGAAAACGCTCTATGAAACGAGTCACGGCCGGCTCAAATCGTGCCAGATGCTCGCGCATCTTCTTGGTATGGTCCATGTAGGCAGCTGCCGGAAGTACACGCCAGCCCTCGTCGCTCCATGGGAGTGTCAGGAAGTAATGATCATTACGGGCTTCGCTACTGATCTTGGTGAGCTCCTCAAGAGCATCTCGCGGGAGTAAGTTCTTGTTGTAGCGCCCGGCATCGGTTTGAGCATTATGGCGTCGGGCAATCTCATCTGACACGCCCCTGTCGTACTTGCGGGCCGACCACATGCTGATCGAGACGGCGCACAACATGGCCTGTGACGAAAGAGAAGCGGTGGGCAGCGGCACTGCCGGCATTTGCAGCGGCAACAGAGACAGTTGCGGTACGGCAACCGTAGTCATTGCGGGAAAGCTCCTTATTTAGTGATTTGCGGTTTAGGCAATAACGGAGTGATTAGCGATGACCCATTTCGTGTAGCCCTGGGTGTGACGTATTGAGGGCTCTTTCACGGATGCATCGCGAACACACAGAACGCTGAACTCCGTCGGCATGCGTTCAAGATACGTACACACTCGGTCGAAGTTTGTGTCGGATGCGTAATGAGCGAGAGCGGACGCAACCGCATACTGTGCGGCCGCGTTCTCCGGAACAGGCTCTTGATTGGGATTCATGAGAATGGCATCGATATTGGGCAGTTCGCGGAAGGTGCGGAGAAACGCGGAAAACTCCGTCGCGGCGCCGTCGCCGACCGTGCCGGCGAAGAGCTCATGCTCAATCGCGGCAGCTGGCGCCGACTTCAAGATTTTCGAGGCAAAGGCCCATGACCGCGGCGAGGGAAACGCATTGGCATCGCGATCGAAAGCGCTTAACAGCTCGGGCTTGAAGCGGATGAATGCGATTACTTCCGGACATATATCGGATTGAATCGCCCATTCACACCACTCCTGCACGTCGACTTCGAAGTTGAGATGAGTGAACCTGTTCCGGAGAGGCGTCGGCATACGCGTAGTTACCGCGCGATCCCCTTCCCGGTTTCCGGCCGCAACTACCGTCCATCCCTCGGGCAGGGTGTACTCGCCCAATTTGCGATCGAGCACAAGCTGATAGCACGCCGCCTGGACCATCTGCGGAGCCGCATTCAGTTCATCGAGAAAGAGAATTCCTTCACCGCTTTGGGGAAGAAACTCGGGAGTAGCCCACTGTGACTTTTGATCTGTTCCCAAGTAGGGCAGCCCGCGCAGGTCAACCGGGTCGAGCAGGAGTGCGCGTACATCCTGCAATGCGACCTTTCTTTCTCTAGCGACTTGCCGGACGATGTCCGATTTGCCGCTGCCAGGTCCACCCCAAAGAAATGTGGGTTGTTGAGCGCGCATCAGTGAGTGAAGCGCGGAGATGATCGCCGATGCTTTCATGTATTCCTTTCAAGAGCAGTTGCGTGTCGCCGTATTGGGCGCTGATGCCGGTATCTTGTGGATCGAATTGATCAAAGAACCGGAATAGGTTTTCCGTCATTCGTTCAAAGTAGAAGTCGTAAAAGCCGTATCGGTCGAAAGGTGCAATGAACGAGCAATGTTGCGTCAGATGGGTATAAAGGTCTTCCGTAAACTGACTTCTGACGCAAGCGTCCTGAGGAGGCGGTTATGATGACCGAAACACTTTGTCGGCAACGGAGAGAGAATTGCTCACCGGCAAATACGGGTCATCAGGCATCCGGCGCCCTCGCTTGTGCAGCAAGACTGAAGATTGACCCTCATGCAGGGTTATAAAGAGATGTTGGTAAACAACCAGCCCTGTTCGCTCGGCACCCCTTTTTGTCGGCGTTTGCGAGCGGATGGTTGCCGGAAGGTAGAACTCTTCCACATAAGCCCGAGCCTGCGAAAATTGTCACGAGCTTGTTGCTCGCCTACTCCATGATTAGCTCCGTTGCACTGGCAGCGGCAATCGGTTCCTTTGGCGTCATAGCACCTGGGGTCACATCTACGCGTGCTCATTGGAAGTCGCTGCGCTCGCTAAATCGCCGCGAGAGAGGTAGTGCCCAAATTCTTCCTGTGTGTTCGCAAAAATCGCCGCATCCAATTTCCATGGCATCTCGCCCCCGAAGAAACCTCAGATACAGGGCGATAGATTGCACACCAGCCCCAAGGCTAAGGACGGTAAATTCGCTCATCCTTTACTCGCAGATCAACAACAACCTTGTGAAGGACTGTTTCGTGTTGGGCAGGTCAATCTGAATCAATACCGGTTGGACTTGACACTCACAGCATCGGTTATCGAGGAATCGTCTTCTTCGACAATGCGTACCGCGCTGAATGAGCAGAGGCCGTTCATGGGCAATGGCTGTTCATCTTCAATGCGGTAGCCGGCCTGCAGGTGCTCCTGTTTCCGCTTCTCATATTGATCTGCTCTGGTGCTAATACGGATCTTCTGTTTCATTAGCCTTACCTCAAAATCGCGGCGTGCATTGTTGGAGCAGACTGAGAGACTCAGGTGGGAGCGGAGTTTCAGTACTCGGTTGGGAGAAGAATCACGTTGTCCGCGAAATAGAACCTGATTTCGGGAAGGGGAAAATCGGTGAATGGAATCTGTTTGGTATAGAGGACCTTGCCGTCACCGTCATCGCAGGTTAATGCGCCGTTGTGATCGTTGACCGTCAGTTTCCAGACTTGAAAAGGCTCTTTCTTCACTGCGGCGTTGAATCTCTGCGCCAGTGCAATCTCGTCCAGTAACCAGTACGCGCCGCCATTGTCCGCAACGTATTTCGCGCCATCCGTGTAGGTAACAGAACGGACCAGGCCGTGCTGATACCAATTCTCTGTACCGATGAACTGGTCCAGCTCTTCTGCTTTTAGTGTCATCATCGGCATAACTTTGTCCTTGCACATTCAATTGTGGGGGGAACCACAGAACAGGTGCCATTCCGCGGTCGTGCGGCGGATGAATCCGGGGAGAATTGTGGAAAATTTAAGAGAACAATGAAACGCTAGAATCTATCTTCGTCTGCAGGGATGAAGCCGCTTGAGTGGACGAAAGCTGAAGGCGTCACTGACGAAAGCTGAAGGCGTCACTCCTGTAGAGCAACGCGTTTCGAAGCGTTTATCCAAGAGAGGTAACGGGGGAACACGCGATGGAAGGGGTCGCAGCCTACCTGGTCATTTGCCGTGCCGGACTGTCGCCGAGCGACAATACCATCGACATATCTTTCGGATATACCACATTATGTCCACGGGCGAGGAAATGGCCGTAAACTGAGCGCACCGCGCCGTATGCGCCAAAGCCCGCAGTCAATACTTGTGAGTGAGCGAAAGCCCCGACCAGAGTGCCAACCAGCCTGAATCCGAAAGCACCGTTCACTGCGCCGCCGCCCACCCCACCCGATGCTCCGCCGTGTACGCCACCGTTGTCTTCGTCTGGAGTTGATGAAGTAGCCGCCAGCATTACTGTAATTCCCGTCGTGAGATATCGGGACTTCGGTGCCTTAACCTCCGCGCCGCCTTCGGAATCAAGCGCCAAGTTCTCGCCCTTCTTCACCTCAAGCCCTTCAAGTGTCGCTTGAATCTTTTGCTCAATGCCATTCGGTGGAACCACCTCATGAAACGTAATTCGCAGCTGGCCGTTCCGTCCGAACCGCCGTGCTGGCGTCACTTGCAGCACTGTTCCTTTTAATTCGCTTCCTTCGGGAAGATACAGCTTGTGTCCAACCATGAGGGGCTGACTGACAACGGCTTCAACCGGGTCGCCTTTTTTGCTCGTCGCCGAATCGAGCGGTGTATTCAGCCACGCGTGGACCACTCCTCCTGAACGCGGTAACGTTCCAATGTCCGCGACCATGTCTGGTTTCAGTTCCTCTGAGCCGAACGCGAGCGGTTCCTCGAGGTCGGCATTGAAGCTGGTGCCAGACTCGATGTATTGGGGACGATAAGGCGATTGCGCAAGCGCGAAGCGCTCGAGGCGGTGCATCTTATTGGGCTCAGAGATTTGCTTCTTCACCTCTTGCATTTGCTGCTTTATTTGCTGTCGTGCCAGGGCGAGCTTTCCTCTGGCCGCCGCTTTGCTCTCGCTGAACTTACTTTGCTTCATTTGTTTTGCCGGCACAAATTGCAGTACACCCGCTCCGGGCGTAACTACCGTGTGAATCGGCAATTGAATGCCATCGCGCATGAGCAAGCGATCGAATTCGACCTCCACCTTCCGCTCCCGCGAAAAATCTGCATTCATGGCTGAGAGCGTTCGCACTTTGGCAGAGGGGGCGTCGATCGCTGAAATCTTGCCCATAACTGGCGTGCCCGCTGGTATTAGCAGCCTGTCGAAGGAATAGATCGGCTCAGTGGTCCTGCCGCGAACCGATTGCCCTACCCGGCGGATGCGTACTTCTTTATCAAGGGCCACTTTCAACGGAGTGCCGTCCGGTACCGTAAGAAAGATTATCTGCGCGGGCTGCACGGCAGGTGGCGGTTCTGTCGATCGATTCGGACGACGTTTAAGACTTTGAGCCCTCCCTCCGACTGAAGCCATTAAGAGAAACAGGCAAATGCGATGAACAAAAGAATGACGCATGGAAATATGTTTTTAGTCTACTTCTGGATGTCGCCTGCTTTGGGGAACTTTGTCGAGAATTCCGACTCAACCGGCCACTTAATCAGACCTGATGAGGCGGCCTGAACCACGGGTTGTACCGCCAATGCACAATACAAGCCGCTTAGGCTCTCGACACAATGATTTCCGAGAGGAATCTGCAAGTTTCCCTAGATTCGCGTCCGCGGGGACTCTTTGCTGCACCCAAGCTATTTCACAGTCGGCGATGCCACAATCAGTCCTGCCAATTCGCCGCGCTGCGAGTGCGCTAGATACACGACACCGTCGTGGGTAACGACACCATTGCGAGCGCCCTCGTGTGTGGGCACTTGTGCGACGAGATGAAGTTTTCCGCCAGCATCAACTCGGGCGATTGTCAGCTTCGCGTCCTTGGCTGCGCCCACATACAGCGTGTGAGTGGCGGGCGAGTAATTGAGATCATCCACCCCATCGCCGGTATCGATTGACGACAGCTGCTTCCCGTTATGTCTGACGTCCAGCACTTCAGCTCTTGTACTGCAGGCAACAAAGAGGAAGCCACTATTTTCGTCGACAGATATACCGTGTGGCCCGTCCTCGCCACATGAGGACGGCCATTTGGCCACAGTTTTCCGCGTCTTCAAATCGATCGCGGTTGTCAGGTCTTTGTCCTCGTAATTCATGTAGAGACGTCCCCGCTTCGCATCGACTGCATATCCTTCCGGCCGGCCTTCGAAGGTCAGCTTTTCCTTTTGCCTCAATGTCTGAGCATCAAGAATGCGCACGGAATTGTCGCGTGGAGCTGTGACCCAAACTTCTTTTGTGGGTGCCACATATACAACGCCGTCGGGTGTGGAATCGATATGCCCGCAGGTTTTCCGCTCAAGGCTATTTTCGTCGACGGCGCACACGCTCGAGTCCGCCCGGTCGCCGATGTACACGACTCCATTTCCAACGGACACACCACTCGGTCCCTGAACACGCTTTCTGCCTCGGACTTCCACTTCGCCTGTGGCAAACCCGGAGACCTCACGAACGTTGCCATTTCTCGCGTTCACCACATATACCGACCCAATGTTGATGGCGGGAACCCACACACTTTCCGTCTTGGGATCGTAGGTGATGTAATCCATCGTAATGTTTCCCTTGCCATGGTCGGGAAGTGCGAGGACCCGGGTTGTGTAATTCGCGCGTTGGCCGCTGGCAGCGTGCAACGCAATGCCGATTGTGCCCATGCCCAGAACGAGTACGAGGAGGTGAGAAATCTGCTGCTTCATGGCTGACATGGTACACCAGCTTGAGTGCCTTCATGGCAATGGGCAGATCGCGGCTTCTCCCTTTAAGTAGTGGCGCAGGCGGTATTGTTTCGGATCGTTCTGGCTTTCTACACCAACTCGATCCGGAGATCGCGGCCAACTGCCCGGGCGGCTCGACATAGCGTCTGGAGCGTAACCGAAGCGTTGCCGGGATCGAGCAGACGGTCTAGGGCAGCGCGACTCGTATGCATACGCCGCGCCATCTCGATTTTGTTGATCTTTTTTTTCTTCATCGCCTTTTGCACCTGCCACGCCAGGGCTTCTTTGAGCGCGACAGCGCGGGTCTCTTCGAGGATGCCTTCTTCTTTCAAGAAATCATCCAGCGATGAGCCGATATGAGGATTTTTTTTCTTCATGACTTCACCTCCTTCATCCGTCGTCTGGCCAAGGCAAGATCTGCGGACGCGGTTTTTTGCGTCTTCTTAATAAACCCATGCAGCACTATCAGCGCGCCCCGATGAAAACACAGAAGCACCCTCGCAATTCGTTGGCTCGGCAAAGTGCAGCGAACTTCCCACAGCCCACCTTTCAAGCTCCGCACCAGGGGCATACCAATGGGCCATCCATATTGAACGCGCATCAAATCCAATCCGATGTTGTGCCGATCCTCTCGATTGAGGTTGCGTAACCATTCCCGCGCTGGTTCAGCGCCAGCAGCGGTCCGGTAAAAGCGCACAGGCACGGCGGGCACAGGTCCGTTGGCCACTATTCTCTCTCCTTTCTAGTATGTATCATAAATGGTACATTGTCCAGACTTGCGATGAAACGAAAGTCAGCAGCCGCAAACTGGCAGAGGCAGGTGTATGTCGCCGCTCCCCCCCGGGACAGGATATGCGGAAACCGTCCCAGTAGGCGCTTCGCCGCATATCCCTTCGCCTCTCCGTCGTTCCTAGGTAAGTAACGGAAGAGGAAAATCGGCAAGGCTGCAACCGTCCGCGTGGGCTCTCTGTGCAGTCCTGCCGATTACGGTCATGTTAAGGGTTGTAGGTTGTGAATATGTTCCGATGGCTCATTACGAAGTCTTTCGCCGAGCCTTATTTTTTGTCATTTCCTCGATCTACCGGCCGGCATCCACGGCTGATTGCTCGGCAAAGCAGCAATTACGCGGAATCTGAAGTTTTGATAGAGGGCTCCTGCGCGAGGTACCGGCGCAGAACGCTTGAAGGACCCGAAAAAAAATCGACAACCTTCTGGCCATTAGGCCTGCAGGTTGTCCCGGCGGTGCCCGGAACAGGGAGAGTCGTAGATGCAGCCTACCTGCGCGCGACGACGAGATAACCTCACCGGCGGAGGTCATTTCGCATCAGTCGATTCCAGCGAGAGCACGACCTTCTTTAGCAGCTCAAGGCTGTCGATGCGTTCAAGTGACGCGATGTTCAGGAAAGCAAGAATCTTTCGCAAGGGCTCGGGCCCCCTCTTTTCTATGGCTGCTTTGAGACGGGCCAAACCACGGTCCGCGGCCAGCATATGCTCCAGGACGCGCTTCTCAACGACTGCGTCTTGTATTTGGCGCGGGTTCCATACCCGCGCTACTGACTTCAATATGCCACGGTAGAGAGCCTTTCCCAGCGGGTGAGCCATCCCTTCGATCTGCACGATCAGGTCATCTGAACCTGCGTCGCGCGCTGGTGTCCTATTGCTGTTGCTGGAAGATGAAGTACCATCTTTTGGACTGGCTTGACCCTCGTTCTCCGGACGCAATCCTTTACGCCATCCTTCGGGTGTTGCCCATAAGGGGAGCGTTGGGAATTTCTTCGGTCGCTTGCGCGCATCGAGATCCACCCAAATGCCGCGGAAATAATAAAGATAGCGCCCGAGTCCAAAGCAGGCCGCGGCGCGTTTAAAAGCCTGGGCTTCAAATTCCTGGGAAACTTTGTCGATCTCGTCAACTAGCAAAACGCAAGGTTTCTCAGCAAGAAGCGCACGCATGAGCGGGCCGGCGCTAAAGAATTCCTGGCTGTGCAATTCGGCTCGCACAGAAACCCAATCAACGCCCGCTGATTTCGCCCTTAGCTCAACGCAAAGCCGTTGCAGGGCCTCGTCGAACCTGCCGATGGCCTTCTCCTCGTTGATCCCCTCATAGCATTGGAGACGCTCGACGGTGGTGTTTGCAGCAGCCGCAACCGCATAGGCCAATTGGGTTTTCCCGCTTCCCGCCGGTCCCTCCATGATGACGGGTTTATGCAGTTGAATGGCGAGGTACACGACTGTGGTCGTAACCTCATCCGCGATATAACCAGTGCTCCGCAAACCTTTTGCGAGAGTCTCGGGAGATGAAAACACCGGCTGCCTCCTCTCCAGGTCGGCTTCTGAACCGCCTCAAGCGTCTCGGAAAGTAAGGCCAAATCAGTTTTCGGTCAAATCATGTGCACTCTTGTGGGTTTTGTGAAAAGCGCGTAAGCGGTCTTCGCGCGGTTTTTGACCGAAATTGGAAGTTAGGCTACAACAACGGCATCTTTGGGGAGAGAAAGCGGATCGTCCCGAAGGAATGTATTTCCGTGAGGTATGAATTCGATGCCAGCCGACCACCAAGCTCAGCCAGAATTTCGAAATCGGGAGAAAGATTCATCCCAAGCTCCTGACAGATTTGAGCCACTGCTCGATACAGAGGAAGCAGCAAGACTCTTAAGAATTCATCCCAAAACATTGCGCAGAAGCGCGCGCCTTGGAGAAATACCTGCCACTCGGATCGGAAGGCTGTGGCGATTCCGGGTCTCCGTGCTCAACGAATGGCTGGATCGAATAGCGAGCTGATTGCGATTGGGCTTTATGAAATCCTCTCGATCCTCTGAGGAGATTCCGTTATGCTTGGAACGGCTGTCAGTGCCGTTTAAGCAGAGGAGGAATTTTGCTTAGGCGAGCACGCTATCAACAAGGAAGTCTCACGCCGGAAGAGCGTAAGAAAGGACCCGCTGTATGGGTATACCGATGGTGGGAAAGAGACATCAGCGGCAAACCGGTTCGTCGCAAGTTGCAGATCGGTTCGGTCGAAAAATACGCGACCGCGTCGGCAGCGCAGGCAGCGGCCGACGCCCTCCGGCTCACCATCAACAATCACTCGAGTCGCAACACCCTGAACAAAACCACAATCAACATTCTTTGGGAGCACTACTGTCGCGAAGAACTGCCTCTCAAGGAAATATCCACTCAGGACGTATATTCTCAGTTTGCCAAGAATTGGATTCTGCCACGATGGGGATCTCTTCTCCTCGAAGAAGTAAAAACCGTCGAGGTGGAGCGCTGGCTTCGAGCGGCGGAAATTGCCGATGGAAGCAAGGCCAAAATCAAATGCGTAATGTCAGCCGTGTTCTCGCACGCGGTGCGATGGGAATTCTGTTCGCACAACCCGATTTCTTCCGGAATTCCGGTGGGAAGTGGGGGCAAAAGAGGACCGAGTGTGGGGGTCCGCGTAAGCGCCAAACGGCGAAGGTCCCCTCTGGTGTTGTCTCCGGAGCAAGTGGCGGCGGGTCTCGGCCACTTGGAATTTCGGGACCAGCTTCTCGTATTTCTCGAGGGAGCACTAGGGGCGCGCCGCGGAGAACTCGGCGCACTTCGCTGGATGGATTGCGATTTCGAGAACCTGGTCTTCAATGTCCAGCACTCGTATTACTGGCGGCGAGGCGGACATTTGAAGGCCACCAAAACCGAAGCCTCAGCCAGGCTGCTCCCCATGCACGCTGCGCTGAAGCAGGCTTTGCTCGAATGGCGATCGCAGGGCGACTACACCCGACCGGAGGATTTCGTATTCCCGTCGCATCGCTTCAAGGGACGAAAGCCTCTCGATCTCGCCGCGGTGCTCAAGCGACAAATCAAGCCCGCATTTGCGAAAGTAGGCATAACGGGGGTCGGCTGGCATACGTTCCGCCACACGGTGGGAACGATGTTGGCCGAAATGGGCGAACACCAGCTCACGATTCGCGACTACTTGCGCCATGCCAATTTGCACGTGACCAACAAATACCTGCAGGCCACGGCAGAAACCAAGCGCCTGGCGCAAGACAAACTCGTGGGTGCAATTCTGCCCTCTGGTTTGTTGTCGGCGAGCAAGACCAACCTGGTCCAATAGTGGGAAACTTCTTATTGGACCCAAACGGACCCTGGTTATTTTTGGAGATGCGGCGTAAGCTGTTCAAAAATATGGTAGGCACGTGGGGACTCGAACCCCAGACCTCTACCGTGTCAAGGTAGCGCTCTAACCAACTGAGCTACGCGCCTACAGTGATTTCTCATTTTACCACTGCTCGCGATGTGTTCCACAACCTGCACAGGCAACCACCTGCCCGCCCATCGCTACTAATTTCAGTGGGATTCAGCCTCTTACATCCATAAATCAAACCCCTTTTTTGCTCACGCAAGAAGGAACATTTTTTCAGGAGAGATATGAAAGTACGTTTATTATCTGCCCTGGTCCTGTTTCTGTTCGTGATCGCCGGCATGTCGTTCGCACAAACCGGCTCCGACGAGCAGCCCCCCATCGACGCCTTTGTCGGCTATTCACATTCCAGCAACTTCAATACCGGCTTGAACGGCTGGATTGTTGCCGGAAATTATTCCCTGAACAACTCATGGCTTGGTGTTGAAGGCGAGATCAGCGGACATTACGGTTCGCAAAATCTGACCGGGCTGCCGATCCTCATTCCGGGCGCGCCCTCCAGCCTGGAGAACAGCCTCTATAACTTCGATTTCGGTCCACGGATTACCTGGCGGGCTCCCGACCAGCCGTACAATGTTTTTGGACATATCCTGTTCGGCGGCAGCCATGCCAAGATCAGTGCTTCCGGCATCAGCCAGTCTGACGCAGCTTTTTCCTGGGTGCTTGGCGGCGGCGCGGATTACAACTTCAACGAAAAGTGGGCCGGACGGGCGCAACTCGACCTGCTGCACACGGACTTCTTCAGCGACGGGCAAAGCCATCCCAGATTTTCTATTGGCCTGGTGTACCGGCTGGGAACGCCGGAGTAGCTGCAACTCTTATCGCGCACTCTGTGCTCCACGTTGGCGCACAGTAGATATGGTCTGGTCTGCCGGTGCAGCCCTGGAATTATGCGGCCTTGCTTTTTTGCGAGGATTCCGCTGAAATCATTTCCAGAGGCTGCTCCGTCGAATCATGGATTGCGGACAACTGGTACTGATCACGCTGCATAATCCACGGGAAAAATTCTGGGGCGTGTTGCTGTCGCTGACCGCCGCCGGCGTGAGCGCGTGCGGAGTCGACCTTGAATCCCTCGATGATTTCACGCAATTGGTGAAAACCGGCGAGCCTGCCAGCGCCAGCGTAGTCTTCTTTCCCATGCACCGCGTACAGCGCATGGAGCTGGATGGGCGCAGCGGCGAACTTCCGTCGCTGGCCGAGCAGTTCACCTCCAAGACGGGCAAGCGGATTGAAAGCTATTTTGCGGAGACGCACACATGATTCGGCAGTTGCGTTCCGCTCCCAATCTTCTGACCCTCCTGCGGCTGATCTTCATACCCTTTGTCGTCATCGCGGTTCAGCAGCATCTTTATCTCTGGGCGCTGGGCATTTTCATTGCGGCAGGAATTACGGACGGGCTCGATGGTCTGCTGGCGCGCATCTTCAACCAGAAGACGGTCCTGGGGCAGTACCTGGATCCGATCGCGGACAAGCTGCTGCTCAGCACCATGTTCCTGGTGCTCTCTCTGTTTCACCTGATACGCTGGCCTATTACTGTGCTGGTGTTCAGCCGCGACATCCTGATTGTGATCGTCTCCAGCATTCTCTATACCACCGGCGTAATGAAGACCTTCCGGCCCAGCTTGCTGGGCAAAGCCAATACTGTGGCGCAGATCGTAACGGTGCCGTTCGCCCTGCTGGCCGAGGTTTCAGCCGCACGCTGGGTACACATTGGAAAGCACTGGGGAATCTACGCCACCGTGACACTCACAATCGTATCCGGCATCCACTACATTGTGCGCCTTGCGTTTTCTCTGCGACATCCGGGTACGCGCAGCGCTGAAATCGCCTGATTCAGTCGCAGCCCGCGCTTGCTAGTGGTTCACAGCAACCGGCTCCTCGACTCTGGCCTCACGCAGAAAACGCGCTGCTTCTTCCGGGGGAGTCGGGTTGATGTAAAAACCCGTTCCCCACTCAAAGCCGGCCCCTTTCGTCAGCTTGGGAATGATCTCCAGATGCCAGTGATAATAATCGTTGGTATTCTCCTGGATCGGCGAGGTGTGCAGCACAAGATTGTACGCGGGATCGTCGAGCACCTGAATGGCCTTGTTGAGCACCAGACGCAGCATGCGCGCGAGATTCTCATACAGGCTGGAAGGCGAATTTTCAAACGCCGATTCGTGGCGGCGCGGCAAGATCCAGGTTTCAAACGGATAGCGTGGCGCGTACGGAGCGAGGGTGACAAAATCCTGGTTCTCGGCGGCAACGCGCACGCGCGTTTCACTCTCCTGGCGGATGATATCGCAGAAAATGCAGCGTTCCTTGTTGGCGAAATAACGCCTCGATCCCTCCAGCTCTTCCACCACCTGCTTGGGCAAAATGGGCAGCGCGATCAGTTGCGAATGCGGGTGGTCCAGTGATGCCCCAGCGGCTTCGCCATGGTTCTTGAATACCATGATGTACTTAAAGCGCCGGTCCTGCTTCAAATCGAGAATTCGGTCGCGAAACGCCCAAAGCACGTCCTCGACGCGCTTTACCGGCATGGTAGCGAGCGTTTCCATGTGGTCCGGAGTCTCTATGATGACTTCATGCGCGCCAATGCCGTTCATCTTGTCAAACATGCCATCGGCCTGGCGATCCAGGTCTCCTTCAATTCGCAGAGCGGGAAACTTATTGGGGACCACGCGAAGATTCCAGCCGCTGTTGTCGCGCCGGCTGCCTTCCCCGCCCCGGTAAGCCATGATTTCAGGCGGTGTTTTGGCCTCATTGCCGGGACAAAAAGGACAGAAAGTTGCCGCTTTGATACTGGCGCGTTCGCGGGAGAAATCACTGGGCCGCTTGGACCGATCAGTGGAGATGATCACCCAGCGGCCTGTAATGGGATCTTTTCGCAGTTCAGGCACATAGATATCTTACAACCCGAAACAAATTCTCGTCGCTTCACGATAATGGAAAGGCGTTCCGGAACAGTTCAATGCTTGTCTCTTTGCCCGCTTCGAAATACACGCTGATAATATCGAAACGAAACGCCGGGTCGCCCTTGAGCCGGCGCAGAAATTCCCGCGCCACCCTTGAGAGGTCCCGCTGCTTCTCCGGATCCACTGCAACTTCCGCCGGCTCGAAACTGCGCGTGGTGCGCGTCTTGACTTCGATGAAGCAGAGCATATCGCCATCCCAGCCGACCAGATCAAGCTCGCTACGGCTCCGCGGGCTGCGGTAGTTCCGGGCAATGATCACGTATCCCTGCCGTCGGAGATAAAAGTAAGCTTCTTCTTCGCCGCGCCGCCCGGTGCGGAGATGCTCCGGAGCGGTGTCTTTGCGGGGCAGAAGCGTTGCCGCCGAATCAAGTCCGCGCAGAATGAGCTGGGTAAGGCGTCCGGGGCGAGCCTTGAATAGAGCCATAATATAAGCCGCGAACCACTGCAAAGGAACACGAATCATATCAGAGCTGGAGATGATTCGCGTGTCTCGCCGTTGGTTCGCGGCCTGAGCTTGCAGAGCGGCCAGACTACTGTCTTTTTTCCACCATGCTGATGCACTCTTCAAGTATGTCCATGGCAATGTCGGCTTGTTCCGGGGTCACAATTAGCGGAGGCGCAATGCGGATGGCGTTTTCCCCGGCGCCGAGAAACAGGATGCCGCGCTCAAATGCCAGTTCCACGATCCTGTCACGCTCGTCATGTGCCGTCGCGCGGGTCTGCTTATTTTTGACGATTTCCACGCCAATCATCAGCCCACGGCCACGCACATCGCCCACCATGGGATGCGTCTCAACCCAGCGGCTGATTCGCCGCATGATGTGCTCACCCATCTTCTCGGCATTACGCATTGCCTCACGCTCCAGAACATTGAGAGTCGCCAGGGCAGCTTCAATGCATACCGGATTGCCGCCAAAGGTTGACGCATGCGATCCCGGCACCCAGTCCATGATTTCTGCGCGAGCCAGAGTCACACCCAGCGGCATGCCGGAGGCGATCCCCTTGGCAATGGTCACAATGTCAGGCTGAACGCCGGTATGTTCAATAGCCCACATTTTGCCGGTGCGTCCCGCGCCGCATTGCACTTCATCGGCCACCAGCAGAATGCCATGCTTGTCGCAGATGCGCCGCAACTCGTGCATGTACTCGCTGGGCGCAGGCACATAGCCGCCTTCGCCTTGTATGGGCTCAATAAAGATAGCCGCGCACTCTTCCGGCGGCATGATCGTCTTGAAAACGCGATCTTCAATGAAGCTGACGCATTCCTTGATAAATTGCGCTTCACTCATGCCTTCCGGGCGGCGATACAGATACGGATAGGGCACATGCGCGACGCCCGGCACCAAAGGAAAGAACCGGCGTCTCTGCTGAACTTTGGAGGCGGTAAGTGACAAGGCGCCCATGGTGCGGCCGTGAAATGCTCCGTAAAATGCGACGATGCCCTGACGCTTGGTGTAATAGCGGGCCAGCTTCATGGCCGCTTCAATCGCCTCTGTTCCGGAGTTGCCGTAATATACGCGCACCGGCCCAGGCATGGGCGCGATTTTCGCCAGGCGCTCGGCCAGGGTGATCATGTTCTCGTAATAAAAATCGGTTCCCGACATGTGAATCAGCTCGCCGGCCTGCTTCTGGATTGCCGCCACCACTTCAGGATGGCAATGTCCTGTTGAGCAAACGGCAATCCCTGAAGAGAAGTCGAGAAATTCGTTGCCATCCACGTCTTCAACCACGCAGCCACGGCCGGATTTGGCAACCAGCGGATAGGAACGTGTATAGGAAGGGGAAATAAATTGGGCGTCGCCGCGCAGCACTTCTTGCGCGTTCGGGCCGGGCAGTTTGGTCCGGATTTTCGGACCCGCAGATGTGATCGTCTGGGTCGGCATAGTCATCCTCTTTTCAAAAATTAGTTGCGTGTTGATGCATTCAGCCTGCACGCAGGCCGCGGAAGAGAGGGACTTGGCAGAGATTAGTCTCCGGCAAAGAGATTGGCGCGCGCGTGGGAGGGCAGCACTGCCAGGAATCGCCGCGGGCAGACGAGGAAATCCACCCAGCAGGCCAGAGAACGCTCCGGCGTGCGCAGCAGAAACCAGGATGTGCGCGCATTCTTCATCTACGTATATTTATTATAGCCCGAAAGGCTGCAGCTCCCGGCGGTTACTATTGTGCATTTGGATGCAGAATTCGCGCAGTTTGCGCTTTTCGCGTCGCCAGAATCGATGGACGCGTTCGATACTGGTTGAGAGCGCAGCTTCGGAATCCAGGCGAGGGATGACGTGCGTCACCGTCAATCTTTGAAGGTTATGGCAATCGGGATCAGAGATGCAGGTTGAACAGGTGGAGGCCGAACGGCAGGCCAAAAAGCACCGGCTGCGAGTGATGGTGTCATTCGCGGTGGTCTATGTGTTGTGGGGCTCCACTTATCTGGCTATGCGGGTCGCGGTCCGCGACTTTCCTCCCTTTGTGGTCGGAACCACTCGATACCTCGCAGCTGGTCCGGTGGTGCTGGCGGCATGTGCAGCCATGGGCCGGAAGATCCGCATCACGCGCCACGACTTCTGGCGTCTGCTGGCCATTGGCGTTGCCCTGCTCTCGGTGGGCAACATGGGAATTGTGTGGGGCGAGAAGTATGTCGCCAGCAGTCTGGCTGCCCTGGTGGTGGCTCTCATGCCGATCTGGGTAGTTGCGATTGAGGCATGGGGCTATCGCGCCGCACGCATGACCAGCAGGGGATTCATTGGGCTGGGCACCGGCTTAGGTGGTCTTCTTGTCCTGCTGTGGCCGCGCATCAGGGGGGGCACGCACCTTGGACACGTGGAGTTGATCGGTTGTGGCATTCTCGCGGCGGGATCAATGGCTTGGGCGCTTGGTTCGGTTCTTTCGCATCGCTTCCATGTCAGCGTTGACGTCTTTGTCTCCGCCGGATGGCAGATGACGCTGGGCGGAATTGTGAATGCCATCATCGCGTCTCTATCCGGTCAGTTCCAGCATGTCCGCTGGACGAGACCAGCCATTGAGTCGGTTGCCTACCTGGTTGTTTTCGGCTCATGGGTGGGCTTCAGCGCATTCACCTGGCTCCTGGAAAATGTCCCTACGCCCAAGGTGGCTACCTATACGTATGTGAATCCCATTGTGGCTCTGTTTCTTGGATGGCTATTGCTGAGCGAGCCGGTGGACGGTTATATGCTGGCGGGAGCAGCTATCATTATCGGCTCCGTCGTGCTGGTAAACACGTCAAGATTAAAGCGATTGCCTGGAGAGCATGACAGCAGTCTGGCGCCCGCGAATCCAGGAGTCGACTGAAGACATTGGGTAATTGAGTAAATTGGTCATTGGGTAATTTGAAGACCCAAGCTGCCACCTGCGTGCCCTGGGCGCGATTTCAATTACCAACTTACTCAATTACACAATTACCAAATCCAAAATCATTTCCTCTTCCACCTGATCCCGTCCTTGGTATCTTCCACCACAATCCCGGCTTCGCTCAATTGCGCGCGAATGGCGTCTGCGCGAGCGAAGTCACGGGCCTTCTTGGCGGCGGTACGCTCCGCGACCAGCCGCGCAATTTCCTCATCAGAAGGTCCGCTCCTGGACAGGGAGGATCCTTCCAGCAAGCCGTGCGCGCTGGCCCATTCCGCGGCATGAGCCATTTTCGCCGCGTCGTCATCTTTCACTACGGCGAAAATCTCGTCGAACTGCTGCAGGGCTTGGAGGAGGGCGGTCTTGTCATCGTGGCGCAGTTCACCGCGATCAGCAAAGGTATTGGCTTCGCGCACCATGTCAAACATCGCGCCGAGGGCGCGCGCCGTGTTGAGATCGTCTTCCATGGCGCTGCGCATTTCTGACCGCGTGTTTGCAGCGAGTTCCTGGATGGCCTGATTTTTCCCCGGCTCCAGTTGTGCCATATCAATACGCGCCTTGAAGTCGCGCAAGCGGCCGACGGAGTGCGCCGCCTGCTCGAGTCCCTGAAACGTAAAGTTCAATTGCTTGCGATAAGGGACTGACGTCAACAGGTAGCGTATGGCGGAAGGTTTGTGCCCTTTCAGGAGAAGATCGCGCAGAGTGAAAAAATTGCCTTCGCTCTTGGACATCTTCTTGCCTTCCACCAGCAGAAATCGAACATGCATCCAGAAGCGCGCAAAAGTCTTTCCGGTGAGCGCTTCCGACTGGGCAATTTCGTTCTCATGATGGGGAAAGGCCAGGTCTTCACCGCCGGCGTGGAGGTCAAAGCTGGGCCCGAGATACTTCATGGACATCACCGAACACTCGATGTGCCATCCCGGCCGCCCCGGCCCAATCGGGCTTCCCCAGAAGGCTTCCCCTTCTTTGGGAGCTTTCCATAGCGCGAAGTCACGGGCATTGTCCTTGTCGTACTCGTCCACATCCACCCGCGCCCCGACTTCCATGCCGCTGAAGTCTTTCTTTGAGAGCTTGCCGTATTCGGGAAATTTGGCGATGCGGAAATAATACGAGCCATCCTCCGTCCGGTAAGCGAAGCCCTTCTCTTCCAGTTTGCGGATGAATTCTGCCATGTCCTGGATATGCTCGGTCGCGCGCACTACAACTTCAGGCCGCTCCAGGTTGAGCATGGCCATGTCTTCGAAAAACGCTTCTTCGTACTTGCGCGTGTATTCCTGAACGGTCTTGTGCTCGCGGGCGGCATTACGAATGATTTTGTCATCCACATCCGTAATGTTCATCACTTGCTTCATCTTGAAGCCGCTCTGCAGCAGAAAGCGGCGCAGAATGTCTACCGCGACAAACGTACGGAAATTGCCGATGTGCCCATAGTCATAAACGGTGGGTCCGCAATCGTACATGCGGACGGTGTTGTCCGCCGATGGCGTAAACTCCTCAACTTTGTTGGTCAGCGTGTTATAGAGATGGAGAGGCATGGCAGATTCAAACGTCTGATTGTAACAAAGCACTTTGCGGGCCATTAGCGCTTAGCTCCGGCCGGATCACCGCATTGCAAGCAGACCTGATCGGATTGCGAAGGCGCGAGGGAATAAGAGAACTAGATAGCAACCGGACCAAAAGAAACTGCAGAGAGGAACAATGACGCTAAAGGCTAAGGATCAAAGGCCAAGGGCTGACGCAAACTTTTATTCCCAGCGCAAATCCAGGGTCCTGGTTCTGAAAATCACGCGGAGCGTCTTCTGCGTGAAGGGACGGAAGTATCCCGGAATCGCGGTATCGCGGTCGTAGGTTTGTCCCTGTGCATTTACCTGTACACGAATCGTGTGCCGTCCGGACTGAACAGGCAATGTGAGCCCGAGCGATCCGCCGCCTTCGCTGTGGGAGGAAGCATGGAGATTGTCGTGATAGCGCAGCTCTCCGTCCACCCAGATATTAATCTCCGCGTCGCGGAACGGATACCGTCCCAGCAACTGCAATGTGGCTGGCCGCGCCCGGCCGGAGTGGAAGCTGCGGCCTACAAGCGCACCCGCAATGAACATGATGGCAATGGCCGCAATGACCAGCAGCAGCCGATTTCGTTGCCATAGCTTACGGCCAGACGCTCCTGAAGCTGGAGCGTTGCTGGTATAGGCGGAGTGTGCGCCTCCCGTTTTGCCCGGCTCCGCGGAGAGCAATCGAGTTTTTTCCTGCTCGGCTTCGGGTAATTTCAACGTAAAGCCCATTGAGCGGGGCTTTCTTCCGGAACGAAGGTCCTGACAATCCGCCGCAAGCTCTCCGGCTTTTTGATAACGCAGCGCTGGGTTCTTGGCCAGGGCGCGTCCCAGTACGTAATCATAGCCAGCGCTTAAGCCAGCACACAATTCGCTTGCCGGCCGCGGCTCTTTACCCGCAATCTGGACGCAGACTTCTGTTACCGTGTCGCCATCAAACGGTTTCGCCCCGGTAACCAGCCAGTAGGCGATGACTCCCAGAGAGAAAATGTCGGAGCGCCCGTCCACTGCTTTGCCGCTGATCTGCTCCGGCGACATGTAGGCTGGCGTACCCATGACATGGCCAGGAATCGTGAGTTCAGAAAGCGCAGTCCTGGCAATGCCGAAGTCCGTGATCTTCGTGCGCCCTTCCGGCGTAACCATAATGTTTTCGGGCTTGATGTCGCGATGCACAATCCCCGCACTGTGGGCGTAATCAAGCGCGGAGGCAATCTGTTCGACAAAATCGAGCGCGACGGCTGCAGGCAACTTTTTTTCCCGCGACTGGTTGACAAACTCGTTCAGCGTCCAGCCCTCCGCATACTCCATCACGATGAACGGCGTATGCGTTGGCCCATCTTCTTCCACATCAAAAATTGTGACGATCCCCGGGTGCAAAAGCCTGCCCGCAGCCTGCGCTTCGCGAAAGAACCTTTGCTGGTACTGGTCTGCACTGGCGGCGTCAGTTTCCGGCACAGCGATAGTCTTGATGGCGACGATACGGTCAATCTTGGGATCGCGCGCGCGAAAGACCGCGCCCATGCCGCCGCGCCCAATCTCGGCAAGGATTTCATACCGCCCCAGTTGTTGCGTGGTTTGCATCAGTCCGGTTTCCGAGGGAGATTGGCGCGATCATACCACGGAGAATGAAGCACTTAGCCGGATCTGCTTAGCCATTAGTCCATGGCCATTCGCACTTGGCGGGACTGCGGTACTGAGGCTTGGGCAAGCGGGATCTATGCCAGAGAAAGTTCGCGCAGCTTTTTCACCGCATCAATGAAGCGCCCGGCGCCGTAGTCAACCTCGGCTTCCGTGTTGAACCGGCCCAGGCCAAAGCGGATGGCGCTGCCGGCCGCCTCATCACTCAATCCCAGCGCCTTGAGAACGTGCGAGGGATCCACTTTGTCGGAATGGCAGGCCGCCCCGCTGGACACCGCGACGTCATTCACGGCGGTCATCAGCTCCTCGCCGTCAACACCCAAAAAGCTGATATTCAGATTGCCGGGAAGCCGATGCTCCATGCTGCCGTTGATCACTACGTTATCGAGTTCGGCCACGAGGCGGTCATGTAACCGGTTGCGCAGGCCGGCGATGCGGCAGCTTTCCTCCGGGAGAACCTGCTGAGCAATCTCACACGCCTTGCCAAAACCAACAATGCCGGGAACGTTCAGTGTTCCGGAACGCCTCCCATGTTCGTGCCCGCCGCCATGGATAATGGGCGCGACCTTCACTCCTGAACGCACATAAAGCGCGCCACAGCCTTTGGGGCCATAACACTTGTGCGCGGTGAGAGAAGCCAAGTCTACGTTGAGCTTGTTTACATCGAGGGGCATGCGGCCCAGTGCCTGCACCGCGTCCGAGTGGAAAAGCACGCCGCGCTCGCGGCACAGCGCGCCAATTTCTTCGAGCGGCTGCAGCACCCCGATTTCGTTGTTCGCCGCCATGATGCTGACGAGGACTGTCTGCGGGGTGAAAGCGGCCCTGAGCTGGTCGAGATCAATCAGGCCGTCCGGACGAACGGGGAGCCATGTAATGTGATACCCGGATTTCTCCAGATGCCGGCAGGTGTCGAGAACTGCCCGGTGCTCCGTGCCCGCAGTGATGATGTGGTTGCCTTCAGCGCGGTAACTCTCCGCAACGCCCTGAATGGCCAGGTTGTCGCTCTCTGTGGCGCCGGAGGTGAAAACAATTTCCTGAGGCGAGACCCCAATGAATGCCGCAATCTGCTTGCGCGCGGTCGATACAGCGGCTTCAGCGTCCCAGCCAAACGAGTGGCTGTGGCTGGCCGCATTGCCAAATTTGCCGCTGAGATACGGATGCATCGCATCCAGCACCTGAGGATCAATCGGCGTGGTGGCATGGTTGTCGAGATAAATTGGAAGGTTTGGCTTCCTTGCATCAACGTTGCTGTTCATCAAGCTAATTTTACTCGCGTTGCGCGGACAAGAAAGTAGTGCATATCAGTAGGAACGAAGCGCCGGTGCGAAGCAGAAAAAGGGCGTCCGGTGAAGGACGCCCCTTTAGTTCGTACAGACAACCGCGATTTAGAAGTTGATCTTCGCGCGCAGTTGTGCAATGCGGGCCGGAGCCGCGCCCGTAACCTGCCCGAAGATCGCAGAATTAACGCGAGCGCTCGGTTGGTTGAATTGGGTGTGGTTGAACACGTTGAACAGATCCATTCCGATCTGGAACGACGTGTGCTCAGTCATCTTCGTATCTTTCGTCAATGACATGTCGAAGTTGTTGATGCCAAGGGCGTGGAGGGAATTGCGCCCTGTGTTGCCGAAAGTGCCGAACGCCTGCCGGCCGAAGTCGTTGGTATCAAACAGTAGGTGGTCCGCCGACCCGCGAGGATCGAGTACTTGCACGTTAGAGACCAACTGGTTCGGATTGTCCGGGCAGCCGTAGAACGATTGCTGATCGCAGGTCAGAGAGCGGAACCCGGAATCAGAGAAGTTGAGCGGGAAGCCCGTCTGGAAGGTCATGATGGAGCTGATCCTCCAGCCGCCGAAGATCGCCTCAGGCGCGCCGCTGAACAGGTTGTGCAGAGATGGGATGTTGTAGATGGGGCTGATCACCAGTCTCTGACGGGCGTCAAAGCCGGAATCACCGACGTTCAGGTTGTTGAAGAACGGATTGGTTCCACGAACACCAAAACCGCTGTTCTCGAATCCAGAGCCGTCGTCAATCGAATGACTCCAGGTGTAGCTGACGATCATCGAGAGCCCGTGCGTTATGCCCTTGGTTACGTTCGCTTGGAAGGCATTGTAGTTTGAAGTGCCGTCGGTGAACTGGGTACCCCAGCTACCGAAGCAGTCGCCAAACGGGTTATTCGCAGTTCCACATTGAGCAACATTCGCTCCGAGAACCGAGTCTTGCGGGAACAGGAAGTGATGAATGTTCCTGTTAGCAAGGCAGGTGAGCGGCCCATTCGGGGTCGGAATGAATTCAGTCAGACACGCCTGTGCGCCAGCCAGGGTAATGGGATCTTGGTCATAAGCCCGATAGAGATGCCGTCCCATCGCGCCAACATATCCCAGAGAGACTACCGTTCTTCCGGGCAGCTCGCGCTCGATGTTCAGGTTAAAGTTTACCGATCTTGGAGTGGTCTGGCTCGAGGGAATGGTATTCAAGCCCATGGGCTCAAAGAAGGTAAAGTCAACCGGGCTGCCCACAGCAGGCGGGGTGAAGGGAAACTTGTTGGCAATGGAACCAGCTCCGCTGATGTCGGTCCATGGGTCTGCAAAAGAGGGGCTGCCACCTGCATCGGCAACACCCTGGGATTGCAAGCCGAACGGAGGAGCGCCCAGGTTCTGCAGCGCAGTCTCTTCTTCGTAACGGTTATAGTACACGCCAACGCCGCCACGGATCGAAGTTTTACTCTGATCAGGCGAATAGACGAAACCAAAACGGGGAGCGATGTGGCCGTACTTGGTCGAGACACCCGCGTTGTTGCATCCCGGGTCGCCAGGGAAATTCATGCCGGCCGGAGCAGTCGGGAAAATCGTAGACTGCTGTCCCGGAATAAGGCAATTGAACGCCTCACCGCCGAACTGGTTGTTGTGGTACGGAGTATCGATCTGATATCCGGCGCCCAGGGTGAGCGTCAGGTTTTCCTTGACCTTCCATTGGTCCTGACCATAAGCATAATACTCATAAGCACGGGCATTGATGGAGGCGCCAGAGCCCTGAGCAAAGCCATCGGGAACGCCAAGCACGAAGTCGGCAAGCGGATCACCGCTCGAGAACGCGCCATTGCCGTTGAAACCGAAATTACCGTCGATCAGAAAGAAGAATGGGTTGTCCACCTGGAAGCGGCGGCCATCAAAGCCGAACTTCAGGGTGTGGTTGCCGATAATCTTTGAGAAGTTATCGGTGAGCTGATAGTTCTCGTCCTTGCGCGGCTGCGGGCCGTTGTTGCTGAAGCCCAACGTGAACGCCCCGCCCACAGTGATCACAGGCAGTTGCGCTGCCGCCGGGTCCTGGACCTTGATATTGGTAAAGCCAAAGGTGGATGGGTCAACCACCTGCTGCGGTTCGACCGCATCAAAGTTGAACCGGAAGTAGCCAAGCCGGAATTCGTTCAACATGGTCGAGTTGAAGGTGTGGTTCCAGGCCGCTGTGTAGTCATAGGTTTTCGCAGTGCTGAAGGTGCCGAAACCGGGAAGGTCTGCCCCGGTGAACGGCAGAGCCTGGGTACTGCGATTGTTGTTGATGCCGAAAACTCCCCAGAGTTGGTCGTTCGCGGTCAGGTTGTGATCAATCTTTGCGATGCCCTGGTCCGTGTGGCCTGTATTGACGGGGTTGAAGGTAAATTGATTGTTCGGTGAATTGGGAAGCGGGACGAATTGATTGATCAACCCCGCGGAGACCGAATTGAAATCCGCTACCGGTATGTGTCCTGTCGGGAAGAGCGCGGCATACGTCGTACTATTTGCCGGATGCAAGGTGCCGTCTTCGCCGATCAGCGCAATCGGTGCAACAGTGTTCGAACTGGCTAGATCGGGGAAGATGCCGTTTCTCTGATCCGGGCTCAACACCGTCGTACTCTGCGATGAGGACTGACCTGCCGCGTTACTGTCTACGCGGTTATAGGTACCCTGATAGGACAGGAAGAAGAAGGTCTTATCTTTCTTGATTGGCCCACCGAACGTTCCGCCAAACTGGTTCTGGTGAAACACCGGCGCATCGGGACCGCTGAAGAAGCCGCGGCTGTTCAGAAAGGTGTCGCGATAAAAATCGAAAACGTCACCATGGTAGTTGTTGGTGCCGCTCTTGATCATTGCGTTCACAATACCGCCTGAGTTGCGCCCGTACTCCGGATTGATGGTGCTGGAGATCAGGTTGAACTCTTGAATAGCATCCGGGCTGGGCAGGAAGCCAGGCGTGTTCAGCGCGATGTCATTCGTGTCGGTGCCGTTGATCAGGTAGCTGCTCTGCTGCGACTGGCTGCCGTTCACGGAGAAGGTGCCGAAACGATCGCTCGATGCCATAACGCCGGGCGCAAGCTGTTCCAACTGGGTAAAGTTGCGGCCATTCAGCGGCAGGTCGACAATCTGCTGTGAGTTGATCAGTGTCGACTGCTGGATGCTGGTTCTCTCCACCTGGACCGGGTTGGCGGTGACTTCAACAGTCTCCGTGGCCTCACCGACTTCCAGTTTGGCAGTCAAGGCATAGATCTGGTTGACCGTCAACGTAAATGCGGTCGATTTAAAGGTCTTGAAACCCGACTTCTTCACGGTTACCGTGTACGGCCCCGTGGGAAGTTGGAGGAATTCGTAAGCGCCGTTAGCCTGACTCGTAACAGTCTTGCTAACGCCGGTGAGGGTGTTCGTCGCAGTGACCTGAGCCCCGGCAACAACAGCGCCGGATGGGTCAGTCACCGTTCCGCGGATCGTCGCATACACGTCTGCGAAAGCGGATTGGCTAGCGAGCAGTCCGAGGACAAGCCCAAATAGCAGCAGCCTCAGCGTTCTAGTGCCCATAACCTTTTTCTCTCCTAATGTGAGATTTAGCAGCGGATTAAACCGGGCGCTCACAGCTCTAGCTCGTGGCGCAACAGTGGTCTTTGAACTCTGTTGTGCAACTCTCTAACCATATCGATGTGGAAGAAAAACAAGGACTTAAGGCTTAACAGACAGAGCGGAAATCCAATTTTACATATGCCGCATCTAATGCACTACATAATTTGGGATCATAATTTGGGATCACCCGACAGGGCTCCCCGCTTGCTGGGGCGATAAGAGGCCAGTCATCGCCCCTTACGATTGCAGTACAACGCAAGGGATTAAGAAAGCGATTGCCATTCACTGAACGTGCAATGGCACCACAATGCTTCCCAGAGTTCCTCTTAAATTATCGCGTACTACGAAATTCACCTTGTACTCACCTGGATCAAGGGTCAACACGTTGTTGTAATCGATTCCCTTGGTCTGTATTTCTGCCACGCCTTTTTGATCCAGATTCGTCGCCAGGCGTTCGCCAATCTGGGCAGCGATTTTACCCGCTGCGTTTCTGGCCAGGATTCGAAAATCCAGGCTGATGCGATTCTGGTGCTCCGTATCAACAAGCGCAACCCCGGCCGGCAACGAGAGTACGAAGGGGACCTTGCGCTGAGCGCCGGCCGGCTGGGTGGGTTGCCACTCACCATGTATCGGTACAGCCGTAAAGCTCAAGTCTGAATTCAACGCCATCATTTCCTGAGTCACCTTGCTGCGGTCAGCGTCGGTGCCCACAGGATGAAAAAAGTAACCGCTTCGCGCCCTGACTTTGGCGTGTTCATGGCGTACTTTTACGCTGATCTTCCTCCAGCCCGGCTTGGTCGTATCTTTTGTGTAGTAACCGATCATGTAATACTGCCCCGCGTCGTCACCGGCTTTGTGGAACAGTGCCGCAGCATTATTGGAATTGTAAAACGCCTCTCCGCCGGTCATGTCCGCCAACAGCCCCATGGTCTCATGGCGAGCGTCTGTCGGATTGAGGAAGGCGCCGTTCGTAGCGGCATCAAGTTGCTGGGTGCGGGCGGCGATCCCTCCAGCCGAATTGTTCATGATCTGGCTCGAATCGATGTTTTGCAGAGTGTTGGCGCCGCCGGTTCCTGGCAAAAGCCCGCTTACATCCACCGGATACATGGAGATGTTGGCATCCTGTAGAGCATGGAATGTGGCCTGCCAATCCCCATAGGTGGTTCCGCGGGTGAGTTCCCTGGCCTCGGCGCCAAAGCTGAAAGGAAATGCGGCCGACGCCCAGATCAGTGATTTTCTTCCGGGAACGCCGCGGAAGTATTCGGCCACCTGCTGCAGACATTCAAGCGTCGCAAGACCGCCCTGATCCCGCACGGAGGCATCCACTTGCGCCCGAGCTTGCGCCCTCAGAGCTCGTGCAGCAGCCGCTGCCTGGTTGGGAGTTGTCGCTCCAGCTAGATCTGCGCCATTGAAAAGGGCCTGCAACTCCTGCGCTTCGGCATCAACCTCCGGAGTATCGCCTGGAATATCCGCGATCCTGGCATCACGCGAGGTCAGCGTTCCCTGCAACTTACGAACGGCTGCAACCAGCACGGCGGGATCAGAAGTGAAATTATGAATCAGACTGATGCCGTTCGGGTCCAGGCTGATCAGGGCGAGCAGCGTATTGCTGTCTACTCCCTTGGAAAGAAAATTGACCAGCCCGCGGGTCGCGGTATTGTTGTCGGCAAATGTCGTGTTGATGCGGTCAACCGCAATAATCTCGAGCTTCCTCGGGTGTTCCGCGTCGACTTCGTTAGAAAACCTGTTCTGTCCAGCGGCTGCAACGGGCACCTTGGCAGCCTCGGCGGTTAACTCATCAAGACGCGCTATGGTCTGTACCTTGCCATCTTCCTTGATTTCGAAATCTTCGCGTTTCAGGCCGGTAATATGATTTCCTTTGCCATCGGTGACAACCACCGGCACCAAAACCATGTTGGCGCCAACGGAAAACGTAAAGGGCTGCTCCTCCTGCTTTGTCGTCTCCTTTTTTCCATCCTGAGCGCCGGCCTTTTGATCCTGAGCGCCGGCCAAACAAACGGCCATTAAGAAAACGACGAGACAAGCGGTATTGCGCAAGTTCATGGAGAACCTCCAGAGCGGGTACAGCCGAACAGAGTGTACTCCAGGCTCCCCGGACTTTAAAGCGCCGTTGAAAAAGGCTCGAGACGAAACAAGGATCACCGAAAGTATTGTTGCCGGCAGTGTGTCGACAGAACGCGGGTTGCATTTTTCAGCGCCGCGAGAAGAAGTACGAGTCAGCTTTTTGTAAAGGTAAAAGCCTTCTACTGAGGCGCAGGAGGTGTGATCACCTCGCCGGGCCTGTCTGACATACGGAAACGGGTGCGAAAGTGTTCGGAAAGAAGCCTGACCGCCGGCTTATTGGCGTTCGGGTCCTGCTGCATGAGGTATTTCATGGCCTCCAGAAGCAGGCGCTGGCCTTCAATGTAGCGGGGATCCTGAACCCGTTTTTTGCCTTTCCGGCGGGTGGGATCGGGAATTACCGGGATGGTAAAAACTTTGGCCACTGCGTACACCTCAACCGTTACTAATTTCGATGCGTTCTTAACAGCGGATTGTTGCAGAGTAGCAGACAAATACCCGCAACCCAACCTCAAAAAAGGCAGCGTTGCCGTTGCGCACGGACCGGAAACGCTGGCCTGTTACGGCGTCACAATCCTTGTGCCTGGCCTGGTTTTCAGCCGAAACACGTCGTCAGAGATCTTTCTGTTCAGCCGGATGTTTGTGTAATGTGTAAGCCGGTAATCTCCGCTGGGCTCAAAAAACTGCTGTTTCAAGGATACATCCCGAACTGGATCCATCCACAAGAGTACCCGGCTCAGCGATGATCTTACCTTCTCCTGTTTTGGCGTGAGATCAAGCTTGGCGGTCTTCACGCCATCTATTGTTTCCCACCCATCCAGCTTGATTTCAAAGTTTGCGGCCAGGTCTTTTCCACTGGCGCCAAAACCCAGGCTCATAAATGATTCCACCTCCGCCCGGTTGGCGTTCGACTTGTACTCAGTGACCTGATCGATCTTTGGCTGGTACAGCATCAGTTTGCCATCTTTAAAGAGGACCTGTTTGGAGTCAGGTGATGTGACTTTGATGGACGCATCAATTCCACTCTTGGTCCGCCGGAAATAAATCCGGCCATTTTGGATATCGTGCTCTTCGACCACCCGTTCGTACTGGTCCCATTCAAAGTCGGCCTGGGCTGTCCTGAAGGCGGCAGCAGCCTTGTTCATCTGTTCCAGAATTGCGTCAAGACCCTGCTGGCCGGCGTTCGACTGCTGAGCGGTCTGTTTCCCGTGGTTCACCGCCATAGCTTTGTGCGCACCCGGCGTTGCGCCCCCGGTTGCAAGCAAACCTGCAAGCAGCAAGGGAATAATGGAAAGTTTTCTCATTGGTGTCTGTTGTGTCTTTGCAACAAAGCATCCCAGAAAATAAGCCGTTTCAGCGCCGAATCCACGCGCGATAAGCCACAATGTGCCCCGCACTGTCGCGTACAGCCTGCAGCTTCTCCACCCGTACCGGACCGGTCAGGGGGCGAAGCAAGCGGACCACATTCACCTTCACCATGTCGTCGTCCTGAGCATCAACCGCGGAGGCGTCCACCTGGTAAATAAACCCTCTATTGCCGTCCGGAGTTATGACGATGCTGTTTTGATGTGTAACGTGCTCTGCCGGTTGGTCCTTAAAATTGATAAAACGCGGCGCAATGAAGATAAACAGCAGGATCACCGTGACCATGACGTCATAGTGGAAGCTGCCGCGTTCGTACGTCCAGAAAACATAGCCTTTGATGGTGCGCCAGACGCGGGACATGAGTTAAGTGTATAGAAGCATGGCAGGGCGGGGCAATCAGCGATGAGCGATGAGCTGACCAGCTCTTGATCAGAACTTTTTTGCAGTAATCTTCTCCGCGCCGCCCATGTACGGCCTGAGTGCTTCGGGAATCAGAACACTGCCATCGGCCTGCTGATAATTCTCGAGAATTGCCAGCCATGTTCGCCCAACGGCGAGGCCGCTGCCGTTCAGAGTATGCACGTACTCGCTGCGTTTGCTGCCCTCCGGACGATAGCGGATGTTTGCGCGGCGCGCCTGGTACGCCTCAAAATTCGAGCACGAGGAGATCTCACGATAGAGCTGCTGGCCAGGCAGCCACACTTCCAGGTCGTAAGTCTTGGCGGAAGCCGCGCTCATATCTCCGGTACACAGAAGCATTACGCGATAATGCAGCCCGAGCTTCTGCAGCACCGTTTCCGCATTATGAGTCAACTGTTCGTGCTGCGCGTAAGAATCTTCCGGCCGCGTGAACTTCACCAGCTCAACTTTTTGAAACTGGTGTTGCCGAATGATTCCGCGCACGTCTTTGCCATAGGATCCGGCCTCACTGCGGAAGCAGGGCGTATAGCCGGTAATCGAAAGCGGCAGGCGCGAGGCATCAATCGTCTCATCCCGATATAGATTGGTCAGTGGGACTTCCGCGGTGGGAATCAACCACAGATCGCGCTTCTCGATCCTGAAAAGATCGTCGGCGAATTTGGGCAGTTGCCCGGTTCCGTACATCGAATCCGAGTTGACCATGTACGGCGGCAGAACTTCGGTGTAGCCGTGCTGCTTGGTATGGAGGTCAAGCATGAAGTTGGCCAGCGCGCGTTCCATGCGCGCACCCAGGTCCCAATAGACGGCAAATCGCGCCCCGCTCAGCTTGGTGGCCCGCTCCAGGTCGAGTACGCCCAGTTGTTCGCCGAGCTCCCAATGAGGCTTAGGTGTGAAGCTGAACTGCGGCGGCGTGCCCCACTTGCGCACCACCTGGTTTTCATCGGCAGAGTGCCCCACCGGGACCGATTCGTGCGGGACATTCGGTATGCCCGCCAGCAAAGCGCGCAGCTCCTGGTCAATATCGGTAGCCTGCTTATCCAGCGCTTCCCCCTGCTCGCGCAGCTTTTTCGTTTCAGCCATCTGAGCGAAGGCGTCCTGCCCCGCCTTCTTGAGTTTCGCGATCTCCTGAGATGCCCGGTTGCGCTGCGCTTTGAGCGTCTCCGATTGCGTGATTAGTTCGCGACGCTTTGTGTCGGTTTCGCGAAAGCGTGCAAGCACCGCGGGATCTTGCCCGCGACGCCTTAGCATTTCCTCGATGATTGGCAGGTTGTCTCGAACATAAGCGAGATCAAGCATAAGCAATCTAGCTTAACATCGCCTCCATGCTGCCGATAAGCGTGCAGAGCATTGTGGCGTGGATATTGCACGCTGATCGCAGGCGGTGATTTCCACCGGACACATGCTCCTTCGGTAATAGTCAATCAATCACCGCACGATTTAAACTAATCACAATGGGCAGCAGCGATATTGAAACTCAGGAAAAACAGGAACGCGCGCAGGACGCGAACCCGGCGCTCTCGCGCAAACCCAGCCTCAATGTGCATTTTGCCGGCATCTCTTTCAAGAACCCGGTGATTGCAGCGTCAGGGACGTTTGGTTACGGTATTGAGTTTGAAGACATCGTTACGCTGGAAAAACTTGGCGGGTTCGTGACCAAAGGCCTCTCTCGTGAACCCATTGTCGGCAATCCGCCGCCGCGCCTGTTTGAAACTGCGGCGGGCATGCTCAACTCTATCGGCCTGCAGAACATTGGCGCGACCGCCTTCGTCCAGGAAAAGCTGCCCAGGCTCGCGCAGAAAAAGAATGTAGTCGTGATTGCGAATGTGTTCGGGTATACGCGGGACGAATACGTTGACACCATTCGCATTCTCAATGAAGCCGAGGGCATTGCCGCCTACGAGCTGAACGTTTCCTGCCCCAACACTCATGAAGGCGGGATGGTGTTCGGCACGAATCGAACCATGCTGGAAGAGCTGGTGGCCACGTGCAAATCGGCTTCGCGCCGTCCGCTCATTGTGAAACTCACTCCCAACGTGACCAGCATTCCTGCGATGGCAAAGAGCGCCGCTGATGCCGGCGCGGATGCTCTCTCGCTTGTAAACACGTTCGTCGGAATGGCAATCGATGCAGATACGCGCAAGCCGCGCATTTCCAATCTGACTGCGGGCCTCAGCGGCCCCGCCATCAAACCCATTGCTCTGCGCATGGTGTATGAGGCCGCGCACTCTGTGGAAATCCCGGTCATCGGTATGGGAGGGATCAGCACTGCTGTCGACGTGGTCGAGTTCATGCTGGCCGGTGCAGCGGCTGTCCAGGTTGGTACTGCAAACTTCTGGGACCCCTGCGCGACTGAGAAGATCGTTGACGGGCTGCAGCGCTGGTGTGTGGAGCACCGCGTTAGCAGGATCACTGATCTAATCGGCGGGCTACAAGTCTGAGTTCGCAGTTCCGGTTTCGAGCCGCCTTCTCTTGGCAACCTCGGCTCTCACAAACCGCGTCAAAAGGATTAAGTAAAAATCTGCTGATCGGCGTCCCTTGTTGGCGCGAGCACTCGGGCGCCGGTCGGAAATGTGTGTCCCATAATCTGCTTCTGACCCCTGTTCCCCTGGAGAAGGAAAGCAATGAAAAACAAATGGACGATGGCAGGGTTGTCGCTCCTGTTCTTCACAGCGATGGTGTGGGCCCAAACCAGCACCATGGATCAGGCGTCTGAAAAGAACGTTCACATCACACAGGGGCCAACCGTCAACAACATTAGCGGCACTACAGCCACAATTCAGTGGACTACGAACAAAGCAGCCGCAAACCACGTAAAGTATCGTGCTGCGGGCAGCGGCAACTGGCAATCTGCGTACCATGCGGGTGGGTCAACCAATCACTCACTGCAATTGACCGGACTTCAGCCTGGCAAAACCTACCAGTGGCAGATTCTGACCCGCGATGGCGATGTGCGCACCAGCGGACAGTTCCGGAGTGCGGCCACCGCGAATGGCACTGCGCCTGCTGTAAGCGCCGGAAACCCCGGTACACCTGGCGCCGCGACCGGCACCAAAGTCCCGCTGTACCGGTTCGTTAGCACCAATTCAGATGAACATACCTTCAGCGCCTCAGCGAGCGCGCCATCGGGATTCCGGCTGGAGGGACCGGCGGGCTATGTAATGCAATCCCAGGCCCCAGGTACCGTTCCGCTGTATTCGCTCACCAGTTCGAGTGATGAGATGCTTTCCACCAATGCATCCGAAGGCGCTGGCACCTACCAGAACAGCGGTATCGTGGGTTACGTTGCTACCTCTCAGCAACCTGGCACAGTTCCTTTATATCGCCTCGTGAGTACCAAAGATGGCAAGCATTTTGCCACCGCGAATCCTCAAGAGCATGCGCAGCTTATCAGCTCCGGCGGCTTCAAGGATGACGGCACGATCGGCTACGTGTGGCAACAATAACTCCACTACAAAATTCACCAACAGCAAGAATGCCACCGGGAAAAACGGTGGCTCTTCTTTTCACGGGTGATTCCCTTTCAGAAACTCCTGGGTTACTTCGGGCAATTTTTCCCTGATATTGCTGGGCAAACGGTCATGCAGCCGCCGCGCCTGAATTCGCGCCACGTCCGCGACCACCACCGGAGCAGGGGTGGCAACCGCCACAATCAGCCACACTACACTGAAGAACAGAAAACCGGCCAGCGCGATCAACTCCAGCACCAGCGCGTGCTTGGGTGAGTAATGCCGCACAGCGCCGAAAGCCACCAGGAAAATAATCGCGGAAAGGCTGGCAATGATCATCAGCCCGATATCGATGGTCCGATGCAGGATCTGTCGCTTATGACAGCGGGCGCACTCAGCCAGATGCTGCTCGTAGTCGCCTCGCATCTCCGGCGCCAGGCCGGAAATGTCATAGCGCCATCCAGCCAATATGTCGCCGATCACTTTATCGCTGCAAGCACTGCTCATTGCGTTCCTGGATTCGGGCCCTTTACCTGCCAGTATTAAGTGTAGTTACAGTTACATATAGAATACATGTTCTCACCCCAGCGTTAACGGCTGCAACGGCTTGTCCTGCTGGGCAAGGCTGATGCAGGTCGATTGAAACAGGCTCATCCTCTCGCCCAGCGCTTTTGAGGCGCTTTCCCGCGCGAGCTCAGGATGGTTATTCTGCTCAGAGAGATGCGCCAGCACCACATGGGTAGCGTGGCCGTCATAATCATTCTCAAAAAATTCCGCCAGCGCGCTGTTGGAGAGATGCCCCACGCGGCTCATCACGCGCTGCTTCACCATCCACGGATACGGCCCGTTGCGCAGCATCTCCAGATCGTGATTTGATTCGATCAGCAGTGCGTCACAGCGGCGCAATTGCTCCTTCACATTGGGCGGCATGTAGCCCAGATCGGTGACTAGTCCAAACTTGAGCCCGTCGGCTTTGAAGGTGAAGCCGCAAGGGTCGGCCGCATCGTGCGGAATAGTGAACGCGGTAACCGTAATGTCGACGACAGAGAAGCTGCGTCCTGCCTGAAAATGTTCCAGACGCTCCAGCTTCGCCGGCTTACCCTCAGCATCTTTGTTTTCGCGATGCCAGCGATGGTAGGTTGATTCAGTAATAAATACCGGGATGTGCAGCTTGCGCGCCAGCACCTGCAGCCCGGCCACATGGTCGGAGTGCTCGTGCGAAATCACAATCGCTCTCAGCTTTTCCGGATCCTCCCCGGCAGCGCGCATGCGCTTCAGCGTCTCCCGGCAGGAGATGCCCGCGTCCACCAGGATGCTGGCCTGGTTGCTGGAAACCACCGCGCAGTTTCCCCTGCTTCCGCTGGCCAGCACTGTCATTCGCATTGCCATCGTCTTGCAGCATAGCGGCATCGCCTTTCCTGCGGTAGTATCAAACTGGTTAACACGGCGGAAAACTCGTCCCTTTCCCGCGCCTTCCCCGTCTAGTACAAGGCGATCTCGATCATCGTCCCAGCGTGGCTGCGGCACTCGCGATAAGCCCACGCGCTGTACACCGGACGGTAGCCCTCCACCATGCGATCGAGAATCTCCGCTACCGTCGCATTGTTTCCCTGAATCACTCTGGGCGATGTCCGGGCCGCCCTGGCCGCCGGCGCCCGCCAGCGCGCGAAACGAATTCCGTGCTTTCGCATATAACTCTGCACTTCCGGCGTCTGCCACAGCGCCGGCAATGCCGCCTGCGGAGGCCGGTCTTCCACCACCAGAAAATGTCTGACCCGCACCTTCAGCAATCCCGCAATGGCTGACCTGTCCACCACGCGCACGCGTTCTCCCCCGGAGTCCCAGCGAATCTGCGGGTAATGCTCCGCAATCTGCCGGAATGCCTGCGCCATTGGCTGGCGCGCCAACTCCGGTGAAACGAAGTGAACCTCCGCCATTCTCCTTCCGGCGACGCATGAGCAACGCTCCACAATGGAACCGGTGCGCCGGTCGGCCTTCAAAATCTGCGCCACAGCCGCGCTCAACACCAGATCGCCCGTTCCCGCGGCAATGCCGGACGAAGTCGAGCTCGCGCTCGGAGGCGGCCCACTCTCCGCCAGAACGCCACTGCTTTCCGCGGGAGGACGCCCGCATCCGGCGGCAAGCACAACCGCCGCCAGCAGCACAGCACGGATTCTTCCGGCAAAGAAGTCTAGTTTGGGCACTTGTGCAGCAGAATAGCTGCTCTCCCCGCCATTGCCCACCAATTTCTTGCCCCCGCGGACGTATGCACCCTGATTCCGCCGCGTTCCCCCCGCAGCCCAACCAACCTGACCGAATTGGAATTACGCAATTAATTTCTCTAATTCCTTTCTAATTTCCTCGTAAGAATGCTGTAGCATTCTTACGGACGTAGCCCATTCCCCCAACCCCTCCCCGGCGCTCGGCGCCGGGGGAGGGTAGAAAACAGGCTTCAATGCCGGCCCATATTGACGAATCCGTATGGATCACGCTCATGCACGAGTTGCAGAGCTTTGTCCGCAACAACCTGGAAAAGCCCGAGACCATGGCTGAGGTGCGCAACCTGATGGCTCCAGCCGTTCCCGGACGCCTCACTCCCAGCCCGCGCATTGCCGCCGCACAGATCATCCGCGCATTTGAGCTGCTCGCGCCCGCCCTGATGGTTGATTTCCTCGCTGAAAACCGCGAGATCATCAACCCCCGCGCCGTCGCCGCCTGGGCCGAAGAACGTGAAGGTATCCACCACATGCTCAGCGACCTGCTGGCGTAGGGTCTCCGCAGATTGCCGTTGCGCCTTCTGGTCATGCACCCTCAGAATCCCTGTCATGCTGAGCGAAGTCCGACGAAGCTTTGCGACTGAGGACGAGTCGAAGCATCCCGAGAGCGCGTCCCTTGCCATGCTGACGCAGGGAGTTCCAACCAACGATCTCTCCTCTGTACTCTTCACCGATATCTCCTCCCTCACTAAGCCGGGTTTCAATTCGCCTCCTCCATTGAATTCAAAAAGCATCTTGCCGCTCCCGATCTCGGCGATGTCGCGCGATGACCGGGGCCCCCAATAAGCCCGTCTTTGGCTTATTGGGGTGGGATGACGTGCGCTGTCGGCGATTCCTCACTCCCCGCTCCTCTGCTCCGTAATTTTTCTTATGTCCGCCGCACTGCCCTTCAGCAGATCGCGTAACACGCTCACCTCGGTAGCGATCCCAGTCTTGATGGCCGGCTGATACACCGGCGCGAACAGCGGCGAATGGTTCGACGGCAACTCCGTATGGCTCGCGTGCGCCGCCGCCAGCTTCTGCGGATCGGCCACTCCCAGCGTGTAATAGAAGCCGGGAATGCCCTGCTCCACGTACACCGCCCAGTCTTCTGAGGTCATCAGCGGCGGCTCGTGCACTACATTGTTCTTCCCCACCACACCCGCCAGCACGCCTTCCATATGCTGCGTCAGCACCGGATCGTTATAGACCGCGCCGGTTGACTCGAACTCCTCAATCTTCGGCATCTTGTCCGCGCCGCTGGCCATCGCTTCCGCCTTCACAATGCGCGCAATCGACGCCAGCAGGTGCTGCCGGACTTCCGGCTTGTACGAGCGCACGGTGAGCCCCATCTCGGCGTGATCGGGAATAATGTTGTTCTTTGTTCCCGCCTGGATGTAACCGACTGTGATCACCGCCGCGTCGCCCGGGTGGATCTCGCGCGCAACGATCGACTGCAGCCGCACTACAATGCTCGCCGCCATCACCACCGGATCAATCGTCGATTCCGGCCGCGCCCCGTGTCCTCCTTTTCCGTACACAGTGATGCGCAGCGAATCCGCCGCCGCCTTCGAGTAGCCCGGCGTCACGCCCACCTGGCCTACGGCAATCCCGTTTTCATCGTGCAGCGCCACCGCCACGTCCGGACGCGGAAACCGCTTGAACAGCCCGTCATCCACCATGGCCTTCGCGCCCCGGATGATCTCTTCCGCCGGCTGGCCAATCAGCATCAGCGTTCCGTGCCATGCCTGTTTGTCCTTGGCCATGATCTCCGCGGTGCCAAACAGCGTTGCCATGTGGACATCATGCCCACAGGCGTGCATCACGCCTACTTCGCGCCCGTTGTCGTCGCGCGTCGTCACCTTGCTGGCGTAAGGCAGCCCGGTTTCTTCCGTAACCGGCAGCGCGTCGAGTTCGGTGCGCAGCATCACCACGGGCCCGGCGCCATTTTTCATGATTGCCACCACGCCGTTGCCCCCCACATGTTCGGTCACCTGGTAGCCCAGCGCGCGCAGCTTCGCCGCCATCTCTTGCGCCGTGCGCGTCTCGTGGCCGGAAAGTTCCGGATGCTCGTGCAGGTCGAGGTAAAGCTCCTGCGCCTGCGGAAACACCGAATCCACCTGCTGATCGAGCGCAGATTCTGTCCCGGACACAGTTCTGTATTTCATCCCGGCCTGTTGCCTGGCCGCTGCAATCTGCGCCGTGCCTTGGCTCTGATTCCCCGACGCAATGTGCGCCGAAGCTTGATTCTGATCTCCCGCCGCACTCTGCGCCCATACCGCGCTTCCGCTGGCCAATGCCAGCGCAGCCACTCCCGCCAGCGCGCTGATTACGACAAAATGACCAACGCCTAACACGATCCCGCGAATTCCAACTGTTCTGTTTTTCATGCGCCAAATCATAATCCAGCCTGCCCTTCTTGCGATTCAATTTCACCACCGGCAACCACCCCGTTGAGGCAAAACCGGCCTCATCGGGGACCCCGGGCACGGAGACGCGGGGGAAGAGCAAGAACCTACCGCGGATCGGCGCGGATGCACGCGGATTGAAGATGACGATTCGCGGTCTTTGTGGCTGGAACTGCTCTTTTCACCACGGAGGCGCGGAGACGCGGAGGAATGCCCTTTCTCAGCCGCATCCACGTCACTCGCTGTATGTCGACGCCCTTTACCACTGTCGTCCCGACCGACTCCGAGCGACCCTGAGCCTGTCGAAGGGGAGTGAGGAGAAGTGGAGGGACCCCGAGAATGCTGGTCCTGCCCATGCCGATTGGAGGCGTTCTCACGAAACCATTCGCTTCCGCTACTTTGTGCTCCTTTGTGGTTTGAAGTCGGTTTTTCACCACGGAGGCGCGGAGACACGGAGAATTGCTCTCCTTCTGCAATCACCCGACCTTCTTTACTTCCTGCTCCTTTGTGGTTCCGCTCTTCAGATCCCGGCGATGTCGTGCGATCACGCGCGATCTCGGCGATTGCCGGGGCTACCCGGCATCCCACCCCGGATTTAAACGACTTACGTTGCGTCACCCCGGAGTGAGCATCACATTCATTCGTCTTCTTTCGCGTCAATTCGTTTCGCGTCAATTCGCGGCTGACCTTCTTTTCTCCCCCGTTTGTTCCGTTCCTCTGCATTTCGGGTTTGCCTAACGGCCAATTGCCATTTGCCAATTGCTTCTTTCCTGATCCGCGATCATCCGCGTCAATCGGCGGTAAGCTCTTGCTTTTTCTCCGTGTCTCCGCGCCTCCGTGGTGAGCCTTCTGTTTCATTCGCGTTAATTCGCGGCTGACCTTCTTCGCTCCTGGCATTCCGATCGCCACGCTCCACAGCATCAGCCCGGCTGTTTTCTCGCTGATTGTCCCTGCCAGCAGGCTCCTGGTCACGCGATACAGATTCACCATCACCGCCTGCTCGTCTTCCATCAGCTCCATTTCCAGCTTTTCCGGTCTGTAGCTCATCGCCTTCGCATGCCCGTGGCACCAGCGCTCACCCTTCACCTGCGGCGCTCTGCAGCCTCGGCCGTCCGTATACACGTACTCGCAGCGCGGCGCACGTCCGGCTTTCTTAAGCAGCTCCATCTGCCGCTGCATAAATGCTTCTTTCTCCGCCGCTTCCGTAGCTCGTTCGGCTTCTTCGCGCTGCCGCTTGGCTTCTTCGGCGTCCAGCAGCTTCTGCTTGGCCTCGGCATCCACCTCCAATGACCAGTACTGCCCCGGCTGCCATCCCTGCTCGCGCACCAGGCGCTCGGCTTTTTCGTTGTCGCGCAGCGCGCGTTCCGCCAACTCCTGCCACCAGCCATTTGTGTGCGTGGCGATGTACTCCATCATTCCCCGGGGCGAGTCGTCCTTCAGGCGCGCGACGTCGCCTCTTCTCCACGGCAGTGACTTCGGCGTGTGCGGCTCCGGCGCCGGCAGCACACCCGGCGGAAGCCTCGGCGGCTCCGGCACCAGCGTCACTTTCCACGGCTCATCGAGAAGCGACTTGAATTCTGATTGTGTGGCACAGACACTCCTGTCTGTGCTCCCTTGTGGCTCCCTTCTGTGTTCTTCTGTGCCATCTGTGGCAAATGGTTTTGCAGTTGTGGTTTCAAAGGAAGATAAGGGCTGTGTTGACATGGTGTGTATCTCCTGGCTGGTTTCTTCTTACCTGGTGGCTGGCAGCGGGTAGCTGGAGCGGGTTCTTTCACTTGCGGCGATCTTTGGCAGTTTTGGCATTTCTGGCAATTTCCCTGATGTGTTCCTTGCTGTCTCGGGGGTGAATGCTGACGGCTGAGCGCTGATTGTTAGCGTGCCGCTTTAAACGCCTTCCCCAGCCCGAGCGGCGCATCCACTTCCACGATTTCGCCGTTTTCTTTCAGGCGTTTGAGCGTGTTGTGAATGGGAGGCATCATGTGGGCATACTTGCTCAGGTCAAATCCCATCTCGGCCAGGCTGTCGCGGACCCCGGTTGGCGTGAGGGGTAGTATCATGGGCTGCTTGAACACCCACCGGATTGCATCCGTCAGCCCCAGGTCTTCCACCTCGGACGCATGTTTCGCATTGTTTAACGCGTTGAGCCGAAGCTGAATGTCAGTTGGGAGTTGTTCCCCGGCCAAGGTGGCCAGCTTCTCCACAATCGGCCCCCAGTGGGAGATCTGTTCCTGGGCTTCCTTCTCTTGCGCCATTAGGCTGCTGAACCTCTCCCGCGCTGATTCGTAGAGGCTTACTGCAGTTTCATCTTTCATCTTTACTATTGTTTCATTAATATTCATACTAGTCAAACATAAAGTTGCTACAAGAAGCGGCGGACGGAACCTAAACACGGGCTGCTTCTTGTCGGGCAACTGCAACCAAATCCTCACGCCAACGCTGCGGGTTTACTCCAAAGCTCCCCTTGCGCTCTGTGGAGCGCTTACTTTCATTTACAATCAACAAGATACGTTGGGGGCAGCATCCTGAGTAATGGTGTTTTCATCGAAACTTTAGTGGACAATTTCAGGGTTAATGTAATAGATTTTTTACTGCTTTTTTTAATGTTGTTTTAATGGTTGAAGGCAATACTCGTTGTTGTCAGGGAGGAGCTGGATATGGCGGTTCTCGTTCACCCCGCTAAGCCGGACATGATTGCGCAGCGGGAATCGGTGATCCTTCCGCTTCCACAGCTCGTCGCCGGATTGGTGCAAATTCTGGGAAAGAAAATCACGGCCTATATTGGATCGGCAAAAGATACTCGTACGGTGGACCGCTGGATGTCGAATGGCGAGTCTTTCACTCCTTACAAGGGAGTTGAAGAGCGGCTTCGTGCAGCGTTTCACGTTGCCAAAATGCTCAGCGGCCAGGAATCTGATCGTGTGATTCAGAGCTGGTTCACCGGACTCAATCCGGAACTGGATGACCGTTCTCCCAGCCGCGTCCTGAGGGAAGCAGATATACAGAGGGGCGGTCCTGAAGTCCTGCGCGCGGCGCGCGCCTTTTTGGCTGGAGGATAAAAAAACACATTGCAGCCCCCCGAGCACGTTTACAGGATTGGGCGCAACCCGGATCCCTGGGCTTTGTTGAATTGGATCTACGCCCATAATGACGGCACATTCGGCAACCGGTACGATGACCCGCTGGCAAAATACCGCGTTCTTTACGCTGCCACGGAGCGGTTCGGCTGCTACGTTGAGACGCTCGCGCGATATCGAATTGATCCGCTGCTTGCGGCCGAAATGGCCGCCATCGACGGGGAAGACGATTTTTATCCCTTGGGCCATGTGCCTCCAGAATGGCTAAGCGCCCGCTCCCTGGGCACAGCGCACATAACGGCGGAATGCGCGGACATTTACAACAGCGCATGGATTGATCGGCTGCGAATCAAGTTTCTGCCCCTGCTCAAAACCTTCGGCCTCACCGATCTGGATGCTTCAGTCCTCCAGACGAGCACTCCGCGTGACGTAACACAGAAAGTGTCCCGCTTCATTTACGAGGAGGAGCTCAACGGAATTAGATATCCTTCCAAGTTTGGTCATGACATAGAGAACTGGGCCTTCTTTGAGCCAGTGTCGGTCCATCGAGAATCAACCGCGATCATTGAGCCCGACGATCCTGATTTCATTCGAGCCATGGCGCTCCACCACTTGAAATTGGGCTCCTGATGCCTGCAAAATGCTCAGTTCAGGAGCACCCGCTTTTTATTCAATTCGTCTATTTCTTCCTCTGACTCCGTTCCTCTGTGTTTCAAGGGCGGGCCTTTGCTTTTCCGACGCGCAAACATGCGCGATTACTGGGCCCCGGACGGCCCAGTTGTGGCCGGCTGGGGTGTTGATCTCAACGATTGCACCGGTCTCGCCTGGCTCAACTTCCCCATGGCCGAAGCGGTTGTCATCGCCTTCGACGGCCTCAACGCCGCCGAGCAACTCGTTGCCGTGGTGACCGATTTGCAGTGGTGCCGGAGTAAAGAACGAATGCTGCGCTCCGATTACGGGCGACCTCTGTCGCCCCAGCAAGCCCCACAGTTGGCTCGGGTGGGGGTCGCGTTGGCGATCGCAGGCGATTACGGCCCCGTACGCCACGAGCCCACTCAGGGCGCAAATATCTCGCGTATTCTGTCGAGGATGGATTGGCGCTCTAACTCAGCAACGATGAATGGAGCATGTTTACGCAGATATTCGAGCGAAATGTGGTTATCGCAATAATCCTTCAGCCACTTTGCGCGGCTCTTAAGGCACGTACTCTCGTCGTTCAGTCCGAGGCGATCTATCGTTACTTGAACAGCCTGACGCTCTTGTGGTTTTAGCGCTCCGTTCGGCTTCACAAGCATAGACGGGAAGTCAAGCGTAAACCAGCCGTTCTGAAGCGCGAACGGATCCAGCACATCCTCGTATATACCTTTACGACCGTTTAGAGTGGCGCACACCAGCCGATAATTTGACCACTCATACGCATCAGCGGGGTACCTGTCCTTGGGCCTAAAGTGTTCAACAGTATCAGCGCCGGTATCGTACGGTATCCAATGACAACTGTACGCACAAATGCCACCGTATGCGTCGTGAAGTTCCGAGCCAATCTCCCGCCAATATTGATGAGTGCGCCACTGCTTGGGCGTAGGATCCGGATTTTGGTCAATGAAGCGGCGTCCGCGGATACGGACGCGCGCATTGAATTTGGCGGGTTCCGTCTGCTCGTCGATGTGGATCACTTGTCGACCCCACGTTGCTGCGCAAAGTAGCGCCAACGAGGCCAGAATTCATCGTCTGCAGCCAAAAACCTTACTAAATGCGAATTGATTTCGCGAACCCTATCTGGTGCCGGATTCTCACTTAGCTGAAGAGCCTTAGCTTGCTCAATGGCACGCTCTGCAGGTAAAGAGCGGGCTTGAGTAAGTCCAAAGGCATCAGACATGAGCCATAAATCTGCCCGGCCTCGCTTAACAAACGGGAGCTCCTCAATAACCACATTAGCCTCGCGTAGTTTCAAGTGATGAAGGTCATCAATGTTTTGATCGAACACACTCTCCACCGAAGCCAATACGAGAGGAGAGTGAGTCGCAATATGTAGCTGTGGTTTTACTGCAGCTGCAAGCTCGCAGCTTACTCTAATAATCGCTGGCACGATTACTCGTTGCCAGAGCGGATGCAAATGCGCTTCAACCTCGTCGATGATTAATACTAAATAGCGCTGGGGATCTCGCCGAATTATAGAGCTGCTTACGAGGTGTTCTTGCCACGCCCACACCAACGTGTAAGCAAGTGCAACAATTCGTTGCACTGCCGCTGAGGCATAGATTATCGGAACCTCTCCATATGGCATTTGTAATGTTGGAATAGCACGAGATTCGAGAGGGCGGCGATAAGGCTCGCCTGGCCGTAGTTGCTCGTCTTGCGATGGCGAGAGTTCGGTCAGACTGGAAATAAACGCGGCATAATGTTGCTTGTATCGTTCACCGCCAGTTTGCCAGGAGAGCCAGTCTCGTAAGATACCGTTACATACCCACCGCTCTTTGTTCGTGGCCAGATCCTCTTGGCTGCCGTCCCAAACTTGTTTCCGTGTCAAAAAAATTCGCCCCGACGCACCGCTGCCATCTTGGCTGTCTGCAAGTTGCGCTCTAGCTGGATCCCATATCGCGAAGGAGCCGTCGAAGCGAGCATAGATCACGAGCCCAGGAGATCGTGGGGTCGAGGGCTTGACCGACCAGACTTGCCTATCCCAGTTAAAAGAACCAGAAAAATCGTGAACAGAGCTGTTCGCCGCGGCCAAAGAAAATTTTAATCGAGGCTGGCTCTTAGCAACATCGCGGCGTGGCAGCGCGGCATAATCGAGCCAATCCCCCGTTAGAGCTCACCAGAGCACCTCAAGCAGGAATGTTTTCCCGAGACTATTATTCCCAGTGATAATGTTGAGGCGTTCAGCCGGCTCATATTTCAATAGTCTCGAAGGACCAACCTCGCGGACCTCGAGGAATCGCAATGCCGCTCCCGGAGGGGGTGCCCATCCCGGCGGGTAACCAATTAACGACAGTAATTCTCCTTCTGAAATTGGCTTAGAGGAAAGCCAAGATTCGGGTGAATCTGAAATGGTCTCATCAAACAATGCAGCAATTTCAGCGGCTGTCAGCTGGAATTCTGAATTTAGTCTGTGAATAACGTCCTGACGAGACGCTTCTGCCGGCCACTCGGTGTCGCGGAAGAGCCACACGCCCAAATGAAAGGAAGGGATTTTCCTGTTGCCGAGATGGCGCTTTAAGGAACGAATATAATCGCGCCTCCACCCCCAAGAAGATTCCGCTTTTGTATGAATAAAGGCATCCTCGAATGTGTCGGTTGTGATCCTCTGAAGAGATGCGCTGCCATATCGGGATGCTAACCACCGATTTGATCTATCCGAAGTCTTAAAGGGATTGTAAAACCCACCATAGCTTGCTGCGGGCTTGTAGTGCCTGTCCAGAATCCGCTGTGCGATTCGTGAAAATACCAAACTGCGAGAACTTCCGACCGGAATCTCCGCTTTCTTAAAAGCCAGAAATGACATCCCGAAGAAGGGGTTAAGCTCCGCCAGATGAGGTAATGAGGCTCTGATTTGGTCGATGCTTAGGAACATTCCTATAATCCGCGCAATTGACTAACCATGAAGTCACAAAATTGCTCGCTTAAGTCAATGCCTACGGCGCTTCTTCCTGAGTTCAATGCTGATCTGAGCGTCGTTCCAGTTCCTGCAAACGGGTCGAGCACTCGCCCACCCTTGGGACATCCAATCTCCAAGCACTTATTAACGAGTTCCTCTGGATACGCGGCGGCGTGGATTCCACCGTTCGGGCGCCTACGGGCAGAGATCATCCAAATATCTTCTTCTGCAGTTAACGCTGCGCGGCTGAAGTAGTATCGTGGGAGTTTGCTAAACATGAAAACCATTTCATATGTCCGCCACGGTCTATCTTTGGCTGTCGGTTCGGGAATTGCTCCTTTGCGAGTCCATATTATAGGTGAACGCAAAATCCAGCCGCGGGAAATCATTTCCAATGCTACTCTCCATGGTATGCCGATGATGGTTTTGCGCGGAACCCCAAGCCCGCTCGCGTCAACTGCTCGGAGCCCAAACCGGCGAGCAGAGCTCTTCCTATCCTCCCCTTTGGGCTGCCCCTTTGCGGAGTAATATGTATCACCGAGATTCAGAAAGAGTAAGCCGTCAGCTACAAGAACTCTACGGACCTCATCCATGCAATGGGCTATGTTCTTAACGAATCCGTCAATCGTTTTCTCCTGACCTATTTGCCCCACGGCTTTGTAGTCTCGCTGCCAATAATAAGGGGGCGAAGTGACAACACAATTGAAAGAGCTGCTCTGGAAAGTCTTCAGGACATTGCGGGCGTCCCCTTTGTGAATCTCCCATGGAATGCCCCCCTTGGTATGGCCTCCCCAAAAATGAAGCCCTCGCGCACCTGATTGTCCCTCAGACAGAGTCTTGCCGGCCGACGGCTCCGATTCGGCTTGTACATGTCTCGGTTCAGTCATCTGTTGAAATATCAAAATTCTAAATATTCTAGCAGGGGAGTTGGAGTGCCGGGCAGACGATTGCGGCGCCCACGCAACCCGCTCGCTCGTAATCTACCCCGCCGCCGGATTCTCATCGTAAGATGCTGCTTCCCTATGTCGCCTCTGATGCAACTCACGAAATCGCACAGGCGCAGCCTTTATGCGTGTAATGCGCGTGAAGGACGTTGACGTGAATGTTCATTGGACTGTGCTTGTCGTCGGCGCGATCAGGCTGCTGAACGCCGGCCGCAAACCGGTGCTGACGCTGGTCGGGCTCGTGTGCTACCTGAGCGTTCTCCTGATCCATGAGTGCGGCCATCTCATTGCCGCGCAGCGGCGCGGCTCACGCGTTTTGGAGATCCGCCTCTACCCGATTCACGGAAAATGCCTGTTCCAGAGGCCATGGTCAAGGTTTGATCATTGCGTGATTGCCTGGGGAGGAGTCATCGCCGGTCCTCTAGTGCTCGGACACGCGCGTTTTGAGGCGATCAACACTTTTGTCCGGGCGCAAATTCAGGGTTGTCATTCCGAGCGAGCGGGACGGAGCGAATGCGACCGACCACGAGAGAGGAACCCCGAAACTGTTTGTTCCCAGAATAGAATAAGCAAGGAGTTTTGGCCGATCATTGTGCCCGGTCAAGAGCTTTGCTGTCCCTCAACGTCGAGAAAACACCCTGCGTCAGCATGACTCATGCCGGCATGAATGGGGTCCCTCTCTCCTCGTCACCGCGTAATACGCGGTTCCTCGTCGCTCGGGATGACAATGGATAGAGGGGTCGCGTTCTAAGAGACGATTCAGCGAGTCCGCTTCACGCTCTCACGGCGCAAAAGCAGTTCCGCGGTCAACGCGGTTCTGGCCGTTCTTGGCGGCTACAGCACCTGCGTGGCCGTTTTCAATCTTCTGCCCGCCGGCGGCCTTGACGGCTCCATCGCATGGAGCATCATTCCCGAGTACCGTCGCCGCCGCTCGCGGCCGAAAGCGCGGAGCGCCTGGCGATAGGGGCTGGCGCCGCAAAGTATCACGTACCCAGAAGGAGTGCACCATGCAAGCGCCTTCCGGCGCTTGTCCCACGAGATTGCGTAGCAGGCGGGAAATTGCGTTTTGCATTCGCGTTCGTTCGCGGCCAATTTCCTGATCTGTGTTGATCAGCGTTGATCGGCGGCAAATGCTCCTTGCTCTCGGCGCCCCGGCACGGCGCGCTTAGCTTGCCAGCGGGTCCAGGTCTGGTTGCTGGTTGCACTTGACCCAATAATGGCAAAGGATTCTGCCCAGGTCTTCGCTATCGCGGGGATTCACGGTTTTCACCAGATAAGAATTCGCGCCGTGGTCATAGGCCCGATTGATGTCAGAGGGCTGCCTGGAGGAGGTAAACACAACCACAGGAACCCTGCCCAGAATGGGCTGAGCTTTGAGCCATTCCAGCACTTCAAAGCCGGAACGCCGGGGGAGCTTCAGGTCCAGCAGGACGAGCGCCGGGAGAGGATAGCGTTCACGGTCTGCATATCTTCCGCTTCCGCTCAGGTAGGCAACGGCTTCATCGCCGTCTGCAGCCACCTGCAGAGAACCCGGGAGTTGAAGCTTCTGGAAGGTGCGTTGAACGATAAAAACATCGCTGGGATTATCTTCCACCAGCAAGACGGTATTGGCTGCCATTACCGTGCGACCTCCTTTGGGGCAACTCAAACCAGAACCTGGCGCCCTGGCCGGGGGCGGACTCCAGTCCCACACGGCCATGCATTCGCTCGACCCCTTTGCGCACAATCGCCAACCCGATGCCGGTTCCGGGATAAGACTCGATTCCGTGCAGTCTCTCAAAGGGCTGGAAAATCCGCTGGTGGTGTTCCGGGGCTATTCCTATGCCCTGGTCTTCAACCCACAGGCGCACATTCTGATTGGAAATTTCACTATGGACGCGCACACTGGCGGCTGAGCCCGGCGTCACAAACTTGAGAGCGTTGGATAGCAGATTCACGATTACCTGCAGCAGCGTCGGGGCATGGGCTTCCACCTCGCCGAGCGGTTCTATGACCTGAATGTTAGCAGATTCGCCGTTGCGCTCGCGAATCTGGTCCACCGCCTTGGCGACCACGTGAGACAGGCTGACCGGCCCCACTGTAATCTGCGCCTGGGTCAAACGGCTGTAGGCGAGCAGATCTTCAATGAGAGCATCCATTCTGGCGGCGCCATCCACAATGGATTGGACATACTGCCGGCCCGTGGAATCCAGCGTATTGGAATAATCCTCCAACAGGGCGCTGGCATATCCCCACATGCCGCGCAGAGGCGCGCGCAGATCGTGAGAAATGGAGTACGTGAAGGCTTCCATGGCTTCATTGCTCTCCTGGAGCTGCACCTTCTGGCGCTCCAGCTCCTGCGCGCGCGTCCGGAGTTGCTGCTCCATTTCGCGGCGGGATGTAAGGTCGCGCGTAACCTTGGTAAAGCCGATCAGCTCTCCGTTGTCATCCCTGACGGCGGTGATGATCACGTTGGCCCAGAAGAGCGAACCATCTTTGCGCACTCGCCAGTCTTCATCTTCCAGTGCGCCTTGCCGCGCTGCCCTCTCCAATTCCGCGGCCGGTTTCCCGCTCTTCTGGTCCTCAACCGGATAAAACACGGAGAAATGCTTTCCCAGAATTTCATCCGAGCGATATCCCTTGATGCGTTCCGCGCCGGCATTCCAGCTTGTAACGTGTCCCTTCGGATCGAGCATGAAGATGGCATATTCCTTCACGCCGCTGATCATCCGTTGATAAGTACGCTCAAGGTCTTCCACGGTAATGGCAGCAAAGGGCCGCGGGGGTGGATCGCTCATGCGTTGTTGGATACTCCCTTCCGCGGTCTTGAGGGTGAGGTGGCGGACCCGCCACCGAGGTACGCGGAAATTGATTCTTTCAACTGCAACTGGATCATATCCTGAATCCGGTTCAGGTCGGGAAGCAGCTCGCTGGTATCCAGGGCAAGCAGATTCTCCTGAATAGTATGGTTGATGGCGGCGCAAAGGCAGCGTACATCGTCAACAATCATGGCAGCCGTATACCCGTGCTGTTTCCGCATTTTGCCGTGTTTCGCGGCGGCTTCCAGCATCGCCGGGTTCGGCTCCTTGAAACCGAGAGCAAGATTGTCCACAAGCAAGCGCAGGAGCTGCCCGTAATTATTCGCCCGCTCGTCATCCGTGAGCTGAAGCTGAGCCAGGCCGGGGTATGACTTCATTTCGCGAAGGCAGTGGCTCAGGATGCCATCGCGGTTGTCGCGCAGGATGCTGGTGAGATTTCTGGTTGCCACCGGACGCCTGGGTTGCGGATTCTTCAATTTGGTCTCGATCACATTGAAGATGTAGTCAACATCGGCAGGCTTGGTGAGGTAATCATCCACGTGGTTTCGGATTGCTTCCAAAGCGGTTTCAAAGGCAGGATAACCGGTGAGGATCAGATTCACGCAATCCGGCTGGGTTCGGCGCATGGCGCTGACAACGGTGAAGCCGTCCGCAGGATGGCCGATATTAAGGTCGGAGAGTAGAACATCAAACTTGTTTTTGCCGATTTCGGCCAGGGCCTCAGGCACGGTTGCGGCCACTGTCACGTCATAGCCGCGCATCTTCAGGATTTGTGGCATGGTTAGGCGGATGTTCGGCTCGTCATCTACAAACAGGAGCCGAACCGGCCTTTTTGCTGTTCCTGACCATTTCCCATGTCGACTCTGTGAGATGAACCAGAGCTGCGAACGGTTTCCTGAACGCGCAACACTGCATCCAAATCCTTGGAAGGATGCGCAGAATTTCACAGGAACCCAAATCTCGCAGCAGAGCGCAGAGCGAACCCGTGCGGGCGCTTCTGGTCGACGACAATCCAGACGATCGAGCGTTGCTGACCCGCGCCCTCCAGCGGGAGATTCCCGGCGCCATCGTGCGCGAAGTTTATGATGAGGCGTCATTCGAACAGGCGCTGGAGCAGGGCGGCTTTGATATTGTAATCACCGACTTCCGCATGGGCTGGATTGACGGAGTCTCAGTCCTCAAGCGGATTAAATCAAGGTTCATCGATAAACCGGTGGTCATGTTCACGGCAACCGCCAACCAGGAAGATGCGGTGGAGGCAATGCGGGCAGGCCTGGACGATTACCTGATCAAGTCACCCAAGCACTTTGCGCGCGTTCCCGTCGCTGTGCAGACAGCCCTGCAGTTGAGCAAATTGCGGACGACCTTGCGCGATACCGAGCGCATGGCCATGGTGGGCAGAATGATGGCGACCGTCGCCCACGAAATCAACAATCCTCTGGAAAGCTTGAACGGGCTGATGTACCTGATGGCGCAGGACGATGCGCTTTCTGAATCGACGCGTTCGCTGCTCGCGGCCAGCCAATTGGAACTGGCCAGGATCGCCGAAGTGGTGAAGCGGACCCTGGGATTGACGCGGGAAACCACCTCGCCGGTAAGGTTCAGCCTGGGCGCGCTCTGCGAAGATCTGGTCAAAGTGTATCAGCGCCGCTTTGAGGCCAATGCCATCCAGGTAACCACCTCCTACCCGAACAACAGCGACATGGAAGGCTTTCCCGGCGAGATGCGGCAAGTGTTCTCTAACCTCATCGTAAACGCGATTGACGCGCTGCAACAGCGGGGCAGGATCTGGATTCATCTTTTCCATTCGCGAAACTGGGCCAGTCCAGAGGAGCGGGGCATCGCGCTGGTTATCGCCGATAATGGCCCCGGGATTCCTGCCGAATATCGAGAACACGTCTTTGAACCGTTTTTTACAACGAAGGGCGAAAGAGGCACCGGTCTGGGTTTGTGGATCACCGATGCGCTGGTGCGAAAACATGGAGGGTCACTGCGCTTCCGCAGCAGTACCAGCGCGCGCAATCACGGTACTTGCTTCCAGGTGTTTCTTCCCTTTGGCGGCGCGCAGAAGCACAGCACGTCCACTCCCATGGCCCATATAGCGTGAAGGCTTGCCCTCATCAAAGAAACTACTCAATTACTTGCAGGGCGCGGGGGCAATGGCCAGCGGCGGTCCTGCCCGGCTGGAGTGGAAGGACGGCAGAGCTAAGCTGATGCCCAAACCAGCGCTGCTCAAGAGGTTGAATGCAGGTTTTGGACACAGAATATTCCCCTTCTCCTCCTCGCACACTCATAGATAATCTTTAAATTATCCGCGAACCCAAGTTTTCGAAATGGTAGTAAATGGCCTGAGTGGGCCGCAAACATTTCTAAGTCGCATTGTTACTGTCTGTGCTATAGTCTTCGCGCTTCTTTGGTTATTGGTCACTTTGGCTTTACCTGCTTCTTGAAATCAAACTACAGCTCAGGAGATTTTTGATGAGGCGACACACTGCTATTCAGTGCTTGATATCGGTATTTTTCGCACTTCCATTATTCGGTCAGACTCCTTCTTGTCCCAGCGGCACGCTCGCAAACGTTCTCGGCACATCGTGCTCTGTGGGCTCCATGATCTTCAATTTTCAACCCGACTTCGTGGGAACACCGGCTCCGCAGGATATATTGTTCCTGCCCATCCAGTCCGGTGATCAGGCGGGCTTTAAGCTGATTTTGAATGTTGTTGATACACCAACGCCACAATCACCCTTCGCTTCCCATTTGATTGAGTTTTCCTATTTTCCTCAGCCGGCTCCCGGAGTTGAAATCCGTGTTCAAGACGCGAGTATAGAGGCCACCGCGCAGGGTGCGCCGCAGAGCAGCGCCTCTGCGGACGTCTCTGATATTCAAGAGTATGTAAATTCAGGATTTGTCGGCGCAGATGCAACTCTCGATAACGAAAACGGCAGTATCATTGTGGACCAGCTCTCCGATAGCCACATTCTGCCGGTTCCGGGCCTCATTAGTTCCGGTTCTGGGATTACTGGTGCGGCCACAACTCAAATTTTCGATTTTTCTACCGGAACAGCGTCTGTCTCCCTTACTTCCGTCACATTTCTTTACACGTCCGGTCCGCTTCTTCCAGCGCCTAATCTTGCACCGCTGAGCTATTCCACCATTGATCTTCCTGGTGTCCTCGCGACGTCTCCATCCAGCATTACCGACTCCGGGCAGATTGTTGGAAGTTACCAGGATACCGCCGGCCACTTTCACGGGTATGTGGAGCAGTCCCAAGACAGCTTTGTGACGTTAGATGTGCCTGGCGCTATCAACACATTCGCAGAAGGGCTCACCGAGCGGGGCGATGTTGTCGGCGACTTCATTGATTCCACCGGCCAGAGGCACGGCTTTCTAGAACGTGATGGCATCTTCACCACGCTGGATGTTCCCGGGTCCCTCTTTACGGCGGCTGTGGGTATCAACAACGCGGGGCAGATTGCCGGCGAATACGAATCTGCTGATCAAGGCTTCCACGGCTTTACTTTCGACAAGGGCGTGTTTACAACCATTGACCAGGGGCCCCTCACGGGGTTTTTTGCCAGTACGGAGGCATTTGCCATCAACGGGGCCGGTGAAGTTGGTGGGACTTTCTTTGATCCTGACACTTTGCGCTCATTCTTCTTCAAAAGCGGTTCATTTACGGATTTCGATGTTCCCGGACAGGGTTTCACGATATTGAGAGGACTCAACGCACGGGGCGACTCCGTTGGAAGCTATGACGATATCAACTTTGTTCAGCACGGGTTTGTTCTATCGAACGGGGTATTTCAAACCGTTGATTTTCCGGACGGCAGTAACACCTCCGCGCTCGGTATTAACTCTTCAGGGAAGATCGTCGGCCGGTACTCCTCGGCTGACGGTACTTCGCACAGCTTCCTGGCTGTACCCGTGCCCGGCGATGGACACGACCACCCGCCGCAAACGAGCGTGAGCGGGCACCCCGGGCCGATGCCGTCTTGCTCCGATCCGGCCTGGCATTTCCGCAACGATGAACTTCACGATGCGGGTCCATGCCAGATGAAGCACTAGACGAAAAACACAAGCAAGGCGTGCGCCCTCGCATTATGCGAGGGCGTTTTGTTGGCCTATTGCAATTTACGCTAATCGGAGCAGGAATTTTCCTGTGCCAGCATTCAATCTATTTTTGTCCCTCTGAAGATCGGGTAACCGAGCGCTTTCGTGAAAGCTCGCTCTCGCGGTTCGCCCTCGCGCCGCAATGCTGTAACGCTCACTGGCGGCCGCGCACTATCCCTGTGTAAATCCGGGTCCCGTACTTTTTTCAGGAGATAGAGATGAGCAATAAGCGCTTCCTTAACCTATGCGCCGTAATCCTGTTGTTTGTCGCCGCCGGCTTTGCGGCAACGGACGACAACGGCAATACCAATACCACCCGGCCGTTGAAGGTGAACCAGACTGAAGGCTACGGCGATGGTCAACTGCTGGTCTTTACTTACTTCCAGAACTTCCACTGCACGCACGAGCCGTTTGACGATCTTGATCATAATGGCCAGGTCGCTGCCGTTGATCCCGCCGAGTTCCAGAAACCGATTTGCGTGGTCGGACACCGGCCCACCATTGATCCTGCCGGCAGGCAGGTAAAAGAGACGCTCAAGCTGTACGTGATCGCGCCTTTCTTCGGCGATTCGCACGACCCGAATGACGCTTTCAATGTCCCGCTCGGGAATGCGCTGCTCAGCCTGTTTGGCTTCATACCTGAGGCGTTCAAGACTCACCCCAGCGTCGCGGTGCAATGTCCGGAGCCCGGGCCGCCGGCCACCACGCACACAGGCATGTCCGGCACCTGTACTATGCATGCCAGCAGCATCGATCTTGGGCCGGTGCTGGCGGCGCAGGGCAAGGTTCCTCCAGGAACCAATGTCATTGTGCCCACGCTGAACCACAGTCACATCATTGACGGAAAAGATTTCGGCGCCGTGTGGTGGCAGATTATTTCTGTCCTCGTGACCGATCCCAGCGCCTGGCCGAGCGCCGACGGCAGAAGCGGCATCACCTCCCTGCAAGCGCTCCGTGCCGCGCAGGCGGCGGGCAAGGCTGCGCCCGACCAGCCAACCAACTTTTTCCTCTTCTTTAATTCTCAACCGGAGGCGCACTGAGCGTTTTTTCGGTCGCTTGGAGCAAACCTGTGGCGAGCGGCGGGGAGATTAATGGCAAGCAGCTCTCTGTCGTTGCGCTCCATAACCGATCACGGAACGTTTTCTGAGCCGGGTAGAAGCAGGCCGTGACGAGCCACTCAGATTACGTTCCGTTTATGAGCCGTGCCAGACGGAACTTTTACATAAGTTTACGTTCCCGTTCGCCCGTAGCTTTAAGTCAGGGAAAAAGATCGTTCCTGACCATAGACATTCCCATGCCGCTTCGCTAGACTGCATACAAATGTCACAACCACAAGCGGGGGTCGGCGGAGGAGGGTTTAGTGTGCGCAAAATGCGCCCATCCCGCTAACCTGTGTTCCCGCCGTACGTGTCACTCACTACGAGCTGCAAGGCAACACCTGAACCTCGTCATCATCTTTCCCGGAACTTATCGCGCTGCCGCGCGTACCAATGAGGCATGAGCATGGAACTGAAGATCGCGAATCTATCCAAGACTTATAAAAACGGAGTCAAGGCGCTGGACAACGTCTCACTCACCATTCCCACGGGAATGTACGGGCTGCTGGGGCCGAATGGCGCGGGCAAATCTACGCTGATGCGCACGCTGGCCACGCTGCAGGAGCCAGACAGTGGCAGCGCCTTTCTGGGCGACATCGACGTGTTGAAGCAGAAAGATGAGGTGCGGCGGCGGCTGGGCTATCTGCCCCAGGAGTTCGGCGTCTATCCGCGCATCTCCGCCCAGGACATGCTCAGCCATCTGGCCCTGCTCAAGGGGATCACCAACGCGCGCGAGCGCAAGGAAGTGGTTGGGGCCATGCTCCAGCGGTGCAACCTGTATGAAGTACGCAAAAAGGCGCTGACCGGTTTTTCCGGCGGCATGCGCCAGCGCTTCGGCATTGCTCAGGCTCTCATCGGCAACCCGAAGCTTCTGATTGTGGACGAGCCGACCGCAGGACTCGATCCCGGCGAGCGCAACCGTTTTTACAACCTGCTGGCCGAAGTCGGTGAGCAGGTGATCGTGATTCTTTCCACGCACATCGTGGAAGACGTGATGGACCTTTGCCGCAATATGGCCATCATCCATGAAGGCAAAGTGCTGTTTGAGGGCGAGCCTCAGGCCGCGATCTCGCAGCTTAGCGGGCGCATCTGGCACAGGACCATCGAGAAAGTTGAATTAGCGCGCTACGAGCAGACATTCCGTGTGGTGTCCAACAAGCTGGTGGGCGGACGGCCATTCCTGCACGTGTATGGCGAAGAGCCGCCGGGCGACGGCTTTGCTCCCAGCCAGCCCGACCTTGAAGACGTATTCTTCACCAAGATACGCAACTGGAACTAGCAGGGTGCTGAAAAAGTACTCCCAAAGCAGAGCTGAGATGTGGTAACAGAAAGCATGCGAGGAAGCGATCAGCAGCAGGGCGAAGTATTCAGTTATTTGTCACCCGAGAGCCGAGTGCGGAAGGATCATCCGCTG
>DASTAS010000035.1:0-21221 GCA_035712465.1 Candidatus Angelobacter sp.
CGAGGGCAACTGGCAGGACGCGGTTAAGAAGTCTCTCCAAAAGAAAAAGCCGCCGCAAGGGTGGCCCAAATAGTGCGCCTTATTGCTTAGAGCAGGAGCGTGAACCGTCATCGCGCCACACAGTACCGTCATCAAAGCGAACGGCGTTTACCCACACCTTCAGTTTCTGCATTTCCGGTGTATGAATATCCCACGTTGCCTTGCGTGTCTCCCCGGCCTTTATGGCATGCGTCAACTCTAATTCAGGTGTAACCGCGAAGTCTCTGACATCTCCAATCGCGTCAACAGCGGCTAATTTCATGATCGCCGCCCTAACGGTTTTGGACGTAGTATTTGTCAGCTTAAGCGTTGCGTGACCAGGCCGACTTTGAGTTTCCCCGTCATAACGGAATTGTGCTATTTCCAACGGGCAACTCTCAGGTTGTGAGACACGGTTCTGTGTTAAGAGTGCAAGGAATACAAGAAAAACGATCATTTATTGGAGACGCTCCGAAATGAGTCTATTCCAATGTTACCCACTTGACAGAGTACTTATAGCACGGGTTTAGAATGATGATGCGCTGCAAAGCGTAAAAGGGCGGGCGTGGCGAAACTGGTAAACGCAGCCGACTTGGAATCGACTGGCGGAAACGCCTTACGGGTTCGAGGCCCGTCGCCCGCACCTTTAATGGGGGCGGCTTGGTGCAGGTGGTGGATTTGACACCCTCCCGCCTGTCGGTTCGATTCCGACCGCCTCCAACCTTTTCAAAGACCGTGTGACGGGAACCTGAGTGGTGTAATCACGATACCGTCACTAACTTAATATTAACTTTTATTCCGTTGACGCGCATCAGAAATAATCTGTTTTATTTTCCTGTGGATTTTATGTCAGTCTGACATAGTCGTTTTATCTTCTCTCTCCCGAGATTTCCCGCCATTTCCCGCGCTGTCCCGTTGACTGGCCACTTTGCGTATAGTACATACTTCCGTTACGAAATTACTCAAATTACTAAATCCTCTTTATCCCCCAAGTCCATCTTCTACTCCGAATGGCCCTTTGTGCCTCCCGAATGTGCTATAATTCTTAGTAGTCTTCTGGCGCATAAGCACCTGTAAATGCAAGCATTTAGAAGAAATTTCGGCGGGTCCAGGCGGTCCGTCGGCCACCCGTGCAGTGTGCTTTTCCGCGTGCTCTTTTCGAACCATGAATGAGACGAAAACTTTATGGCAGATGATCAGAATCCCGAACTTCCATTAACTCCGCCGGGAGGCGGTGACGGCAATTTGCCTCCGGGTTCGCCCGGAGCGGCCAATGTGCAGCCCATCAATATTGAAGAGGAGATGCGGCGGTCGTATCTCGACTATTCAATGTCCGTGATCATCGGCCGCGCGCTGCCTGATGTGCGCGACGGTTTGAAGCCGGTGCACCGGCGTGTGCTCTACACCATGCAGGACATGGGACTGTATTACAACAAGAAGCACACCAAGTGCGCCAAGGTCGTGGGTCAGGCCATGGGCCAATTTCATCCGCACGGCGACGCCGCCATTTATGACACGCTGGTGCGTATGGCGCAGCCGTTCTCGCTTCGCTATCCACTGGTGGACGGACAGGGAAATTTCGGGTCGGTGGATGATGATCCGCCCGCGGCCATGCGATACACCGAATGCCGCCTGATGCGCATTGCCGGCGCGCTCATGGAGGACATCGACAAAGAGACGGTCGACTTCGTGCCCAACTATGATGAGTCCACGGTTGAGCCCACAGTGCTGCCGACGCGGATCCCCAACTTACTGGTGAACGGCGCGGAAGGAATCGCCGTAGGCATGGCCACCAAAATTCCACCGCACAATCTCACGGAAATCGTGGATGCCTCGATCATGCTGGTGAACAATCCCGCCACCACGCTCAAGGAAATGTTGAAAGTGGTGAAAGGGCCAGACTTCCCCACCGGCGCATACATCTACGGCCGCGGCGGAATTGAGGCTGCTTATACAAATGGCCGTGGCCGCTTCATGATGCGCGCCAAAGCCGGCATAGAAGACCTCATGCAGGGACGCAAGGCCATTGTGGTCACGGAAATTCCCTACCAGGTAAACAAGGCAACGCTGATCAAGCGAATTGCGGCCCTGGTGAATGACAAGGTGCTGGACGACGTAAGCGATGTTCGCGACGAATCGTCCGATCGCGACGGCATGCGCATTGTCATTGAACTCAAGCGCGGCGCTGAAGCCCAAATCATCCTGAATCAGCTCTACAAGCATACAGATATGCAGATGAGCTTCAGCATGATCTTCCTCGCGGTGGCGAACGGCCAGCCCAAAGAAATGGGCCTGGTGCAGGCCATTCAATACTTCATCGATCACCGCATTGACGTGGTGCGCCGGCGCACCGTCTACCTGCTGACCAAGGCCCGCGAGCGCGAGCACATTTTGGAAGGCTACAAGATGGCGCTCGACAACCTGGACGCCGTGATCAAGCTGATCCGCGCATCAGGTTCGCGCGCTGAAGCCAAAGAAGCGCTGCTGGCGGCCAAGTTCAAGATCGTCGACAAGGACATGCAGAAGCGGATCGGCGGAGCCGAAGGCCGGCTCACGCCGCGACAGGCTGATGCCATTCTGGAACTGCAACTCTATCGCCTGACGCGGCTCTCGACGGAAGAAATTCTTAAAGAGCTGGCAGAGATCCGCGAGAAGATCGCCGAGTACGAATCGATCCTGGCGTCCGATAAGAAGTTGCGCGGCGTGATCGTGAAGGAATTGGAAGAAGTAAAGAAAGAGTTTGGCGATGCGCGCCGAACCGAGATCACCGACGAATCCACGGAGATCACGCTGGAAGATCTGATCGCAGACGAACAGGTGATTGTGACGGTCTCGCACAGCGGCTATCTCAAGCGCACGCCGCTCTCCACCTATCGCCAGCAGCGGCGCGGCGGCACCGGCCGCACGGGCATGAAGACGCGCGAAGAGGATTTTGTTGAGTACCTGTTTGCGGCCTCGACGCACTCGTACCTGCTGATCTTCACCAATGCCGGCCGCGTCTACTGGCTCAAGGTGTATGAAGTTCCGGACGTGGGTGCAGCGGGCAAAGGCAAGCATATCGGCAACCTGGTGTCTCTGCAGCCGGGTGAGACGGTGAAGACCCTGCTTGAAGTCCGCAACCTTGAAGAGGAAAGCAGGTTCGTGTTCTTTGCCACCAAACACGGCACGGTGAAGAAGACTCCGGTGAAAGACTTCTCCAACGTGATGGCGCGCGGCATCATCGCCATCGGAATCGAAAAGGACGATGAGCTGGTGGCGGCGCGCCTTACCGACGGACATCAGGTGGTCTTCCTCGGCTCGCATGAAGGCTTGGCGATCCGCTTTGACGAAGAGAACGTCCGCCCCATGGGACGGCCGGCGTACGGCGTGCGCGGCATGGACCTGGCCAAGGACGACTACCTCGTCGGCATGGCGGTAACGCCGAAAGACGGCAAGAAGAAAACCAACGGCAAGGGCGCCGAGGCCACCGAAGAGAACGTTCCCACGCTGATCCTGAGCGTGACTGAGAACGGCTACGGCAAACGCACGCCGGTCGACGAATACCGGCTGCAGACGCGCGGCGGCAAAGGCGTAATCAACGTCAAGACCACTTCGCGCAACGGCAAGGTGGTTGCCATCATGCTGGTGGATGAATCGTCAGAAGTCATGCTGATCAGCCACTTCGGCAAGATCATCCGCATCGATACGAAGCAGATCCGCGAAGCCGGCCGCTCCACGCAGGGCGTGCGTCTGCTGAACCTGGAGTCCGATGACAAAGTTGCGTCAGCCGCGGTAATCCAGGAGAAGGAAGAAACGGCAGAGCCCGGATTGCTGCAGTAACGCCAGTGTAACGGCTGCAGTAAGATTTACTTTCAACAGCGCCTCCGCATCGCAAGCGGAGGCGTTTTTTCTGCGACTCGCGAATCGCGACACGGCTTCATCAAAGTGAAGAACCAGCTTCACTCCAAGGTGGCACATTGGCGAGCCGCAAGTAGCAAAGCGATGCTGCTCCTCAACGTGTGGCACAGCCGCCCCCGGCTGTGCGTCTTTTCCTGTTATGAGCCACAGTATTGAGCAGATGTTGCTATTTGGGAATCGACGTGAACGCCACGGCAGCCATGCACTGGGCGAAGGAAGAGGAGGGATGTACCCAATGTATGTTCCTGCACGGCATCCGCAAAAAGTTTCTCTTTAAAAAAGCAAAAAATGCGCTGCCTGATGGCGGGTAGCTTATGCACAGCCGAGGGCGGCTGTGCCACACCCTCAGGAGCGCAGCAGTGCTTTGCTCGTTGAGGTGAGAATGTGCCACCGGGAGTCATGTTCTAATTCATGCTCGCTTGCAGCCCATCTGGAGCGTACGCCTTCCGATTACGCGCGATGACGGCGATTCCTGCTCATCCAGCAGCCCTGCAATTTGTGCTCACAACCAACTTTCCCCGGCATCTTACTTCAGCGTGGCCGCGGAGCAGCAGGAACAAATCTCTCCGTGCCGAATCCTTGCGCTTCGATGAGGTGAGGTTCTATGAACCGTCGCGAATTTCTGGGAATGCTGGCAACAGCGTCTTCCGCGTTTGTTCTGAATCGTTCTACTCCGCTTCATGCTTCCACGTGGCTCTTTCAACAGGACCCGAACACCTCCGGCATCGATCACATTGTGCTGGTCATGATGGAGAACCGCAGTTTTGATCATCTGATGGGCTGGCTGCCCGGCGCGAACGGCCGCCAGGCCGGACTCGAGTTTGCTGATCCTTCCGGCACGCTGCACCCGACGCACAAGCTGTCTCCTGATTTCACCGGCTGCCCGCTTCTTGCGCCGTTCCGCGATCCTGATCATTCCTATGCCGGCGGCCGCGTGCAACTTGATAACGGCCAGATGGATGGCTTCCTGCTCGATGCCGCCAATGACATTTTTTCCATCGGCTATTACGTGGAAGCCGACCAGCCGTTTTACAGCGCGCTGGCGCGCAACTTCACCACACTCGATAATTATTTTTGCGCCATCCTGGGCCCCACCTTTCCTAACCGCATCTTTCAGCACGCAGCCCAGACGGATCGTTTGTCTGATTCGGTGGCTCTCACCAATTTGCCCACCATCTGGGACAAACTGAAGGCCGCGGGCGTTCCCGCGAAATATTATTTCGGCAACGTTCCCTTCCTGGCGTTGTGGGGAACGAAGTATCTCGGCATCTCCGCGCCCTATGCGGAATTTCTGCTCGACGCCGCCAGCGGCAAGCTGCCGGCGGTTTCCTTCGTCGATCCGCGCCTGACCATCACTGACGACGGCACCGGCAATGACGATCATCCGCATGCCGACATCCGGGCCGGAGATGCCTTTCTCGCCCAGGCATTTCACGCCGTGGCCAGTGGGCCCAACTGGGCGAACACCGTTTTCATCGTGAATTTTGATGAGTGGGGCGGATTCTTTGACCACGTCGCGCCGCCGCGCGCCGCCGCGCCCAACAACGTTGATACCGACCTTGTGAATGGCAAAGCGCTGCTCGGGTTCCGCGTCCCGACCGTGCTGGCTTCGCCGTTTAGCGTGGGCAATCCCGCTCAGCCGCTGGTCAATCATCTGGTGTACGATCACACGTCCGTGCTCAAGCTGATTGAGTGGCGCTTTGGACTCACGCCGCTCACCGCTCGCGACGCAAGCACTGACATAAATAATCTCTTGAGCGCGCTGAACCTCACCAGCCCGGTAACAACCGTGCCCAATCTTCCACGGCCGTTGCCCCCGATTCCGGTGCCCTGTCCGCTGGGCTCGGCACAAACCTTGCAGGACACGCTGGGGCTTTCTCTGCTCCAGCAACAGGCGATTGCGCAGGGCTGGCCGGTGCCGTAGTTAATCGCTCGGAATGACAAATCTGAAAAAGTGCTTCAACAGGCCGCAGATGAACGCAGATCGGCGCAGATGAAGAGCAGAATTCGTATCCGCGTGCATCGCGCAAATCCGCGGCTAATTGGTTTAAATTAGGTTCGCACTTATTCGCGGCTCCCGTTCCCGTACACCTGTCATCCCGAGCCGAGGAGGAGCCGCGTATCACGCGGCAACGACGAGAGAGGGACCCCGAGAACGCCGGCAGTATTCATGCTGATGCAGGAATTCTCACGGGCCTCCCGGCAAACCTGGTGTTGGTTTGCTGGGGTGGAGATCGGAGCGGAGCCATAGGCGAAGCGATAACAAGAAGCATTTTCGTTCTCGTTTTGGGAGCGTTTTCAGTCATGACGATTCCGTGGTACGCAGTTTTGTTAGCCGTCGCAAAATTATTTGCATCAGCGTAATCAGCGGTGAGGTTTTCGCGTTCATTCGCGGTGTGCGCTAATATGTGGCGATTTTTGCTGTTCTCTGCGGCAGGTTTTGTCTTCTTTTCTGAAATTCCATAAATTTACCCTGAGAACCTTGAAATAAACCCGGCTTCGGCGAGTCTTTACATGATGATTGCCGGGGAGGTGGAAACCGTGCCAAAGCTGCGTAGGCTCGCTCTTGTGGTTATTGCGGCACACTGGATTGTTGCCGTCTCGCACTTGTTCGTTGCGGCAAAGATCCTTCCCGCCCCCAACCACGTTAGCTGGCTGGGCATAACTTTCATCAGCCTGGGACATTGGCTCGTCTTAATTGCCCTATGGAAGCTGGGCGACAAAGTTGCCGGGCTGGTCTTGTTGATTTTCTTTCTGGCTGCTTTGGGGGCTGACGTTTATGAACACTTCCTACATGCGGCTCCAAACAACCTCTTGATGGTAGCGACTGGTCGTTGGACTGCTTGGTTCGACGCAAGCGTCTTTGCCCTTCTCGCGCTTGAGATATTGGGATGCTCGCTGGGGATTCTGTCGGTGGTCGGCAAGACAAGGAGACGACCGTCAGAGCCTTCATTCAGTCCAAGCTTCAACAAACAAGGACCACGGGAACATTTCTTCCGACAACTTATTTGAGGCCCATGAAACGGAATCGCGCTCATCTGTTGTCATGCTGAGCGAAGTCCGAGGGAGCATCCGGACAGCCCAACTACGCTGGTGCAAGCGGCGATGATGCGCCACGTTATTCATGTCCGGCGTCGAAGTCACGTTGGAAGTGCCAGCGCACCTCTTGAATCACGGGAGACCTGGACAGGATGCGATGAATTGTTTCCGCTGCAGGAGCCTGGATTCCTCGTTTGCGTCCGCCGAGAATGGAACCGATGAAGCCGCGACGTCTTTCAAGCCATCCAATCCAGGTGCCGTGTTCCCGTTCGCTAGCTCGGCGGTACCCGATCACAAACGTATGGCCGATGCCCCTGCTGCAAAATTCAGATACGTCCAAAATCTTCCTGACCGGGTTCTTCCTCAGTCTCAATTCGATCCTTGCGGAGCTCCTGAATCAGCCACTGAGCGACATCATCTCCAAAGCAGCGCTTTGGTTCCTTCGTGTTGAACGGAGATCACTCGGCCACTCAACTCCCGAGAAGGCGGCTTCTCAGGGTACGGTTCCATATCCAACAGCCACTTTCGGAATCGCTCCACGGCGCTCCGCTATAGCGGGTGAGAGAGCCTCGTAGCTCCCGGTTGCAGTTTCGAAAAAAAAAAGGGCGGAGAAGGGCAAAGCGATCACATTAAGGCGAGCGACCCAGTGCGATCGAACATCAAATAAAGCCAGGGGGAAATCATGTCAGCTAAAAACGCCGGACTGAGCCCGGACTTTATTGAGAGGCAGCGGAAACGGCTTGAGCAGTTACGGGAAGAACTTCAAGCAGGGTCTGCCGTCGCCGCCGAACGTGATCGCCAGGATGTGACTGGCGGTGGCGTCCTGGACACGTCTGATCTGGGCGAGATCGCAACCGAGCGGCAAACCGATGAAGCGCTGGACAAAGTGACAGAAAGCCGCTTGAGAACCGTTGAACGCGCGTTGCGGAAAATAGCTGAGGGCACATACGGTCTCTCCGATGCAAGTGCCAAACCGATACCGCGGGAAAGATTGCAACAAGCGCCAGAAGCCATCTATACGCTTGACGAAGAGAGAGCGCGGGAATCAGACGCAGCGTGAGGCGGAGCCCCCAGAGTAACCACAAAGCTTTATGTCGCTCCGCCTTACGGCTCCGCTCCAGCCAATTCGACTTCTTCGCTTCGCTCAGTCCCTCAGGGCAGGTTCTACGGCAGTGTGGAGTTGGTCTGATACTCTGCGTACCCAGCCTTATCCCTCCTCGCGCTTTGCGCGACTCGGGAACGGACCTGGGCTATTATCTTCCGCGCCTGTCGGCGCTCGGGTATGCCAAGTGAGCGAGCCTCGTAGCTCCCGGTTGCATTTTCGAAAGCTCATGAAGGAGCGATAAAGAATACCTTCTCATTACGTGAAAGTGAATCAGCCGCAAGGTTTCTCCGCGTCTCCGTGCCTCCGTGGTGAGATATTCTTCACCGGCGCGGGAACGGGACGGGGCCCTTTCCTGCCGTTGCACCGCGTGCATCCGCATCGATCGATGGCGAATTTGGTTGAGTGCCGGTTAGCCGGCGACGTTTTGCAGTTTTTCGAGCGTATCAGGATACTTCTCCACCAGGCGGACGAGCGTGGCGGCCTGGGCATTAGGTTTGGCGCGGCCCTGTTCCCATTTTTCCAGCGTGCGCGGGCTGGTATGGAGCATGCAGGCGAAAACGGCGCGCGAGCAGTTCAACTCCTCGCGAACTTTTCTGATGGCTTTGCCGCTGATCCTGGGCTTCGCGGAATGTTTGATTTTGAAGGTGCGCAGCGTGATTTTACCTTGGCGGTGCGCCGCCATCTCTTTGACTCCACTCATCAGCTCGCCAAAAATGTCACGCTTCGTCATTCCTGATTCCTCCTCGCGGCTTTCCCCATGTGCCTGCGTTCACGTTTTCCTTTGCGCGCTGCCTTTTCCTCTGTTATGGCCGTCTGTAGAGCCTTCTTTTGTTCCTTGGTAAGGTCGGCGGCTTCATGCTTGTCATAAAGCGTTAGCAACCATATCTGCTCATCTTCTTCAAAATGGAAATAGATGATTCGAAGCCCGCCACGTTTTCCCTTTCCCCGCCGTTCATCAATCCACCGCGCTTTGCGAAAACCTCCCGTACCTTGGACTACGTCGCCGAAATCTGGATTCTCAGCCAATGCATCCTGAAGATTTCGATATTCCTCGTCAGACAAATAGTTGCGGAGCTGGCGAGTAAAACCGTGGCTTCGATGAATTCCATTTGTACTCTATTAGCGTAGCAGAATTTCAGTATACGCTTCACGCGTATAGTCGCGCCCGACGAGAAAACATCCTCTGATTGCGAGGATAAGGCTGATTGTCCATGCCGGGATTACGAACGCGTGACAACCGGGGCAGAATGCGCGTTCTTGAACGTGAGCGTCACCAGCGCGCCTTTGCGCGGATTGGTAACCAGCGGCGGGCGAAAGCACGCGAGGCAGGTTCCACCCTCCCGGCGAACACTGGGATATATGATTCCCGCTGACCCGGATTGCAACAAGCTGAGTCCAAGAGCCTGGGATTGAGAATAGCTATCCGGAGCCAGGCAGTCAGAGAACGCTGCCTGGTTACGGATATCGTGGAAGACAAACTTGAAGTCGGCGAGATAATCCACATACGGGGACACCTCCTCTTCCGGCCAGTTCACTTCCTGCAGTTCCATCATCCGGTGAAAAGCGACCTCGGCCTCTGATGTTTCCAGCTCAAAGGCCGCATACCACGCGCCTCGATCAGGTCCGTTGAATCTTGCGCCATCGGGCCTGGCGTGAGTAAAACACGCATTCACAATGTGCGCATAAGGGATGCCCGACACCAGCTCAAGCTGAGTGATCCCCGGCAACAGACCGGATTCGCCGAGCAGGCGGTCATTCGTGGCGCCCTCCAACTCGAACAAATCGGAGAGTTCTTCGTCATTAGCTGCCAGACGCGAGAGCACACTCTGGCCTCCCTCGCTATAGCGGAACGGGATAAGACGGTGAGTGTCTTCTCGATTCAGGAACGTTGCGGGCGGGGCGATCACCTGTTACCGGCCGCCACTTATCGGCCGCCACGGCGCGCGTCGAGTAACTGGCGAACCTTCACCAATGCGGGCACACCGCCGCGGACAACATAGTTGAGAGGAGTATCGCCGCCAAACATCGGATTTGAATTCGCCAACGAGATCCAGGAATCAGCGAGCTTGCGGCTGTACAGTATGTTCAAGGCCTTGAAAATCCCAATGATCAAAGAAATGCGCGTCAGCCGATCCTGGTCCAGTCGCCTGGCCGGGTGAGCCTTGAGATCATAGAAACTGCCATTGGAAATTCCTCCCAGCAGGTTTCTGGCGTCGGCGTCTTTCAGTTTCCAGGCATCCGCGATCTTCAGGAACGACCGAATCGCTCCAGGGCTCAGCCGTTCCTGAACCTCTCTGCTCGAAAGATCGGCGGCCACATCCCACTTGAAGCCGACAACGGGCTGTTGCAGCCATGCAGCGGACGTATTTGCTGATATCTCCATATCTGGATATATGTTACTCCACATCTGTATAGATGCAAGGGGTTTATGTAAGAGTGCGCCTGGCGGAGTAGAGCCAATATTTTCAGGCAGTTACAGGGAGCTGCAGGAACAGGAGCTTTGCGGTTGCCGCCGCTCAGGGGCGAGACTGGTAGCCTTGCAAAGGACCATTTCCACTGAGGGTGTCATTCCGAGGCGCAGCCGAGGAATCTGCTCTGCCGGTCTGGCGCTTACTCCGATGTTTTCTTCTTCTTCTTCTTCTTCTTCTTCTTCTTCAAAACAAAACGAAATTGGGCGTCTGGCTCCGCAGACCGGGAGGGATCCTCTTCCCAGTCCAGGCTCAAGTCTTGCCGCGATTTATTCGACACGATATAAACGTGATAGAGCTTCATAGGCTGCAGCGCAGCAGATTCCTCGGCTTCGCCTTGGAATGACACTCAATTGGGTGGCACTGTATCAGCGCTCCGAAGACTTCATCTGAGTCTCATCCCACAACGCCCCGGCGCAGCCTTCGTGGGCAAGTCACAGAACTGCGGACAGGCTCCCGACACTCGTGTTGATTCGCCGGACTAAGTCGCTCATCCACGGCACCGGCGCAAATCCGCGGTAGTTCTCTTTCCATCACTCTGATCAGTGTGGATCAGCGCTGAGGTTTGTGCCTGGTCTCTCGGAAGATTCCGGGCTGCGGTCGCACAACATAGCCGCAGTAGTACTGCTGCTAAATGAGCGGATACTAGGTAAAAAAAACCAGCATACATGCGACTACGCGGCGCGTTTGGGCGCGCATCCTACCGCGTCTAGTCACACAACAAAATTAAAAGGGGAACATTCTCCAATGAGTCACAAGAAGCTACTACTTGGACTGCTGTGTATCTTCAGTCTACTCGCCTTCACCACCCTGTCGTCCGCGCAGGCGGCGGCCGGTTCGGCTGCAAAGAGCTCTCTACCCGTTGCGGTTACCGGAAGCTTTGCCCCGTCTACCACGAGTGGGCCGCTCACCTCGCTTGGTACCGGAACCTTTGCGGGAACATTCAACATTCAACAATTCGTGAACCAGGGCGGAAACCTGACGGCGGTCGGGACGCTGGTTGGCACCGTGACCAATGCAGCGGGACAAGTACAAAACATTGTCATCAACGGGGTGACCGCGCCGGTGACTGCGGCAACAGCAGCGTGCCCCATCCTCTCGCTGACTCTTGGGCCCTTGCATCTTGATCTGCTCGGCCTGGTCATTGATCTCAACCAGGTGAACCTGAACATCACGGCGCAACCCGGACCGGGTAACCTGCTGGGGAACCTGCTGTGTGACGTGGCCAATCTGCTGAACTCCAATGGCGGCGCGCTCAGCAGCATTACGAACCTGTTGAATCAGATTCTCGGTGCTTTGAGGCTCTGACGTGAGCGCAGGCGGGGCATCGCCTCAGGCGTTGCCCCAACGCGCCCATTTGTAGCTAGTCCCGGCCTCGGATTGCGTCATCGTCACGGCGGCAGTCGTCTCCGTCCCGGTCGCCATCTCCATGACGTGCCTCGCATGGCTTGATCGCTGTGATGCCCTCGACAAAGTCACCGGGAGTGAAAGTTGAAACTTGCCTTAGGGCTCCTGTCTCCTGATTAACTCTGAAGATCCGGCCGTCCGTAATCACAAAATGCCCCGATGGATCAAAGGCGAGCGTGAAGCCAACAAATCCGCCTCCAAAAGGCGAGCCCGGTACCGAGATGAGCCGGCCATCCTGATTTGCGCGCTGCATGTCAACCGCTCTTGCGGTGGTAGCGACAAACTTCCCGTTTGGTGAAACGCTAACCGTTCCGTCAGGAAATACGTCCACCTCCAAGGCTACTGCCGAAAGCGTAAAAGGAGAACCTGGCGCTGACTTCAAGTTCCCGTGCGCGCCAATTCTGTACTCGAACATATCCGTTCCCGAAGGGGCAAGGAGAAATTTGCCGGACGGAGTGATGGCAATGGCCCCAAACGCCGTTCCCGAGTTGAAGGCTTTCCGGAAGGTCAGCGTGCCTGTTTCCCTGTCACGATCAAAGATTAAAATGCCGGCTGCATCGTTCGGGTCTGAGGCGTACAGCACCTTTCCATTGCGTGAGATGACCATGTTGTCGATCGCGGGGTTCTGTCCATCAGCGACCCCAATGGGCGAAGCAAACGGTGTGCCGGGAAGCGGAATCAAATGTCCGTTGCTGGTGCGATAACCGTCAATCAGTCCAACTTTTGCAGGGCCCTCGAGCGGAAAGGAAGCAGCGTAGACAAATCTGCCTGTGGGATCTATCGCCACCCCGCTTGCGCAGACACCGGAGAGTACCTGGTCGTCGATTAGTGTGAGGGCTCCGGTGCGCTGGTTGATCCTGTAACTGAGCAAATCTGTAGGACCACCGCATGGCCTGTCAATGAGCTCTCCTGCCAGCACAACGTACAGGAAACGCCCATCTGGGCTGTTGGTAATTGAAGTGGGTCCTTCTCCGGCCGGAAAAGGTGAGCCCGGCACTTCTGTAGCTTTGCCGGTAGCCAGGTTCAGGGAAAATGCGGAAACGTTTTGGTCCGCGAAGTTGGCGGTGTAGATAAATTCTTGTGCTGCTGCGGGGAATGGCGCAGCCATGATCAGGGCCAAAGCAAGGGTGTGAATGGGTAACGCGAACCACGGTTTTGAACGCGACATGTCCGACCTCCGGGGCCGGAAACATTTCATCGCAGGACGATCTCTGCAAGAAGGGCTATCCTGAGCCTTACCAGCCAAAACATCCTGTGCTTCTCCGGCTCCCAGTCTGAGATGCGCGATCGCAATTTAAGGGGGTGAGGAAAAATACCTTGGGTCGCCTACGAATGGTGGAACTAAGGCCATGGCCGGCCACAAAGCCGTCGAGGTTACGCAAGGATGAGAATTTTCTTAGCTTTCACAAGCTCCGCTCTCGCGCAAGGGACCGCATTTCCACTGACGAGTCATTCGACATTCGCGTTCATTCGCGGCTGACTCGCTTTCGATCCGCGTGCATCCGCGCAAATCCGCGGCAAGCGTGGCTTCCATCACTGGAAATCAGTGCGATCAGCGGTAAGTTTGCGGTGAGCTTTAGAGGACGCCGGCTTCCTGAGGACGCTGGCCGGGCTTGCTCTTGGGCTGATCTGCGGGCGAGGCAGCCGCGTCGGCAGCCGCCTTCTCGTCAAGAATGCGGGTTTGCTGGTAGGTATACGAAATGCGATGGATAACGGTGAGCGTTGAGAGCACGGCCAGAATCCAGAGAACGGGAGCCATGGCGCCCCATTCGGCAAACAGCGCGCCAATGATGACCAGGACGATGCGTTCCGGACGCTCCATAAACCCGACCTTGCACGAGCCGATCAGGGATTCAGCGCGGGCGCGCGTGTAACTGACCATGACTGAACTGACCATCACGATGGCAACCAGGATCAAATAAAAGAAGCTATGAGCACGCGCGTAATAAACCAGCAGGCCGAAGAAGAGCGCAACGTCGCTGTAGCGATCGATGACGGAATCAAAGAAACTGCCGAAGGTTGTGACCTGGTTGGTGGCGCGCGCTACGCGGCCATCCACCATGTCAAAGATGCCGGCTCCGATAATGACCAGGCCGGCGTAGAGGAACATGCGCTGGTAGTTTCCCGAATTGGCGTAGCCGAACAGGACGGCCGCGATGATGTTGATCACCAGGCCCATGAAGGTGAGTACGTTGGGCGAAATTTTGGTGAGCGCCAGCCCGCGAACAATCGCGTGCAACAGCACTCCACAGGCCCGTCCAAAAGCACCTGTCCAGGTCATTGCGCCTCGTCGTGAATAGTGGTTAGTTGCAGTATCTCCATTTCCCGGTTGCCGTTGGGAGTAACCACCACAGCCGTATCGCCAACCTTCTTGCCCATGAGCGCCTTGCCAATAGGCGAAGTGGTGGAGATCAGGCCCTTGGCCACATCCGATTCTTCGCTCGTAACGAGCTTATACTCGAGTTCTTCTTCCTTCGTGCTGTCAAAAACGCGAATACGCGAGCCGAAGGCGACCTTGTCCTTGGGGATGTTGGCCAGGTTGACCAGTGCGAGCTCGCTCATGCGCTTTTTAAGCTGCCCGAGGCGAGCGTTCACGAAGTCCTGGCGCTGCTTGGCCATGTGGTATTCGGCGTTCTCGCTCAAATCGCCCATGGCGACGGCCTTTTTGATCTCTTTGGGAAGCTCATGCGCCAGTTCATGCTCCAGCGCGCGGATTTCTTCCTCCAGTTTTTTCTTGATATGTTCTGGCATGTGCGGAAGAAATGCTCCTCTGCCGACTCCCGGCCCTGTGATAGAAAATGCCATTATAAACGGCTGAGGGCAAACGTGTTAACAGGGTCGGAAAAGAATGCTACTGAAAAATCGAGAGTGGCTGCGGCAGTGTACCTGTGGATATTTGCGAAAGGCTCAACAAAAGTTTATAATTACCTACGTCTGGTCGTTCCCCCGCAGATAGTTCCCATCCGGGTGTTTCATGAATGGTAATCTAGCTTTTCAAATCGGAGACAAAGTAGTTTATCCCAATCACGGGGTCGGCATAATTGAACAGATCAGCAGCCGCACCATCGGCCCCATCGTTCAGAAGTTTTATCTTCTTAAGATTAAAGCCAGCAGCCTGAAAGTCGAGGTCCCGTTTAATAACGTGGATGTCGTAGGGCTTCGCCCTGTTGTGAAAAATGGCGAGATCAATAAGATCATGGCGTTCCTGATGGACGGGAAATGCGATAACCACCAGGACTGGAAATACCGGTTCAAAGAAAATTCGGACAAGATGCGCACCGGTTCGCTGCTGGAAGTGGCTATTGTGTTGAAAAGCCTGCTCATGCTGGCCAAGGAAAAGCCGCTCTCATTTCGCGAAAAAAAGATGCTGGATCGCGCCCGTTACCTGCTGGTAACCGAGCTGGCCATGGTCAAGAACTCTGAAGAGTCGGAAATCGAAGACATCCTCAACAAAGCACTGGCCAAGAGCAAGCTGAAATTCCCCGAAGTCACGGCCGACGCCTGACATTTTTGTCGCTCCGCTCCAAACCGCTAGCAGTCACTGAACCTGGTTGATTTGCATGAGGCTGCGTTACCAGCGGCTTCGGCCTCTCATCTCCGACCGCTATCGGTCATGGCGACTCCTTGGACATTTTCGGACGCTCCCCGAATCAATGCCCCGTCTTGCCATCGAGCAGGTCAATGATATGGCCCAGCAGATTGATTACCGCGCCCAGGGACTCCGTCGCACCGGAAGGGCTTCCAGGCAAATTCAGGATCAGCGTTTTCCCGCGAACTCCGCATAAACCGCGACTTAACGCTGCGTATGGAGTCTTCTTTATGCCTTCAGCCCGCATGCGTTCGGGAATGCCGGCAATTTCGCGCTCCATGATAGGGCGCGTGGCTTCGGGAGTCACATCGCGCGCCGCGACGCCCGTTCCGCCGGTCGTGACCACAAGCCGGGTAAGTTCGCAGCACTCAATAAGGCGGGCCTGTATCTGGTCTTTCTCGTCCGGCAGTACCGATGTGTGAACCACAGTAAAACCGGCCACTTGGAGCTGGCGGACCACCGCCGGGCCGGAAACATCTTCACGCTGCTTTTGAAACGACGAGTCGCTGATGGTAAGGACGGCGGCAGTCTTCAATACTTTGGCGTTCACAACTCACGCTTCCAAAACGTTCTCTTCGGCATCGCGGCTCGATTCATCCACTAAACGCAGTCCCTCCAGCAGCAGGCCTTGCGTGGATTGCGTGGTCGTCTGCTCTTTGCTGGCGCCCTTGAAGTCAATTTCAAAGTTGCCTTCAGTCCAGTTCAGGACTTTGTAGACTGCGTCATCGCCTTTCAGCTCGCCACAGTGCGCGTGGTTGATCTGGCCATCGGTAAAGAACATCTTGCAGGAATCACCGTTGTTAGTGAGTGTAAGCGCGCAGGTCTTGCGGCCCATATCCAGCGACTGCAGCAGGTCGAGCACATTCATCTGGGCCAGGCTGCCGCGCAGTACGGAATCTGCCGGAGCTTCGCGGGCCATCTTCTCCAGCGAGATCTTGTCCACTACTTTCTTGATCCGGGCGGCGGCTTCCTTTACGAAGAACGGCTTTTCCAGGAAGTCTTCCACCGTGTCCTGCATGGGCCTGAGCTTTTCGGTTATATCCGCTTTGCTCGCCATCAGGATCACCGGAATGGCTGCGGTGTTGGGCCGCGCCTTGATCTTCTGCAGCAACTGCAGGCCATCGACGCCCGGCATCGCGTGATCGGCAATGATAAGGTCAGGCTTCTCGTCAATCGCCTTGAGCATGGCGTCAGCGCTGTCTGTCATGCTCTGCACACTGCAGAACTGGCCAAGAGCGCGGCGCAGCAAATCCAGCACTACAGGATTGTCATCGACGAGCAGGACCTTGACATTGCTGGGCATGAAACCTGTTTCTTCTCAACCTCTTACGCCGCGCCGGCGGTATTCTCCGCTCTTTCCGCCAGACTTGCGTTCCAGAACCACCTCGCGGATGATCATCCCTTTATCCAGGGCTTTGCACATGTCATAGACGGTCAGGGCTGCGACGGTCGCGGCTACGAGCGCTTCCATTTCAACCCCGGTCTGAGCGGTAGTGACCGCGCGGGAACTGACCTGAACGCCATTCTCGCACACCCGGGTAGTCACATCAACGAAAGACAGCGGCAGCGGGTGGCACATAGGTATCAGTTCGGCGGTGCGCTTGGCGGCGGAAATCCCTGCAAATCTGGCGACTTCCAGCGGATTGCCCTTGGGGTTCCTCGGCAGCGCAGCCAGCACCTCGGCCGACATCTCGACGAAGGCTGACGCTTCGGCTTCGCGCCGGGTCTCAGTCTTGGATGACACGTCCACCATCCGCGCCTGACCGGCCGCGTCATAGTGGGAAAGCTTCCCCGCCGCGCGTCCGGAGCTGGTCTTCCTCGATTTCGCCATCAGCGCATCACCACCGTGAGTATCTCACCTTCTTCTATAGTCTCCCGATCCGGCGAAATCACCACATAACAGTTTGCCTTTGCCGCAGCCAGCAGGTCGCCCGATCCCTGCCACGGCACAACCTCCACCACCGGATCATAGAGCCCGCCTTCCAGGGTCGCCGGCAGGAATCGCGTAAGCCCCGTCTTGGTCCTGAACGCCTTCTTCAGGCGAGCGCCAGCAGATGGCGTGCGGCGGGGCGGCGCACCGGACAAAGCATCCAGCAGCGGCCGGACGAACAAATCAAACGTTGTCATCACGGAAACCGGATTGCCCGGCAACCCAAAAAAGGGCACGGCTCGCGAATTGTTCAGTATCTCGCCAAACACCACCGGACGCCCCGGCTGGATCAGCGCTCCGGTAAAGAAGAACTGCGCTCCCATCTTGGTCAGCGCCAGCTCCACCAGATCAAACTTGCCCATCGATACGCCGCCGGAAAGCAGCAGCAGGTCGCTCCCGTCCAGGCCCGCGTGTATCAGCGTGGTCAGCTTGCGTTCCTCATCCGGCGCCACGGGTAGCTGCAGCGGCTCGCCGCCCGCCTGTATCACCTGCGCACACAACGAGTAGCTGTTGCTGTTGCGGATCTGCTGCGGCCCCGGCGCTTCAGTCACGTCCACGAGCTCGTCGCCCGTAGAAAGGACGGCCACGCGCGTCCGTCGATAGACGCTCAGCTTCGCCCGCCCGACAGCGGCAAGCATTGCAATATGCGCCGTCGTGATGCGCGCGCCCGGTTTGAGAAGCACGTCCCCTGCATGCGACTCCGCGCCAGCGGGAACAAAATTCTCGCCCGCGCTGACCGTGCGCTTGATTTCCACCTCGCTGCCCGAAGCCGCAGTGTGCTCCACCATTACTACCGCATCGGCGCCCGCAGGCAGCGACGCTCCGGTCATGATCTCCACCGCCTCGCCCGCGTTTACTGAACCTGTGAAAGATCCGCCCGCCTTGATCTGCCCCACAACTCGCAGTCTCACCGGGACGCTGCTCACATCGGCAGCATGAACCGCATACCCATCGCGCGTGGAACGGCGAAACGGCGGAAAATCACGGTCAGCGGTCACCGGCTCGGCAAGCACCCGGCCAAGCGAATCCAGCAACTTCACTTGCTCACTCTGCGGCGCAGGCACGTGCTCGCAGTAGCGGCGCACAGCCTGGTCCGCCTGCTCAAAGCTGAGTACGCCGGTTGATGTAGAGGCCGTGGTCATCAGCTTGATTGTAAGCCTCGCCCCAACGAGCGAAAAGCGCGCTCGCCGGGAAGCTCGCACGGCGAAGCCATAGGTACCCTAACCAAGCCGCAGTGCCGAAGCCGGGGTTTCCAAGCAGCGCCGGTTTTGCGCAGCTCGTTCGCAGTACACAACGCGGCAACCATTTCCGTTGCAGCAGTCCCGAAGCCGGGGTCCCCAGGCAGCGCTGGGTTTGCGCTGCTTGGGGTGGGAAGGGACGTTATAACCTGTAGCCGGGGACGGAAGTCCCCGGTCGGATTTAAAAAAAATTCGAGTCCCGGAGGGACGACACGCAATGGGAAGCTCCTACATCAGCAACCATATTCATGTGGTCTTCAGCACAAAGAACCGCATCCGTTCGATCAAAGAGCAGATGCAGCCAAAGCTGTGGGCTTACATGGCCGGCATTGCGGAAAATCACAGCATGCACGCGGTGAAGATCGGCGGCATCGAGGACCACGTTCATTTGTTGATCAACCTTGGCGGCGAATTGGGGATCATCAAGGCAGTTCAATTGATCAAGTCAAATTCCTCGCGCTGGATGAACGAGCATCCCGGCCCTCCACCCCAGCCGACCAAAATCGGGTCGTCCGGGGAACCCGGGCCAAGATTTGAATGGCAGGAAGGATATTTCGCCTGCAGCGTCAGCCGGTCACAGGTGGCAAGAGTCACGCAATACATCGCCAATCAGAAAGAACACCACAGAAAGATTGATTCGGAAGAGGAATTTAGAGTGTTGTTGAAGAAGCACGGGTTCGAATATCACGGCGATTAGTTGTGCCGTCCCTCCGGGACTCGGATTCTTCTCGAAACCTACCGGGGACTCCCGTCCCCGGCTACAGGTTATCCCGTCCCTTCGGGACTCCCGCCACCAAATTGCGATCATCAGCGGTCCCAAACGCAAGCTCGCCTTATCACCGCAAATCCCGGCCATCCGCGCAATCAGCGGTAAGGTTCTGTTCTGGCTATTTGCTTCGTTCCCGCTTTTGCATGCCCCTGCTTCGCGCTGCCGGACGCATCTGCAAATCCTGCGCCAGCTTAAACTTCAGTTCAGATTCCGGCGGGAGTTCTTTCTTGCGTCCGGTATAGACCTGCGCGCCCGCGCCACCGGCGCCTCCGGCGAGCGCTCCAATGGCCGCGCCTTTGCCGCCGCCGAAGATCGCGCCCAGAACGGCTCCAATGGCCGCTCCTCCGCCAACGTACTTGCCGGTACGCTTATTGGCGCCCAGCCCGCCCGGAGCTGAACTCTTCTCCTGCGTGGTCAGCAGGTAGCGCCGCCCTTTCACGGTAACCGAACGCAAATCAAGGTTGGTATCTTTGCCGTTCGAGGTCGGTACCGCCACCAGCAGCGCCGATGAGCCCCTGGGAATCACCAGCGTCCCCGAACTGTCGTTAACGTCATTGCTCACCGTGGCGCCGTAGTGGGCGTTGGCGGCCGGCTTGGCCGGAATCGCGGTATTGGTTTTGACTTTGATTTCAGTATCTTTGGGCAGCACGTGCGAGGCAGATTGGGCCACCGCGCCGGCGGCCAGCAGAACAAGCGGAGCAAGGACAGTGAGTCTCATGACGCCCTCCATGTTCCAAGATGCCGCTGGCGGGCGGCTGGTTGTGGGCCGGACGAGACCATACCCCGCGTTTTCTGCCGGGATCAGCTGGATTTTTTGCGGCGCCGGGCGTGAGTACGAAGAGATTTTTCAGCCAGGCCACCGCGGCTGCGGACGGCGCGGGCCGTATCGAGCACACCCCGCAGGGCCTGGTTTACGGCTTCCTCGTTGGGAAAAGCCTCGGCTACGTCGGGCTCCAGAAGCACCAGGTTCGTCCCTTCGCGAAAGCGCTGCAGGTACTTGCCCCTGACGCCGCCTTTCATTCTGGCGAAGTCATACTCGGGACGAAGTTCGCCATTTTTGTTGCGCTCACTCTTCCTCATAGAATTTACGTTCCCGTGGCGTTGCCGGCCGGGCGCTGATAACTCGAATGGTATCACCTTCTTCAGTATGCGCGATGACAAGTATGCTTCCGCGCGCAGAAGCTCCAATGGTCAAAAAGCGCTGCTCTTCCTCGGAATGGTCGACATCAGGAAATGTTGTTGCGAGCGGATCGTAGAACACCGTGGCTGCTTCACGGAAATCGATGCCATGCTTCCTGAGATTGGCCTTGTTCTTCCCGGTATCCCAGGTGAAATTCACGCCGCCCAGTATAAATGTGACGCGGCTGTCAGGCAGGCGTGAGGCCGGGGGATTAATGTTGAGTGCTTTTCTGACTAACTGCCAATTGCTAAGCGCTATTTGCGGCTTGTGGTAGAGCGGCCATTCATGGCTGCGCGAGCCATGCTCAAGAGTTTTGGGGCTTTAGCCCCGGCCACCCCAAACGCAAGCTCGCCTTATCAGCGGAAATCCGTGCTACCAGCGTTGATCAGCGGCAAGGTGTTGACCTGGCCAGGTGCCTCTGCCCAGAATGCAAATTTCTCAAAACTTGTCATTCCGAGCGAGCGCGATGGAGCGAAGGCGACGAAGCGTGAGAGAGGAACCCCGAGATGTCTGGTCCCACAAAGGAAATTTCAGGGAGTTTTGGCCGTCACATTACCCTTCAGGAGCTTTGCTTTCTACGG
>DASTAS010000036.1:0-95282 GCA_035712465.1 Candidatus Angelobacter sp.
GGCCTAACCGCGCTGCCTTTCAGGCAGCGCAGGCCTCCGCTTCAGACGCCATCCCTTCCTTCAACCCTGTTAGCTTCAAGCACTCGCTCTGGTCTAGTTTTACTCCGTCCTGCTGGTCTAATTTTTCTCCGCCCTTGACACAAAATCGATACCAACCGGCATAAATAGGATTTCTTCAGATGATACACAGTCACGGGTAAGTGAGAAGACACAATGGTCAAGAGATCGCCGTGATCGCGCGTAATCGCCGTGATCGCACGCCATCCTGCCCCAGCCGGCCCAAGCGCGCCGTCAGTGGTCCTACATCGTCGTGATCTGGACAGCGGGCTTATTGCATGGAAATTCATCCCCGTATGGGGTACAATTATGGTTGACGCCTATGCCAGCTATGTACACTCCAGCCCGTGCAGCCGCCGTAACAGGATTGTCCCTGAAATCAGTTCAGAAGGCTATTGATTCCAGGGCTGTGCCGGTATCTCGGGTTCGGAAGAAAGGGGCAGCGAAGCGCTATCTGGTGGAGACTGCCTTGTTGTGCCTTCGCTTGGAAGCAGAGGGTTTGCATCAGTTCCCGCTGCAAACCAGGAAAAACATTTTCAAGGCGGTTGTGCGCTCCCCTCGTGAACCGCAACTGCGCTTCAATGGTGTGATTTGGGTGGACATCATGGGCGTCCGGAGAAGGCTGGCGATGAGCTTACTGGAATTAAGGAAAGCGGAACGCATGGTGATATCTGATGAAGCGATCATGACGGGCGCTCCTGTTTTTAAGGGGACTCGCATCCCTGTTCATTCCATTGCTGAGATGGTGAACAGCGGCACGCCGGTCGCGGAGATACTGGAAGGCTATCCGAGCCTCAATGAGGAGCAGGTGCGGTCAGCTCCGCTCTACGCCAAAGCTCATCCTTTGCGGGGAAGGCCTCGCTTGCCGTGGAGCGATTCTCGTCCCATAAAGAGGGTCCGCAAGCGCTTGAAAGGCGTCGCGTAAGAGCGGATGAAATTCCTTATAGACGAGTGCCTGCACACGAGCCTTGTGAATGTTGCCAATGAAGCTGGGTTTGAGGCGCACCATGTGGTCCATCTTGGTTTGCGGGGCGCTTCTGATCACGAACTGGTCACGCGCATTCGAGATGACGAAGCTGTGTTCGTCACGAATAATGCCCTGGATTTTGAAAAGCTCTATGCAAGAGAGGCCATTCATCCGGGGCTCGTCATCATCCTTCGTAATGTGAACCCGAATCTGCAAAGGACCTTGTTCCAGGCGGCGCTCGAGCTTATTGGTGAGGACGAACCCGTAAACACGGCCGTAGTAGTTGATTGGGATGGATCAGAGATTACGGTTTCTCAGTACGATCTTCCTGCTAAGAATGAAGTGGAGTGACTTTCTTCCTGGCCGGCAAAAACTTACCACGGAGACACGGAGAAAGATCGGGTGATCTTGTGATCCGGTGATCGGGTGCTCGGAAAACCCGAACGCATTTATCGCAACGGACAGGAAGGGCGCAAGATTCTCGTTGAAACTCCATGAAGCGTCATGGCGGAGGAAACAGTGTCGGGGTCCCTCCGCTCCTCCTTACTCCCCTTCGCAAGCTCAGGGTTGCTCGGAGTCGGTCGGGATGCCAGTGGATAAGAGATCGCCGTGATCGCGGGTGATCGCACGCCACCGCGCGTGATCGGCAAGGCAAAAACCCACCACGGAGACACGGAGACACAGAGAAAAGCCAGAAAAATCTTGTTATTTATGTTTGGGTGGCGGTGTTGTGGTTCTCACCTAGATGGCTTTGTATTCCGGGCCCCGATTTTCTCCGTGTCTCTGTGTCTCCGTGGTGAGGTCTCTTACGCTCCGGCGCCTTTCTGCAACGGTGGCGGGGGAGGTGTCTCGCGCTCACTCGTCCGACCTTGAGTGGCCAGCAGCTCAGACAAGAATCCGGCATTTTCCGGGATCAGCGTGATGCGCGCCTTGCTGTCCACCAGCTTCTGGATTTCCAGGATCTCGAACATGGCTTCTTCCACATCCGGATCTGCGGCTACCTGGTTCAACGCTTCGCCCACAATGCGCGGGCGCGTGGCCGCAGCTTTCGCGAACTCCACCGCTGCCTGCCGCTCGGCCGTGCTGGTGATGATGCTCACCTGGTTGGCGCCATCCTGCTTGATGGATGAGGTGACCTGGCGCAGCCGGTTCACCACTTTCTCTTCAATCTGCCGGATCATCTGCTCATCGCGAAAATGGACTTTGCGGATATAGACCGAGCCCAGCTTGTAGCCCCAGTCGTGCGACTGCGGCGAAACTTCCGTCCGCACGGTCTGGCTCATGGCATGGCGGGTTTGCAGCATGTCCGCCAGCTTCATGTTGCTCAGGCAGCGCACCGTGGAGTTGCTCACATTGGCGGCCAGAGAGCCGCGCGGGTCGGCATTCTTGAACAGGAAGGACACCGGGTCACTGACAAACATCTCGTACCAGATGCCAATGCCCATGGGCGCGCCTTCTTCTGAGTTCACCGGCTGGCTGCGCAGGTACTGCTGGTCAATTTTCATATCGAGCACGTACAGTTTGCCCATCCAGCGCACGATGGGCGCTTTGAGACCGAGCGTGCCAAGCAGAACGTGCAGCCCCGGCTCCTTGATGATGGCCACCACTTTGCCGAACAACACGTAGACGTGGCAGGTTCCTTCTTCCACCACGGTGTAAAGCCCGAAAATGCGCAGCATGGCGAGCAGGAGCGGGACGAGGACAAAACTGGCGGCAAAGGCGATTGCTGCGTTTATGAGGAAGTTCATCGCTTGTTCTCCACCACCACCTGTTGCGCCTGGCTGAACAGCCCCAGGCGGACGTTGCGGACATAGGCGCGCAGAGCGCCTGTACCTGTGCGCTTTAACGCAGCCAACTGGTCGGCGAGTGCGGTGAGCGGTTGCACTTCCGCCTGCGCCTTTAAAGTCTCGATTTCTGCCGCGCGCTTCGATTGCTCGATTCTCTGGTCCGCCGTCGCCTGCGCCAGGCTGATGTCGGATGAAACCATGTTGTGTGCCGTGTTGATGGCGGCCAGCGCCGACTCCACCTCCTCCGGCGGATCGATGCCCGTGATCAACGAGGCGTCGAGCACGATTCCGTAGCGCGCTTCCGACGATGCGCACTCGCGGTCCATGTGCTCGTTCAAATCGCGCAGGTTCTTGCGCAGATCGTTGATGGAAATCCCGCCAGTTGTTGCTATGGAGCTTCCGCCGGGGGCATCGCCTGCAGCCGCCGCAGCCGTAGCATCGGGAGGCGCTTCAAAAGTGGCAATGCGCTCGCGCAGTACGCTGACGAAGTATCCCATCACATGCGCAATCGGGTTCTTCACCCCGAACAGGTACGCATATAGGTTGCGCTCGGAGATGCGGTAGCGAATCTGTCCTGTGAGGCCGGTATTCAACTGGTCTTTGGTGACGGCATCCAGAATAGTGCCGCCCTGGTTGGCGCTGGGCTGGTCAGGATCGTAAGCCATGTTGATGGTCTGGGTCGCCACGCTCACTTTGTAGATCTTCTGCCATGGAAGCTTGAAGTACGGACCTCCAGGCATGATCACGCGCACCTGCGGGTAGGCATACCGTTGTTTTTCATCCGCATCGAGCGATGCAGAAATGGGATCATTCAGCGTAGTAACGCCGGGAATGCGGTCCGCGCGTCCAAAGCTGGTTTTGACCGCCCGTTCGTTCTGGTTCACGGTGTAGATGCCGGAAAGCAGGCATCGCACCAGAAACCACGCCAACAGGCCAATCACAATGCCGGCAAGGTTCATGGCTTTTTGCTCCAGTGGAAGGGAACACAATATACCATTGCCCGCCACTGTCAACCCTGGATTTGACTAGTAAAGGCAATCTGGTCAGTGTGCCAAGCATACTTAAAAACTATTTTTTGGACGATTTTGTCGAAATCCGGTGCGGCCCTTCGTCTATATAGGGAAGGTGGGAGACGAGCCCCGTCTTAAGAAAAGGCCGACACTTCGGGCTCAGCCCAAGGTGAGCTGCTTCTCACTGATGGGCCGTACCTGGAGACCAAGGAGCACGCAGGCGTTTGGATACTGAAATGCGCTGACATAAATGAGGTGCTGGCGTGGGCGCGCAAGGGTACTAAAGCCTGCCGCTTTCCGATCGAGGTGCGAGAGATTTTCTTTAATCTCGCCCCAGCAGAGAACTGAGCGTACGGCAGCAGCGAACTGGTAGACTCTTTTGATACTTATTGGCAGGCTCGATTCTGATAACCCCACACCCTGAGGGCGAGACAATGGCTTTTTTCCGTGATCTGAAAGTGGCATTCCATTCCCTGTGGCGCACCAAGGGACTTGCGCTGGCGGTGGTCCTGACGCTCGCGCTGGGCATTGGCGCCAATGCTGCCATCTTTACGCTGGTTCGCGGCGTGCTCCTGAAGCCGCTTGTCAATCGCGACGAGAACCGCCTGGTCTATATCCGGCAGAGCGCTCCCGGCATCGGCAGTGACAACACCACGTTTTCCGTTCCTGAAATCCGCGATTTGCAAGCCAGCGTGAAAACGCTAAGCTCCATTGGCGATTTCTCCGCTATGTCATTCACCATGGTCGGGCTGGGTGAACCTCGCTCCATTCAAGGCGGCGTCGTGAGCGGATCATTCTTTGATGTAATGGGGCTTCATCCCGTGCTGGGCCGCCTCATCGGACCGCAGGATGATGGTCCTAATGCAGCGGGAGTCGTTGTCCTCACATACCGTTTCTGGGCTAATAGCCTGGGCAAAGATCCCACCGTGATCGGGAAGACCGTTCGTCTCGGCAGTATTGGCGATCGCACCGCAACCATCATCGGCGTGCTTGAACCGTGCGTGCCCTATCCCCAGGACACGGAAATCATCTCGAACATCGTCACCAGCCCGCACCACATGTCCGCCACCATGGTCACCGGACGCGTTCATCGCATGACGGAGATTTTTGGCCGTCTGGCTCCCGGAGCAACTCTGGACCAGGCTCGCGCCGAACTCACCTCCGCTTATGCCGCGATGAAGAAGGACCATCCGGAAGCATATTCGAAACAGGCGAACTTTCAGATCAGCGCAAGGCTGCTGCGCGATCAGATCACCTCCGGAGCCCGGACCGTGCTCCTGGTCCTGCTGGCGGCGTCCGTTCTGGTCTTCATCATTGCGTGTTGCAACGTGGCCAACCTGATCCTGGCGCGCACCGTGCGTCGTGAAGGCGAACTGGCGATCCGTACCGCATTAGGCGCAACCCGGATGGCGCTTCGCCGGTTGTTGCTGGCGGAAAGCCTTCTGCTCTGCGGCGCGGGGGCCATCGTAGGTGTGGTGACGGCCCAGCCACTCGTGTCCATTCTGGCGCGTTACGCTTCGCGATTTTCCGTGCGCGCCGTGGATCTTACAGTCGATTCCAGCATGCTCTGGGTTGGAGCCGCGCTGGCCATCGTCGCGGCCGTGATCCTTGCGTTCGTCCCGCGGCTGCCCTCAGGCGATAGCGCCAGTGGATTGAGCATGGCCAGCGGGAGCGTGCGCATGACCGGCAGTACCAGCCGTCGACAGAAGATCTTCGCGGTAACCCAGATCGCCGCGTCGTTCGTTCTGCTGGCCGGCGCAAGTGTGCTCATCACCACCCTGATTGCTCTGCAACGGACGCAGACAGGTCTCGATACCCAGCACGTCCTCGCCATCGATGTACCGCCGATGTCGTACGGGAAGACGCCCCAGCAGGTGATCGAGTTCTATCAGGAAGCGATGCGCCGCGCCGATGCGTTGCCGGGCGTGAGCAGCACAGCATACGGCAACGTGGTCCCATGGCGCGATCCCGGGTTTGGTCCCGGTCTGCAATTCTCAGGCGACGGTCACGCCCACGCTCCGGGTGAAGATGATCCGCGCGCGCAATGGCGTGTTATTTCTCCCGGATTCTTTGCCAGCCTGGGCGTTCCCATTCTTGCCGGACGCGATTTCAATGACCAGGACCGCGAGAGCAAAGAGCCTGTGGTGATGGTCAGTGAGACTCTGGCCCAGCGCATGTTCCCCAATCAGGATGCCGTTGGGCGCCACGTTTATTGGACTGATCCCGTATTGAAATTCCTGCCTGGAACCGAACAGGAAAAGGCGCGCTTCGTCGCGCCCCATCGCATCATCGGAGTCACCGCTGATATTGATGACTCCCACGTGGTTCCCGAGCCCACCGTTACCATCTATGAGCCATTTGGCGATGGGCCACTTATTGGCGGCCGGCTTTTCATCCACACCGGCGCAAATCCTTATGCTCTGGTCTCGCCGGTTACAAAAATCATTCGTGACCTCTCTGCCGATCAGCCCGTGGAGCACGCCGCCACGCTCGCCGATGTGCGCGCTGAAGTGCTCACGCCTGACCGCTTGAACTCTCTTGTGTTTGGCGTATTTGCGTTTGTCGCTTTGGCGATTGCGGTCGTCGGAGTTGCGGGTGTGCTGGCGTTTTCCGTCAGCACGCGAAGGAGGGAATTTGGAATCCGGCTGGCGCTGGGATCGCAACCGCAACTCCTGCTGCGAAGCGTTCTTGCCGAGGGCGCCACCATGGCTGCGCTGGGCATCCTTGCGGGCGCGGCCTTCGGTTTTGCAGTCACGCGTTTGGCCGGCAGTTATTTCCTTGATCTGAAATCACCCGGCGTCCTGCCCGTAGCTGTCTCCGCATTCGTGCTGCTGCTCGTCGCCGTCACGGCCTCTATGCTGCCTGCGGCTCGGGCCGCTCGTGTAGACGTGATCGAAGCGCTTCGCTCGGAATGAAAGGCGGATGCCGCGGGTTTCAGCAGCACACTTGGCTTCAATTGACATATGTGTGCACCCCGCGCAACACTTAAGGGTGATTCATTTCCTGGCCTTGCCCAGAATAAAAGGAGACCGCTGCGGGCGTGGCTGCTGATGGTGATGACAAAAAGGACCCGCAGAGTAGTAATCGTCCGCTCAACAAAGACGTTGCTGCGCAACCGGTATCCAACGAGAACGATAAGACCCTGAGCTGGTATGCGGCGCGAGAACCGCTCGTAATCGTGGTTCTCTCTTTAAGCGCAATCGCGTTTTTCTTCCTTGTCAGCGGATTGTCCGGGCTATACCAGCGCACGCTGAGTTCTCGTGCAAGCCTGTGGTCGGCCCGTGGCGAAAATAATCTGAGCGCCGGCCGTGTTGCGGACTCTATCAACGATTTTCAGGTCGCTCTGACCTATTCGCGAGATAACTTTGACTACGAACTGAGTCTCGCACAGGCGCTGCTTAAGCTCAAACGGACCGAAGAAGCGCGGGTTTACCTCATCAGCCTTTGGCAACGGCAGCCCGAAAACGGTTCAGTGAACCTGCAACTCGCGCGCATCTACGCCGGCAAAGGCGATGTGACGCAGGCGCTCCGCTATTATCACAATGCGATTTATGCAGTATGGAGCGGCAATGCGGAGGCGCAGCAGCTCTCGACACGACTGGAACTCGTCAGGTTTCTGCTCGATCATAAGGCCTTCACTCAGGCTGAGGCGGAGCTGATTGCGGTGGGCAGAAATCTTCCGGAAAATCCATCGTTGCAGGTGGGGATTGCCGACCTCTTTATGCGTGTGCCGGATTACGACCGGGCACTTCTGCTTTACCGTCGCGCTTTAAGATTCAATCGACGCAATCCTGATGTTTTAACGCGAGTTGGACGGGCCGCCTTCGAGTTGGGTCAATATAAGTTGGCTGAGAGATATCTGAAAGCGGCGCTCGCCGAGAGACCAGGTGACGCTCAAAGCGGCCAGTTGCTGGCGACTTGCACAGCGGTTCAGAAGCTTGATCCCTACAATTTTTGGTTTTCAAGAGAGCGCGACCGTATGGTCTTGAGCGATTTCGCTACCGCTGGCACGCGCCTGAACTCATGCTTGAGTACCGCGAGCGCGGCCGGCAATCCGGCTTTGCAAGCGCTCCATGATCAATGGACGGACATGAAATCGACACTCAACAGAAAGAGTCTTCGCGTACACCCGGACTTGAGCAATTCCGTTATGGACCTGGTCTTCAACATTGAACGTGAAACCAGCAGTTTCTGCGGGAGCCCAACCGGAGACGATCAGCTCCTGCTGCTGATCGCGAAGCGACATGAGGGGAGTTAGGTGCCAGTTTTGTCGTCGAAAGAAGCCACGACGGTTTTGCAAGGTGGGGAAACCGGGCACGCTCCCGAAACGCGGCGACCAAAATCGCATGCGTGGCTCAGGTTCGTATTCCGCGAGGAAAGATTCTTCCTCATTCTGTCCGTATTCATTGGAATATTTTCCGGGCTTGCTGTGGTGTGCTTCCGTTTCGCCATTGATCTCAGCCGGATTTACCTGCTGGGCGGAGAAATCGCGGCCAGCCCGTGGCGATTGCTGCTGGCGCCCACGCTCGCAGGACTGGTCATTGGCGCTCTCGTGCTGCACGTGTTCCCGCTGGCCCGAGGCAGCGGCGTAAACCAGACCAAAGCTGCCTTATACATCTTCAATGGTCACATCCCGTTTCGAACGGCGATTGGAAAGTTCATTACCGCATCGCTGGCAATCGGTTCGGGGCACTCTCTTGGTCCGGAAGATCCCTCCCTGCAAATAGGGGCGGGGCTTGCTTCAGCTCTGGGACGGCGACTACATCTATCTCGAGATCGTATGCGGCTCATTGCGCCGGTGGGGGCCGCCGCGGGATTGGGTGCGGCATTCAACGCTCCCATTTCAGCCGTGCTATTTGTGATTGAAGAAGTCATCGGACGTTGGAGCGCAGGAATATTGGGCTCGGTGGTGCTTTCGGCGGTGTCCAGCGTGGTTGTGATGCGCTGGTTTCTTGGTTCGCAGCCGCTCTTCCGCATTCCGCCGGTGGAACTGATCCGCCCGGGTGAACTCATCGCATACGCGGTGCTCGGCGTGGTCGGTGGCTTCGCCTCGGTTGTCTTTGCCGGCGGGATCGGAGTTCTACGGCCTCGCATGAAAAGAATGCCGCGCTGGACGCAGTACTTCCAGTCCGCCGTGGCCGGCCTCGCGATAGGCGGCATCGCGCTACTGGGGGCGCCGCAGGTGATGGGCGCCGGCTATGATTTCATCGATCAGGCAATCCATAACCAGTTCACGTGGCAGTTTCTGGGAGCGCTTGTCGGTCTAAAGATCGTTGCAACTGTTTTTTCCTTTGTGAGCGGGACGCCAGGCGGGATGTTTGCCCCCACTCTCTTCATCGGCGCGATGCTGGGCGCATTCGTTGCCGGGGTTGAACACAATCTATTTCCTCACCTTGCGATCTCGACAGGAACATATGCATTGGTTGGCATGGGTGTGCTGTTCGCGGGCTTTTTGCGGGCTCCCATGACATCAGTATTTATGGTCCTGGAGGTTAGCGGGAACTACACGATCATTTTGCCTGTGATTGTGGCGAACACGTTCGCTTACGTGATTTCGCGCGCTCTTCAACCTATCCCCATTTTCGATCTCTTGACCCGGCAGGATGGCATCGACTTGCCCTCGATGGAGGAGCAAAGGGAAGAAGATATTCTCAGGGTGGAAGATGCCATGCACAGCCCGCCCAACCTTGTGCTGGATGCGGAGCAAACCATTGTTCAGGCTGTCCAGCAGTTGCAGGGAAATGAAGCGGAGAACATACTGGTGCGGCGGCATCATACCGGATGGAACACAATCACTTCTCGCGAGCTTAGAACGATGTTGAGCGAAGGCAATGGCCAACTGAGTGTAATGACCATTCTGCCTATGAGGGAAGTTCCATATCTTCACCCCGATCAATCGCTCGATGTCGCCATGAGGTATGTCTACAGTTGGCCGGTTCTGCCCGTCGTCAGTCGCGCTGATCTTGGGAAACTCGAAGGCGTTATTTCCAAAGAGGACGTGCTGAAACGCTATCAGGATCTTGGGGAATATCCGGAAGCTGGGGAAGAATAATCCTTACCACCGTTCTGTCTCCGCGCCGCCTCTCTCCGAAGTTGCGGTGCTCGAATAGAAGTCGCATGGATTTTTGCAGCCGGCTTTTTGCTGGATCGCGAGGGCGTGTATTAAGTTAGACATGCGCGGATCCAATTCAATCTAAAGGGAATAGGCGCTGCGCCATGCCGCCTCAAATTAAATTCCCTAATTCTATTGTTCTCTCGCCGGTTCCAGGTATATAGTTTTTCCCGGCTTGTATGTCGCCTAACGACATTGTCGCTTCATGATAATCACATGACACGACATGCTGTTTGGAAGCATTTCCGGGCTTCTTCTCCGCAGGAGCAGGCCGGTTGCGGAGTTCCAGGCGCTCTCCCGTGCCAAACCTGGAGGACTCCTGGAAGTTGTTCCCAAGAAACACAAGGAGCGCAGCTATGAAAGAATATTTCTTTCTACCCCGCAATGCGTCCAAAGCTCGCTTGCGGGAGGCAGAAAATGCAAGAAAAAATCGTGCCGAAATCGTTAAAGCTTTTTCCCAGGGAAAGGTCTCTCGCCGCGACCTGATCAAGTGGGGTCTCATTACGTCGGCGGGAACGCTGGCCCCAATCTCGGGGTTGAGTCCCTTCGCGTCCACCGTCTACGCCGATGGCGGGAGCAGTATTCCAACCGGCGCGCCACCCAGTCCGCTCTTTGGCGCGCTGCCATTCACACAGCCAATGCCACGATTCGACGTGCTGCCGCGTGACCCGGTTTCAGCGCTGAATCCGGCGCCGACAGCGGAAGCCAACACCACCCAGCAACCCGTTCCGGACAGTTTGGGGGGAGGCATGGGTCCCATTGAAGGCCGTCCTCCGGGACCTATCTGGGCGCACCAGCAATTCGATCTGCTGCCGCCGAAGGTGTCCATCTCCGCTACGATAGAAGGCGCCAAGGTCAATACGGTTTACAATCCTGGCGTCACCTCAGACTTCAACTCCGGCATCGACGCCGCAACTCCATTCCCGCCACGCTTCCATCCCCTTCTGCCCGACCAGGGACCGCTGGCGTTCTGGACCTATCAGGGAACGTTCCCTCCCAAACTCATGCAGGTTCGCTACGGCGGTGACGCAGTTCTATTTCGTCTGAGCAACAAGCTGCCTCCAGATTTCTCGCAGAACGGGGGCTTTGGGCGCATCACCACTACCACGCACGAGCATAACGGGCACCACGGTGCGGAGAATGACGGCTTTACCGGCGCGTACTTCTTCCCCGGGGAGTTCTATGACTACCACTACCCGGTCGTGCTTGCGGGACGGAACAGCATCAATACCGATGCCACAGATCCGCGGGCAAGCGGTCCCAACGATGCCGGCGGGCTTAACAAAATCGCCGGCGACTGGCATGAGACCATGTCCACGCACTGGTTCCACGATCACATGTTCAGCTTCACCTCGCAGAACGTGTACAAGGGCATGGCTGGAATGTTCAACATTTACAGCGGCCTCGATCGCGGCAATGAGGAAATGGACGATGGCGTGAACCTGCGGCTGCCCAGCGGCACGGCGAAGTCCTGGGGCAATCTGGAGTACGACATCAATCTCATGCTGGCAGACAAGGCATGGGACCAGGATGGACAGCTCTTCTTCGATATCTTCGACTTTGACGGGTTCCTGGGCGATGCCATGACCGTGAACCTGGTTTACAAACCGTTCTTCGAAGTGGAGCGGCGCAAATACCGTTTCCGCATCCTGAACGGCGCGGTTTCGCGCTTCTTCAAGGTGTGCCTCACCGACTCAACCAATAAGGAACTGCCGTTCTTCTTTATTGCCAACGACGGTAACCTGATGCCCAGCCCGGTGATTCTCACCGAACTGGACGAGCAGGGCATCGCCGAACGCTATGACATCGTCTTCGACTTCTCAAACCACAACATCGGCGACAAAGTCTGGATGGTGAACCTCTGCGAGCACCAGGACGGCAAGAGACCGGCGGACGATCTCACGCTGGCCGAGGCGCTCTCCGGAAATTCTGCTGATCCGTGCATTGGCAAATTCCTGGAATTCCGCATCGTGCGGGATCCGGCGCAACCCGATCAGAGCCAGGTGCCGGATGTCATGATTCCGAACCCTGACCTGACGAACATTCCCATCGCGCGGGAACGCACCTTCGAGTTCGGCAGCGGCGGCAACCAGGACACGAATGACCCAGTCACCACGTTCTTTGGTCCCTGGGGCATCAAGACGGACAATCAGGGGCTCATGGCCAATGCTGATTACGGCCGCATCTCAGCCGCGCCGAAGTTCGGCACGCGCGAGAACTGGACCCTGAAAAACGGCGGCGGTGGCTGGGATCATCCGATCCACATCCACTTTGAAGAAGGCCACGTCATTGCCCGGAACGGAAAAGCCAGCAATGTTCCGGCGTGGGAACAAGGCCGCAAGGACGTGTATCGACTGCGTCCCGGCGGCAGTGTCACGCTCACAATCCAGTTCCGCGATTTCGGCGGAATGTTCATGGAGCACTGCCATAACACGGTGCACGAAGACAACGCCATGTTGCTGCGTTGGGAAATCGATGACAGCGGAGCCCCGTTCCTCAGGCCTTTGCCGTCTCCGATTCCTACGCCACAGGGCGTGAAGTTCGAGCCACCAACTGAGATCCTTCCCACTGCGTTCTAAGCGCAGTCAGAAGGAAACTCGCAACCATCAGGGCGGCGGCCCGCCTGGCATAGCACGCATCCTCGCTGTGTGCCATGCCGCGGCAGGCGGTTCGCCGCCGCTGGTCCGGTTCCCGGAAATTGAGGAGTTGATTTAATGTCACGGAAATCTGTATTGAGTATCGCTGTTTCTGTCCTAATGATTGCGGCCGCTGCTGTCTGCATCTTCAGCGGACGTGATGCCCTTGCCAGCGGCGCTCGCTGGGGCGCCGGCTATTTCCCCAATGTTCCCCTGGTTACCCAGGACGGCAAGACCGTGCACTTTTATGATGATCTGCTCAAGGGCAAAACTGTAGCCATCGACCTGATTTATACCCATTGCGTGGATTCTTGTCCGCTGGAAACTGCCCGGCTGGCGCAGGCGCAGAAGCTTCTCGGCGACCGCGTGGGCAAGGACATCTATTTTTATTCCATCACCATCGACCCCAAGCGCGACACGCCCGCCGTGCTGAAAGCATACGCGGAGAAATATCACGCCGGTCCGGGCTGGCTGTTTCTTACCGGCAAGCCATCTGACATTGATCTGATCAGCAAGAAGCTCGGATTGTATACCGATCCTGATGCAGACAACCGCGACGGTCATGGCACACAGCTCATGGTCGGCAACGTGCCGACCGGACAATGGATGCAGAACTCTGCCACGGAAGATCCACACTTCCTGGCCATCCAACTGGAGACCTATATCAACGGCTGGAAGGGGCACAGCACGCAGCCGACACGAAGTTATGCTGAAGCGACGGTGATGGACGTTAAGTCGAAAGGCCAGTATCTGTTCGCTACTCGCTGTGTCGCATGCCACACGATTGGCCACGGCGTGCGCATTGGACCGGACCTGCTCGGCGTGACCAATATCCGCGATCACGCATGGCTGACCAAATTTATTCAAAAGCCGGACGAGATGGTCGAGGCCAGAGATCCCATCGCTATGCGCCTGTTCAAGAAATACAACGGCGTCCAGATGCCGAACGTGAACCTGGGGCCGCAGGACGTGCAGTATCTGATTGAATATCTCGAAAAAGAAACCAAAGATCTGCACAAGCCTGCGGCAGATGCGAAGACTTGGTCAGTCGTGAGTACAAGCGCCAACCCCGGAGCCCAGAACTGAAGTTTTATAAAGCTTTGGCTGCGCTCGACCTATTTTTAGCGGAGAGGGCTCATTGACTTATCGAGCTCCTCTCCCAGGCGGGCTTTCTTTCTGCCCTAGCGTCGCACGCCACCAGCAAAAATCGGCTTGATCTATTGCCAGTTCCCAGATGAGAATCGTTTCATCTTCTCTACCTATTGCCACTCAACTGTTGCTGGGAGTGAAGGATAGAAAGACAAGTAAGGCTGAATCACCAGCAATTCTGAAAGTTTTCTAAGATGGAATGACTGCCTACACAAGCCTGGCTGTTTAGAGGGAAAGCATAAAACAGAATACTGCTTAAACCCTGAACTAAGCAGAAAAAAGCTTGGAAACTTTAGAAGAGCATTCATGAGTTGCGTATATCTTTGTCCAATGCAATCCGAATCGCTTCCGCGCGATTCATGAATGGAAGTTCCCCCGGAGGAAGTAACCATGGGCTCCCGTAGTTTTCCCGCCTTTCTTAGCATGTGTCTGGCAGTATTGTTAGTCAGCAATCCAATAGCAGCACAAAACACATCCACTAAAGCTCCTATCACATTTACCTTGTTTGCAGGCGAATCGAGTGGAGATTTCAGCTTTATTTCTTCTTCAGCGATCGTGGCTGCTGATTTCAACCATGACGGCAAACTTGACATAGCCGTTTCATTGCCCGCTCCCGATGCCGTTGGAGGAGTCGCGGTCCATTTGGGGCTGCCGGCCGGATCAAGTGACCAGCTTTATAACGTTGGCCCTTTCCCGGATGAAATCCTCACTGCCGATTTCAATCATGACGGCAATCTTGACCTGGCTGTGGCCAACAGCCGCGGCAACACGGTCAGCATATTATTGGGCAACGGAGACGGCACTTTCCGTCCAGCCGCTGACGTGGTATTGGCGGGAACTCCCAAGGCGATTGCCGCAGCCGATTTCACGCGCGATGGATTTGCCGACTTGGCGGTGATGGACTGCGTTCCCAATGCGAATTGCAGTTTGAAGATATTTCGCGGAACCGCGGCGGGCAATTTGACTTCATGGCAGAAGATCGGCCTGCCCGGAGCTCCGAACATGGCCAAGGGACTGATGACGAGCGTCGATTTCAATCGCGATGGCCGCCCGGACCTGGCGCTGGTCGCCGGTAATACAGCGGCGATGGTATTTGTCGATAACGCCACTGGACATCTGCAACTGCGCTCGCAATTCAAGATGCCGAACGGCAGCATTGCCGGCGGCATGGCCTGGGGCTCGTTCAATCATGACAATCTGCCTGATCTGGCTTTCCGCGTGGTGGACGTCTGCGGAGCATCCTGCGGATTTGCCAACTCCATTTACGTTTTTCTCAATACGGGAAGCGGCGCATTCGTGCTGCGCGACCGTATCGGCGTCCACCGGGGAGCAGGTGGCAGCCTGCTGGTGGCCACGGACATTGATGGCGATAACGCCCAGGACCTGGCAACCGTCAGCGAAGACCCCAGCAATTCTGAACTTCAATATTCGCTGGGCAATGGGGATGGAAAATTCAATCCGCCGGTGAACATTTTCAGGCTGCCGTTCGATCCGGTCAATCCCAATGACGCATCGCAGGTGGTTCCGGGTGGCTTGATCGTGCGGGATGCGAACCTCGATTCTCGGCATGATCTGGGCGTCGCCGTGATGGAGCTGGGCAATGAACACGGCGGATGGCAGATCCTGGCTAATGGCAACGCGCAGACCAATTGCGCTCCTCCCAATTCGTCCAGGCTGGCCGCGCGAATCTGCTCGCCCACGCCCAACGCAACCGTGCCCGCTACATTGACGGTCAAAGCCGCCGGCAATTCTCCGGCCGGAGTAAAGAGAATGGAGCTGTGGGTGGATGGCCGCAAGCGCTTTGAGGAGTGGAACGACCAATTGCGCACTACGGTTTCACTGGCGCCCGGAAAGCATCGCCTGGTGGTGGAAGCGGTCGATCAGAACGACTCATTTGCGCCCAGGGTAATTTTTGTCACTGTGCCCGTGAGCCGCCATGCAGCGAACGCCACCGGCCGGGAAAACAACGCAAGCACTGGCGGCGAAAGAAGAAGATCGCGCTGATCGAAGCTACCAGTCCACGCTGGCGCGATCTGGCCAAACGTGAGGCCGCGAAATGCGTTTTCGGGGACAGAGCATCGTAAAAACTCCCTGAATCAGCATCGGTACAGCAGACATCCTCGGGATCTTTCGACTCGTTCTCAGTTCGCAAGCTCCTTCGAACTCGCTCAAGATGACAAGCGCTTAACAGTCTCCAACTTCCGACAGCGTCGTGCCGGCGCGGCGTCCGTGCTGGTATTCCGTCGAAGCGCAACATCCTTTGCGCGACCAGCCATAAGCAGGGCTGCGCTGTTTACCTACCTGTTTCTGGCAACAGCGAGTCACGGATTGCTGGATGCCATGACCAGCGGCGGTCTTGGAATTGCCTTCTTCTCGCCATTCGACAACACCCGCTATTTCCTGCCATGGAGGCCCATTCTGGTATCGCCCATCTCCGTGGGACGGTTCTTCAGCCCCAGGGCGCAGGCCATTCTGCGCAGCGAGTTAATTTGGATCTGGATCCCCGCAATCCTACTGGCGGCATGCGCTTCGCTCCTGAGGCGTCGCGCCCGCGGTCGAAATCAAACCGGCAAAGGTTTTGCCAATAGCCAATAGCCACGAGCCAAGAGCCCGGTCCATCAGCGGTAAGGTTTGCCAATCGCCAATTGCCAGCTGCCATTTGCTCCCAACGGCCGCATCGTCGCAGAAATTGCGCCTTCATTCAGAGGCTTTGTCGAACAGGTGATTGCTGGCGCTACATAGGTGCAATGGCAATGGCGCCGTCCCTCCGGGCTCGGGCTTTTACTCGCCTCATACCGAACGCGGCGAAGGCACGGCCGACGCGCCGGAGCGCCCGCTGAACCCCGTTCCGGTCAGCTTATAGTTGTGAGCACAAGCGGTCGCAACGGGAGAGCTACTGTCACGCTCACCGACTGGCATCTTGCCGCAGTATCTTGTCTCTCCAGCGGCGCACACTCATTACGTCAAATCGCTCACCCGCGAAGACAATTTGTCTTACGAGTTTTTGCCCGTTGATGCTAGCCCGCTTAAGCCAGTCGCGTACCTCCATCCAGCGCACCTCGCCTTCGGAGTTCCGAAGTACCAGCAACACGGGAAACTCTTGGGCCATCCAATAGCGGGCGTGTCGGTCATCTCTGATCATGAATATTTCTGCGCCATCGTTCTTCCGCTCCCGAAGGTAGGAGTCCCCGGATTTCAGTTGCAGGTACAGCTTCCGACCAGTCGCCTCGCCAGCATCCGATTTGAATTCGATTTCCATATCTATTCCGTGGTCACTCACATTGAACTCTCGACTTAGCTGGCCCGCAAGAGCAACGGTTGAAATCACCTCGCCCACTAGTGCGCGATCTTTGCTCTCATTGTCCAACACGATATCGGACTCGTCTCGCAGTTCGCGCACGCGAATCTTCATTTGGTCGCTGGCAAATAATTCTTCCATCTCGTCCCAGAGCGGAACTCGTTTGCTAGGATCATCACAGTTTACGCAGGGAATGTCTCTCCGGCCCTCCTCCAGTTTTTTCATAGCCACTTCGCGATTGCCCACTGGTGTGCCGCAGTGAGGACAGACATAGTGACGCAGACGGACGACATCACTGGCACTCTCCAGAAGGTGTTCGTGGACATATTTGCTGAAGATAATCTTCTCTCCCATCGGAATTGTGGGATCGAAATATACCTGAAGTTCGCCCGCCCCTTCCGCACGACGATTGAGTTTTACCCCTAGTTGTTTGCCAGTCAGCGTCTTGAAGTCGGCCGCATAACGCCACAATTGATCCTGCTGAAAAGGTTTTGTGTGATGCAGTCGCACCACGAGCGTGGCATAGATATCATCAAGGAAACCGTTAAATCTATAGCTCACCAGTATGGCGGGATGTCCAACCAACTCAGGACGCTCGCGACGGTAATAGCTCGGGAAAATCAGAAGAGGGCCCTTGTCGGTGTGTTCACGCAAGCACAAACCGCGCTCGACGAGCGTCTGATGCATCGCCAGAAGGACAAATCTTTCCTCCTCAGACTCGAGCCGCTTTATCGAAGAACGATAGGTCAGATCACCGTTGAGTACCCGCTCTTCAGGGAGGCAGCCGCGTTCGTACTTGTCATCGCGCATAGTCTGGATCACGGCTTGTGCATAGGCATTGATGCGTTCCGGTTGAAGCAGGACCCAACTTCCGAAGGCCAATTCCCATACCACTCCCGGACCCGATAACAATCCCACGACCGCTTTCAACTCTTCATCCTTGAAGTGCGCGTCCTCTCCAGTCAACTTCAAGCGCAAGGCGTCGCGCAGTTCATTGAACCGCATTAGCACTCGGCCCTGATCCTTCAGCCGAATAATCTCCTCCTTGAGCCGCTTGAACAACAGTGGTGAGGAGCGCCATGGAATGTCTGCCCACCGAATTCCATTTTCAATTGCTTGTTTGAGCTCCGCGCAACCCAAGCTGGCTTTGGCGCTGGTTTCCAAGAAGCACTCAAACTTTCGTTCTTTGACGAAGGTTTCAAGCTGAGCGCGGCTGACGCGCAACCCTCCAGCATCGACCCGTCCTGCCGCCAATATCTTAGTAAACGGCTTGCGCGAGGCACGCGTGAGATCGCGGTCCCACTGACCCAGGGTATCGAAAAGGTCTTCCTTCTGGCCGTCGAAGACCAGCACGGCTAGAGCCGTATCTTCCATGTAAAGCTGGTGAATCAACCGCTGGTCGGCCTGTCCCCCAAAATCCCAAAGCCAGATTTCGCGCTCTACGCCATCGTCGGACGATACGGGTAACCTCCACTGAGTGGCCCAAGCGCCCACCGTCGAATCGCTCGGCTGCCATCTTTCACCCGCGAGGACTTTAGAAAGTCCAGTCTTGCCCGCGCCGCTCTCCCCTACTAAAAGGACCTTGGCGTTGGTGTACTGAACGACCTCGAACGATGATGCCGGTTCGTCGCTGTTCTGGAACGAGGGTCGCACGAGATCAGCCACATCCCACGCATATAAGAAGCCCTCGTGAGTGCAATACAACACGCTCTTTCCATCCGGAGTCCAAGCGACTTTCGGTATTAGGCCGGTACCTTCGCCGAGCACGCCTAGCGCACGACCATTCTCTACATCCCATACTCGCAACGTGTTGTCATCAGATCCAGATAGGACATACTTACCGTCGCGACTCCACGCCACCGTCGAAACATTGGCGGTGTGGCCCTCTAGGACGCGCACCCCACGGCCGCTCAGCAGATCCCAAACCCGGATGGTGGCGTCTGCGGAGCCGGAAAGAGCCCGCTTCCCATCCGGACTGAACGCTACACTGGAAACCCCACGGGTATGTCCCTCGAGCGTCCATAGTGCGCGCCCGTCTTCCAAATCCCATACCTGGATGGTCCTGAGCTGCATCTCGCGTAGCTTAAGCAATTTCATAACGTCACCGGGTTTGGAGATTCTAGAGAGGTCAATCTTTGTCTTAGCCCCGCGGCGGTATCCTAAAGACATCCTCGATTCGCTTCCGTATCCAAATAACGCGTGTTTCCCATCCGGGCTCCAGGCAACACAGTTGACGGAGCCCTGGTGTCCCTCGATGATGCGTTGCGCCCGGCCACTCTCGGCGTCCCAAACGCGGACGGTCCCGTCATCGGACCCGGAGAGTACGCGCTTCCCGTTCGGGCTGAAGGCCACACTCAACACCCTGTCACTGTGTCCTTCCAGCACACGCAATTCTCGCCCTCGCTCCAAGTGCCAAATTCGGGCAGTTCTGTCATCGCCTCCGGAGACGGCGCGCCTTCCGTCTGCGCTCAAAGCGATGCTGTTCACCCAACCAAAATGCCCCTTCAGCACGCGTGGCGGTCGTTTGCCTTCGATATCACAGCACAATATCTTGCTCTCGCCGCCGGAGACGGCTCGCTTCCCGTTCGCACTATAAGCAACCGTAATCACATCTGTGCGTGGAAACGCAAGTAATCTCGAAATCTCGCTCTTCTCTTTGTCCCTAATTGGGTCGCGCTGAGTGGATAGCCGACATGCGTCTAGGAGTTTCGAATACTCCCGCTCCCGGAACCCCGGTTGCCAATTAATATAAAGGAACTGCGCCAGGGAGCCTTTGATGGGGGCTCCGTCAAGAAGTACAGGAATGAAGCGGCGATCCTTATTCAGTGGATCACGAAACCGGAACGTCTGGCCCTCTAGGGCGGCCCAGTCTGAACCAAAAGCTTGAGCCGACATGCACAGTACGAGCACCCGGGAGGCTTCCAATCCCTGTTCAATCTTGAGTGGAATGTTATCGCCCGGCCGAAGCACCCACTCATCCAACCAGACCCGTAAGCCGTCATTGCGAAGCCGCTCGGCCAGCGGACGGACGACCGCTTTGTCCTTGGAACTATGGCTGAGAAACACGTCAAACAAGAATTGTTCAATCATGAAAGTCTTTAGGATAGGATTTCTCAGCGCATCGTATCACAACAACTTTGGAGATGCGGAGTTTCCCTGGCGCACACCTTCAGGAATTTTCCCTCAACTGCGCGATTTTCGGGTCTGGTTCGTCTTTTACTATCCAGGAGCGCTGGACAGTGTATATCGCCTAGAGTGCTGCATTGGAGAAGTGTGGAATAACCCGATAAAAAGTGCATTCAACCCTGCAAACAGGAATAGGCATTTGATTCCTGATTTCTTTCCTGCATCCATGCGGCTGGTGTACGGCTGCGCGGTTTTCTCCGGTAATTTTGGCTTCTCATGATCTTGCATTCTCATGCGCTGTTTGCCCTGCCTGTCACCGCAGAAAGTGTCGCAAAGTCTGGGTGATTGCTCCCACACAGATGAGTAGTGCCGCATAGGCGGTGACAATCGTAAAGAGAAACTGCAGTGAAAGAACAGACGTCACCTCGTCACTGGCGGATGATAAACGACGCCGCACAGAGTAGTATCCATTCAGCCCCGCAATCATCGGAAGGGCCGCAATTAAAACGATCCAGTATTTTGTTCCCAGTCCTGGAAACAGGTGATCACTGGGTATCTCGCGAAATGCAAGAACTACTACAAGTTCCGTCAACGCAAATAGTCCTACAACAAGTACCAAGAAAATCCGTGTCACGATCCTGAGCGAGGATGAAGACATCATATTGTCCCTTCCGCGAAAGATTCTACACTCAGCGAATCAAGAGAGATCTTGGCCGATTGTGGACTGCGTGCCTTCTTCCCCCCCAAGCTTTCAACGATCCCTTCCCGCCCTGCTATCCTGCTTATTTCAACCTAGCACGCGCACAAACTGAAGGAGACTCATGGCTGCACTGATTGATGCCATCGACATCAAGCGCAAGATGTTTTTTGAATTTGAAAACACGCCCTTCCACTGTCTGGACGTGGAAGTGTCCACGCCCACGGCGCGGGGCGGGCAGACGCTGGTGCGCATCAAGATGCGCAATCTCATCACGCGCGCGGTTTTTGACAAGACGTTCAAAGCGGGCGACAAGTTCAAGGAGCCGGACCTGGAGATGGTCCCGGCCTCATACCTCTACAGTGATGGCGACAGCTTCTACTTTATGGACCAGGAGAGTTTTGAGACCGTCACGCTCTCCGGCGACATGATTGGCGATGCGAGCGACTTTCTGGCCGAGGGGCTGATCATCCAACTGCACAAGTACAACGGCAACCCCATTGGTCTGCAGTTGCCGCCGCATGTGGAGATGACGGTCAAGCACACGGAGCCCGGCGTGCGCGGCGATACCTCCAGCGGCAGCGTGACCAAGCCGGCGACGCTCGAAACCGGCCTGGAGATTCGCGTGCCGCTCTTTATCAAAGAAGGCGAAAAAGTGAAGGTGTCCACGGAGACTCGGGAATTCGCCGGCAGAGCGTGAAAATAATCGCCGAGATCGCAACGTGATCGCGCGTCATCGCCGAGATCGGAAAAAGCAAACCTTACCGCTGATAACACAGACCAAACCTGCCACGGAGGCACGGAGAAAACCAACCCAGGGTTTTGTCTGGGAGGCTCCGGCGACATGGGCTAAAGGCCCAGTCGGGGAGTTCACGGAAGATGATCGAGACTCACGGTTGATTTAGGCAATCCGTTCAATCAGTGTCTATCAGTGGTGAGATTTTTCCTGATCAACACCCACCACGGAGGTACCTACCCCAGCCGGCCAAAACCGGGCCGTCAGGGGGCCGAGGCACGGAGACACGGAGAAAGGGCCAAAGATTCGGCCCAGCGAAAATTCTCTTGACGGGGCGAAGATCTGGTGTAATATAGTTTTCGTCATTGCTTCGTGCGCAAGTCGGCGCGAGGAATGACTTGGAAATTCAAGCGTTTGAGACACCCGGCATGCGTGCCGGGTGTTCGAGTTTCTGGGGTGCGACCCATCAGCCGATGGCAGAGGGGTCGCAACTGGCAGTTAGCAAAAAGCAGTTAGCAAAACGAGGAGACGCTACGCGTGATTGAGATTCTTCACTACCGGAATCAGCCGCTCGTTCAGGACGAGGGTTTGAGGCTCGCCGATTTCCACCGCGGTAAGCCAACACCGGGCTTGCCCGGGATCTCGGATTTCGCGGCGCGCGTCTTCAATTGGCTTGGGTCAAGCAAGCAAAATCCTGGATCACCCAGTGGAAAATCCGGCGTGATCCAGTGGAAAACTCGGCGTGACCCAAGGGTCGAGGCCGGGTCGATTTTGCGTAAGTACTTTTATTTGCAACCAAACGCGGAAAAAAGGGGGGCGGCCCCCCTGGGGATCGCCGAAATGGCTGAGATCGCAGCGGAATCGCAACGTGATCGGAAAAGCAAGTCGGTGGCAATCACGGAGAGAAGTGACACGGAAAGAGTGATCGGGGAAGACAACTGAATAACAAAGGAGGAAAAGGCAAATGTGGGATCCGAGAGAAAATGCATTGGGGTTTACCGCGGAAGAGGAAGAGCTGCGGATGAAGGCAAAAGATTGGAATGAGCAGCAGGTGGTGGTGCGCATGCGCGACGAGCGCCGCCAACGCGAACGCGAGGAACAACTCCGGCAGCAATGGGACAACAGCGAAGAAGGCAGGTTGTTCAAGAAGCTGGCCGAAAGTTTTGCCGCGTGCAAGAGGCTGCTGAAGCAGAATCCGCAAGCCGGGCAGCAGGCGGCGCAACTGGGTGAGAAAAACTTTGACGTCTACGCAAAGCTGAAAGAGAACCTGGAACGGGCGAACCAGGCTCCGCGATGCTGTTTTGTGAAGACCAGCGGCGAGTTGTGCAAGGCGCCCAAGATGAAAGCCCAGCAGTATTGCTGCATGCACCTGGCGATGATTGCCGCCAAGGAAAAAGAGTTTGAGCTGCCGCCGCTGGACGATCCCAATGCGGTGCAGGTGGCGATTACGCGCGGCGCGCGCGGCGTGCTGGATGGCAGCCTGGACGAAAAACGAGCCATGAAGCTGGCATACTATCTGCAACTGGCGGTGACCAACGTGAACCGGGTGAAATTTGAACCGGAAGAGGAAAACTAGGTCTACCGCCGATCAACGCGCATGAGCCGCATGAGCGCGAATTAAAAACTTCATCAGAGGCACGGCTTTGCGGGTTTTCCAATTGCCGCGATCACGTTGCGATGGCGGCCATCCCGGCGAATGAACAGTGCCGCTGGTGAAAGCGTTTTTCTGGAATACCAGAGCGTTTGGAGCGGCAAATGTCGCTATACGACACTTGCCATTCATTGCTCAGGCCCTTTAATCTGGTTCGCTGCCCTGGAGAACCTGAAAACATGACTATATCCCTTAAGCAGGTACTTCCAATTGTTCTTGCTTTTACTTCTATCTACGGCTTCGCGCAGAAGCGCACTCACGTCTCTGCGGCAAGCGTGGCAACGCTTCCTGCGGCCACGATGCAGGCTACGCATTCGCCGGCAATCAAGCTGACGGTTGACGCCACCGATGCTACGCAGAAGATCCTGCACGCGCAGGAGCAGATTCCGGTCAACCCAGGCCCGTTGACGCTGGTTTATCCGGAATGGATTCCGGGCGAGCACGGTCCCACCGGCCCGATTACAGACTTTACGGGGCTTGAGTTCTTTGCCGGCGGCAAGCGCCTGACGTGGCGTCGCGATCTGGTGGATATGTACGCGTTCCATCTGAACGTGCCACCGGGGGTTCGCACGCTGAATGCGCGTTTTGACCTGGTCATGCCCGCGCCGCCGGAAGGATTTTCTTCCGGCGCTTCCGCCACCTCGCAGTTGGTGGTGCTGAGCTGGAACCAGGTGGTGCTCTACTTCAAGGGGACAAAGAGCGACGACGTAACCGTGCAGGCGGACTTGAAGCTGCCTTCCGGCTGGCATTTTGGCACCGCGTTGCCGATTGAGACGCAAACGCCGCAGCAGATCGACTTCAAGCCGGTATCGCTCACCATGCTGGTGGATTCGCCGGTGCTCTCCGGCGCGCACTTCCGGCGAATTGCGCTTTCGCCGCAGGGGCCGATCCAGCATTACATCGATATCGCCGCTGATAGTGAAGCGGCGTTGGCCATGCCGCAGGAAACCATTAATCAGTATAAAAACCTGGTTGTCCAGACCGGAGAGTTGTGGGGAGCGCGCCACTACCTGCATTACGATTTCCTGCTCACGCTAAGCGACCACACCGCGCACTTCGGGCTGGAGCATCATCAGTCGAGCGATGATCGCGTCGCCGAGCGCACCATGATCGATGAAGACATGCGCTGGCTCGCGGGCGGGCTGCTGCCGCATGAAATGACGCACTCCTGGAACGGCAAATACAGGCGGCCGGCAGGTTTGGCTACTCCGAATTACCAGGACCCGATGAAGGGCAATTTGCTGTGGGTCTATGAAGGATTGACGGAGTACCTTAGCTACATCCTGGCCGCGCGGACGGGATTGTGGACGGAGCCGCAGTTCCTGGATGAAGCCGCAGAAGTGGCGGGGTCGCTCGATCATGTGCCCGGCCGGAGCTGGCGTCCGTTGCAGGACACCGCTGATGCCGCGCAACTTCTTTATAGCGCGCCGCCGGAGTTTGAGAGTTGGCGTCGCAGCGTGGACTACTACCCTGAAGGCTTCCTGATCTGGCTGGACGCGGATACTACGATCCGGAAGCTGACGCACGGACAGAAATCACTCAACGACTTCTGCCGGCTATTTGGCGGCGGCCACAACACGCCGCCGGAAGTGATTCCGTACACGTTTGACGACGTGGTGAAGACCCTCAATCAGGTGGTGCCCTACGATTGGACAAAGTTCCTGCGCGATCGCCTGAATACCTATGGGCCGGGCGCTCCGCTGGGCGGAATTATCAATGGCGGATGGAAGCTGGTTTATAACGACCAGCCCAGCGAGTTCACCAAGGCAATGGAAAAGACGCGCAACCGCGTGGATATGCGGTTTTCGATAGGCCTTTCTCTCGATGACAAGGGCAGCATCTTTGACGTGATCATGAACAGTCCTGCATGGAAAGCGGGGATTGCGCCGGGATCAACCCTGCTGGGCGTCAATGGACGCAAGTACACGCCGGACATTTTGCGCGACGCGCTGGATGAGGGCGTACACGGCAAGGCCCCGCTGGAACTGCTGGTTTCCGACGGCGACTTTTACAAGACGTATTCCATTGACTATCACGGTGGGGAGAGATACGCGCACCTGGTGCGCGATGAATCAAAGCCGGACGTATTGAGTGAAATTTTGAAGCCGTTGGGGAAATAGCGGTCAGCAATCAGCAATCAGCGCGGAGGTAGCACTCAGCATTCAGCACTCAGCCCGCGAACGTCGTCGACCAATGGCGAAAAAGCTTACCGCTGATCAACGCTGAAAGCACTGATTTCAAGAACTTGTAATTGCAGTTAGCCCGCGGACGCATAGTGTTTTTTCCGGATACTTTGCGTTAGATCAGTGTGATCAGTGTTAATAGCGGCAAGGCTTGTTTTTCCGGTTCACGGCCGACCGAACCCGGAGCGTTGCGAATGAATGATTCGCCCGCCAGGATGTTGAGGGGCTGAATGCTGACGGCTTATGACGAAGGCTGAGTGCTGATTGCTAGGTGTTGAGGGACTGAATGCTGACGGCCGAATGCTGAGTGCTAGCCGTTCACTCCAGCGAACAAATCCGTTTCGGTTTCAACTTTTCGCGGGTGTGAGGAAGCGGCCAGGTGAAACAGTTCAAGTCTGCCACGCCGGCGGACGGTGTCCTCAAAAAATGCGAAGAGAGGAGACTGTGAAGTGTGGCACTTGAAGGCGGCAATTTTGGTTTCTATTTCGTGCGGAGCAAGTTCGATGATGGCGGAAGATGGCGGCAGAGATACCGGCTGACGTTCCGGTATGGTGAAGAGCGCGGTCCCGTAATAGAGTTTTTCGGTCTGATGGGGAGCGAGCCCGTTCTGTAACTGGTCAGCAAAGCGATTTGTGCGCGCGGCCCAGTGATAAGCCATGGTGGCGAAGATGGAAGCCATGGAGTGATCAGGATGCGCGGTGATGGCGCCTTCAGGACCCATGGTCATGATGACGTCAGGTTTCAGGCGGCGCACGCGGCGAGTGAGATCGGCGACCACGGAATAAAAATTCTGTTGATCCAGTTTGCCGTCAGGATAGTCCAGCACTGTTCCTTCGCTGACTTTCAGCAGCTTGCAGGAGTCAGCAAACTCCTTGCGCCGAGCGGCGGAAAGTTCCTCATCCGATTTTGCGCCGCCGCGATGCGTTGCCGCTTGCCCCGGAGTGAGGCAAATGACATGGGTTTCCACGCCGCGTTCGGCGTAGCGGAGCAGAGTGCCGCCGAATCCGCCCGCTTCGTCGTCAGGATGAGCGGTAAAACAGAGCAAACGAGGCATCTTCCTTCCTTTCGCGGTTTTCTTAAGAGATGGCAGCTCTTGTGTATCATGAGCGGGCCAGGTTGCGCCAGAAGGCTGGCGTCGCGCGGAAGGTACCATGAAGGCGGAAAGCACGCGCCGGTTTCATTCACTGCTGCTGGCGGTAGTTTTGGTTCTACTGCCGGAGCTGGCTTCGCCAGGCTCGCTGGATCCAGACGAGAGCATGCGCGCCGCGACTCCGGCGGGCTACAAAGTAATTCAACTGCAGCCATCCGGCGCGGTTGTTTCCCTGCTTGCCCTGATCGAGTGTCCGCAGATTCGGGGAGCTCACCGCGTGGCCAGCGGACTGAACTCCAGGGTTGTGCTCGCCAATGGCACACAACTGCGCAGGTTTCCCAGACAGTTCAGTTTTCGGGTGACAGCTTCTTTGCGCAGGGTGATTGCGGAACCACCGAGTTTGTCGCTGAACTACGGCCGGAACCCTGAAGACCTGCTCCTCGGTTTGAAATTCAAGCTGCGGGATTACAACGCTCTGGTGGCCAAAGAGATTCGACCCGAGTCGGTCAGGTTGATCGGCATGCCTGCCCATGTTCCCTATGACGAACGCGTGTTTCGTGTCAGCTTTGACATTGGGAATCGTCCGGTGACGGACCGCGTTCTGTTGGAAGTCTATGCGCCTGACGGCGAGCGCCTGGGAAAGTTTTGCTTCGAGTTGCTCTGAGTCAAGTTGCGGCGATTGCGTTAGCTCTTGGCTGCAACGGGGACGGTTGTGGTATTTGTCTGCTGCGGCTGTTGTGCCGGTTGTGGCGCCGGTGCAGGGAACCATGCTCGGATGGTTGGCATGGCGGCGCGGCAAGCCACCTCGCCGGCCTGGATCAGTTCGCCGGCGCGCGCGAAGTCATCGTAGCCGAAGTCGCCGATATCGGGTTCCAGCACCAGATCAGAAGCGGCCCGCCAAGGACCGCACATCCTGTCCTGAGCAATGGAGAAGCATTGTCCAATGACGTCAAAGACGTGCCGCGGCCCGCGAGGCTTCAGCCAATGGGCTGCAAGGTGAACGGAAATTACTCGGTCCGCGCCCATGTCGCGCAGAGGCGCTGCAGGGACTGCGTGCGCCAGAAGTCCATCCACCAGAATGCGGTCACCTATCTGTACAGGCTGGAACATTCCTGGATACGCGCAGCTTGCGCGCACAGGAGCGACGAGGTCTCCTGTTGTGAATACCGCAGGGTCACCGGTGATGATGTCAGTGGCCGCGATGGCAAGAGGGATCTTGAGCTCCTCAAAGGTCTTGCAGCGCAGGATCTTGCCGAGAAAGATTGACATCTTGTCATTACTGAAGAGGCCGAAGCGGGAGAAGCTCCAACGGGAAAAATCTTTGAAGCGCACCAGGTGGGCGATTTCTTCGAGTTCTTTCGCGGATATGCCGCTCGCATATCCCGCTCCAACCACTGAGCCCACGCTGGTACCGGCAAGGAAATCGATGGGGATATGCTCTTCTTCCAGAACTTTGAACACGCCAATGTGGGCCAGTCCCCGGGCAAAACCGCCGCCCAAGGCTAATCCCAACGTGGGGCGATGAGCCGGTTCAAGAGCTGATTTGGCTTGTGGCGGTCGCGTCAGCTCGCGGCCAAATGCCTTTACTGACTCAACGATAGCTCTTACAGGATTCTTCACCGAAGTTCCTCAACCATCCCGTGACCTACACCCGGTGGCCTCCGGCTGGACGAGCCCATCAGACCGCAGCACTGATTGTAAGATGCAGTCAACCAAATTAAACGATGCTGCCGTCGTTTAGTTCCTGCTTAATTCCCTTATTTTGGCTGAAAGGGCGAGCTTTCCAGAGCCTTTTCCGCTGGTATAGAGTTCTTTGGAGTGACGTTGGTAACGGATTCGGCGGTGGTTGGCGTGACCCGCGAGGCGGCAAAACCTCTATATCTCCTTGGCTTCCAATAGTATGCTGAGGTTCATCTTACATTTGCCATGTTGCGTGAATTTTCAGCCGGCGCTGTGGTTTTGCGCCAAATGCGAAATCAGTGGTGGGTCGCGGTCATTGAGCCGGGCCGCGAAGGCGAGCCTGAGGACCGGAAGAATACGATTGCGCTGCCCAAAGGGAATATCGATGCCGGCGAAAAGCCTTTAGAAACGGCGGTCCGAGAGGTTTGGGAAGAAACCGGCCTGCACGCCCGTCCGGTTACGAAACTGGCCGATGTGAAATACGTGTATTTTCGTAAGTGGTCGGATAACGCCCGCATTTTCAAGGTCGTGAGCTTTTTTCTCATGAAGTACCAATCCGGGCAGATCGGTGACATCACGCCCGAGATGCGGCATGAGGTGCGCCGGGCCTGGTGGATGCTGCTGGATGAAGCAGCAAAGAAGCTAAGCTACAGCGGAGAGAAGGACGCCGCAAAAAAGGCGCTGGAATATGTGAACAGCCATCCAGGTGACCTTTTGATTTTGACCGGAAAGTAGCAAGCGGTTCAGACGAACGGAGTGGAAGCCGATCTTGTAAGCAGTTGAATTATAACGGTGCTACTTGACTGAATGAATGCTCATTCATTATCATGCGAACGGTTTCAGGCGCAAGCTGCTGCCGAATCCGCGCCCCGTATTTGCTTTGGCCTGTTCCATTCCTCAATCAAAGTCCATGATAAAGAGAGGTTTGTCCGTGAATTCGAGTGCTGCCGCCGGTAAAGGGCTGATGCGCCAAAACTGCTATCATTCTGGGCGACTCGACGTTTGCGTGTTCAATCGATTGATCTTCCTCCAGGAGTCGCACTCATGAGCCAATCAGTAATTTCCACTTCTATCCAAGATCCGCGGGGCCTTACGTCTAGGCAACGCAACGGCAAGGGGGGAAGCGTTGCCTATCAGCGCATCAATAAGGTAGCTGTGCTGGGCGCGGGCACCATGGGCGCCCGCATCGCGGCTCATTTTGCCAATGCCGGAATCCCATGCGTGCTGCTGGATATAGTGCCCCCGGATGCCTCGCAGAGCACGGACAAAGCTGCGCGTAACAAGATTGTAGCCGCCGGTCTGGACGCGGCGGTGAAATCAAAGCCGGCTGCGTTCTTCCGCAAAGGGCTTGAACGGTTGATCACCATTGGCAACTTTGAAGACGATATGAAGCTGCTGGCTGATGCCGACTGGATCATCGAGGCGGTAGCAGAAAACCTGGAGATCAAGCGTGGCCTGCTCAAGAAGGTGGAAGCCGTACGCAAGCCGGGCAGCATAGTTACGACAAACACCAGCGGCCTGCCGGTACACAGCATTGCAGAAGGGTTCACCGACGATTTTCGCCGGCGTTGGTTTGGGACGCACTTTTTCAATCCACCGCGCTACATGCGCTTGCTGGAAATTATTCCCACGCCGGAAACTGATCCCGCCGCCATAGAAGCCGTTACACATTTCGGCGACGTGCGCATGGGCAAGGGGATTGTCCGAGCCAAGGACACGCCCAACTTCATCGCCAACCGAATCGGAACCTATGCCGGGCTGAACGTCTTCCGCCTTATGCAGGAGATGGACCTGACCATTGAAGAGGTCGACGCCCTGACTTCCAGCGGCGGATGGACGAAGAATCCCACCTTCCGCACCCTCGATCTGGTGGGACTGGACGTGCTCGCTAGCGTGGTGAAGAATTTCAGCAAGAACGTGCAGGACGAGCGCTCCGATTTGAAACTGCCTGACTTCTTTGGAAAGATGATCGAGCGCAAGCTGCTGGGCGACAAGACGAAAGCCGGCTTCTACAGGAAGGTAAAAGGACCGGGGGGCGAGGAGCGCCAGGCCATCGACTGGAAGACGCTCGAGTATCACCCTACGCAGAAGGCGAAATTCCCCACGCTGGAAATGGCAAAGAATATTGAGGATATGGGCGAACGCCTGCGCACTATCCTGAACGGCGATCCGCGCGACAAAGCCGTGAAGTTTATCTGGACCACGGTTTCGGAGATGTGGACCTACTCGGCAAACCGCATTCCTGAAATCGCCGACACGGTCGTTGAGATCGATGCCGCCATGCGGATGGGCTTCAACTGGGAAGTGGGCCCGTTTGAAGTATGGGATATGGCCGGAGTAGAAGCGACTGTGGCGAAGATGAAGGCCGAAGGCAAGCCGGTTTCAAGCAACGTGGATAAGCTGCTCGCGGCGGGCGCAAAGAGTTGGTACAAAGACGATCCCACGGCGCCTTCAGGCCGCGCTTACTTCGACCTGCGCACGGGCCAGTACAAGCCGGTGCCGGTGGCAGAAGGCGTGTGGTCCGTGCAGACAGCTAAAAAGTCGCACGGGGTGGTGAAAAAGAATCCCGGCGCTTCGCTCATTGACCTTGGCGATGGTGTGGGCTGCATCGAGTTCCACAGCAAGATGAATGCGTTGGGCGGCGACATTGTGCAGATGGTTACGCAAACACTCAAGACCGGCGGCATCGGCGACCAGTTTGAGGCATTTGTGATTACCGGCGATTCGCAGAATTTCTCCGTCGGAGCCAACCTGATGATGTTGATGCTGGCGGTGCAGGAAGAAGAGTGGGATGAGGTCGACCTTGCCATCAAGCAATTCCAGGGTATGACGCAGGCCATCAAGTTCTGCACCCGGCCGGTTGTGACCGCTTCATTTGGAATGACGCTGGGCGGCGGCTGCGAGATCAACCTCCACTCGGCGGCGCGCCAGCCGCATGCCGAGCTTTATGAAGGTCTGGTGGAAGTGGGCGTGGGCCTGCTGCCGGGTGGCGGCGGCTGTAAGGAGATGTTGCTGCGAGCGATTGACAAAGCCCACGCCATTCGTCCGGATGGCCGCGCCGAATCGGTTGAGCTGATGGAAGGCATGAAGCGCATTTTTGAGATCATCGCCATGGCCAAGGTTTCCACCTCGGCGTATGAAGCACGGGATCTGGGATTCCTCTCCGACGGCGACCTGATCACCACGAACCGTGACCGCGTTCTGAGCGACGCCAAAGAGCGAGCGCTTGAGTTGGCCCGCGCCGGCTACAAGGCTCCGGTGCCCCGGACCGATATCCCGGCCCCGGGTGAAAATGTGCTTGCCACTTTAAAGCTGGGAATCCATCTAATGAGACAGGCGGAATATATCAGCGACCACGATGTGAAGGTGGCCACCAAAGTGGCCGAGGTGATCTGTGGCGGCAACGTGACGCCGGGTACGCCGGTCAGCGAGCAGTACATCCTCGACCTGGAGCGCGAAGGCTTCAAGTCGCTCTGCGGGGAAAAGAAGACGCAGGAAAGGATTCAGTTCACGTTGAAAACCGGAAAGCCTTTACGGAATTAACCACAAAGAACACGAAGGAATACAAATTGCCTTTGTGATCCTTTGTGAGCTTTGTGGTTAGAGGACTTTGAAAATGCGAGAAGCAGTCATTGTAAGTTCAGTTCGTACAGCGGTCGGCAAATCGGGCAAGGGCACGCTGCGCACTACGCGGCCCGATGATTTGGCGGCAGTGGCCATTAAAGGCGTGCTGGCGCGTGTACCCCAAATCGATCCCAAAGAAATTGAAGATGTGATCATCGGCTGCGCCACGCCAGAGGCCGAGTCGGGCATGAACGTGGCTCGCATTGCATCGTTGCGTGCTGGTCTGCCCGTCGAAGTTTCCGCCATGACGATCAATCGCTTTTGCTCTTCCGGTCTGCAGGCGATCTCCCTGGCGGCAGATTCAGTGATGACCGGCCGCGCGGAGATTGCCGTCGGCGGTGGAACCGAATCGATGAGCATGCTCCCGATGGGCGGGCACAAGGTATCGGCCAATCCCTGGCTGGTGAACAGCTATCCGGACGCCTATCTCTCCATGGGACTGACCGCGGAACGACTGGCCAAACGCTTTGGTATCGCGCGCGAGCAGGCTGACGAGTTCTCCTGTAACAGCCACATGAAAGCGCTCTCCGCGATTAAGGCAGGCAACTTTGAAGATGAGATTGTCCCCGTGCCAGTGAGCTTTACCACGCCGAACGGCTCAAAGCCCAAGCGCATTGACATCATATTTAAAGTCGACGAAGGTCCGCGCGCCGACACAACTTTGGAAGCGCTGGCCAGGCTCAAACCTGCCTTTCATGCCAGAGGGACGGTCACTGCAGGGAACTCATCCCAGACTTCGGACGGGGCCGCGGCATCGGTTGTCATGTCGGCTGATAAAGCACGGCAGCTCGGCATCAAACCATTGGCGCGTTTTGTAGCCTTCGCCACAGCAGGCTACAAGCCGGAAGAGATGGGACTGGGGCCAGTGTTCGCCATTCCCAAGGTGCTGAAGATGGCGGGACTGAAATTGGACGACATATCCGTGATCGAACTGAATGAGGCTTTCGCCGCACAGGCGCTCTCAGTCATCAAAGAAGCCGGGCTTGACATCCACAAGGTCAACCCGAATGGTGGCGCTGTGGCTCTGGGTCATCCTCTGGGCTGCACCGGCGCCAAGCTGACTGCGACGATCATCCGCGAGCTGAAGCGGAGGAATGGAAAGTATGGAGTGGTGACGATGTGCGTCGGCGGCGGCATGGGGGCGGCGGGGATTATCGAGAACCTCAACTAGAACATCGAACCACAAAGGACACAAAGGAAGCACAAAGGATGCCGGGGCCAGGTACCGCGAGAGCGTTGTCGCCGCATGAAATCAGTCATGCGGTAATCAAATGTGCGCTGAAGGTACATTCCGCCCTCGGACCTGGATTGTTGGAAAGTACGTATGAAGCTTGCCTCGCACATGAGTTGCGGACTGCCGGTTTGCAGGTTGAGACACAGCTCGCGTTACCGGTCGTCTACGATTCAGTCAGGCTGGATATTGGCTATCGCATTGACATGATGGTGAACGATCTTGTCATCGTGGAGCTGAAATCAGTTGAAGAAATCTCGCGCGTCCATATTGCCCAAGTGATTTCGTATCTCAAGCTCAGCAAGAAGAAGTTGGGCTTAATTATCAATTTCAACGTGTTACACCTGAAGGACGGCATTAAGCGGCTGGTCGAGGGAACAGGATGGAAATGACCTTTGTGTTTCTTCGTGTCCTTTGTGGTTAAAGAGGAGAGTTTATGGCAACGGTTGCAGTCCCGAATAAAACCAAGCTCAAGGGCGGAAGCTTCCTGATCGAGGAACACACGACGGAACAAGTGTTCACGCTGGAGGATCTCAGTGAAGAGCACCAGCAGATTGCGCAGACCACGCAGGACTTCGCGAAAAATGAAATTCTGCCCAACGCTGAGAAAATCGAACACAAAGAGTTCGCGGTTACGCGCGCGCTGATCCGCAAGGCCTGCGAGATCGGCATTGGCAACGTGGATATCCCCGAGACCTATGGCGGGTCGGACATGGACAAGATCGCCTCGGCGATTATCGCCGAACACCTGTCTGTGAACGGCAGCTTCAGCGTGGCTTTCGGAGGGCATGTGGGCATCGGCACGCTGCCCATTGTTTACTTCGGCACGCCGGAGCAGAAGAAGAAATATCTGCCCAGGCTGGCGACCGGTGAATGGATCGCCGCCTACGCGCTGTCGGAATCCACCTCGGCTTCTGACGCGATGAACCCGCGCACCAAGGCCGTGCTTTCGCCCGACGGGAAGGAATGGATCCTGAACGGCGAAAAAATGTGGATTACCAACGGCGGGTTCGCTGACGTGTATATCATTTTCGCCAAGGTCAACGGCGAGAAGTTCTCCGCGTTCATCGTGGAGCGTACTTCTCCGGGCTTCCAGAACGGCGCGGAAGAAAAGAAGATGGGCATCCGCGGCTCTTCCACCACGCCGATCATCCTGAACGATTGCCGGATTCCCAAAGAGAACCTGCTGGGCGAGATCGGCAAGGGCCACGTAATTGCTTTCAACACGCTGAACATCGGCCGCTACAAGCTGGGCGCGGGCGTGGTCGGAGGCGCGCGCAATTCACTCAACAATGCAATTGGCTATGCGAAACAGCGCAAGGCTTTCGGCAAGACGCTTTCCGAGTTCGGCCTGATCAAAGAGAAAATCGCCAACATGGCAAGCAGTATCTTCACCGGCGAGGCGATGTCCTATCGAACAGTCGGCATGATCGATGCAGCCATGGCGGAGATCGACAAGAACTCGCCTGATGTTTACAAGCAGACGGCCAAGAACATTGAAGAGTACGCGGTGGAATGCTCCATCCTGAAGGTGTTCGGGTCAGAGATGCTGGATTACGTGGTGGACGAAACCGTGCAGATCTATGGCGGCTATGGTTTCGTCGAGGAGTACCCGGCGGAGCGGGCCTATCGCGACTCGCGCGTAAACCGCATTTTTGAAGGTACGAATGAGATCAACCGCATGATCATTACCGGATGGCTCTTGAAGCGCGCCATGAGCGGACAACTGGCGCTCATGCCGGCCATCAAGAAGCTGATGGATGAGATCATGTCCGGTCCCAGCAGCAGCGAGCCTCTGGAAGGTTCGCTGGCAGCCGAGCGCACGCTGGTGTCCAACGCCAAAAAGGCCACACTGATGCTGGCCGGCGCGGCATCGCAAAAATATATGATGGCCATTGCCGATCAGCAGGAGATTCTGGCCGCGATTGCGGACATGGTGATCCATGTTTTCGCCATGGACTCAGTCGTGTTGCGCACGCAAAAATTGGCCGAGCGGCAGGGTGAGGCGAAGTCCCAACTGGCCTTAGCCATGACGCAGGTCAGCCTGGCCAGAGCAATGGACAATCTTGAAGCGGCTGGACGCAAAGTTCTTGCCGCCGTGGCCGAAGGCGACATGCTTCGTACGCAACTCGTTATCTTGCGACGGCTGTTCAAGTACGAGCCATTCAATACCATTGCGCTCACGCAGCAGATCGCCAACCGCGTGATGGAGGCGGGAAAGTACGTGACAGCGTAGCCTCGGTGAGGAATCACAGCAGCCCTGCTTGCTTTGTTGCGAGCAGGGCTTTTATTCAAGCCCGCGTGAATGCCCGAATCATCTCCGCCTGTTCTGGGCACAAGCGTATCAATTCTTCGGCAGTACCTGAACTGTAATCTTCGTATGCAAACCCTGGTGACATGGTCGTGCCCAACAGCGCGAAAGTCCCACCTTTTTTCAACCGGGAGCCTTGCCATACGCCGCCCGGTACAACATGCTGCAACTTCATGCCGCTTTGGATATCAGCGCCAAGCACAATCACCTCGGACGAGCCATCCGCATGCAGTTGCAACATCTCCACAGGATCGCCCAAATAGAAGTGGAAGATCTCATCACCGGGAAGACGGTGCATTTCAGAGAACGATTTCGGAGTGATAAGGTAAAGGATTGCCGTTGCCAGGTTGCGCGCGCCAGGGGCGACGTTCATGGTTGCAGCGGAGCGGTAGGTCTCGGCAAAAAAGCCGCCCTCTTTCGGATGGGGTTGAAGCTGGAGCAAGGATATGATTTCTTGTGCAGTCATTCTTTTGTTCAGCGTAGCGGGTTCAGGATACCGGAAGCCGAACCTGCCGAAGAGCAGCATTATTTCCTGAAGCGTCCGGACACACACTTACATCAGTATGCGCATGGCTACTGTAACCTCTACTCACACAGAATGTGCCCGGATTGCCGATCAATTGCGGCGGGCTTTTGACGGCGATGCGTGGCACGGACCGTCGCTGCACGATTTGCTTTCAGAGGTCACCCACGAACAGGCCAATGCCAGACCTCTTGCTGCTGCGCACTCCATTTGGGAGTTGACGTTGCATATCGAAGTATGGACCAAGGCGGCGATGGCGAGCATGCGTGGCGTGCCGATACCTGCATTTGTCGAGAACATGCCGCCCGAACAAAACTGGCCATTGATTCCCGCGTCCGGCGCCTCGGCGTGGAAAGCTGCGGTTGAAAACACTCTGCTTGCGGCAAAGGAACTGGCGGATGCGATTGAGGGCTTCGGAGATGAACGACTCGGCGACACGGTGCCAGGCCGCGATTACGGCTTTTACAATCTGTTCCACGGTATCGTGCAGCACTCGCTCTACCACGCGGGCCAGATCGCCATTCTCAAAAAGGCTTTTTGAGACGCCTGTTTAAGCTTGTCGGACACATGGGCATGGGTTAGATTTACTAACAATCTGTATGTGCCCAGACAATTCAACAACTCTCCTCAGCGAGTCTGAGGTGGAAGCAGCCGTGCGCCGGTTGTGGGAGCTCTTTGCCTCGAAAAAGGTCGACCAGTGGCAGAGTCTTTACTCTGACGTCGCGACCGTTTTCGGCACAGCCTCAAAACGGCCGGAACCAGCCCGCCTTGTGGTGCTGCGGCGGCAGCGCGAATACCTGAGCGGCGCGACGAAGATGCGCATCAACGTGGGCAGGGTCGACGTGGAGTTGATTGGCTCCGACTGCGCTGTAGCCGCCTACCTTCTGCACCTTGACGCCGAGCAGATCGCCAAGGTCTCAGCCGCTGGGCAGAGCGAGCATGAAGAGCATCTCGAAAATGCCCGCGTTAGCCACGTTTTTCAGCGGCTCAGCGATGGCAGGCTGCTCATTGTGCATGAGCACATCTCCGCGGCGACGGACTGAGCCTCAGCTCTTGATGAACACGCGCGCGGTCATCTCCTGCGCCGGAGCGCCGCCGCTCATTTGCTGCGCGATCACCAGTTCGCGAGCAGCGGGCCGGAGAGCCGGCCAGAGGAGACCGAAAAGTATTCCGCCGGCCACGGCGAGAATGCCACCCATGGCCACGGTCCAGGGAGCGCCAATTGCATGCGCAACGCTCCCGGCCAGCAACGCGCCGAATGGGGCCATGCCCATGAACATCATGGAGTAGACGGCCATCACGCGGCCGCGAAGCTTGTCAGGGACCATGCTCTGAATCAGCGTGTTGGATGATGCCATCTGCACCATCACGGTAAATCCCACGGGAACGAGCAGCACAGCAGACAGCCACAACGCCCGGGAAAAGGAAAACACGATCAGAGCGACGCCGAAGCCGGAGCAGGCGAAAGCCACCCACCGTCCGAGGCCCCGAATGCTCTTCTTCATGGCCAGGGTAACGGCGCCGCCCAAAGCGCCCACACCGGAGCAACCCATCAGCAATCCCAGGGCAGTTGCGCCGCCGTGGAGGATCTGTTCCGCAAAGATGGGCATCAGCACCGCGTATGGCATCGCGGTAAAGCTCACCACTCCCAGCAGAATCATCAAGGCGTGAATCGGGCGGTTCTTGATGACAAATTTAAACCCCTCGATGATGTTTTCCAGCGGAGAGCCTTCCAGGCTCATGCGCGGCCGCTTCATTTTCATCATCAGCAACCCGGTAATTACGGCGATGAAGCTCACCGCGTTGGCAAAAAAGCACCAGCCTTCGCCAATGGCGGCCACCACGATTCCAGCTACGGCAGGGCCTACCACGCGTGCGCCGTTAAACATGGAGGAGTTCAGAGCAATGGCATTGACCAGATCGTCGCGCGCAACCATGTCCACGATAAACGCCTGCCGGGCCGGTATGTCGAAGGCATTGACGACTCCGAGCAGGGCCGCCAGCGTCGTCAGCTCCCAGACGGTAATGCGATGAGTGAGCGTGAGTGCGGCCAGGATGAATGCCAGCACCATCATGGAGGATTGCGTCATCACCAGAATGGTTCGCCGGTTGTGGCGGTCTGCTACGGCGCCTCCGATGGGAGCCAGCAAAAACACCGGAATCTGGCTGGCGAAGGCGACCGTACCCAGCAGCAGCGCGGAACCGGTAAGGCGATACACGAGCCAGGATTCCGCCACCTGGTCCATCCACGTGCCGATCAGCGAAATCAGTTGTCCGCCGAAAAACAGCTGGTAATTGGGATGGCGGAGGGCCCGCAGGGCACTGGGCCAGTTCGATTTGGGTGGAGCGTCAGGAGCGGTATCAGCCATTGTGTGAGTCAGAAAACTTGGATGCAGAGAGCGCGAAAACAACGGGCTCCGCAGACATATCTTAATTCAAGCTAATTAGGTGGAAATGCCTCGCTCCATCAGCGGCAGCTTACCTTAGTCTTTCCTACGATGCGATTTTTCTCCAATATCCGTGCTGTTGCTTATGCAAATGAGGTATGTTGATAAACACCAGCTTCCAACCTGGAAAAAATAAAATTACCTTCGCCCAGGAGTGTACGTGATCAAGAAATTAGCTGTGTCTTTGACCTTCCTATTTGCCCTGTCAGCTATTGGCAGCGGCTTTGCGCAATCCCTCACCAGCACAGCCATCGCCCAAGTCGGCCCTGGCCCTTCATCTCCGGACGTCGTTCACGACATTGGCCCTCAACTGATTCATAGCGTCCCCAACCAGTTGGTCGATGCTGATCTCGGCAACAATCCCGACGCCATTAAAGGAAATCCCGGAGGGGTGCAGGGCGTGATTTCAGTGCCCAACTTCACCCGCTCTTTCTCCTTCAACGGCCAGACATTCCCCTTCACCATGATGGGAAACGATCCCTCAGTCGGACATATCACCACCGTGCCAGCGAAGATTGTGGCGGTGTCCCTGAACCTGTTGAATCCTGACGGCACAACCTTGGCGGTGGTGGATGCGGGTGAGTTCGAGCAGCCGGTGCTGGACTCTCCCAATTTCCAGCTCTTCAAGTATGAGCACAGCACTCAGCCGGTCCAGTTTGCCGACGCGGTGCAACGGGCCGAGTTCTTCAGCAACATTCCCCCGGATCCCAACTGGCATACAGAGTTGGCGCCGAGCGTGGTGGACCGCATCACGATCACGGTACCGAAATTCGTGACGGTGATCAGCGGTGGCCAGCCGGTGACGGCTTTGAACTATCAGACCGGAGTATTGCCTGACGGGCACCGCTTCGTGCTCATGTTGAACCTGTTCTTCAACCAGCAACTCGGGGTCATCGTGAACAACGAAATTGATGGGAATAATTTCACTACCAATGCCGTCAACATCACTTTGTTCCCGAATACGTTCCTTTATTCCTTTAACCGCGCCAATCCACAACAGCGTGGAAGCTGCTGTACTCTTGGTTTCCACACCTTCTTTACCGATGAGGGCACGCCGGAGCATCGCTGGGTGGTGGATTATGCGAGCTGGATTTCTTCCGGGCTGTTTGGCGGAGGATTCGAGGATGTTACGGCTATGAGCCATGAGCTTTCTGAGACCTTCAATGATCCGTTCGTGAACAACATTGTGCCGCGGTGGCAATTCCCAGGCGAACCGGGTGTGTGCCAGGGCAATCTTGAAACCGGCGATCCGGTGGAAGTGCTGGCGAACGCCGTATTCCCGGTGACCCTGAATGTCACAGGCCAGAATGTGACCTACCATCCTCAAACCGAGGCCCTACTGCAGTGGTTCGCGCAGACTGTGCCATCCAACGCGCTACATGGCGCATACAGCTATCCAGATACGACGGCGTTAACGTCACCCGCTACGCTGTGCCACTAAACTTGCGAAGACTTGGTTAAAAGAAAAGGCGGGAACCATGAGGATCCCGCCTTATTTGTTGGTTTGAGAATCGACCGACTGCAATGCGCTCAATGCGTTCATTCGCCCCTTGCCTGATTCCGGATCGGGCCAGGCGGTGCGTTGAATACATGTCTTAATTCAATATGGTTAGGTGCAAATGTTTCGGCAGCACTCGCCAGTGTCTGCCAAAATAGTGCATCTAGAGCAAGCAACCCGGTCGGACTTTTACCCAGCCGGCGCCGGACCTTCCGCCCCAGGAGTTCACATGATGTATCGAATCTTCTCCAGGTTCCTTCCCATTCTGGCGATTCTTTTCCTTTCAATCTGCGGATTTGCCCAAAGCCTCCCGGACGTTTCCAGCGTGAAAGACCTGCCATCCACCACTCCGGTTTCGCCCAGATATGAACGCCTGAAGCCACTTTCAATCCACAGGCAGCCGGATTTCTTGAACTCGGCAACGGTGGCCACATTGGGCGCCAACGAACAATCAGCCACTCCGTTCAGCCTGGCCCATGTGATTTCCGTAGCAAATTTCCAGGGATCGTTCAGCAGCAGAGGAAAGACGTGGCCGTTTACCATGATCGGCGCTCCACCGTCCGGCGGCGCGACGATCAACGTTCCAGCAAAAATTGTGGCAGTGTCACTCAAGCTGCAGAACGCCGATCTAGTAACGTTCACCACCGTGTCCGTGGCGGGATTTAAAACTCCGGCATTGAACTCTCCCAATTTTCACGCCGCCAATTATTCAAGCGGGAGCACCATCCAGTTTGCTGATGCAGTCCAACGCGCAGAGTTTTTCCACACCATGAAATCGACCTGGCATACCGCGTTGAAGCCCGCAACCATTGTGCAAAGCCTCACCATGAATGTACCGCGGTTCACGACCATCACTCTGAACGGCAAAAAGACGCAGGTGAGGACTTACTTCACGTCCAAATCCACTGACGGGCACACGGTTATCTTTTTGCTCGACCAGTTCTTCAACCAGGCGATCTCGAATCTTGGAATCAATCAGATCAATGCGGGCCGTTTCACCACGAACGCCATCAACATCGTGTTATTCCCCAATACGTTCCTGTACTCGGTGAATAGCACCGGCGGCATGGGCGCGTGCTGCGTGCTGGGATTCCACACGTTCTTCACCAACAATGCCAGGCCAACGGAGTCACGCTGGGTCTTTGCGTTCGCAAGTTGGATATCGCCAGGAGTGTTTGGTGGAGGTCTTAGAGATGTGACCGCGCTCAGCCATGAAATTTCCGAGGCTCTCGATGATCCATTTCTTAATAATCTGGTGCCGGCCTGGCAGATTCCCAATCAACCCGGCAGCTGCCAGGATGATCTGGAAGTCGGCGATCCGGTGGAGGTGCTCAGCAACGCGGTGTTTCCGGTGAAGATCGGCGCGACCACATATCATCCGCAAACTGAAGCTTTATTGCAGTGGTTCGAGCAGAAGACCACGTCCAACGCGATCAATGGCGCGTTTAGCTATCCGAATACGAAAGCGTTGACGAAGTCGGCTACCGCATTCGGGCCGCTTACTTGCCCATAACCAACCAACGAATCGCTGGAATGTGCGATGGCCTTTTAGCACCAGAATCTTAGTTCCACTGGGGCGAAATCCCTTACTCTTAAGCCGCGGATCACAACATCGTAACCTGTCTTGCGACCGAAACACGCAGCCGCCTCCCTGAGCTAAGATCGAGTCTTCTCATCGTGCTGACCATTTTCGCGCGGTTTCGACACTCGCTCCCCCTGACGCGTTCCGATTTCCCCGGAGATTCGACCTAGCCGTTCCAAAATGGGAACAGAAACATTATGATTTGGCTTCTAGCTGTAATTCCCTTGACAACGTTCCCCCTCTCCTCATAGTGTGACGTTCCAGCAACTCTCAAAGTTTTATATACTTTGTCCGGTTATTTTGGATAGATTTGGCTATTTACCATCTTAGTTTGTCTTATAAAGGGGAGGACGAGGGATGAAGGCTGCTCTATTTCTGGTATCTGTCTTTGGCTTCCTGGTGGGATCAGCTATAGCACAGCCGAGCATTGTCCAATCGAGTTGGGCATCGTCGGTAGGTTTAGTCGGTTCACTTACCATTTCTTTCAACCCTACAGCTGCTGGTAACACGCTTTTGCTTTTGTATTCCGGGGCATTTGATACGACCACGCCTTGCATTGATAACCTCGGCCAGGAGTGGCCCATTATAATTAGTAATCAATTTGATAGTATAGCCGATTCTGGCGTTTACCAGCCCTCGGGAAGCCTAACCGGAATAACTTCAGTTACTTGTAATCAATTCGGCTTTCGCGACACGCTTATCTTCGTTGAAGTCGCTGGAATAGGCAGAGGTGCACCGATACAATTGGATCGCGTCGGTGAGTGGTTTGTTGGGGGGGGTGCAACCAGCCCGCTCCAATGCGGTACCCGGGGTGGTGGTGCAATCAGTACTCTCCCTAGTGGCCTGACTTTATTCTTTTTTCTGTCGGAGGAGGTCACGAATGAAGCGTTCATCGCAGCGCCCGATAATATTACCTCTACAAGCGATGTTCACGGGCTCCTTAATTTGATCTTCACCGCCACCGATCCCAATACGGGAAGCCTATTTGAGGCGAATACCGAGGATTTATTTTTTGAGGTGAGCAATGGCACTGCAACGGCTCCTTTCTTTGCGTTCCAAAATCCCCAAATAGGCCTTGACGAGGCCGGATGTGCTGCACTTAACGTAAACGGCATCTCCGTCGTGGACCCTGTACCGGATTTGATGAACGGCCCCAAAACGTACAGTGTGAGCGATCTGCCCCCGTCCGGGACTGGTGCTGATCAGTTGGCTATCCTGGGTCGGCCTGTGCGCGGAATTGCGGCAGATGGCGTAAGCCAAGTTGTCGTGAAAGTTCCCGCTGTAGAGGCGGGAGATCAATACACATTCACGATTTTAAATGACCAGGGTAGCCCGAGTGCGCTCCCGGACGAAGATGGCGCGATAGGCAACCCAGGAGATACGAGCTTGCAGATTACACAGAATAAGCAAACCCAGATCGTCGTTCCCGCAGTAGCGACTAGGAGTGGGCCATACGCATTCGCCATTTACCGTGCACCGCTGGATTTTGCCCGGGACGGTGTGATTGCTGATGATGGCTTAGCTTCTAGAAGCATTACCATCCAGGTCTCGGTGAATGGAACTGATACAGATATTCCGGTAACCATCGTTCGCCCGCCACTTGTATTAATTCACGGACTTTGGAGTGACTGGCAGACAGCCTGGAATGCATTTGCTCCGCTTGTTAGCGGCCCAAACGTCGTTGACCCGCGATTTTCCGTTCTACGCGCAAACTACAACAGCTTGGTAGGGCCGCAAATCCAGTCCTCAACTCCCGCCTATCCTGCTGGGGACTTGCAGACGGCCCGGGCAAATTCTCTGGGGTTTGAGTTCAATGCTTCCGCAGTCCTGGATCAAATGGCGCAATGGCTTCAAACTTTTAGAAGCGGGACCAATCCCGCCAGAATTCCGGTCGCTGCCGCTCAGTTTGATGTCGTCGCACACAGCATGGGAGGAGACATTGCTCTCACGCTGCCGCTCCTGAACAGATTCCAGAGCACCTCAAATTTCCTGCTGGGGGCGATACACAAAATCGTCACAATCGGTACACCGCACCTCGGCAGTCCTCTGCCGAGCCATGTGCTTGATCCTGCCAGCGGCTGTATTCGGAATGTTCTCAAAAGCACGGGTTTTGTTTTTGACACTGTTACTCTGTCCAATACTGTTGTCTCTGGAGCAATCGGTGACCTGGATACCGGCAGTATCGCGCTGCAAGCCATTCACAGTGGGTTCCCAGGGCTGATCCCACCGAATACCGCCCCGATCCCGACGGCTTTGATTGCCGGCCAATACACAAGTTGGACAACCCTGGATTGCACAGTTTGCATTGCGAGTCTAATTCGGCATTGGTGCAGCAGCGATCCGACAGCTCAGTTGTTAACGGGCGATGGGTGGCAAAGCATCTTCGCAGGACAAGACCCACGCAATGACTCAATGGTGCCTGTGACTAGTCAGCTCAATGGTCGGGCCGACGGTGATGGGTTTGTCTTCCAGGGCTTTCTGCATTCGCCGGGTCTCGAGGAGCTAGATTTCGCTGGGCCGAGCGAAACGGACCCGAACACGAAGATTTCCAACGAAGTAATTCAGCTCCTAAATACGCCTGTGACAGACCCCATTTTCCACCTGTTGGGCCCCAGCAATCTCTGAGGTCGTTAACAGATGAACAGTGTTCTGGTGCCGATGCGGGCCACAAACGAGAGAGTCCAAATGAATCACGCGCAAAAGGACACTCGCTTTATTGTGTACTCAGGCGTGGCGGGATTGTCTTCGGGGCTGCTGACCAGCTATGCAAGCGCCAGCCACATTCTGGGTAATGCAGGTTCTCTGTTCTTGCCAGGAATCATTTTTGGTTTGGCTATTGCGGTATGGCTGCGTCTATGCTCATGCCTATGCTCAATCTGGAAGATGATCATTTTCATGGCTGGCTGCGTCGTTGCCTCTTACTTGTCAATCGCGGCAGCGCTCCTGGTCCACTTGCATTTGACATTGCGCCTTGATGCTTTTAGAACGAGAACTTCCCCCATTGCTCCGGAGACCTATTTTGCCGGAGGGTTCACTGGTGCATGCCTGATTTTGCTTACTACCCTGTTCCTTACGGAGCCCCATAGAAGCCTTGGTGACACCTTGATGGGGGCGCTTGCTGGAGCGCTCGTTGGAGGAGGTCTAGGCGTAGCCGCAGAAGAAGCGAGTTCTGTGCTTTACGGCTCCTACGGTCATATGCTGCCTTACTTAGCAAGGGCTGGTGGCGCTGATGCCGTGCTAATAATTTTTTGGGAGACGGGAATGGCCCTAGTCCTTGCGTTTACTCTTTTCGCTTGTTCAAACCTAAACCGTAATTCTCAGAATTGAAAGAACCCGATCTTTAGGAAAAAGACTTTATGCTATCCCAATCGCGAATCACCCTGATTATCGTCTTTGTCACGCTCCTGTGTGGGACGTGCCCGGCACAAGAGAGGCAACCGTTGCTCCAGATCAGCTCGCCCGCTGACGGAGTGGTTGTTAATCCGGGCCAAACTGTGAATTTGACGGTTACTTCTCCTGCCGGCGCAGTCATTAGCGATGTTGGAGTTATAGGGGAAGCCCCTTTGGGAATAAGCGGTCCCGCTTCATCTCTTCCTTCGCAGTTCTCTATTTCCGTACCTTTGGTGATTGCTTGTCGGCGCTACGCACTCACGGCGCAAGGCTTAACAGAGTCCGGGGCCTTAGTCGGGTCATTGCCGGTCAAGTTTGACGTCGAACGCCCCGATCTGCCTGTTTCGCTCTCCCCGCAGTTTACAACCGTGACACTGGAGGCGCAGGGAGAAACCTCTCCAATGATGCTGCTAGCAACCTTTCCAGATGGGAGCGTTCTTGACGTTACAGAGTCTTCGAATGTCAGCTACCAATCTACCAATCCGAGCATTGCTACAGTCGACCAGTTCGGCACCACGACAGCCGTTTCCCCAGGAAGCGCGTCGATTGTGATTACATACACGAACCCGACCGGCGGACCCAACCTGCAGAAGTCCGTACCCGTTACCGTGCTAACCCCGGCGGTCACTGTTTCGTCCTCGAGTCTCACCTTTGGAGCAGACCTGGGATTGCGGGTCGGCGGCAGCGAAACACAGCACCTCATGTTACAAAATACGACGCTTATCAATTCGTCGTTAACCATAACCAGCATCAGCGCAGTTGGTGATTACGCAGAAACCGACAATTGCGTTACCTCTCTACCCTTACCCGTGAGCGGTACGTGCACCGTGGACGTGACGTTCACTCCGACAGCCCAAGGTGAGCGAACAGGCACCCTGACAATTGTGAACAATTCCAGCTCCGTTGCAACTGCGATCTCGTTAAACGGGTTTGCCGGGGCCAACTTTGATTTTTCTGTGGCGCCATCATCTCAAAGCGTGAGCCCGGGGAATACCGCGAATTATGCTGTCACTCTGTCCACTTTTGCGGGTTTTAGTGGAGACGTTTCGCTTGCAGCTAGTGGACTGCCTCAAGGCGTGACCGGCACGTTCGCGCCAGGCAGCCTCGTGAATAATGGTGACGTATCAACATTGGTCCTTGCCGTACCCGCTGGGACGCCGTCCGGCGATTACAGCTTCGTGATTACAGGTACTGACGATAATTTGTCAGTAAGTCAGAATGCTCAACTAAGTGTTGGCGCGGCGGTTCAGGACTTCACACTGACGGCGACACCGGCCACGCAGCAAGTGCTGGTAGGCGGCACCACGACCTACACAGTAACAGTGGGCGCAGTGGACGGGTTCACCGGGACTGTCACGCCAAGCGTCACTGGTCTGCCCGCAGGAACAACCGCTACCTTTAGTCCAACGACCGTTGCTGGAGCAGGAACGACCACCTTGACGGTGGCGACATCAGCGACGACGCCGGCGGCAGATGCGAGTTTGACGATTACGGGGACAAGCGGGTCAGATGTGCACAGCACGCCGGTAATGTTGAGTGTCGCGGACTTCGGCGTATCGGTAACTCCGGCGTCACAGACGGTGACGGCGGGAAGCAGCACTACCTACACGATCACGACCACTGCAGTGAATGGATTCACTGGAAAAGTCACTCCAACCGCGACCGGATTGCCAGCGGGAGCAACTGCGACATTCAGTCCGGCCACGATCACCGGATCTGGCACCGCCATCTTGACGGTGAGCACCACCAGCGCCACGCTGGGAGCAAACTCAACTTTGACGATTACAGGGACGAGCGGGCCGGGCGTGCATATCGTAACGACCACGCTGGGTGTTAACAACTTCACAGTAACGGCCACACCGGCCAAGCAGCAGGTGGTAATCGGCGGAAGTACGAGTTATACAGTGACAGTGGGCGCGGTGAACGGGTTCGCGGGTACCGTCACTCCGACGATCAGCGGTTTGCCCGCAGGAACAACGGCTTCGTTTAGTCCGGCGACGATTGCTGAAGAAGGAACGACGACCTTAACTATCGTGACATCAGGAGCGACACCGGCGGTAGACGCGAGTTTAACCATTTCCGGAACCAGTGGGTCGGATGCGCAGAGCACGCAGGTGACGTTGAGTGTCGTCGACTTCAGCGTATCTGTGACCCCGGCCTCTCAGACAGTATCCTCTGGTCAGAATGGCACGTTTAATGTAACGGTTTCACCTGTGAATGGTTTCACGGGCTTGGTGGACATAGCCTGTAACTTCACCCCGGAGGGCCCAACCCTAAGCGGCTGCCCGCCCTCAGTAAATATCGCCTCGGGAGCGGCAACCTTCAGCGTCACAGCACCTACCGCAGGACAACCTCTTCAGTCCTATACACTTTCCATTCAAGGAACAAATGCTGCTGTGGCCTCGAATGTCCACACTGCGACAGCCACGATGTCCGTGCAACCGCTGATCCTGCATCCGACGTTTTTCATCCCTGGACTGCTCGGCGAGTATTCAAACGCGGCGAAGGCAGAAGATGGCGATTCAAATACCTTTGCCAGCGGACCAGAGAATACTGCTGCGGGGACCAACTCGGGCACATGGGGTGGATTTGCTCCAGTCACAGGCACACCGACACAGATTCTGCTGAAAGTAACGTCCGCCTCGAACTGCAGTGCGTCCGATGATGGCATAGAAATCGCCTATTCATTGAACGGCGGACCCGATCTTCCTATTTATTCAATCGGATTTATAGGATCCGGTCCGGCTGTTCGAGCTTTGCAAACGGACGTTAAATCTTTGCCCGTCCCTCTAAACACAGCGGATGTCGATGTTGTGGCTATGGCAAAGAGCCCAGAATTTGCCGCATGTCATCAGATTTATGACATCTGGATGGAGGTGACATTCTAATACGCTCAAGAAATCTAATGCGCTCACGAAATTTCGGGGCTTCCGCTTCGCCCGCGTAGGTGACACGGGCCTTTTAGCACCAGAATCTTAGTTCCACTGGGGCGAATCGCGTCATATCCTAAACTGCCAAGCTTAAGATGTGTAAAGCGAAGCCTGTAACAACTTACAATCCCGCAATTCTTTTCTCTTTTTGCAATACAGCACGTAGCCTTTTTTAAATTTATCTACTCTGACCATTTACTCAGGTTCGGAGAAGGTGTATTGTTTTGAGGCCCTGTAACTCTGAAATTCCCTCGTTAGGAGAACGTTGTATGCGACCCTCAAGACCCCCTTTTCTGTTTCTATTTGCCTTTGTGGCTGCTTGTGCTCTAGCGACTGCCGGATTCGGGCAAACGCCAGCGGATGCAGCCACTGCCCGAGCCGCTATAGCAAACGGCCAGCCCGATATGGGTGACCGTGGCCCCGTCGACGCACAACACGTGGCGGTTTTTTCGATCGGTTCAGTAGTCCTGGATGCTGATACCGGAAAAGTAGTAGGCGGATCAGACTTTGCGAGCTTCAAGCCCGCAGCTCGATCTGGCAACGATGACGATCTGAAGATCGACGGCGATGTGCGGCCTAACGTATCGACCATCGACCAACTCGACACCATTGCAACATTCAGTGGCGCCTTTGTTGCCCAAGCCGGTCCTGACACGGATGCCGATTTCCACTTTACCATGGTGGGAAATGATCCGAAACTGGGCGGCACCACGGTGTACCCGGGCCAGATCCTGGAGGTTTCCTGGGAATTGCTCAACGCGGACGGATCGGTTTTCAAAGATATCCCATTCGCGCCATTTGAGACGCCCTTCCTGGAGTCTCCGAATTTCGAGCCGCTAAACTATCGCTCGGGACGCAACATTGAGTTTGGCGATGCCGTTCACCGCGCTCAGTTCTTCAACGTCATGAAGAACAATTGGCACACGGTGATCGCTCCGCATGTGGTTGATAAGGTCACGATCCAGGTGCCATTCTTCTCGACGGTGCTCATTAACGGCACCCCTGTCCAGGTGCGTTCTTACTTCACGGGCCCGGCTGCGGATGGCAGCACGTTCGTGCTGATGCTGAACTCTCTCTTCAACGCGTTTTTTGACCAGACCGAGGTGAACGAGATCAATCTCGGAAACTTCCGCACAGATGCGATGAACATGTCGCTCTATCCCAACACTTTCCTGTTCAGCGTGAACCGTGCGAATCCCAATGTTCCCGGTAGCTGCTGCACTTTGGGCTTCCACACTTTCTTCGGGAACTTCGATGGCCTGTTCCCGCAACAGCGGTTCATCAGCCAGTTCGCAAGCTGGATCTCGCCGGGAATCTTCGGCGCCGGGTTCCAGGATGTGACCGCGCTGAGCCATGAGCTGGCAGAATCATTTGCCAATCCGTTCCTGTCCAACGCAGCACCCAACTGGCAGTTCCCGGGCGAGCCCGCAAATGCGGTTGTTTGCCAGAACAACCTCGAAGAGGGTGATCCCATCGAGGTGTTGGCGAATGCGACGAGTCCGATCGAGGTCAAGGAGAAGAACTTCGATTTCATCTACCATCCCCAGAACATTCCGCTTCTGCAGTGGTTTGAGATGGGCACATCTTCAAGCGCGATCGATGGCGCGTTCAGCTTCCCGGATGAAACTGTCCTGCCACACTCGGCACTCCCGTGCCCGAATGGCAAGGGCTAGATTCTCGCGGCAAGATTTTAAAGCACGAATGGGGGCGCTGGATTTCAGCGCCCCTTTCGCTTTATAAGCGTGCGAATCTGAAAGTAATTTGCATCCTAAGGCAGTCACCTGATAATCTAACTAACCAGTTAGTTAATTTATTCCGGCGCGGAGCAAACTTCGGATGCGGCAAGTTGTGCAACAGCCGGGCAGAGCCTTGAACAAATGAACCTCAGAGCGAGGGGCGCAGCATCTAACGACGGTAAATTGAAAAGGAGCGCGGTGAGGAAAGGCGCACAGGCAATTGTACTTTCTGTTTTTTTGCCGTTTGGCGGCAGCTTTGCCATTGCTCAGTTGCCGGGACAAGCCCCCAGCCAGCCGCAACAACAACCGGTTCCGGCGCCAGCGCCGCCACAGAACCTCTCTCTGGATGTCTTTAATGGCAGCGGCAAGATAGACAAGCCAACACCTGGAGAGATCCCGATATCCATTCTGGACGCAATTGACCGCGGGATCAGGCACAACCTGGGGCTGTTGCTCTCACAGGAGCAAAGCGAAAGCGCGCGAGCTGAATACCGTCGCAGCCTGAGCGCGCTTCTCCCGAATTTGTCCGGCACCGTCAGGGATTCCGTGAACCAGATTAACCTTGCAGCTTTCGGAATTCCTCTTCCGGCGGGACTTACGTCGCCGGTGGTGGGACCGTTCAATGTTCTCGATGCAAGGGTCGCTATGACCGACACTTTTCTTGATTTCAGTGCTCGCGATCGCACCCATCAGGCGCAGGAGAATGAAAAAACCGCCAAGTTCACTCTGCAGGATGCGCGCGAACTTGTAGTTCTGGTTGTTGGCAATCAGTATCTTCTTACTGTGGCGGCAGGCTCAAGGCTGGCCGCCGCCAATGCGCAATTAACCACGGCGAGAACAATTTTCGAGCAGGCGCAGGACTTGAAAAAAGCGGGTGTGAGCGCCGGGATCGATGTGTTGCGGGCGCAGGTGCAGATGCAGACGCAGCAGCAGCGTGTGCTCGCGGCGCAGAACCAGGTGGAGCAACAAAAGCTCACTTTCGCCAGGATTATCGGTTTGCCGGTTTCGCAGCAGTTCCGGCTGACTGACACAGTGCCCTACGCTCCGCTACCGCCGTTAAACCTCGATCAGGCTCTGGCAGAAGCTTACAAACAACGCCCTGAGTATCTGGCTGCGAAATCGCGAGTGCGCGCGGCGGAACTGGCGGTGAGCGCGGCGCGGGCCGAGCGGCTGCCCACGGGTGAACTCAATGGTGATATTGGGTTTTTGGGACAAGGTGTAACGAACATGGAGAATACGTACACGATCTCTGCCGGGATACGTATTCCGATTTTTGATGGCGGAAGAATCAGCGCTGATGTTGCGGAGAGCGAAAGCCAGTTGCGCCAGAGCCGGCTGCAACTGGAGGATCTCCACAACCGGGTTGAGCAGGAAGTTCGCTCCGCCCTGCTGGATGTACAGACATCAAACCAGCAGGTTACGGTGGCGCAACAATCGATTGATCTCGCCAATGAAGAGCTGAAGCAGGCGCAGGACCGCTTCAAAGCCGGCGTTTCAGGAAGTCTGGATGTTGTACAGGCGCAGGAATCCGTCGCCACGGCCAATGAAACATATATTCAAGCGTTGTATGTAAACAATGTAGCCAAGCTGACGCTGGCGCGAGCTCTGGGCGTGGCGGAAAAACAGACAAGAGTGTTTCTGGGAGGAAAATAAGCAGTGCCTGACCCGATCAAAGTTTCTCCGACGTATGAAGAGGATGAAGAAATAAAGCGGAGCCCGTCCACTGACGAGGAAGAGTCGAAAGGCGGCAAGCTGCGGGGGCTTCGCGAGCGGCGGGCCGGCTTCTTTCGCCAGCATCCGCGGGCCAAGTGGATCATCGCAATCGTTGCGCTGGTCCTCATTGCCGCGGGGCTATACGTCTGGCATTACTATTCCACTCGCGAATCCACTGACGATGCCCAGATCAACGGTCACATCTATCCCATCAGCGCGCGTGTATCAGGCACGACACTTCGCGTCCTGCACGATGACAACGATTTCGTCAACAAAGGCGATCTCCTGGTCGAGCTGGATCCCAGGGACTATCAGATTGCCGTGGATCGCGCGAAAGCGGATCTCGCTACCGCGGAAGCGAATGCGGTAGCCGCTCACGTGGGTGTTCCGCTGACCACGACAACCAGCACAGGCCAGTTGCAGGCCGCGGATGCAGCGCTGGTGGCCGCCCAAAAGGAAGTCCAGGCGGCGCAAGCCCGCGTTCAAGAAGCGCAGGCCAATTACACCAAAGTTTCCGCCGATTTGAACCGCATGAAGGCGCTGGTGGAAAAAGATGAAGTTTCGCGGCAGCAATACGACGCCGCAGTTGCCGCAGCCTCGGCGGCGAAGGCTACGCTGGATGCCTCCAATGCCGGGGTTGCCAGCGCGGAGAGCCGCGCCGCACAGGCTAAAGCACAGGCGCAAGCCGCCCATACAGTTCCCGAACAAGTCAGGGCAATGCGAGCCAAGGCGGGTGCTGCCAGCGCTGAAGTTCAGATGGCGCAAGCTGCTCTTCAACAGGCAGAACTGAATATGCAGTATACCAAAATCGTGGCGCCCGTCACCGGCGTCCTGAGCAAACGCAATGTAGAGGTGGGCCAGGTGGTGCAGGCGGGTCAGCCGCTGTTTTCTATTGTCGATCTGGACAATATCTGGGTGACGGCCAACTTCAAGGAAACGCAGCTCAAGAACATGCGTCCGGGGCAGCCCGCCGAAATTCATGTAGATGCCTACGGGCGTGATTACAAGGGGACCGTGTCATCCATAGCTGGCGCGTCCGGAGCGCTGTTTAGTCTGCTGCCGCCGGAGAACGCAACCGGCAACTACGTGAAGGTGGTCCAGCGAATTCCGGTGCGCATCGATTTTGCAAAAGGACAGGACCCGAACCATCTCTTGCGGCCGGGCATGTCAGTGGAACCAACCGTGTTCGTCAAGCAATGAGACGCGGTCTGCTTTTTTGCGCTCTGCGTCCATCACCGGAGCGTCAACCTCGGCGCGAGTGACCTCATTCGCGGCTTAAGCAAAGCGGCTTAAAGGTAAATGGCAACAACTACAAATTCGGCAGCGTTGAGCCGCCCTCTGGGCGAAGCCGCCATCAATCCGTGGATCATTGCCATCTCCGTCATGCTGGGCACCTTTATGGAGGTGCTCGATACCACGGTAGTGAACGTTTCTCTGCCGCACATCGCCGGGAATCTTTCCGCCACGCCAGATGAAGCTACCTGGGTGCTTACGTCGTACCTGGTTTCGAACGCCATCGTGCTGCCGCTCACCGGATGGCTCGCGAATTTCTTTGGCCGCCGACGGCTACTGTTGATGTCGGTGACCGGATTTACAATTTTTTCTTTTCTTTGCGGTATTGCACCGAACCTCTCAACGTTGATTATTTTCCGCGTCTTTCAGGGTGCGACCGGAGGGGGCTTGCAGCCGCTCTCGCAGGCGATCCTCATGGAGTCCTTTCCCCCGGAGGAGCGAGGTAAAGCAATGGCGTTCTGGGCGCTGGGCATCGTGGTGGCGCCCATGCTCGGGCCTGTGCTGGGCGGTTGGATTACTGACAGCTATAGCTGGCGCTGGTTGTTCTATATCAATATCCCGGTTGGCGTCGCGGCGGTCAGCATGGTGATGCTGTTCATCCATGACCCAGAGTACATCCGCCGCGGTGAAGGCGGCATTGACTACTGGGGCATTGGGTTCCTTGCGCTCGGCATCGGATGCCTGCAGGTGATGCTCGATAAGGGCCAGGAAGAAGACTGGTTCGGCTCGCACTTTATCACTTTGCTGTTTGTTCTGTGCATCCTCGGGTTCATATTGTTCCTGGTCCGCGAACTTTCCGCCGAGCATCCCGTGGTGCATCTCTCTGTCTTCAAGAACCGCAGCTACGCTACGGGCGTTTTCCTGATGACGGTACTGGGATTTGTGCTTTACGGCAGCACTGTTCTGCTGCCGCTCTGGCTGCAAACGCTGATGGGCTACTCAGCGCTGGAAGCAGGGCTGGCGCTGCTGCCGCGCGGTCTGGGATCGTTTCTGTTCATGCCGCTCGTCGGCATGCTTATGAGCAAGGTGGAACCCCGTAAGTTGCTGGCCACTGGACTGGTGGTGGCCGGATACAGCTTGTATGCTCTTTCGCGGCTGAACACCAATGCCGGATACTGGGACATTTTCTGGCCGCAACTGCTTCAGGGCGCTTCCATGGGACTGCTGTTCGTGCCTCTGACCACCATCACTAACGATCCCATCCCCAAGGAGCAAATGGGGAACGCCACAAGCCTGTTCAACCTGATGCGCAATATCGGAGCAAGCATCGGGATCGCCAGCGTGGTCACGATGGATGCCCGCCAGTTGCAGCGCCACATCAATGACCTGGGCGCGCATGTGAACCCGTACAGCGCTCCGGCGCAGGCGATGTTGCAGGCAGCGCGGAACGGTTTCATGTCGCGCGGAATGGATATGGCAACAGCCACGAAACAGGCCTTTGCGGCGCTGTATGGCATGGTCCAGCAGCAGGCCGCCATGATGGCGTTTAACGACGTATTTTTCGTGCTGGCGGTGATGTTCATACTGTGTCTGCCGCTGATCTTCATCATGAAGCGGCCGACGAAGCAGGGCGGTGGCGGGGGGATGGCCCACTGAGAGAAGTGCTGGTTATCCCGGAGGACAGTCAGAGCAAAGATTGCAACCGGGGTAACTGAAATCTGCTGACACCGCGCCCGATGTCGAATTGAGTGACATGTGGAGATGCGGCTGGTTGCGTTGCACAGCTGTTGACGAGGGCTCCGTCGCGGACAGCTTCGCAGCCAATCGTTGCGCTGATGCATCTAAAACAATACGCGCAGGGGGCTGGTTTTTCATTTTTCATTCCGGGCTCGCCAATCGTTTTGAATCAAAGCAAGGGTTCTTCAGGCATTACTCATAAGACTTCCATCACGCCAACTCCGAAACCGGACGCAACGGCGAACAATCCGGTTCCATCCGGAGGGGGTGTTTCGCCGGAGGAGCGGGAAGCCCGGCTACGTCGCGAAGCGGAACTGGATAGTCGCAAGCTTCAGGACCTTCTGCAGCAGGCGCCTGCTGCGATTGCACTGTTGAGCGGTCCCGAACACCGCTGGGTCTATGTAAACCAGGAGTATGTTCGCGTTACAGGACGAAAGAGTGCGGCGGATTTTATCGGCAAGACGTTGGTCGAAAGTCTGCCCGAATTGGAAGCGCAGGCATACGTCGATTTGCTGGACGAGGTGTACCGGACCGGTGAAACTTACGCTGGCCGCGAAGCAAGAGTAACTCTGATTCGCAGCGCCAACGCGCAGCCGGAGAATGCCTACTTTGATTTTATATACCAGCCGTTGCACAACGCCGATGGGCAGATCGAGGGTATCCTGGTCCACGCGGTTGAGGTCACTGAGAAGGTGATGTCTCGTACAGCCATTCAGAGAAACGAAGAACGCTTTCGGGCGCTGGCCAATGCCATTCCGCAACTGGTGTGGATGGCCAAGCCGGATGGCGCGGTCTTTTGGTACAACCAGCGGTGGTATGCCTATACCGGCGCCACACCGCAAGAAATGGAAGGCTGGGGCTGGCAATCAGTTCACGATCCAGAGGTGCTTCCGGCTGTGCTGGAGCGATGGAAGACTTCAATCGCCAGCGGTGAACCCTTCGAAATGACGTTCCCGTTGCGCGGAGCCGATGGCGTGTTCCGGCCATTCCTGACCCGCGGCGTGCCCGTCCGGGACGAGCAAGGCAGGGTTGTTCGCTGGTTCGGAACCAACACGGACGTCAGTATTGAAATAAAGGCGCGGGACGAACTTCGCAGGGTGCACGAGCGCCTTGAGACCGCGCTTATCAATTCACAGAAGCTGGCTGCGATCGTGGAATCATCTGACGACGCTATCGTCAGCAAGGATCTGAACGGAGTTGTCCAGAGCTGGAACCGAAGTGCGGAGCGCCTGTTTGGCTATAAAGCCGAGGAAATCATCGGCCGTCCCATTACCATGATCATTCCGCCAGAGCTGCAATCTGATGAGGACATGATTCTCGCCAAGATCCGCGCCGGCGAGAAAATTGATCACTTTGAAACAGTGAGGGTTGCCAAGTCAGGGGAGCGATTGGATGTCTCTCTTTCAATATCACCGGTACGCGACGACCAGGGCAGGATCATTGGCGCGGCGAAGATCGCCCGCGATATTACACAAAAGAAAAAGATCGAGCAGGCCTTGCGAACCACGGAAAAGCTTGCGGCTGCCGGCCGCCTTGCCGCGACGGTGGCCCATGAGATCAACAATCCTCTGGAGGCTGTAACCAACCTCGTGTATCTGGGAAAGCGCGACCTCCCGAACAGTGAGAAGGTGGCAAAATACTTGGAATTGGCGACCAGGGAACTCGACAGGGTCGCTCACATTGCGCGCCAGACGCTGGGATTCTATCGCGACACTTCTTCGCCGAGCACCGTTAGAGTGACTCACACTCTTGACGACCTGCTCCTGTTGTACGACAAGAGATTCGAGACAAGAAAAATAATCGTCCACAAGCAATACGAAAATGAGATCGAAATCACCGCTCTGGCAGGAGAAATTCGCCAGGCATTTTCGAACCTGATCAGCAACGCAATTGACGCGATGCCCGGCGGCGGATCACTTATAATCCGTGTGGCTAAATCGCGGCGCTGGGACAGGCTAGTTATTGAAGGAGTGCGCATTACCGTCATGGACACTGGTTCCGGCATAGCCTCGCAGGATAAGGCCCAACTGTTTCAACCGTTTTTCACCACAAAGGAGGATGTTGGCACCGGACTCGGTTTGTGGGTTACGCACGGCATTGTGGAAAGGCATGGCGGAACCATTCAAGTGAAGAGCAGAGCGGGAACAGAAAAGCATGGAACTGTATTTTCGATCTTTCTGCAGTTTCAGGCGATGCCAGGGAGGCTGCAAGGGAGTGTTACAAGAGAAGACGGCGGACATTCCCCGATTTCTCCCGGAGTCCCGACGCAATGAAGATACTTGTAGTGGACGATGAGCCGGTCATCGCAGATACATTGGTAAACATCCTGAACGGTGAAGGGCACGATGCTTTAGCTGTTTCTGACGGGGTGTCCGCTGTGAAATGGGCGGAGATGATGCGCCCGGATGCGATTGTGACCGATGTGATCATGCCGGGCATGAACGGAATCGAGACCGCAAAAGCAATCATGAAGCTGCTGCCGAACTGCCGGATTATTCTCTTCTCAGGACAAGCAGCCAGCACAGATCTGCTGGCGAAAGCACGAGAGGAGGGCTACAGTTTTGAAGTGCTTGCCAAGCCCATCAATCCCGAGGCGCTCGTAGCCAGGTTGAACAGAATACCTGGGACATCCATTCCGCCTGCGGCCCTGTAACATGGGGAGTTCTCGAAATCAAAGGTGCGAGTCGTTGTTGTGGCGAGATTTCATTCATCGCCCGCTAACTTAGTGAGCCCCTCATGCGCGGCTGAAATTTGGTGTTTCGTTTCACATTTTGGCACAATCACTAGTTTCAAATGGCATTCAAGCAGATCACGATTATAGGCACGGGGCTGATTGGCGGCTCCATGGGCATGGCCCTGAAGGCCGCTGGCTTTGCGGGGAGCATCGTAGGGTGTGACCGCCAAGGCGTTCTTGACCGCGCGCGCGCCATGCGGGCCATTGACTTGGGTACGGAAGATCCGGTGGAAGCTATTCAGGGCAGCGACCTGATTGTGCTGGCCACGCCCGTAGGGGCCATTATTGATCTCATCGAGCGCATCGGGCCGCTGGCTTCACCCAACGCATTGATTACGGATGCCGGCAGCACGAAAAGAGAGATTGTCGAGCGGGCGCGCTCGGTATTCGGAGAGAACGCCGCGAGTCGCTTCATCGGTGGACATCCCATGGCCGGCAAGGAGCACAGCGGGCTTGAAAATGCGGAGTCGCGCCTGTTCACCAATGCCGTGTGGCTGCTCACGCCTTACGGCGGGCAGGAAATCGATAAAGGGAAAATCAAGGAATATCGCGACCTTCTGGAAGGCATTGGGGCGCGCATCATTCGCATGGAACCTGATCGCCACGACCGGTTGTGTGCCTGGATCAGCCATTTGCCGCAGATGATCTCCACCGCGGTCGCCGGAGCGCTGGTGGAAGAGTTTGGCGCCAACCCTGACGTGCATGCGATTGGAGGCCGAGCGCTACGCGAGATGACCCGCATCGCCTCCAGCCCATACTCCATGTGGCGCGACATCGCGTACACGAATGCCGCGAATATCGAGCATGCAATGCACCAGTTGGAGCAGCGGCTGGCGCACATTCGCGAGAACCTCAAATCACCTCTGCTGCGCGAAGAGTTTGATCGCGGCAATAAATTTGAGATCGCCTCGAAAGACGTAGCGGCAACTGTCCTGGTGGTGCCGGGATGGCAGAACTCGGGGCCGCGGCACTGGCAGACTTTGTGGGAACAGCAGAATCCGATATTCCTCCGCGTGCAGCAGCGAGACTGGGAACATCCGCACCGCTCGTGGTGGATGGAGCGCATCAGCGACGAAGTAAAACAGGCTCCAGCGCCGATTGTTTTCGCTGCCCACAGTCTGGGCTGCATTGCCGTAAGCCACTGGTCCCAGACGGCCCCGGCTGAGCTGGCAGGCAAGGTGAAGGGCGCGCTGCTGGTGGCGCCTGCTGACGTCGATCGCAAGGACGCTCCAGTGCAGATCAAGGATTTTCATCCTGTGCCCAAGAAGCCGCTTCCGTTTCCTTCCATTGTGGTGGCCAGCAACAACGACCCGTTTCTGACACCGGAGCGCGCCCGGGAGATCGCGCGCACCTGGGGCAGCCGCTTTGTGGACATCGGCCCTACAGGCCACGTGAACGGTGATTCCGGCCTGGGCGACTGGCCGGAAGGGAAGCGTTTGCTACGGCTGCTGATTGAGGGAGAGTGAAGAATGCGCGGTCATCGCGCTTAGCGGCTCGTAACCGGACGTGCCGCCCGCCTTCTTTGAAGATCCCGCAAAGAGCGCAGGATTCGCATTCCCCAAAAAGCCACGCCTGCTGCTCAGTAGACTCCAATGACCGGACGTGTCATTTGTTGCTGGAAGCGGGCACTTTAACGTCCTTAGAACCAGGTTGCATTGCAAACGCTGGCTTCTCGACAAGGCATCCACGGCCGGAGACAAGCCTGATTTTCCGTTTTGTCCAAGTCGTCCGAATCGGACGACACTGGTTGTGCCCTTCGTGGCGCTGACATCTAATCACCTCGCGGACAATCCCCGGGTTCGCCCACAAAACAGCAGGAGGAAATCTCCCCGTGCAACAACTGAACGAACAGCAACTCGAAATGCTCTGGAACAACGACGCGCGCTGGAAGGGAATCACGCGACCTTACACCGCCAAAGACGTGGTACGGCTGCGCGGCACGATTCAGCTCGAATACACGCTGGCGCGGCTCGGAGCCGAGCGGCTGTGGAAGCTTTTCCATGAAGACGACTACGTTTCCGCCCTCGGCGCGCTCACCGGTAACCAGGCCCTGCAGCAGGTGCAGGCCGGGCTCAAGTCAATTTATCTAAGCGGCTGGCAGGTTGCCGGAGACGCCAATCTCGCCGGCCAAATGTATCCTGACCAGAGCCTCTATCCTTCGAACAGTGTGCCTGCCGTAGTGAAGGAGATTAACAATGCATTCCTTCGCGCCGACCAGATCAATCACGCGGAAGGGAAGAACGGAACGTACTGGTTCGCACCCATCGTGGCTGATGCCGAAGCGGGATTCGGCGGCTGCCTGAATGCTTTTGAACTGATGAAAGCCATGATTGAAGCGGGCGCAGCCGGCGTTCACTTTGAAGACCAGCTTGCTTCCGCCAAGAAGTGCGGCCACCTCGGCGGCAAAGTTCTGGTGCCGGCGCATGAGTTCGTTCAGAAATTGGTTGCGGCCCGGCTGGCTGCTGACATCCTGAATGTTCCAACGGTATTGATCGCGCGTACAGATGCCAACGGAGCGCGTCTTTTGACCAGCGACAGCGACATCCGTGATCGCGAATTTGTCACCGGGGAGCGCACGGCGGATGGATTCCTGCGCTACAGGGGCGGGCTGGATGCTGCCATCAGCCGCGGCCTGATCTACGCGCCGTATGTTGACATGGTGTGGTGCGAAACCGCAGAACCCAATCTCGAAGAGGCTCGTCGCTTTGCCGAGGGCATCCGCTCGAAATTCCCAGACAAAATGCTGGCCTACAACTGCTCGCCGTCGTTCCATTGGAAACGTAAGCTGGATGATGCCTCCATCGCGAATTTCCAGCGCGAACTTGCGGCCATGGGGTACAAGTTCCAGTTTGTGACGCTGGCCGGCTTCCACGCGCTGAACAACAGCATGTTCGAACTGGCCCACAGCTTTGCCAAAGAGGGAATGAGCGCCTACTCTCGCCTGCAGGAAAAGGAGTTTGCCAACGCGGAACAGGGGTACACGGCGGTGCGCCACCAGCGCTTCGTTGGAACCGGTTATTTCGACGAAATCTCGCAAACTCTTGGCCAATCGTCCATTGTGGCCCTCGAAGGTTCGACGGAAAACGAGCAGTTCGATGTTGAACAACCAGCCGCAACCCTGCACAAGGTCAACGGCCACGCGGGTCTGGAACAACAAGCAGTCTAAGCTCGCTCAACCTGCTGTCCATGGGTGAAGGCCCTCTGGTTTTCGGCTGGAGGGCCGTTTTTCTACTCTTTCCTTTTTCTCCTATTTAGCGACGAATGCTGCAAAAAGGATAAAGGCCACGCTTATCCGCGCTCTCGAAACTGGTGTTTCGCGAGTGTTTCCACCAGCAATTTCGTATTGTCAGAAATGATTGCATCCACGCCCAGCGCGGCGGCGCGCAGCATTTGGCGGGGATCATTCACAGTCCAGGTGACAACCTTTTTATCTGCCGTGTGGATTTTCTCCACAAGCTGGCGAGTGAGTAGCCGGTAATGGGGAACGACATAACTCACCGGGAGAGTCCCCCAGCGCCGAAGCTGCCAGCGTGTCTGCGCCAGGGCCCCCAGCACCAGCGACTCATCCAGCGCGTGCAGCCGCCGTATGACTCCAGGCAGGAAGGAAGAGACGAAATAGCTTTTGGGCCTCGTTCGCCGGACTGCGGCCACGACGAGTGGCTCGATTCCGCGTACTTTCACTTCTATATTCAGGAATTCCTTGCGGTATCGATCCAGAACGTCTTCGAGCGACGGAGGCATGCCATCATGGTTATGGCAGCTCTGTTGAATCCGCCTGAGGGTGTGCCTGCGCAGGACCAGCCGGTTCAGTTTTGGATCATGGCAGAGAATCGTCTGACGGTCGCGCGTACAGCGCACGTCAAACTCGAATCCATCGGCGCCATGGTGCAGGGCAAGATCAAATGCCGTCAAAGTGTTTTCCGGCGCATAATGTCGCGCACCGCGATGTCCGAGAAGTAGCAGATGTGGCGGCAAATACGGCTTCTAGTCAAGTTCAAAGTCGCGGAGACGAGGCCCTTCGTCCGGCGTTTCTTTCGCCTTCTTGACAGCCTCCTGGAATTTCTTTTCCAGCAGAGTGGCTTTGTTCTTTTCGGCGTCAACGGCTTGCCGGAAAAGCGACTCCTTGCGGCCTTCCTGCTCGCGCATGGCTTTGGCTGCAGCGTCAAAATCAGAAAACATTTTCGGTTTGATCGGCGCCACGTGAGAGATCACCGCCCTCGTGGCCGGATCTACCTTCAAGGTAGCGCCGCAGCAGGGACAGCCAACTTCAAACGGTTCGGGGGATGACTTTGCCATACCCGATTGTAAGCCGGTTCGGGGTCATGGGCCAATAGAGGGATTAAGGTTCTGCTCTGCTAAAATATATAAAGGTCGCACGTATGACTCCCCAGAGCCATTTCACTGATGTCCCGACCGCAGTTGAAGAGATCCGTGCGGGGCGCATGATCGTCGTCGTCGATGACGAGGATCGCGAGAACGAAGGCGACCTCACTCTTGCGGCCGAAAAGGTCACCCCGGAGGCGATCAACTTCATGGCCAAGTACGGCCGTGGCCTGATCTGCCTGGCTATGACGGCCGAGCGCCTCGACTACCTCCGCATTGGCCCTATGACACGGGAAAATACCTCTCCCTACGGCACCGCATTCTATGAGAGCGTTGAAGCCCGCGAGGGCGTGACCACCGGAATCTCCGCCCATGATCGCGCACGTACTGTTCAAGTAGCCATCGATCCGGCGAGCCGGGCGGCTGACCTCGTCCGTCCGGGACATGTTTTTCCGCTTTGCGCCCGAAAAGGCGGCGTGCTGGTTCGCGCCGGGCAGACCGAGGCTTCCGTGGATCTGGCCCGCATGGCCGGGCTGATTCCCGCGGGAGTGATCTGCGAGATCATGAATGAAGATGGCAGTATGGCGCGTGTGCCTGACCTGATTGCATTCTGCGGGCAACATGATCTGAAAATGCTCACTGTGGCGGAGCTAATCCGCTATCGCATGGAAAATGAGCGTTACGTCGCCCGCGCCGGTGAAGCCATGCTGCCTACCCGTCACGGCGAGTTCCGCATGATCGCCTTTGAGAGCCAGCTTGACCGCGAATCGCACGTCGCGCTGGTCCGGGGCGATGTGGAGCATGCCGCAGGGCCTGTGCTGGTCCGTATGCACTCGCATTGCCTTGCGGGAGATGTTTTTGGCGGCGCACTCTGCGATTGCCAGGAAGTGCTCGATCGCTCACTGGAGAGGATTGCGAGGGAAGGCACGGGAGCTGTGATCTATTTGCACCAGACTTCCAAGGGTTTCAGCGTGGATGAAGAGAAGCGTCTGGTGTTCCACCGTGAAGCCCCGAAAGGAGAAGCGGCCCACCAGAGAAAAACGCAGCGCGAGATCGGCGTGGGCGCGCAGATTCTTTCAAATCTGAATATCCGGTCCATTCGTCTGCTCACTAATCATCCCAAGCGCGTGGCGGCGCTGGAGGGCTTTGGCATCCGCATCGCCGAGCAGGTGCCGGTTCCCACGGCGAGAACGGTGCTCAAATAATCCTTCCGGCGGCCAGTCTCAGAGGTCGTGGGTGGGCAAAGCGGGCGCACTATTGAAACGGCACATTGCTGTCGTGAGCATCGTGACTCCAAGCCGAGCGCGGTGAACAAAGAAGCGGAAGTTTGAGGGAATTCGGCGGCATTGCTATAATCAGAGAGCTTCAACACCCGAGAGTCGTTCGATTCCCACCGAAGCTTGTGTGTGTAGCCACAATCCTGGCCAGGTAGCTCAGTTGGTAGAGCGCAGCCCTGAAAAGGCTGGCGTCGGCGGTTCGATTCCGTCCCTGGCCACCATTACTGTTACACACCCCACCCCCGCCATCAAAGACTTCCACATCTCCGGACACTTCGAAAACGGGTCCCTCCGGAGTCTCTTTTGGCGTCAGGACCAATTTTTTAATGTGCTTTGCCATGGCCAGCCTGGCCCTATCCACGTCGGCCCGAAGCACGGTCCGCAGCTCCAGCGCCTTTTCACAGAAGAACTCGCGCAACTCCTCCAATGATGCCGAAATTTCCTGAGGCTGATTGAGAGTAGACAACTGCTCATCAAGCTTCGCAATTTCAGTCTCAATCGTCGCCAATTGAGCCAGCAGGCTCGGAGAATGCCCAATGGCCGCAATTGCCTCCGCTACATTGGCGGCTTTCGATTTCAATTCTTGTCGTTTCTGGTGAAGAGCACCTATGCCGGTTGCCGCATTGGTAGCCTGTTCCCTGATCTGCTCAAGACGGCGCTGCACTTCCGTCTGAAAACGCTCAAATGCGTATTGAACCATCTCCGGTGTCAACACTCGCTTCTCCAGTCCCGACAGCAGTTGTTCCTCTAACCGATCACGACGAATCATGATTGCATTCTTGCAAACTCCTCGATACCGATGGCTTGGGCAACCATACTTCACGTAACCTCTGCGCCCATTCCCCGAAACAATTACCATCCTTGACCCGCACAGCCCGCAATAAATGAATCCGCTAAACAGGTAGCGAGGGCCATGTCCCTTCCGACCCTGCCCGCCCAATGTCGTGGCTCCGAACCTCTTGTTGACAAGCTCGATTTGCTCCTCTACCCTCTTCCACAGATCTTCAGAAACTATCCTCCACTCGGGAACATCTACGCGCATCCATTCAGATTGAGGACGCGGCCTGCTGGTCTTCCGTCCCGTTTCTGGATTCCTCTCCTTCCGAGTCCTATTCCAAACGAAAATACCCCTATAACGCTCATTGCGCAGCATCTCGCGGATTGACGAAGGGCACCAAGCCCGTATCTCTCGCGTACGGGGCGGAAGAGGCGCCACGACTCCTTCGCTGTTCAGAAGCTTTGCGATATTTGCGAGGCTACTTCCCCCCGCGTACATCTCAAACACCCGGCACACAACGGCAGCTTCCTCCTGTACGATTTCGAGGCGGACACCGCTGATCGCAAGCCGTCCATATTTTGCGGCCCGTGTAGGGTCTTCAATTGGGACATTGCGATATCCGTAACATTTCCCTCCTGGCTGCATGCCTTTCAAAGCACGCCCCTCTTGCCCGCGATGAACTTTCTCCGCAAGGCTCACCAAAAACTGCTCGTCCATCATTCCATGCAACGTTAACAATGGACGGGCGGTCTTCTCTCGGCAATCGAGACGCTGCGCCACGGCGTAAATGAACACCCCGTTATAACGAAGACGATCATTCATACTCAGTACGTCAGGAAGATATCGAGCCAAACGGGAAGTGTCATCCACGAGCAGGCAATCAAAAGCCGAGGGCTTTGACTTTGCGGCATTCAGGAGAAAATGCAATGCTTCGCGTCCAGCCAGCGTAGCCGCTGTCTTTGCCGCATCGAAACAAACCACACTATCGACAACGCTCCACCCCTGTTGTCGCGCAAACTCACGGCAAACGCGGATTTGATCCTCAATTGATGTCGGGCGCTGTAAGTCAGAAGAAAAGCGCGCATAAATAGCACATCGAATTGCTGTGTTCATTTCTGGAGTTTACCTCTGAATTCAGTTCTGACGAGGAGTGATTTTCACTTTTTTGCACCTAGGTTGAACTTTGACCAGATTCGACACGAACAGCATCTTGTCGTGTAGTTTCGTCACCGCAGCGGGCGACACTATGACTTGCTAAGCCGGCCGATTCGAGGAATGCGTCCACCATACTGGGCACGACCCATTCATCAATCAACGCTCGTATGGTTTCATCCGCCTGCTTTCGTGTCCCGCAAATCTCGATACGCGCCGATCTCGACTCACGGTGTCCTCTCCCATGCGCACCGGGAGAAATTTCGGACTCCAGCCATGAATTCTCGGTCGCCACAGCAACAAACTAGGCCCGAAATCGAGGTCCGAACGATGCTTTTTCGAGCATGACCATACCAATTTTGATATGAAAGAACAGCCACAGTTTGTGGCAAAAATGCACTCTAAAGGTAGGATTCCGCCGAGATGAAACAGGGAAAAGACATACGGGATGCGAGTGGGCGACCGGAAGATCCGAACGCCTTTAAGGAAGTCATGGCCGTCTCGTTCGTGCTTGTGGAACAGGCTCCCGGCGCATTCGGACTGCGCTTAGTGGTGAATGATGAAGTACTTAGCGCGATTCGCTCCCAAGGGGGACTTGAATCCTTTTTACAAAATGTAGATGAACTTTACGCGCAGTTCCGCAGCCTATTCCAAAATCCAGATAAACCCTCACGCCCGCACTGATCGTAAACGCCCAGCCCTGACGACCTTTCTGTAGACAAACAGACGACAATCTGTCGCCTTTCCACCATACCAATTTTGGTATGGTCATGCTCAAAACGGCATTGGACGACCCTCATTTCCCGCCGTACCTTCGCTCCAGAACGTGCGAATTCCTTTCGCAATGGAACCGCACGGAAGGGAGCGTATGCAGTCCAAATTCTCGCAAAGAGTTTTTTCTCTCAAGCGCAGCCGCACAGCCTGGCTTACTCCGTGGATATTTTTCGCCGCCGCGCCTGCCTTCGCCCAGGCAGGCGCGAGCCCATGGGAAAACGCCGTCAACGCTTTGAAAACATCCTTCACTGGCCCGATTGCCACCGGGCTTTCTCTCGTCGCTATTGTGGTCGGCGGACTGATGTTCGCCTACGGCGAGGGACAGTCCAAACGCGTGCTCGCCGGAATCGTCTTTGGCGTGGGCATGGCCATCAGCGCAGTGAATTTCATGAGCTGGTTGTTTCCGGGTTAAGAACACAAAGCGGCTCTCCCCAAAACGAACGAATTTATCACCCGAAGAAAGGAGGCACACAAACATGACGGGCGGCTCACGACAGAACAAGGTGTTCAAGACCATGAACCGCCCGCTCACCGTTCTCGGGGCAGAGCGCAGATTGTTTTTTGTCGCCCTTATCTCAGGCGGCGCAATTTTCACGCTGCTACACAGCCTGCTCGGAGGAATTCTGCTTTTCATTGTGGGAGTCATCGCAGCGCAACGCGCCACGAAATACGACGTGGAAATTCTGCGAGTGCTGCTGAACTCTGCCAAGTTCCGCAGACGCTATGACCCGATGAAGTGGCAACCAGTCTTGATCGAAATCCGGAAAAAGCATGTTCAAGCTTAAGCGCATTACCGAGGAATGGCAGGAAGCGGGCGCATTGCCAGCACAGATCAACCTATATGGCTTCTGGGACCAGCATTACTTTCTTACGAAATCCGGCGGTCTGGGCGCGGCGCTCAAAATCGGCGGCATTGATTATGAAAGCCTCGACCAGCAGGGCCGAGATTACGCTGTGAAACGCCTCGAGGCCGCTTTCGGCGTCCTGGACGATAGGACACGCCTGTACCAAGTTTTGTTCAAGCGGAATCGGCCAGAAATCGCCTCCGAGTGGTATGAAAACCCGCTGGTGCGAGCCACAGTCGAGCAGCGGATTGATTTTCTCCAGCAGAAATCCGACCAACTCTATGAGGTTGAGATTTTCTGGATCGTAATGATCGACGGCAATTACTCGAAAGCCGGTCTGCTGCACGCACTAACGAACTTCGGAAAAGAACCCAAGCAAGCATTCAGAGAACTCAAATCACTACTCTCGGGCAATGCGCAGCGGACCTTCCTTTATGAGCAGGTCAAGCGCGACCGCGCAGCGCTCGCAAGCAAAGTCGAGAGTTTGATTGGGCAGCTTAGCGATCTGACCAAGATCGAGCTGCTAGGGGCAGAGAAAGCCTTCCGTTTACAACGGCGCTTCGTGAATTTCTGCCCCTTCAAAATTCAGTCCACAAAGCTGCGTGGCCCAGGACGACTTGATCGCCAGATATGTGATTCGGAACTCGAAGCAAATCGCGGCTATCTGCGCGTGGACGACTACTACGTTCGCGTGCTCACGCTCAAGGAGCTGCCGAGTGAAACGCGGCCCCTGATACTTCGTGGATTGTTTCACGTTCCCGCCAATTTCCATGTCGTGACGGAATGGCATCCGGTGGACAATGCTCGGGCACGCAAGGAGATCAATAAGCGGCGCCGCCACTATCACAACTCAAAAACCAGCTTTCTCTCGAATCTCCAGGACCGCCAGAACTCAGGCCCACGCGATGAGTTGGTCGATGATTCGAAGGAAGCCGCCATTCAGGAACTCGGACAGGCCTTGACCGCCTTGGGCATGGAGGGAAAGTCTTTCGGCGAATTCTCTCTCACCGCCGTGATCTACGATAAAGACCGCGAGAAGACTGACCGCGCCGTAGCTGAACTACAGAAGCTCGTCACCGAGCACGATGGTCTACTCTATGAAGAACGCTATAACCTGCTCAATGCCTTCTTTTCCACCGTCCCCGGTAACCGGCAATTCAATCTTCGCCGGCAGTGGGCACTGAACTCAAATCACGCAGACCTGTCATTTCTGTTCACGGTGGATGCGGGAGAACGGTGGAATCCGCATCTTGAGCGCGAGTACCTGGCGGTACTCGAATCTGACCACGGCACGCCCTACTACCTGAATCTGCACAGCGGAGAAGTCGCACACACATTGGTACTTGGCGCGACCGGATCAGGCAAGAGTTTCGCTCTGAATTTTCTGTTGCAGTCGCTCCAGAAATATTCGCCGCTCACCTTCATTTTCGACTTGGGCGGAAGTTATGAGACGTTAACGCGCGCTTTTGCGGGTTCTTATCTGAATGTCGGGCTCAAGAACCCCGGCTTTACCATCAATCCGTTTTCGCTTGAGCCGACGCATGAAAATCTGAATTTCCTTTATCTCTTCGCCAAGGTCCTGATCGAAGGCCAAGGGCGTCACCAGCTAACGACGACCGAACAGCGATTGCTGTTCACCGCGGTCGAACGCGTTTACACCCTCCCGCGGGAAATCCGCACGCTCTCGAATTTCGCTTCCATTATTGGCCCATTAGGAGAGCGGCTGCACCGCTGGACACAAGCCGGCCAGTTCGGCCACCTGTTTGACAACGTTGAGGACACGCTCACGTTCTCGCGCTTTCAGACCTTCAACTTCGATGGCTGGAACGATTACCCGGACATACTCGAACCGCTGCTGTTTTACGTGCTCAACCGCGCGTCAGCCGAGATCGAAAAGCCGCAGAATACCGCAACTTTCAAAGCCTTTGTGATTGACGAGGCCTGGATCTTCCTCAAGAACCAGACCATTCGCGACTGGATCACCCGCGCCGAGAAGACCTGGCGCAAGAAGAATGCCGCCATGATTCTCGCGACACAGTCGCTAGTAGAGCTGGCGGCTTCAGAGATGCTTCACATCGTGAATGAATCCTGCCCGACCAAAATCTTTCTCGCCAATCCCAACATGGACCGCAAGCTGTACGCCGAAGTCTTTCAGTTGAATGACACGGAACTGACCTTGGCTGAGTCGCTTGTCCCCAGACGCGACTTGCTGCTGAAGCAGCCACGCGGTACGAAAAAACTCCGGCTTGAAGTGGATTCGCTCACCTATTGGGTTGCGACCAACAATTCCCGCGACAACCTGCGCAAGCAGGAGTACTTCGCCCGATTCGGGCCAGAAAAAGGACTCCTTCGACTGGCCCACGACTATCCCCAAAACTCTCAAGGAGAACAACAGGAACTATGAAACTGATGTGGCTTATCGCAATGTTTTTTTCAGCCACGATGGCAGGCGCTGCCCAGCAGAGCTCGCGCGTGGTCAAGTATCACCCCAACGACATCATCCCGGTAAAAGCCCGGATGCACTACACCACTCTGATCCAGCTTCCAGCGACCGAAAAGATCATGCAGGCCGCCACCGGCGACAAGGATTTCTGGATCATTGATCTTGTTGCCAATTATTGTTTCCTACACCCGGCGAAGGCCGACATTCATTCCAACCTCAACCTGATCACCGACCGAGGCAACGTTTATTCGTTCACTCTTGATGATGAGGAAACCGAAACACCTGATTTGAAAGTCGTAATCGAGGCTTCTGACGCTTCGATCCTAACAACAGCAGAAGCTGTCCCAAAATTCCTGTCCACAGATCAGTTCGCAGCGGCGCAAACCGAAGCCCGAAACGCCCAGCTTCGCGCACAGCAGCAGGTAGATCAATTTCGCGCAGAGTATCCGACGAAGACCCTGAAGTTCGACTACGTTTTCCGTCAGCAAAAACCGTTTGATATTGCGGCCATCTATCACGACGACCAGTTCACCTACATCCGTTCGTCAGCTGCCGAAAAATTCGCTGTCTATCAGCTTGCCGATGGGAAACCGGACCTCATCGAGTTTCAGTTGCGCGATGACACCTACGTTATCCCCAAGGTCATCGAGCAAGGTTATCTCCAACTCGGGAAACACAAACTCAGCTTCAGCCGCCGTTCGCAGTGAGGGCACATGTCGGAACAAACCAAAAAACCAGAGATCGAAACTTCCGAACTTCACGACAACCGCGAGAAACCCCAAGGTGTTGTCCCCAAGCAGAGTCAGGCTTACGTCATCGTGGCAGTCACGATAGTAATTCTGCTCGCGGTATTGTTTTCAAATCGTCGAGCCGAGACTTCCAAACCTTCACCCTCTACACCTCTCTGGGCCGAAGCTGCGCCGCCCAACAACCAGGCCGCCATCCAGCAGCTCAAACGCGATCTAGACGAAAAGCAACGCGAAGCGAAACAGGAGCAAGCCGAGGCCGCGAAGAACACCACCACCGGCGAGAAGCAAACGCAGAGCACTGCGAGTAAGACAGGGGAAAAGCAGCGTGATCCCATCGCCGATGCGGAACGGGCATTGAAATTCAAAGCGCGCTTTTCATCGAACCTGGTAATTTCAACAGATGCAGCCAGCAGCCAACACCAAACTAATGGCGATGCCATCTCCGCAGACGCGGAGAATCTCACGCCTCAGGCTGCGGCTTTCCAACCGCCACATAAAGATGAAACCACCACAAGCAAGCGCCCTGCGGAAATTAACGTCAACTCTGCCATAGGACAGCCCTATGCGGTATTTGAGGGCACAACCGTCGATACCGTTCTCGTCAATCGCTTGAATGGCGATTTCCCAGGGCCAGTCAAGGTCATGGTCACCAATCCCGTTTACAGCCAGGACCGCCAGCATGTGCTCATCCCCGAGGGAACCATTGTGCTTGGAAAAGTAGAGAAGGTTTCTGGCTTTGGGCAGCGCCGGCTTGCTGTCGTCTTTCACCGCATGATTATGCCCGATGGCTTTTCGGTCGATCTCGACCTGTTTCACGGTCTCGATCAGGCGGGTGCGACCGGCATCACGGACAAAGTAAATCATCACTATTTTCAGATCTTCGGCGCGTCGATTGCCCTGGGGGTTGTCGCCGGAGCCGCCGAAACCACGACTAATACCGGGCTTGTAGAGAGCGGTCCCGACGCTCTCCGTCAGGGAATGGCATCGAGTCTCGCACAATCGAGCGCCCATGTGCTCGACCGCTTCCTGAACATCTTGCCTGAAATCACCATACGCGAAGGCCATCGTATCAAGGTCTATTTCACTGAAGACCTGCTATTGCCCGCATATGAAAACCACCGTATGCCGAGCGATCTCTGATCTCTCGCCTACGCACAACCAAGTAAATGGAGGTTCTATGAAATCCGCAAAGTCGTTCCTATTGGTTGCTCTTTCCGCCATCGTCATGCTGCCCTTAACGGCCCAGGCACAATTTACCGTCTTCGACCCCACGAACTACGCAAACGCGCTTAATGAGTTCGCCCAACTGCGGCAGATGTACACGACCGCCCTTCAAACGCGAGATCAGATCATCTCGACCTACAATCTCGCGTTCCAAATGTCCCGGATGCCCTTGAATCTTGCAGCCCGTTACAAATCCGATTTCTCGCAGTGGACAAATATGACTGCGCCCAATACCTACGGGAACACTGCCGCGTGGATCGACACACTGAATCTTGGCACGCCTGCTCGGGCCTCAAGTGCCTACTCGACTGCCGTAATTCAGCCGCAAAGTTATCCGAGCGATGCCCTAACGGGTCTTGATGCCACCACTCAATCCATCATTCGGAATGAATACGCCACCTCCGAATTAGGACAGGCCACGGTCACCAACTCGCTTGCGACCGTAGGGGCTGTGCGCTCCGCATCGGAGGCATTCTCCCGCAAGCTCCAGAACCTCGAAGCCGACACGTATTCAACGAGTCCTGACCAACAAACTGAGATGGCCGTTCTCGGCAAGATCAACACCGCCACCCTGCTCCAAATCCATTCGCAGCAAGACGCAAACCAGATGCTTGCCGCCACGGTTGCTCAGCAGGCGCTTCAGGAAAAGGAGCGTCTGGATGAGCAGAACCGGCTCATCAACCAAGCAGTTTATTTTCACCAAAATTTCCCAACCACCATGCAGCAGGTTTCAGGCGGCGTCAGTACCGCGATCCATGCGATCTCGCTCAGTCCCAATGGAAGGTAAGTAGCGATGCAGCAGAACACCTTTACTTTTCTCGGCCAGGCCATTAGTCAGTTGCTCGCGACCAAGAGCGCCGTCCTTCAGGCAGCCGGTCTCAACATTTTTCGCGGCCTGGCCGTGATTCTTCTTGCATGGTATGGAATAAAATCGGCTCTCCATTCCGCACAGGGACACGCAGGTTTCAACTTTGCAAACTTCGCCGATCTTGTCCTGGTGATTTCCTTCGGATTGGGAATGCTGACCTACTACTCGACGCCCCTGCCGGGTGTCGGTTACAGCTTCAGCGACCTGATTACCCAGGAAGCATTACAACTCTCCGGCCAAATCGAGTCCGATCAAACTCAGCAAATTTCTGACGCGATAGTAAACGCGGAATCGCAACTCGGCACACCCCCCGGAATCTTTAGCTTCCATGAGACGCTGACTTTCTTCGTCATTATTCTTACCTTGGCCGCGATGCAGGCCGTCGCCTTTGCCGTCATCGCCTACGGTTATGTCGCCGCAGCCGTCTGCATTCTGCTTGGCCCAGTTTTTATTCCATTTTTCATCGTGCCCAAACTCGATTGGCTTTTCTGGGGATGGTTTAAGGCGTTCATAGGGTTCAGCTTTTATCAGGTCGTCGCCAGCGCCTTCATTTTTGTCTTCTCGAAGGTGCTGCTGGGCCTACTGGCAGTCATCGGCCCGCTCACACTCTCCAACGCCCTCACCGTGCTGCCGGCACTGATTGTGACGCTCTTTGTTTGTATCTATGGCCTGGTAAAGATCCCAGAGCTTACGGCCTTCATTCTGGGCGCACCGGGACATGGGTTAGTCCCAGAGGATAACGGATTATGACGAAATGCAATGAATTCCCAATCACTGCTGCCAGCAGCAGGTACCTCGAACTCTACGCCGAGCCCGTAGTCACAAACACCTATTTGAAAATTGCACTGCTGGTGCTCACGCTCGTTTCTCTCACCCTGCTCGTCTTGTTTTCTCGCGCACAATCAGCCGCCCTCCGCCTCAAACCGCTCGTGATTTCCGTTTCTGACATTGGCCGCGGTCAGGTTATCGAATACGACGACCTCACAAAAGTCCCTATGGACCGCGTGAGTAAATACTATCTAGCGCGTTGGGCCACCCTCTACTACGGCCGCAATCACGCCACCCTGCAGCGCGATTTCGCCGATTCCCTGAATTTCTTTTCCGACCAGCTGCAGAACTCGACCATTACTGAAACAAAAAAAGCGAAAACACTCGAGAATTTTTTGGCCGATCCCGGCCAGCCCAATGTTGACATCGAGATTCGCGCGGTGGTGCTCGAGGACTTGCGCGAAGTTCCCTATCGCGCTCACGTCGAATTTGACAAGGTGTTCCGCTCACCTGCCGACCAGCAAGAGATTCGGCGGGAACGCTGGACCGCCAATGTCGTTTACAGCTTTCGTCAGGAAGTGCCGAACCAAATGCTTCTGGCTAATCCCTTGGGCCTCGTAATCGGCTACTGCCGCGAAGATCAGGCTTTCATCAAATGACTACTCGGCATCATTCCATTCGCGACCTCACGCCTCGACTGCTACGCCACCCGCTCCTTATGGTCGCTGGGTCCCCTTTTACTCGACTTCATCTTCATTGCGCCAATTGGCAGTCGCAATTTGGAGACATTGCCGTGTGCTCCTCGCATGACCACTCGTTTACGTCGAGCGAACGTTCGCAGCTACATTGGGTGTCTGCACCAATTTGCGGGCCCCACTGGTTCCATCCTTCCGATCCGCCCAGAGAGCCGAACTTGTATTCGGAGTGCCATGTCCTCCGCTGCCTTGCCCTGCTCTCACTCGGCCACCCGCTCGGTGCTTTCCCTGCGCCCTGCGGGAACTTCGCGGCTCTGCTTTTCCGGTTCCTTCCACAAGAAATCTCCCGCGCAACGAACGCGCGGCTCCGGCCCGAAGCGGGCGAGATATCTTGCGGCTGCCTTCCCAAAAAGCGCCACTCGCCCTTGGGAGCAGGGCACACTCGCGTCGCTTTGCGCAGGGGTGTCCCGAGTGAGATTCGGGCAATTCAGATTCGGAGGAAAGAAAATGGCACTCTACGAAAACAGCATCCGGCTTAAGGGCTTTCTCGGCAAGGACCCCGAAACCAAGGAAACCCGCAACGGCGCAACCCTCACCGTCTTGTCTCTCGCGACCAAGTCCAGCTATCGCCGCAACGACGAATGGGTTTCATCGACCGAGTGGCACCGCATCGTCTGCTTCAACCAGCTTGCCGACTACGCCAGAACGCTCAAGAAAGGCGATTACGTCGAAGTCAAAGGCGAAATACGCAGCTCAGAATTTCAGAGCGCAGTTGGCGAAGGTCGCAAGAAGACCAGCGTCAAACGGCGCTCATGGGAAGTCCGCGCCAAGTCAGTTCAAAAGCTGACGCGGACTGATGGCGCCAACGCTGAAACAGTCGAAGAGGACGGTGCCGCGTAAGCGGCGCCGCCCTCCTCCCTGAGGAGAGGAACACATGTTTGCCAATGCCGTATTCGTCGCCACCTTGATCTTTCTCGCCTTGGGCTTCTGGCTGTCCAGCCAGCTCCGCTTTCTCGCCCCTTGGCACACCCTGATCTTTCACACCTACCTCAAGGAGATTGGCCTCTATTGCGGGCTGCTCTTTTCGAACATCCTTGCGCTCACCATCTGGATCGAGCGCAAGTTCTTTCTCCGCGACACCGGCCGCAAACTCAAACACCTCGATCAGGAAATTCACAGCGGGCATAGCGAACTCTCCGATGAGATCGCTACGCAATTCAGTGATGAATAAGACCAACAAGGAGCAACATTCAATGAAACATTCCCAATATGACGACGACTACTTCGACCACTCCGACGACCTGATCGCCCGCGTGCGCCGAGCTAAGGAAGCCGCACAACGCAAGATGGAGGAATTCGGAGATCCTTCCGAATACGACATCACCATCATTCGGGGGCAGGGGCCGGAAGAACCGCTGGTGGAAACGATTAAGCAAACCACCCAATCCACTGATCCCGTCAGCATCCCGAAAGATGACGAACCACGCGAACGTCAGACAACCGTAGAACTCATTGAAGGCGATCTTCGCCCGCCAACTGAGGAGGATTGATGCGCTTTGACATTCCTCATGAGCGACCACGGCACACCGAGCACGAACAAACCCCACTTAGACCCGGCCCTCTCGCTGAAATTCGAGAACAGCTTGAGGCGCGAGCAAAAGAAAATCGCTGGCCCGCACGGAGTCCCCGCTACGAACATCCGTCACCTGCGGAACGCCCGCACCAAACCAAAATTCGCGCTCAGCTCCCAGACCGCCACCTCGACCGTCGCCAAAGCCGCACGGGCCTCCCTCTTCAAACTTTGGAGCTTGCACTCCGTACCGAAGAACAAAAGGTGCTCACAAACATCGCCCGCTTTCGGGTCATTGCAACTCGCGATCTGGCGGAAACCGTTTACGGCAATCGCACCGCGCGTATGGAACGCGATCTGACCTTTCTGCGGCAAAAGGGCTTGATTGAAGTCAACACCGTGAACATGCGCCGGGACGGCCGTGGAGGACGCGTCCAGCGTCTCGAAGTTGCTACTCTGACCAAAGCCGGACGCCAACTGGTTCGCGAAATGAGCGGCCTGCCAGAGGGCCAGAAACTCTATGCAGGTCTGGTGAAACCGCGTGAGGTTGAGCACGACAGCCAAATTTACCGCGCCTATCTCAAGGAAGCCGAGCGCATAGAACAAGCCGGAGGCAAAAACCTGCGCATTGAGCTTGACTTTGAACTCAAATCCAAAGTCCAGAAGGCCATCTATGCCGAGCGTAAAGTCGCGCCTGGGCGTGACCTCACCGAAATCAAACAGCAGGTCGCTGAACGTTTTGATCTGCCCTTTGTGGACAAGAGCATTCAGATTCCGGATGCCCGCATCGAGTACGACCTTGACCAAAGCTCCGGCTTTGGCCACCAGGACATCGAAGTTCTGACCGCCGCTTATCGGCCCGCCCATCTTCGCCACAAGGCCCAATCCGGATTTCATGTGTACGCCTCATCGGCGGACCGGGCCACCTTGAGCGCAAAGATCGAGCACGACCACCATCTGCTTGAACGCATTTTGGAGCTGTAACTATGACTACCAATCCGAATCCCACTCTCGCTCTTAAATGTCTCGGATACACCGATCGCGAAGCAACGTTCCTCTACTTGGTCGCCGTTCATTCCGGCTACTTTCTTCGTCGGCAATTTGAGCATTTCATCCAACGCCGCCGCGGATACCTTTCCCATCACTTCACCGAAAAAGCCCGTATTGCCGGCCATATTGAGGTCATCGACTATCAGGGAAGGTTCGTTTATCACCTGAGATTCAAGCCGATTTACCGGCTGGCCGGAAATCCGGACTCACAGAACCAACGCCGGAAGGGCGACGCACAAATTCGAGCACGTCTGATGGCGCTCGACTATGTTCTACAAAATATCCAGGATCACTATTTCGAAACGAGTCGAGAAAAGCTGCAATTTTTCATCAAAATTCGCGGTGCAAGCCCCAGCCTCGTTACCGATTCCGATCAGCACCTGCATCTATTGCTCGGGGCATGTCCCGTCTCCATTGAAGACCCTACGCAACCGGCCTCCTCAATTGTCCGCTTCGCTTTTATCGATGAGGGGTTGTTATCAACTTCAAAGTTCTCTCGGTTCCTGACCGAGTTGGCCCCTCTGCTTGATGTCGTTGGCAGGTTCGAGGTGATCTATGCAGCCACTTCTGACTTCAGCTTTGTTGATGCCGAAAAACTCTTCCGGCGTGTCTTCTCCTCCCGCTTGGCTGATCGTCAGCAGACGTTCGCAGAGTTTGCGAGCACGACAAAACCGACTCGCCGCATCACCCGCGTGCCAATGCACGCGAAGTTTACGCGCCTCCTGCTCCGAAATAGTTATCCAGGGCTCTTGCGCAATGAACCTTGGCGGTCTGTTAACGACTCTGACCGCCGTTCTCAACCTCAAGGAGTAAGTGCTTGACCAACACAGAGATGCAAATTCAACAGCGTCAGCACCAGTGTCAATCCGGCATGGGAGCGACCCCGCCCTGCCGGGCTGCCGCTGACGCTGGTCGCTCCCATGCCGGTCGGTTCTGCGGCCCGAATTCGGCCCGCTAACTGAATTGCTGAAGCACCAACACAGGGCCGGAGTCAGGCCCCGGAAAGGACAAGGAATGAACAGGCTGAAAATCGAACATGGAGCAAGCAAGGTCCGCTGGGCATTGCTCAAGATCAACATCGAGGAATCACTGGCGAACGACATCGATCTCATGTGCCAATGGTCCAATAACGACCGCAAGTACGTAATCAATGAACTTTTGCGTTTCGCGCTCACACAAACTGAGGAATTTCAGAAGTACAAGGCGGAACGCGCAGCCAATCCGTCGCAGCCGAACACCGTGCCGATTTCAGTAGAGAAGTCGGTCTCAAACTACGCTGGAAAGCCAAACGCTGCGGCCAAGGCTTTGGCAGGACAGGAATAGGGAAAACCTATGTTGAAGCGTCCTGCCTCAGCCTTTACGGCTACCGTGCGTTCCTTGGTCGAGCACCGGCTCATACTCGCGCTCGGACTCAGCGTTGCCTGCGGTCTTGTTCTCGCCAGCATGTTGCCAATCAACTTAGAGGATCCCTTACTGCTCCTAATCAAAATGAAGCAGCCCGAGATCTATCTCTTATTGGGATGGAGCTATACAGCATTCCTGTACAGCACTCCTTTTCTTGTGATCTCGATGGCGCTCTCCTTTATATATGTCCATTTCTACGCCCCTGATCTCGAACACCAGCCTGGGCCGCTACCCAAGTATCCCGATCCACGCTTCCGCCGCGACCTGTTTCTGGTTCTTGGTGAAGTCCATAATCGCCTCGACGCGGTCCCTTCACCAAACCCTCACTGGTTCCAAATTCCTGAGCACGGGCTCTATACCGGAATCAACGTCATTGGCGCGACGGGTTCAGCCAAGACCCAAGCTTTCATTCTGCCGGCCATGCGTCAGCTCTTTGCTTATCGCTCTCGCGATCCGGAACGAAAACTTTCCGGAATCGTGCTCGAAGTAAAAGGTGATCTCTGCCGGCAACTGCGCAGGATTCTTGAATGGTGCGGACGCGAGCAGGATTACATTGAAATCTCGCTCAATGGAGACATTCGTTACAACCCGCTCAACAACGATCTTGACGCCTACGCTCAGGCGTACAACATCGCCGCCATCATCACGTCAATCTGGGGGAAAGGCAAAGAACCGTTCTGGCAGCAGTCTTATACCGACCTTGTCCGGTACGTCATTATCCTGCATCGCGTCCGCGACGGGTACGTGACATTAGTGGACGTATTTCGCACGGTCATTAGCGCCGGGAAACTCGAAGAGATGTTGATCGAGACCGGACGCAAGTTCACCAGTGCATCCTTTATTGGCATCACGAAAAAGGATTACTCTAAGCACGAGTCCATGCTCAAACCTTTCGGCTTCGCATGGAACACACGTCTGGGCCAGTATCTCGCTCCCTGGACTCCAAATGTCGAATCCAAAATCGTAACCGCGACTCGAATAGCCGCGTCTTTATTCAAGCGCTGCCAAGGCCCGCAGTCAGCCCACGAACGATGGGAGAGCGTCCACTATTGGTATTGGGAGCATTGGAAGTTCTTTCGCTCCGAGGTCAAAACCTCGATCGTCCAGGGCATTGAAATCTTCTTATCTCTATTTGAAACCGATCCGGAGGTGCGTCGTGTCTTCTGCCCGCCCAAAGAACTGTACGAAGGCACAAGGTGCGACTCCGATCCCATCGGACGCGTGCTGCCGGCCTTTGATGAACTAATCGAGTCCGGCAAAATCGTGGGCTTGAATTTTCCCGTGGCCCTAAATCCCGTCCTCGCGAAAACCATCGGCACTATGATGAAGATCGACTATCAACGCGCCGTCCTGCTGCGCATTCCCAAAATGGACCGCGAACCGGGGCGTCACTTCCGGCCCACTGTCTTTGTCTGTGACGAATACCAGAACTTTGCCACGGTTGGCGGCGACAACCCGACCGGAGATGAACGCTTCCTGTCGATCTCACGCCAACCCCGTTGCATCCCCATCGTGGCCACCCAAAGTATTTCCTCATTAAAAGAAGCCATGCCCAATCAAGGCGTAAAAACGCTGCTCCAGGCTTTTCGCACAAAAATATTCCTGGCGACCTCTGACCCCGATACGGCCCGCTTTGCCTCTGAATTGTGCGGCAAGGCCGACCGCACCCGCATCAGCTACACCGTTTCAGAATCTAGCACTAACGCCAATGTCGGCTGGCTTAGTGGCCGCACCTCGTCCAACAAAGGCTCTCTTTCGGCCTCAAAGCAGTACCAAAAACATAAGGAACCACTCTTCGATGAGATTGTTTTCACAGAACTCAAAAATGCCCAGTCCATCGTTGTCGCTTTCGACGGCATCACGCCATTGCCCGCCACCTACTGCTATCTGAAGCCAGACTTCCTGCCTATTTGGATGACCTGGTTTGAACAAGCCGAGATCAGATTTGATCCGCGGAGGATTCCCGCATGAGCTTTGAAGTAATCCTTCCGTTCTTAGGGCCCATCCGCCAACTTCTGGAAGATAGGACTATATCCGAGATCATGGTCAACCCCGATTCCGCCATCTGGATAGAAGAAAATGGTGAAATTCGACTGCTGCCAGAACTCCGCTTCGATGATGGCGCTCTATTGACCAGTCTGGAAGTGATCGCCAATCGCTTCGGCAAAAAGCTCGATGGCGATTCTCCCATCATGAATCTGCGACTCCCGGACGGCAGCCGTCTCGCGGCCTTGATCCCACCCATAGTTCACCCTTCGCCCCTGCTCACCATACGCAAGTTCACCTCGCGCGGGTTCACCATGAACGACCTCATAACTCGCGACGTGCTAACTCCTGAACAGGCGAACACACTAGCCAGGTCGGTCGCACAAGGCGATAACCTGCTAATCTCAGGCGGCACCGGCTCAGGAAAGACTACGCTATTGAACGTGCTGGCCACGTTTATTCCTGATCGCGAGCGCATTCTTGTGCTTGAAGACACCGCCGAACTTCACATCTCAAAGAGTCATGTCATCTCAGCTGAAGCGCAGCTCGATACACATCGAAACCCGATCCAGTTCGGAGACCTGCTCAGGGCAGCGCTTCGTCATAGGCCCGATCGAATCATCTTGGGGGAGATTCGCGGGACAGAGGCGCGCGTATTTCTCGACGCACTCAACACCGGGCATCGAGGCTCGCTCTCAACCATTCATGCCAACAGCGCCGAAGACGCTCTTTTGCGACTGTCCCAATTGGCGTTGCGAAGCTCCGCAGGCATAACGCTTGGTGAGGTGGAAAAAGAATGTAGACGCTCCATTGGCCTCATCGTACACATCGCCAAAGTTAACGGAATGCGGAAAGTTCAACAAGTCATCAACATCGGAATAAAGTAAGCAACTTAAAGTTGCGTGTTTGAACGAAATGCCCGAAGCTCGGAAAACATCAGCCGCATGTCTTGCTGTAACACCTCTTGCCTCTGATCCTGCCGTACAAATAACCCAGTCTCAATTCTCAAGAACAAATCTGCCAAGAGCTTGAAAACGATTCCTGTGTGGGAAAAACGGCTGAACGAACGCGGCAGTAGCGTCAATCCGAAACCATGGGAGACGATTTCCATGGCCTGACTGCCAGACCCGACTTGGTGGAAAACCGGCTGCACACCCTGGCTCCGAATGTAGTCGGCCGTTTGGTCGTAGAAACCGGGATGCACTACTCTGGGAAACCAGAAAAGAATCTCTCCATGCAAATCTTTTGCCGATACGCTTGCTTTTTGCGCCAGGCGATGGTTCTTCGGAATACAAACGCAAAGCGGCTCCCGCCCAACGGTTGTGACCCACAACTGTTCATCGGCAATCGGCATGATGCCGAGGCCCGCGTGGAGTTCCCCCCGGAGGACGCGTTCTATGATGTTCTGGGTTACACCGCTTTCGAGAACTAGTCTCCGAGAAGGACCTTTCTCCTGAAGCTGCCAACGATGTAACATCGGCAGCAAATCACTATGAACGTATGACGCAACCCCCAACCGCAACGGCCCATTTTCACTTTGCGCCTGCTGCCGTGCAAGTTCAAAAGCACGTTGAGCGTGCGAGACTGACGCCTGTGCTTCAGGAACGAACAACCTGCCCGCCGCCGTCAGTTCCACATTGTGATGCCCACGTTTGAACAGCTGCGTACCAAGTTGTCTCTCCATGACGCCGATCTTACGAGTAAGGGCGGGCTGAGTAATGTGAAGCTTCTTTGCCGCCCTTCCAAAATTGCCTTCTCTGGCTACCGCCAAGACAAAGATCTGCCCCTCCAGAGATACACTCACGTCCATAGGTCACCTGATTAAGTTCCGGCCACGCCTTCAAGAGATTTCCCCCTCTACTTATAAAATGACCGCCAAAAGGAAAGTTGTTACTGAAAAAAGACTCTTAGCAGTCGCGGCGGAGTAAAGATTCTGTTAAACCAATCCGCCGGGCAAAAAATAGTCGGCCAGTTAACTTGGCTTACGATGTCTGAGAGTTTCTTAATTGCCCATTTGGGAAAAATAAGAGTGTGCGGGAATTCGGAATCAGTGCCTTGAGGGGAATTCGACGTTCAATCAGAGGAGTGCTTTGATTCCACTCTCGCCCGCAAATTCAATTCTCTCAGCTCGTCGGAGCAAGGAGCACATCGACCCAAATGTTCAAGAAGCGACCTCGTAACAAATTCAATCGAGGTTGCAGCCTTTTCAAGAACCTCGCGCCTAGGGCAGCCGACTCGCTGAGGATTCGGACAATCGGCATGCAGCATTCGATCATAGGCCTGGAGAAGCTCCCGCTCCATGACCTCAAAGCTCAAACTCCCGCGGGCCGAAGTCGACCTGCATAAACGACGCTTTATTGCTCTTTCCTTGTTCATGGAGGCCCTGAACACTGTACCGACGCTCGGGCTTGCGGCTATAGCTTCTCCTTGCGAGTCACCGCCTTTTTGATCGTGACGTTTTGAACCCGCCTAATCTCTCGCCAGAAACTACGCCGGGCGGCCACCTCAGTGAGGTGCAGAACTCGAGCAATTTCGCACCAGTCGAACCCAGCCAGCCGAAGCACAAATAGAGTACAACCCTTCCGACTTAACTGACGCAAGATTCTTGTCAAATCTGCCCGGCGTTCTATACGAGTTCCCCAATCATCTTGCGGCTTCAATTCTGGCAGATTGGAATTATCTCCAACCAGTCTCAATCGATCCAGTTTGTTCGTGTAACGGCGAAACAACCGGCAAAAGGCAGTCAAAAGCAGCCAACGAACATCCCTCGCGAAAACGGGTTGGGCTTTGCGATCTAAGTAGCGCGAAATCCGCTCAACCGAAGCTTCCAGCAACCAGCCGGCGTCTGCCTCGTCTCCGCACTTGCGGCGCACCATCCAACGCACCTGCTGCCAAATGTCATGTCCTGCCCGCCGCACATCCGCACGGATCACCCTTCCCGTACCATCAACATCGCGGTCCCACCAACACGAGCCACCGCCAAACAAAGCAGCCATACACACCACTGAAGGTTTCCGTGCCCAAAGTGACGCGTGGGCCGCGCGGGGAAAGGGGCTTTAACCGCCAGTTCATCCACTGTCCCTCACCAAATGCCTGCCGCGGTTGGAAGAGAGAAGGGGAGGGCGCTCGCACCGGCCTTCGGCAGGTATTCAGGATCCTAAGTAGATAGACTTCCATTGCACAAAATCGGTTGCAGAGTAAACGTTATGTCTTTGTCAAAAGTACGTCCTGTTTCGATTACAAAGTCCGTCAACTTGCGGACATGACTTCGTCCTAAACTCATCCCCGTAGGCTGAGCATTGTCCGTCCATTCCTCGACTTTGAGCAACGGTCGTACCCTATCTGGCTGCCAACGCCAGCAGCGTACAACCTGGGTTGTTGGCCAGCGGGGCAGGACTCCGGCCTCACTACGCTCGGCTCCGTCGGCCCCTCAGCTTGTGTTGTAGGGGCAACTATTCATGATCCGATAAGGGGGCAGTTTTTCATGAACGCTGGCATTATGGTTCCGCTAATAGTTTGTGGTGGTTTGCGGCGGTTGGGCCGTGATCTTTACCAGATAGGGTAGCTCCATTTCGATCCGAGGGTTTCCAGAAGCAGACCTCTTTTTTTTGAGCAGATAGATATATGTCACTGAGAACTTGGCGTTTGCATCCGGCCTGAACTTCCATGTTCGCACATTCTCTAACGCTGCGTTGATCAGAATCGGATGTACTGAAGACCTTTGCTCCGACTGGACCACGACGCCGTTTCTGATTGTGATCTCGATTTGAACCGTGCCCGTGACATGAGCGACCCTGGCCATCGCCGGATATGACGGCATATCTGCATGCTGAATAACAAGTGACTCATCCGGAGGTTTGGGTGTCGCATTTCGTGTAACGGCAGGTTTTCCGGCAGTCAGCAGGCCGAACACGACTAAGAACGTTAATTTCATCGCCGTTTACTCCCGTTAGTTATTTGGCGGCGGGGGTACAGCAGGAAACTGACGTGCCCCTGGGTTGTCTGGAGTTAGATTGTAATTGTTTGCCGGATTGGCAAGCAGTTGGTTAATAACTTGGTCGATATTCCTGATTCCTGGACCGAAGTTGCATGGCCCGCCTGCACATTGGCCATACGAGGCCGTTTCATTTGCGGTCGCCTGGACTGCCTGTGTCACTCGATATGCATTTACCTCCGTTTGGTACTGCGTGAGATTCTTCGAGTAATCATAGTGCATCAGGTCAGAGCTGACCGTAGCCGCAAAGGCTTGCGCGTCCGCTACGTGGGTTCCTTCGTGGGCCACTGCAGCGTCCAGCGCTGTACCGGACAGTCCGTTTTTAAGGGTCACGGTTGTCACAGCCCGGTATGTGCCCGGATGGTCTGGGTCAGGCTCTAGGGTGCCTGTAGTGGTGTTCCCGGCCTTGCCATTCTTAGGCTCGCCAAATGTAAGAGTTATTCCAGTCGCTCTTGTTGGGGCGCCATAGGCTGCGGCGCCACGCACCACATTAGCGTCTCTGGATTTGAGGTCATGCTGTCGTGCCTTCTCGAAAGCCTTATCTTGCTTCGAGTCGCATTTCGCGCTATCGGCGCAAACGTACAATCCAGAGGGATCAGCATATCGGAGCGGGTTATTGCGAGAGTACTGATACATGTTCCACTGTTGAGGATCGAAGAGTTTCTGCTTTTGGATCATCAGCGGATCGGGGGTTGTGAATCTGCTGAAGCCATTGGAGTAATACCTAGCTCCCATGCGGTCAAGGCCGCTCTCACTGTCGCGCTCGGCGCCCGTGAACTTATATTTGTTCGGGTCGTTGCTGACGAGCTGCAACTCGCCGCCCCAAGGGTAGTAATCTGATTCGGACTTGATATTGCCGGCCGAGTCGGTGATCACCGAGGCGGTCTTCAAGTGGTCAGAGAAGTAATACGCGACCGAACCTGAGGGGTAATCGCGACGCGCCACGCGCTGGCCGTTGAAGAACACGTATTCTGATTTCATCACACCCGAAAGATCACTCTCGCCGATCATCCCCGGCGTCATGTACCAGTAGAGCGTGCCTGTGCCCGTGCCTGATTTTGCAACGCGATTGCCGTCAGCTCCGTAGGTGTAGGCGAACAGGCCTTGCGTCGTATTGACCGCGACGATGCGATTCTCCGCATCGTAGATGGAGTTGACACCGTCCGTCGGATCGGACGTCATGTTGCCTGCGGCATCATACCCGTAACCAGGCAACTGGTTGCTGACCGAGGCCGCTCCTGGATGGAAGTTTTCCGCCCCGCATTTTGTGATGGTCTTGTCGGCCAGGTTCCCCCAGGCATCGTAGCCATAGCTGTTCCCCCAATACTCGGTTTTGCCGTTCACTGTAGTGGCAGCGCAGTTGGTCCCGGCGTTCTGGGCTGAAGTGAGCCGATTCAACTGGTCATAGGTGAAGCTCTGCGAGCGGGTCATGTCTTTGTAATTCGTGATCCCGAAGACATTCCCATTATCACCCGCGCCCAGATGAAAATCGTAGCCGATGGAAAACACGGTCTGGCTCGGAGTGTTGGCGGAGATGTTCACCGGCTGCAGGCGCTTGTTATAAGTGAAGGTGCTGGTAATCCCGCCCAACGTTGCGCCATAGCCGCTGACGAAGCCGGTAATCTGCCCGTCCGCCTGGTATGCGGCCGAAGTCACGTAATTAATGCTGTTGATGCTGTCCACGACTGAGGTGAAGCGTCCGGCAGAATCAGGCGTATAACTGATGATCGCGCCACTGGGATAATGCAGCGCCTTGAGTGAGCCGTCGAGGTTGTAGTCATAGCTGAGCGACTTCGAAATGCCGTTCATGACACGCGCCTCGCTCGCAAGCCGCCCCAGCACGTCATAGCTGTAAGAAGCGGAGCCGGCCTGATCGGTCACGCCAGTGAGGTGGCCTATGGCATTCGGCCCAACATCGTAGGAGTAAGTAACAGCCGGCGTACTCAGCGGACACGACTGCTCCGAATATGCCTTGCCGATTACACGATGCAGCGCGTCATAGCAGTAGCTGATGATCTGGGTGGCCGTGCCGGTCTGGTTGGGAGCGGGCGAAATTTTCTGCAGCAGGTTGCCGTCAAGATCGTAACTGTAGGTGATGGTTCCCGATTCAGGATTATGGGCCGTGAGCAGCCGTCCCAGCGAGTCATAGGTAAAGCGGCGCACGCGCCAGGGGCTGGTGGCGTCAGAGCTCGGTGCTGAACTGCAGCCTGTGCCGGACACGCCGCCGTGCTGCTCCACGCAAAGGAGATTGCCGAGCCCGTCATACTGGTAGAGTGTGACCAAAGGAGCGTCGATACCGGTTGGATTCGTGCCTTTACCCAGCGTGGCACCCGACGCGGTGAACGATCGCGTGGAACTGCCTGTCACCGTGTAATCAGTAGCGGTGCCGACCGTTCTTGCTGTCAGCGTGATCGTGGTTCCGGAGGGCGAAGCCATGACTGGCGAGCCGGAGCCGTTCAGCGCTAACGCGAGCGAACCAGCCAGGGTCGTAGGGTTGTTGTTGAGACTCTGATTATAGGAAGCACTGGCCTTGAATCCATCAACCGTGACCGTGAGCGTGCCGGAATCATAGGTAGTCACCGGGTAAGCGCCGCCGGTCAGGGCAGTGCCGGAGAGTGTGGACGCAAACGATGGCCCATCGAAATATACCGGCTGACTCGTGGACGAGGCTTGCGACATGGCATAGTCGGGGCCCGGCTGATTTGCCGTAAGATATACCGTGCTCCCCGAGCCAGGATAATTGGCCGAAACCGGTGATCCGGCAACGTTGAACCCAGCCGCCAGGACACGAGCTAACCCGGCGGTAGTATCACCCTGTCCATAGTTGGTGGTGGAGGTGAATCCATTCACCGTCACGCTTATGCTCCCCGAATCGTAGGTGCTGGTGCCCGCGTCACAGATGAAATTTCCTGTGACAGGGTCCGGCTTGCAGAGCCTGGGAGTAGCGAATAGCTGTTCCGAGCCATTCACCGTGAATGAGCCGGTGGCCTTGGTGCTGGTGGTGGTACTGGCCAGCGATCCTGAGACGTTGATAGTACCCGTTCCCGGAAGGCCGGGCGAGTTCGCTCCAGCGCCAGGCTCATCCACCTCCACCAGTCGGCCGAGCGCATCAGTGCGCGTGCGGCGCATGTTACCGGCCTGATCGGTTGTGGTAACGGTCGGATATTGGCTGTAATCCACCTTGGATACGCTCCCATCTTGCGCCGTGACCTGGGTGACGCGGCCGAGCGCGTCATACTGCGTTTGCGTCGTGCCATAGGTTGGATCGGTCTTGCTGAAGTAGGGATTGCTGACGCTCGCAACTTCTCCGCGCGGATTGTAAACGGTGTCAACGGTGGCCGGCGGGCCGGCGGGCATGGTGTGCTGCGTTTCAAACATGCGGCCCACGCCGTCAAAGTTGGCGGTCAAGGTGTCAGCCAGCTCATTAGTGACGCTCTTCTGGCGCGTTACCGTTTCGGGGAACGTAGCGGTCGGAGGATAACTGAATTTGGTGTAGTCCTGGGCGTTGTTGTTGGCAAGATCCGGCGGCGAGAGCGCCTGCGTCAAACGCCACAGATCATCGTAAGAGAAGGTGCTGGTGTGCGCCGCATCGCCCATACTGCTGCCGCTGGCCTGTGTACTGGCGTTTTCATTGGTGAAGCTGGCCGGCAGTCCGGTATTGAAATCATAGGTGCCGCTGACGCACTGTCCGAGCGAATTGCAGGTCTCAGTAGGATAGGCGCCGGCGTAGGCGGGATCGTAAAGATGTGTGGTTAAGTGGCCCAGCGGATCCGTGGAGGACTGCAACTCTCCCGTATCAAACCAATGGTTGTGACTAATCACATCAGTCCAGGATGCCGAATCCGCGCACGGGGTGTTGCTCAGCTTGCGGTCGATGGTGGTGAGATTCCCACGCACTGTCGTCGGTGTGGCGTGCTGGGTGGTTATGGCCGGGATGGGCGCGCTTAAATACCCTGGCTCATCGTAGAAGTAATCTGTCTCCGCGCACAGATGACCAGCGCCGTCGGCGATCTTGACCGTGGCGGGCAAGTCCATAAGATTCGCAGTCAGGTAAGCGCCGTTGACCTGCCATTCGTACGTGGTGACCGTCTGCCGCAGCAGAGGTCCCGGTTTTCCCTGGCCCCAGTCGTACTCGCGTACAGCAGTCGGCTTGCCGTAAGAAGCGGTATAGTTCGTGACCGGATTAGTCCTTTGGTCTCCGTAAAAATAATAATGACAGTCGCTATTGTCATTCCCACCGGGGTCGGTTGAGGGGCATTCCTTAATGTTATAAGTAAGGCCATCCAGCGGTCCATGATAGGTAATGGCATTGTCGTAAACGGTATCGACTTCGCTGACCAGGCCGTTGGGAAGCGTGGTGGTCACATGAGTCGGGAATACGTTAATGACGCTGGTTGCCTCTGATGCAACGCCACCGGTGAGCAGTACCGAATCATAGGGATTCGGGGTCCACTGGTAATCGGTTTGCACTGTCTTGAGCAATGTGCCCGCGCCCTGTGCGCCTTGATAGTATTGAGTCCCGGTTTCATAGTAAGAGCAACTGCGGGTTATGCCATCACCAAGCGCGGTGAAAGTATGGACCGTGTCATTCTTCAGCGGGTCGGTAACGGTGACAGTTTCGGTCCCCTGGCCGTTCACCACCGCGAAGGCCCGCGTATAGGTCCATTTCTGGGGAACTGTACCGTCATTGGCGTCTACGATCCGGGTTTGCACGAAGCGGCCACCAACGCAGCTCCCAAGAGTCGTTCCCGCCCAGGTGTAACTAATGCTGCCACCCGTGGGGAAGGTGATCTTCAGCAGATCGCCGTAGGCCAGAGACGTGCTGGTGTTGGGATCGGCGGCATCGTACTGGAAGGCCCAATAAGTCTTGTCCGGCAGGACCACGCTTTGCAGCATGTAGAACGCCTGGTTCACGTCAAAAATAGGGGGGCTGTTCGATGTCCCTGTGCGCACCCAAACGGGGGTGTAACACAGCACGAGCGGGAGCGTGCCCCCGTTCGTTGTAGGCAGATTCCACGTGTAGGCGTAGCTTGCCGGTTGAAACTCATAATCAAGAACAGGGCATGATCCCAGGCTGGCCGTGCTGGCCGGCACATTCACCGTGGTGGGCGCAATCTCAGGAGCCGGGGGAATGGGGCGGCCGACTGTATCCTCCCACACACCTGAACTGTTGAATGAGATCTGATTTCCATTCCGGTCTTGGGCGAGAGTACCCAGGCCGCCCGTGAGAAGTGTTCCATTGCGATCGAGAAGATTGCCCTTGCTGTTGAGGAAGAAACCGGAACCATCCACCGTCGTCATGCCCGTATCGGTCTTGACCAGCTGGTGGGTCGAGCCATCCGGAGTCACCACCGACAGGCTGGAGACAAGAATCTCCCGTCCACTCTCTTGCAAGGTGGTATCAATGGTGCCGCTGCTGCCGACGCTTGGCAGCCCCTCGTAACCCACGGTGGCGGTGTTGCCATTACTCCGGTCCATGGAACGCAGCGGATTGGGGCCGAAAAGAATGGTTATCCGCAATGGGCAGGTAAAAGTTCCCAGCTTGGTTCCCGGTTGACAAGGTGTCTGGTACTGGCTGAAAGCCTTGTTGTTGTATTGGAAGGTGACCGGATACGCGAACTCTCCGCCGCGCTGGGAATAATTAAACAGATTCCCCTGCACGAATGCATTGCCATTACTCAGGCTGATATGATCGATGGCCCCGCCTGAATACGAGCCAAAAGCCTTCATCCCCTGTTCCACGTCAGGAGAACTCTGGGCAAGAGCAAAACCGTAACAGCACAGCACAACCAACAGCCAGCGAGTGGCTCTTTGATGCATGGTGATTTCCCTCTCTGTTAAAGGCTCACAACAAACACAAAGAAGGAGGCTCATCCATCAGAGCAGCGACGTAATATCCGGAAGAGAACGAAGTCGCGCTCAACTCTGATTAATCCGGTGTTACTAAGTGTTCCAGCATCTACAAACGTTTCATGATTGAACGATTTTCTCTACAAAACTTGCGTCCACTACGATGGGGCCGCCGCCCGAGCGGCCCCATCCGGAGCGCGGCCTTGGTGGTAAGTCGGGGGTGTTGCGCTCCAAACTCGTTGCTGAATCCCCGCGGGGTTCTTATCCTTGGCGGCGCCTCACGATCAGGAACTGTTTTGACCGTAATAACTTTTTACAACCGACTTAAACGCGGGGATTGGGGGCCGCCCGTGCTACGACCCCCATGCGGAGTGCAGTCGTCACTGCGGGTGAACGACGATGTGCACTCTCACAATCGCTCTCTACTAATCCAATTTCGCGTGTCCCTGCTCGCTTTCTGCCGCCGAAAGACCAGACCTCGCGAAAGAGATCGACCTCACGAGAAACAGCTCCCCTTATGAAAAGCACCGGGGCCGTCTTCCCGGCAGCCCCGGTGGAGCGCGCCTTGCTTGGTGGTAAGGGGGTACGCTCTAAGCCCGCTTTCGTCACATTAGGAAATTGAGTAATTTCGTTGTAGGGTCCGACAGGAGTCCCAGCCTCGGCCCCCTACAGCTAACTGGGGAACATCGTTGTGAGATTGTTCGAAGCGGGGGTGTCGCTTCGAAGTTTGTTGCGACCAACGCAGCGCTGGCCGCAGAATAACTTGTCGCACGGGGACTATGTTCTATGCAGCCCCGACTAAGGTGGAGGCGCTCCTTCTCGAATCGCGTCCTAATACTCACTATTCAAATTGTTAGTAAGCACTAACAACCACGCCGGGACAATACAGCAATTGCAGAAGGACTGTCAATCGCGAAAGATTTGCAAAAGCAGGAAAGTGGGAGAACGCAGTGCCCGCACAGAGCGACGGGTTCTAACGAGATTCCCAATGGCTAAATGGGCTCAGATCTTGGACATGATGCAGTCATAAAACTCTTGGCCGTACGCCAAGAATAATTCGCCCGCCGCTTCTTTCAATTGCAAATAAGATTCGGTGAATTTGAATCCAAAGATTTCCTTGAGATCGGGGATATTGGGGCAAGAAAGGGGAGACCACGGGTTTGCCCGAAACACCATCCACAACTGGATTCTGATAAGCGTGCATAAAGCATAAAGCCGAAATTCAACTGCGGCATTATGTAGGTCGCTTGCCAATTGCATGAACTGCTCGCTGTCTTCCATGCCGGATAATCCAACGCTCTCCCGCCACATTTCGGTATTTGACAGTTGGATAAGCACCAAAGAGTTGTGGGACATTCTCTGCAAATACTCACGGATAAAGTGCAGCCTCCGCAATTGCGCTTCGCGGAGCTGAGCTCGTGGAAAACTATCTCGGAGCACATCGTCAATTCTGGGATGAAGATGGGGCATTAAATCGTCGAGTCTCACTTCACGGACGAATTGCTCGACCTCTGTGATCGTGCGGGCCGGAAATCTGCACAAAAGCTCCCCAATGAGATAGGCAACTGCGCCTATCATGAGGGCAACCGGAATCCATACTAGCGGAATCGCCACTATCGCCAACTCTCCTTGATGCTGGCGGCAAATCGTTTGATCATGTTTGCAACCTCTCCTGGGTTCAACGGAGCTCGCGTCGTTTCTAACGGATCGAGTGCCGGGGGCCTATAAAACGTAAACAGCCAGATGAATACCGCAACTATGTATGCCACGGCTGGAACATATTGGAACGTGGAGGTGAAGTTTGTTCCGAATTCAGAACGTAGCATCCCAGGTGTTAGTGTCCCAACCACCAGGACTCCAAATCCCAAAACAATGCCCAGCGTGTATTGGCGCCATTCGATTTGCCAGAATTTCACCAGGGCGACGAAAAGCAAGAAAATTCCTCCTTGAAGATATCGGACGCCGATTTCCAGTGAATAAATCCACGCGAGAAGCCGATTCGCATGCTGCGGCGGCATCAGAATAGGCTGCAGCAGCGAAATCCCGATCGTCGCAGCAACGACTGCCCATAACATCCGTCGAAACACTTTCAATAACGAAAATGTTTTAAATGTGATTGGAAACACTTCTAACATCGCGAGAAGCTCCAATACCACATACGGAACCTCAGTTATCCAAAACACAACGAAGTAAGTGCGATAACCAATGGACATTGCCGCAAGCTTTATCACGGCCGCTGTAACGGCGAACACGTTATAGAGGAAAAACACCCTAAATTGCCGATGCAGGTCTCTGCGAAGCAGAATCGCAATCAGCCACGCCCGTAAAACTGCCGGCGCGATGATCAGGGTTACTGAAATGAAGTTCATAAAATTAGAGGCCAGATTACTCCAGCCTCCACCTTAGAGAAAGATTGATTTTTGTCCGCTTTACGGCGTCGGAGTGCACGGGTTTGGCCAACATACCGGTACGGGACCATCGACGGCTGCAGCCGTTTGCGTTGGAGTGGGAGGAGCGGTAGGTCGCCCAGCCTCAGTAACAGCCAGCAGCATAATGGGTACCACGAGCGCTCGTAATACTATATTTTTCACGGTGTCCTCCAATTGGAATGTTTCTTCTTACGCCGGAAATTGTGACACCGTTTGTGAAGAGCGCTCACGTTACAAGCGGGCGAGCAAAAGACGCACATCAGGTGATCGCCACAGACACTCCCGAGGCGAAAAGTAACTAGAGGAATCGGAAAGATAAAGGAAGGGAAAGCACGGGTTTTGCCATGTAATTATTAAGTGGACTCAATGGCATGAATTTCTGTGAGAATTCTCAGAATAAATATAAAATCAACGGCTGCTCGCAGCGAGCAATCCAACCGTGATTTACGGAGTTCTGTTGAGTGGTAGCGTCGAAAAATCTCGAGACGATACTTGAGGCTGCGAGCGCGCTATTCGCGAAGCACGGGTATCATGGCACGAGCACTAAGGCCATTGCTCTTGCGGCAGGTGTCAAAGAACCTGAAATCTATCGGCTGTTTCTTAACAAAGAAAAGCTCTTCCTGGACTGCCTGACAGCAGCGGTAGCGCGATCAATTGACCCTGCCCGGTTCTTAATGGTCATGTCGGGGGAGGAAGAAGAGGGTGAATTTTCTGCCTTGCTCCGAAAGGCAGTTCGGATGTGGTATTTCTCGGTAAGTCCCCATTCTGCGCGCTTGCTGATGCAGGCAGCGCTATCGGATAAAAGAGGCTGGAGCAAGCTCGCCCTATCTCATATCGACAAAATCATTGGAATTCTGGCCAGGAGAATCGAAAAGGAGATACATGTGCCAAAGGCGAGCGCTACGGCCGCGGCAAATTCTCTGCTCTTGGGCCTCTTTCAGTACAAAATTTCGCGCACGATGCTAACGACCTTAGAAAAAGAACAGAACGCCGTCGATAACATGATCGATCAATGGTTTCGAGGTCTTCCCTTGCAATCAAAATAGCGCAAATGCCTGGAAACGGCACAATTCTCGGGCAAAGCTCTCATAATTTCGATACCTGCGGCGTCGCAATTCTTGTCAAAGCACACCACTAAGCCCCCGTTTTGATCCCGTCAGGGCCACTCTTTGCACCAGCCTAATTTTCTTCCGTGACCGCTCCGCTCTCTTTCATCTCTTGCAAGCGGGCCAAAGCCTTGAGTTCGTCTCTGAGCTGCACAACAAACTCCCTGGCGGTCCTAAAACCGAGATTTTCGCAAATGCTCATTGCTTTTGCACGGAACCGTTCCCATTCTTCCTCATCTGAATAGTCCTTCACCGACTCCAGCAATTGACGCAGGCGCTCCTCCGGAGATGCCTCAGTACGGACCTCAACGCTGCGCACGAGATTTCGCATCTCCTCTACCTGATTGTCCCTAAGACAAATGTCGATTTGCTGCTTTTGGAGTTCATCGCGCGAGAGCTCTCGCAAGGCCAGCAACCGTTCTCGCAAAACATTGTGCTCTCGGCGCGCCAAGCTCTCAGCCCTGTCTTGAGCCCGTAATTTCTGAAGACCTTCCAAGTGCTCCTGTCGCAAGCGAGTACTCAGTGCATCCAAGTCTGCACGCAAGTAGTGTTGCAATGGAAGTGTGTAGCCATAGGCAAGGCAGTGCCGTTCAAATCGCGCATATTGCTTTGCAATCCAAACAATCAATCCAGACCCGCTCAAAGAGAACACCAACAGCACCCAATTCAATAGTCGATTCGTCTTCGCATACTTTGCGGCCAGTAAATCACGGATTGTAAAAAGATTGAGATTGAGCCCCCCATCCGTTGTAGGTACGGAGAAAGAAGCGCTGGTGTGTGAATCGAAGCTGATGGTTGCCCCGGATCGATTCAGGCTTTTTCGCGGATTCATCATGTCGATGATGAAATCCGGCAGAACTTTAAACAGGTGTCCTATCGGCACGACCGGGACCGGCCCAAGCAGTGGTGCGCCGTAATTCCTGCCAATTTCCTCACTCAGGGTAATCGAGTCCTGGGGTTGCCTACCTTGAGGGAGAGCATACTCGGTAATGCAGAAGGAGTGTGCCTGCTCAGTGTAGGTGATAACGAAATAAAGCTGTTGATCATTGAATTTGTCGGTCGTGGGAATGGTGCGGCAGTCCTGTTTCACCTGTGCCGCGACAATTATCGGTTCTTGCCCGTGCTCCTGCGCAGCTAGGCTTTCCGCTACTTGATTGGCAATGTATGGCATATATTCGGTTCGACCAGAGATGACATCCTGGATTGACGGAACGAGTCGAATAAGGAAAGTGACGAGCAAGCATGCCGCCGACATGACCAGCAGGATCACGGACTGTCTCCTCGCGTGATTCCAAACACCGTTGGTCGAACTTGGTCGCATTCGGGTTCTCTCTCAAGTATTCAGGAGCTCTGTCGGCAAAAGTATAATCCCGGTTTTAGTGTTCATCGAATCACAATTCTGCGTTCCAAGCCAGCAGAGCCCTCCGCAGCAGCCTCCGTCAGTAACTCAGCTACAGCTTGGTTTGGGGACCAACTGTTCCCGGCTGCACAGGTGTTGATGTGACGCTTCTCGGAGCGCCACGCGTGGGACGCGCGCAGCAGAAAAAAGTAATGCCCGGGTCTATCTAATGCGACTGCATATAACTGGCGCCGTATTCACAACAGCGGCGCACATAATCACGCAAGCCGAGAGCAAAGCATCGTCATGAATCGCAGTTTTGTGTACATCGTCCACTTGGACGAGAGGCACGAATCGCAGGATAGAAGTTTCTAATCTTGTGTTTTCGGAACACAATGAACAAGAGGCCTAAGGCTCACCACTAAGACGATGATGGCGGGATAGTCTTGATTCTGTGTTGAAATCGTCTCTTAGAGAACACTCATCTTCTGAAACTGTTACACGCAACACAATTTTGTTTCCCGGACGAAAAACCTGGGAGATCATATGCGGCGCTTGAAGTTGGCAAACTCTCAGCCCTGCAAAATGACGCCCTGGTCTTAAGGCTAATATTCGGGTCCAAATCGTACCCAGTCCATCAAATCTGCTGCAGAGCTGGAGATCCTATGACAAGGGACATCATTTCGTGATTGGAAGGCCAGCAGATTCGGTTCGCGTGATTGCCACGAACGATGGCGCCGCTCTGCTAGATGTGGACCAGGGTGTCTGCTTTGGCCTCACGCCGGTCGGAATCTTGATCTGGGATCAATTGAAACTCAATCGGAAGGAGGAAGAAATCCTTCAGCACCTCGCTCATGAATTTCCGAACATCTCACAAATTCAGCTCCAATCAGACCTGTTTGAGTTTATCGCATCGCTGAGAAATCATGGGCTGCTTATAAATGCAGGACCTCGATCAATGCAACCTATTCCTGGCCTCCTGCGCCTACTACAGTCTCACAAGACCTTCTCTGACGACCTGGACAAACGTTGGCTGACTTACAAAGCGCTTATCGGCCTACTGGTATTTGACGTTGTTCATAATGGCAATTTTGGTCATATTCACAATTGCGTGCAGCAATGGCCTGTCGCGAGTCGCCCCCACTCATCTGACCTGGTGGATCAAGTGTGCAGAGCAATAAACTTGGCTTGTATTTGGTATCCAAAGCGGGTCATGTGCTTGCAACGCTCAGCTGTAATGACATGTTTGCTTCGGAATTATGGGATTTCCGCGCAGATGGTGCTTGGCGCGCAGAAATTTCCATTCAAGGCGCACGCTTGGACAGAAGTTGGCGGCCTTCCAGTTAATGAACGAAGCGATGTGCAGCGCAGATATCTGGTGTGGGGAAAATGTTAGGAGAACAAAGCGATGAGTATCCAGGGTGGTATTTGGAATCGAGATGGAGAGCCGGTGACCCAGGAGACCCTCGTCACACTAAAAGATCTGGTATCGAATCAGTACTTCGACCGAAATATGTACCATGCCGTTGGGAATCTCGGAATTCTATATTGTGCGTTCGACGTGATACCAGAGTCGCGTTCTGAGAGACAGCCGTATCACTGCAGAAGCGGAGATCTGATTACTTGGGATGGACGCCTTGATAACAGAGAGGAATTGATTGCCGCGCTTGACATTTCACCCGTCGCCACAGACGTAGAGATCCTGGCAGCTGCGTTTGCACAGTGGGGTACCCAGGCGTTTGCCAGGCTGCTTGGTGATTGGGCGACCTCCATCTGGTGCACACGCGACA